>NZ_CP041198.1:2935864-4403796 GCF_006517815.1 Pseudarthrobacter sp. NIBRBAC000502770
ACTCCCCCGCCATGACGCAGGTTGAGAACGCCGGCCTGTTCGCGGATGTCAACAAGGACACCCTGGACCAGGTCCCCGCCGAGTTCTCTCCGTCCACCGGGAAGTGGACGGGCATTGCGGCCCGCTCCACCGTGCTGGTGTACAACAAGACCAAGCTCACCGAGGACCAGTTGCCCAAGTCCATGCTGGACCTGGCCAAGCCGGAGTGGAAGGGCCGCTGGGCTGCCTCGCCCACCGGCGCCGACTTCCAGGCGATCGTCTCGGCCCTGCTGGAACTCAAGGGCGACTCCGCTACGGAGGACTGGCTGAAGGCCATGAAGGACAACTCCAAGGCCTACAAGGGCAACAGCACGGCCATGAAGGCTGTCAACGCCGGTGAAGTGGATGCGGCCCTCATCTACCACTACTACTACTACGGCGACCAGGCCAAGACCGGCGAGAACTCCAACAACGTCACGCCGTACTACTTCAAGAACCAGGACCCGGGTGCGTTCCTGTCCGTGTCCGGCGGCGGCGTGCTCAAGTCCTCCAAGAATGCTGCCGCTGCGCAGGCGTTCCTGAAGTTCATCACGGGCAAGAAGGGGCAGGAAGTCCTGAAGAACGGTACGTCCTTCGAGTACGCCATCGGCTCCGACGTGCCCGCCAACGACAAGCTGGTTCCCATCAAGGACCTGCAGGCCCCCAAGGTTGACGCCGCAAAGCTCAACTCGCAGAAGGTCAGCGATCTGATGACGCAGGCCGGACTACTCTAATTCCGTGACCTCCGATCTATCGGCTCCGCCAAGGGCGGGCGCGACGACGGCGGGCAGGGGCAGCAGCCCCCGCCCGCCTTTGGGCGTTTCCGCGGTATCTGTCCTGGCGGTGCTGATCGCCCTCTTCTCCCTCGTCCCGCTGGGGTACGTGGTCTACATGACGGTGGCAACCGGGTGGGATACCGCCGTCGGCCTCATCCTGCGGCCCCGCGTGGGCGAACTGCTCATGAACACGCTGCTCCTCATGGCCGCCACCATCCCGCTGTGCCTGCTGCTTGGCGTGGCGGGGGCGTGGCTGGTGGAACGGACCAACCTCCGCGGCCGCCGGATCTGGGCGGTCCTGCTGGCCGCGCCGCTGGCCGTCCCGGCGTTCGTGAACAGCTACGCGTGGGTATCGGCCATCCCGTCGCTGGGCGGCCTGGGCTCGGGGATCCTGATCTCCACCCTGTCCTACTTCCCGCTGGTGTACATCCCGGCGGCCGCCACCCTCAGCCGGTTGGACCCGGCCATTGAACAGTCCGCGGCCGCGCTGGGGCTGGGCGCCTGGCGGGCCTTCTTCCGGGTGGTGCTCCCCCAGCTGCGGATCGCCCTGACGGGCGGCGCGCTGCTGGTGGGACTGCACCTGCTCGCCGAATACGGCGCATTCGCCATGATCCGCTTTGACACCTTCACCACCGCGATCATGACCCAGTACCGGTCCACGTTCAACGGGGCCGCCGGGAACATGCTGGCAAGCGTCCTGGTGTTCTTCTGCCTGCTCCTGCTGCTGGCGGAGGTCCGCAGCCGTGGCACCGCCCGGTACGCCAGGATCGGCTCGGGAGTGCAGGCCAGGGCGCTGCGTCTCCCGTTGCACGCCTACCAGGTCCCGGGCCAGGTCTTCCTGCTGGCGCTGACGGCGCTGGCGTTCGGCCTCCCCCTGTATTACGTGCTCAAGTGGATTGTGGCCGGCGGCGCCGAGGTGTGGACCGCCACCGAATTCCTTCCCGCGCTTTTTGCCACCTTCGGGTACGGGCTCGCCGGTGCCGCGGCCACCATCGTGGTCGCGTTCCCCATGGCATACCTGGCGGTCCGGAAGCCCGGCTGGTTCAGCAAGTCACTGGAACTGTCCAACTACGTCACCAGCTCCATGCCCGGCATCGTGGTGGCCCTGGCCTTCGTCACCGTCAGCATCCGCCTTGTGCCCGGGATCTACCAAACGGCCGGCGTGCTGGTGGCAGCCTACGTGCTCCTGTTCCTCCCACGTGCCCTGGTGAACCTTCGGGCCGGACTGGCGCAGGCCCCCAAGGAACTCGATGAGGCAGCCCAGGCGCTGGGCAAGCCCCCGCTGCTTGCGTTCATCCGCGTCACCCTGCGGCTCACGGCCCCGGCCGCGGCCGGCGGCGCGGCCCTGGTGTTCCTGGCCATTGCCAACGAACTCACGGCCACCTTGCTCCTCTCCCCGAACGGCACCAAGACACTGGCCACCGAGTTCTGGAGCAAGAGCAGCGAGATCGATTACGCCGGCGCGGCGCCCTATGCCCTGCTGATGATCCTGCTTTCCGCGCCCATGACCTATCTCCTCTTCCAACAGTCCAAGAAAGTAGCCGGACAGTGACAGCACCATCAACCCGCAGGCTGCCCGAGCCGCGGGTGGCACCTTCAGTGGCAGCCACCACCAACAGCCACCTGCAGATCACGGACGTCACCAAGAACTTCGGATCCCAGGCGGTCCTCAGGGGCGTCAACCTGTCTGTGGCCAAGGGCGGGACCACCGCGATCGTGGGTCCATCCGGTTCGGGCAAGACCACCCTCCTGCGCCTGATCGCCGGGTTCGAGCACCCGGACACCGGCACCATCTCGCTTAACGGCACCACCGTGGCCGGCGACGGCGCATGGCTTCCGGCGCATAAGCGGCAGATCGGGTATGTGGCGCAGGATGGTGCCCTCTTCCCGCACCTGAACGTTGGACAGAACATTGCCTTTGGCCTGAATCCGGCCAGGCTTGAGGGCGGACGCCGCGCCGTGAACGCCCGCGTGGCGGAGCTGCTGGAAATGGTGTCCCTGGACCCCTCCATGGCCAAGCGCCGGCCACACCAGCTTTCCGGTGGACAGCAGCAGCGCGTTGCCCTGGCCCGGGCCCTTGCGCGCGAACCTGAGCTGATGCTCCTGGACGAGCCGTTCTCAGCCTTGGACGCGGGCCTGCGCGTGGCCACCCGCCGCGCCGTGGCCAAGGTCCTGGCCGAGGCCGGCGTCACCACCATCCTGGTCACCCATGACCAGGCCGAGGCATTGTCCTTCGCGGACCAGGTGGCCGTGATGCGCGGCGGCAAGCTGGCGCAGATCGGCAACCCCTTCGTGGTGTACACCCGGCCCGCGGACCGGGCCACCGCCGAGTTCCTGGGCGACGCGGTCATCCTGGACGCCTGGCTGGAAGGGACCCTGGCCACCTGCTCACTGGGCGGGATCCCGGTACGCAGGCCGCCGGCTCAGGGCCGCGTCCAGCTGATGCTGCGGCCGGAACAGATCCGCATTGCCGAGGACGGTCCCATCCGCGGCGTGGTGGTGGACACCGACTACTTTGGCCCCGAAACCACCGTGCGGCTGAAGCTCAATGTGCCCAAGGAAGTGGCCGAGCACGCCGACCACCGCTACCCGGGCGGCGGCGAAGTGATCACCATCCGGCACTGGAACGCCTCGATTGCCCGCCCCGGAATGGAGCTCTGCCTGCGGGTTGTGGGCGAGGCCGTGGCTTTCCCGATGGAGGAATAGCCCCTCCAGCCACACAAGACACAGAAAAAACACCGGGCCGAAACACTCCGGCAACCTGTCCACGGCAAGCTGAGCTTACGGGGATACAACAGCAGGAGGCAGCCCAATGGAGGCACAAGGAATACGCACCGCCCAGCTCCGCATCGGCGACCAGATCGAGGCGTGGCACCGGGGCAGGCTCTTCCACAAAGGCCGGGTGACCGACGTCGTCCCTGCCCTCGAACTCTTCTGGATCCTGGACGCCCGGACCGGCGCGCGCAAGCTGCTGGACCCCGAGGCCCTGGAGATCCGCCACGTCGAACCGGCACCGGCCGTTCCACCCACCCAGGCGAAGCCGCTCGCGACGGCCTGAGCCGGGGGACGGCCCCAGGACCCGTGCCCTAAGTGCGCTGCTGGTAGACGTCCGGGACGCCGTCGTTGTCAGAGTCGACTTTTTCGAGCTCTTCGGCCAGCCGGTACTGGCGGTTGCGGGTGCGCAGCACGGCGGTGGCCAGCAGCGCGGCGATCAGTGACGCAGCCAGGATTCCCACCTTGGCGTGGTCATCGTGCAGGCTGCCGTGCCCAAAGCTCAGCTCTGCCACCAGCAGCGAGACGGTGAAACCGATCCCCGCCAGCAGGGCCACACCGAACACGTCGATCCACTTGAACGAGCTGTCCAGGCTTGCCCGGGTGGCCTTGGTCAGGATCCACGTGGTGGCCAGGATGCCGATCGGCTTGCCCAGGACCAGGCCCAGGATGATGCCCAGGGCCACGGGGTCTGCCAGGGCTGACCCCAGGCCAGCCCAGCCGCCAACGGCCACGCCCGCGGAAAAGAACGCAAAAATGGGGACGGCAACGCCGGCGGAAATGGGCCGGAACCGGTGCTCGAAGATTTCCGCGAGCCCTGGGCCGGCCTCGGGCCCGCCGGACGCCTGCGAGCGGATCACGGGGATCGCGAAGCCCAGGAGCACGCCGGCCACGGTGGCGTGGATGCCGGACGCGTGCACCAGGGCCCAGGTGGCGGCACCCAGTGGCAGCAGGATCAGCCAGGCGGCGGCCGCATGGCGGCCGAAGAAACGACGGTATGCCTGCGCGAGGAAGGCATAGATGGCCAGCGGGATGAGCGCCAGCAGCAGCGGGGCCACCTGGATGTCGCTGGAGTAGAAGAACGCGATGATGGTGATGGCGATCAGGTCGTCCACCACGGCCAGCGTGAGCAGGAAGATCCGCAGGGCGCTGGGCAGGTGTGAGCCGATGATCGCCAGCACGGCAACGGCGAACGCAATGTCCGTGGCTGTGGGGATGGCCCAGCCGCGGAGCGTGCCAGGGCTGGAAAAATTGACGACGGCGTAAATCACCGCCGGGACAGCCACCCCTCCCACGGCGGCCGCCACGGGCACGATCGACTTGTTGAGCTGGCGCAGGTCACCGGCCACGAATTCCCGCTTGAGTTCCAGGCCCACCAGGAAGAAGAAGATGGCCAGCAGGCCGTCCGCCGCCCAGGCCCCCAGGCTGAGGTCAAGGTGCCACGGTTCGTAGCCCACCTTGAAGTCGCGGAGGGCAAAGTAGCTCTCCGACGCCGGCGAGTTGGCCCAGATCAGCGCGATGACGGCGGCTGCGACCAGGAGGGCCCCGCCCACTGTCTCCTTGCGGAGGATCTCGCCGATCCGCAGCGCCTCGGAGTAACTGCCGCGGGAAAAGACGGTGGAACCGGGAAAGGTGTTCCGGCGCGGGGTGGGCGGCGTGGAGTTCATGGGGCGTCCTTAAATCCGGGTTCGACAAATCCATGCCGACCAGACTTCCCGGCGCACCTGCTCCAATCCTACGGGCAACAGGCTTCAGCCCGCGCGGCGGCCCCCGGCGGAGTCCGGACGGCCATGCAGCTCGATGGCCCGCACGGCCCGGTCCAGGTAGGTCCGCGCCTCCGGTGAATTGGCCAGCTGCACAAGTTCCGCAGCCACCGCCACGAGTTTGACGTTCCGGTGGCTGCTGGTGGTCACCAGCAGTTGGAAGGCGTCATCAGAGCCAATCTTGAGCTGGCCCATGAGGATCCCCCGCGCCTGGTCAATTACGGTGCGGGTTGCCGTAGCGCCGGCCACGGCCTCGCGGGCGGTTTGCTCGGTTTCACGCTGCAGCGTCCGGCTCAGATCCACCATCACGCCCTCGAGTGCCGTGACTGCACCGTCCGGGCCGAGGATAGCCTCGCCTGCTGTCAGCACCCGCCGGGTCCTGCCCTGGGCATCGACCAGCCGGTGGTACAGGCAGAAGAAGCCGCCGGTGTTGCAGACCTGCGCCACGATCTCCTCGCACCGGTCGCGGTCATCGGGATGCTTGTGGGCGAAGACCAGCTCCATGGTGGGGACAACTTCGCCGCGGCGGTATCCGTGCAGCCGGTAGGTACCGTCGGACCAGTGGAAGGTTGGACCTGCCGGCTCGATGTCCACCCTGAAGGTTCCAGCATCGCTTTCGCTGTCCCCGAGGGCACTCGAGTATGTGTACAGGCCGCTGAGCTCCGTCACAGGTCCACCTCCCGGCGTGCGCCGGCCCCCAGCGGGCCGGTTCTGTCCTCGCTCTTTCCAGTATGGCCGCCCCGGCGGAGGGAAGGTAGTGCGGGAGGCCCTATGGACGTCCTCCGGAAAATGCCCTAGCACACTTGACCACCATACCCCCAGGGGGTATGGTGGCGGTGTTGTCAGTGAAGTGGTATGTCCCGGCTGGTGCCCACCGGCCTTCACAGCCGTTCAACCCCAGCACCCCTTGATTCCCTCAACGGATTGGAACTGACATGAACACCGGGAACCGCCCCCAACTCCCCCTCGCTTCCGCCGCCTGCAGCTGCTGCGGCCCTGCCCAGGCCGCCCGGCCGGGCGCCGCCCTCCCTGAACCTTCCGCGCACGCCTCTCCCGCCGCCGTCGTACCGTCCGACGCCGATGCGGCACCGCAGCGCGACTTCTGAGCCGCGCAGCATCACAGACACGCCCAAGATTCCGCAGCCCCGGACCAGGTCCGGGCGGCGACTGCCTCCCAGGAGGAAGAATGCAGGACAATCACCACATGCACCATCAAGGCAGTTCCCCGGAGCACCACCAGCCACCCAGCGGGACGCTTACCCAGGCACCGGCACACGGCGCAGGGCACGCACACCATAATGGCCAAGCTGCCCACGGCGACGACGACCACACCGTCCACACCCACGGCCAGCACGCCGGGCACAGCACCGCCATGTTCAAGAACAGGTTCTGGCTGACCCTGGCCCTCGCCGTCCCCGTGGTCTTTTTCAGCCCCATGATGGGCCATCTCCTGGGCTACATGCCGCCGGAATTCCCAGGCGCCGCCTGGATCCCGCCGGTGCTGGGGACGGTAATCTTCCTCTATGGTGGCCAGCCGTTCCTCAAGGGCGGCCTGCAGGAGCTCAAAGACCGTTCGCCGGGGATGATGCTGCTGATTGGCATGGCCATTTCCGTAGCCTTCGCCGCGTCCTGGGTCACCAGCCTGGGGATCGGCGGGTTCGAGCTCGACTTCTGGTGGGAGCTGGCGTTACTGGTGGCCATCATGCTGCTGGGCCACTGGATCGAGATGCGCGCCCTCGGGTCCGCGCAGGGCGCGCTGGATGCCTTGGCGGCCCTGCTGCCGGACGAGGCCGAACGCATTACGGACGCCGGCACCGAGACTGTCCCGGTGTCTGAGCTAAGCCCCGGGGACTTGGTCCTGGTCCGGCCCGGCGCCCGCATGCCGGCTGACGGCAGCGTGGTGGACGGGCAGGCCGAGTTCGACGAGTCCATGATCACCGGGGAGTCCAGGACCGTGGCCCGCGGCGCCGGGGACGCGGTGGTAGCCGGAACCGTGGCCACCGACAGCAGCGTCCGGGTCCGGGTAACGGCCGTTGGGGACCAGACCGCACTGGCCGGGATCCAGCGGCTGGTGGAGGAAGCGCAGGCCTCATCATCCCGCGCGCAGGCGCTGGCGGACCGCACCGCGGCGTTCCTCTTCTACTTCGCCGCCGGCGCCGGCCTCCTGACCTTCATCGCGTGGACATTGCTCGGCAGCGTCCCGGACGCTGTCACGCGAACCGTCACCGTATTGGTCATCGCCTGCCCGCACGCCCTGGGGCTGGCCATCCCGCTGGTGATTGCCATCTCCACCGAACAGGCCGCCCGCGCCGGTGTACTGATCAAGAACCGGATGGCACTGGAGCGTATGCGCACCATCGACGTTGTCCTGTTCGACAAAACCGGCACCCTGACCACCGGCGAACCGGAACTGAAGGACGTTGCCGTTGCGGACGGCGCGGATCCCGACGCAGTGCTGGCACTGGCCGCCGCGGTGGAGTCAGACAGCGAACATCCGGTGGCGCGCGCCATCGTGCGGGCCGCCAGGGAACGGAATCTAACGCTCCCGGCTGCCACCGGCTTCACCGCACTGACGGGCCGCGGCGTAAGGGCCGGCGTGGACGGACGTACGGTGCACGTGGGCGGGCCGGCGCTGCTGCGCGAACTCGGCGTCGTCGAGCCTGACTCTTTGGCGGCCAGTACGCGCACGTGGATGGACCGGGGCGCCGCCGTGCTGCACGTGGTCGACGACGGCAGGGTCCTGGGTGCCGTCAGCATGGAGGATGCCGTGCGGCCGGAGTCGCGGCAGGCCGTGCAGGCCCTGCAGCGGCGCGGCGTCAAGGTGGCCATGGTTACCGGCGACGCCCACCAGGTGGCGCAGGCGGTGGCGGCCGACCTGGGCATCGACGAGGTCTTCGCCGAGGTCCTGCCGGCAGACAAGGACAAGAAAGTCGCCGAGCTGCAGGGCCGCGGGATGAAGGTGGCCATGGTAGGCGACGGCGTCAACGACTCCCCTGCCCTGGCACGGGCCGAGGTGGGCATCGCCATCGGCGCGGGAACCGACGTCGCCGTGGAGTCCGCCGGCGTGGTGCTGGCCGGGAACGATCCCCGGGCAGTCCTGTCCATGGTGGACCTGTCCCGCGCCAGCTACCGGAAAATGTGGCAGAACCTGGTGTGGGCCACCGGCTACAACATCCTGTCCGTGCCGCTGGCCGCCGGCGTCCTGGCCTTCGCCGGGGTGGTCCTCTCCCCCGCGGCGGGTGCCGTGCTGATGTCCGCGTCCACCGTGGTGGTGGCACTGAACGCCCAGCTCCTCCGGCGCCTGAAACTGAACCCGTCAGAGGTACGTTGATCACTGCACACCGAACGGAAGGAGGGACCGCCATGACCACCCGCGCCGTGCCGGCCCTCCTTCGCAGGGCATGGCTGTTCGCCGCTGCCCTGGCCGTCATCGCGGGACTGCTGGGCATGCATGTGCTGACCTCCGGGCACGCTTCGCCCGGGGCCATGTCCCAGGGCGGTGCTTCGCACAGCACTGCTTCGCCCAGCACTCCTTCGCATGGCAAATTGCCCAACGCAGCTGCTTCGCCCAGCGCTGCTCCGCAGCCTGCCCACGCGCCGGCCGCAGCTGCCGTGGACACACCGGACCTGGCATGGGCCGCCTATGGCGGCTCCTGCCCGGGGGTAAAGGAATCGGGGGCGCCCTGCGTCCCCTCCGCTCCCAGCGGTCCCCTTACCATTTCCCCGCCGCAGGCAACCCTGGCCGTCCTGCCGCTGCAGCCGGCCTATGGCAATCCCGGGCCCACCTACGGCTACCTGCCGCCGGGCCCCACGCCCTGCGAGCTGTCCATCAGCCGGACGTAAACCGGACTGCGCCACCCATCACGGCCCAGTTCCATTACTCGCTGAAGGACAACCATGAACCCCACTTTCAAGACCCTTTCCATCGCTGCCGCCCTGGCCGCCTCGCTCGGCCTCGCCGGGTGTGCCGCCAATGCCGGTGCGGGTAGCAGCATGCCCATGGACCACGGCAGCTCCGGCGCCATGTCCAGCACCATGCCGAGCGCGGGCAGCACGCCCAACGCCGGCGCCGACCACAACCAGGCGGACATCATGTTTGCCCAGATGATGATTCCGCACCACTCCCAGGCCGTGGAAATGAGCGACATCATCCTGGCCAAAGCAGGCATGCCGGCCGACGTCACCGCGCTTGCCACCAAGATCAAGGCGGCCCAGGCACCGGAGATCAAGCAGATGACCGGGTGGCTCACCGGCTGGAACGTGCCCACCATGATGAGTGACCATTCCGGGCACGGCATGGCAGGCGTGGTGGACGACGACGGGATCAACAAGCTCAAGTCCGCTTCGGGTACCGAGGCTGCCCGGCTGTTCCTCCAGCAGATGATCGGCCATCACGAGGGCGCCATCGACATGGCCCAGCAGGAAATCAGCGCCGGCAAATTCCCGGACGCGGTCAAGCTGGGCCATGACATCGTGGCTGCCCAGCAGGCGGAAATCACCCAGATGAAGCAGCTGCTGGCCGCACTGTAGCAGGCGGACCCGCGAATGCGCGCGGCGCGGCGGCGGCACCCCGGTTCGGGAGGCCGCCGCCGGGCAGCCGCGTGTTAAGTTGAAAGGCACGGGCCTGAGCGGGTCCGGCACCAGCTGGGAAAAGAGAACATCTCCTTGGACACTTCCACACCAGTACGGATCCTGACCGTCTGCACCGGGAACATCTGCCGGTCGCCGGTGGCCGAACGGCTGCTGCAGGCAGGATTGGACCAGGCGGTGCCGGGCGGCTTCCAGGTGTCCAGCGCCGGCACCCGGGCCCTGGTGGGCGAGCCGATGCAGCCTCTCTCCGCAGAGATCGTACGGACCTTCGGCGGGGACCCGGAAGGGTTCGCGGCGCGGCAGCTGACGCCGAAGATCCTGCGCGGCGTGGACCTGGTGCTCACCATGACTTCCGGCCACCGCGGAGAGGTCCTCCAGCTTGACGCTTCCCTGCTCAAGCGGACGTTCACCATCCGCGAGTTCGCCCGCATGCTCGATGTCCTCGATCAACGGGAGGACCGCCAGCGGAGGGCCGGCGCGGACAGCCAGCCCTCCGCCGTCGTACCTTCGCAGGACGCCGGTTCCGACGTCG
Organism: Pseudarthrobacter sp. NIBRBAC000502770; assembly: GCF_006517815.1. Classification (NCBI taxonomy): domain Bacteria; kingdom Bacillati; phylum Actinomycetota; class Actinomycetes; order Micrococcales; family Micrococcaceae; genus Pseudarthrobacter; species Pseudarthrobacter sp. NIBRBAC000502770. Next base: position 2,946,316 of record NZ_CP041198.1, read on the forward strand.
AAGGCGGCCTCGCTGCCAACGCCGCCTTGTGGCGGGGGCTGCCGGCGCGGGCCGCCGGAGTACGGCACCTCTCGCTGCCGGCCGATTCCGCGGACAACGACATCGTGGACCCCTACCGCCGCGCTCCGGAGGTTTACCGGGAGATGGAGGACCAGCTGGCCCCTGCGATCGTCTCCATCCTGCGCCACGCACGGCTCAACTCTCCGGTCCATGGGGACGCTGCCCCGTAGCTGAAGTGCGTTGCCGCAGTTCACGGGAGGGGCAGGCCTGCCAGGTGACAGTTTGGATACTCCTGTAGCCAATAGGGCCCTTCGGGACGGACACTGATCCCACCAGTCACAATGAGGTGGAGGCGTCATGAGCGTTCCAGGCGGTCCTGATCCATCCGGCGCCGGAAATCCAGGCTCCCGGCAACCGGGCCCAAGCAGTTCCCCCGGCCTGCCTGGATGCTTGCCCTGGGGCGGCGCCGCTGGATCGCCGCGCTGGTGGCGTTGGTGCTGGTGGTGGCCGCCGGCGTCGCGGTCTTCAGCCTGAACCGGGCAGGCCAGGAAGCGCAGCCGGCAGCCACCCAGACCCAGTCACCCAGCCCGACGCCCACGCCCACGCCCTCTGAAACTCCTCCGCCGGCCCCTGCCCCACCGCCGCCACCTGCGCCCATTCCGGACCTGCCTGCGGCCCCAATGAACATCCTCGTCATCGGCAGCGACATCCGTGACACCCCCGCCCGCGACGCTGCGGCCCACACCGCCGCCACCGGCGAACCCCAGGACCAGCGGGCCGATACCCTCATGGTGGTCCACGTCCCTGCCGACCGGCGGAACCTCTACCTCATCTCGATCAACCGGGACAACTGGGTGGACATCCCCGGATTCGGCAGCGCCAAGATCAATGCCGGGCTGCAGTATGGGGGCATCGACATGCAGACCGCCGCCGTGCAGCAACTGCTGGGCATCACCATCGACCACACCCTGATGCTTGACTTTGGCGGTTTCAAACTCCTGGTGGACGGCCTGGGCGGCATCGACGTCAACGTGCCCATGGCCTTCCAGTCCAGCATCGAAACCCAGCACGTCTTCAGCGCGGGCGTGAACCACCTCGATGGCCAGGCCGCCCTGGAATTCTCCCGCGAGCGCTATGCCTTCTCCGACGGGGACTTCCAGCGGGTCCGCGACCAGCAGATCATGCTCCGGGCAATCCTGGCCCGGCTCACAGGGGGAGGTGCCCTGAACGACGTGACAGCGGTGCGGTCGCTGGTCGATTTCGCCTCCTGCTGCCTCACGGTGGACAGGGCCTTTGACCCCGTCCAGGCTGCGATCCTGGCGTACAGCCTGCGCAACCTGGACGTGAACGCCATCGGAACCATGACCCTTCCCACGTTGGGCTCCGGCTTTGTGGCCGGGCAGTCCGTGCTGTTTCCCGATTACGCCGGCATTGCGGCGGTGGGTGCGGCCTTGCGGGAGGGCCGGATCGGCGACTTCGCAAAGCCATAGTCCGGGCGGCGCGCTGCGGCATGGCCACGCAGCGACGCGCATACACGTTGCCGCGGCTGATATTCCTTTCCGCGGCCCACATCCCGGGGGCTCCAGGGAACCTGCGCGTCCCAGGTGAATTTGCGCGTCGTACACCCCGGGTTCACCCCATCGCCAGAATCCGTGTGCCCGCCCGGGAAACCCTGAGGACATGACTGAGACTTCCCAGGCCGGGGTTTCCCGCCGCACCATCGTCAAGAGTTCCGTCCTCGCCGCCGCGCTGGCCTCCGTCCCCGCCGCGAACGCAACGGCCGCCACCCAGTCTCCCGGCGGCGTAGCACTGGTCCGCAACAGGCTGACCCTGCCCAGCGGCATCGCCACCGGCGACGTCACCTCGGATTCAGCCGTCCTCTGGTCGCGTGCCTCGGGCGCCGGGCGCATGACGGCCGTACTGCGCGCCGTGGACGACGCCGGCCAGGTGCTCAGCGGGCGCGGCGCTTTCGAGCGGGTCCTCCGCGGACCCCGCGCCACCCAGGCGTCCGACTTTACTGCCAAGATCCACGCGGGGAACCTGCCCTCCAACACCCGGTTCTCGCTGGAGATCAGTTTCGAGGACGACGGCGGCGCGGCGGGCGAGACGCTCCGCGGCGGCTTCCGCACGGCTCCGGACACGGGGACGGTCAACGGCAAGGGCCGCACCGGTGGGACGGGCAACGGAGGCGACGTCCCGGCGTCGTCCGCGCAAAGCTTTGTGTGGACGGGCGACACGGCCGGCCAGGGGTGGGGCATCAACGAGGAGATCGGCGGGATGCGCGGCTACCGGGCCATGCACCAGACCCGGCCGGACTTCTTTATCCACTCAGGCGACACCATCTACGCCGATGGCCCCATTTCGGAGACCGTCACCGAAAAGGACGGGCAGGTGTGGAAGAACCTGGTCACCGAAGAGGTGTCCAAGGTGGCCGAGACCCTCACCGAATTCCGCGGCCGGCACCGCTACAACTCCATGGACGCCAACATGCGGGCCCTGTTCGCGGACGTCCCGGTGATCGCCCAGTGGGACGACCACGAGACGCACAACAACTGGTACCCCGGCCAGATCCTTGACGACTCCCGCTACACCGTGCGGGACGTCAACACCCTCGCCGCCCGCGGCCGGCAGGCCTGGCAGGAGAACATGCCCATCGCGGACAGTTCGGCCATTTGGCGCCCGGGAACATTCGACGACGCCGGCACTTACCAGCCGGCGCGAATCTACCGGAAGATTTCCCGTGGCCCGCAGCTGGAGATCTTCTGCCTGGACATGCGCACCTATAAGTCCCCCAACACGGACGGCAAGGAACCCTACGCCACCGCCATTTTGGGCCAGGAGCAGGTGGACTGGCTGGTCAGCGAGGTCAGCAAGTCCAAGGCCACCTGGAAGGTGATCGCCAACGACCTGCCGCTGGGGGTGGTGGTGCCGGACGGCCCGGTGAATGAGGAGAGCGTGTCCAATCGCGACGCCGGCGCCCCCTTGGGCCGTGAGCTGGAAATCGCCGGGGTGCTCAGCGCGTTCAAACGCAACGGCGTCAAGAACACCGTCTGGCTCACCGCCGACGTCCACTACTGCGCCGCCCACCACTACTCCCCCGAGCGGGCGGCCTTCACCGACTTCGATCCGTTCTGGGAGTTCGTGGCCGGGCCCATCGCTGCGGGATCCTTCGGTCCGAACGCGATGGACGGCACCTTTGGTCCCGAAGTGGTGTTCTCCAAGACGGGACGCTTCGCCGGTGAGTCCCCGCGCGACGGCGAAAACCAGTTCTTCGGGCACGTCCAGCTGGGCGAGGACAACAGCTTCACCGTCAGCCTCCGCAACGCCAACGGAGCCACCGTATTCTCGAAAGTCCTGACCCCCGAGCGGTAGGCCTTCCGTTATTTTCCGCCGCCCCGTGGGTACGCCGTGGGTAATGTTCCTGCATTTGGCACGGCGAGCGGACGGGGTGGTGTTGTGAAGGATGAGCGGGTGGCGGGTGCTGCGGCGGACGACGACGGCCTGACCCAGGCGGTCCAGGAGGCCGGGGCTGTGGAGCTGCTGTTGATCCGGCATGGGGAGAGCGAAGGCAACGTTGCGGCCACCGAGGCGCGGGAAGCCGGGGTGGAAGTCATCGAGGTTCCCGCCCGCGATGCGGACGTGAACCTGTCCGGGACGGGACGGGACCAGGCCAAAGCCCTGGGTACCGCCCTGGGCCGGACCGCGGCGGAGTTTCGGCCGGACGCTGTGGTGTCCTCCCCCTACGCTCGGGCCCGGCAGACGGCGGAGATCGCGGTGGAAACCGCAGGCTGGCCGGTGCAGGTGCGCACGGACGAGCGGCTGCGGGACCGTGAGCTGGGCATCCTGGACCGGCTCACCCGGCTGGGCGTGGAGAGCCGCTACCCGGAGGAATCCGAGCGCCGGGACTGGCTCGGCAAGCTGTACTACCGGCCGCCCGGAGGGGAATCCTGGGCCGACGTGGCGCTGCGGCTCCGGTCCGTCCTGGCGGAGTTGAACAACCTGGGCACCGGACACCGGGTGATGCTGGTGTGCCACGACGCCGTCATCATGCTGTTCCGGTACGTGCTGGAGGGGCTCAGTGAAAAGGAGCTGCTGGACCTGGCCGCCAGGGAGGCCATCCTCAATGCGTCCGTGACCCGGTTCGTCCGCCCGTCCGGCGCCGGCCCGTGGACACTGGAGAGCTTTAATGTCGCGGACCACCTGGCCGAGCAGGGCATCGCGGTTACCGAGCATGCAGGAGACACCAGTGTCCGGCCGCAGTGACTCCTCTCCCGTCCCCGTTACGCCCTCGCTCCTGCGGGACTGGCGGTTGCCGGCACCGGGAGCTGACAAGTATTCCCGCGGCTCGGTGCTGGTGGTGGGCGGCGCCCGCTCCACCCCTGGCGCGGCCCTGCTGGCGGGCGTTTCAGCGCTGCGTGCGGGAGCGGGAAAACTTACGCTGGCAGTGGCGGGGTCGGTGGCCGTGCAACTTGGGGTGGCGGTACCGGAATGCGGGGCCATTGCCATGCCGGAAACGTCCGGCGGCTCGGTCAAGGCCGAACTCGACGGCATCTCCTCCTACCTTGACCGGGCAGACACCGTGCTGGTCGGGCCCGGCCTGGACGACCCTGACCTTGCCGGCGAACTGCTGCAGGCCCTGCTGAGCCGCGAGGCAGGCCGTGGCGGGGACGGCAGGTCCGGCGCTTCCGACGGCAGCCAAGGAGGCCCCGCCGTCGTCCTCGATGCCTACGCACTGGCCGCCTTGGTGCATCTGGAGGACCAGCTTGACCCTTGGCGCGGCCGGTTGATTCTCACACCCAATCCCACGGAAGCGGCCATCCTGCTGGGACGGGATGTGGCGGACCTCGAGCGGGACGTCGCCGGGATCTCTGAACGGTTTGGTGCCGTGGTCAGCTGCCAGGGGCTGGTCAGCAAGCCAACGGGGCCCGATGCGGACGGCTCCGGCCTGTGGAAGATCACCACCGGGTACGGCGGTTTGGGAACGTCCGGCAGCGGCGACGTGCTGGCGGGGGCGATTGCCGGGCTCCGGGCGCGAGGCACGACCTGCGCACAGGCAGCCTGCTGGGGTACGCACCTGCACGCAGCCGCGGCGGACCGGCTGGCCAGCAGGATGGGTCCCTTGGGATTCCTGGCCCGCGAGCTGGCGGATGAACTGCCCGCGCTGATGCTGGAACTCAGCGTCTGAACGCCTAGCCGCAGCACGCCCGCAGCGGGAGTCCTGGGACATGGATGGCCCCCGGCCGAAACCGGGGGCCACCGTGGCGGGAGGGTAAGGCTTACGCTGCCGATGCGCTGTCTGGCGCTGTGGCGTGCACAGAATGGCGATTCGCCCCAAAAAGGCAGTCAACAGATGTGCCCGCCTCCCGGTCCTGTGGTGAAACTAAGCGGCGATTTCCTGCTTTGCCCCCTTCGTTTCGATCTCGATCTTGCGCGGCTTGGCCTTTTCGGCAACCGGGATCCGCAGCGTCAGGACGCCGGCGTCATAGCTGGCCTTGATGTGGTCAGTGTCCAGCGTGTCGCCGAGGATCAGTTGGCGGCTGAAGACGCCGCGCGGCCGTTCAGAGGCGACCAATTCGGTGTCCTTGCCCACGGGGTCCGGGCGTTCGGCCCGCACCGTCAGGACATTCCGTTCAACATCCAGGTCCACCGAGTCCACCGAGACACCGGGCAAATCAAAGGCCACGACGAATTCCTGGTCCTCTCGCCATGCATCCATCGGCATCGCCGCCGGGCGTGCAGCCGTGCCGAGGACCTGCTGGGCCAGCCTGTCCAGCTCGCGGAACGGATCGGTTCGCATCAACATGGCTTCCCTCCTCGTAAGAGATGGTCCAACATCATTCCCGTATCAGCCGATCTATGGTGGCTGATATAGATTTTTTAGCACTGGAGAACCAAGTCCGCAAGGGTTTCCAGCAGCGGATTCCGGAGAATTTTAGGGCCACCGCGGGCATGGAAAAGGGCCCTCCCAGCCGTGCACGGAGCAGGCAGTGGAAGGGCCCTTTGAGGTTGGCGGTCAGTCCCGGGTGGGGTCCGGGCGGAGCGGCGCCGGGCCGGGATCCGGGACGGGAAGCGGTCCCGGAGGCGCCGGTGCGGGGAACGGATTCGGGGATGGCGGGCCGGGAGGGTGCGGCTGGGTGGGGTCCGGGGAGGTGGGCTCCGGGCCCGGTTCCGGCGGGAACGGCTCAGGTTCGTGCACTGGCGGGATGGTCATGAACTTCCCTTCTCACGCTGGGCGGATGTGCCTTGGACTGCCCAGCCTACGCTTGCGGTCCGCCTGCAACCACCCTCTTCTCCCCGGTTGCTCCATCAGTTTTGGTCCCTAAACGCCGGTTTTAGGAGCTATAGGTGATGGAGCATCACGACGGCGGGGGGGGTTGCCAACGTGCGGATCCGTTAGTCCCGGACCGGGCAGGCTGCCAGAGTCTTTCGCCCTCTTCCCGCCAAGGGCGTCTCCCCCGACAGCGAACGGCCCCCTGGCCCGCGGGGGTGGTGGATATATTGAATCCATGACCTCCACTTCCCTGCAGGATTCCGCCGGTACTGCGGTCCCGGCTCCCCCGGCCGCCAAAAAGATCCCCACCGAGCGCACCCACCACGGGGAGACCTTCGTGGACAACTACGAGTGGCTGCGGGACAAGGAGTCGGCGGAGGTGGTGGAGCACCTGCGGGCCGAAAACGCCTACCAGGAAGCCGTCACGGCGCACCAGGAACCGCTCCGGGAGGCCATTTTCCAGGAGATCAAAGGCCGCACCCAGGAAACCGACCTGTCCGTCCCGCACCGCAAGGACGGCTGGTGGTACTTCAGCCGCTCCGCGGAGGGCAAGGAGTACGGCATCCACTGCCGGGTAAAGGCACAGGACTCCGGAGACAAGGTGGCCGACTGGACGCCTCCGGCTGTAGAGGCCGGGGTGGAGATCCCGGGCGAGGAGATCCTGCTGGACGGCAATGTGGAGGCCGAAGGCAAGCCGTTCTTCTCCGTGGGCGGTACAGCGGTCACCGTGGATGGCAACCTGTACGCCTACGCGGTGGACAATGCCGGCGACGAACGCTTCACGCTGCGGATCAAGGACCTGCGCACAGGCGAACTGCTGCCGGACGTCATTGAAAACATCTTCTACGGGGTGGCATTCTCCCCGGACGGCACCCGTCTCTTCTACACCGTGGTGGACGAGTCCTGGCGCCCCTACCAGGTGAAGGCGCACGTCCTTGGCACCCCCGTGTCGGAGGACCTGGTGGTGTACCAGGAGGACGACGCGGCCATGTGGCTGGGCTTCGAACTCTCCGCGGACCGGCGCCATCTGGTACTGGGGATCGGATGCTCGGAGTACAGCGAAACCAGGCTGCTGCGCTTCGACGATCCCGCCGGCGCCATCACCACGGTCATTTCCCGCAACGAGCGCGTCCTGTATGAGGCCGAACCCTTCCTGCTCGACGGGCAGGAACGCATACTGCTCACGCACAACCGCGGTGCCATCAACTCCATGGTCTCGCTGGCGGACCCGGCCGAGCTGGAAAAGCCGCTGGCCGAACAGACCTGGCAGACCGTCGTCGGGCATTCCGACGACGTGCGCGTCAACGGCGCCGGCGTCACCGCCACGCACCTGGTGGTGTCCATCCGCAAGGACACCATCGAGCGGGTGCAGGTGATGGGACTGGCCGGCCTGGGCACGCCCGCCCAGCAGGAGCCCGTGGAACCGGCTTTCGATGAGGAGCTTTACACCGCCGGCGTGGGCGGCTCGGACTATGAATCCCCCGTCATCCGGCTGGGCTACACGTCCTACTTCACGCCGTCGCGCATCTACGATTTCGTCCTGCCCACCCCGGAGCAGCCGGCCGGCGAGCTGCTGCTGCGCAAGGAAAGCCCGGTCCTGGGCGGCTACGACGGCAGCGACTACGTGGCCACCAGGGAATGGGCCACCGCCGGCGACGGCACGCGCATCCCGCTGTCCGTCCTGCGGCACAAGGGCGTGAAGCGGGATTCGACGGCGGCCGGCCTGGTCTACGGGTACGGCTCCTATGAAATGAGCATGGACCCGGGCTTCGGCATCGCACGGTTGTCGCTGCTGGACCGCGGCATCGTGTTCGTGATCGCCCACATCCGCGGCGGCGGCGAGCTGGGCCGGCACTGGTACGAGGACGGCAAGAAGCTCACCAAGAAGAACACCTTCACCGACTTCGTGGACGCCACTGACTGGCTGGCAGGCTCCGGATGGGTGGACCCGGCCCGGATCGCAGCGCTTGGAGGCTCCGCGGGCGGGCTGCTGATGGGCGCCATTGCCAACATGGCACCCGAAAAGTACGCCGCCATTGTGGCGCAGGTGCCGTTCGTGGACCCGCTCACCAGCATCCTGGACCCGGACCTGCCGCTCTCCGCGCTGGAGTGGGAAGAGTGGGGCAACCCGATCACCGATCCCCAGGCCTACGCCTACATGAAGTCCTATTCGCCGTACGAGAATGTGCGGGCGGTGTCCTACCCCAGGATCGCCGCCGTGACGTCCTTCAACGACACCCGGGTCCTCTATGTTGAACCGGCCAAGTGGGTGCAGGAACTGCGGAACAAGACGACGGGGACCGCGCCCATCGTCATGAAGATCGAGATGGACGGTGGACACGGGGGCGCCTCCGGCCGGTACGTGCAGTGGCGGGAACGGGCCTGGGACTACGCATTCATCGCCGACGCCCTGGGCGCCACCGAGCTCCTCCCCGGCGCCGGCCTGAAACAGGACTGAAGGTACGACGGCGGGCGGGTCCCGCCGTCGTACGCTTCCTTTGCCGCGCCGCAGCAGGCAGCGCTTCAGGGCTGCAGGTGCTCCGCCAGCCACTCAGCGAGTGTTTCAAGGTAGGCGCGGACGGTGCGCCCCTGGGCGCGCTCTACCAGGGGATCGGCGATCTTGCCAAAGATGCCGCCCAGGCCGGAAACGGCATCGATCCGCTGGGTGACCCGGGTCCCGCCACCGGCCGGTTCAAGGGTGAACGTCACCGTGAAGTTCAGCTTCCCTTCAACGGAGCGGGACACCATCCGCCTTGGCGGGTCGAACTCCACCACCTCGACAGTCCAGTCGAAGCGCCGGCCCATCACTCAACGGATTCTTCTACTACTGGCATCGGATTCTCCTGGAACAGCACCTGCTGCCGACGCGGCTCGGCCGGCAGGTAGGCACAGCGCCAGCTTGGACCGCTGCCGCGCCGCTGTCAATGCGCCAATAAGCTCACCATGCTTACCATTGGGGGGCACTTGTTTTCCGGCACGGATACAGAGGAGCAGGCATGTCATTGAGCAAGGGAACGCAGGTGGAGTGGAACACTTCACAGGGCAAGACGCACGGCAGGATCGTCGAGAAGAAAACCAGCGACTTCGAGCTCGACGGCAACACCCACCGCGCCAGCGAGGATGAGCCGCAGTATGTGGTGGAATCGGACAAGACCGGCGCCCGGGCGGCGCACAAGGCATCCGCACTGACCGAGAAGAAGTAATACCGTGGCTGCCCAGCACGAGGTTGTGGTCATTGGTGGCGGCAACGCCGGCATCTCCCTGGCCGCCCGGCTGCAGCGCTACGGCGTCAAGGACGTCGCAGTGATCGAACCCCGGGACCACCACCTCTACCAGCCGCTTTTCTCGCACATCGCGGGCGGCCGGGCGCAGGCCGGAGAGGCCATCCGGCCACAGCAATCCGTCATACCCAACGGCGTCACCTGGATCCGGGATGCCGCCGCCGGCGTGGATGCGGTGGGCAATACCGTCACGCTGGAATCGGGGGCCCGGGTGGCTTACGGGCAGCTGGTGGTATGCCCGGGGCTGCAGTACGACTGGGACGCTGTGCCAGGGCTCGCCGAGGCCGTCCATTCGCCGAACGGCGCCTCCCACTATGAGTTTGAACTAGCTCCCAAAGCCTGGACGCTGCTGAGCGCCATGACCTCCGGGACCGCTGTGTTCACCATGCCGGCAGGCCCCATCAAGTGCGGCGGCGCCGCCCAGAAACCCATGTACCTGGCCTGCGACTACTGGCGGGAACAGGGGGTCCTGGACAAGATCCGGGTGGTGATGGTGCAGCCCTACCCCACAGTGTTCGGGGTGCCGGAGGTGGACCGGGAACTGGACCGCAAGATCGCTGAGTACGGGATCGAACTGCGGACCAACAGCGAACTGGTGGCGGTCAGCCCTTCCGGGCGCAGGGCTACCATCCGGGACCACGCCGCCCACACCACGGAGGACCTGGCGTACGACTTCATCAACGCCGTCCCGCCGCAATCGGCCCCGAACTGGCTCAAGGCCACGGACCTGCCGGCTCCCGGTGACGCGGGCGGCTTCGTGGAATTGGACCGGCAGACGCTGCGGCATCTCCGCTACCCCAACGTGTGGTCCCTGGGCGACGCCGCGGGCACCACAAACTCTAAGTCCGGCGGTGCGCTGCGCAAGCAGACCAAGGTGGTGGCCAAAAACCTGGTGGCCGCCAGGAAAGGAAAGCCTCTGCGCGCCAAGTATGACGGCTACTCGGTCTGTCCATTCACCGTGTCACGGGACACCGTGGTGTTCGCCGAGTTCGATGACACGTACCGGCCCAAACCCACCATCCCCCGGGTACCTACCTGGAACGAGAGCAGGCTGTCCTGGGTGGTGGACCGGGATCTCTTTCCCCGGATTTACTGGAACCTGATCCTCAAAGGCCGGGCGTAGCGGCTACCGGGCGGAGCCGATGCGCCATTCAGCGGCCAGGATGGCGTAAACCAGCTCGGTAGCCCACTGTCCCTTGTACCGCCATTTGTCGATGTGCCGTGCCTCCAGCCGCATGCCCAGCCGGCTGCAGAGTGCGGCCGAGGCATGGTTGAGTTCATCCAGCCGTGCCTCGATCCGGTGCAGGCCAAGTTCCTCGAAGCCAAGGCTGAGCACGGCGTCGGCGGCCTCCGTGCCGTAGCCCTTGCCGCGGGCCGCCGGCGCCAGGGTCCATCCAACTTCGGCCTGGCCCTCGCCGGGGAGCCATTTCAGGACCACTTCACCCAGCAGGCCCGGTCTTTCGGCGGCTTCGATAGCCAGGGCCACCCAGTCGCCCTCCTTCTCGAAGACAAAGTTGGCGTACCTGCCCACCCGCTCCATGGACTGCGTATAGGTCTTGGCCGGCCCGGGCAGGAAGCGCGCGGTATCCGGCAGCGAGTGGTAGGCGTGGAAGGCGTCCAGGTCACCGCCGTTGAACCGGCGCAGGACCAGCCGTTCGGTGGTGATGGGCAGGCGGATCTCAGGCATGGATCGAGGTTACGCCACCGCCCCGCAAAGAACGACGACGGCTCCCACCCCGCGTGGCTGGAGGGCTCTTGCCCCGGCGAACCTCCGGGAGTACCGTTCGCGTACGGCTCGCTGGCGCCCGTGTTGTCGCATCTACCGTTCCCTTGGAAAGTAGGGGCAAGAGTGAAGTCCGCACAGCCCTGGGCAGCCCTCGTCGTCATCGGCATTCTGCTGGGCGCCACTTCCTGCACGTACGAGGACTCCACGGAGGACCCCACCCGGGCAGCAACCACAACAGCTCCCAGCCCCAAAGTGCTCCGCATCGGCACCCAGGACGATGCAATCGGGCCCACCCGCGGCCAGATCGAAGAATTTGCCCGGCAGGTGCAGGCCCGTTCCCACCGGACCTTGGTGGTTGACCCGGTGTACCGGGCGGGAGGGGACTCGGGCAAAGGCTGGGACCAGGTGGTTGCCCGACGGGTGATGGGCGGAGACCTGGAGATGGCCGTAGTGCCGGCCCGGACGTGGGACACGGAGGGCGTCCTGGACTTCCGGGCACTCTCCGCGCCCTTCCTGGTGACATCAAGCGCAATGATCAAGGAAGTAGTGAAACCGGAGCATGCCCGCGGGATGCTGGCCAGCCTCGAGAGTGCCGGGGTCACAGGCCTGGCGCTCTTTCCGGACGGCCCAAGGATGCTGTTCTCCTTCACCACACCCATCCTCACCCTCGCGGATGTCAAGGGCATGGTGGTCAGGGCGCCCCTGTCCGACACCACCTTCGCCATCCTCGCGGCCCTGGGTGCCATACCCGTGGACCTGGCCGACCAGGAGTTCGGTGACGGCGTGGAGAGGGGAACGGTGGGGGGCGCCGAATCGTCCATGGCCTACGCCCAGGATTTGCCGACGGCACGGAACGCAACGGGCCGTGCCATCGCCACCGGAAACCTTGTGGTTCATTCGAAGATCAGCACCTTGGTGATCAATAACAAGGCCAGGGCCGCCCTCACCGGGGACGAACAGCGGATTCTCCAGGAGGCTGCCGATTCCACCAGGGAATGGGCCTCCGCCCTTCTCGCACCGCTTTCAGCGGAAGCCCGGAAGTACTGCGAGGGTGGCGGCAAGGTGGCCATGGCAACAGAGCAGGAGCTCGCCGCTTTCCGTGCGGCCTTGGCACCGGTCTACGGGGTCCTGGAACAGGATGCGGAGACCAGGGAGCTCATTGGACGGCTCCAGGATTTGGCCGCCAGGACTCCGGCAGACCCCGCGGTCAGACCCTGCGACTACGACACCTACTGAGGATCAGGCGGGATCAGGAGGCAGCTGACCCGACGACGGCGGCGGTCGCCTCCGCGATGGCGCGCTCCTCGTCGGTGGGAACCACCAGGACGGGGATCGCCGAGCCCGGCGTGGATATGACGCGCGGTTCCTTTGACCGCTCAGCGTTCAGGCCGCCGTCGAGCTCGATGCCCAGGGCGCCGAGCCGGTCCGCCACATGCGCCCGGAACTGCCGGGAGTTCTCGCCGATTCCGGCGGTGAACACCAGCGCCTTGGCCCCGCCGACGGCCACGTGGTAGCCGCCGATGTACTTGGCCAGCCGGTAGGACGCCACCGCGAGCGCCATGCTGGCCTTCTCGTCGCCGGACTCGGCGGCCTCCACCACGGAGCGCATGTCGTTGTTGCCGGCCAGGCCTTTCAGCCCGGATTCACGGTTCAGCATGGTGTCGATGTCCTCCGGCGTCCACCCGGCACGGCCCAGGAACACCAGGATGGACGGATCCAGGTCGCCGGAGCGGGTGCCCATCACCAGGCCTTCGAGCGGAGTGAAACCCATGGAGGTGTCCACGGAGAGGCCGCCCCGGATGGCGGTGGCGGACGCGCCGTTGCCCAGGTGGGCGATGACGCCGTCGAACTCCTCGATGGGGACGTCCAGCAGCGCCGCGGCCCGGCGCGCAACATACTCGTGCGAGGTGCCGTGGAAGCCGTACCGGCGGATGCCGTGGTTGGTGTACAGCTCGTCCGGGACGGCGTAGCGCCAGGCATGCTCGGGCAGGGTGCGGTGGAAGGCGGTGTCGAAGACGGCCACCTGCGGCATCTTGGGCCATTTCCTGGTGATCGCACGGATGCCCAGGACATTGGCGGGGTTGTGCAGCGGCGCCAGCGGGTTGAGGCGTTCGATCGCACGGGTGATTTCGTTGTCCACCAGCACGGGCTCGGCGAACCGCTCGCCGCCGTGGACCACCCGGTGCCCCACGGCGCCCAGTTCCCGGTCCCCCAGCTCCCGGTGGATCGCCGCGTCAACCTGTTCCAGGGCCTCGGCGTGGTCCCGCGGGCCTTCGACCTCACCGTCCCCGCCGCCGCCGTTGCCCATGCCGATCTTCTCGATCAGTCCCTCTGTGAGTACTGTCCCGGCCGCCACGTCACGGACCTGGTACTTCAACGACGACGAACCGGAGTTGATGACGAGCACGAGCATGCGGGGCCTCCTCAGCCTGGCGTCTGCAGTTCAACCCCACTATATGTGGCCGCGCTCCCGCGCCGTTCCTTGCGCCGACAGGCGGGCTGTGCCTATGGTCGGCGGACAAGGCTGGCCCACGTCGAGAGGACTTTCCGAATGACGAACGAACCCACTTCGGGCGAAGAGAACGATCCCACCAACACCGGATCCAGCAGCACGGCGCCGCTTCAATCCGGCTCCGGCTCCGGGTCCGGCTCCAAGGACCCTACCGTCGTTGAGGGCGCCAACCCGGCGCTGGACGATACCGGCAACCTTAAGGCTGCGGAAACCGGTGAGGCGCCGGAAGCACCGGAGAACCCCGAAGACCTGGACCTCACGCCGCAGGGTCTCTCCGACGAGCCTGCCAAGGAGGAGGATCCGGAGAGCATAGCCAAGCCGGACAACAGCTAGGCTCCCCCAAGCAAAAGGACGACGACGGCACTTGCGAAAGTGCCGTCGTCGTCCTTTATCTGTAAAAACTAGGCCCAGGCGCCCTGTCCCTGCCTCGCCAGGTACTCGAAGAGCCGGCGGAGGCCGAAGGTCCATTCCGGCAGTTCCTCGCATGGACCCACTGTGTTGACCAAGGCGCCCAGGTGGCGGCTGCGGATGGTGACGACATCGCCGTGCTTGTGGGTGAAGCCCTGTCCCGGCACGTCCCGGTCCTGCGTGGGCGCAAAGAGGGTCCCCGTGAACAGCGCGAAGCCGTCCGGATACTGGTGGTGCTTCCCGTGGGTGGCGGCCACGAGTTCCTCGAAGGGCCTGCTGATGCGGGCAACGCTGTTCCGGCCCTCCAGCAGGTACCCGTCCGAACCGTCCACGCGGAGCAGGATCTCCTCATCGCGGAGCGTCTCCAGCGTGAAGGTCCCGTCGAACAACCTGATGAACGGCCCCAGCGCGCTGGACGCGTTGTTGTCCTTGGCCTTGCCCAGCAGCAGGGCGCTCCTGCCTTCCACATCGCGCAGGTTCACGTCGTTGCCCAGCGTTGCCCCCACCACGCGCCCGCTGGCGGTGGCAATGAGCACCAGCTCCGGTTCGGGGTTGTTCCAGGACGAGAAGGCCGGGATGCCGATTCCATCGCCGAGGCCGACCGATGACAGGACGGGCGCCTTGGTGAAGACCTCGGGGTCCGGGCCGATCCCTACCTCCAGGTACTGCGACCAGAGCCCTTCGGCGACCAGGACCCGCTTGGCTTCGGCGGCTTCCGCCGAGCCGGGCCGGAGGTCGGCCAGGCTGCCGCCCAGCGCGCGGCCCACCAGCTCCCGCACCTCAGCAGCCCGCCCGGCGTCGCCCGCGCAGCGCTCCTCGATGACGCGCTCGACCATGCTGTCCACGAACGTCACGCCGCAGGCTTTGATGACCTGGAGGTCGATGGGTGCCAGCAGGCGGGTCCGGGGGTGGTCACCCGCCAGGGAGGCATTGACGACGTCGGCGGTCGCCCAGCGCGGTTCGGCGAGGGTGGGATCCGGCAGGGCAGAGCGGACGGCAGCGGCGGGGTCCGGCAGTTCCAACAGCCCGGCAACGGTGGGGGCCAGGCGGTGCAGGTCGTAGACGGTGTTCCCGCTGACGGCCACCACGCGCGGCCCCGCCGTTTCCCCATCCCAGACCCGGCCGATGAGCAGTGCGTCGTCGGCGTCGTCGGGAAGGACGGAGCGTGCTGCCCCGGACACCGGGCTCACTGCGGTCCCTCCGTCCCGGCTGCGCCAACGGAGGCGCGTCCGGCCGGATGCTGCCATGCGCCGTCGACCCTTTGCGGGACCCGCCAGGGGTTGCTGTCCTGCAGGGGTTCGGGCAGCCGGGACGCAGGAAACGACTGGTAAGCCACCGGGCGGAGGAAACGGCGGATGGCGGCCGTGCCCACGGACGTGGTGTTTGAGGTGGTGGCCGGGTACGGGCCGCCGTGGTGCTGGGCGTAACTGACCGTGACGCCCGTGGGCCACCCGTTCCACAGGACGCGCCCGCTGATGTCTGCGAGCCGGGCAGCGAGTTCGGAGACGTCGTCGTCCTCCTCGGCCTGGAGGGTCGTAGTCAGCTGCCCTTCCAGCAGGTCCGCCAGCCCGGGCAGGTCGGCCTGGTCGCGGTACTCCACCACCAGGCTGGCGGGGCCGAACATTTCCTGCCGGAGCAGGTGCGGATTCTTCCGGACTTCCTCTGCAGTGGTGTGCAGGACCGTGGGGGCCGGTTCCTCCGCAAAGTCGCCCGCCACCAGGACATCCACGCCGGCGCTGTCGTGGAGCGTGGCCACGGCATCCGCATAGCCGGCGTGCAGGCGGTCGCTCAGGAGCCTGGCAGGCGCGAAACCGGCCAGGGCCTCCCCCAGCTGGTCCCGGATCTCCGCCGCGTCCCCGGCGGGCACGAACAGGAGTCCCGGCTTGGTGCAGAACTGTCCCATGCCCAGGGTGAAGGAACCGGCGTACCCCGTGAGGATCTCCGCGCGCCGGGCCGCCCATGCGTTGGGTGCCACGAAGACGGCGTTGATGCCACCCAGTTCACCGAAGAACGGGATAGGCTCGGGACGGGCGGCAATCCTGTCGAGCAGGGCACGGCCGCCCGCGGTGGAGCCGGTAAAGCCGATGGCCTTGACCAAGGGGTGGTCCACCAGCCCTTCGCCCGCCTGCCGGCCGGTCACCAGGGAGAACAGGCCCGACGGCGCCCCGGCAGTATCCAGGGCATCGGCCACTACGCGGGCGGTGCGGGCGGCGAGTTCGCGGTGTGCGTCGTGTGCTTTGTGCACCACGGAGCAGCCGGCGGCGAGGGCCGAGGCACTGTCCCCTCCCATCACGCTGAACGCGAAAGGGAAGTTTGACGCGCCGAAAACGCCCACGACGCCGAGGGGCACGTTGTACCGCCGGAGGTCCGGCCGCGGGCCCATGCCCCAGGCCGGGTCCTGGTGATCGATGGTGGCGTCAAAGTGCTCGCCCCGGCGGATTTCCGCTGCGAACAGCCGCAGCTGGAAGACGGTCCGCTTCAGTTCCCCCTCCAGCCGGGCGGTACCAAGGTGGGTTTCACGGACGGCCGTTTCCACCAGTCCGACGGCGTCCTGCTCCAAGCCGGCGGCGATCGCTTCGAGCCAGCCGGCACGGGTGGCCGGATCCACGCGGCGGCCCTGGTCAAAGGCAGCTGCCGCGGCTTCCACGGCCGTGTCCAGGCCACCGGGCGTCGTGAACCCGGCGGTGCGGTCCGGGGCGAGGCCGACGGCGGCACTTGCTCCGGCGGTCATCTGCCGGCTCCGGCAGGGGCAGGGGCAGGGCCGGTAACCGCGGCGCGGTTGCCCACTTCCTGCCACCCGGCGCCGTTGGGGAATTCCCAACGCGAGCGGGAGGCGCTGAATATCTCCGCGCCCGTGCCCGGGAGCCCAGGCGCAGCGTAGCGGCCGTTGATGATCCGGACGGGTTCGGCGAAGTGCTCGTGCAAATGGTCCACGAATTCGATCATGCGGTTTTCCAGGCTCCGGCCCACCACTGCGTAGTCGAAGAAGGAGAAATGCTGGACCAGTTCGCACAGGCCCACGCCGCCGGCGTGCGGGCAGACGGGCACCCCGAATTTGGCCGCCAGCAGCAGGATGGCGATGTTCTCGTTGACACCGGCCACGCGGGTGGAGTCGAGCTGGAGCACGTCGATGGCGCCCGCCTGGAGCAGCTGCTTGAACACGATCCGGCTTGCCACGGCTTCACCGGTGGCCACCCGGACCGGCGCCACACCCCTGCGGATTTCTGCGTGGCCCAGGATGTCGTCCGTGCTGGTGGGTTCCTCGATCCAGTAGGGGTTGAATTCCGAGAGCTGGTTGACCCATTCAACCGCCTCGGAGACCTCCCACCGCTGGTTGGCGTCGATGGCGATGGGCAGGCCGCCCACGGCGTCGCGGGCCAGGGCCATCCGCCGGCGGTCGTCGTCGATGTCCCCGCCCACTTTGAGCTTGATCATCGAGAAGCCGTCGGCCGCGGCCTCCTTGCTCAGCCGGACCAGTTTCTCGTCGCTGTAGCCCAGCCAGCCCGGGGAGGTGGTGTAGGCGGGGAACCCATCGGCCTTGAGTTCGGCGATGCGCTGGTCCTTGCCTTCCTGGCCGGCGCGGAGGATTTCCAGTGCTTCTTCGGGGCTGAGGGCGTCGCGGATGTGGGTGAAGTCCACCACGCTGACCAGTTCCTCGGGTGTCATTTCGGCGAGGAGGAGCCAGAGCGGCTTGTTTTCGCGGCGCGCACGGATGTCCCAGAGGGCGCTGACCAGGGCGCCGCAGGCCATCTGGGTGACGCCCTTCTCGGGTCCGAGCCAGCGCAGCTGGGAGTCATGGACCAGGAGCCTGGAGGCCGCGCCGAGGTCGCCGATGAGCTCATCGATGTCGCGGCCCACCAGCAGGCGGGCGTAGGCGTCAATCGCGGACGTCAGGATGTCATTGCCGCGGCCGCAGCTGAAGATGAAGCCGTGGCCCTCATCGCCCACGTCGGTGCGGATGACCACGTAGGCAGCGGAGTAATCGGGGTCTACGTTGACCGCGTCTGAACCGTCAAGCTCAAGGGACGTGGGGAAGCGGACGTCCTGGGTGTTGATGGACGTGATGGAAGGCATGGATCTCAACTTTCGGAGCAGAACTGGAGAAGGGAAAGATTCGATTCCTATACGAATTTATAAAATCATATAGGAATTGCAATTCAGGTCAACCCCCGCAGCGGAGGCCCGGGCACGGAAACGCAAAACCCCGGCCCTTGCGGACCGGGGCTGTTCGCCAAATTCCTAGGATGTGATGATGCGCCTGCGCGGCGGGCCGCCGTCCTCCAGCGGTGGCAGCTCACCCTCGAACGCCTGGGCGAAGCGGTCAAAGGAGTTGCGGATATGGGTGGTCATGGCCGCCTCAGCCCGCTCCGGATCGCAGGCCTCGATGGCTTCCCGCACAGCCGTATGCTCAGCCACGGTGATGGCGCCGTCCACGTCCGCCGGGTACAGCCGGAAGGTGTGCAGGTGGCAGTGGGTCTGCGCAAAAGCATGCCGGACCACGGGGTTGCCGGAGGCGGCAAGGATGGTGTCATGGAAGCGGGTGTCATGGGCCACCAGGTCCTGCCGCAGGTCGCTGGTCCGCTTCATGGTCGCCCGGAAACTGCGCAACTCCCTCTCCAGCGAGCCGGCAGGATTGGCAAGGCGGTCCACGGCCGCGGCCCGGGCTGCCCACGGTTCCACTAGGAGCCTGAATTCAAAGAGCGAGCGCAGCTCCGGCAGGTCAAGCAACGGGGTGGTGCTGTAGCCGCGGCCGGGGTTGTAGACCACAAGGTTGTCACCTTCAAGCCGCTGCAGCACCTCACGGACGGGCGTCTGGGACACACCCAGGCCGCGGGCTACGGCATCGATGTTAATCCGGGTGCCGGGAGCGATCTCCCCTTCCAGGATGGAGGCACGCATCGCCGAATAGACATCAGGCACGGCCGCCTTGCCGCGGGAAGTTTCGGACGATTGACGTGGGGGCACGCGGTTACCTCTTGCACTGGGTTGCTGGTACTGGACGGCGGGAAGCCGCTTGGGGGAATCATAAGCCACGGGGCACCGCAGTCATCATCGAAGCATTTTTCGGCGGGGACTTGATCCGGGTCACACTTTCTATATGATTAACCCGATTCCTATATGATTTTGGCGCAGATATCTTCCGCGTCTCCCCCTCCCGCCGTGCGCACCGCACCCGAAGCCATGTATATGTCGAAGGAGACCGCATGACTACGCTCGGAAGTAAAACCTCCATCACCACCTCATCCCGGCAACCCCGCCTCATGACCCGCAAACGCTGGGTGATTATCTGGCTTGCCTTCATTGGCCTGAGCATCAACTACCTTGACCGCTCCAGCCTCAGCGTCGCCCTCCCCTTCATGGGCAAGGATTTTGAACTCAGTGCCACCCAGCAAGGCTTGATTTTTGCAGCGTTCTTCTGGGCCTACGACTTCTTCCAGCTCGCCGCCGGCTGGTACGTGGACAAGGTGGGCCCGCGCCGCTCATTTTCCCTGGCCGCCCTCTGGTGGTCCGTCTTCACCATGGTCACGGCCGCAGCTTCCAGCTTCTGGTCGCTTTTTGCGGCCCGCTTCCTCCTGGGCGTCGGCGAAAGCCCGGCCCCCAGCACTGCGGCCAAGGTGGTGGCTACCTGGTTCCCGGTCCGCGAACGCGCCTTCGCCACCAGCATTTGGGACTCCGGTTCGCGGGTGGGAGCAGTGATCGCGCTGCCGATCGTCACCCTGATCGTCGCCTTCACATCCTGGCACGCGGTGTTCATCATCATCGGCGTCCTTGGAATTATCTGGGCCGCCGTGTGGTGGAAGTACTACCGCAACCCGGAGGAGCACACCGGCGCCAATGCCGCCGAAGTCAGCTACATCCAGGAGGGCGGTGCCCGCGGAGCGGCAAGCGACGACGAAACCGCGGCCAAGCTCCCCTGGCGTTCGCTCTTCAAGTACCGGACCATCCTCAGCATGATGTTCGGCTTCTTCTGCCTGAACAGTGCCATCTATTTCTTCATCACGTTCTTCCCCAGCTACCTGGTCAAGGAACGCGGCTTCGACCTCCTCAAGCTCGGCTTCTTCGGCGCGATCCCCGGCATCTGCGCCGTCCTGTTCGGCTGGCTTGGCGGCTACCTGGCGGACCGTGCCGTGCGGGCAGGATCTCCCGTCAGCAAGGTCCGTAAGACGGCCATCGCCGGTGGCCTCGCCGGCGGCTCCGTCATCATGTTTGCCGCCCTGGTTCCGGAGGCCTGGATGGCCCTGGGCCTGCTGTCCATCGCCTACTCCAGCCTCACGGTGGCCGCCACCGGCATCTGGTCGCTTCCGGCCGATGTCGCACCGAGTTCACGCCACGTCGGTTCCATCGGCGGGCTGCAGAACTTCGCCTCCAACCTGGCCGGCATCTTCACGCCCATCCTGATCGGTGTGCTGGTGGACCAGACCGGATCCTTCGTGGCGCCGCTGGCCGTGATCGGCGCAATTTCCCTCATCGGGGCCGCCAACTACCTGTTCGTCATCGGCAAGATCCAGCCGCTGCAGGTCAAGGCAGCCGCCTAGGATTTCCCGGCCCCAAGCAAAAGGACGACGACGGCACCCGCGGAAGTGCCGTCGTCGTCCGTTGTGCGTGGTGTTCTAGGAGGCCGGCGCCTCTGCAGGGACCTGCGCCCGTTCCTGCCCGGCATCGCGGGCTTGCGCCTGGATGGCCGTGATGGCCACCGTGTTCACGATGTCCTCCACCGTGCAGCCCCGGGAGAGGTCGTTGACCGGTTTCCGCAGCCCCTGCAGGACCGGGCCCACCGCCACCGCCCCGGAGCTCTGCTGGACCGCCTTGTAGGTGTTGTTGCCGGTATTCAGGTCCGGGAAGATGAACACCGTCGCCTGGCCGGCCACGGAGGAGCCGGGCATCTTGGACGCGGCGATCGAGGCGTCCACGGCGGCGTCGTACTGGATGGGGCCTTCCACTGCGAGGTCCGGGCGGCGCTGGCGCACCAGTTCGGTGGCCTGCCGCACCTCGTCCACGGCTTCACCCGCGCCCGAGCCGCCGGTCGAGTACGAGAGCATGGCCACCCGCGGCTCCACCCCGAACTGGGCCGCGGTCTCGGCCGACGCCAGGGCGATATCCGCCAGCTGCTCCACGTTGGGGTCCGGATTGACTGCGCAGTCGCCGTAGACCAGCACGCGGTCCGGCATCAGCATCAGGAAAACCGAGGACACAATCTTCACCCCCGGACGCGTCTTCACGAACTCCAGGGCCGGCCGGATGGTGTGCGCCGTGGTGTGGGCCGCACCGGACACCATCCCGTCCACCACGCCCAGCTGTACCATCATGGTGCCGAAGTAGCTGACGTCCTGCATGATCTCCAGCGCCTTGGGCAGGTCCACGCCCTTGTGCGCCCGCAGTTCCGCGTACTTCTCGGCGAACTTCGGCCGAAGGTCTGAAGTGGCGGGGTCGATGACCGTGATGCCGGACAGGTCGATGCCGTTGGCGGCTGCCAGCTCCCGGACGTCGGACTCCGGGCCCAGGAGCGTCAGGTCGCAGACGTCCCGCCGGTGCAGGATCTCGGCGGCCCGCAGGATCCTCACGTCGGTCCCCTCGGGCAGTACCACATGGCGGCGCTGCGCCCGGGCCCGCTCGATTAGGTCGTGCAGGAACCGCAGCGGGGTCATCCGTTCCGCCCTGGGAAGGTGCAGCCGCTCCACCAGCTCTGCTTCGTCCACGCGGCGGGACCAGAGGCCCAGCGCGGAGGCTACCTTGCGCCGGTGCCCGGACCAGATTTCGCTGCGCACCTCCGACACCCGTCGGGCGGTCTGGTACGTGTCCTCGTCCGCGGCAAAAACAGGGAACGGTGCCTGCGCCAGGAGCGGGTAGATGTTGGCGTCCGGGGCCAGGCCGCCGGTGAGGATGAGCGCCGAGGCCACGGGAAATTCGGGCGAGAAGGACGAGGCCAGGCAGGCCACCATCACGTCCGCCCGGTCCCCGGGCACGATCACCAGGGCGCCCTCGTCCAGGACGTTCAGGAAGTTGCCCACGTTCATCGCGGCAACCTTGATGTCCCTGACGTCGCGTTCCATGTCCGGCGTTCCAGCAATTTGGCGGACGCCCAGCGCCGCGGCCACCTCACCGGTGGTGGGGCGGGCGATTTCCTCAAGCTCCGGCAGGATGTAAACGGGGCGGCCGGAAGCTCCGGGCTTCAGGGCTGCCGCGATGGCGTCCAGGTCTCCGGCGGCGGCCCGGTTGACCATGATGGCAAGCAGTGCGCACCGTTCGGCGGCGAGTTCCTTGCGGGCAACTTCGACGGCGGCAGCGGTCTCGGCGACGGTCCGCCCCTTGGCGCCCACCACCGCCACCACGGGCGTGGCGAGGTTGTTGGCCAGCCGCGCGTTGAGGTCGAATTCGACGGCGGAATCCTGCCCTACCAGGTCCGTCCCCTCCACGATCACCACATCGCAGTGCCGGGCGATGTCCGCGAAAATCTCCACGCACCGGGCATCGATTTCCGCCCGGTTTCCTTCTGCGAGCAGGGTGCGGACCTCTTCGTGGGTCAGGCCTCCGCGGCAACGCTCGTCCTCCAGGGCAAACCGGGCCTTCATCAACGCCACCATGGGGTCATCGGCAGCCAAGGGCCCGTGGACTACCGGCTTGAAGAAGCCGATCCTGTCCGCATGCCGGTGCAGGGTGTCCGCCAGGCCCAGGGCCACGAGGGACTTGCCCGACCCGGGGGTGGTTGCGCTGACATAGATGCCTGTGGCCATGGTCCGCCCTTTGCTCTTGGTGCCGGTCCCTCCAATCCTTGCACTTCCAGCCCGCGAGATGGCACTTGATGGTGGTGTCCACGCCCGGAAACTGCCGTGAGGTGCCATCTCGCGGAAGTCTGCAGCGGAAGGTGCGTGCCGCCGTCGTGCTTTCCAGCCCAGTTGCTTTCCTAGGCACCGTGCGGCGCGCCGCGGACGACGGCGTGTCCCCGGTTTGGTGCGGAAGACGGGCCGGGCAACAGGGCGGGAAGGCCCGCCCGCGGGGCGCCTCCCCTTGACACCGGACCCCCTCATGGGATTACCTAATGAACATTCGGTAAATAAAGCTGGAGGCAATGACGCATGGCTGAAACTACACTTTCCGGGGCTACCCACCCCATCCTGGAAAACGACTACGCCTCCGAGTGGATGGGAATCGAGGTCCTCGCCCTCAGCGACGGCCACGCCACCATCCGGATGACGCTCCGGCAGGAAATGCTCAACGGCTTCGGCATGGCCCACGGCGGAATGATCTTCGCCTTCGGCGACACTGCCTTCGCCTTGGCGTGCAACCCCATCCACCCTGCACCCGGCGAGGAAAACACCATCACCGTTGCCTCCGGCGTCGACATTAATTTCCTCAAGCCCGCTTTCCGCGGCCAGGTGCTCACCGCCGTCGCGGACCGCCGCTCCAGCGCCGGCCGCAGCGGACTTTACGACATCCAAATCTTCGCCGCCGACGCCGGTGCGCCGACTCCCGAAGGCCAGCCCAGTTCCAGCAGCCCGGGCGAGCTCATCGCCGAGTTCCGCGGACGCAGCCGCACCATCCCCAAGAAGTAGGAAAATCATGACCCTGCATGCCCCCGAAACCCCCGCCGCTGCCGGCATCGATCCTGGCCTGGACCGCGAGGAGACCATCTCCCGCGATGAGCTCGAGGCCCTCCAGCTCACCCGCCTCCAGCACACCGTGGCCTACGCCTATGAGCGCGTGCCGCTGTACAAGCGCAAGTTCGACGAAGCCGGGATCCACCCCAGCGACCTGCGCGAACTCGAGGACCTTGGCAACTTCCCCTTCACCACCAAGGACGACCTGCGGGAGGAATACCCGTTCGGCATGTTCGCGGTGCCGCAGAACCAAGTAGCCCGGATCCATGCCAGTTCCGGCACCACCGGCCGGCCCACCGTCGTCGGCTACACCAAGCAGGACCTGGCCGACTGGGCCAAACTCGTTGCCCGCAGCTTCCGTGCCTCCGGCATCCGCCCCGGCATGAAGGTCCACAACGCCTACGGCTACGGCCTCTTCACCGGCGGCCTCGGCGCGCACGCGGGGGCCGAAGCCCTGGGCTGCACCGTCATCCCCATGTCCGGCGGCCAGACCGAGCGCCAGATCCAGCTGATCCAGGACTTCAAACCGGACGCCATCCTTGCCACGCCCACGTACCTGCTCACCATCGCCGACGCCATGGCACACATGGGCATCGACCCCGCCTCCACCTCGCTGAAGTTCGCCGTCCTCGGCGCCGAGCCGTGGACCCAGGAGATGCGCCACGAACTCGAAGTGATGATGAACATCAAGGCGTGCGACATCTACGGCCTGTCCGAGGTCATGGGCCCGGGCGTGGCGGGCGAGGCCGTTGAAACCCAGGACGGCAGCCACATCTGGGAGGACCACTTCCGCCCCGAAATCATCGATGCCTTCAACCCGGCGCCGGGCAAGGAAAACGTCCTGCGCGACGGCGAGCACGGCGAGCTGGTCTTCACGTCGCTCACCAAGGAAGCGCTGCCCATCATCCGCTACCGGACCAAGGACCTCACCCGCCTGCTGCCCGGATCGGCGCGTCCGGCGCACCGCAGGATGGGCCGCATCACCGGCCGCAGCGACGACATGATCATCCTGCGCGGCGTGAACCTGTTCCCGTCCCAGATCGAGGAAATCGCCCTCCGCATCCCCGAGTTGAGCCCGCATTTCCAGCTCGAACTGACCCGCCCGGAAGGCCAGCGCATGGACCAGCTGACGGTCCGGATCGAGCGCCGGGACGCGGTCACCGTTGAGCAGAGCACGACGGCGGCGCGCACCTTGAAGGAGCAGATCAAGATCCACGTGGGTTCTTCGTGCACCGTGAACGTGGTGGAACCCGGCTCGCTGGAGCGGTCCAACGGCAAGCTCCGCCGTATCTACGACATGCGGCCCAAGGCGTAGTGAGACATGCTGCGGGGCGTGGCCGGCCGGGGTCCCTCCCGGCCGGCCCGGGCTCCCGGACCGACCGACCGTTCGTGAGAAACTAGCCACTATGCCCAGCACCAGCCAGACCACCAGCCCCGCCGTCGGCGGCGCCGCCAAGCGCGGCCGCCCCGGATACGACCAGCAGTCCGTGCTGCGCATCGCCGTCGACGTTTTCAACCGCCATGGTTACGACGCCACGTCCATGGGGATCCTGGCGGACAACCTGGGCATCTCCAAGTCCGCGATCTACCACCACGTGCCGTCCAAGGGCGACCTGCTCAAGCTTGCCCTTGACCACGCGCTCGGCGGCCTTGAGTCCATCCTTGAGCAGCCGGAGGCCGCCTCAGGGGCCGCGGATGCCCGGCTGGAGTTTGTCCTCCGCCAAACGGTGGCGGTGCTGGTGGACCGCCTGCCCTTCGTTACGCTGCTGCTGCGGCTGCGCGGCAACACCGAAATCGAGCGGGACGCACTGGAACGCCGCCGGACCTTCGACCACAAGGTGGCCGTGCTGATTTCGGCCGCCCGCGACGAGGGTTCGCTCCGCCAGGACATCGATCCCCGCACCGTCACGAGGCTCCTGTTCGGCATGATCAACTCGATCGTGGAATGGTACAAGCCGGGCGGGCCCCTCTCCCCGCAGCGCCTGGCCGACGACGTCATCTCCATGGCATTCGACGGCCTGCACGCAGACTTATAGGCCACGCAGCCCCGGGACGCAGCAAAGTACTAAGCGTGCTTGGTATTTGGCGGCTCCCCGGCTACGGTGGTAGGAAACCAGTGATTCCAGGGAGGTAGGGAAGATGAGCACCCATAAAGAAGAGCCCGACGGAGGATTCATCATCCCGGATCCGTCAAAGCTCCGCGAAGACATCCCCGGCGACGCCGGCGACGAGGCCAACGCAATCCGCTTCAGCGAAGAGCAGGCCCTGATCGAGGAGCAGTCGCACGGAATCCGCCCCGACACCTACAGCGTCCCGCCGGGCGGCCCCACCATGGACGAGGCCCGCGGCAACATGGACCTCTCCGACCGCAGCGAAGACGGCCACGGCACCGGCCGCGAGGATGACAGCAGCGACGACGGCCTGCACGGCGGCGCCGAAAGCTAACGCCGCGGCAACCACTGCAACAGCAGGGGCACCCCGATCCGACCGGGGCGCCCCTGCTGTTTTCGTTTGTCAGCGTGCAGAATGCCTAGACCTGGTACTCCGGCCCGCTGCCCAGGTTCTGGTGGACGCAGAGGATATTGTGCTCGGTGTCCATGAACCATGCGCACTTCTCGGATGCCGTGGTGCAAATGTGGTTTTCCGTCTTCAGCGTGGGCAGGTCGTAGTCCTGGAACATGACGCCCCGCGCCTCCATGTCACGGACCGCAGCCTCGATGTCCGCCACCTCAAAACTCAGCGCCGTGTGGTCCGAATGCCTGCCGTCGGAGACCGGCATCAGCTGCAACAGCGGCCCGCCGTCGGTGCCGAGCAATTCGCTGCCATCGTCCGTCATTCCGCGGTGCGGGATCCCCAGCTTTTCGGTATAGAAACTGCGGGCACGGGCTGCATCATCGACAGGAAGGATGGTTGTGGCTGCGTTCATTTTCAGGGTCATTGGGGCCACCTCCTACGGGCAGAATCATACGCCCGGCGGCCCCAAAAAGAACCGCATCCAATTGCCCCATCACCTCCCGCCCACCAAACCCAAACGTCCCATCACTTTCTTCAAAGAAGTGATGGGGCGTGTGGGAAGAACCGACAGTAAGTGATGGAACGTGTGGCTACTTTTCGACGAGGGTGAGGACGTCGTAGGTGGCCACGATCTCGTCATCCTGGTTGGTGAGCACGGCGTCCCAGGCCACTTCACCGTATTCGTCGGTTTCGCGCGGCGTGATCTTCTTGGCGGTGAGGGTCACGCGGATGGAATCGCCGGCGGCAACCGGCTTGGTGAAGCGTGCGTTCTCCAGGCCGTAGTTGGCCAGGACGGGGCCCGGCGCAGGCTCCACGAAGAGTCCGGCGGCCCAGCTCAGCAGCAGGTAGCCGTGCGCCACGATGCCCGGGAAGATCGGGTTGGCTGCCGCGGCCTCTTCGTTCGTGTGGGCGTAGAAGGTGTCTCCGGTGGAGTTGGCGAACGCCGTGATGTCCTCCAGGGTGACCTGCCGGAGGTCCGAGCGGACGGCGTCGCCGATCCGCAGGGTGGACAGGTGCTTCCGGAACGGGTGGGTTCCTTCGGTCTCCACGGTGAAGTTGCGGTCAGCCCCGGTGTGCCACACGCCGGTGACGGCGGTGAGCATGTTCGGGGAGCCCTGGATGGCGGTCCGCTGCATGTGGTGCAGCACGGACCGGATGCCGCCCAGTTCCTCGCCGCCGCCGGCGCGTCCCGGCCCGCCGTGGACCAGGTGGGGAACGGGTGAGCCGTGCCCCGTGGAGGAGCGGGCGTCCTCGCGGTTGAGCATCAGGACGCGGCCGTGGTGGGCTGCGATCCCGGTGACCAGTTGGCGGGCCGCCTCAGGATCGTTGGTGCACACCGAGGCCACCAGGGAACCGCCGCCGCGGGCGGCGAGGCGGACGGCGTCGGCCAGGTCCTTGTAGCCGATCACGGAGGACACCGGCCCGAAAGCCTCGAGCGAGTGGATTGCCTCGGCTTCCGGGTTGTCCCAGTTCAGGACCACTGGTGCCATGAAGGCCCCACCGTCCACTACCCCGGTTGTTCCATCGGCGGAGGTGACCGACGGCGAATCGAGCGTTCCATACGCAAGCTCACCGCCGGCGTCGAGCATTGACTGCACGGCGGCACGGACATCCTGCAGCTGTTCCACGGACGCGAGGGCGCCCATGGTGACGCCTTCGCCGCGGGGGTCACCCAGGACCACGCGCTCGGCGATGCGCTTGCCGATGGCCGCGGACACGGCCGGCACCAGTTCCTGCGGAACGATGGCCCGGCGGATGGCGGTGCATTTTTGGCCTGCCTTGACCGTCATCTCGGTGACCACGGACTTGACGAAGGCATCGAATTCCGGGGTCCCCTCCACAGCGTCCGGGCCAAGGATGGCGGCGTTCAGGGAGTCGGTCTCCGAGGTGAACCGGACGCCGCCCTCCACAACGTTCCGGTGGGCCTTCAGGGACTTGGCCGTGGAGGCGGAACCGGTGAAGGCCACCAGGTCGCGGTAATCCAGCACGTCCAGCAGGCCGCGGACCGACCCGGAGATGAGCTGCAGGGAGCCCTTGGGCAGGATGTTGGATTCCACGATGGCCTTGACCACGGCTGCGGCAACATATCCCGTTGGGGTGGCCGGCTTGACGATGGTGGGGACACCTGCGAGGAAGGCGGGGGCGAACTTTTCGAGCATGCCCCAGACCGGGAAGTTGAAGGCGTTGATCTGTACGGCGACGCCGGGGATGCGGGTGTAGATGTGTTCGCCGGCGAATGACCCGTCCTTGGAGAGGACTTCCATGGGGCCGTCCACCACCACCTGGGCGTTGGGCAGTTCGCGCCGGCCCTTGGAGCCGAAGGTAAACAGGACGCCGATGCCGCCGTCGATGTCCACCATCGAGTCGATCTTGGTGGCACCGGTCTGGTAGGAGAAAGCGTAGAAGTGCTCGCGGCGCGCGTTGAGGTACTGCGCCAGCTCCTTGAGCTTCAGGGCGCGCTGGTGGAATGTCAACTGGCCCAGTCCGGCCTGGCCGGTGGTGCGGCCGTACTCCACGACGGCGCCGAGGTCCAGCCCCTCCGTGCTCACCTTGGCCAGGATCTCCCCCGTGCTCGCGTCCCGGACGGGGACCGCGGAAGCCGAGGAGCCGGCGTCGGGCGTCCACCAGGCGTCCATGACAAAACTGGGCACTGTCTCCACGGTGTCGACCGTGGCCTGGGGAGCTGTGGCTGTGGTGGTCATCGTTGACGGTCCTTCCAACAAGGGGGCAGGCAAACCGGCCGGTCATTACTGACCGTCCGTTCGGTAATATATTCACCATACATGACGTGCCGTGCTGCAGACTAGAAGGCCAGCACTGAATTGGCCGCCCCAAAGGAGAACCATGAACGCCCCTGCCCCGAAAGATGATGCCGGAAGCCAGCCCTCGGAGCACGAACTCTGGAAGATCACCCTTGGGGAGCTGGACGAGAAGATGGGCGTGAAGATCCTGGAAGAGTCCGTGGAGCGCGTGGTGGCCACCATGCCCGTGGCGGGGAACAGGCAGTCGTTCGGACTGCTGCACGGCGGCGCTTCCCTGGCGGTGGGCGAGGCAGTGGGGTCCTGGGCCGCGGTGATCCATGCCAGCACCATGGGCAAGACAGCCGTGGGGGTGGATGTCTCCGCCACCCACCACCGCTCTGCGCGTGAGGGCCAGGTGACCATCACCGCCACGCCGATCCACCTGGGCGGCACACTCACCACCCACGAGGTGCTGATCACCAACGAGGCCGGCCAGCGGCTGTGCACGCTGCGCATCACCAACCTGCTGAGAAGCGCCACAAGTAGCAGCGGCGGCTGCCCTCACGGGCCCTAGTCCGACGGCCTCTTCCTGCGGCGGACAATGACCGTCAGCAGGATCCCGATGACCAGCGCAGCGCCCGCACCAGCCACCGCTGGCACCAATCCGGATGGTCCGGTATAGGCCAGTCCGCCGCTGCCGGCATCCCCGCTTCCGCCCGTGTTGGCAAGTCCGGCGGGAGGTGCGCTGGTGGCCGGGCCGGCTGCCGGCGGAGGTACGACGGCGGGAGTTTCAGCGGGCGGCATGGGTGACGGATCTGCGGGGGCAGGGACAGCCGGAGCAGGCACGGTCGCGGTGGAAGCGGGCGGAGCGGGCGTAGCTGGCGCGGGTGATGACGGGGCCGGTGTTGCTGGCGGCGCGGTCGGTGCCGGGCTGGCCGGAGGAACCGGCGGCGAAGCGGACGCGAATTCGAAGCTGTTCGCACCGGACCTGCTGTACCCGTTGACCGTTTCCGCGGTGAACCGCAGCGTGCCCGCATCCTGCGGAGCTGTGAAGGTCCACGTCCCGGCGTCCACGGGCACCTCAAACGGATCCTTTCCCTGGAACGTGATACGGACCGAGGATCCTGCCGCGACCGCAGATGCTGGAGCCGCCGGAACCTGGCCGCTGATCTGTTGGCCAGGCTGGTAGGCCATCCCGGAAGCGGGTGCCGTGACGGCAGGCTTGTTGAGGAACAATTCCAGTTGGTAGCCGGGCAGCACCGCAAGGGCGTCCTGCAGGGTAGCTGCGATGGCCCGGGTCTGGACGCCGTTCTCGCTCTCGGCACCGGTGTGGGTCCCAACGGCAAAGTTGCCGCTGATCCACGGGCCGCCGGAGTCCCCTCCGGCCGACTTGACCGTCGATGAATCAAAGGCGCGGACCGGCCGGAGATCGTTGTCGTAGTTGGGCGGAAGACTCTTTTCGCCCGGCATCATCCAGATGCCCACGGCATCGACCGTGCCGCATTTCCAGCCCGACGTGCGGCCGGACCTGCAGACGTCCTGGCCTTGGAAGGGCGCCATGGTTCCGATGATTTTGACTGGGTCCGGTGCCGCCGGAGACGCCCAGGTGGTGGTTGCCGGCAGGGGGGTCACCGACGGTGCGATGTTTTGGATGACGGCGATATCAGTTCCGGCCACGGATCCGTCCGCCGCTGCGGCCGAGTTGCCGGGGCCGCCGAACTGGCTGAACCCAAAGGTGCCCAAGGGTGCCAGCGGAGGCAGCGGTTGGGGCGTGGCGGCACCGGGGCCGCTGGCGGGCGCCCACGAGGGGGGCTCCACGGCCGCCTGCCGTGCCAGTCCGTCAGCAGTGCAGTGGCCGGCAGTCAGGACCAAGGGCAGCCCCGCCGGGCTGAACGCGCTGAAACCGGCCGAGCAGATCGCGGTGTTGTCGGCGTAGTACCCCTGTCCGCCCAGGAGATCCCCCTCGGTTTTGACCGCGGCGCCCTTCTCCAGTTTTACGTTGGTGTACAGGGCAACAAACTGCGCCGGCGTCATCTTGCCGGTGCCGGTTGGCCCGCTGGTGGCCGGGGTGGCCTCCGGCTGGTTTGTCTGGGTTCCGGACTCAGGAGTATTGACGGACCCTGTGCGGATGACGAAATGGCCGCCGGTGTAGGCGATTGCCTGGAGGCCCTGGGGTCCGACGTCGCGGAGGTAGGCCCTGTACAGCTGGTCGATGTCGCCCGCGACGAGCACGGGTGCCGGCGGAGATGCCTGCGGCGTGTCCTGCAGGGCGGCGGCGGACGGGGCAGCCGGTGTTGGCGCGGGCGTGGCCATGGGTGGAACCAGCACAAAGTCCGGGTGGCCTGAGCGGTTCAGTTCATCCACTTTGGCCCGAAGCTCCGGCCCGACACCCTGCACCTTGATCGTGCCGGCGTCCAGGCTGATGCCCACGAAGCCAGGCAGGGTCCGTAAGCCGGGCGCTGCCTCAGCGGCCCGGCGGCCGAGCTCGCCGGCAGCATTGAATTGGGCCATGCTGATGCCGAGATCACGGCGAAGCGCCTCAGCCAGACCGGCGCTGGAGGGCCCCGTGGTGTCCACGGGAATATCCGGGGTGGCCTGCACGGGCTGGGCCATTGCGGGTCCGGCAGCCAACCCGAATGACAGCATCACGCCGGCCATGGTTCCTGCGGCAAAGATCTTCTTCATGGGGCTCGCCGTTCCGCTCATCCACGCCCGCGTCGAGGCGCTCTGTGACTTCAACTGCCTCAAACAAATATCAGCAGCCACTTCAGTAACTTAAGTCACAAGGTTATCTTCCGGAACGCGAGGTCGGAAACAGAATCAAGCTCCGCTTCCAGCAGTCCATGGGCCAGGAGGTAGCCGCGGGTGTCCAAATTGCGGACGAATTCCACCACGGCCAGCCCGCGCTGCTCCAGCAGGGGCTTAAGTTCCCCCTCTGTCAGGTATCGCTCCCGGCTGTGTGGCGGCCCATGCGTGCGGTAGCGCCCGTTGATGCCGCGGGCGGCCCGCCGGTAACCATCGGCGATTTCCTCATCGGAGTCACCCGCCAGGTCCTGGATCATGGCCGCCACCAGTCCGCTGCGGTCGCGCCCGGCGGCGCAGTGCAGCACGACGTCTCCCCTGTGTGCAGCAAGGGCCAGCGCCCGGAAGACGCCCACCAGTTTCTCCGGGAAGAGCCTGGCATTCTCGGGATAGTGGGCTGGATCGTTCAGGTAGGGTCCGGTGACGGATGCGAACCGCGGATCGCCCGACTCCTCTGTGGGCGCCTGGACCACGTCGAAGGCCGCCCAGGCACTGGCCGGAACCACGGGATCCGAGTCCCGGCGCCGCCCCTCCGAGGGGTTCCGGAGATCCACCACGGTGCGGACGCCGTCGTCGAACGCCTGTTTCCAGCCTTTTTCGGTCAGCCACTCCCGCCGCCCCATCCGGTAGATTCCACCGGATATCCGCCACGCGTTGACGGCGCCATCCCAGCCCACCGGCCTGCCCTGTTCGCCCACCAGCACAGCTAACCACACACGCCTGGATGACGCCCCCAAAAGTCCTCTGCAGGAAGGGTAGAAAGCCCCCATGACGGCCCGTGGCTGGGGCAATACCCTGTCAACTACGCAGCTACGCCAGAAGATCCACGTTCAAAGGGGAATCAGATGAAGAGGTCAGCAGCACGACGGCGATATAAGGCTTTTGCATCCGGCCTCGCCAGCATGGCCATAGCGCTGGGCCTTGCGGCCATTCCGGCCCAGGCAGCCACGCCGCAGCGCGACGTTGACTACGTTGCCCTTGGTGATTCGTATACGGCGGGCACGGGGGCCGATACCAGCGGACTATTTGTTCCCACCCCGCCCTGCACTCAAACCGCTGGTGGTTACGTCGACATTGTCGATGGAGCTGACTTGGTCAATCGTGTGGCCAATGCGGCGTGCCACGGATCCCTGCTGACGCGGCCCACCTGGGACGGCGTGACCAGCGTGGCAGACCAACTCACCCAGTTGACCACATCAGGGGACTTGTCCAAAGACACTGAGCTGGTCAGCATGACTGCCGGCGCCAACGATGTGGGCGTCAACACCGTCCTCTTCGTCTGCGCCACCTCAATAACGGCTACGTGCGGACAGGCCGTTGACGCTGCGGCAGCCACCATGCCCTCCGTTGGCGCAGATCTGGTCAAAGTGCTCTCTGCAATCCACAAACAGGCGCCACGCGCGCGGATTGTGGTGCTCGGCTACCCCCGCCTGTTCAACCCCGCGGGGGTTCCGATTATCCCCGTTGACAATCAGGCTCTCGTCAACCGCGGAACGGCGTTGCTGAACACCACCATCGCCGCGTCCGTTGCAACAGCCAATATCCTGTACGGCGCCAATTCGAAGTACGTCGACGTCACCGCCGGATTTGCTGGCCATGAGGTGAACACTGCAGTCCCCTGGATTTTCCTGGCCTCGTCCGTGGACGCCAGCGGGGTTCCGCAATTCGACCCCCGAAGCTTCCATCCAACCAAGGAAGGGCATGCGGCATACGCTGCAGCACTCTTGTCGTCCGTCAAGCTCACGCAGCTCGCCCGCCCCTAGCCACCCACTAACCCCGGCGGGCCAGCCGGTGCTCAAGCCCGGTGCGGACCGCCGGCCATTCATGCTCCAGGATGGAGAACACCACGGTGTTGCGCAGGTTGCCGTCGCTGGTCCGTGAATGGCTTCGGAGCACGCCGTCCTGCTTGGCGCCCAGCCGTGCGATCGCGTCCCGCGACTGGTGGTTGAGCCAGTGCGTGCGGAACTCCACGGCCGGGCAGCCCAGCACTTCGAAGGCATGCCGGAGCAGCAGCAGCTTTGAGTCGGGATTGGTCCCTGTCCCCTGCACGGACGCCGCGTTCCAGGTGGAGCCGATCTCCACCCGGGGCGTGGCCGGGTCGATGTTCATATAGGTGGTCATGCCGATAATGCGGCCCGGCCCGCCCGTGCCCGGATCAATGAGCCGGGTTGTGAAGGGCAGCATGGATCCCAGCTCCTGCAGGGCGAGCCTGCGCCGGATTTCCGCGGCCATGGCCTCCGGTTCCGGAACCGAGGTGTACCAGAGCTTCCAAAGCTCGCCGTCCTTGGCCGCTTCCAGCAGTCCGTCGTGGTGTTCCATCGCCAGCGGCTCCAGGATTACATGCCGGCCGGTCAGGGTAAGGGGTTCAAGGAAAGTCACTGCACCAGCCTAGGACCAATCACCGGGGCCGGTTACGCTGGGAAAACCCAGACCGCGAGCAAGGGAGTTAACGTGTCAGGAACCAATCCGGACCCGGAAGACGACAAGATCACCGGCCTGGAGCCCGGCGGTGGAGTGCCGCCGGGAGAAACCCCGCCGGGCGAAGGTTCCGTGGCGGGCACGCAGGAGCCCCACCAGCCGGGCTCCGGCCGGGGTCAGCAGATCTTCTGGCTGGCGGCCATCGGAGCGGGCGTGCTGCTGTTCCTGCTGTACTTCATCGGCTACATCGTGGGCTTTTTTGACTAGGCCTTGCTCCGGCCGGCGGCCAGCCTAGCTGTATTGACCACAGACGTTAGTGACGCCCGGCGTGGTTTGGTGACATGAAGAAGACCTCCGGGTGGAGTGGGGCTTGTCTAGAGTCCTTTTTCCACACACGGAGGTCTTCGTGTCCCACCCTAATGCTTTCCTCACTCCTCGTGGCCGGTTACAGCTCGCGCAGTGTGTTGTTGATCAGTGCTGGAGCCTGCGCCGTGCCGCGGAGCGGTTTCAGGTTTCGGTCCCGACTGCTGAACGTTGGGCGAAGCGCTACCGCGAGGAGGGACCCGAAGGAATGGTGGACCGTTCGAGTCGGCCACATTCCTCGCCCCGCAGGACTGCTACGCGTACCGAACGGAGGATCATCGCCGTGCGTGTGAACCGCCGGTGGGGCCCTGCCAGGATCGGCTATCTGCTGGGTCTGCACCCCTCGACCGTCCACCGGGTACTGTCCCGCTACCGGCTGGCGAAACTAACCTGGCTCGATCGCGGCACAGGACGAGTGATCCGCCGTTATGAACACGACAGGCCGGGGGATTTGGTCCACGTGGACATCAAGAAGCTGGGCCGGATCCCCGATGGCGGCGGACATCGAGTCGTGGGCAGGACCGCTGGCTGGAAGAACAAGACCGGCATCAAGGCCAACCGCCGGCCCGGCTACCACTACCTCCACAATGCCGTGGATGACCACTCACGACTGGCTTACACCGAGATCCTCACTGACGAACCCAAGGAAACGGCAGCAGGCTTCTGGGTGCGGGCAAACGCCTGGTTCAAAGAACACGGAGTTACCGTCCAACGTGTTCTGACTGACAACGGGAACTGCTACCGGTCCCATGCTTTCGCCGAAGCGCTGGGTCCGAATATCAAACACAAACGCACCCGCCCCTACAGACCACAAACCAACGGCAAAGTCGAACGGTTCAACCGCACCATGCTTGAGGAATGGGCCTACATCCGCCCCTACCGCTCAGAAGCCGAGCGAGTTGCTGCTTTCCCCGACTGGCTCCATGCTTACAATCACCATCGAGCCCACACTGCACTCAAAGGTCAGACACCAGCCAGCCGCGTCATCAACCTCTCAGGTCAATACACCTAGCTGGGCCAGTCAAAGAACCCCTTGCCGGTTTTGCGGCCGAGTTCACCGCGCGCCACCTTGTCGCGCAGGATCTGCGGCGGCGCGAACCGCTCCCCCAGCGTCGAGTGCAGGTATTCGGCGATGCCCAGGCGGACGTCCAGGCCCACAATGTCAGTGGTTTTCAGCGGCCCGGTGGGGTGTTTGTAGCCCAGCACCATGGCGGCATCGATGTCTTCCGCCGATGCCACGCCCTCCTCCACCATCCGCATCGCTTCCAACGCAATGGCCACGCCAAGGCGGGAGGAGGCAAACCCCGGAGCATCGTTGACGACGACGGCGGTCTTGCCCAGTGCCTCAACCCAGGTTTTGGCCGTGGCAGCAAGTTCGGGAGACGTACGTTCGCCCAGCACCACCTCGATAAGCGTGGATGCCGGTACCGGGTTGAAGAAATGCAGGCCAAGGAAGTTCGCAGGCCGCTTCAGTTCACGGGCCAATCCGTTGACGGACAGCGAAGAGGTGTTCGACGCGATGTAGCTGTCCTGCCCCAGCCGTTCCTCAATTCCCCTCAATGCCGTGACTTTGAGGTCCCAGTCTTCGGGGACGGCTTCGACCACCAGCTGGCGGTCTTTGAAAGCGTCATAGTCGGTGCTGACCGTCAGCCGGGTCACAAGCTCTTCGAAGTTGGCATCCACTGCACCCCGTTCGATGCTCTTCAACGCTGCGGACTGCACGCGTTCCTGCGCGGCCTCGGCGGAAACGTCGTCGCGCTCCACCACCAGCACGTTGGCGCCCTTGATCAGGAAGGCGTGCGCGATGCCCGCGCCCATGCGGCCGCCACCCAGGACGCCGACGAAGGGGGGAAGGCCGGGGGCTACTGATGAATTACTCATGGTCTACTTTCCGTCGGCGGGGTTGGCGGAGGCGGCTGCCTTCTTCGCTGCATTGCGGTCCAGGAACGCCTGCATCCGGTCGAATTTGGCCTGGGACTCGAAGAGGATGCCCTGGGCCAGCTGGTCGATGAGCGGATGCGCTTCTGCGGGTGCGTGGAACACGGATTTGGTGATGCGGACGGCCAGCGGATCCTGCCGCCCGATCCTGTTGGCCAGGCTGTGCGCCGCGTCCAGGAGATCGGCGGGGTCGTGGATTTCCGTGATGAGGTTGGCGGCCTTGGCTTCGTCGGCGCCAAGGACCAGCCCCGCCAGCAGGATCTGCTTGGCCAGTGGCTCGCCCACGAGTTCCCGGAGCCGCCAGCTGGCGCCGGCGGCGGCCAGGATCCCCAGCCCCGTTTCCGGATTGCCGATGCGGACGTTGGGGGTGCCGATGCGGAAGTCTGCGGCGTAGGCAAGTTCCGCGCCGCCGCCCAGGCAGTAGCCGTCCAGTGCGGCGATGACCGGCATGGGCAACTTGGCGATCCGGACGAAGATGGTGGAGTTGATGCCCTGCAGGGCGTCGTCCCGCCGGCGTTCGCGCAGCTGGGCAATATCGGCACCGGAGGCGAAGACCCCGTCCACGCCGGCGATGATCAGCACCTTGGGGTTTTGTTCCAGGGCTGCGCAGACGGTGTGGAGTTCGTCCACCATCTGCTGGTCGATCGCGTTCTTGACCTGGGGCCTGTTGAGCAGCACCACCACCCGGTCCTCGCGCTCCTCAACGAGGAGCGCGGAGAAGTTCCCGGCCGCGAGGTCCACCGGTGCCGCCATCAGATTTTCTCCAGCAGCATCGCAGTGCCCTGTCCCACGCCGACGCACATGGTGGCCAGCCCGAACTTCGCGTCCTCGCGTTCCATCCGCCCCAGCAGGGTGATGGCAATCCGCGACCCGCTGGAGCCGAGGGGGTGCCCCAGGGCGATCGCGCCGCCGTCCCGGTTCACGATCTCCGGTTCCAGCCCAAGCCGGCGGATGCAGGCCAGGGACTGCGTGGCAAAAGCTTCATTAAGCTCGACGGCGGACAGGTCGCCGACGCTCAGGCCGCTTCGCTTGAGCACCTTTTGGGTGGCGGGCACGGGGCCGATCCCCATGATTTCGGGCTCACAGCCGGCAGAGGCGCCGTCGACGATGCGGGCGCGCGGAATGAGGCCAAGCCGCTCAATGGCTGCTTCCGAGGCGATGATGATGGCGGAGGCGCCGTCGTTCAGGGACGAGGAGTTCCCGGCCGTCACCACGGAACCGCCGTGCGCCACGGGCTTAAGCTTCGCGAGAACGTCCATGCTGGTACCGGCGCGCGGGCCCTCGTCGGTGTCCACCACGGTTTCCGACTTGCGGGTCTTGACTGTGACGGGCACGATTTCGTCCTTGAACCGGCCCCCCTCGATGGCGTCCAGAGCGAGCTGGTGGGAACGGACGGCGAATGCGTCAGCGTCCGCACGGGAGATGCCGTCCACCCGGGCTACTTCCTCCGCCGTTTCCGGCATGGAGTAGGTCATCTTGCCGTCCCGGGACAGGCCGCCGTGCTGGAAGTGGGGATTGGTGAAACGCCAGCCGATGGAGGTGTCGAAGATCTGGCCCGGCTTGGCGAAAGCGCTGGTGGGCTTTTCCTGGACCCAGGGGGCGCGGCTCATGGACTCCACCCCGCCGGCGATCACAATGTCAGCTGCGCCGGCCTTGATCATGTGGCTGGCCTGGATGATGGCACTGAGGCCGGAAGCGCAGAGCCGGTTCACCGTGATTCCCGGAATATGCAGGGGCAGTCCGGCCAGCAGGGTGGCCATCCGGGCCACGTTGCGGTTCTCCTCGCCGGCGCCGTTGGCGTTGCCAAGGATGACTTCGTCAATGCTTTCCGGGTCCAGGCCGGCGCGTGCCACGGCTTCGCGGACCACGAGGGCAGCGAGGTCATCCGGCCGCACGGCGGACAACGCCCCTCCGTACCTGCCCACGGGCGTTCGGACGCCGCCAACAAGGAAAGCCTGCGGACTTGCGGTTGCAGCCATGGAAACACCCTTCACGCGATAAACAGCACTGTCATCGGCGGCCGGCACCGCAGAATGCTCCACTTACCGACCGTTCGTTCTGTAAATGGTACACGGCAGGGTCATGCTGCGCATCCGGTTACAGGACGGTCACCCCCAGGTGCGCCGCGATCAGGGGCGCCAGAAGGCCCAACTGGTACTCGTCGATGACCAGCCCGGACAGGCTGCCCAGGCCGCTGATCTTACGGAATTCCGTGCCCCTGAGGTCGAAATCCTTCAATGTGGCTCCGGCCAGGTCCAGCGATCCAATGGTGCAGTCCTCCAGCTTCACCCTTGTAGCCGTGGCAGCCCCCAGGTCCAACTCGTTGATGATGCAGCCGCTGATCAGCACGTCGGTGAGCTTGGCCCCGCGGAGGTTGAGGAAGTCCACCTTGCCGCCGTCGATCCGGACGGACTGCCAGCCACTCTCATAGAGTTCGGCGGAGCCCAGGCGCGGATTGCGGAACTCAACCTCGCGCCAGGTGCTGCGGGCACCGCGGAACACGGGTGCATACAACTCCCCCAGGATGCTGTCGCGGAACGAGGCACCCCGAAGCTGTGCCTCGTTGAAGGAAGCACCCTCAAAAAGGCATTCGGAAAAGACCGTTCCGCCAAGCTCCAACCCATCCCCGTCGATACGGCTGAACCGCACGTTGTCATGCCTGCCGGCATGCTGGATAGCGACTACCGGCGAGTCCTCGAGGCCCGGCAACTCCACGGGGGAGAGCCTGGGTGCCGCAACTGCTGCCGGGCGCTTGCCACGCACTTTGTCCATATCCCCGAGCCTAGCCCCGGCCCCCGACAAGGAACACCGCGCGGGAGGGCTTGAAATAGTAAGCAGGCTTTGCTTATCGTGAAGGGGCACGGTTGATCGACGGAAACGAAAGGAGGCCGGAACCATGGGCCTCGGAGACAAGATCAGTAACGCGGCAGAGGACCTTGGCGGCAAGGCCAAGGAAGCTGCAGGCAACGCGACCGACAACGACCGCCTGAAGGCAGAAGGCCAGGCCGACCAGGTCAAGGCAGACGCCAAAAAGGTGGGCGAGAGCGTGAAGGACGAATTCAAGCGCGACTAGTCCTTGCTGGGGCAGCCGCAGTGAACGGCGTGCTGCCACAGCCCAAAACGGCGGCGGATCCACTGGATCTGCCGCCGTTTCGCTGTCACCGAACCATCGACTGCCGGGTACCTGTCGTTTTGAGGCACTGAAAACGACAGGTACGGAGCAATGGATGGGGTTACCAGCCGCTGCGGGTGGGTGTGTGCCCCTGCCGCGAGTCGTCCGGCATCGTCATCTCTGCCCGCAGCCCGAGGAGCCGGACAGGACGCCCCGGCTCGATCTTCGCCGCCAGCTCAAGGGCCTTGGCCAACACCTCTGTGGCATCGGTGGTCTCCGGGATTTTCCGGCCATACGTCTTGGTGGTGAACGGGGCGTAGCGCACCTTCAACGTCAGCCCCACCACGGGTCGCCCCTCGGCAGCGACATCCTCCATGACGTGCGCGGCCAGCTCGCGGACGGCGTCGTCGAGCTGCCGTGGCTCCGTGAGGTCCCGCTGGAAGGTGGTTTCACGGCTGTGCCCCCGGGCCACCCAAGGGGTGTCATCGACGGTCCGGGAACCGTCGCCCCGGCCAAGCTGTGCATACCAGGGCCCCATTTTTGGACCGAATTCGGAAACCAGGTCAGCGGTGTTGGCCGCTGCCAGTCCAGAAACGGTCTTGATGCCCAAGGTGGCGAGGCGGCGGGATACCGCCTTTCCCACACCCCACAGCTCAATCGTGGGCCGCTCCCCCATGACCTCAAGCCAGTTGTCCTCCGTGAGCCGGAAAACACCGGCGGGTTTACCGAATGTGGTGGCAACCTTGGCACGGACCAGGGTGTCGCCGATGCCGACGCTGCAGTGCAGCCGGGTTTCAGCCAGGACAGCCTGCTGGAGTTGGCGGGCGAAGGCCTCCGGATCAGACGTTTCAAGGCCTACGAACGCCTCGTCCCAGCCAAGCACCTGGACCGTGGTTCCCGGCTGTGAACGGAGCACCGCCATGACCTTCCCGGACGCTTCAAGATAGGCGTCATGGTCCACGGGCAGGATCACCGCGTCCGGCACTTTTCGCGCCGCGATCCGCAGCGGCATGCCCGATCCCACGCCGTAGGCACGTGCTTCGTAGGACGCTGTGGACACCACAGCACGCTCGGCAGGATCGCCACGGCCGCCTACGATAACCGGCCGGCCCGCCAGCTCGGGGCGGCGCAGCACCTCGACGGCCGCGATGAACTGGTCCAGGTCCACATGCAGCACCCACGGTTCGCTCACAGGCCCCAGTCTGCCCCGGCGGACCGCCCGGCACCACCCCGGCCACCCGCCGTAGCAATTCCCGGGCGCAACCGGCGAGACATCCCCGGACCGGCCGGTTAGCCTTGGCCCATGACGAACGTAGACCTGAGTGCGGAGAGCGCCGCTGCCGGCGGCTCGCCCTCCCTGAACGGCTACCTCGCCGTACCTGCTGGACAGGGTCCTTTTCCCGGCGTCGTGATGATCCATGAAGCGTTCGGCCTGGATGGCCAGACCCGGCGGCACGCGGACCGGCTGGCAAAGGCCGGATACCTTACCCTGGCCTTGGACCTGTACAGTGACGGCGGCCCGCGGCGGTGCCTGGTGGGAACCATGCGGGCCATGGCGGCCCGCGCCGGCAGGCCTTTCACCGACATCGCCACAGCCCGGACCTGGCTGGCGCAGTCCGAGCTGGGCAATGGCAGGACCGGGGTAATCGGATTCTGCATGGGCGGCGGCTTTGCCCTGCTCACCGCGCGCGACGGGTTCGATGCCGCCTCCGTCAACTACGGCCGGCTCCCGGGCAAGGAACAGCAGGACCTGGTGGAGGCACTGCGTGGCTCCTGCCCCATCGTGGCCAACTACGGCGGAGCGGACAGGTCCCTGAAGGGGGCCGCGGCGCGCCTCGAATCAGCCCTGGACCAGTGGGGCATCGAGCACAGCGTGAAGGAGTTTCCCGGCGCAGGCCACGCTTTCCTCAATGACGAAGAAATCGGACCGGTACTCCTCCGCCCGCTGATGCGGGTCATGGGCGTGGGGCCGGACCCGGCATCCGCCCCCGAGGCCTGGCGGCGCATCGAGGACCACTTCGCCAAGTACCTGAAGGACTGAGGCAGCCAGCAGGCTGGACCCATCCCGGCACCCTGTGGAAACGCCGACGGCGCGCCGCCCCTCCAAGGGGTCGGCCCGCCGTCGAACGCAGTCCGGAAAAACCTAGCTGAAGAGCTCGCTCTTGGGCTGGTTGTCCTTGACCTTCTGCCAGCCCAGCCAAAGGACCACGGCGAAGAACGGAATGGTGGCCAGCGTCCAGAGGCCCAGGTAGAAGACCTCGCCGTCCTTGCTGGTCATGGTGTCGAAGCCGATGAGCACGGTGATGACGAGCAGGGCGACGAGTCCGGCCCAGCTGGTCCAGGGCGAGCCCGGCATGGGCAGGCTGGAGACGTTGCCCTTTTTCTTCCGCAGCGCGATCTGGCTGGCGAAAATGGAACCCCAGGTGAAGATCACGCCGATGGAGGCGGTGTTCAGGGCGAGGTCGAATGCGTGGGAACCGCCCAGCCAGATGTTGAGGAGGATGCCCACCAGGTAGACGCCGCCGATGGCCAGGATCGCCGCGTAGGGCACGTGGCGGGTGGACATGCGGGTCAGCCACTGCGGGGCGTGGCCGTTGTTGGCCATGGTCCGGAAGATCCGGCCGATCGAGTACAGGCCTGAGTTGCACGAGGACAGTGCAGCGGTGATGACGATCATGTTCATGACATCGCCCATCCAGCCCAAGCCCATCTGGCCGAAGACGGTGACGAACGGGGAGGTGCCGGCATGGTACTGGTCCGAGGGAAGCAGCATGGCAAGCAAGGTCACGGAGCCGACGTAGAACACGACAATGCGGAGGACGACGGCGCGGATCGCCTTGGGAACTTCGCGTTCCGGGTTCTGCATCTCGCCCGCGGTGATGCCCACCAGCTCGATGGCGTTGTAGGCAAAGATCACGGCGTTCAGGACCAGGATCATCACCAGGGCGCCCTTGGGGAACATGCCGCCGTCGGCCGCGAAGAGGTTGTTCACTGATGCGTGGCCCCCGCCCACCTTGGCGTTGGTGACCACCATGAAGGTGCCCACGGCCAGGAAGATGACGATGGCGGCGACCTTCAGGACGGAAGCCCAGAATTCGAATTCACCGAAAGCCTTCACGCTGAACAGGTTCACGGCCACCAGCAGCACCAGCGCTGCGATGGCGGACAGTTCAACGGGGACGTTGGGGAAGAAGAACTGGAAGTACAGGCCGATCGCGATGAGCTCGGCGATGCCGGTCATGGCCCAGTTGATGAAGTACATCCACCCGGAGAGGAAGGCGCCCTTCTTGCCGAACATCTCGCCGGCGTAGCTGACGAACGAGCCGGAGGTCTGGCGGTACATGATGAGCTCGCCCAGGGCCCGCATGAGCAGGTAGGCGATGACGCCGGCGATGGCGTAGGAGAAGATCAGGGCGGGGCCGGTGGAGGCGAGGCGTCCGCCGGCGCCCATGAAGAGGCCGACGCCGATTGCGCCGCCCATGGCGATCATGGTGACGTGGCGTCGGCCAAGCGTCTTTTTGTATCCCTCGGCGCTGAGGGAGGGGTCGACGGCGGAGGATGGCGCCGCGCTGTTCTTTAGTTCTGTGGGGGTACTTTGAGGCACAACTGTTCCTTGTGGGTTGGGGGTTGGCCGCATCCGGTCTTCGTATGATCAAGCTCACAAAATTCGGCCTTTAGGCCTGCGGACCAGCAGATGTGAGGGTGAATCGGCCGAACTGCCGAAGCTTCACGCGGCCTGACCATCTTACAAGACGGTGTGGGGTGGTACGTGACGCGCACTACACGGCCGCCCCCGGCGATAGGCTTGGAGGCATGGCCACAGCCCACCGCTTACCGCCCTCCCCGCAGCCGCAGCTGTACCGATTTTCCCCGCTGGACCTGGCCACGCTGTGCCTCTACGTTGCCATCGCCGGCTTCTTCGCGGTGGCCGGCAACGTGCTCGCGCCCTTGCTTCGGCAGATCGCCCCATCCCCGGCAGCGGCGTCCTACGCCGTGAACCTGCTGTTTTATGCCTCGGTGGGAATACTGGCGCTCCTGGCGGCCCGCAGAGTGGTGGTCAGGGACCTCAAGGTCCTGGCAACCCGGCCATGGTTCACGCTGCTGATGGTGCCGGCAGCCGTCATCGCCATGATGATCCTCACCGCCGTGGTGGTGGCAGCCAACGGGCAGGTTGAAACCTCGGCCAACCAGGCAGGGCTGCAGGCACTGATGCAGCAGGTCCCGGCATGGCTCATGGTTCCACTGCTGGTGGTGGTGGGCCCGTTCGTCGAGGAGTACATT
Organism: Pseudarthrobacter sp. NIBRBAC000502770; assembly: GCF_006517815.1. NCBI lineage: Bacteria > Bacillati > Actinomycetota > Actinomycetes > Micrococcales > Micrococcaceae > Pseudarthrobacter > Pseudarthrobacter sp. NIBRBAC000502770. The sequence continues at coordinate 2,990,279 of NZ_CP041198.1, forward strand.
TTCCGCCACCTCCTCATTGGGAAGATGTCCCGCCGCGTGAACATCTGGATCTGCTGTGCGCTTTCCGTGGCGCTTTTCGCGGCCCTCCATATCGTGGGCCAGGAGGCGGTGACCCTGACTGCGCTGCTCCCCTACCTGGCGATGGGCGCCACGCTGGTGTTCGTCTACATGTGGACCGGGAAGAACGTGATGTTCTCCTACTTCGTCCATGCCGCCAAGAACCTGCTGGCCGTGGTCCTGGTGTACGCCATCCCGCCGGAGCTGATCAACCAGATGCAGAACGTCCAGGCCTGAGCACCCGCACGGGACCTTCCCCAACGAGCCGGCCGCCCGTACCGTGGACGGATGGGACTGAACATCCAGATCGTCGTCGATTCCGCCAGCCCGCACGAACTGGCCGACTGGTGGGCCGAAACCCTGCAGTGGGCGGTGGAACCGCAGGACGCAGCCTTCATCCGCACAATGATCGAGCAGGGCTACGCCACCGAAAACCAGACTATGACGCACCGCGGGAACCTGGTGTGGAAGGACGGCGCCGCCATCCGGCCACCGGAAGAGATTGAGGCCAAGGATCCGCAGCGGCGCATCCTGTTCCAGACCGCACCCGAGGGAAAAACGGTGAAGAACCGGGTGCACTGGGACGTCCGGCTGGACGGCAGGGACAAGGACGACGTACGGCGCGAACTCGAGGCCCGCGGCGCCTCCTTCCTCTGGTCGGCGCGGCAGGGCCCTCACTCCTGGCACACCATGGCGGACCCTGAGGGCAACGAGTTCTGCATCAGCTAAGCACGATTACTAGACTTGGACGGTGAGCAACCAGATCCCCGCCCCGGTGTCCGACGTCTTCGATCCCACGCGCTGGCGGGTGGTCTCCGGCTTCGAGGACTTCCAGGACATGACCTACCACCGGCAGGTGGAGCGGGATTCCGCCGGCGGCTGGGTACGTGACCTGCCAACGGTCCGGATAGCATTCAACCGGCCCGAGGTCCGCAACGCGTTCCGGCCGGGGACCGTTGACGAGCTCTACCGAGCCATGGACCACGCCCGGATGACCCCCGACGTGGCCACCGTGCTCCTCACCGGCAACGGCCCCTCCCCCAAGGACGGCGGCCACTCCTTCTGCTCCGGCGGCGACCAGCGGATCCGGGGCCGGGACGGCTACCGGTACGCCGACGGCGAGACCCAGGAAACCATCGACCCCGCCCGTGCCGGCAGGCTCCACATCCTTGAGGTCCAGCGGCTGATGCGCACCATGCCCAAGGTGGTCATCGCCGTCGTCAACGGCTGGGCGGCCGGCGGTGGCCACTCACTGCATGTCGTGTCGGACCTGACCATCGCGTCCCGGCAGCACGGCAAGTTCAAACAGACCGACGCCACGGTGGGAAGCTTTGACGCCGGCTACGGCTCAGCGCTCCTGGCCCGGCAGGTGGGCCAGAAGACGGCCCGCGAGATTTTCTTCCTGGCCCGCGAATATTCCGCGGAAGACATGGTCCGCATGGGCGCGGTCAATGAGGCCGTTGACCACGAACGCCTGGAGGAGGTGGCACTGGAGTACGCCGCGGACATCGCACGGCAGTCCCCGCAGGCCATCCGCATGCTGAAGTTCGCGTTCAACCTGGCCGACGACGGACTGGCGGGCCAGCAGGTGTTCGCCGGCGAAGCCACCCGGCTGGCCTACATGACGGACGAAGCCGTGGAGGGCAAGGAGGCCTTCCTGCAAAAACGCGACCCCGACTGGTCACGCTTCCCGCACTACTTCTAAGGCAGGACGGCAATGAACAGCGAAGCCTCACCCAGGACGGGCCACGGCGGTCCGCTCAACATCGAACCGGCCCTGAAGGCCCTAGCGGCCGCGCTCCATGGCGAGGGCCCCGCCGTCGAACTGTCCGTGGACCCGGACGGCGGCCTCATCGTTGGGCACGTCGAGACCCCCGGCTGTGACGACGCCGTGGCCGTGGTCCGCACGTCCGGGTCCACCGGGGCACCCAAGGCAACCCTGCTGACCGTGGAGTGCCTGGCGGCCTCCTCGATGGCCACCGCGCTGCGGCTCAAGGGCGAGGGCCAGTGGCTGCTGGCCCTGCCCGTCCAGTTCGTTGCTGGCATCCAGGTGCTGGTGCGGTCCCTCTTTGCCGGCACCCGGCCCTGGGTCATGGACATGTCCGGCGGCTTCACCCCGGAGGCCTTCACCGCGGCCGCGCTGGAACTGACGGACAAGATCCGGTTCACGTCCCTGGTCCCCACGCAGCTCCAGCGCCTCCTGGACCAGCCCTCCCCTGAGACGCTCGCCGTGCTGCGGCGCTTCAACGCGGTCCTGCTGGGTGGCGCGCCTGCGTCCCCGGCCCTGCTGGCCGCCGCCCGCGATGCCGGAGTCCGGGTGGTCACCACGTACGGATCCGCGGAAACGTCCGGCGGCTGCGTGTACGACGGCTACCCCTTGGAAGGCGTCTCCGTCCGGGTGGCGGAAGACGGCCGCATCCTGCTGGGCGGGGACACCGTGGCCGCAGGGTACATCGAAGCCCCTGATGAAGAGACCGGGACGTTCTTCGAAGAGGACGGCGTGCGCTGGTATCGCACCAGCGACCTTGGCTCGATCGACGACGACGGCCGCCTCACCGTGCTGGGCCGGGCCGACGACGTCATCATCACCGGCGGCGTCAAGGTTTCCGCCGGTCACGTGCAGGAGCGGCTGGAACAGGACGACGCCGTCGCGGCGGCTTTCGTGGCAGGGGTCCCCTCCGCCGAATGGGGCCAGGCGGTGGCGGCCTACGTGGCGCTGGCACCCGACGGGGGAGCCGCCGCTGAAGCCGGACCCGGGCAGGAAGCAGGGGATCCCGCCGTCGCCCTTAAACAGCGCTGGCAGCAGGAGCTGGGGGTGCTGGCGCCCAAAACGGTCCGCACCGCGCCGGCGCTGCGGATGTTGCCGAACGGAAAGCCGGACCGGCTCGCCATGACCGCCGAACTCAGCACGCAGCACGGAGGAAAGTAGAGTGGACCTGCACCACCGCGGCGGGTGCGCACGTTCCATCCAGCCGTCTTACCGAAACAACACGAGGTACTAACCGTGGCAACAGCCGCCCAATGGATCCAAGGCGCCCGACTCCGGACGCTGCCGGCAGCGATCGCGCCGGTGCTGATCGGCACTGCCGCAGCCTATGAGATGGGCTCGTTCCTCCTGCCCAACGCCATCCTTGCTGCGCTGGTGGCGCTCCTGCTGCAGGTGGGCGTGAACTTCGCCAACGACTACTCGGACGGCATCCGCGGTACCGATGACGACCGGGTAGGCCCCCTGCGGCTGGTGGGCTCCGGCGCCGCCAAGCCGGAACACGTCAAGTGGGCGGCGTTCGGAACGTTCGCGCTGGCCATGGTGTTCGGCCTGGTCCTGGTAGTCCTCACCCAGGCCTGGTGGCTGATCCTGGTGGGCCTGGGCTGCGTCATGGCGGCGTGGGGCTACACGGGCGGCAAGAACCCTTACGGCTACATGGGACTCGGCGACCTGTTCGTGTTCGTCTTCTTCGGCCTGGTGGCCACCCTGGGCACCACCTACACCCAGGCCGGGCACATCAGCCTTTCCGCGGTCATCGGGGCCATCGGTACCGGGCTGATCGCCACTGCACTGCTGATGGCCAACAACGTACGGGACATTCCCACGGACATGCAGGCAGGCAAAAAGACCCTGGCCGTGCGCCTTGGCGACAAGCACGCGCGCGAAAGCTACGTCCTGATGCTCGCCGTCGCGATCCTGCTGGTGGTCATCCTGGCACCGGGCCGGCCGTGGATCCTGATTGTGCTGCTGCTCATTCCGGCCTGCCTGATGCCGGCGTGGCTGATGATTAACGGCCGCAAGCGCAAGAGCCTGATCCCGGTGCTGAAGCAGACCGGCCTGATCAACCTCGGCTACAGCGTGCTGTTCTCACTGGGATTGATCCTCAGCCACGGGTTCTAGTTCTTCTTGCTGCTGCCCTTGGCGTTGTTGATGGTGATGTCCGGGTTGGCGTCCAGCAGGGCGTCCTCGGCGTTGGCGTCCTGGACCTCTCCGGCGGAGCGCAGCGGCTTGGCCTTCCCCGAGAACCGGTGCTGCAGGGCTGCGGAGGCGGCGTCGCGCTGCTTCTGGAAGAAGAGGTAGCTGATGGCGAAGGCAATGAGCGCGGCGCAGATGACGGCCATCAGCGCCCCGACCTGCAGGAGCATGAACAGGACGAACAGGGGCAGGAAGATCGCCAGGCGGATCAGGGAATATTTCAAAAAGGCCACTATTCAAGTTTAGCCGCCCCGGCCCGCGGCCCCTGCGCGTCCTGACGATAGACTTGATGGCATGCTCTTCCGTGTGGCTTTGGCCGTCGCAGTCCTCGTCATCTTTGTGTATGGCCTGGTGGACGTGATCCGCACTGAAGGCCGCCTGACCCGCGGGATTTCGAAACCCGCGTGGATCATCGTCCAAATTGTCCTGCCCGTCCTTGGTGCTCTCCTGTGGCTGCTGATCGGCCGGCCACGGGGCTCTGCGCAGCCGCGGCCCAGCTACCCGCACCCCACCGCTCCGGATGATGACCCGGAATTCCTCCGCAACCTTGAGGCACGCCGCCGCAGCCAGGCTGAGGCCGAACGCCTCAGGAAACTCCGCGACGACCTCGAATCAAAGGCCAAGGAGGACGGCGGGAAGCAACAGCACGGCACCGACGAACACGATGCCGACGGACTGAAATAGCACTGATGGCGTCCCCAGCCGGCGGCGAAGAACGGCGCCTGTCCGCTCCCCCACCAAGGCCCGGCCTGTCCCACTCCGCCCCACCGCCCATCCCGGCCAGCCCCGCGGTGCCGCGGACCGTCCGTGCCGCCCGCTCGCTCTGGCTCTTCAGCTTCGCCGCCGGGCTGGCCGTCCTGCTGGGGTCCTTGGCAGCCCGGGACTCGAACCTGCGGCGGCTTCGCGGGGTGGTGGCGGACATGGCCGCAGGCCGCGACGCCGATTCGGTTGGAACCGCGGCGGACATAGTGTTCTGGGGCAGCATCGTTGCCCTGCTCCTGGTGACGGTGCTTGAGGCTGGTGTCCTGGCAGCGGTGCTGGGCCGCAGGACATGGGCCCGCTGGACTTTGATTCCGCTGCTGGCCAGCCATCTCCTTGTCCTTTTTCTGGCGTCCGCCTTCCTGGTCCCCGCCGGTGCCGCCGGCAGCTACGTCGTGATGCTGTGGGGCGCCGGAGTGGTCCTGGCCCTGGCAGGGCTGGTGCTCCTGTTCCTCCCCCCTGCCGGAACCTGGCTCAAGGGCGGGCGCGGCCGGGCCTGAGCGCGGGCCCCTAGGCTGACTGCGGCTGCCGGGCCGTGCCGGTTTCGCTGCCGGTGCAATCCGCCAGGACGCCCTCGCAGCTGCGGATCACCACCCTGCAGGCTTCCACGGCCGACCGCGCAGTCAAGGGATTTTCGGACACCCTGCGCCAGCGGGCCAGCACGCCGCGCGCCTCGGCGGCAAGCGCCTCCGGACCCGTGCCGGACGCCACGCCCAGCCGCTGGGATGCTTCGGCGCCCAGGCCCCCGATAAGCCGTTCGGCTTCCGCCGCAAGCTCCGGGGCCAATTCCACTCCCGACGTCCGCAGCGCGGCCAGCAACCGCAGCTCGCGGAATTCGTGCGCGTTGGCCTGCAGCCGCTCCAGGGACTCCGCCAGGCGTTCGGTCCCCTCCCGGGGCCGGCCGGCCAGCAGGCTTTCCACCGCTGCCAGCGCCGTCCTGGCCTTCAGTGCCTCTGCCCTCGCCAGGAACTGACGGTCCAGCAGCTCCAGCAACGGGTCCAGCCCGCTGCGCCTGGCCAGTTCGTGGGCCAGCGGGGTCGGGTCGCCAAACCCGTTGCGGACCAGGACCACAGCCAGCCGGATGCCAAAGAGTCCGTAGCGTTCCAGCAGTGACGCACGGGCCTCTTCCGTCAGTTCCCGCGGTTCCGCCGAGCGGCGGAACCTGTCGGCCGAAAGCATCATCCTCTCGCGGGCAGTTCGATCAACGGTGGCAAGGAGCCGGAGGGCCTCGAAGTCCGCCTGGCGCAGGGTGCGGGCGCTTTGGGCCAGGAGCCCCGCTACGGGGACGACGCCGAGCGCGAGCTTGCGGAGGTTGGGGTCCCGGCTGTACCGTTCCGCGATGGCACCGGCGGACAGCAGCGAGTCGATTCGTCCGGCTCCCACTTCGTCCGCCCGCGACAAAACTGCAATCGCATTAACGGTGCCAGAGCGGCCGGCGGCTGTGTCGCGGAAGGACTCCAGGAACCGGATGTCGGATGCGTGCAGGTGCCGCAGGAGGTAGACCACGGCATCAGCTTCCGACGCCGAATCCTCCGGAGTGAGGAACCTGACCGACCGTGCGGACACCTCCTGGGAGAGGGAGGCGATCCCGGGGGTGTCGATCAGGGTCATGGCCTGCAGTGCCGGCGAGGGCCATTCGACGTCGAGGCGCTCCACCTCGTCCGCCCGCGCACCGTCGAGGACGAAGACCAGGCGGCCGTCTGCGCGCTTCAGGGGAAGGTTACGGGGCTCGCCCACAACAGGGTGCAAGGTGATGCGCGGTGTGTGGCCATACCGGTACCAGGTGACAATCCGGGTACATTCGCCGGTGTCGGTTGGCGCGATTTCCTCGCCGATGATGGCGTTCAGCAGGGTGGATTTTCCTGCCTTCACCATTCCCGCAATGGCAATCCTCAACGGCTCGGCCAACCGCTGCGCATGGCCCTGCAGCGCCTGGATGGCGGGCGGGTCATCCGCATACACCTCGAGTGCCTCGCGGATCAGCCCTGCGGCTCCGGCCGTGGTGGACGCCGTCATCCGACCCCCGCCGCAGAACGGGCACCGGCAGCGGAAACTTCGGCAGACACCGCTTCCGCGGCGCGGTGCAGGGCATCCACCTTTTTGAGTTCAGCCTTGATGTCCTGAATGCGGCCCTCCCTTTCCTGGGCGTAGGAATTGGCTGCCTTCTGGGCTGCTGCCACCGAATCCGACAGGGACCGGTGGTATTCGTCGGCGATCTCGGTGAAGTGGTCCCGGATGGTGCGCTGCACCAGGCGCAGCCTGTCCTTCAACTGCTTTCCCACCTGGAACGTCACATCGTCCAGCTGCCGCCTGACCAGCGCCTTGGCCTCCCCCTGCCGCCGCTTCAGCCGCGTTTCCTTGTCCTCCCGGTAGGCCTTGCGTCCCAGCAGCAGCCCGGCGCCCACCGAGAGCGGATTGATCAGGGCCATCCCGAAAATGCCGGTCAGCAGCCCAAACATCAGGACGCCTCCGTAGGACCCGCGCATACCGATGAGGACCTTCTGGATGGGGTTCACGCGGCCAGGGTCCAGCGCCGGCATCTGGTCCACCGGGTCCAGCGCGTCTCCGGACTCCGCAACATGCAGGACGGGCAGGGCCACCTCGTCGGCGGCAAAGTGTTCGGCCACCTGTGCCGCCAGCCATTGCGACCGCTCGCTGGTCCAGACGAACGTGTCCGAAACCGCTGCGGCAACGCATTCCTCCAGCCATTGGGAGAATTGCGTCCAGACCGGCCCTGGGTCGCCCTGGTCGATGGCCGTCTCGGCTTCCCTCTGGATCCGGCGCAGGCGGTCGCGGAGGTCGTATTCCATGTCGGCGATGAGGTCGTTGATGCCATCGCTGAGCGTCAGCTGCCACCTTGCCGAGCGCTTCCGCAGTTCGTCCGCCTCCGCCTTGGCCTGTTCCAGGGCGGCGAGCATCTGCGGGGTGCCGCGGGGGTTCTCCAGCGCCTCAAGCTCGGACTGCAGGGACAGGCGGAGGTTCTCGGTGACGGAGAGCAGGTCCTGGCTGACGGAGCGGCGCTGGATGCGCTGGGCCTTTCCCACGATCTCATTGCGCAGGTGGGCCACCAGGTCCGGGAAACCGGATTCACTGTTGAGCTCGGCGTCCTGCAGCCGTGAGGCCTCCAGGCGGAGGTCGGCCGACAACGGGAACAGCGGGATGTCAGGTGCCACCTGCTCCAGGTGGGCCCTGTCCAGCTCTTCGACGCGCCGCCAGTCCGGGTAGAGGTCTGTCTTGGACAGGACCGCGGCCACGCTGGGGGTAATCCGCATGGCCTGGCGAAGGAACCGCAGCTCCGGTTCCGTGTACTCCTGGGATGCGTCCGAGACCAGCAGCATGGCGTCCGCGGTGGGCAGGGCGGTGAGGGTGGTCAGGGTGTGGGCCGAGCCCATGCCGCCAACGCCCGGGGAGTCGATGATGGTGAGGCCGCCGGTCAGGATGCGGCGGGGCAGGCAGACTTCGGCTGCCGTGAGGTTGCGGCTGTTTCCCGGGTTGCCCTGCTCGGAGACAAGGGCCGGCAGGTCGGAAAGTTCGACGGGACGGCGCTCCACGCCGTCCTCTGCGGGCAGGCCGTGCGCGTCCCCGGCAGGGGTGTCCGTCGCGGGGATCAGGACGGCGGCCGAAGCCGGTTCGCCGTAGCGGACGATGGTGGGCAGGGAAGTGGCGATGTCGTCGTCCACCGGGCAGACCGGAGCGTTGACCAGGGCGTTGATGAGCTTGCTCTTGCCCTGTTTGAACTCCCCCACCACAATGACCCTGATGCTGGGGTCCTGCAGCCGGGCCATTGCCTGCTCCAGCCGTCGGCGGAGGTCAGCGCGGTCCCCGTCGCCCACCAGCTGGAGCCCCTGTTCCAGGAGCTTCACCAGCTGTCCGGCTGTCATGGGCCCCGGTGGCCTTGCCGGTCCTGCCTCTGCCACAGCGTGTCCCCCTGCCCAGTGCCCGCCCGCGCGGCGGTTCGCCTTACGGAACTAGCGTGTTACAGCGCGGTGGAGTCGTCAACCACTGCATCATCGATGGCCGCATGGTTGTCCGGGTCCACATCAGTGTGCGTGGAGCTGTCCTCAGTGAAATCGAGTTGGTTGTCGGCGCCCCCCAGGCTGTCCTCCGCGAGGCTCGTGGCCGGGTTGTCCTGGAAGACGTCGTCCACGTGGACTTCCGCTCCTGTGGTGGTGGAACTGTCCTGGTTGAAGGAATCGTCCACATCCACGGAACTGTTCGTGGAATTGTCGTTGAACGAGTCCCTGGCGTCGAGGTCCATGTCGGTATCGACGGAATGGTCCGAATAGTCCGGGTGGTAGGAATTCTCCGAACTGTCGTTGAAGGAATCGTCCACGTCCAGGCCGAGGTCCGTGTTGAAGGAGCCGGAGATGTCCGTCTCCCCGGTGCCGATGCTGACGTCGCCGCCGGCATGGACAGAGTTGTCCGTGGAGTTATCGGTCGAATGGTCGGTGGTGTAGGAATCCCGGACGTTGTGGGAGTCCCGGACGGCGGCGTCGTCACCGGCGGCGACGGCACGGTCGCCGGAAGCCACCGCGGCATGGTTGTCGAACCATTGCTCCACGTCCCCATGCGCCCAGATGTTCTGGCTGACTGACTGGTCCGTGATGGTATCCCGGTCGTCCAGCATGGTGGTCTGGGTGGTGTAGGAGAAGTGGTTCACCACGTTTTGGAGCTGCTGTACCGCGTGGGCATGGTCAGCCTGGTCGTAAGTGGCGCCGCCGTAACCTGCAGCCATCCCGCCGGCGTGGATGGCCGGGGCGTTTCCGGCGTGTGTGGCGGAAACAGCGGACCCGGGCCACATGCTGCCGGCGTTTCCCCGGACGAAGGACAAGGCATTGAGGGTGATGGGCGCGTAGTCGAGGACGACTGGCATCGCGGCGTCAACGTCGGCCGAGCACACGTTGGCCAGCCCGTGTTCCTGGAGCGCCTTTTCAGGGTCGTCCAGGAACTCCTGGATCGCTTCCCGGTTCCCAAAAAGTTGCATGAGGAACTGGACGAGGTCATTTGCGAGTGTTGGCATATGCGTGGTCCTCACATCTTCATTGAGTTGTGGATCATCCGGCGAACGTATCCAAGTGGTTCAAACCTAGATTCGCCGCCGGGGACAGGGCATCGGGCGCATCCCCCCTACCCGTGAATGCCGTTCCGGGGCACCAACACCTCCGCGCCTAGGGGTATTAGGGTTATTCCTGCTGCGGATTCAGCTGCTGGGGATGTTCCACGCCGAGGGACAGGCGCAGGCGGGCCAGCAGGTCGGACCGGTTCTCCGCTCCCAGGCGGCGCCGGATCCTGGCGATGTGGTGCTCCGCCGTCCTGGGCGAGATGTAGATCGCCTCGCCGATCTCCCGGTAGGTCTTGCCCTCGAGGACCAGCCTGGCCACTTCCTTTTCACGTTCGCTCAAACCGGATGCGTCCGGCTGGGCCCCTTTGGCCCCCTTGTCGGCACCGTTGCCTGCCTGCACTTCCGCTGCCCCCGACGCTCCGCCGGCGGGGCTCCCCTGCGGATGAAGATCCCGGGCGCACGAGAGCAGGCGCATCATGTCGCGCCGCTCCTCGGCACGGGCTGCGGCGTGGCCGGCGAGCCGGGCACCCTCCCATGGCATTCCCACCGCCCCGAGCAGCCTTGCCGCACCCTCCACCTCCGCGGTCCGGAAGCGGCCGGCCAGCACGGAGACCCAGGCCTTGCCTGCCGTCGCGAGGACTGCGGCGAGCTGGCTGTGGGCAGACGCCCGTGCCAAGGCGGTTGCATGCGGGGCGAGATCGGCCGGGCTTTCGCTCAGCAGCGCAGCCTGCACGGCGGACCAGTGCAGGGGAACGGCCCACAGAGCGGGGCCGCCCAGGCGTCCCAGCAGCTTCCAGGCGTCCTCCAGGTACTGTGCCACACGGCGCGTCTCGCGCAGCCTGGCCGCGGCGATCAGCAGTTCCCCCCACGGCAGGAGGTTGTACAGGTCCACTGATGTGTGGAGCATGGCTTCGCGCGCCCGTTCCCATGCCTTGATCAGCTCGGGAACGTCGCCGTTCCTGCGGGCAAGCCCCACTTCCAGGGCGGCGCTCATGAACTCATCGCGCGGGACCAGCGGCCAATGGTTTGCTTTGGCCGCTTCCGTGGCCGCCAGCCGGGCGTCCTCCAGTTTGTCCTGCATCATGGCTGCCCAGGCCTGGAGCAGCAGGAGCCGGGGCTGGGCAGTATGGCCGCCCTGCCCGGCTGCCGCGGCTGCCCGGCAGACGGTTTCGGCCAGGTGTGGTTCCCCGCTGTGCAGGGCCAGCAGGGCCGCCAGCGCGGCGGGCGTTTCGGGCAGCGGAAGGGCCGTGCCTGCAGAGTTCAGCATGTCCGAGGCATGGATCAGGATGGGGATGCCCTGGTGCGGTTTGTCTCCCAAGGATGCGAGGATTCCCTGGCCGGTCTGCACGAGGGCGGCCGCGAGGAGCGTTGGCGAGGCCGCGGGAGCTTCAGGCTGGAAGAAGGCCTCCGCCGCTGCCCGGTCGCCGGCGCCGATCATGGCGACGGCAGCGAGTGGCGCGGAGGGTCCCACCCGTCCCGGGCCCAGCCAGCTGTACACGTCCGCGCCCCGGGCCAGCATGCCGCGCTGAGCCCACACGGCAGCAGCGACGTCGGCGCCGCGGCGCACGTCCGGCGGAGCCGGGCTGACCAGGAGGGCATCGATGATGCGGGCCGCTGCGTCCAGTTCCCCGTCACCAGCGGCGGCTTGGGCGCGCCGGGCTGCCAAGGCAAGCGGATCAGAGCCGGCCAGGAGTGCTTCCTCATAGAGTTGCGATGCAAGACGGGGGTCGGTTTCCAGCAGGGCGTCCGCCGCCTGCTCCAGTTCCGCAGCCACTCGGGGATCCGCCAGGCCGCCCCTGGCCAACTCGCGGGCCAGGTTGCCAAGTGGTTGGCCTGCGGACGCGAAAACAGTCACCAGCTCGCGCTGGAGCGCGTGGACTTTGGCGGTGGGCGCGGCGCTCAGCAGCGCGTGCTGGGCGGTCCCTACCACTGTGCCGTCCGGCGTCAGCAGTCCGGCGGCTTCGGCGCGGTCCACCAGGGAATCGAGGTCCTCCACGGTGCCGCTCATGAACTTGTGCTGGAGGTCCGCGGGCAGCGGGCCGGGCAGGGCGAAGCCAACCGAAAGCGCCAGCAGCAGCTCCCGCAGGGCAGCGTTCGCGCCTTTCAGCTGTTTGGCCATCAGCTCCGCCACATGGGGTGGGTGCCCCTGGTGGTCCGGTGCGGTGTGCAGGGGTACGGGCCGCTCTGCCCGCTGCAGGTTTCCATCCATGTCAGGCCCCCGGTGAGGTGGTCGAGGCCGTTGCGACGGCAGTTTCAATGGGACTGGCGGTGGCGTCCTCCGGAGTGGGTGACGGTGCAACGGCCGGGGTGGGCGTCAGGTCAGCCGTAGGGGAAACGACGGGATCACCTGTCGGGTCCGGGGCCGCCATGGTGGTGGGCACTACGGTCGGCGTTGGTTCCCCGGTGCCGGGGGACGACGTGCCGGGATCAGGGGTAGGGGTGCCGGAACCCGACGGATCGCCGGTGCCGCTGGGCGACGGCGTGCCCGGGTCCGTCGTTGTTGGCTGGGTGGTGTCCGTGGGTGTGGGCGTCGCAGGGTCCGGCGACGCCGTGTCAACGGGCGCGGGACCTGTTGGGGCGGCCTCGGCGGTGCCCGGCGGCATTGCCGGACCCACGGTGGCTGAATCAGGAATGATACCCGTCCCTGTTGCACCCGCGTCGGCTCCGGGAGGAGGATTCCCGCCGGCGGCTGCCGGGCCGCCCGGGTTTGCTCCGCCCACGGCCGCTTCTCCGCCGGACGCCTGCCGCGTGGTGGGTGAGGCGGATACGTCAAGTCCGGGTACCTGCCCGATTGGCTTCCGGACACTCGCTTCGATGCCTGCCAGTGGCTGGGGCGCATCCACCGTTGGTGTTGCCCCTCCACCCGGAGCTGCCTGGCCGGTGGAGCCGCCCTCCGTGCTCGCGCCGGCCTGCGGCACAAACATGGCGGTCAGGCTTCCAAAGCCGTCGGGACTTTGCGCGGCAGTTGCCGTGAGGACCGTCAGGAGCGCAGCCGCCGCGGCGACGGCAGTGATGCGGACGGTGGGTTTCGGTGCATGGGCTCCCCTTCCACCGTGCCACTCACGCCGGCCGGCGCCCTGCCCAGGCCCGGCTCCCGCCGTCGCATATTTGCGGGACCAGCTGGGCATCGCCGGTCCGGTCGGGGCGGGTGGCACGGCCGGGGGTACGACGACGGCCGGCGCCCCTTCGCTGCGCGCATCAGTCCCTGCCGCAAGGGTTTCCTTGGCTTCAGTTCCCGCCGGTGCCGCCGCTTCCAGGGCTGCTGCGGTATGGGCCAGTAGCGCCGCCACGGCCGCCCCCAGGCAGATGGAGGACTTGGGGTCCGCGTCCACTGCAATGGGCCGGTCCAGCTCCTCTGAGACCACCTGGGCCACCAGCGGGATCCGCGACGAACCGCCGATCAGCAGCACCGTCGACAGGTCCGCCGGCGCAAGGTGGAGCTGGGCCAGGGAGTGTTCCAGCGCGTCCACCGTTTCCCGCACGGGCTCTTCGATCAGGGCCTCAAACTCTGAACGGACCAGGCGGACCTGCTGCTGCACGCCCGGCAGGAGCACCGGAATGCTTGCCTCGCTGTCCGCAGACAGGGCTTCCTTGGCTTCCACGCATTCGCGCCGGAGCCGGGCCAGGGCGCCGAGGACCGCGGGATCGGTGGCATCAAGGTCCGCCAGGGCATTGCCGGTATGGGCGGCGACGTAGCTGAATACCGCAGCGTCGAAATCGGCGCCGCCGAGGTCTTCAATGCCCTCGGGGCGGCCCAGCAGTTCGAAGCGGCTGGTGCCGGCCTTCCTGAGGACGGCGGTGTCGAAGGTGCCCCCGCCGAGGTCGTACACGGCAATGGTGCTGCCTTCCTCCACGCGCACCTGGGATGCGTAGTGCAGTGCTGCGGCCTCGGGTTCGGGGAGGAGGGTCACGTTCTGCACGCCGTGGGCGGTGAGGGCCTCGCGGATCGCGGACAGCCGGTGGCTGCCCCAGGCGGCCGGGTGGGTCAGGTAGACGGCCGACGCCGGACCGCCCTCGCGTTCTGCGGCCCGGTCTGCAACCCAACGGGCGACGGTGGCGAAGACGTCCTCCGGCTGCAGTGACAGGGTGCCAAGGATGATGGGGACGTCATCGCCGATGCGGCGTTTGAACTCACGGGCAACGCGTTCCGGCGAGTCCAGTCCGCGGCGTTCCGCAGCCTCGCCCACCAGGACGGTGCCTTCCTCCGGGAAGTAGACCACGGAGGGGATGGAAGCTCCACGCGCGCCCAGGGGCAGGCACTCGGGCACAGCGGAAGGACCTTGGTGAAAGCGAACCACGGCGGCTGCCGTGAAACTGGTCCCGACGTCTACGGCGAGTGCGTAGCTCATTGTTACCTCGGAAGGCTGGCCGTCCACATGCAAGCTTCATCACAGTGAACGTCACCAACGTAGCATTCCGAGGGACCCGGGGACAGCCCTGTTGCTACATCGAATGGTTATTTGGCGGGCCGGTGCCGCGTTGTGCGTGGTTTCCCGGTCGCTGCCGGCCGGGAAGGCCCTCCTAGAGGCCGGAGTAGGAGTGGAGCCCGTTGAACAAGGTGTTCACAATGGTGAAGTTGAAGACCACGCAGAAGTAGCCCACGATCGAGAGCCAGGCGGCGCGGGTACCGGTCCAGCCGCGCGTGGCACGCGCGTGAAGGTATCCGGCGTAGACAACCCAGATCACGAACGTCCACACCTCTTTGGTGTCCCAGCCCCAGAACCGGCCCCAGGCCTTTTCGGCCCAGATGGCTCCGAACATGAGGGTGAAGGTCCAGCCAATGAAGGCGATGGCGTTGATCCGGTAGGACAGGTTCTCAAGGCTCAGTGCGGAGGGCACCAGGCGCATGAAACCAAGTTTGTCGGTCCCGCCGGCGGCAACGGTCTTCTGCCGGTGGGACTGGACCAGCTGCAGTGCCGACATCGCGAACGTCAGGGTGAAAAGCGCGGAGGAGAGCACGGCGATGGAAACGTGGATGACCAGCCAGTAGCTCTGCAGGGCGGGAACGAGGTGGCCGACGGGGGTCCAGAAAGCCACCGAGGCGGCCACCATCATGATGATCACCAGGCCCACCACGAAGGTGCCCAGGAAGCGCAGGTCGCGGCGGATGAGCGAGAGCAGGAATACGGCCGCCACCAGGAAGGCGCCGGTGGTGAGGAATTCGTACATGTTGCCCCATGGCACGCGCCCGGCTCCCAGCGCCCTGGTGACCACGCCGGCGGCATGGATCAGGACTGCGAGGGTGGTCAGGGCCACGGCGACCCGCGCCGGAACGCGGCGTTCCGCGGCATACTTCATGTCGCCGCCCGCCGTCACGATGCCATCCGTTCCTGCGCCGCCGGCCTTGGCAGTGGACGACGACGGGCGCTCGGCACGGTCGGCCGGCCCGCTCAGGCGGCCCCCGGCAGATCCCGTGGCAACGCCGGCTCCCACGGGAACCCTGGCGGCGGTCCCGGCCTGGGCTGCCTTGAGGTCCACGGCGCGCAGGGCCTTGCTGCTCTTGGCCAGGTCCCAGGCGAAGGCGATGAAGGCCACCGTATAGGTGCCCGCCGCCAGCAGCATGAAGAGTTCGCTGTACTGGCCCATGGTTTCGTTGATTCCAAATGGCATTACTGGTCCTTTTTGGGCCCGGTGGGGCCTGCTGGGGTGCTGACGGAGCCTGCGATATTATCGCCTGCCCGGCTGGGAGTTTGCTGGGACGGGGCGGCGCCTGCGGAAGCGGTATCCCCAGGGGCCGCCTCGTCAGGCAATTGCCACTCTGCGCTGAAGAGTTTCCGCAGCGCTGCTGCCTCGCCGGCCAGGCGGTGGTCCTCACCGCGGGCCAGGAGCCCGTATTCCACCATGGTGCGGCCGTCGACGGCGGTGCCGGTGCGTACCCAGACGCGCCGGCGGTTGACGTAGAGCGAGAGGATCAGGCCTGCCACGGCCAGCAGCGCGAAGACAAGGGCGGACAGCTGCCCGGGATTGTGGTGGATGTCCACGCCGATGTACCGCTTGACGCCGTCGAAGCTGATGCTGCCCTTGCCGTCGGGCAGCGTGTAGGTGGAGCCCGGTGCCAGCGTAATGCCGCCGGCAGCCAGGTTCCGGGCGTTAAGCGGGGTCAGGTTCTTGACATCCAGTTCGAAGACGTTCTGCGGGGCACCCTTGTTCAGGCCCAGGTCGCCGTAGTACGAGTTCAGGGTCAGCTGCGGGTTGAACAGCTCGGGGTCGGCGCTGAAGGAGACATTCTTGTCCGTGACGAACGCGGTGGGGAGGAAGAAGCCCACGAAGCCCAGCTGGTCCGGCTGGGCGTCAGGGACCTTGATCACCACGGAGGAGTAGTAGTTCTCGCCCTGCAGCTTTGCGACCACCGGGCCCTGCATGGCCACGTTGCCCGCTCCGTCCCGGATGGTCACCACCGGGGCGTAACCGTTGCCGGTGAGGTAGATGCTGGTGCCTCCCAGGCTCACGGGGTCGTTGACCTTCAGCGTCTCCTGCTTGGGCGGAGCGTCCGGGTTTTCCTTGGTGGTTACCGTGGCGGCAAAGTCGATGGGCTGGCCGAACTTGCCCTTGGATTCACGGTCGAACGTGATGTTGAACTTGTCCAGCTGCAGCGAGTAGGGCTGGAGCTGGCTGGGCTGGAAGTTGGTGCCCGGGTTGAACTGGTCGTAGCCCACCAGGGTGTTCACGAACGTGTCGCCTTCGACCAGGATGCGCTGGCCGCTGTACCCGAACAGGCCGCCGGCTGCCACGGACACCAGCACGCCGATGAGCGAGGTGTGGAAGACCAGGTTGCCCACTTCCTTCATGAAGCCGCGTTCGGCACCCAGGGACGGAAGGGCGCCGTCCGCATCCCTGACCTCCACCCGGTAGCCGCGTTTCCGCAGCACCCGGGCCGCGCCGTTGATGGCGTCCGACGACGGGATGGCCGCGCCGGAGGGGATCACCAGGGTGCCGTATTCGGGCAGCCGGGAGAGGCGCTGCGGGGTCCGCGGCGGCTGGGAGCGCATGGCCTTGTAGTGGGCGATGGCGCGGGGTACCACACAGCCGATCAGGGAGATGAACAGCAGCAGGTAGATCGCCGAGAACCAGGCCGAGGAGTAGACGTCGTAGAGCTGCAGGGAGTCCAGCAGCTTGCCGTAGTCAGGGTGGTCCTTGATGTACTGGGTTACCACCGCCGGGTTTGCCGGGCGTTGCGGGAACAGTGATCCCGGGACCGCGGCGACGGCCAGGAGCAGCAGCAGGAACAGTGCGGTGCGCATGCTGGTCAGCTGGGTCCAGGCCCACCGCAGCATGCCCTTGGGTCCCAGGGCCGGAAGGGCGGCCTGGGCTTTCGCCTCTGCTACAGGGGCGGATTGCTTCTTCTTTACGTTCACACGCTCGCTCATCAGATCGGCAACTTCACGTCGGTTTGGAACCAGTACTGCAGCCCGGTCACCCAGGCACCCCACACCCCGGTGGCCATCAAAATCCCGAGCACCACCAGAATCCCGCCGCCGGTCCGCTGGATGGCCACGCGGTGCTTCCGGAAGAACGCCATGACGCCCATCCCCCGGCGCAGGGCCAGGGCGATCAGCAGGAACGGGATGCCAAGTCCCAGGCTGTAGACAAAGGCCAGGAAAGCACCCTTGGCCGCAGAGGATCCGCCGGAGAGGCTGAGCAGCTGCACGGCGGAGTAGGTGGGGCCGATGCACGGGGCCCAGCCCAGGCCGAAGGTCAGGCCCAGCAGTGGCGCTCCCCAGAGCCCGGCGGGCGGCTTGGCGTGGATCTTCGCGTCACGCTGCAGCCAGCTGAAACCGCCCATGAAGACGATCCCCATGATGATGACCAGGACGCCCAGGAGCTGGGTGATCCAGGCATTTTGGCTGCCCGTAATCAGCGTGCCCAGCTGGCCGAATGCACCGCCCAGCAGGACGAAGATCACGGAGAAGCCCAGGACGAACAATCCAATGCCCGCAAGCATCCGCCCGCGTTTCTGCTTCTGCAGGTCCACGCCGCTCAGGCCGGTCACGTAGCCCAGGTATCCGGGAACCAGGGGAAGGACGCACGGCGAAAGGAAGGACACCAGTCCTGCCAGCAGGGCCACCGGAATGGCGAGCAGGAGGGAGCCGCTGAGGATGGCTTCGGCGAAGGGGCTGTTCACGGTCCCGGCCCGTCCCTATTCCGCCACGGCGGCGGTGATGAGGGCTTTCAGGGTGCCCTTCTCGATTTCCCCGAGGACGCGGGAGGCCACGCGGCCCTGCTTGTCCAGCACCAGCGTGGTGGGTACGGCGCCGGGCGGGACCAGGCCCGACACGGAGAGCAGGACGCTGCCGTCCTTGTCGTCAAAGCTGGGGTAGGTCAGGTTGAAGGTCTTCTCGAACGCTTCGGCCGTGGGCTTCTCGTCCCGGAGGTTGACGCCGAAGAACTGCACGCCCTGGTCCTTGAACTCCTGGTGCAGCTCCTCCAGGAGCGGCGCCTCCACGCGGCACGGCGCGCAGGCGGCGAACCAGAAGTTCAGGACGCTGACCTTGCCCTGGAAGTCTGCGGGGGTCACGGCGGCGCCGCTGAAAAGCGCTCCCTGGATCTGCACGGCTTCCTTGCGGTCCCCGGCGGCGAACTCGGTTACGGAGCCGTCGCCGGCAACATAGTTCTTGTTGTCACCGGCCTTGGCCTGCTTGGCCAGGGCATCCTCCTGGGCGCAGCCGGACAGGCCAAGGGTCAGCGCGGTCAGGGCCATGCCGCCTGCCGAGAGCAGGCTCCGGCGCGAGGGAAGGTTGTTGTTGCTCACTGCTAGGCTCCAGGGGTGCTGGCGGCACCGGGAAGAAGGGACGCCGCAGGCTCGCTGTACTCGACCCGCAAAAGCGAGCCGTCGTCGTCGAAAACCAGGGACGTAAGGGATGTCAGGGTGCACTCGCGCTTGCGCGGGTCGTGCCACAGCGGCCGGCCCTCCGCACTCAGCCGTGCCGCCCAGATTGGAAGCTGGTGGCTGACGAGGATGGCCTCGGGGCCAGCGGCACCAAAGTCGCCGCCGGCCAGTTCGATGGCGCGCAGCCGTGCGTCCTGCACCGCAGCCGCCACTCTTGCCGCCTGCTCCTTGTACGGTTCGCCCCACGACGGGCGCAACGGGTTGACCAGGCGAGGCCAGTGCTTTGGCCGGCGGAGTTCAGCCTTGGTGACCTTCATGCCCTCAAAGTAGTTTTCCGCTTCTATGATGCGCTGGTCGGTGTGGATCTGCAGGCGCAGCGCTTCCGACGTCGGCCGCGCGGTTTCCTGCGCACGGTCAAGCGGTGAGGCGGCCAGGTAGGTAATCCGGGCGCCGCGCTCGGCGCGCTGCCGGAAGTGCTCGGCCAGGGTCCGGGCCATCTCCTGCCCCAGCTCGGAGAGGTGGAATTCCGGGAGCCGTCCATAGAGAACGCCGTCGGGATTGTGGACCTCGCCGTGGCGGAGCAGATGGACAGTGGCTTGGGGCATGTTTACCAGTTTCTCAAAGATGGCGTGCGATCCGAAATCTCCGGGACGCGCTTTCTACAAAGAGTAGAACTTAAGTTTCTGAAGAAATGTTCCGAAAGCGGGAACAAAACATGCAAACGCATGTTTATACTGGATGCAGCAAGATAGTTGAGGCTTCAACCGATGAAGATTCAACCGCAGGACCACAGCAGGCATTCACACCAAGGAGCAACATCATGGCACTTCCCGCAGACGTCACCACCGGCACCTGGACCCTGGACAACTCCCACAGCGAGATCGGCTTCACCGTCCGGCACGCCGGCATCAGCAAGGTCCGCGGCCAGTTCAAGGAAGCCGAGGCCACCCTGAGCCTCGCCGAGAACGTGGCCGACTCCAAGGTCAACGCCACCATCAAGACCGCCAGCTTCGACTCCGGCGACGCCAACCGCGACGGCCACGTCCGCGGCGAAGACTTCTTCGACGTCGAGAAGTTTCCGGAGATCTCCTTCGTTTCCAACGCGATCGTCCCCAAGGGCGACGCCTACGAGCTCCAGGGCGACCTCACCATCAAGGGTGTCACCCGCCCCGTGGCCCTCGAGACCGAGCTCCACGGCGTGGCCGTCGATCCGTTCGGCAACACCCGCGCCGGCCTGACCGCCGAGACCACCATCAGCCGCAAGGACTTCGGCCTGACCTGGAACGCCGTCCTCGAAGCCGGCGGCGTCCTGGTCAGCGACAAGGTTGCCATCAACCTGGAACTTGCCTTCATCGCCCCCGCAGCATAACTTCCCCATCCGGCGCACCCCGGCACCAGGCCTTTCCCGGCCCGGCGCCGGGGTGCGCTGTTTAAAGGCGCCGTTCCAGGTCACAGTTCTGTGCGTGAATACCGCCCGCATCACCCACATCTCCGCCGCCGGGGGTACGGTGGAGCTAAGCCATGCTGGGGGGAAGGCTGAGGACCGAATCCCGGCAGCCCACCTGGATCCCGACCTGCAGAAGGAACGCCCATGAGTACTCCTCCCGTCCCGCCTCCCGCGCCCCAAGACCCCTATTCCGGCAATGACCAGTCCGGCAGCCAGCAGCCCGGACCCGAGCAGCCGCGCTACGGCCAAAACGCGCCCCAGTACGGCCAGAACGCACCGCAGTACGGCCAGAACCAGCCCCAATACGGCTCGCAGCCCCCGGCAGCACCGCAGTACGGCCAGAATGCGCCGCAGTACGGTTCCCCATATGGCCAGAATGCTCCCCAGTACGGGCAGTCGCCCTATGGCCAGTCCCCGTACGGCCAATACCCCTCGGAGCAGCCCCAGCCGGCGGGAAGCAACGGCATCCCGCAACTGGTGAACATCTCGTTCTGGCTGCTGATCGCGTCCGCGGTGATCTTTGTCGTTTCCGTGCTCGCCGGCCTCACCCAGCTCGATGACCCACAGTTCCGTCAGGCTTTTGAGCAGCAGGTGAAAGCCAGCGGAGCGGCCGTTACGTATGACGACATCAAGAGCGTCATCGCCGGCACGCTGGTGGTCTTCGCGATCATCGGCGTCGCGCTCTACCTGCTGGTGGCATTCTTTGTCCGCAAGGGCAAAAACTGGGCACGCATCCTCGGAACCGTGTTTGCAGCGCTCTCCGTTTTGGGCCTGTTCGGGGTCCCCACCTTCGGAACGCTCGGGACGGTCCTGGGCATCGCCGCCATTGTCCTGCTCTACCTCCCGGCCGCTGCCCCGTACTTCCGGAAACAGCAGCCGTTCGCCAACCCCTATTCCGGCGGCTTCGGCAACCCTTACGGGCGGTAACGCCTACGGCAGAACGCAGCGGTGGCCCGGGATGTCCAGCATCCCGGGCCACCGCTTTTAAACCTGGGCTCAGGCCGGCTGTCCCGGCGCCTGCGCCCGTTGGGCGTGATAGGCCAGGATCTGGAGCTCGGTGGCCATGTCCACTTTGCGGAGGTTCACTCCTTCAGGGACCTGCAGCATGACGGGAGCGAAGCTGAGCACGCTGTGCACACCGGCCGCCACCACCCGGTCGCAGATGCCCTGGGCCACCGCGGCGGGAAGTGCCAGCACCACCATGTTGGCCCCGGTGCGGTGGAGGACGGTCTCGAGGTCTGCCACGTCGCTGACCCGCAGCCATCCCACCTCGTTGCCCACCACCATCTGGTCCGCGTCGAAAATGGCCACCACGTCGAAGCCCCGCGATTCGAAGCCGCCGTAGCGCGCCAGTGCTTTGCCCAGGTTTCCGGCTCCGACGATGGCCACTTTCCAGTCATGGGTCAGCCCCAGGGCCGCAGCGATGTGGCGGCTCAGGTACTGCACCTCATAGCCCACTCCCCTGGTCCCGTAGGACCCCACATGGGACAGGTCCTTGCGCAGCGTGGAGGAACTGACGCCGGAGGCTTCCGCGAGCGATTCCGACGAAACACGCTCAACCCCCTCGGCCAGCAGCGTATTCAGGGCACGCAGGTATAGCGTCAACCGGGCCACGGCGGCGGGAGGAATCTGCTTGGCCGGTGAGCCCGCGACATCCGGCACGTCCGGCACAGGCTGGGGGGTTGAATCCAAGGACGTCATTCGCATCCCCCTACTTGGCCATGGCGCGCCGCAGGACGCGTTCCAGCCGGGCTTCGTCGATTTTCCAAAAGTCGCGCTGCACCCCGTCCACCAGGACCACGGGAATCTCTTCTGCGTAGCGCTCGCGCAGTTCGGGCTGGTTGTCCACCAGCTCTTCGCGCCATTCAAGGCCCAACGCGGAAGTGACCCGGCCGACGGCGTCGCGCGCCTCTTCGCAGAGGTGGCACTCAGCTTTGGTGACCAGGACGACGCGGGGGGTAGCCATGGCTTAACGGTATCGCCGTTCGCGCCGTGCAGTTGACGCCGACCGCGCCGGCCATGTGGATTGACTAGACTCAAGTCCATGCCCGAGGAGAAATACGTTGCCGTCGTTACACGGCCGGTTGCTGCCCCGCAGCCCGGTGAGGCGGCGTTTTTCGACGTGGACAATACCTTGATGCGCGGTGCCAGCCTCTTCCATGTGGCCCGCAAGATGCACCAGCGGGGGGCGTTTACGCTCACTGAGGCTGCCGGGTTCGCGTGGAAGCAGTTCAAGTTCGTGGCGCGCGGGGAAAACATCGACGACGTCCATGCGGTCCGCGATTCGGCCCTGACACTCGCTGCCGGCATCACGGTTGACGACATCAAGGCGCTGGGCGAAGAGGTCTACGACGAGATGATCGCGTCGCGGATCTGGCCAGGTGCCAAGGCGTTGGCTGAACAGCACCTCCGGGTGGGCCGCCGCGTCTGGCTCGTAACGGCCACGCCCATCGAAGTGGCCACGGTGATCTCCACCCGGCTGGGGCTGACGGGGGCCTTGGGCACGGTGGGGGAAGTGTCGGACGGTATGTACACCGGACGCCTGGTGGGAGACATCCTCCACGGTTCGGCCAAGGCGGTAGCCGTGCAGGCCATCGCGGACCAGGAGGACCTGGACCTCAAGCGCTGCTGGGCGTACAGCGATTCCTACAACGACGTTCCGCTGCTTTCGCTGGTAGGCCACCCGGTTGCCATCAACCCGGACGCGAAGCTCCGCCGCCACGCCCGCGACCGGAACTGGCCGGTCTACGATTTCCGCGCCGGCCGCCGCGCCGCCACCCTTGGCCTCAAGGCAGCAACCTTCGGCGGCGCCATCTACGGCCTCTGGAAAGGCTTCGCCCGCATCCGCGGCCCCCGGGCGTAGCCAAAAAAATGCCCGCCGCCTTGGAGGGCGACGGGCATCTTCACGCTGTTCGAAGTATTGCTACTTCTTGTTGCGGCGCTGGTGACGAGTCTTGCGAAGCAGCTTGCGGTGCTTCTTCTTGGCCATACGCTTGCGACGCTTCTTGATAACTGAACCCACGAAAGTTCCTTACAAACTAGATGCAGTACCTGCCTGATGGGAAATGTCCGTGGACAAAGCTACGAACTGAACAACTGACAGATTCTTACAATGACGTAAAACGTTCCTTAACAGGGTACCGCTTATCGGGAGCGGCTCAGGACAGGCCGCCTCAGGCGGTCTCGCTGTGGCCGTCCACAACAGCGCCCTTAAGGTACTGTTCGACGGCGTTTTCGGGGACCCGGTAGGAGCGGCCGAAGCGCACCGCGGGCATTTCGCCGGAGTGGACCAGGCGGTAAACAGTCATTTTGGAGACGCGCATGACCTCGGCCACTTCAGCCACGGTCAGGAACTTCGCGTTGGAGAAGTTCTGTTCTGCCGACATTTCCCTATTTTCCTTTGCTGACGGATGGACAACAGTGACCCCAGGTACGTGCCAATGCGGTGTTCCGATGCTGAGCCATCCACCAACCACCTAAGAAGATACTCTAGATGTTCATGTGGCAGATGTGAAAGTAGTGGCCTCCCCTATTTCGCCCCCTAATTCTGCTGCCGCCGCTTCCGCGCCGACGCTGCCAGCTGCTCCAGGACCGAAGCCGAGACATCCCAGTCCATGCAGGCGTCCGTCACGCTCTGGCCGTAGACCAGCGTGGAGCGCCCCGCCGCGTGCTCTGCAACGTCCAGGTTCTGGGCTCCGCCCACCAGGAAGCTTTCCAGCATGACGCCGGCAACGGCCCGGGCTGCCACTCCCCCCTCTTCAAGCTGGGCACCGATCTCCAGCGCGACCTCCGCCTGCCGGTGGTGGCTCTTGCCGCTGTTGGCGTGGCTGGCGTCAACGATCAGGCGGGGATTGAGCCCCTTGCCTGCCAATTCGGTGGAGGCCCGTTCCACGTCGGCCGCGGAGTAGTTGGGCCCCTTCCGGCCGCCGCGGAGGATGACGTGGGTGTCGGGGTTTCCTGCCGTTGCCACCAGCGCTGCCCGGCCCTCGCCGTCGATCCCCAGGAACGCCTGCGCCGCCGCGGCGGCACCGCAGGCATCGATGGCAACCTGCAGGCCGCCGTCGGTCCCGTTCTTGAACCCGATGGGCATGGAAAGCCCGGACGCCAGCTGCCGGTGGATCTGGCTCTCCGTGGTACGCGCACCGATGGCGCCCCACGAGATCAGGTCAGCCATGTACTGGGGGCTGATCGGTTCCAGGAATTCAGTGGCGGTGGGCAGGCCCAGCGCGGTGACCTGCTGAAGGAACTGCCGGGCCGTGCGGAGGCCGGTGACCATGTCGTGGCTGCCGTCCAGCCGGGGATCGTTGATCAGGCCCTTCCAGCCCACCGTGGTACGCGGCTTCTCGAAGTAGGTCCGCATGACAATCAGCAGGTCTTCCTTGTGCTTCTCGGCCTGGCTGACCAGCCGCCGCGCGTACTCGAGGCCGGCCTTGGGGTCGTGGATGGAGCAGGGGCCTACGATGACCAGCAGGCGGTCGTCCACACCGTCCATGATGGCGCGCACCTCATCGCGGCCGCGTTCGACGACGGCAGCGGCCCGGGCGTCCAGTGGCAGTTTGGTGAGGAGTGCCGACGGGGTGGGCAGCGGGGTGAATTCGCTGACGCGCAGGTTCGAGGTGGACTTGGTGTCGCTGGCCGGGGCTGCTGCTGTTGCGGTGCTCATGTTCGGGGTCCTGTTCCAGATGGGAAGCGGGCCCGGATTTCAGAACCCGCCGGAGAAACGGCGAAGGGCAGAGAATGATCTCTGCCCTGTTGGCTCTGAAGGAAGTTGGATGCGTGTCAGTTAGACGCGGGCTCCTCCAGAGCCAACGAAAAATACGCATACCAACGGTTAGTCATGGGAAAGACCATAAGCCCGGCCGCCCGCCGCCGCAAAATCCGTGTCCGTCACATTCCCGCGCCGCCTACCCCAGCAGCTTGCGCAGGAACTGCAGCTGCCGGATCCAGTGGTGTTCCTGGCCGCCTTCGTGGTTGTTGAACCGGTACACCTCCATCTCCTTACCGGGATTGCCGCCCGATGCTGCCGCTGATCCATAGGCGTTGAAGCTGGCGAAAACCGTCGACGGCGGGCAGATGTCGTCCATCTGGGCAGCGGAGTACAGCGCCGGAACGGAGGCCCAGGCGGCCAAATTGACGCCGTCGAAATAGTTGAGGACCTCCATGGCGGCGTCGTACCGGTCCCGGTGCCGGGCGAGGAACTGGGCTATCTCCGGGTACGGGCCGCGCGGGGTTATGTCGATGGCGCGGGGGAAGTCCTGGAGGAAGGGGACGTCGGGCAGCGCGGCGATGACGCCGTCGAGCCGTCCCGCGGTGAGCCCCGCCGTGGCCACCACCAGGCCGCCGCCCTGGCTGACACCGGCCAGCACCACTTTGGCAGGATCGACGGCGGGGTGGGCCTGGGCGGCCTCCACCGCGCGGAAGGCGTCCACGTAGACACGGCGGTAGTAGTAATCCTCCCGGCTCGAGATGCCCCTCGTCATCAGGCCAGCATGCGCCACGTCGCCCGCGGACGGATGCGGATCAGCCGTGTCACCCACCAGGCCGCCGTACCCCTGGCCGCGGGTGTCCATAATGAAGTGCGCGTACCCGGCCTGCGCCCAGCGCGTGTCCTGGTTGGCCAGGCCACGGCCGCCGGAATAGCCAATGTAGGTCACTACCACCGGCAGCCGGGCGCCTG
Organism: Pseudarthrobacter sp. NIBRBAC000502770; assembly: GCF_006517815.1. Lineage (NCBI taxonomy): Bacteria > Bacillati > Actinomycetota > Actinomycetes > Micrococcales > Micrococcaceae > Pseudarthrobacter > Pseudarthrobacter sp. NIBRBAC000502770. The sequence continues at coordinate 3,016,069 of NZ_CP041198.1, forward strand.
CCTCCCGGTTGGCCGGCAGGTGCAGCCAACCTTTGATGGGCGCGCCGCCAAAGCCGGAGAACGTGGCGTCGAAGGTGTCGATCACGGTCAGGTAGTTCTCCACCGGTTCGAAAGTGGCGTCCAGTGGATACGCCCGCGCTTCCCCCACCGTGGCATCCCAAAACGCCTGGAGGTCCCCCGGTGGCGTGACCCCGGAGGTATAGCTGCGCAGCTGGGCGAGGGGGAGGTCGAAAAGGGGCATTCCTAATTCACGCATCCCTGGCGCGCAGCGACAAGTGGTTGGTACCGGTCCAGGCTGGTCCCGGTGGCGACGATCCGGCGGAGCTCGGCCAGTCCGCCGGCAACGGCCCCGGCGGCCCGGGCCTGGACCAGCACGTTGCCCAGGGCGGTGGCTTCGACCGGCCCGGCGACGACGGGACGTCCGGTGGCGTTGGCCGTGAGCTGGCAAAGCAGGGCGTTCTGGGAGCCGCCGCCCACCACGTGCACCACGTCCACGGAACGGCCGGCGAGGCGTTCCGCAGCAGTGATGGTCCTGGCGTAGCCGGCCGCAAGGCTGTCCATGATGCAGCGGGTGATGGCTGCCGGATCGCTGGACAGGACATCGCCGGTGCGCCGGACTGCCGCACGGATGCGCTCCGGCATGTTGTCCGGGGCGATGAAGTACGGATCGTCGGCGTTGATCCGGGGGCCGCCGGCGGGCAAAGCGGCGGCCGCGGCCAGCAGGGCCGTGAGGTCGGGTTTGAACCCTTCCGATGCCCAGGTGCGCTGGCATTCGCTCAGCAGCCACAGTCCGCCCACATTCCGCAGGTAGCGGGTGGTGCCGTCCACGCCGCGTTCATTGGTGAAGTTCGCTTCCCGGCTGGCCTCGGTCAGGACCGGATGTTTCAGTTCCAGCCCCACCAGCGACCACGTGCCTGAGGAGATGTAGGCAAAGTTTTCGCCCTGCGCGGGGACTGCGGCGACGGCGGACGCGGTGTCGTGGGAGCCGACGGCCACAACTTTCGTGTCCTGCAGGAGCCCCACCTGAGCGGCGATCTCCGGCAGCAGGGTGCCGACAGTTTCACCGGGCTGGATCAGCGGCGGGAACAGGTCCTTCCGCAAGCCCAGCGCCGTGAAGAATTCGGTGGCCCACTCCCCTGCCACGGCGTCGAACAGCCCGGTGGTGGAGGCGTTGGTGGCCTCGGTCCGCCGCACGCCGGTGAGCCGGAAGGCGATCAGGTCCGGGATGAGGAGTGCCTGCAGCCCGTCCAGGCCGCGTTCGGTGGCCAGCTGGTAGATGGTGTTGAACTGCAGGAACTGCAGGCCTGAGGTCTGGTACAGCCGGCTCGGGTCCAGCTTGGCATGCACGGGCGCGACGGCGGCCCGGCTGCGGTCGTCCCGGTAGCTGAAGGGCTGGGCCACGAGCTCGCCGGCCTTGTTGACCAGTCCGTAGTCCACTGCCCAGGTGTCGATGCCAATACTGGCAATCGCTTCGCCCTGCGTCGAGGCCACGGTGGCCGCGGCCCGAAGGCCGGCAAGGACTTCCGTGAACAGGGCGTCGAAGTCCCAGCGGAGGCCGCCGTCGTGCTCCACCACGCCGTTGGGAAAGCGGTGGACGGTCTGCAGCGATACTCCGCTCCCGCTGGCGCGGCCAAGGATCACGCGGCCGGAGGAGGCGCCGATGTCGACGGCGGCGAACACGCCGCCGTCGACACCGTTCGAAGACGTGCTCACCGGAGGAAGGCCGCCGCCACCCCGGCGTCCACGGGGATGTGCAGGCCGGTGGTGTGGGACAGTTCGTTGCTGGTGAGCACGGCGGCGGCGTTGGCCACGTGCTCGGGCAGGACCTCGCGCTTGAGAAGGGTGCGCTGGGCGTAGTATTCGCCCAGTTTCTCCTCGTCCACGCCGTAGACCGCGGCGCGTTTGGCGCCCCAGCCGCCGGCGAAGATCCCGGAGCCGCGGACCACGCCGTCGGGGTTGATGCCGTTGACGCGGATGCCGTGCTCGCCCAGTTCAGCCGCGAGGAGCCGCACCTGGTGGGCCTGGTCTGCCTTTGTGGCGGAGTAAGCGATGTTGTTGGGGCCGGCGAACACGGAGTTCTTGGAGGAGATGTAGATGATGTCCCCGCCCATGCCCTGGGCGATCATGACCTTCGCGGCTGCCTTGGCCACCAGGAACGAGCCCTTGGCCATGACGTTGTGCTGCAGGTCCCAGTCCTTTTCGGTGGTTTCCAGCAGTGGCTTGGAAATGGACAGGCCGGCGTTGTTGACCACCAGGTCCACGCCGCCGAACGCCAGGACGGCGGCGTCGATCGCGGCGGCGACCTGTGCTTCGTCGGTAACGTCCGCCTGGACACCGATGGCGACGTCGGCACCGCCCAGTTCCTCGGCGACCTTCTGTGCATTTTCAAGGTTCAGGTCGGCAATGACGACGCACGCGCCGTCGGACGCCAACCGCGTGGCGATGGCCTTGCCGATGCCGGATGCCGCGCCGGTCACCAGCGCGATGCGGGTGGCGTGCGACTTGGGCTTGGGCATGCGGGCCAGCTTGGCTTCCTCCAGTGCCCAGTACTCGATCCGGAACTTCTCGGATTCCTCGATGGGTGCGTAGGTGGAGATGGCCTCGGCGCCGCGCATGACGTTGATGGCGTTGATGTAGAACTCGCCGGCAACCCGGGCGGTCTGCTTGTTCGCCCCGAAGGAGAACATGCCCACGCCGGGGACCAGCACGATCGCAGGGTCCGCGCCGCGCAGGGCAGGGCTGCCAGCATCTGCGTGGCGGTCGTAGTAGGCCTGGTAGTCCTCCCGATAGTCCGCATGCAGCTCGTGCAGCCGGGCGATCGAGTCCTCCACACTGGCGTCCGCGGGCAGGTCCAGGATCAGTGGCTTGACCTTGGTGCGCAGGAAGTGGTCCGGGCAGGAGGTGCCCAGGGCGCCCAGGCGCGGGTGTTCGGCGGCTTCGAGGAAGTCCAGGACGACGGCGTCATCGCTGAAGTGCCCCAGCTGCGGCTTGTCCGTGGAGGCCAGGCCGCGGATCACCGGTGCCAGGGCGGCGGCTTTGGCGCGGCGCTCGGCCTCGGGAAGGGCTGCGTACCCGGGCAGCTTGGGGCCGAAGGGGTCCGCCTTGCCGTTCTCCGCGATGTACTTTTCGGCCTGGTCGATGATCCACAGGGAGTGGGCTTCGGCTTCTTCGCTGGTGGCTCCCCAGGCGGTGATGCCGTGGCCGCCCAGGATGGTGCCGATGGCCTGCGGGTTGGCGTCCTTGATCGCGGCGATGTCCAGGCCCAGCTGGAACCCCGGACGGCGCCACGGCACCCACACCACCTTGTCACCGAAAATCTTGGTGGTGAGCGCTTCACCGTCCACCGCCGTCGCGATGGCGATGCCGGAGTCCGGGTGCAGGTGGTCAACGTGCGCGGCCTCCACCAAACCATGCATCGCCGTATCGATCGAAGGCGCTGCGCCGCCCTTGCCGTGCAGGCAGTAATCGAACGCAGCCACCATCTCATCCTCGTGCTCGACGCCGGGGTAGACCTTCTTCAGCGCGGTCAGCCGGTCCAGGCGCAGCACCGCAAGGTTCTGCTCCTTCAGCGTGCCCAGGTCGCCACCGGACCCCTTCACCCACAGCAGCTGGACGTCCTCACCCGTGACGGGGTCCGTTGCGGTGCCCTTGGCCGAGGTGTTGCCGCCGGCGAAGTTGGTGTTCCGCTTGTCCGCGCCGAGGCGGTTGGAGCGGGAAATCAGCTCTTGAACAGTCTTGTTCGTCATCACGTTTCAGGCGCCCCATCCGGCTTGCTGGCCGCGTGCGCGGTCCTCGTTGATCTGTTTCTGGTAGCCGCTGGCCTTGTAGGCAGCCATCGGGTCCGCGGGCAGCCCGCGGGATTCGCGCCATTCGGCCAGGATGGGCCGGACGTCGGTGTAGAAGGCGTCGTTGAAAATGCCGTTCGCGGCCAGGACATCACCCGCACGCTGCGCTTCACCCAGCGCTGCGGTATCCACCAGCAGCGCCCGCAACGTCATCTCCTGGACGTTGAGGACCGAGCGGATCTGGCCCGGGATTTTTTCCTCCAGGTTGTGGCACTGGTCCAGCATGAGGGCCACACCGGAATCCTTGCCGAACCCGCCGCCGCGGATCACCTCGTGCATGATCCGGAAGAGCTGGAACGGATCGGCGGCACCCACGATCAGGTCGTCGTCGGCATAGAAGCGCGAGTTGAAGTCGAAGGATCCCAGCTTGCCCAGGCGGAGCAGCTGCATCACGATGAACTCGATGTTGGTGCCGGGGGCATGATGCCCGGTGTCCAGGCAGACAAACGCCTTCTCCCCCAGGGCCAGGGTCTGCGCGTAGGAGGTGCCCCAGTCCGGGACATCAGTGTGGTAGAAAGCCGGCTCAAAGAACTTGTACTCCAGCACCAGCCGCTGCTCCTCCCCCAGGGCCGCATAGATCTCCTGCAGGGACTCGGCCAGCCGGTCCTGCCGGCCGCGGATATCGTCCTGGCCCGGGTAGTTGGTGCCGTCCGCCAGCCAGACCTTCAAGTCCTTCGAACCCGTGGCGTGCATGATCTGGATGCAGTCCAGGTGGTGGTCGATGGCCCGGCGGCGGACCGACTCGTTGGAGGAGGTCAGTGAACCGAATTTGTACTCGTCATCCTGGAACGTGTTGGAGTTGATGGTTCCCAGGCCTACGCCCAGTCCCGCCGCGTACTCCTTCAAAGCGGCGTAATCGTCCACCTTGTCCCAGGGGATGTGGAGGGCCACGGTGGGGGCCAGGCCGGTCAGTTCGTGGACCTTGGCGGCATCGGCCAGCTTTTCCTGGACCGTGCGCGGCGTGCCGGGCGTACCGAACACCTTGAACCGCGTGCCTGAATTTCCATACGCCCACGAGGGGACCTCGATGGCAAGCTCCCCGAGCCTGCCCAGCGCCGTTGCTACGTCATTCATGTTGATTCTCTCCGGTGGTGAGCGTCCGTCTGCTGCATTTGGTTGATGCCCCGCTGCTGGAGCGTGCCTGTTGTCTTGGGTGGCCGGATCCCGGCCTCGGGCCGGTCAGCCTGCGGAGGGTGGGGCCGCGAGTTGGCTGTCCAGGTTGAAGACTTCCGCCAGCACCTGGAACCCCTCGTCGGGCGCCTGGCCGGAATCCTCGAAGAGGGTTGCCATCTCTGCCTGCCAACGGGCGTTGACGTCCGTCAGCGCCATGCGGGCACGGGCCGCATCAAAGTCGTCGCACTCCACGTATCCCACCAGGAGCCCGTCCTCTCCGAGGAACAGGGAGTAGTTGTGCCAGCCCGCTTCCTTGAGTGCGTGCAGCATCTCCGGCCACACCGCGGCGTGCCGGCGCCGGTATTCATCGATCAGCTGCGGCTGGACCGAAGAACGGAAACACACCCTCATCGGTGCCCCTTTCAAAACGCCAATAAATTTTTGAATCGTTTCATTGGTACGATTCAAAGTACTCTTGGATTTGAGCAGGTGTCAAGCAATGGCAGAAATCATGATTTGCCGCAGGGATCTTCCCGGCGGGGGCATGTCAGCACGGAGAACCGATGAACCGCACAGCCAGTATCAAGGACGTGGCCACCCACGCGGGCGTGGCCGTTGGCACCGTGTCCAATGTCCTCAACTATCCCGACCGGGTGTCGGACAGGACCAGGGAGCGGGTCCTGTCCGCCATCGACGAACTTGGGTTTGTCCGCAATGACGCCGCGCGCCAGCTTCGCGTGGGGCACAGCCGCACCATCGGACTTATCGTCCTGGACGTAGGCAACCCGTTCTTTACCTCCGTTGTCCGCGCTGCGGAAGACGCCGCAGCGCTGCAGGGCAGTGCCGTCCTGCTGGGTGACAGCGGCCACGACGCAGGCCGGGAAGCGAACTACATCGACCTCTTCCAGGAGCAGCGTGTGCAGGGGCTGCTGATTTCGCCCGTGGGCGATGTGACGGACAGGCTGGATCTCCTCCGCGAGCGCGGCGTCCCCACGGTGCTGGTGGACCGGCTGGCCGACGAGTCCAAGTTCAGCTCAGTTGCCGTGGACGATGACGCCGGCGGATACCTGGCCGCCAGGCACCTCCTGGACACGGGCCGCCGTCGGCTCGCCTTTGTTGGCGGCTCCACCTCCATCCGCCAGGTGGCCGACCGCCTGCAGGGGGCCCGCCGGGCCGTCAAGGAGGAACCGGACGCCACGCTGGAAGTCCTGGACGCGGAGGGGCAGACCGTCCTGGCCGGCCGCAGCGTGGGAGACATGCTGGTGGCGCGGGGCCGGGCGGAGCTGCCGGACGGGATCTTCTGCGCCAACGACCTCCTGGCCCTGGGCGTCATGCAGTCGCTCACCATGACGCATACGTTCCGCATTCCCGGGGACGTGGCGCTGATCGGCTATGACGACATCGACTTTGCGGCCTCTGCCGTGGTTCCCCTGTCCTCCATCCGCCAGCCCACCCAGCTGCTGGGCAGGACGGCCATCGAACTGCTGTCCGAAGAGGTGGAGTCCCAGAATCCAGTCCACCGTTCCGTGGTGTTCACGCCGGAACTCGTGGTCCGGCAGAGTACAGCCCCCGCTGGCTAATTCGCTGCAGGCTGCAGCCATTTCAGGGACTCGCTCCGCGACGTGAAGAAGCGGGTGGGGCAGGGCGGCACGTGAACGCCCAGGAAGAAATTCGCGATGATCCGGTCCACCGGACTTGCCCCCAGCAGGGCGATCCTGTTGGCCGCGCACGGGATGGAGAATACTGAGCGGGCCTGGATGCTCACATTCTCGGTGGTGGCCATGTCCACGAGCATCGGGTAGTTTGCGTCCCCCGCTATCCGGTTCACCGCGGCCATCGCCGCCTGCGCATCCTCGACTTCAATGCGGACCTTGGGCTCCCAGATGAGGTGGATGACCCCGTCAGCACGCAGCTCCACTGTGCCTTTGCCGCCGTCGACCACTACGGGCTCCATACCCGCCTCCCTCCAGTAGGCAGTTCCTGAACCCCTCCATCTTGCCCCACACGGAAGGTGGGAGCCCACCGCCCCACCGGCAAGGCCAATGTCACTGGAACCGCCAACCGGACGGTCGCCTAGAGCCCCTCCACCACCAGGTTCCGGTAAGCGGCCCGGAGCGGAGCCATTTGACGGAAACCGATACGGCCGCCGCCAAGCACTTCGTCCGACCGGTCACGCCACTCAAAGAGCAGCAGGCCGTTGATGGAAAACTCCACCAGCGGCCCGTCCTTCACCACTTCCAGCCGGTAGAAGCCGGCCGCGTCCTCCGTGGGCGGCAATGGGTCCGCGCCCTGCGCCACGAGCTCGAAGCCCGCGCTCTTGCGGAGGTTGCAGGTACGGAAGGCACGCTCCGATGGGTACTTGTGCCGGAAGTAGGAGACGTGCAGGGCGTCGATGTCCCCGAGTGGTACTGGGGGTAGTAGCCCGTCCGGGGCGCGAGTGCGGGACTGAACAAGTCCAGCCCGCCCTGGCCGGCGGCCGCGAAGAACAGCATGGCCAGGCCGGGCTCCGCTAGCGGCAGGAACTCCCAGCTGATGCGGATCCGGTCCGGGAATTCTTCCGGGCACCAGAACGTCCAGTGCGCGTGGTCGCCGAACTCGCCGTCATCCAGCGTGCCGGACAGCTCCAGGGCACCGTTGTGGCTGCCCAGGCCAAGCGGCCCTTCGGCCACCCAACCGGCCACGTCATCCGGTCCTGCCAGCGGGTTGCGGTAGGGGATGCCCGTCTCCAAGCCCGTCGTGCCCACCTAGCCGCGTCCCGCCGTCGCACTTAACACTTTGGTGCCGGCCACGCCGTAGCCCATGCCCGCCAGCTGGCGCGCCACCTCCGCCGCCACCAGTGCGGCACCCTGCTGCGAGAAATGCGTGTCGTCGGCCAGCCCCGCGGGCCAGGACGCGTGCTCCCCCGGCGCGAAGTGGCAGAAGAGCTCCCGGCTCCCCTCCCGTCCCAGCCGACCATAGAGGCGCCGGGTCCAGGCGTTCAGGTCAATCACCGGAACCCCAAGCTCCGGGCCCAGTTCGCGGACCACCTCCGGATAGTCCTCAAGGCTCTCCTCAAGAACGTCCGACGACGGCGCGTCCAAAAAGTGCCGGCGCTCCACTGATGTGCAGAGCACCGGCGCCGCACCCACGCCATGCACCTCCCCCACCATGGTGCGCAGGTTCGCCGCGTAGCCCGTACGGGCGGCAAGATGCAGCTTTTTCTGGTCGTTGTGGCCGAACTGGATGAGCACGGCGTCCCCTGGGCCCGCCAAGGCGAGCAGGTCCGCCCAGCGTCCCTCGTCGCGGAAGGATTCCGTGCTTGCCCCGCCTTTGGCGAAGTTATGCACCGATCCCCACCGGTAGGTATGCGGGGGAAGCTGCGCTCCCCAACCGCTCATGGGGAACTCTTGGGTGGGGCAGTCGGCCACGGTGGAATCTCCGGCCAGCAGGATTTTCATGGGTCACCCTTTCACGGATCCGATGAGCATGCCCTTGGCGAAGTGCTTTTGCAGGAATGGGTAGAAGATGAGGATGGGCAGCGTGGCCACCACGATCACGGCGAACTTGATGCCCTGTTCCGGCGGGATGTAGTTGGGATCAACGTTGCCAGTGCCCAGCAGGTCCGAGGCCGCCGTGACCTGCCGCAGGTACATCTGCAGGGTCCATTTGGAGTTGTCGCTCAGGTACAGCAGGGGCGACATGAAGTCGTTCCAGATGCCCACCGCATAGAACAGCGCGAACGTGGCCAGGACCGGTTTGGACAGCGGCAGGAGGATCCGCCACAGGATTCCGATCTCGGTGGCGCCGTCCATCTTGGCGGACTCTTCAAGTTCGGCCGGCAGTTCCTGGAAGAAGTTCTTGATAATGATCAGGCTGAACGGACTGATGGCCGCCGGCAGGATCAGGGCCCAATAGGAGTTGAGCAAGCCCAGGTCCTTGACCAGCAGGAAGGTGGGGATCATGCCGCCGGAGAAGACCATGGCGAAAACCACCAGGGACAGGATCACGTTCCTGCCCCGCAGGCTCTTCTTGGCCAATGGGTAGGCCATGGTCACGGTGAAGGCCAGCTGGACCAGGGTGCCCACCGCGGTGACCAGGATGGTGGTGACCAGTGCCCGGACGAACGCCGGGGTGGCGAAGATGTACTCGTAGGAGCCCAGGGTGAACTGTTCCGGCCAGACGAAGAATGCCCGGCGGGTGATCTCCGCTTCGGTGGCGAACGAGCCCGCGAAGACGTAGACGAACGGCAGCAGCGTGATGATGCCGATCAGGGACAGGAAGAGGTAGTTGGCGGCGTCAAAGATCCGGCCGCCGCGGGTGTTGTGGATCTTCATTAGAACAGTCCGCTCTGGTTGAAACGCTTGGCCAGCCAGTTGGTGCCGAAGATCAGCACGATGCCCACCACGGATTTGAAGAGCCCCACGGCAGTGGAATAGCTATACGCGCCCTGGGTGATGCCCACGAAGTAGACGTAGGTGTCAAAGACGTCCGCCACCTCGCGGTTCAGGGCGTTGGTCATCAGGTAGATCTGTTCGAAGCCGGTGTTGAGCATCTGCCCGATGGCTAGGATCAGCATCACGATGATCGTGGAGCGGATCGCCGGCAGGGTGATGTGCCAGACCCGGCGGAACCGGCCGGCACCGTCGATGATCGCGGCCTCGTACTGGTCCTGGTCCACGGTGGAAAGGGCGGCCAGGAAGATGATGGTGCCCCAGCCGGTGTTCTTCCAGATCTCCTGGAGCACGATCAGGGGGCGGAACCAGGCCGGGTCACTCAGGAAATCGATACGCGTGCCCATGGTGTTGTTCAGGAACTGGAACAACGGGCCGATGTCCAGGGCGAACAGCAGGAAGCTCAGCGAGGCCACGATGGTCCAGGACAGGAAGTGCGGGATGTACACCAGGGTCTGGACCGTGCGCTTGAGGACGGACAGGCGTACCTCATTGAGCAGCAAGGCCAGGACGATGGTCAGCGGGAACGCGATGCCCAGGTTAAGGAAAGCCAGAATCAGGGTGTTGCCCAACAGCCGCGGGAAGTCCGGGTTGGCAAAGAAATCCGTGAAGTTCTGCACTCCCACCCAGGGGCTGCCGTTCACCCCCAGGAACGGGACGTAATCCTTGAACGCGATGGATACGCCATACATGGGGGCGTACCGGAACACCGCGAAGTACACCACGCCGGGCACCAGCAGCAGGTAGAGCCACTTGTAGTGGGCGAAGTGGACGGAGAACCTGCCCCCTTTCCGGGGAGCGGGCGGGGTCTTGCCCGCCCGCTCCCCGGCGAGGGTGTCAATGACAGGGGCTGCCATTTACTTGTTGTCCTGCCAGAGCTTGTTGATTTCTTCCTTGACCTTGTCGCCGCCGCTAGTGTCCCAGAGCTTGATGGCGTCCTTCAGGCCCTGCTCATCGATCTGCCCGGCAAGATACTTGATCCGGGCGTCGGCCACGATGTTGTCCAGTTGGGCGCCCTTGGCCACGTAGGTGGCGGAAACGTAGGGCGCCGCCGGGTTGTAGACGGCGCTCTTGAGGTCCTCAGCCATCACGTCCGTGCGCTTGTCGAAGACCTGCTGTTCATAGTCGCTGGGCTGCTTGACGGGGTAGAACTGGTTTCCGGCAACGTTCATGCCCAGCTGGGCGTAGCTCTTGATGTCGGTGCTGACGGCCTTTCCTTCCGGGGTTTCCGGTTTGACGGTGGCCGCCTTGCCGTCCTGCACCGTGAAGTTCACGTTCTCGATGCCGTTGTTGAGCAGCACAGCGACGTCCTTGCCGTTCATGGTGTTCAGGAACTCCAGGACCTTGTCCAGTTCGGCCTCGCTCCTCACGCTGGCCTTGGGGATTGCAAGGAAGCCTGAATAGCCGTCGGTGGGGTGGGCGTGCAGCTTCCCGTCGGGGCCGACCAGGTTCCCGACAAAGCCCACTTTGTTCTGGAAGTTGTTGGGGTCTGCCTGCTTGAAGAGGTTGACCAGGACGCTCACGCGGGAATCGACGTCGACAATCATGCCGCCCTTGCCGTTGAAGAACGGCTCGTTCCATTTGGTGGGGTCAAAGGTGGCGAAGTCAGGGTTGATGAGCTTTTCGTCCACCATCTTCTTGATGAACCGGTCTGCCTGGAGGAACTCGTCGGTTTCGAAGCTGGGAACCAGCTTCCCGTCCCGCTCGGTCCACCGGTTTCCGGCGCCGAACCATTCCTCGATCACGTCGTAGGGGCTGTTGGTTCCCAGTGCACCCCATTTGGGAATGGTGATGCCCCAGGTGTCGTTGATGCCGTTGCCGTCCGGGTCCTGTTCGGTGAAGGCCTTTGCCACCTTGTACAGGTCCTCCACGGTCTTGGGCGCCTGCAGGCCCAGATTGCCCAGCCAGTCCTGCCGGAACATCACGGCGGTGCGCATGGGAGAGCGTTCACGGAACAGGCCGTAGACCTTTCCGTTGACGCTCGAGTTCTTCTGGATGTCCGGGAAGGTGGTTTTGAGGTTGGGGTATTTGTCGAGTTTGTCGGTGAGGTCCCAGAATGCACCTGCCTGGGCATTCTTGACGAACCCGGGGCTCTTGGTCTGGATCACCATGACCTGCGGGATATCGGACCCTGCAAGCGTGATGTTGGTCTTGTCCTCGTAGGAAGCGTTGGGTGCCCAGTTGATCTTAACCTGCTTGCCGGTGAGCTCTTCCAGCTTCTTCTGGACCGCACCGTCTGACGCCGGCGGCTGGGCTTCCAGGAACGGGGCCATGATGGACACCGAGGTGAGGTCCGCGGCCGGGGCGTTCCCACTGCTGCACGCCGTGAGGGACAGTGCAGTGGCGGTGACGACGGCGGCGGCCAGGGTCAGTTTCCGATGGATCATGTTTCTTCCTTTTCCACTTCATTGGGGTTTGGGTTCGCTGGACCCGCGATTGATACGTTTCATTTGTGCTCCGCGCACGGATACTCGGAGGCATTCGCCGGCCGGGCGGATTGTCAGGCGGTGGACGCCCCCGGGAGGGCCCCGCCCGCGGCAGTTCCACCAGCTATCGCTACGGACTGGTCATTGGCCGTGAAGAACCGGTCACACAACCAGCCCGTGAGGTAGAGCCAGGCTCCGATGCTGAAGAACGGAACCAGCCCCGGTATCCAGCTGCTGGCATAAACCACTGCTGCGGAGACAAAGAGCAGGATGACCGTTCCGGCCAGGTGCCGCACGGCGAACCGGGATGACATCAGCAGGTACTGCGGCAGCGGCAGCTCATACCGGGCATACATGGGGAACAGGTAGCAGACTGCGCCCGCCAGGAAGATTGCCGCGACAAGGACTGCCGCCGCCGTGGACTGGGCAAAGATTCCGCCACTTCCCGCAAAATAGTTCCAGTTCAGGAGAAGCGCCGCCGTGACGGCCATGACCGGAACCGACAGGAGGTTGGCCCTTGCGAAGTTCCGGAAGTAGGCGGACGTGAACCCGCGAAGCAAGGGGGCACCATCCCCTGCGACCCTCCTTCGAACCACAATCTGCGCGGCGGCGGTGGCCGGGCCGGCACCAAGGACACCGGCCCCCACCAGAGTGAAAGCGATCCACAGCAGGTTCAGGCCTGCCACCCACAAAAGCGTGTCGAAAAATGCGTAGGCACGCGCACTGAAGGTTCCGGACAGCATGGCACGGCTCCCTTCTGTTCTTCATGGTTGCAGGGGCGGATCCCAATGGTTGCAGGGGCGGAATTCCGCCCGTCCGCATCACCCCAGTAATCGGTTTCTCGAAAATCTAGACCCAGACTGCCTGCTGGTCAAGTGAAGTTTTGAATCGTTACATAGAGCGATCACCTACGTCCTGCCGCCTTGCGGCGACAGGGGGAAAGCGCTTCCCCCTAATGTTCGCGCCCAGCTGCGGATGAAAATGATCCCCGGCCGCGCAGCCCGGATCAGGCGACCTTCTAAGTGGTTTGGGAAAGCCCTTGCCAAGTCCTTTGGAATGCGCTTTCCTTGTAGGGAGAAAGAACGTGGCATGGAACACATGCATCCCTCGATTCCACATCGGATGCGCTGTACAGCAACTCATGACCTCAAAGGAGAGACAATGACAACGTTTACCCGACGATCGGCGCTGGCACTATTTGCCGGAACTGCCGCTGTGGGAGCCCTTTCCGCCTGTGGAACCGGTGGGGGTGCGAAGAACGCTGATGGCTCCGTAACCCTGCGTGTTTCCTGGTGGGGCAACGATGTGCGCAATAACCAGACCCAGCAGGTGATCGATGCCTTCCAGCAGGCCCATCCGAACATCAAGATCCAGGGAGAGCCCGGGGTGTGGTCGGGGTACTGGGACAAGCTGGCTACCCAGACGGCCGCGAACGATGCACCCGACGTGATCCAGATGGATCTTGCGTACATCGCCGAGTACGGCGGGCGGGGCGCGCTCCTTGACCTCTCCAAGCAGAACCAGCTGGACCTGTCCGCCTTCGACCAGAACACCCTCAAAGCGGGCCAGTACAACGGCAAGCTGAACGGCATCAGCACGGGACAAAACGCCCTCGCCGTCTTCGCTAACGTCAACCTCTTCAAGAAGGCCGGCGTCGCGATCCCTGACGATACTCAATGGACGTGGGACGACTACCTGAAGACGGCCCAGGCCCTCGCGGCAGCCACCGGCACCTACGGAGCCTCGTATGGCTTGACGGACCAGAGCCTCAACATCTGGCTGCGCCAGCGGGGAGAGCAGCTGTACACCCAGGATGGCCAGACCGGGTTCACCGTCGACGGCGTGGCCTCCTACATGGCCTTCCAGAAGAAGCTGATGGATTCCAACGCAGCGCCCCCGCGAGCGTGGCACAGGAGGACATCGGCGCCCCCGTCGAGCAGACGCTCGCTGCGACGAACAAGACCGGCATGTCTTTCTGGTGGACCAATCAGCTCGGCGCCATTGCGAAGGCCACAGGCAGCGACATCAAGCTGCTGCGCGTCCCGAGCCAGGACGGCAACCCCAAGGATGACGGGCTCTACTACAAGCCCTCGATGTACTGGTCCGCGTCGTCACGCTCCAAGCATGCGGCCGAGGCCGCGACGTTCATCGACTACCTGGTCAACAGCCCCGACGCTGCGAAGATCGTCACCACAGAGCGCGGTTTCTCGACGTCCCCGAAGATCCAGGACTCCATCAAGCCGTTGCTGACCCCCACCGACAAGACCGCCCTCGACTTCCTCACGGCGATCAAGCCGGAACTCGGCGAACCGCCCGCTGTTCCGCCCACCGGGTCGAGCAAGGCCGCCGATGCCCTCGGCCGCCACACCACCGACGTCCTGTTCGGGCGCGCCAGCGCCCAGGATGCAGCCGCTGCATTCAAGTCCGAAGCGGACAACATGATCAAGAGCGCCAAGAAATGAGCGTCCTCACCGAACTGGGCAGCCTCGGCAAGAAATCGCCCCGGGGCGGGCCCAAGGTCAAGCGGACCTTCCGGGACAACCGGGCCGCGATGGTGTTCCTCGCCCCCTGGATCGTGGGCCTGGTCGCCATCACCATCGGACCGATGCTGATCTCCCTCTACCTCTCCTTCACGGACTACAACCTGATCCAGGACCCGAACTTCATCGGCGCCGACAATTTCACCCGCATGATGCAGGACGACCGGTTCTGGAATTCCCTGCGGGTCACCCTGACATACGTGATAGTCGGTGTCCCGCTGCAGCTCGGCCTGGCCCTGGCTGTGGCCCTGGCCCTGGACAAAGGCATCAAGGGCCTGCCGATCTACCGCTCGGTGTTCTACCTGCCTTCCCTCCTGGGCTCTTCGGTGGCGGTCGCGATCCTCTGGAAGCAGATGTTCGGCACCTCCGGCCTGGTCAACCAACTCCTGGCCATGATCGGCATCACCGGCCCGGGCTGGATCTCAGACCCCAGCACCGCCCTTGGCAGCATCATCCTGCTGCACGTCTGGACCTTCGGATCCCCCATGATCATCTTCCTGGCCGGGCTGCGGCAGATACCCGCCATGTACTACGAAGCCGCAGCCGTGGACGGCGCCGGCCGGGCCACCCGATTCCTAAAAATCACCCTGCCCCTGCTGAGCCCGATCATCTTCTTCAACCTCGTGCTGCAAATCATCGGCGCGTTCCAGTCCTTCACACAGGCGTTCATCGTCTCCGGCGGCACCGGCGGCCCGTCCGACTCGACCATGTTTTTCACCCTGTACCTCTACCAGCGCGGCTTCGGCCAGTTCGACATGGGCTACGCCTCCGCGATGGCCTGGGTCCTGCTGGTCATCGTCGGCGCCTTCACCGCCGTCAACTTCTACGCATCGAAATTCTGGGTGTTCTATGACGACTGAATCAGCCCCGCGCGTCACCACCGACGCCCCCCTGCCCACCCCCGGCCCCGCCAACGGCCGCCGGGAGCCCAACCCTCCGGCCAGCACCTCGCCCCGCCCCAGACACCGGACCAAGAGCATCCTGAAACACGCGATCCTGATCGCCACCGCGATCATCATGATCTACCCGCTGCTATGGATGGTCGTCTCCTCCTTCCGGCCCAGCGCGGACGTCTTCCGCGCCCCCGGCCTCTGGCTCACCGAAATCCACACCGAGAACTACGCCACCGGCTGGAACGCCCTAACCTCACCCTTCGGGACCTACCTGCTGAACTCCGCCCTCGTGGTCCTGGGCGCCGTGATCGGCAACCTCGTCTCCTGCTCGATGGCCGCCTACGCCTTCGCCCGGCTGGACTTCCGCGGCAAGAAGTGGATGTTCGGCGCCATGCTCGTCATGATCATGCTCCCCATCCACGTCGTGATCGTCCCGCAGTACATCCTGTTCTCCCAGATCGGCTGGGTGAACACCTTCGCGCCCCTCATCGTCCCGAAGTTCCTCGCCACGGACGCGTTCTTCACATTCCTCATGGTCCAGTTCATCCGCGGCATTCCCCGCGAACTGGATGAGGCGGCAAGGATCGACGGCGCAGGCCACCCCCGCATCTTCCTCCAAGTCATCCTTCCCCTGATGACCCCCGCCCTGGCCACCACCACCATCTTCACGTTCATCTGGACCTGGTCCGATTTCTTCAGCCAGCTCATCTACCTCACCTCCCCCGACGTGTTCACCGTCCCCGTCGCACTCCGCAGCTTCGTCGACGCCCAATCCAGCACCGACTGGGGATCCATGTTCGCCATGTCCATCGTCTCCCTACTGCCCGTCTTCATCGCCTTCCTCGTCGGCCAAAAATTCCTCGTCAAAGGCATCGCCACCACCGGCATCAAATAACCACCCGCCGGGGTGCGTGTCCCACCACGCACCACCGGCCTTTGCCTGCCCACTGCCCGTCCCGGCGGGCCACCCTTTGCATCCGCGCCAGCCGCAGCAGGCGGCGCCCCAATCTGATTGCCCTGCTGGGCCGAACGGAGAACCATGGCAACGCCTGCCGGCGCGGCACTTCCGACAACACTCAACCGGGAACCTGCGGATCGCAATACCGGCCGGCCCCAACAGGGAAATGCGCCCGCGCGCGTGGCGCTGGTTGGGGTGCACGGCTTCGGTACCCAGCACCTGCTGAACCTTGAACGGCTCACCACGGCAGGCGCCGTCGAACTCGTTGCCGCAGCAGATCCCACCCCGCCGGCACCGGGGTCCCTGCCGGCGTCGTCCATGGTCTTTCCGGGATTGCCCGAACTCCTGGCCCATACCGCGGAGCTGGATGCCATCATTGTGGCCACTCCCATCCAGACCCATGCACCGCTGGGCCTGGCAGCGCTGGCCACCCACGCAGACCTCTACCTGGAGAAGCCACCCGTAGCGTCCCTGGCTGACTTCACCCGCCTGGCAGAGGCGGCATCGACGTCGGGACGCAGCGTGCAGATCGGGTTCCAAAGCCTTGGTTCGCACGCCTTGGCAGCGATCGGGGACCTCCTCGCGGCAGGCACCATCGGCACGCTCCAGGGCATCTCCGCGACCGGCCGCTGGGTCCGGGACAAGGCCTATTACAAGCGGTCACGCTGGGCCGGGAAACGCACCCTCGACGGCGTGGATGTGGTGGACGGCGTGGCAACCAACCCGCTGGCGCACGCCGTCGCAACAGCCCTCCGGATCGCCGGGGCACGCACCACCTCCGATCTCGCCTCCGTGGAAACCGAGCTATACCGCGCCAACGGCATCGAATCCGACGACACATCGGTCATCAGGATCCGCACCACCGCGGGCCTGCCCATCACCTGTGCCCTGACGCTCTGCGCCGCCACGTCTGTTGAGCCCTGCGTGACCCTCCAGGGAACGTCAGGAACAGCGGTGTTCCATTACACCGAAGACCGCCTCACCGTTTCGACGGAAGCCGGCACCACGGAGGAGACATTCGGCCGGGACGACCTCACTGAAAACCTCCTGGCCCACCGCAGGAACGGCACGCCGTTGATCAGTCCTCTTCTGGACAGCGGCGCCTTCATGCTGGTCCTGGAAGCCATCCGTACCGCACCGGCGCCCGCGCCGATCGCCGCGGAACACGTCCGGTGGGAAGGCGAAGGCGACACCGCCCATGCAGTGGTACCGGGTATCGAGGCGGCCATTGAACAGGCCGGCCGGCAGCACGCCACCTTCAGCGAACTCGGACTTCCCTGGGCGCACTCGGCTCCTGTGGCCTTCACGGTTCCCTCAAGCCCCATGAACGCAGCCCCATGAACCAGGAAACCACGCAGGACCGGCAGGCTGCCTCCATTCCACCCGGCACGGACGGGTCCAGTTCCGGGCAACTCCTGGCCGTCCACCTCCTGACGGACGGCCTCGAAGAGTGCCTGACGGCCTCCGGCCGCCCTACCTTCGGCTGGGACTTGGCCCAGGCCGGGAACCACGACCCCGCACAGGCCTGGCAGACCGGCTATGAGATAACGCTGGAAGACGGCGCCGGAGCCCACGCCTGGAGCTCCGGCTGGGTTGCGGACAACAAGCACCGGCACATCCCCTACACCGGCCCCGGGCTGGAAACCGATGCTGATTATGCCTGGCGCGTCCGGGTCCGCGACGCCACCGGAGCCGCCGGCGAATGGTCGGCTGCCAGGGAGTTCAGCACAGGCCTGGATGACAGCTCCTGGCAGGCAGAATGGATACGCCGCACTCCCGGCGGTCGGGCACCACTCGGGATTCTGGACGGCGCGCTCCGCGTGGCGGGATCGCCGTTCCTGCCCCTCCCCTGCCCGCCGGTGCGCAGCTTCCGGCTGGAAGCCCGGCTGCGGCCCGTGATGGGCCGGGTGGGCATGATCCTCCGGAGTGGCGGACCTGGGACCGGCCTGCTCCTCGAACTGGACCAGGCAGGCAGCGTGGTGCTGCGGCGGGCCCCTGCGTGGGAGATTCCCGCGGCGGCCACGCCGCCCACCACGGTACTGGCAAGTGCGGATGCCAGCATCCCGCCCGCGCCGGACGCGGGCTGGCTGGAGCTGGCCGTGGCGGACGACGGAAACCGGATCACGGTGTCCCTGAATGGCGCCGAGCTGATGGCGGTCCAGGAGCCGGCCGGGCCAGTGGGGCGGCTGGCCCTGCACCAGGGCCCGCGCAGCCAGGCTGAGTACGCGTCGCTGCGGGTTGTCGCCGCGGGCTCGCCCCTGATGGATCAAAGGTTCGACGGCGGCACGGACGCCGGGAGCGGCATCCTGGCCGCCTGGACCCGGACCACGGCCTTCCGCCAGCCCGACGAATGGACGTTGTTCCGCGCCGCGGTTGAGCTCACCGGCAAGGTCAGCCGGGCGCGCCTGTACGTGGCCGCCAACCACCACGCACAAGTTTCCATCGCCGGGGTCCACAGCCTCAGCGTGACGTCGTTCGGCTACCCCGGGGAAGGCTACTACGATGCTGAGGACGTCACCGGCGTGCTGGCCGCACAACCGCAGGGGGAGCCGGTTCCGTTGACAGCCCTGCTGCACTGGTACGGCCCGGGCCAGGGCAGGGCCGCAGGAGTTCCGGGCCTCCTGGCCCGGCTCAGCGTGCAGTACACGGACGGGCGCCGCGAGGTGTTCGGTTCGGGTCCCGGCTGGTCGGCAGGGGAGGCGCCATACCGCCAGTCGGGCTACCGGAACGACGAGGGCGACCCCGTTGAACACCTGGACGGAGAGGCCGCGGCGTCCCTTAGCCCTGCCGAAGACCTGCCCGCCGCCATCCTTTGCGGCCGCCACCCGTCGTCGGACTTTCCCCGCCTCCACCCGCGCCGCACCTCCCTGGCTGAAGAGTTCGTTGCCCCGCGCGAATTCCTGACGGCCGGCGATGGCACCCTGGTTGCAGACTTCGGCCAGGTCCTGCCCGGGCGGCCTGAGATCGATTTCCTGGACGGCGTCCCCGGGCGCACCGTGATGCTCCGGGCCGGCTACGTGCTCCGCCCGGACGGGCGGGTGGATGCCGGAAAGACGGCCAGCCAAAACACGGACATGTCCTTCCCCTATACCCAGGCGGCAGGGCCCCAGCAGTTCCGTGCCACCGTGCACCTGGGTTTCCGTTACCTGGAGCTACCCGGCGTTGATCCTGCTGAGGTGTCCAGGGTCGGTGCGGTGGTGGTCCGCGGACGCCACCCCGGCCAGGGCAGCTTCTCCAGCTCGGATCCCACCCTGGACGCCGTCTTCCGGCTGCTGCGGGATTCGGCGCTGTACGGGGTGCAGGAGCAGTTCGTGGACACCCCGACCCGGGAAAAAGGCCAGTTCCTGGCCGACGCCGCGAACATCTCCTATGCCACCATGGCCCTGTTCGGCGAGCACGCCTACACGGCGCAGGCGCTGCGGGAGTTCAGCTGGTCTGCGCTCCGTTATTGGACCGACGGGGAGGACAAGGGACGCTACAACGCCGTCTACCCCAACGGGGACGGCAAGCGCGACATTCCTGATTTCTCCCTGATGGTCCCCGAGTGGGCCGAGGAGTACCACCGCCGCACCGGAGACCTCACGCTCATCCGCGAGCTGCTGCCGCACCTGTGCGATACGGCGGACTACGCGCTGCGGCACATTCCCGAGGAGGGCCCGACGGCGGGACTGGTCACCAGGCTGGGCGGCGGCTCCGGCCCGTACCTGCACGGCATCGTTGACTGGCCCGCGCCTGGCCGGTTTGGGTACGACATGGAGTGTGCGGCTAAAACCACCGTCAACGCCCAGGCGTACTCGGCGCTGATGTCAACGGCCCGGCTCTGCGGCACCGTTGGTGACGAGGATGCAGCAGCCCGCTATGCGGCGTCGGCCCGGACCCTGGCCAGGGCCATCCGGTCACGCCTGCGGGTGGACGGGGTAATGATCGACGGCCTCCACGGGGACGGAACCCCCAGCCCCCACGCGTCCCAGCACGCCACCTCCTTCCCGCTGTCCCTGGGCATCACCGACCCGGCCGACGCCCAGGAGGATGCCGTCCGGATCGCTGTCATGGGGATGCGGCAGGGACCCATGACCGTGCACCGCCTGGTCCGCGCCCTGCTTGGCCAAGGCATGACCGACGCGGTTCTGGACCTGCTCACCAACAGCGGCCAGCCCGGCTGGGCCCGGCTCCTGGAACGCGGCGCCACCTTCACCTGGGAGGCCTGGGACCTGGTGGACGGCACCGACTACAGCCAGTCGCACGCCTGGTCCGCATCGATAGTCAAGGAGATCTTCGAACACCTGCTGGGCGTACAGAACGTGGTGCCCGGCGAACTCCTGATTGAGCCGCCGTTGTGCCGGCTGGACCACGCCCGCGGCCGCGTGCCCACGGGCAACGGCTGGGCGGACGTCAGCTGGCGGCGGCACGGTCCATTGGTGGAGGTTGAGTGCATCATTCCGCCGGGAGTGCTGGCAACAGTCAGGTTGCCGTCGGGCCTTTACGGGGTCAAAGGCCCGACGCCGGACGGTGCAGCCGCCAGGTCTTTTCCGGAAGATGCAGCAGGCCCCGCCGGGGCCACCAGGGATTTCCGGGTCCACACTGGAACGTGGACCTTCGCACCGGAGTGAAGCAGGCAGATGAACACAAGAGGAGCCCCAAGAATGCAGGAACCCAGCGGTCCGTCCCCAGTCTGGAGCAAGGTGCAGGGCCTCGCCTTCGGCGGCGACTACAACCCGGAACAGTGGCCCCGCAGCGTGCGCGCGGAGGATCTGGAACTGATGCAGGAAGCGGGGGTGAATCTCCTCAGCGTCGGCATCTTTTCCTGGGCCCTGCTGGAACCGGCCGAGGGACAGTACGACTTTGGCTGGCTGGACGAGGTCATGGACAACCTCGCGGGCATCGGGGTGAAGGTGGCGCTGGCCACCGCCACCGCCGCTCCCCCGGCCTGGCTGGTCCGCAAGCATCCGGAAATCCTGCCGGTCACGGCTGACGGGACCGTGCTGGGGCCGGGCTCGCGGCGGCACTACACGCCGTCGTCGGCCGTGTACCGCCGCTATGCCACCGGAATTACCCGCGTGATCGCCGAACGATACCAGGACCACCCGGCCCTGGCCCTGTGGCACGTGGACAACGAACTCGGCTGCCACATCTCCGAGTTCTACGGGGATGAGGACGCCACCGCTTTCCGCGCCTGGCTGGAGCGCCGGTACGGGACCGTTGATGCGCTCAACGCCTCCTGGGGCACGGCGTTCTGGTCCCAGAACTACGGTTCCTTTGACGAAATCCTGCCGCCGTCCGTCGCCCCGTCCACGCTCAACCCGGGGCAGCAACTGGACTTTCAGCGGTTCAACTCCTGGTCCCTGGTGGACTACTACCGGCAGCTCGTGGCGGTACTGCGCGAAGTGACGCCGGACGTCCCCTGCACCACCAACCTGATGGCCTCAAGCGCCACCAAGTCCATGGACTATTTCGACTGGGCCAAGGAACTGGATGTCATCGCCAACGACCACTACCTGGTGGCCGCCGACCCCGAACGGCAGGTGGAACTCGCGTTCAGCGCGGACCTTACCCGCGGCATTGCGGGCGGTGACCCATGGATCCTGATGGAACATTCGACGTCGGCCGTGAACTGGCAGCCGCGCAACCAGCCCAAGATGCCCGGCGAGATGCTGCGGAATTCCCTGGCGCACGTGGCGCGCGGGGCGGACGCCGTGATGTTCTTCCAGTGGCGCCAGAGCTTTGCCGGCTCGGAAAAGTTCCATTCCGCGATGGTGCCGCACGGAGGGCGGGACACGCGGGTGTGGCGCGAGGTGGTGGAACTGGGCGCAGCGCTGAAACGCCTGGAACCTGTGCGTGGTTCGCGGGTTCAATCCCGGGCCGCCATCGTCTTTGACTACGAGTCCTGGTGGGCCAGCGAGATTGATTCCAAGCCCAGTATCGATGTGAAGTATTTGGACCTGTTGCGGGCGTTCCACCGCGCCCTGTTCCTCCGCGGAATTACCGTGGACCTGGTGCACCCGTCCGCGTCGCTGGAGGGGTATGGCCTGGTGCTCGTGTGCACGCTGTACGCCGTGTCCGATGACTCCGCCGCCAACATCGCCGCGGCCGCCTCTGCCGGGGCCACGGTGTTGGTGAGTTACTTCAGCGGAATTGTGGACATGCAGGACCACGTGCGGCTGGGAGGCTATCCGGGCGCGTTCCGCGGTCTCCTGGGCGTGCGCGTGGAGGAATTCCACCCGCTGCTGGCCGGGTCCCAGCTGAAACTCAGCGACGGGACCGTCTCGTCGGTGTGGAGCGAGCATGTGCATCTGGCCGGCGCGGAGGCGATACAGGCCTTTACCGGGTATCCGCTGGACGGCGTTCCCGCCGTCACCCGGCGGCCCGTGGGTTTCGGGGCGGCCTGGTACCTGGCTACCTTCCCCGATCCCGATGGCATTGATGCCCTCCTGGACAAACTGCTCGCCGAATCCGGGGTTTCCCCTGTTGCCGACGCCGATCCTGGAGTGGAGCTTGTCCGCCGGGTTTCCGAGGACGGGCGGAGCTTCCTGTTTGCCATCAACCACACGCGCTCGGCTGCTTCGGTTTCTGCCACCGGCACCGACCTGCTGACGGGTGAGTCTTTTGGCGGCACGGTTCCGGCCGGGGGTGTCGTAGTGGTGGCCGAGGGTTAGATAGGCGGTTGCCATACGGGAAGCGTCAAAACCTCCTGAGGTGACCCAGGAGCCCCGGGGACGACGGCCCAGAGCTAGACTCACTCTCACAACTAGGTTGGGGGACCAAATGAGTAGACCTGCATACGCGACTCACACGGCAACGCATCGACTGAACAAACTGGCTGTTGCATCGATTGTGTTTGCTGTCGTAGCTGCATCAGGTTTCTGGGTTTTTGGAGTCGCGGTTCTTGCTGTCTTTGCAGTGGGCGCCGGGCACGTCGCCCTCAATCAGATCCAACTCAAAGATGAGCGGGGAAAAGGGCTGGCAATCGCTGCTCTCGCCGTTGGGTACTGCATTGCCACTCTGGCATTGATCAGCATTTTGGGCTTCATACCGAGCGTCGTCCATCAGCTATGGCAGTAATCGCGTGTCCCAAGGCATATTCTGTGGGCCTGCTTGGGGACCGGGGTGGGGCGTATAGCCGGAAAAATGGGGATCTCATCACTGACCCTCACGCTATTGGCAGTCCTGTGTGCGTGCGGAGGGCCAGCAACGCCGCTACCAACAGTTATTGAACTCGCTGCCACGGGGTATCGCTTTGCTCAAAGGGTCCTGCACTAGTGCAGATACGAGTTGCCGGGCGCCCGCCACCACTGTGGAGTCGAAGTCCATTTCCGTCGCCATGACCCAGCCTCTGCCCGCCGGCCACAGGATGTTCGATGACTGCGGGAATAGTGGGGAATGGTACCGGGGGCACATGAATCACCTATCCGCGGTCGCGGTAGCACTGCGGCGCGGAGCTGCAGGGGGTGAGAAGCCGCCTTTTCCACATAGGACGTAGAGGCCGTCGGAATTGTCAGAGGGTGCTGGAAGACTCTGCTTATGGAGGCGGTTGAAGTGGGAGCAAAAGCACTGGAGGCCAAGCCTCAAGTGCCTTCCATCGCTGATGTGCTTAACCTGTTGGCCCGTGTTCCCCTGGCTGCTGATGGTGCGGGCTTGGTTGACCAGATTCGCGGGCTGGAGGAGTTGAAGTGCTTTGCCGGTGCCCGGCAGGCTGAGGCCGCTGTGGCTTTTGATCTGTCCCAGCGGCGGGAACAGGCCGACGCCGGGGTCCCGGCCGCCGGGCAGGGTGCCGGGGTCGCGGCGCAGATCGCCTTGGCAAGGCGGGAGTCCCCGGCCCGGGGTTCCCGGCTGCTGGGCCTGGCCAAGGCGTTAACCGGGATGCCGCACACGTTCGCCGCGTTCCGGGCCGGGCTGCTCAATGAGTGGCGGACCACCCTGATCGTGAAGGAAACCATCTGCCTCACGCCCGGGGACCGGGCCGGGGTGGATGAGGAACTCGCCGCCGATACCGGCGCCCTGGGCGGTGCGGGAGACAAGGCGATCATCGCCGCCGTCCGCGCCGCGGCGTACCGGCGGGACCCGGCCTCCGTCGCCAAACGCGCCGCCCGGGCCGTGAGCGAGCGGGCCGTGAGCCTGCGTCCGGCCCCGGACACCATGACCTACCTGACCGCGCTGCTCCCGGTCGCCCAGGGCGTGGCCGCCTACGCCGCCCTGGTCCGGGACGCGGACACCGCCCGGGCGGCCGGGGATGACCGGTCCCGTGGCCAGGTCATGGCCGACACCCTCATCGAACGCCTCACCGGCACCCCCGGCGGCATCACCGGGGTCCAGATCCAGCTCGTCATGACCGACCGCACCCTCCTCCGGGCCGACGCAGAACCAGCACGGCTCCCCGGCTACGGCACCATCCCGGCAGAACCGGCTCGGGCCATCGCCCTCGCCGGCGGACCAGCCGCGGCCAACCCACTGGCCGGGCCGTCGGGTATGGAAGAACTCGACCTCTGGGTCCGGCGGCTTTACACCGTTCCGGGCAGCGGCGAGCTCGTGGCGATGGACTCCACAGCCCGGCTCTTCCCGGCCGGGTTGAAACGGTTTCTTCAGGTCCGTGACGACACCTGCCGCACCCCGTACTGCGACGCCCCGATCAGGCACCACGACCACATCACCGCCTGGCACACCGGTGGACCCACCAGCGTGAATAATGGCCAGGGTTTGTGCGAAGCCTGCAACCACACCAAGGAAACCCCCGGCTGGACGGCCCAAACCATCCAGGGACAGCGGCATATCGTCGCAACCACCACCCCCACCGGCCACACCTACCACTCCACCGCCCCACCACTCCCCGGGAGCGCACTTCTAACCGCCAGCCTGCCGTCCGCCGACGTGCCGCAGCGGGAGGTCAATGATTTCCTGCCGCTTCGGGGTGAGCACGGACTGGATCCTGGCCAGCATTTGAAGAGCCCCGCTGGCCACGTGCTGGGAAGGGTGTCTGCACCCCGCGCCCACGGACCGGCGGAGGGTCGGCAGCGGTTACGGCCCAGGGAGAGCAGCGTCCCGTAGGGAACCATCGTCAGTCAGCAGGACCTTCCTCAACAGCTCCGCCATTGGACAGCTCTGCCCCGGAGGAACCGTTGGTCCCCCGGGGCAGAACCGGGTTTGAATATGTTCCCAGTGGCCTAGCTGCGGATGGCTGTTTTCATTTCGTCAGTGGCCTTCTTGCCGGCTTCGTCCGTGGACAAGCGTTCAAAGAGGACCTCTGAGGTGTACCGCTTGATGATCTCCTGGATGGCACCTGCACCCTTGGGCGGCGGGGCCGGAGCCTCTCCCAGTTCATCCTTGATCTCGTCGATGAACTTGACCACCTTGGTATCGGCCGGAGTCAGCTTGGGCGCGATGGCTGCACGGACATCCGAGTTAGGATAAACGCCGCGGTCCGCCAGGAGTGCCTCGCCGGCCTTCACATTGTTGGTGAGGAAATCGATGAACTTTGCCGCTTCCTGCGGGTGTTTGGTGCGTGAGGAGGCGGACCAGAACTGCGAGGCCTTGTACCAAAGCTTCGCCTCATCGGCGGCACCGGCTTTGGAGGGGAAGCGCAGGATCTTCAGGTCGCCGCCGGAGGCCTTTTCCAGCGCCGGAGCCTGGTTGGACCACCAGAAGGCCATCGCGTTCTTTCCGGTTGCCAGGCCGCTCTGGTCCAGCGGCGCGGCATCAGCCTCCACCACTTCGGCAGCAGGCGGTACGGCCTTGTTTTGGCTCAACTGCTTCAGGAATGCCCACCAGCCGGCGATGTCGGCCGGTTCGAAGCCCAGCTTGCCTTCAGAGGTGTAGAGCGACTTTCCGTTCTGTCGAAGCCACACACCCAGGGAGGCCTCGTCGGTTCCGTAGGCGGCCGAACCGTACGTACCTTTCGGGGACTTGGCAGTAATGTCGGCCGCGATGCGCCCAAAATCCTCCCAGGTCCA
Organism: Pseudarthrobacter sp. NIBRBAC000502770; assembly: GCF_006517815.1. Lineage (NCBI taxonomy): Bacteria > Bacillati > Actinomycetota > Actinomycetes > Micrococcales > Micrococcaceae > Pseudarthrobacter > Pseudarthrobacter sp. NIBRBAC000502770. The sequence continues at coordinate 3,042,215 of NZ_CP041198.1, forward strand.
CGTGGAGTCGTTCGGCAGTGGTACGCCGGCTGCCTGGAAGACCGCGGGGTTGGCCAGGATGGTGGCCGCGTTGATGCCGGCGGAAATACCGGTCAATCCCTTATCGCTCCTGCCTGCATTCAGCGCCGCCTCGTCAAGCTTTGAGGTGTCGATGCCGTACTTGGAGAGGTCAAGGAGCGCGCCTCGGCTCGAGTATTCGGTAATGTACTTTTCGTCCATCTGGATGACGTCGGGAGCATCGTTGGCCGCCGTCTGGGTGGCGAGTTTGTCCCAGTAGCCACTCCAGTCACCGAACTCCGGCTTGACCGTGATGTTGGGATTTTCGGCCTCGAACGCTGCGATGGCCGCCTGGGTCAACTGCGCCCGTTTGTCACCTCCCCACCAAGTGAAGCGAAGTTCCACTTTGCCGTCCGCGCTTTTCGGTGCTGCTCCTCCGCCGCAGGCGCTGAGGGCCAGGACGGCAGCCGTCGCAGCAGCAACCGCTATCGCCCATCGGACCCGGCCCTTCCCGGGACGGCGGGGCGCGCCTGGTGCGGGAGCCCTTGAGGGCTGATGTGCAGGCGCCGCGGGGCGGGGTGAACGTGGCACTGTGTACTCCGATCATCGTTGATCTGTCGGGGATGGGGGCTGAACTAAGGAAGGCGAAGCGTGAAAGCGCTTTCCACAACTAATAATACAAGCTTATAACTTGTAGAACAAGATACTGGGGCGTTGAAAGACTTGAGGCGACGGAGCCCTTGTCACTAAGCGCGTTCAGCCTGGACCCCCAGGGCGCCACGCGGCCAGGAGGTACCGCTTGTTGACGCGCCAAAAACCCTTTGTTAGGTTGAGAGAAACCGTTTTCTTGGTGGTCATGCCTCCCGTAAGACAGCCGGCGTCACGGTCCATGAATACGCATTCCAAGGAAGGAGCCGGCCCCAATGAGCCCAACACCAAGGCCCAGTGCCATCGCCGGCTACGAGGACTGGCCGGCCTACGTGCGCAGCAAACCCGGGCACCGGGCGTCGGCAGCGGCGGCGCAGGAACTATCGGACGCCCTGGGTGTACCGGGTCCGGTGGCACCGCCGGATGTGACGGTGCAGTGGGAACACACGCACGACGGCGCCACCACCTCCCAGCTCAGCTGGCAGTTGGGCTTTGGGCCCCGCACCACTGGCTGGCTGGTGCGGCCTGCCGGGCACCCAGGTCCCCTGCCGGGCGTCCTGGCACTGCACTGCCACGGCGGCAACAAGTTCGGCGGCGCGGACCGGCTGGTGGAGCTTCCCGATAACCATCCGTCAGCCGCATCCGCCCGTGCCGGGCACTACGACGGCCGCGCCCTGGCTACTGACACCGCCCGAAGGGGCTTTGTTGTCCTGGCCCATGACACCTTCGCCTGGGGCAGCCGCCGCTTCGACCTCTCCTCAGCTCCATGGCGCACTGCAGCGGCAGCGGCGGCGCAGCACGCGCAATGGCGGGAGGACGGCGTCGCTCCTTCCGCCGCGGACGAATACAACGCGGCCGCGGGCTTCCACGAGGACACGATTGCCAAAGCGGCAGGGCTGCTGGGCACCAGCCTGGCAGGCATGGTGGCACATGACGACCTCGCCGCCCTGGAAGTCCTGGCCGCCCGGCCCGGCGTGGACCAGGACCGGCTGGGCTGCATCGGATTCTCCGGCGGAGGGGGCCGCTCGCTCACCCTGGCTGCCCTGAGCCCCCGGATCCGGGCCTCCGTGGTGGCATGCATGATGACCACCTTCGAATCCCTCTTCCCCGCCTACCTGGACGCACACTCGTGGCTGCTTCAGACTCCCGGCCTGTGGAAACTGGGCGACTGGCCGGAGCTTAGCGGCAGGTCGGCGGCGGCCCGGTTCCTGGTGCAGTACGCCCTTGCCGATGAACTCTTTCCCGAGGACGGCATGCGCCGGGCACACCAACTGCTGGAATCAATGCATGCCGGCACCGGCAGGTACACGGGCAGCTTTTGGCCCGGAGGCCACGTATTCACTGCTGCCATGCAGGACGAAGCCCTCCATTTCCTGACGCAAGCCTTGGCCCCGCAACCCCTTCCCACCTCTCCCCAAGGACCCCGATGACCACACAGCATTCCACCGCCGCGGACCCGACGCACCAACAGGGCGCTGCTGCCTCCGTCCCGCGGGTGGCACTTGTGGGCGTACATGGCTTCGGCGAACATCACCTCGCCAACCTGGCCCGGCTTGAAAAAAACGGCGCACTGGAACTGGTAGCTGTTGCCGATCCCAATCCGCCGCACCCCGGCACCCTCGCCGGGTCGGTCGCCGTGTTCCCCGATTTCGCCGCGCTGCTGGCCGCCCGGCCGGGCGCCGACGTCGTCATTATTGCCACCCCGATCCAGACGCATGCCCCGCTGGCGGCCGCGGCGCTGGAAGCCGGAATGGACGTCTACGTCGAAAAGCCGCCGGTGGCGTCGCTGGCCCAGTTCGAGCAGGTCGTTGCTGCCGCGAACGGCAATGGCCGCCTGGTCCAGGTGGGCTTCCAGAGCCTGGGGTCCCACGCCTTGCCGGCCATCAGGGAGATGGTGGAGGCAGGGAACATCGGTACGGTCTTGGGCATCAGCGCCAGCGGCCAGTGGCTGCGGACCAAGGCATACTTCAAGCGGTCGCGCTGGGCCGGAAAACGCAACCTGGACGGCACGGACGTGGTGGATGGCGTGGCAACCAATGCGCTGGCCCACGCCGTTGCAACCGGGCTGCATCTGGCCGGGGCGCACACTGCTGCCGACGTCGCCTCCGTGGAAACTGACCTGTACCGGGCCAATGACACCGAAAGCGATGACACCTCCATCATCCGGGTCCGCACCGCGCCGGGAACCACGCTGTTGTGCGCCCTGACGCTCTGCGCGCCGGATCAGCTGGACCCCACCGTCACCGTGCACGGAACGCTGGGCGACATTACCCTTTCCTACACGAAAGACGAGGTGGTCATCACTACCCCGGACGGCGAGCGCCGGGAGTCGTACGGCCGGACCGACCTGCTGGAGAACCTGCTCGCCTCCCGCGCCACCGGCGTGCCGCTGCTGTGTGGGTTGGAGGATACCGGTGCGTTCACCACCGTGCTGGAGGCCATCCGCACTTCACCGGACCCGGCCCCGATAGGCGCCGAACACCTGGCCTGGGAAGGCGAGGGAGACGACGCCCACCCCGTGGTTCGCGGCATAGCGGACCTGATCCAGCGGGCCGTCAAGGCGCAGGCTACCTTCGCCGAACTGGGCGTCCCCTGGGCCCGCCACCTTCCGCCAGTCCACACGCTGAGCGTGGACGGCAGGCTCGTAGCCGAGTACCAGGACGGCAGCCATGTCCGTGCAGTCTCGTCCCCGCGCCCCTATCTGCACCCGGTCCGCACCCTGGGCGGCACCGTGGTCACGGACCACCAGCCACTGGACCATGTGTGGCATCTGGGCGCCGGGGTGGCCCTGCAGGATGTGGACGGCGTGAACTTCTGGGGCGGACGCACCTACACCCGCGAAGCCGGCCAATACGTCTGGCGCCCGGACCACGGCAGCATCACGGTCACCGGCACCACCGCCGGGCAGCATGATGCGCGCGATGGCCGGCCCGGACGGCTGCAGGAGACCTTGAGCTGGAACGGCCCGGACGGCGCACCCATCCTCCTGGAGGAACGCACCTGGGCGTGGTCCGGCGTCGCGCCCGCCATCTGGCGCCTGTCCCTGGACTTCGCCCTCTCCCCCGCCGGAAACAAGCCTGTCAGCCTTGGCAGCCCGGGATCCAACGGCCGGTTCGGGGGCGGATACGGCGGGTTCTTCTGGCGCCTGCCCGCATGCGAAGGCGCCACGGTCTGGACGCCGGCAGGAAGCGGCGAGCCGGCAACGCACGGCAGCGTCACGCGCTGGATCGCCTGGGCGGGAACGTTCGACGGCGGCCCGGCCACCTTGGTGTTCGTCGCCCCCAACGATGCTGCGGACCCGTGGTTCGTGCGGGTGGACGGCTACCCCGGCGTGGGGCAGTCCCTGGCCTGGGACTCACCTGTGATTGCCCGGCCAGGCAGCCCAGTGCGGCGCAGCATCACCGTTTTTGTGGCCGACGGAATCCTGGCCACGCCCGACGTCGAAACATTGATCCACCAGCAGGGAGACCCGTCATGAGCCAAACAACAACCACTGCCGCTCTCCGGCGGGAGCCGCGTGTGGCTCCAGGCGCGCCGGCAGACCGCGCCATCAAGCGGCGCCGGGTGCTGGACATCCTGGATGCCGCGGGCCGCGACTCCTTGCTCCTGACCACGAACACGGCCCTCTCCTGGTACCTGGACGGCAGCCGGGTGCACATCAGCCTGGCCGGAGATCCCATCGCCGCCCTCCTGGTGGACCGCGATGGCGACCATCTGGTGACGTTCAACAACGAAGCTGCCCGGATTGCTGCCGAAGAGCTGCCAGCCGGTGTCAACCTGCACACCGTCCCCTGGTACGGGGACCTGCACCAGGCTGCGGCCGCCGTCGGCAGTTCCACCGCTCCACCGCTGGCGGAGGCGGACGCTGCCGTACAACTGCGCGCCGCCCGGCAGCAGCTCCTCCCCGCGGAGAGCGCCCGCTACTCCCATCTGGGCGCGGAGCTGGCAGGCATCATGACGGACGTCCTGTCCGCCGCCCGGCCGGACACCACGGAATTCGAACTCGCTTCAGCGCTTGCCGGGCGCGTGGTGGCGGCCGGCGCGGAGCCCCTGGTACTCCTCTGCAACGGCAGCTCCCGCAGCACCTTCCGCCACCCGCTGGCAACGCATTCCCCTCTCGGCAGGCGTGCCATGGCGGTGGCCTGCGCCCGCCGCGACGGCCTCATTGCCAACATCACCCGCTGGATCAGGTTCGACGACGGCACCCCGGAAGAGCGCGACGCCGAGGCCCGCATCGCGGCAGTTGAGGCAGAAATTTTCGGCGCCACGGTTCCCGGCGCACGGCTGGACAGGATCTTCGCCGGTATCCAGGCCGCCTACGTCCGCCATGGTTTCGGGGCGGACCAATGGGAGCAGCACCATCAGGGCGGCGCTGCCGGTTACGCGGGCCGGGACCCCCGGGCGACGTCCGCCGCGACGGACACGGTGGTCCTGAACCAGGCGTTCACCTGGAACCCGTCGGGTCCCGGCGTCAAGATCGAGGATACGGTGCAGCTCACGGCGTCCGGACTGCAGGTCCTTACCGTGGACCCCCGCTGGCCGGTGGCCACCGTGAACGGGCTGGACCGGCCGGTGACGCTGCAGCTGTAACAAAGGTCTCGACGCGCAAATTCACTGTCGACCCGCGCGTACCCTGACGCACCCCATACTTGGGCGCGTCCGGGAATCTGCGCGTCGGAGGAAAATTTGCGCGTCGCCAGGAGCCTCGCACCCCTACAACGCGCGCTCAGTCATGGCGGTCTGCGGGAGGATTTGTACTCGTCCCGTATCCGGTGAGAGAGCGTGTTACGTAAGCACCAGCTCACCGTCCACGCGGCGCGGGATGTGCAGCGGGTTGCCGTCATGCAATGCCGGGTGCAGGACGGGTTCCGGGGCGTCCTGGTAGGCCACGGGGCGCTGGAACCTGCGGACCGCCGTCGCGCCCACCGAGGTGAAGAGCGACGTGGTGGCCGGGTACGGACCGCCGTGCTGCTGGGCCCAGTTGACGGCGACACCCGTGGGCCAACCGTCGAACAGTACACGTCCTGCGAGCCCGGACAGCTGCTCCACCAAGCCGGCAATGTCCTCGCCGGGCTGGGCGTGGAGCGTGGCCGTCAGGCTTCCCGGGACCGTGGCCAGCACTGCGGACAGCTCGTCCTGGTCCGCGTACTCGATGAGGATGGTGGTGGGGCCGAAGCACTCTTCGAGCAATTGTCCCGGATTGTCCAGCACCTTGGCGGCGGTGGTGGCGAACACCACCGGGGCCGCACCGTTGGCGGCTGCGTCCTGGTCTACGGTGCCGCCCACCACGTCCACCCCGTCCACGGAGGCAAAGCTGCGCAGCCCGTCCGGGTACGCCTCCGCAATGCGCCTGGTCAGCATGGCATGGGCGGCCTTGTCCTTGCTGGCCTCCGCCACGCCTGCCGCGAAGGACGTTCCGGCGGGGATGAACACCAGGCCTGGCTTGGTGCAGAACTGGCCGGCACCAAGGGTGAAGGATCCTGCCAGCCCCGCGGCGAGTTCCACGGAGCGCTCCCGCAGCGCGGCCGCCGTGATGACCACGGGGTTCAGGCTGCCCAGCTCCCCATAGAACGGGATGGGGTCCGGACGGGAGGTGGCGAGGTCGAACAGGGCACGGCCGCCGGGAATGGACCCGGTGAAGCCCACGGCCTTGATGGCGGGATCCTGCACCAGTGCCGTGCCCACCTCGCGGCCGCTGACCAGGGCGAACAGGCCTTCCGGTGCACCCGCCCCGCGCAGGGCCTCCGCGACGATGGCGGCGGTCCGTTCCGAAAGGCGGAGGTGGCCCGAGTGCGCCTTGACGATCACGGAACAGCCGACGGCGAGCGCCGAGGCGGTGTCGCCCCCGGCCACGGAGAAGGCAAAGGGAAAATTCGAGGCCGAGAACACCGCGACGGGGCCGATGGGCCGGAGGATGCGGCGCAGGTCGGGCTTGGGCGGGGCGGCTGAGGGGTCCGCGTGGTCGATGATCGCTTCGAGGTAGGAGCCCTCGGTGATGACGCCCGCGAACAGCCGCAGCTGGCCGGTGGTGCGCGCAACCTCCCCCGTCAGGCGTGGGACGCCCAGGCTGGTCTCGGCATCGGCGATCTCCACCAGTTCGGCGGCGTTGGCATCCAGCGCGTCGGCCACCGCGTTAAGCCATCCCGCACGCTCTGCATCAGATGCGGCCGCGGAGATCCTGGCTGCCGCCGTGGCGGCAGCGGTGAGTTCGGACAGGGAAAGTGTTGCTGTTGTCACGTGAGGTACCTGTTCTTTTGGAATTCTTGGCTACAAAGCGTCCCGGAAGCGGAACCCCAGTCCGGGCTGGTCCGTGAGGGTCACCCGGCTGTTACTGAACCGCACGGGCGCCGGCGCGTCCAGGATCCCCAGCTGTTCGAACGACGCCTCCTCGACGTCCTCCACCAGGGTGGGCTCCGCCAGCGTCAGCGCCAGCTGGCCGGAGAGTTCCGGCAGCAGGTGCGGCATGACCTTGATGCTGTGGGTACGGGCGAGCTCCACGATCCGCCGGAACGGGGTAATGCCGCCAACCCGGATGATGTTGGGCTGGATGATGTCCACCGCCTCCGCCTCGATGAAGTCGCGGAACCGGTAGATGGTGTGCAGATTTTCGCCGAGGGCGATGGGCACCGGTGAATGCTTGCGCAGCCTTCGGTAGGCCCACAGATCGTCCGCGCGGAGGGGTTCCTCCAGCCAGTCCAGCCCGAATTCGGCCAGGACCTCCAGAGCGCGCAGGGTGGTGGGCAGGTCCCAGCGCTGGTTGGCGTCGATCATGAGCCTGCGGTCCGGCCCCAGGACTGACCGCACTGCTGCCACGCGTTCGCGGTCCTCGCGGAGGTTCGGTTTGCCTACCTTGATCTTCACTGCCTGGTGGCCGGCCGCAACCCAGCGTTCGGTCTGCGCCACCAGCTCCTCCAGGGTGTAGTGCAGGTTCACGCCGGAGCCGTAGACCTCGGCTGACTCCTGCCGCTGGCCCAGGAGGCCGGTGACGGACGTCCCCGCGCGGCGTGCCTGCAGGTCCCACAGGGCAAGGTCCACCCCGGCCATCGCAATGGTGGTTAACCCTCCGCCGCCCGCTTCATGCAGTCGTTTCCACAGGGTGTCCCAGACAGCTTCGGGGTTCGCCGGCAGGCCGCTGACAAAGGGCGCGATGTCATAGTCCAGCAGCGCCTTGACCGCCTGCGGTCCGATGGTTGGCGTCCAGGAGAAACCGTGCCCCGCACCGCCGTCGTCCGTGTGAAGCTCCGTGACGATCACGTGGTTCTCCGGCGCCTCCGCACCCCAGTGCCGGCGGAGTGGGACGGTCAGGAGCCGGGTGGACAGGCCTGTGATGCGTGGGGTGCTGCGCGTGGCCGCGGCCGCCGGGGCGCTCATCAATGCCCGGCCAGCTCGTAGCCCTTGGCGAGGATGGCCTTAAGCTCCAGTAGTTGGTCCTCCGTGGGATCCACCAGCGGCGGGCGTACCGACCCGACCGGCAGTCCACCCAGCCGCAGCCCGGCCTTGACCAGCGACACCCCGAACCCCGGAGTCTGGTCGCGCAGGCGCACCAGGGGTGCATAGAACCCTTCGAGCAGGGCGTTGCGGCGGTCCTCATCCCCGGACTCATAGGCATCGTAGTAGGCCTTCGCAATTTCCGGGGCCATGGCGAACGCCGCGGAGGAGTACAGCGGGATGCCCAGGCCGCGGTAGGCGCCCTGGGTCAGTTCAGCCGTGAGGAGTCCGTTGAAGAACGCGAAGTCCGTCCGGCCCGTTGCCTTGACAGCAGTCACGATTTCCTGGGCCAGGCCAACATCTCCCAGCCCGTCCTTGAAGCCAATGACCTTGGGGTTCGCGGCCAGCTTCGCCATGGACGCAGCGGTGAACTTGGCGTTCCCGCGGTGGTAGACAATGACCGGCAGGCTGCTGGCACCGGCGACAGCCTCGATGTAGGCCACCAGGCCGTCGGTGGGGCCGGTCACCAGGTAGGGCGGCAGCACCAGCAGGGCGTCGGCGCCGGCTTCCTCCGCGGCGCGGGCGGCGGCGAGGGCGTGGCCCAGCGGTCCACCGGCCCCGGCCACCACCGGGACCTTCCCGGCCACAACCTCGACGGCGGCCGCCACCACGGTGCGGACCTCGTCGATGCTGAGGGCGTGGAATTCGCCGGTGCCGCAGGCTGGAAAGACGCCGCCGGGCCCGAAGGGCAGCCGGGAAGCGACGTGCTCCTTGAGCAGTTCCACGTCAACGGCGCCTTCGGCCGTGAACGGGGTGACGGGAAAGAACAGTACGCCGTCGAATTTCATGGTGTCTCCTTGCTCCCGCCGCCGGCAGTAACCAGCGCGGAAGCCTCGTCGTTGAGGGTGGGTCGGGACGTGAGTTCGGTGCGCCAGCTGCGCCGCGGCTGCCAGCCCAGGAGTTCCTCTGCCTTGGCGATGGAGAAGGCGGGGCTGGTCCCGGTCAAGCCCGCGCTGATGTCTTCGCTGCCGGGCAGGAACCGGGGCATGAGCTCCGCCAGCGGCGCGGTTGCCAGGGCGTCCGCAGCTCCGACGAAGAAGGTTTCGCCGTTGGGAATGTCCGTCATTTTCCGGAGCAGCAGGTCAAGGAAGTCCGCCACATCCCGGGCGTCCACGTAGTTGAACAGGGCCGGCGCCGAAAGGGCGGGATCGGCCAGGCGTTCAGCCAGGGTGTGGCCCTGCTGGGTGGGCGCCCCCTCCCATTCCTCCGGTGAGATCACGAAGCATGGGCGGAATGCCGCGTACCGGATCCGCTCCCCCTGGGCGGCGGCGAACATCTGCACTGTCTGTTCGGCGATGAGCTTGGACAGCGCATAGGCGTTCCAAGGCTTCGGCGGCGTCCGCTCATCGAGCGGGAACGACGGCGGAAGCCAGTCCGCGGGCGAGCCGTAACCGAGCACGGTGGGGCTGCTGGCGGTGATGATTTTGGGGACGCCCAGCTCGGTGGCCGCGCTGATCACGGCGAAGGCGAGCCTGGTGTTGGTCCCAAAGATGACGTCCTCCGGCGCGCTGAAGGGGACGGCGATCGCTGCAAGGTGGATGACGGCGTCGGGCCTTGACTCCCGGAGGAGGCGCAGCGCCTCCCCCGGCGCCAGGAGGTCCGCGGTTTCCTGCACGACGCCGGGCGGCAGCTGGCCGGCGGGCACGGCGTCACGGTCCACGGAGACCACCTCGTGGCCCGCCTGGGCAAGCCCCGCGACGACGCTGCGGCCCAGGCGGCCGGAGCCGCCGGTAACGAATATCCTGCTCATGGTTGTTCCTTACTTGCCGCGGCGGAGGTCGACGCCGAGGTCCAGGTCCTCCACGCGGATGGGGAGCGAGGTTTCGAGCGACCGGTTGCCGGCAATACCCACGGACACCGAGCGCAGCCCGTCCAGGTATCCGGAGGGACGGCCCAGCGGGTCCTCGCCCGGGCCGTTGAAGAGGTCTGAGAGCAGGAGTTCGTCACCGCCGCCGTGGCCGCCTTCACCATTGACGATCGGCACCTCGTACGCGGCCTCCCAGTGGCGCTGGACCACCAGCCGCTCACCGTTGCGGCGGACGGCGTTCTCTTCCTCCACCGGGGTTGCGGAAGGGTCCACGACGGTTTTCCGGTCGGCGCTGTGCAGGACGGCGGCCCGTTCCACCACTTCAAGCTCGGCCCGGCCCTCGGTGCCGTTGACCGCTACCCGGTAGCCCTCCCACGGGCTGTGCGCGTTCAGCGAATAGCTCAGGCGCGGCCCGCCCTGGTACTCCACCACCAGCGCCAGGTTGTCCTCAATGGTGATGCCCGCGGTGAAGACATCCTGGTCGCGGCGGTAGCCGTCGTAGTGTTCGTTGTCCAGGAAGAGCGCCTTGAGCCGCTCGTCCTCCCTCAGGTCCAGAGTGAATGGGTCCTTCGCGCCGGCGGGGGCATCGGCGTCGGGCGTTCCGCGCTCGGGACGGGGGCCCAGCCCGCGTTCGGCGGCGTTCTTGTCGCCATAGAACTTCAGGCCGCCGGAGGCGAAGACCCGCTCCGGGACGTCGTCGATCCACCAGTTGACGAGGTCGAAGTGGTGGGACGCCTTGTGGATGAGCAGGCCACCGGAGTTCTTCTTATCCCGGTGCCACCGCCGGAAGTAGTCCGCGCCGTGGACGGTATCCAGGACCCAGCTGAAGTCAACCGAGGTGACCTTGCCGATCACGCCGCTCTGGATGATTTCCTTGAGCGCGCTGTTGCGCGGCGAGTAGCGGTAGTTGAAGGTGACCACCACGTTCCGTCCGGTCTCGTGGACGGCCTCGACAATGCGGCGGCAGCTTTCGGCGTCAATGGTCAAGGGCTTTTCGACGACGACGTCTGCACCGGCCCGGAGCCCCTCCACGATGTAGTCGGCGTGGGTGTAATCGGGCGTGGTGACGATGATCCGGCCGATGCCGTTGGCCTGGATGAACGCTGTCAGGTCCGCGGGATCAAAGGACGCCACCGGTCCCGGCGCGCCCAGTTGCTGGATGAGCTTCTGGTAGAACTCCACGCGACCCGGGTTCACGTCCGAGAAGGCCACCAGTTCGGCGGTGTCCGCGTGCTTGCCGTAGATGGCACGGATGTACATCTCGGAACGGCCGCCCGTGCCGATCAGGGCGATGCGGGTCTTCCCGCCGTCCTTGGCAGTGGCCTGCGCGGCAGCTGCGGCCGACGTCGTCTCGGCTGTGTTGACCATGGGGTCCCTTTCGAAAGCTCATTTACGGCCGTAGGAACGGCGCCTGTGGATCAGCGGCGGCACTCTGCTGCCCCGATTGGAAAGCCAGGCGAGAAAGCGTTTTCTCAGTTCTCTATAAAAGTTGTACCAACCCGGCGAGGCATCCGTCAACCATTTCCGGTACTGGTTGAAAGCGCTTTCTTCCCAGTCGGCTCGGATCCCCGGCCGCCGGGCGGGGAACATGGCGGGGAAAAGCATAGAAATCGCTTTCCTGCCCCCGTATATGCTGTCATTCAAAGCAGGTTGCCATCGCGGCCGGCCGCCCGGACACCAACTGGTCGCGGCAGCCCCGGCGGATGGCGCGAACGAAGGGTTCCCATGGCCAGGAAATCGGCAAGCGGCCGGATCGGCATCGCTGATGTCGCAGCCAAGGCGGGGGTTTCCCATGCCACGGTCTCGCGTGTCATGAACGGCAACTTCACCGTGGACCCGGACATTGCCGCCAGGGTCCGTGCAGCCGCCGCCGAACTGAAATACCAGCCCAATCCCGTGGGCCGGAGCCTGGCCCTCGGCAAGACGGACACCATAGGGATTGTGGTGCCGGACCTGGCCAACCCCACCTTCCAGGCGATCCTCCGCGGCCTAAGCCGGGCAGCCGCCCAGGACGGTTACCGCGTGCTTATCGCGGATTCATTCGAAGTGTCCAGCGAGGAGTCCATCCTCGCAGGCGAGGCGCGCAGGCGCTGTGACGGACTGGTCCTGTGCGCTCCACGCATGACCGATGCGGAGCTGGAGGATATCGCACCCTCGCTGCACCCGCTGGTGCTGATCAACCGCACTACCTCCACGCCGAACGTGCCCAGCCTGGTGGTGGACTACGGCCAGGGCGTCCAGGACATCGCGGGGCACCTTGTGGAGCTGGGCCACACCCGCCTGGCCTTCCTTGCGGGGCCGCCCCGCAGCGCCTCCAATGAGATGCGCCTCCAGGGCCTGGAAACGTTCAAGGCCGCCCACCCCGAGGTGGAGGTGACCATGCTGGACGGTGGCTCGGACTTCGACACCGGCCATGGGGCAGTGGATGCCGTCCTGGCAAGCGGGGCCACCGGAATCCTTGCCTTCAACGACCTGGTGGCCATGGGCCTGATGAGCGGCCTCCACGAACGTGGGCTGGACGTCCCCGGCGACATCTCGGTAACGGGCTTCGATGACATTCCCTTTGCCAGGTATACGACGCCGGCCCTCACCACCGGCGCGGTCCCCATCACCGAACTGGGAGAGCAGGCCTGGCAGCAGCTCCGGGCGTTGATCCGCAACGAGGCAACCGGCACCCCCGGCGGCCACTACCAGCCGCGGCTCGAAGTCCGGGCCAGCACGGGCCCCGCCAAGGCGCCCCGCAGCACGGTCCACGGCTAAGCCTTTCATTACGCTGCGCCCAGGATTATCCCGCGCCCAGCCCGGCCTCTTTGTAGAACCCCTCGATATGGTCGGCCACCAGCTGGGCTGCCCGGCTCCCATCGCCCTCCTTGACCGCGGCGAGGATGGCATGGTGCTCGGTGCGCAGGCGCGAGGCTGTGGCGTTCCAGTCCGGCAGGTTTCCGGTCAGTCGGGCCGCGTACCCCTGGATGGATTCGCGCAGCGATCCCATCATGGCGCTGACCACCGCATTGCCGGCCGCGTGGGCCAGGGCCAAATGGAACCGGACATCAAGGGCCAGGAAATCATCCACGGACAGGCCTCCGGGCGCATCCATCGCCGCCAGGAGCGTGGCCGCCTCTTCCAGCTCCGGCGCATCCCGGCGTGCCTGGGCGGCAGCCCATGACTCCAGGAGGACCCGGGTTTCCACGATGTCTGCCACCGGCAGGTGCTGGGTGGCCACATGGAGCCGAAGGGCCGAGCCAAGGGCGGCGGCAGGATCAGAGATCACGACCGTCCCGGCGTCCGGACCGGAACCGACACCGGACCGCACTACGCCCATGGCTTCGAGGATCCGGATGGCTTCACGTACCGAAGTCCGGGAGACCTGGAGCTGTTCGGCCAAGGTGCGCTCCGCCGGGAGCCTGCCGCCGACCGCCAGGTCGCCGGCTGAGAGCCTGTCCTCGATCCAGTGCAGGACCAACTGGTGGGTGCGCATAGGCCAATGGTACTTGATGTGGTTGGACCACATGCCCTAGAGTGTGGTTGGACCATAGGAGGAGCCATGACCCACACCATCCAGCCCAATAATCCGGAAGCCACCCCGGCGCCGGATGCCACGGACATTCCTGCAGCGCCGGCACCCGCCAGGGCTTCGTCGTCGTCCGCCCTGCCTGCCGCCCTGAAGCGGCGCGTCCCCACGTACTCGGACCTGGCGCCCCTGATGCAGTTCAAGAAGCCGGAGTTCAGCAGGGCTGCCCGGCTGCAGCGGGCCAGCACCATCTGGGAGCTCCGCGACATCGCCAAACGCCGCACCCCCAAGGCACCCTTTGACTACACGGACGGGGCCGCGGAAGAGGAGATCACCCTCCGCCGCGCCCGCCAGGCATTCCTGGACATCGAGTTCCGGCCCGGCATCCTGCGGAACGTCTCCAGCATCGACCTCAGCACTGAGATCCTGGGCAAGCCGTCCCGGCTCCCCGTCGGCATCGCCCCCACCGGCTTCACCCGGATGATGCAGTCCGAGGGCGAGTACGCCGGATCGCAGGCCGCCGAAGCCGCAGGCATCCCCTACACCCTGTCCACCATGGGCACCGCCTCCATCGAGGATGTGGCCCAGGCCGCCCCGAACGGCAGGAACTGGTTCCAGCTGTACCTGTGGACAGACCGGGACCGCTCGCTGGAACTCATTGAGCGCGCCGCCAAAGCCGGCAACGACACCCTCATGGTCACCGTGGACACCGCCGTGGCGGGTGCCCGCCTCCGCGACGTCCGGAACGGCATGACCATCCCGCCGGCGCTGACCCTCAAAACCGTGCTGGACGCCTCCTACCGGCCCGCCTGGTGGTTCAACTTCCTCACCCACGAGCCCCTGACCTTCGCCTCGCTGTCCCGCTACACCGGCACCGTGGCCGACCTGATCAACTCCATGTTTGATCCCACCCTCACGTTCGGGGACCTGGACTGGCTGCGCGAAACCTGGAAGGGCAAGCTGGTGGTCAAGGGCATCCAGACCGTCGAGGACGCCCGCAAGGTGGTGGACCACGGCGCCGACGGCGTGGTCCTGTCCAACCACGGCGGCCGCCAGCTGGACCGGGCCCCCATCCCGTTCCACCTGCTCCCGGAGGTCAGGCAGGCCTTCACCGCTGACAACAGTGACGCCGCCATCATGCTGGACACCGGCATCATGAGCGGCGCGGACATCGTGGCTGCGCTGGCACTGGGCGCCGACTTCACGCTGATTGGCCGCGCCTACCTCTACGGGCTGATGGCAGGCGGACGCGCGGGCGTGGACAGGACCCTGCAGATCCTTGAGAAGGATATGGCCCGCACCATGGCGCTGCTGGGTGTCAGCCGGATTTCCGAGCTCACCCCGGACCACGTGCGGCTGCTGCCCCGGTAGGTCCTACTTTTTGCGCCCGAATTTCGGCAGGTTTGGGAGGTTGGCCAGCAGGTCGGCTGCCTTGGTGGCGGCGCGGCCAACGGTCCGTCCGATTTGCTGCGGCACGGTGTCGTCGCTCAACGGGGCGGCCGTACCGCCGGGAATGACGACGGCGGGGCTCAGCTCCGCGCCTTCCCTCACCAGGACGGGCGCAGGAGTGTCCTCCCGGGCCGGCTGCGAAGGCCCGGCGGCCCGGGGGGCCTGCGGCGGCGGGGCGGCCGCCGCGGCGATGCTTTCCTGCAGGTGGGCCGGGACCGGCTGGTCGGCGGCCACCCGGACCGGCCCGTCCGGCGAGGCTGCGGCGCTGCCGCCGCTGCCGACGTCGAACGTCTCCAGCCAGCTGGCGATGCCCTCCAAAGGGCCACGGTTCAGGGCGTAGTAGCGCTTCTGTCCCTGCGCGCGCATGCTGACCAGCTGTGCTTCACGGAGGACTTTCAGGTGCTTGGAAATGGTGGGCTGGCTCGCCGCCAGTTCCTCCACCAGTTCCCCCACGGCTTTGTCGCCTGCCCGAAGCGCCACCAGGATGTCCCGCCGGGTGGATTCCGCTATGACGGCAAATACGTCGTCTGTCACCATGCCTCCCACCCTAGCGACATATACGTCTAAAGGCATCAACTATTTCGGCGGCACACGGTTTCGGCCGGACTAGTCGAACCAGGGGTCCAGCCCGTGCAGCGGGAACACTGCCTTGCGGGTGGCCATGACGGTGCGGTCCACGGCGTCGTTGGGGTCGAAACCCACCTCCCAGGACCGCCACCAGAGCTCCACGTCGTCCCCCATGAGGGTGGGCGCCTCCCTGCCGAACTTCTCCATCACGTATTGCCGCCAATCCCCCGGCACGGGAGTCCGCAGCGGCACGGGACGTCCCGCAGCGATGGCCACCAGGTGGCTCCAGGTCCGCGGCACTACGTCCAGCACGTTGTAGCCTCCGCCGCCGGTGGCGATCCAGCGGCTGCCGCAATAGCGCTCGGCCAGATTACCGACGGCGCTGGCCGCCTCGCGCTGCCCGTCCACGCTGAGGTTGAGGTGCGTGAGGGGGTCGTTGCGGTGCGAATCGCATCCGTGCTGGCTGACGATCACCCCCGGTTCGAAGGCCCCCACAAGCTGGGGCACCACGGCGTAGAAGGCGCGGAGCCAGCCGGCGTCTGAGGTACCGGCCGGCAGGGCGACGTTCACGGCCGTCCCCTCGGCCGCCGCACCGCCGGTTTCGTTGGCGAAGCCGGTCCCGGGGAAGAGGGTCAGCCCCGTCTCATGCAGCGAGATCGTGAGGACCCGCGGATCGTCCCAGAAGATGTTCTGGGTACCGTCCCCGTGGTGGGCGTCGACGTCGATGTAGGCCACCTTTTCCACGCCGCCGTCAAGCAGCTTTTGCACGGCAAGGGCGGCGTCGTTGTAGATGCAGAATCCGCTGGCGCGCTCCCGGGCCGCGTGGTGCATACCGCCGCCGAAGTTCACAGCATGCACGGCCGATCCTTCCAGCAGGCGCTGGGCTGCCAGCAGCGAGCCGCCGGCCAGGCGGGCTGCGGCCTCGTGCATGCCGGCGAACGCGGGATCATCCTCGGTTCCCAGCCCTCGTGATTCGTCGGGGCGGGTGGGGTCCGCGCTGACCCGGCGGACTGCTGCCACATAGTCGGCCGAGTGGACGGACTCCAGCTCTGCGTCGGATGCCACCTCCGGAGCTGCCAGGTCAACGTGGTCCAGGTCGAAGAGCCCGAGGCTGCGTGAGAGGCGCGCGGTAAGGTCCATGCGCTCCGGTGCCATGGGGTGGCCGGGGCCGAAGTTGTAGGCTGTCATGTCAGGACTCCACACCACCATCGTTGGCGGCGCGGGCTGGCGGAGTCCGGGCAAGTATGTCATCAATCACAGGCTACCCGAGCCTGCGCCGCCGCCGGCCCGGCCATGACGCCGGCTTTAGTGGTTTACTACTGAAGGAAGCCGTTTCAACCGAGGAAAAGCCACACATGACGCAAAGCCAGTCGAGGCCCCGGACGCCGGCCCCCTGGCACCCCCCGGCGCAGGACCGGGAGGGCCTCTGGATCTTCACCCGGCTGCGCGACTTCATTGACGACATTGCCAATACTTCCCCCGCGCGGCTGGCACTGACTGCGTTCGCCGCCGTCTGCACACTTTTTACTTTCCTGCTCACCCTGCCGGTCTCTGCCGCCGACGGAACCCCCACCCCCATCCACCAGGCGTTGTTTACGGCGGTCTCGGCGGTCTGCGTCACGGGACTCACGGTGGTATCGACGGCGGCCCACTGGTCCTTCTTCGGCCAGCTGGTAATCCTGGTGGGCATCTTCATAGGCGGCTTGGGCACCTTGACCCTCGCCTCGCTGCTCGCCCTCATGGTGAGCAAGCGGCTGGGCGTGCGCGGGAAGATCATCGCCGCGGAATCCATGAACAACGCAGGCCGCCTGGGCGAAGTGGGCACCCTGCTGCGGATCGTCATCACCACTTCAGTGGTGATCGAAGGCATCCTGGCGCTGGCATTGATCCCGCGCTTCCTTACTTTGGGCGAGCCGTTCTGGCAGTCTGTCTGGCACGGCATCTTCTACGCCATTTCATCGTTCAACAACGCCGGCTTCACCCCCCATTCGGACGGCATCGTGCCCTACGAAACGGACCTGTGGATCCTCATCCCCCTGATGGTGGGCGTCTTCCTGGGCAGCCTGGGCTTTCCCGTGGTGATGGTGCTGCAGCAGAACGGGCTGAACTGGAAGAAATGGAACCTCCACACCAAGCTCACCATCCAGGTCTCACTTATCCTGCTCGCCGCGGGCACGTTCCTGTGGGCCCTGATGGAGTGGGACAACGCCCGGACCATCGGGCCGATGGGCCTCGGTGATAAGATCACCCACTCCCTGTTTGCCTCGGTCATGACGCGTTCAGGCGGGTTCAACCTGGTGGACCAGAACCACATGGAATCCACCACCAAGCTGCTGACCGACGCGCTGATGTTCGCCGGCGGCGGGTCGGCGTCGACGGCGGGCGGCATCAAGGTGACCACCATCGCCGTGATGTTCCTGGCCATCGTTGCCGAGGCCCGCGGCGATGCCGACGTGAAGGTGTACGGCCGGACCATTCCGCAAGGCACCATGCGGGTGGCCATCTCCGTGATCGTTGCCGGCGCCACCCTGGTTTCCGTCTCCGCCTTCCTGCTCCTGCAGTTCAGCGGCGCAACACTGGACCGGGTGCTGTTCGAGACGATTTCGGCCTTCGCCACCGTTGGCCTGAGCACCGGGCTCAGCGCCGAGGTGCCGCCCGAGGGAGTCTACGTCCTCACGGCCCTCATGTTCGCCGGCCGCGTGGGCACCGTAACCCTCGCCGCGGCACTGGCCCTGCGCCAGCGCAGCCAGCTGTACCACTACCCCGAAGAGAGGCCGATCATTGGCTAGTTCCACAGACGCCCCCCGGCGCCCCGCCCACAACGCTCCGGTCCTGGTGATCGGGCTGGGCCGCTTTGGATCATCCACCGCGGAGCAGCTGGTCAAGCAGGGCCGGGAAGTGCTCGCCATCGAACGGGACCGGAACCTGGTGCAGAAATGGGCGCCCCTCCTGACCCACGTGGTGGAGGCCGACGCCACCAACATTGATGCACTCCGCCAACTGGGCGCCCAGGAGTTCAGCTCCGCCGTCGTGGGCGTGGGAACCTCCATCGAGTCCTCGGTGCTGATCACGGTCAACCTCGTCGACCTGGGCATCGAGCATCTCTGGGTCAAGGCGATCACCCCGTCACATGGCAAGATCCTGACCCGGATCGGCGCCAACCACGTCATCTACCCCGAGGCCGACGCCGGCGTCCGCGCCGCACACCTGGTGTCCGGCCGGATGCTGGACTTCATCGAGTTCGACGACGACTTCGCCATCGTGAAGATGTACCCGCCACGCGAAACCGTGGGCTTCACCTTGGACGAGTCAAAGGTCCGCTCCAAGTACGGGGTGACCATTGTGGGGGTGAAGTCCCCTGGTGAAGACTTCACGTACGCCCGGCCCGAGACCAAGGTGTCTTCGCGGGACATGCTGATCGTTTCCGGCCACGTGGACCTGCTGGAGCGGTTCGCCGCCCGGCCTTAAAGTCCCACGGTGGTTGGGCCTGTCGAAACCGGATTTCGACCGGCCCAACCGCCGCTACCCAAGCTGCCTGGTGATTTCGGCGGCCCGGTCAGCTGCCGCGCGTGCGCCGGCGGCGATGATGGCCGGGATGCCCTGTTCGTCAAACGTGGCGATGGCGCGTTCAGTGGTGCCGTTGGGGCTCGTAACGGCCTTGCGCAGGGCTGCAGGGTCGGCGCCGGGTTCGGCCAGCATGAGGCCGGCACCGGCCACGGTTTCGCGGGCCAGCAGGAGGGAAAGCTCGCGGTCCAGGCCCAGTTCCTCGCCTGCGGAGGCCATGGCCTCGGCCAGGTAGAAGGCGTAGGCGGGACCGGAGCCGCTGATGGCCGAGAGCGCGTCCACCTGCTCTTCGGGGACTTCCACGACAGTTCCGGCACCCTGCAGGAGGTCTTTGACCATTTGGAGCTGTTCGGGGCTGCAGTGCGTGCCGGGCGAGACGGACACGACGCCGCGGCCCAGCTTGGCGGGCGTGTTGGGCATGGTCCGGATCACCGGCTGCCCCGCGGGGAGTGCGGCCTCCAGCTGGGCGATGGACACGGCCGCGGCCACACTCACCACCACGGTTTCCGGTGACAGCGCGGGGCTGATTTCCCTCGCCAGGTCCGCGATGCCCACCGGCTTGACGCCGAGGATGACCACCGCAGACCCCTTGGCGGCCTGCCTGTTGTTGTCGGGTTCTTCCTCACCGGCAATGGCGGTGATCCCTTGGTAGCGCTGGGCGAGTTCCGAGGCGCGCTCCGCGCGGCGGACGGTGGCCACCACATCCCCCGGGTCCTTCCCTGCCTCCAGCAGGCCGCCAAGTATGGCTTCGTTCATGGATCCACAGCCAAGGAATGCGATTCGGTTGCTCATGCCTCCATCATTACAGTCCACAGGCATTCACAGGCAACTCCCATCCTCAGCGCAGGCAGCACACAACTTGGGGTCCTAACGTAGTTATTACCTCATTGAGGGTGCGAGTGATGCGGCAGGCATGGGGATGCCTGCCAGGGCACCGGTGGCACGGCAACAGGTTTTCCCCCATTTTCCTGTAGCCGGCCCCGGTGCTTCCGCATTTAACGGCCGGTTCACTGGCACCCCTTCGTCAAAGGGCTAGACAGTTGCTTCCACGGGTCGGGAGCCTGCCACGTGGGGTGCCGGCTCCAAGGGTCCGTCGAAGACCAGTTGGTCAAGGCGCCGCAGGATCAGCCCTTCACGCAGCGCCCACGGGCAGATGCGGAGCTTCTTGAACTTGAACATCTCCAGGGCGGCCTCGGCCACCAAAGCGCCCGCAAGGACCTGGCGGGCCCTGGCCTCGGATACTCCGGGAAGGTGCAGGCGGTCTTCCGAACTCATCGCCGAGATCCGCTGCGTCCAGATTCCCAGGTCCGAGGCGTGCAGTTCCCTCTTGACGTAAGGACCCTCGGCACTGGGCGCAGCACCCGCGATCCTGGCCAGGGACCGGAAAGTCTTGGAGGTGCCGGCCACCACGTTTGCCCGGCCCAGGCCGTCAAATTCGCGGACGGCAGGCTTGAGCGTGGCCCGGATGTAGCGCCGCAGATCCTTGACGCTCTTCGCGGTCGGCGGGTCCTCGGGAAGCCAGTCCCGGGTGAGCCGGCTGGCACCCAGCGGCACGGATGTCGCCACCTCGGGAAGTTCGTCCTGGCCGAACGCCATTTCGAAGGAACCGCCGCCGATGTCCAGGTTCAGGATGGGCCCGGCGCCCCACCCATGCCAGCGCCTGACCGCGAAGAACGTCATGGACGCCTCTTCGCTGCCGCTCAGTTCCTGCAGGGTCACCGTGGTCTCGTGCTTGACCCTGGCCAGGACGGCGGGGCCGTTGGCGGCCTCCCGGATCGCGGAGGTACAGAAAGCCAGGAGGTCCTCGGCCTTGTGCCGGGCAGCGAATTCCCAGGCTTCCAGCACGAAGTCCGTGAGCTCCTGCTGGCCCTGGTCGCTGATGCTGCCGTCCGGCTCAAGGTATTGGACCAGGGACAGCGGCCGCTTATGGGAAGCGAACGGGACCGGCTGCGCGCCCGGGTGGGCATCCACCAGGAGCAGGTGGACAGTGTTGGACCCGATATCGAGGACGCCTAGACGCATGGGGACATTATTGCTCGTCAGCGCGCTTGAAGTCGCGCCTGATGTTGGCAACACCCTCGGGGTTGATCTCGAAACCGTAGGCCGCGCCCGGGTTGATCACCATGCCCAGCTCATCGCCGATGTTGGCGATGATGGCGGCGCCCTGCGTGCCCAGGACGTTGGGAGCGGCTTCCAGGTACTGCTGGTCCACCCTGCTGGGGTGCGAGAAGACCGCCAGGACGGGGTCGCCGTCGGCATTGGCAAGAACCAGGGGCTCCACCTGGGAGTCCACGCCCTCCACCGTGTCCGAGCTGATGATGTAGACCTCGCTGTTGAGGAACGACAGGATGACGTCCACAGGGTCTGCATCCGGCTGGCCACCGGTGGCGAGCTTCTCCTCGAGGTCGTTGAGCGGCTGGAGGTCCGTGTGCGCGGGCTGTTCAGTCATTCCCCTAGCCGATCACGATACTGTGGCCGGCGCAAACGCGCCGGCCACGTGGTTACTTCTTGGCCGTGGCCTTTTTCTTGGCCGGCGCCTTGCGGGTGGTGGTCCGCTTGACCGGTCCCTTGGCACGCTTCTCGGCGAGCAGTTCCACCGCCTGTTCCCGCGTGAGTTCCTCGAGGGAGGTGGCACGGGGCACCGTGATGTTCGTGATGCCGTCCGTGATGTAGGGGCCAAACCGGCCTTCCTTCACCACGATGTTCTTCTCGGACACCGGGTCGGGGCCGAACTCGGCCAGCGGGGGCACGGCGGCGCGGGCGCCGCGCTGCTTGGGCTGCGAGTAGATCTCCAGTGCCTGCTCCAGGGTGATCGTGAAGATCTCCTCTTCGGAGCCGATGGAGCGTGAGTCCGTCCCCTTCTTCAGGTACGGGCCGAACCGGCCGTTCTGCACCGTGATGAGGTTGCCTTCGGCGTCCTCCCCCAGGGCCCGGGGCAGGCTCATGAGCTGGAGCGCTTCCTCCAGGGTCACGGATTCAACGGTCATGGACTTAAAGAGCGAACCCGTGCGCGGCTTGGCCTTCACCGGCTTTTTCGGCGGCTTGGGCTTGCCGTTCTTGTAGTACTCCACCGGCTGGTTGGCCAGTTCCTCGTCGGTCATTTCCGGGATGATCTCTGTGACGTAGGCACCGTAGCGGCCATTCTTGGCCACCACGGTATGTCCGGTGTGCGGATCCGCGCCGAGGACGCGTTCCTCGGGCGCCGCCGTCTCCATCAGTTCGATGGCCTTTGCAGCAGTCAGTTCGTCCGGGGCCAGGTCCTCGGGGACGTTGGCACGCGCCGACTCGACGATCTCGCCCGTTTTCGGGTCCACCACGGCGGCAGAGCTTTCCAGGTAAGGGCCGAACTTGCCCACCCGGAGGGTGATCTCGTCGGTGATGGGGATGGAGTTGATTTCGCGGGCATCGATTTCGCCCAGGTTATTGACGATGCTCAGCAGGCCCGGATCGGAATCCTCGCCGAAGTAGAAGTGCCGCAGCCAGGAGGCGCCGGCTTCCTGGCCGTTGGCGATCTTGTCCAGGTCGCCTTCCATGTCGGCGGTGAACTCATAGTCCACGTAATCGGAGAAGTGCTGTTCCAGGAGCCGGATCACGGAGAAAGCGATCCAGCTGGGCACCAGGGCCGAGCCCTGCTTCCGGACGTAGCCGCGGTCCTGGATGGTTGAGATGGTGGAGGCGTAGGTGGACGGACGGCCGATGCCCTTCTTCTCCAGCTCCGCTGTCAGCGAGGCCTCCGTGTAGCGCGGTGGCGGGGAGGTCTCGTGGCCCACGGCCTGGATGTCGGAAGCCGTGAGCGAGTCGTCCTTGGCAACGTTGGGCAGGCGGCGCGCTTCGTCGGAGTCGTCGTCGCCGCGGGTCTCGTCCTTGCCTTCCTCGTACGCTGCGAGGAAGCCGGGGAACGTGATCACAGTGCCGGAGGCGGAGAACTCGGCGTCCCGCCCGTCGCTGGACACTGCGCCCAGGCGGATGGTGGCCGTCGAGCCCTTGGCGTCGCCCATCTGCGAGGCGACCGTGCGCTTCCAGATGAGTTCGTACAGCCGGAATTCGTCGCCGGAGAGCTGCTTGGCGACCTGGGCGGGGGTGCGGAAGGAGTCACCGGCGGGGCGGATGGCCTCGTGGGCTTCCTGGGCGTTGGCGGCCTTGTTGGAGTACACGCGAGGTGACTGCGGAATGTATTCGGGGCCGTACAGTTCAGAGGCCTGGCGGCGGGCTGCCGTGATGGCCTCATCGCTCAACGCCGACGAGTCCGTACGCATATAGGTGATGTAGCCGTTTTCATACAGCCGCTGGGCGATCTGCATGGTGCTCTTGGAGGAGAAGCGCAGCTTGCGGCCGGCCTCCTGCTGGAGCGTTGAGGTAGTGAACGGCGCCGCCGGGCGGCGCGTGTACGGCTTGGTGTCCACCGAGCGGACCCGGAAGTCGGCATTCTGCAGTCCGGCAGCCAAGGACGTGGCCAGTTCCTCGTTGAGGTGGGCCACGTTCCGTGAGGTCAGCTCGCCGTTATCGTTGAAGTCGCGGCCTGTGGCCACCTTGGCGCCGTCCACGGCGGCAAGCTTGGCCTTGAAGGAGCCCGATTCGGCGCCGAACTGTCCGGTCAGGTCCCAGTAGGACGCGGCCTTGAAGGCCATGCGTTCGCGTTCGCGGTCCACCACCATGCGGGTCACTACCGACTGCACCCGGCCGGCGGAGAGTCCGCGGGCCACCTTGCGCCACAGCACTGGGGAGATTTCGTAGCCGTAGAGCCGGTCCAGCACGCGGCGGGTTTCCTGGGCGTCCACCAGGTCCTGGTCAACATCGCGCAGGTTGCCCATGGCGCGCTGGATGGCTTCCTTGGTGATTTCGCCGAACGTCATCCGGTATACGGGGACCTTGGGCTTGAGCACCTCAAGCAGGTGCCACGCGATGGCTTCGCCTTCGCGGTCCCCATCGGTTGCGAGATAGAGTTCGTCGGCGTCCTTGAGCGCGGCCTTGAGCTCGGTCACCTTTTTCTTTTTGTCCGGAGACACCACGTAGTAGGGCTTGAAGTCGTGATCGATGTCGACGGCGAACTTGCCCACGGAGGTTTTCTTCAGCTCGGCGGGGAGCTCCGAGGGCTGCGGCAGGTCGCGGATGTGACCGATGGAGGCCTCAACGATGAAGCCCTCGCCGAGGTACTTGGCGATGGTCTTGCTCTTGGCCGGAGACTCCACAATCACGAGTTTCTTGCCGGTTTTGGCCTTGCTTGGCACGGTGCTCCTACAGAAAAAGGTTGCTGGGGCAGATGAGCCCATGTCCGCCTAGTTCACCATATTTTGGGCAATCGTGCGCATTCCTGTGGAAAAGACGGGGCTCCGATGAGGGCTTGAGGGGGCTTATTCCAGGGCCGGATTTCCAGCCGGGACCAGGAAGCCGTCCCGGACCAGGTTGGCCACGTCGGCGAGCAGTGCACCCTGGAAGGTCCCGGCGTCGAAGCCCTCGCCGCCGCCCAGGAGGGCCTCCAAAGCCCCGGCGATCTGCCCGGCGGTGAGGTCGCCGTCGCACGCGGACACAAAGCCGGCCAGCTCGGTACTCATCAGGTTGGTCCGCCGCAGCCCGGCACCCTGCCGGAGCAGGATTACGCCAGGATGTTCTGCGCCTGGGCGCTGGTGGCGCTCCTCGGTGACGTCGTCCGCCACGAGCAGGTGCGTGCCGCCAAGGTCGTGGGCGGCGAGCCAGTCGCTGCGTTCGACGGCGGCACCCAGGTGGGGGCCGATTGGCTGCTCGATGGGGTAGGTGATTTCCTCGAAGCGGCTGATGGCGGCAGGTTTTCCGTCTGCGGGGCGGCGCAGCCAGACCATGCCGAAGCCAATGCCGGCCACATCCCGGGAGCCGAAATCGGCGAGGTAGGCGGCGTAAGCGTCCCGGTAATGCTGCCGGTCCCGGGACTCGGAGGCGTCCCGCAGCCAGGTTTCGGCGTATTGTTCCGGGCTGACCAGCTCCCGTTGGATGAACCAGGCGTCCGTGCCCTGCCGCACCCAGGACTGTGGCCGTTCTTCCCAGCTGCTGCCGGCGGCGACTTCCCAGTTGCCAAGCATCTGGGCCCACCCGCCGGGTGCCAAAACGCCTGGCAGGCCGGCCACCAGGGAGGCCACGATCCCGTCACCGGGCAGGCCGCCGTCGCGGTAGGTGAACTGGTCCGCCGCGTCCTCGCCGGCACTGCGCGGGGTGATCACGAACGGCGGGTTGGAGACCACCAGGCCGAATTCTTCACCGGCCACCGGCTCCAGGAGTGAACCCAGGCGCAGGCTCACCCTGTCTTCGAGGCGCGCAGGGTCCACCGAGAGCGCCTCGGCATTGAGCAGGATGTTGAACCTGGCGTAGGCCAGCGCACGCGCGGAGATGTCGGTGGCCGTGACGTGCTGGCAGTGGTGCAGCAGGTGGAAGGCCTGGATGCCGCAGCCCGTCCCGAGGTCCAGGGCGCGCTCGGTGTGGCGGCGGATGGTGGTCTGCACCAGGGTGGTTGATGCTTGGCCGATGCCCATGACGTGGTCGTGCCGGAGCACGCCGGCCTGCTGGTGGGCAGCAAGGTCGCTGGCGACCCACAGCTCCGCACCGCCGCTGCCGTCGCCGTTCCTGTCCCAGCCGTACGGCCGCAGGTCGGCTTTTGCCGTGAGCAGCCCGGAGCGGGGGACGGGCTGCACCAGCCCCAGCTCAACGAGTCCGTCGGCGCCGGTGCCCGGCAGCGCGGCGTCGAGCGCTTCCTTTTCCTGCGGCTCTGCGAGGAGCCACAGGCGGACGACGGCGGCGAGCGGCACAGTGCCGGCGTCGGCCCGCACTGCCTGTTCAACAGCGAGCACCGCGGGGATGATCTGGTCCCTGTTCAGCGCCGACGAGGCCTCAGGGCCGAGCAGCTGCGCCACGCCATCGAGCGTGTAGTCCAGCCCGCGCAGGTCGGCGGCGAGCGCGGACAGCAATGCGGGGAGGTCGCTGCGGGGAGCGTCGGGAGTGTTTCCGGCGGTGAACTCATAAGGGGATGCAGGCACCGCTCAAGTTTAGTCCGGGGTGGGTGCGGGGTACGGTGGTCCCATGCCTTCCCGCCCCGCCTTCCTTCCGCACGCCCGCACGGCGGCCGCTGTTCGCCGTTCGCTGCCGGGGGCAGTGGCTGCCGCCGGCCTCTGCCTTGCCGTGGCAGGGTGTTCACCGTCGAATCCGGTGGAGAACGCAGATGTATCGGCGTGGCGGGCCACCGCGATGCCATCCTCCCCGGCGGGTGTTGTGCTGCAGGATTCCGGCAAGATCCTCAACCGGGACCGCATTGTGCAGGAGGCCGCCAGGGTTCCCGCGGGCAGCTACACGCTCACTGCGGTGTGCGACGGCACCGGCAAAGCCTTCTTCGCCGTGTCCCTGGACGGCAAGGCCTTAACGGAAGCCGGAGCCGCCTGCAACGGCCGGCAAGAGACCACCAGGATCAGCCTGCCCGCCGCGGGCCGGGTCGAAATCAGCAGCTCCAGCGTGGACGCTCCGCTGCTGTACGCCTACCAGCTGGCACCGGCGCAATAACGCCCGTTCCGGCTCTGGCCTGCCGCCCGGCGGGGGCTTAAAGTCGGACTATGCCCAGCGTGCGGGGAATCTCCGCGTCCCTTCCGGAAGGGACAGCACGGGCGCCGCTGGCACCGAAGGCGGCCGCCGCCGTCGCCCTTGGACTTGTGCTTGCGGCAGGTGCCCTGTCCGGCTGTGAATATTCGTACGACGACGGCCGGGCCTCCAGCGCGCAGGGCACCACGACTGCTGCCCCGGCGCCGGCGTTCACGCGCGACCCGCTGCAGCAGGATCCGGTTGGCGAGGCCGATCTGGGGGACTGGGAATCACGGGCGCTTCCGGGCACCACGGGTCCCGTGGTCCAGGCGGAGGCAGGACTGCTCGCTGCCGGTGAAGTCCGGACGGTCCGGTCGCCGGTGCTGGAAACCGGGACCTACATGCTGGCCATCGCGTGCCGCAGCCAGCGCCGGGTGACCTTCACGGTCAGTACGGAGACCCTCACCCTGGTGGACCTGGGCCTGCGGTGCGGCATCAACCGCCAAAACGTCATTTATGTATCGACGGACAGCGTGCTAACGGTCAGGGTGGAAGCCCGGACCGCAGCGAACTACGCGTTCCGTGTGCAACGGCTCTGACGCCCTGCCGTTACAGGGACAGGCGCGGTAACCTTACCGGCGCTGTCCGTTGCCGGGGTCAGGCCGCGGCGCACCCGTCCGGGCAGCGGAGCGTCTCCGGGCTCGCGGCGCAATCGGCGCAGTACAGCGTTAAAGTGCGGCAGCTCGGGTTGGAACAGTTCTCGAATTTGCTGGTGGGCGCCGAACACCGGGCGCACTGGCCAATGGTCTTGGCGTCATCGCTGAATTCCAGGTGCATGCGCTTGTCAAAAACGTACAGCGACCCCTCCCAGAGGCCCTGGTCCTTGAACGCCTCGCCGTAGCGGACAATCCCGCCGTCCAGCTGGTAAACCTCTTTGAAGCCGCGGTTCACCATGAGGCTGGACAGGACCTCGCAGCGGATGCCCCCGGTGCAGTAGGTCACCACCGGCTTGTCCTTCAGGGAGTCGTACTTGCCCGAGTCGAGTTCCTTGATGAAGTCGTGCGTGGTGGCGACGTCCGGCACCACGGCGTCCTTGAACCTGCCGATCTGGGCTTCGAAGGCGTTCCGGCCGTCGAAGAAGACCACGTCCTCGCCGTCCCTCTTCCTGGAGTCAACGAGCTCGTGGAGCTGCTCCGGCTTCAGGTGCTTCCCGCCGCCCACCACGCCCCCGGCGTCAACCTTGAGTTCCCCCGGCGCGCCGAAGGAGACGATCTCGTCCCGGACCTTCACGCTGAGCCGCGGGAAGTCTGCCGCGCCGCCATCGGACCATTTGACGTCGATGTCCCGGAACCCGGCGTACTCCCGGGTGGTCTTGACGTACTGCTTAACTGCACCGATTTCCCCGCCCACGGTGGCGTTGATCCCGTCCCTGGAAATGATGATGCGGCCGGTCAGTCCCAGCTTTTCGCACAGGGCACGCTGCCAAAGGCGGACAGCCTCCGGGTCTGGAAGGGGGGTAAAACCGTAAAAGAGCACAATCTTGTTCAAAGCCACGTATTTAAGGGTACCGGCTGGGTTTGCCCCTCCCCGGCGTGGCACCGGCTGATCGGGCCCGGCACTGATCACAATTGCATAAGCACTGCGGCCCCCTCTGTTGCTTCCGATCGGGCTGGAATAGTCTTCTTGCCATGAGCCCGGAAACCCTGGTTGAAGACATCACTGGCCTGCTCGAAGTGTGGGTTGCCGGCTGGGCCGGATGTCGCGGCTACCGGACCTCCAAGGAGGGCCGTTTCCCCGCTGCGCTCCGCTCTGACACTAGCGGCGAGTGGGAAATTTTCGCGTCCGAGCCCACGGATGACGAGTTCGCCACCCTCGCGTCCAGGACTGCGGAATCCCCGGCGCGGGTACTGACCATTCTCACCAATGACCCCTCACGGTACGCCGCCCTGGCAGCCCGTCAGGGGCTGAACGTCACGTCTGATTCGCAGACGATGATGATCGTGGACATGGAGACGCAGGACGCCGAGGACCCCTGGTTGTCCGACGACGACCTGAGTCTGTCCACTTACGAGCAGGACGGCGTGCATTACGCGGAGGTCCGCTCCGGAGACGCCCTCGCGGCCAGTGGCCGGGTGTTCGTGGTCGGTGACACCGCAGTGTTCGACAAGATCATCACCGAGCCTGCCTTCCAGCGCAGGGGCCTGGGCAGTTTCATCATGCGTGCGCTGGCGGCCCAGGCCTTCGGGCATGATGTCCGCGCCGGTTTGCTGTTGGCTTCCCTGGACGGGCAGAAGCTCTACTCCCATCTTGGCTGGACCACGGTGGCCCGGGTCCTGATGCTCTCGGCGTCCCACGATGGAGCGGACCTCTCCCTGAGCTGAAGGGGTTCAGCCGGGGCATCCCGATTGTTTTCCCCGTTGGCGAACCGCGGGCGGGCGGCACAGTTACGGGTGGAAGAATGGTGGGGTGAACCCCCATGACTCCCTGCTTCCGTTGCTGGGCCGCGGCCCGGACCCGGAACAGCTCCGTCATGTGCGCACCATACCGGCGCGGGAGGCAGTCCACGCGCCGTGGCCTGCATGGGTTCATCCGGACATTGCTGCCGCGTACGGGACGCTGGGCATCCGTGAGCCGTACCGGCACCAGGTCGATGCGGCCGATGCAGCGCATTCGGGCCAGCACGTTGTTGTGGCTACCGGCACTGCGTCCGGAAAGTCCCTGGCGTATCAGCTGCCGGCGCTGGATGCGATCCACCGGTCCGAGCTCCGCGTGCTCGCGGACCCGGGCAAGATCCACGACGACGGCGCCGTCACCCTTTACCTCTCCCCCACCAAGGCGCTGGCGGCGGATCAGCTGAATGCCATCCGCGCCCTGAAGCTGCCCACGGTCAGGGCGGAAACCTACGACGGCGACACCGACCCCTCCGCCCGCCGGTGGATCAGGGACCACGCCAACTTCATCCTTGCCAACCCCGACATGCTGCACTTTGGCATCCTCCCCAACCACGCGTGGTGGGCGGGTTTCTTCCGCCGGCTTCGCTACGTCATGGTGGACGAAGCGCACAGCTACCGGGGCGTGTTCGGGTCACACGTAGCCAACCTGATGCGCCGCCTCCGCCGGATCTGCGCCTACTACGGTGCCGGAACGGCGTTCCCCGAGCCCGTGTTCATCGCTGCCTCCGCCACCGCGTCCGAGCCCGATGTGTCCTTCTCGCGCCTCATCGGGGCGCCCGTCAAGGCGGTGTCCCGCGACTGCTCGCCGCACGGGGCCACCACCGTGGCGCTGTGGGAACCGGCGCTGACCGATGTCAGGGGCG
Source organism: Pseudarthrobacter sp. NIBRBAC000502770 (assembly GCF_006517815.1). Lineage (NCBI taxonomy): Bacteria > Bacillati > Actinomycetota > Actinomycetes > Micrococcales > Micrococcaceae > Pseudarthrobacter > Pseudarthrobacter sp. NIBRBAC000502770. The sequence continues at coordinate 3,072,095 of NZ_CP041198.1, forward strand.
AGAACGGCGCGAAGGAGCGGCGGACGGCCGTGGCCGAAACGGCTGACCTGCTGGCCAACCTGGTGTCCGCCCGGGTCCGCACCATCGCCTTCATCAAGTCCCGCCGCGGCGCGGAGACCATCTCAGCGATCACCAAGCGCCTCCTTGACGAGGTGGATCCGAGCCTGCCGCAACGGGTTGCCGCCTACCGGTCGGGGTACCTGCCGGAGGAACGCCGGGCAGTGGAGAAATCCCTGCGTTCGGGCCAGTTGCTGGGTGTTTCCAGCACGTCTGCGTTGGAACTCGGGATCGACATCTCGGGCCTGGATGCCGTCCTGGTGGCCGGCTGGCCCGGCACGCGGGCATCGCTGTTCCAGCAGATCGGCAGGGCCGGGAGGGCAGGCCAGGATGCCATTGCGGCATTTGTGGCCAGCGATGACCCGCTGGACACTTTCCTGGTCAACCATCCCGAGGCCATCTTCGACGTGTCCGTGGAGGCAACCGTCTTTGACCCCTCCAACCCCTACGTTCTGGGACCGCACCTGTGCGCGGCGGCGGCTGAGCTTCCGCTGGGGCCGGCCGAGCTGGACCTCTTTGGGCCTACCGCTGAAATGCTCTTGGACCGGCTGGTAGCCCAGGGCTACCTCCGGCGGCGGCCTGCGGGCTGGTTCTGGACCCACTCGCAAAGTGCGGCGGCGATGGTCAACCTCCGGGCGGACGGCGGCGGCCCGGTGAGCATCGTCGACGCCGAGACCGGTTCCCTGCTGGGCACCATGGACTCGCCGCAGACCCACTACCAGGCCCACACCGGTGCCGTGTATGTCCACCAGGGCGACACCTACGTGGTGGAGGACCTGAACGAGGACGACCACTGCGTCATGGTCCGTCGGGCCAACCCGGACTACTACACCACCGCCCGGGACGTAACCCAGATCGAGGTCCTGGAGACCCTGCGGACCATGCAGTGGGGGGACGTCACCGTTCACTTCGGCGATGTGAAGGTGACCACCCAGGTTGTCTCCTTCCAGCGCAAGGCCCTGATCTCCAATGAAGTCCTGGGCGAGGAGCCGCTGGAATTGGGCGCCCGCGACCTCTTTACGAAGGCGGTGTGGTTCGTGGTGGACAACCGTTCGTTGACCGGGGCCGGCCTCATCGAAGCGCAGTTCCCGGGCGCCCTGCATGCCGCAGAGCACGCCGCCATAGGACTCCTGCCGCTGGTGGCGTCCAGCGACCGGTGGGACATCGGCGGGGTGTCCACTGCCTTGCATGCCGACACCGGGGTGCCCACCATATTCGTCTATGACGGGCACCCCGGCGGAGCCGGCTTTGCCGAACGGGGATTCGACAAAGCCATGGTCTGGCTGGCGGCGACCCGCGATGCCATCAAGGCCTGCGAATGCGAAGCAGGTTGCCCATCCTGTGTCCAGTCTCCTAAATGCGGCAACAAGAACAACCCGTTGGACAAGGCGGCGGCGGTCACCTTGCTGGGCGTGCTGCTCAAGGACGCTACCGAACCGGCTCCGGTGGATCTGGAAGCCCGGAGCTGACACCGCCCCGGGGAACTGTTTCCCCTAGGGCGGAGGACCTGCCCGTGCCCGACCGGTCGCGGCACCCAGCAGCGGCCGTTCGCCGAGCTCAGCCAGCACTTCAACAGTCTGTCCCGAACCCTCGGAGCAGCTCAGTACCGTCGCATCATGGCGGGCAGCCACGTCGGCGGCGACCGTGCAGGGGTCCCCCGTGGTGATGCCGCGGAGGGCATCCGCCCCGGCGAGGGCTGCGAGGTCCGCTGCCGTTGCGGCCCTCCCGGCGAGCACCGCGGCCTGGGCAAGCAGCAGCATGACAGCCATGGCCGTGATGACCACCAGGGCCAGCCCCGCCGCAAGGACCGTTCCTGAGCCGCGTTCACGGCCATCCGCAAGGGTTTGCATCACCTGAAGCCCCCGGCGTCGCTCGGGCTTTCGCCGGCGCCGGCACCGCCGGTCCCTGCAATCTCGCTGCGCGTGGAAGCGCGGGCGGTGAGGGTCCACGGAATCGAAGAACCGAGAGGGCCCGGGACCCGGTCGGTAACAGTGACATTGAACCACCCGGCGTCGGCCGAGACTGACGCGGATGCCGAAGCGCCGGCGAGCGTCCTGACCGTCCGTTGCACCGTTGCGGGATCCTCGCCCCGGGCCAGGGCCCTGGCGCCGGCCCGGGCTCCCTCTTCGATCCGAAGCTGTGTCATGCCCGCGGCTGCCCCGGCGAGCAGCATGGCCAGCAGTCCAAGCACGGCAGGCAGCGCCACGGCGAACTCGGCTGTTACTGTGCCCCGGGCGTTCACCGTCCTGTCCACCGGTTCCGGGTCCCCTTTGATGCGGGCCGCCGTGGCGGCCACCACTCCAGGTGGCTTCCGCGGCGTCAGCACTCCGGCGGAACGTGTCATGGCAGCGCCAAGGCGGTGCGGATGAGGTTTAGGAGGAAACCACGCACTTCGTCGCTCCGGAGGATGAACACCAACAGCCCGGCGAATCCCACGGCGGCCAGCGTAGCGATGGCGTATTCGGCCGTGGCCATGCCGGCTTCGGAGCCCAACAGCCGAACGCTGCGCCGGACCCTGGTGGCGGCAACTCCGGCTCCGGCCCCGGGATAGAGCTCCACCACGTTGCCGGGCCGTGCCAACGTCGCTGCTGGTGAGGGCAAACCCGTTCCCCTGACCTGCGGATCGAATACGCCGGGAACGGATGCGTCTGCCGGGAATGCGGCGGCGTAGGGGGAAGGCGTCCCGGAAGCGCGGCCACGGCTGCCGGTCCGTCCCGATGGAACGCGCCGGGAAGCGGCCACAGCGGATGTTCCGGCGGAGTAGTTGCGGCGGTAGTAGTTGATGGACATCTGGTTTCCTTTCCGATGATGCCGGCAGTGTTCCGGCGCTCCTGACTCTTCCCGGCGCAGCAGTTGCCGGTAAGTGAGGGGGTGGGCTAAGTGGATAAGCCGTGCCCTTCCGCCGCTGTGGAGGAGGGGACGTGCAGCCGCCAGGGGACGGCTAGGACCCGGACGGCACCAGGGCCAGCAGAACCGGAACGACGCCAAGGCAGATGAAGGCCGGCAGCGAGCAAAGGCCCAGGGGTATTACCAGCTTCACACCGAGTGAAGCAGCCCGCTTTTCGGCCTCCCGGAAGCGTTCCCGGCGAAGCCTTGCGGCCTGGGCATACAAAATCGCCGAGGACGGCGCACCTGTCAGTGCAGCGAAGCCGAGGGCGTCCCTCAGCTCCAGGATTTCGGGGAGCCGGACGGCGGAGCTGCGCCAGGCAGTGTGCCAGTCGGCGCCGATGGCGAGCGCCGAAACCACCGGCCGCAGCGAGTCCCGGTACTGGGGTGCTGCCGCGGCGGCCACCAGGTCGAGGGACCGGCCAATTCCGGCGCCCGCGTCCAGCATCGCGGCCACAAGTTCGAGCATCATGGCGGTGTCCTTCAGCCCGCTGTCCTCACGGGCTGACGCCTTCTTTGTACCCATTGCCTGCTGGGTCCTGGCAGCAGCAGGAAACAGCCGGTGCAGCCGCCGGAGCGGCACGGCATGGCTGGAACAGGCAAGCCAGGCCCCGGCCGCGAGCAGGAGGAACAAGGCCAGTCCCGGCGCCCAACCCATGCTCACGGCATCCCTGCCCCGGCAGCGGCAGAAACCAGCCTGGCGGACCAGGCCCTTCCCGCAGCGGTGAGGACAATCCCGCCAAACAGCGCGGCTTGTCCGAGGGGTGTCCCCAGCAGGGTGGCCAGCGGATCCACGCCCAGGGCGGCACCGAGTCCAAGGCCCATCAAAGGAAGCCAGGTCAGGAGCCGGACCGTTGCCTTGGGACCGGCGAGAGCCGTTTGCCGGGCCGCGTCTGCATCATCTTCCGCTTCCAGCTGGGCCGCGAACCGGGTCAGTACGTCGGCGAGTGGACAACCGCTGGCCTCGGCGATGTCAAAGCAAGCGGCAAGCTCCAGCCAGGTCCTTGCTTCCCTGTCCCGGGGAGGGAGTGCCGTGGATACCGCCCGGCGAATGGTTTCCGAAACGGGTGCCCCCGTGGCGGCAGCGGCCCTCGCGGAAGCCAGGACGGCAGCAGAACCCCCGTCATGACCGACCCGGACGGCACCGCACCGGGCAGGGGTGCGGCCCCCGGGCGCCGGCTGGCAACGTTACCCGTGCCATACACCGTCCACAGCTCATCCCACAGGCGTGCGGGCGTCCGCCCGCCCCGCAGCAGCGCCGCCAACTGCTGCACTATGAGGGTCAGGCCCGGGCTCCGTGCCTGCGGCGGGCGGCCGCCTGCAGCCCTGCGCCACGGTAACGCCCGCCCCTTCCCGGGCCCGGACACAATGGCCCTGTTGCCGGTTGCCGCGCGCAGCCTGGAGGCGGCGTCCAGGGGAGGCTTGAGGAGCACCAGCGCAGCGCAGGACAGGAGCATGATGAGGAGGAGCGTCACAGGGCACTCCCGGCGTCCATTCCCAGCCGGGCAGCGAGCGCCGGCCAGGCCGGACCGGGGGTGCCCGATTCTCCCACTGCCGGCAGCACGGCCAGTCCCTGCGGTCCATCGGCAATGAGTCCGATGCACTGGATTTCCCTGCCCCTCGGCGTCCTGCCAACGTGGATAACGACGTCAAGGGCGCTGGCAGCCTGGAGGCGGACCGCTTCCGGACCGAGCCCGGCGAGTGCGCCCAGCGCGTTGAGCCGGGCGGGGACCGCGGCGGCCGTGTTCGCGTGGATGGTTCCGCCGCCGCCGCTGTGCCCGGTGTTCATTGCGGTCAGGAGCTCCCGGACCTCGGCGCCCCGGCACTCCCCCACAACCAGCCTGTCCGGGCGCATGCGCAGTGCCTGGCGGACCAGTTCGCCCAGGTCAACGGCGCCGCCGCCTTCGAGGTTGCCATGGCGTGATTCGAGGGCCACCACGTGGGGGTGGACCGGGTTGAGTTCCGCCGCGTCCTCGATCAGGACCAGCCGCTCGTCCGGGGAACACAGGCCCAACAGGGTGGAGAGCAGCGTGGTTTTCCCGGAACCTGTGGCTCCACTGACCAGGAAGCTCAACCGCCTCTCCAGAATCCGTTCCAGCACGTCCTGCACCCGCTGGGTGAACATGCCGCCCGTCCGCAGCTCCCCCATGGCGAAGACCCGCTCCCTGCGGATCCGGACGCTCAGCAGCGTCCCGGACGTGGAAACCGGCGGCAACACGGCATGGACACGGTAGCCGCCGGCAAGCCTGACATCGACACACGGTGAACCATCATCCAAACGGCGGCCGCCAGCGGCCACCAGCCGGCAGGCAAGCGCGCGCAGCTGGGACTCGCCATCGAACGCGACCGGGACGCGTTCGATGCCGGCGCCGCGGTCCACCCACACGGAATCGGGGGCGTTGACGAAGATGTCTGTCACGGCGGGGTCCCGCGTGAGTTCCTGCAGCGGGCCAAGGCCGTTGAGCTCCGCGCTGATCCGTTCCACTGCAGCAAGCGCCCCTGCAGTGCCCAGCAGCTTGCCGGTGGCCTGGACAGCCGCGGCAACGCGGGAGGGTGTTACTGCCCCTGCCTCGGCCATCATCGTTTCGCGGACAGATTCCAGCAGCCCTGAATCGATGCGGCCACGTCCGGCACCATCCCTTCCGCGCTCCGGGCGGACGGCCTGGCTCGCCTCCAGGATCCGGGCGCTGCGCCGTGCGCCCAGGCCTGTGGGACCAGCAGGGCTGGCAGTCTCCGGGGCAGGACTCGATGGGGCACCGGTCGCGCTCATGCGACATCCCCCGCCTGCAGGTCCTCGCCAAGCCAGTCGAGCACCGTGGCGCCGAAATGCCGGATTGCCCGCCGCTTCCCGAATTCCAGCAGCCGGCCCGACTCCATGGCGCCGGGGACAGCCCGGAGCTCCGGCATCCGGCCCTGCACCGGCAGGCCGACGGCATCAGCGATCAGGGAACTGTCCAGCGCCGCGCCGGTCCGGCCACGCACCAGCAGGGCTGCTTCCACCGGCGGGATTTCCTGGAGCAGCCGCACCGCCGCCACCGCTGCCTTCAGCTGCGCGGGCACCACCACCATGATCCGGTCGCAGTCCCAGGCCACAGTCCGGAGTGGCTCCGCACCCCTGCCCACATCCACGACCACCAGCTCATAGCCCCGGCGGGCAGCGTCAAGCACCCCGGCAGAGGCCGCAGCAGCGACGGGGGACGGCTGTTCCCGGGTTGCGGGCCAGGACAGGAAGGAGAAGCCTCCTGCGACGGGCAGGGAATCAGCCAATTGGAGGGGGTCGATGCTGCCCCTGGCCTCAGCGAGGTCCGGCCAGCGCAGTCCGGGGGTTTCCTCGGCGGCGAGCGCCAGTTCAAGGCCCCCGCCCCAAGGGTCGCCATCAACCAGCAGTACGCGCACCCCCAGCCCAGCCGCGGCCTGGGCTATCCAAATTGCGGCAGTGGTGGCGCCGGCCCCGCCGCAGCCACCCGTGATGCCGAGGACCAGGCCGCCGGGGCCCGGTGAGCGCGACCGGCTGAGGTGGTCCGCCAGCCAGGCAGCGGCATCGGGCAGCACGGCAACCCGTTCGGCCCCCAGGGCGGCGGCGAGGTGCCAGAGGCTGTCCCCCTCGCCGTCAAGGCCCACAAGGACTGCGGGCGTCCGCCGCCGTGGTGGGAGTTCCCGCACGTCGCTTCCCACCAGGACGGCTGAGGCAGCGTCCCAGTAGCGTCCGCCCTCCACCGCGTCCGGAACAGCCCGCAATCGGGAGCCGGCGGCCGCTACGATGCGTTCCACTTCGGAGCGGAGGACGGCGGAGGAGGTAACCAACAGCACCTCCCCCGCACCGTCCGGCGCTGATCCGTCCGGATGGGAACTGTCCGGCAGCCAAGGGGCGCCGGACGCCGGGTTGTCCGTCGACGGAGCACGGGCTGGTGCTCCCCGGCCTGGTGGGCGCCGGAAAGAATCCGTGGCCTGGTCCGGCCCGGGGTGCGGTGCATTCAGCTGGTGCCTGCTCATGCAGCCACTCTGCCGCGGCAGCCAAAGCCAGTTAAGGGGGCAGCTCCCCTATGTGGACAACCAAGCCACCGCTCCCGGCAGGGCACAATGGGAGCATGTACCTGCTGCTTGCCGCCCACGCCCGCGGCGCGGCACTGCAGGAACTGACACAAGCCGGCCACCCCCAGCAGGCCAACCCCGAACCGCGGGTGGTGGCACCCGGCGAGCTTGCCGGCGTCGTCAGCGAATTCGAAGCCCGGCGCCCGGGCGGCCAGCCGCCCCGCTGGATCTGGCACCGGACCCAGGACTGGTACCCCGCACTGCTCGCCGCAGGCGTGGAGGTGGAGCGCTGTTACGACATCACGCTGTGCGGCAACATCCTGGCGTTTTCGCAGTTCAGCGCCCACACCGACTACGCCAGGAACACCGACAGGGTCCCGGTGGAGGATCCCTTGCTTCCACCAAAAGCCCTGCTGCCCCCGCGTCCCCCTGCCGACCAGGGCGCGCTGTTCGACGAACCAGCTGCCGGGCCGGCGCCGGGGTGGGCACTGGATGAACTCCGCGCCGAGTACGCTGCCCAGCAGGGCGCCTTGGCCGCCGTGGGGACAGCGGAGAACCGCAGGAACCGCCTGCAGTTGCTGCTCGCGGCGGAGTCCGCAGCCGCCATGGTGGCCGCGGAGATGCAGCACGCCGGCGTCCCGTGGCGGGAGGACCTGCACGAACAGATCCTGGTGGACCACCTGGGACCCCGCCCGCCCGCCGGCCAGCGTCCGCAACGGCTGGAGGCGTTGGCTGCGGAGCTGCGCGCCCTGCTCAGCTCACCAGGACTCAACCCGGATTCGCCGCAGGACCTGATGCGGGCTCTGCACCGCAACGGCATCGAGGTCAAGAGCACCCGGAAATGGGAGCTCCGGGAGTCCAGCCACCCCGTCATCGAGCCGTTGCTGGAATACAAGAAGCTCTCCAGGCTCCACACGGCCAACGGCTGGTCCTGGCTGGACGCCTGGGTGGACGGCGGACGGTTCCGTCCCGAATATGTGGTGGGAGGAGTTGTCTCGGGTCGCTGGGCATCCCGCGGGGGCGGCGCCCTGCAGATTCCCAGGCAGGTCCGTGGTGCGGTGCACGCAGACCCGGGTTACAAACTGATCGTTGCCGATGCCTCGCAGCTGGAACCGCGTGTCCTGGTGGCCCTGGCGCAGGATTCCTCCATGGCTGAGGCAGCCCGGGACCAGGACTTGTATGCCGGTATCGCCGCGAAGGGCTTCGGCGGGGACCGTGCCAAGGCAAAAATGGCCCTGCTGGGCGCCATGTACGGGGCCACCTCCGGCGAGGCGGGGCGTCTAATGCCGCAGCTGGCGCGCACCTATCCACGCGCCGTCGACTTTGTGGAGCAGGCGGCGCGGGCGGGTGAGTCCGGCGGGACGGTGACCACCCGGCTGGGCCGCAGCAGCCCGCCGCCTTCGGAGCGGTGGTTCCTGAGCCAGCGCTCCACCTCGGCGGAGGAACAACGGCGGGCTGAGTCCATCGCCCGGTCCCGCGGGCGCTTCACCCGGAATTTCGTGGTCCAGGGCTCCGCAGCGGACTGGGCGGCGTGCTGGCTTGCGGAATTACGACGCCGGCTGCGTACCCTGCGAAGGCCGGGAACCGCCGGTGGCGGCAGCCCTGTCGGGGCCGAGTTGGTCTTCTTCCTGCACGATGAGGTGATGGTGCATGCACCCGCGGACGGGGTTGGCGCCTGCATCGCGGCGATCGAGGATTCGGCCAAGGCCGCCAAGGAATTGCTGTTCGGTCCGGTCCCGGTCGAGTTCCCGGTAAGCCTCGCCGTCGTCGACTCCTACGACCTCGCCAAGTAGCTGCCTCGGAGGGCGTCAATACCCGCCATCGAGATGCAAGGTAACCTACCCGGCAGTAGTTCGACGGTTGTGGTGGCGGAGGTTACAGTCAAAAGCGGTGACTGAAACAGACCGGTCCACACGCTGATGCAACGACGCATAACAGGGAGGTCCCCGTCCATGGCGGGAAGATTTGAAATACACCGCACAGGCGACGAGTCGTACCGGCTGCGGCTCACTGACGCCGAGGGCAACACGGTTGCCGTTTCGCCAACCTTCAGGTCCCTGCCCATGCTCCGGGACGGCATCAAGGCCATGCGCGAAAACGCCGCCACTGCCATCGTGGTGGACCTGCGCCAGTAGGTCGAAACCTAGATCCCCATGGGGTGGAGCCGGTTCCGGTCCCAGGGAACCGACCAGCCCAACTGGTCGAAGAGGCCGCTCAGCACGATGCCGGTGAAACCCCACACCACCACGCCGTTGACGGTGAACGCGGGACTGTCGAAGGTGCGGCCTGCGCGGTGGACGGTGGCCATCACCCGGTTGTCCGGGTCCAGCAGGTCCCGGACCGGTACGCGGAACACCTGTGCGGATTCGCCGTAATCCACCACCCGGACCGGTGAGGGGGCCTGCCACCAGCCGAGGACGGGCGTCACCAGGAAGTTGCTGTGCGCCAGGCCCAGTTCCTGGAGCGCTCCGAGAACTTCAACCCCGCCGGCATCAAGCCCTGTTTCCTCTTCGGCTTCCCGCAGGGCAGCCGCTACCGGAGTTTCGCCCGTGTCAATACCGCCGCCGGGAAATGCCACCTGGCCCGGGTGGGAGCCCAGGGTGTGGGCGCGTTCCAGGAGCAGGACGTCGAGGTCCGCCGGGGCGAGCGGCTTACCGGACGCGGCGGGGACGTCGTCAAGGACGCCGAAGAGCATCAGGATGGCAGCCCTGCGGGCCCGTGCCGCGTCAACCGTCAGCGCCGCCCAGCGCGGATCCGGGGGCCCGGCCGTTCCGGTTTCGGCGCGCCGCACCAGCTCGGCGAGGTCTTCGCGTGCGCTCACGGGGTCCTCTTTTGGGACGCCATCCGGATTTCCGCGGCGCGGTGCTGCTCTGCCAGGTACTGCTCCAGCAGCCCCTCGCTGCCGGGGGCCAGTTCGTACTTAAGGAGCTTGGCTGCCTTGGTGGGGTCGGTTTCGCCCAGCCCGTAACTGGGACACCAGGTGGCCACGGGACAGGCTCCGCAGGCGGGTTTCCGGGCGTGGCAGACGCGGCGGCCATGGAAAATCACCCGGTGGGACAGCATGGTCCAATCCCTCCGTTCGAACAGCTCCGCCACGTCCTGTTCGATCTGCACGGGATCCTCCGACTGCGTCCAGCCAAACCGCTTGGCCAGCCGGGCAAAGTGGGTGTCCACCGAGATGCCGGGGACGCCGAAAGCGTTGGCAAGCACCACGTTGGCCGTTTTGCGCCCTACACCGGGCAGCGTGACCAGTTCCTCCATCCGGCCGGGTACTTCGCCGTCGAACTCGTCCACCAGCCGCGTGCACAGTGCCTGGACGTTCTTCGCCTTGGCACGGAAGAACCCGGTGGGCTTGAGGATGGCCTCAAGTTTCGTGGGGTCCGCCTCTGCCAGTGCCCGTGCGTCAGGCCAGCGCGCGAACAGCACCTTGGTGACCTGGTTGACCGTGACGTCGGTGGTCTGGGCGGACAGTACGGTGGCCACGAGCAGTTCGAACGGGTTCCGGAAGTCCAGTTCCGCGTGGGCGTACGGGTATTTCTCGGCCAGGGCCCGGTGGATGCGCCGCGCCCTCCGCTTCAGGGCGAGGACTGATTCGGACGAGACCACGGGCATCCCCGTGGCCTGGCCGGTCTTGGTGCGGGCCCCGGCCACCTGAGTCAGCCGCGCTCGATGTTGCTGAGGTCGCGCAGGACGCCCAGCCGTCCGTCAGTGTGCTGGACCAGGAACTCGTGGCCGCGGTCCTCGAGCGCCAGCACCCAGCCGCCGGGCTCGATCACGAAGGCGGGCGCACCGGTGCGGGGGTCGAAGGCAGTGCGGTGCTGGGCCACGGCAAACCAAAAAGCCTCGTGGACCGGCTGCCCGTCTGTTTCATCGTGGCGGCTTGCCGGGTCCACCGTAGCCCCGATGGGCTGTTCGGCACGGACCTGCTGGTGCACCGCGGTGGCTGCGGGCGGCTCCCACGCGGCCTGTGGAGCATTGGTTGCCGGGATGTCCCCGTGCCGTGTCTCGCCGGCATCCGGAACAGGGGCAGGGCGGACGACGTCGGCTGCCTGGGTGGGCGGCCCGGCCTCCACATCGGGGGCAGGGCGGACGACGTCGGCTGCCTGGGTGGGCGGCCCGGCCTCCACTTCGGGGGTCTGTTCGGATGTTTCGGGGGCGGGCGCGGTCGGTGCGGACCCGGCAGGCCCGTGGGCACCGGAAACGGCAGCCGCGGCACCGGCTCCTGCAGCTCCGGCAGTTCCCGCGTTTGATGTCCCGGCGGCAGCCACCGGAACGGCCGCGGTGGCGGGCGCATGTGCCAAGCGGACAGGTTCAGGGCTTGGGCTGGCGGATCCGGGCTGGACCGCGGAGGACCCGGAACCGGCGCCTCCGAAGACGCCGGCACCCTTGATGCCGCCGCCCTTTGACTGGCTGGGACCCGGCTCCGGCTTGGGCGCCTTGAGTGCCCTGCGCGTCGGGACCGCCGCTTCCCGTGCCACCACGTGCGCCGGCGCCTCTGGCCGGTCCTTGAAGTCGCCTGACAGATATGGCAGGAAGCGGCCCAGGACTGTTGCGGCGAACAGCACCAGCGAGCCGATCAGGCCGACCAGCAGGCTGGTCACGTAGCCGCCCGCAATGGACAGGAAGAAGAAAGCCACGGCGAAGGAGGCCACCACGGAGGCGAATTGGTCGATTGAGAGCGAACCCACCCGGATTTTCGTCGCGGGGGCGAGCCTGCGCGCGGCGAACAGCGCACTGGCGATCAACGGCAGGATGATGCCCAGTCCCAGGAAGAACAAATTGTTCAGGTTCCACAGGTTGTAGCGGGTGCCAAAGAGGGGCAGCAGGGACGCGACGAACAGGATCAGCGTGCCGGCGAAGACAGCCAGGTCCCGCACTGTAAACGGGCCCAGAACCGCCTGGTGGGCGTGGGGGTCGATCTTCCCGGAGGCAGCCTTTGGTCCTGCAGCCTGTCCCGTTGCCGCGTTACCGGCGGGGGTCGGGTGCCCTGGTCCGCCGGCGGCGGATCCGGAGCCTCCGGGACCTGTCCCGGCGTCCGGGGCCGTTCGCTGGCCGAAGCTCTGCTGGTTCATTCTGCTCTCCTTAGCGTGGCGGCACCGGGCCCGGTCCGGACCCGAAAAACTGTGCCGTCTTGACATGCGGTCCTGCCCCGGCCGGGCACTGTTTATGCCTGGGCGGGGCGGCCCAAAGTGAAGTCACAATTCCATCTCAGCCTAGTCAACAGCCTGGCTGATCACTAGCTGGAGGGGGCCCGGAGGGGACAACTGGAAGTAACGAAGACGCCATTCACCGCTTAAAAAATGCCGCTCGCGGTCGTCTTTGTGACGGGGAGCACAGGGGGTGCGTGGCAAGCATTAGGCTAGTTTGCGGAACAGCTCTTTGCGGTATGTCCGCCCGGCTGGCGCCCAGTGCCGTGCGAACGGAGGGCCCTGCGGAGGTGGCGTTCCGCGCGGCGACGATCGATGAATGATGAGGTTCACATGTCCCAGGACACCCCAAGCTCCACGGCCACCGTTCCGTCCGCTTCCGCCCAGCCGGCCGGCCACGGCCATCAGGGCGATGCCTTCGCGAACCTGCTGCATGAAACCCGGGCTTTCCCGCCCTCCCCGGAATTCGCGGCCGACGCCGTTGTCACCGCCGCCGAGTACGGGGAAGCGGATGCCGACCGGCCGGCATTCTGGGCCAAGAAGGCCCGGGAACTCCTGACCTGGAACAAGGACTTCACCCAGGCGCTGGACTGGTCCAATCCGCCTTTCGCCAAGTGGTTTGTGGGCGGGGAACTCAACGCCGCCTACAACGCCCTGGACCGACATGTCGAGGCCGGCAACGGGGACCGTGTGGCCATTTACTTCGAGGGCGAACCCGGCGACACGCGGACCTACACGTACGCGCAACTCACCGAGGAAGTGAAGAAGGCGGCCAACGCGTTCGAATCCCTGGGCGTGGCCAAGGGAGACCGCGTGGCCGTGTACCTGCCCATGATCCCGGAGGCCGTGATCACCTTGCTGGCCTGCGCCCGGATCGGGGCGGTGCATTCGGTGGTGTTCGGCGGTTTCTCCGCCGAAGCACTGCGTTCGCGGATCGATGACGCCGAGGCCAAGCTCGTCGTCACCGCCGACGGCACCTACCGGCGGGGCAAGCCCAGCCCGCTCAAGGCCGCCGTCGACGATGCCCTGGCCCACGACGGCCATACGGTACAGAACGTGGTGGTGGTCAAGCGCAACGGCCAGGATGTGGACTGGGCCGAGGGCAGGGACCACTGGTGGGCTGACACGGTCGACTCCGCCTCCGCCGAGCACGTTGCGGTGGGCCACGACTCCGAGCACCCGCTTTACATCCTCTACACCTCCGGGACCACCGGGAAGCCCAAGGGCATCCTGCACACCACCGGCGGCTACCTCACCCAGGCGGCCTACACCCACAAGGCAGTCTTCGACCTGCACCCTGAGACGGACGTCTACTGGTGCACGGCCGACGTCGGCTGGGTCACCGGGCACTCGTACGTCGCCTACGCGCCGCTCATCAACGGCGCCACCCAGGTCATGTACGAGGGCACCCCGGACTCCCCCCATCAGGGCCGTTGGTGGGAGATCGTGGAAAAGTACAAGGTCTCCATCCTCTACACCGCCCCTACGGCCATCCGTACCTTCATGAAGTGGGGCTCGGAGATCCCCGCGAAGTACGACCTCTCTTCGCTCCGCGTGCTCGGCTCGGTGGGCGAACCGATCAACCCCGAAGCCTGGATGTGGTACCGCAAGGTCATCGGCGGCGACAAGGCACCCATCGTTGACACCTGGTGGCAGACCGAAACCGGTGCCCAGATGATTGCCCCGCTGCCCGGCGTGACGGCCACCAAGCCCGGTTCGGCCCAGGTGCCGCTGCCCGGTATCGCCGTGGACGTCGTCGACGAGATGGGCGAGTCCGTCCCGAACGGGCACGGCGGTTTCCTGGTGATCCGCGAGCCCTGGCCCTCCATGCTGCGCGGGATCTGGGGTGATCCGGAGCGCTTCAAGGAAACCTACTGGTCCCGTTTCGAGAACATGTACTTCGCCGGCGACGGTGCCAAGCGGGACGAAGACGGCGATATCTGGCTGCTGGGCCGGGTGGACGACGTCATGAACGTTTCCGGGCACCGGCTCTCCACCACCGAGATCGAGTCCGCCCTGGTGAGCCACCCCGCCGTGGCGGAGGCCGCCGTCGTGGGTGCAACGGACGAAACCACCGGCCAGGCCGTCGTCGCGTTCGTGATCCTCCGTGGCGACGCCGCGAACAACGGCGACGCCACCGTCCAGGAACTCCGGAACCACGTGGGCAAGGAAATCGGCCCCATCGCCAAGCCGAAGAACATCCTGGTGGTACCGGAACTGCCCAAAACCCGTTCCGGCAAGATCATGCGCCGCCTCCTCAAGGACGTTGCCGAAGGCCGCGACCCGGGCGATGCCACCACCCTGTCCGACCCGACCATCATGCAGCAGATCGCCGCGTCACTCCGGAAGTAGTGGCATCAGACTGACGACGGCGCCGCCCTCCCCGGGCGGCGCCGTCGCCGTATGCTGGAGCAAACCCGTATCCCCGGTAAAGGAACCCGTTCACATGCTTGCAGCCGCCCGACACCAGGCCATCGTGGACGCTGTCCAGCGGGAGCGGGTGGTCCGGATTTCGGACCTGGCCGCACAGCTGGGCGTGTCCCTGATGACCGTGCGGCGGGACATTGAGCAGCTCGAAGAGGGCGGGAAGCTGGAGCGTATCCACGGCGGCGCGAAACTGCCTGGGGACGCCAGCACGCATGAACCGGGTTTCGAGCTGAAGTCCACGCAGTTGACCGCGGAGAAACGGGCCATTGCCGTGGAGGCGGCAGGCTTGGTCCACGAGGGCATGGCGGTTGGATTAGGCGCCGGCACCACTACGTGGGCCCTGGCCCGGGAGCTGGCCGACGGTCCCCGCATTACCGTGGTGACCAACTCGATGCGGATTGCGGATCTCTTCCACCCCGGCGGGTCCACCGTGATCCTGATCGGCGGCGAGCGCACGCCGTCGGACGCCCTGGTCGGGCCCATCGCTACGGCAGCCCTCAAGCAGCTGCACCTGGATGTCCTTTTCCTGGGCGTTCACGGCATGGACGCCCAGGCCGGGTTCACCACGCCAAACCTGCTCGAAGCCGAAACCGACCGCGCTTTCGTGGCAGCCGCCCGCCGGACAGTGGTTCTGGCTGACCATACCAAGTGGGGCCTGTTGGGTATCAGCTCCATCGCCGCATTTGATGACGTGGACGAGGTCATTAGCGATGAAGGCCTCAGCGCCGAAGCCAGGCGGGTCCTGGGCGAACGCTCGAAGCTGCGCGTGGTCCCCGTATAGCACGGCTACGCTGACCCGCGCCGCATGTTGCCGGTCCTACTGTCTTATGGGCAGCCGCAGGACTGCCGGACGTGGAGCTTGGTGGGGAAGATGGCGTGTTTCGGTTTTCCTCCGCGCCGGGCTTCCACCAGGGCATTCACCGCGGCTTCGGCCATCGCAGCCACGGGCTGCTCCACCGTGGTCAGGGGCGGCCAGGAGTATTCTGCCTCAATCGATCCGTCGAAGGACACCACGGCGATGTCCCCCGGAATTGCCAACCCTGCCTCGTGGACGGCCCGGAGCACACCCACTGCCTGGGTGTCCGACGTGGAGAAGATGGCCGTTGGCCGGTTGACCGAGGCCACCAGCCGCTGGCCTGCGGAATAGCCGCCGGGCCAGGTGAAGCCGCTGTAGACGACAGGTCCTTCGGGCAGCCCGGCTTCCTGCAGGGCCTGTCGCCAGCCCACCTCACGACCGTCCATGCTGCCCGAAACGTTGGTGCCCATAGCCAGTCCAATGTTCGTGTGCCCGTGGCTGATGAGGTGCTGGACAGCAATCCGGGCTCCGGCAGCCAGGTCAACGCCGATGCTGTTGAAACCTGGCGCAGCCCGCTCCTGGTTCAGCAGTACGGCAGGGATGTCCGCAGTCTCCAGTGCTTCAAGGTCGGGTTCAAAGAGGACGCTGGCCAGCAGGACGCCGTCCACCTGCCGGGCGGCGAGGTTCCGGATGTTGCGGCGTTCCTTGGCCAGGTTTCCGTCCGAGTTGCTCAACACCAGCGCGTACCCCAGGTCTGCGGCGGCATCCTCCACGGCGTGCGAAAACAGTGAGAAGAACGGGTTCGAGATGTCCGGGACGATAAGCCCCAGGGTCTCGCTTGAGCCGAGCTTCAGCGCCCGCGCGGCGGCGTTGGGCCGGTAGCCCAGGACGCGGATGGCGTCCTGGACCTTGGCTTCGGTTGCCGGCGCCACTTTCTTGGGTCCGCCATTGACCACGTAACTGACGACGGCGGTGCTGACGCCGGCATAGCGCGCCACATCCTTGCGGGTCACCGGGCCGCCGCGGGAGGCCTGCGCGGCCGGGGAAGTCATGCTGTCCATGCTAACCACTCATACCCGGCGCATCCCCAAAGTCACGGATGGGAAGCCGTACGCCGTTTTGCAGGGCGGACTGGTGGGCCACGATGCCCGGGAGGGTGAAGCGGGCGGCCACCCACGCATTCACGGGCGGCAGTGTGCCGTCATTGACCGCCGTGACGAAGTCGTCCACCAGGAAATGGTGGCTTCCCTCGTGCCCGTTCGGTGCGCCGCGGAACTCCTCAGGCAACCGTCCGGCGTCGTGGACCGGGGCCAGTCCCGACACGAATGCGTCCCGGAGTTCCGGGGCCACGTTGGCCAGTGAGGGATCGTCCAGGGACATGCTGGGCCGGGTTTCCATCTGCTCGGAGATGTCGTGGACATTCTGTTTGTCCTGCCAGACGGTGACCCTGGCGAGCTGTTCAAAGCTTGCCTCCGTGCCAAAAAACCGGAAGCGCGATTCGCGGATGTGGGAGGGATAGCCCACGCGGCGCATCTCGTTGGTGCGCATCACGCCGCCGTCGTTCAGTTCAAAGAGCGCCGTGGCGTTGGAAAAGTCATTGCCGAACATGCTGACGTCCTTGTCGAATACCCCGTCGTCCCGCTGGTCCTTGACGCCCACGCAGCTGACGCTGACGGCGTGCGCCGGGATGGCCCCCAGCACCCCGCCGATCGCATGGGTGGGGTAGAGCATTGGCGGGTAGCTTGCCGTCTCCTTCCACCGCTCGCCCCCGCTGTACTGGTAGGCGTCATAAAAGCCGAGGTCCATGTCGTGGACGTAGTCGCCTTCGGAGTAGAAGACCCGGCCAAACCTGCCGGCCGCCTGCTGTTCGCGGGCATACACGGTGGCGGGGTTGTAGTAGCTGGTCTCACCCATCATGTACACCTTGCCGGTGTCCCGGACGGCCTGGATGATGCGGGCGATCTCCTCTTCGGCAACCGCCATGGGCACGGCTGAGTAGACGTGCTTGCCGGCGCGGAGAGCACGCTCCACCAGGGGTCCGTGCGTCCAGCGCTGGGTGAAGACCGCCACGGCGTCGACGTCGGAGGCCAGAAGGGCGTCAAAGTCGGGCACGACGCCGGCAAGATCCAGCCTTCGGACCACGGATTCAGCCCGCTCCGGCAGCTCGTCCACAACATAGACCGCACTGACGCCGGGATGCAGGCTGAACAGGTGTGCGAACTGGCTGCCGAACTGGCCCGCGCCCACGATGCCGATGGAGAACGTCATTGTTTGCCTTCCGATTGAAGTTTCTCCGAGTGTTTCACCCGCATCTACTCGAGTCAATATCCAGTCACTGGCGTAATTGCCCTGGTTTTGAAACATTGAAATAAGCCCTTGCCGTCCAATATCTACTCGTGTAGATTTCTTTCCAGCCTGTTACTTCCATCACACTCAGGAAAGGGTCGACGATGACCACCCTTACCAGGAACGCCAGCCCGGCAGTGCACGCAGCGCACCGGCCGCTGAAGCGCCGGGGACAGAGCGACCTGAAGATCGCATTGTTCTTCATAGCCCCGGCGATGATCGGATTTATCGTTTTCTACCTGGTGCCCACCCTGCGGGGCATCTACCTCAGCTTCACCGAATACAGCATCCTCGGCGACCCGACGTGGATCGGCAGCGCCAACTACGAGGCCATCGCCAAGGACCCCCTGTTCTGGAATGCGCTGGCAGTCACCGGGCAGTACGTCCTGATCAACATCCTCCTCCAGACCACGCTCGCGCTGGGTCTTGCGCTGCTGATGCACCGGGTAGCCAAATCAACCGTGATCCGCGGCGCGCTCCTGCTGCCGTACCTGATGGCGAACGTGATCGCCGCCCTCCTCTGGTTCTGGCTCCTGGACTACCAGATCGGCATCGTCAACTACTTCATCGATGCCATCGGCCTGCCCAAGGTGGCATTCTTCGGCAGCGAGGAATGGGCCATCCCCACCCAGGCCCTCATCAACACCTGGCGGCACATGGGCTACACCGCCCTGCTGTTGTTCGCCGGCCTGCAGGCCATTCCCAGCCACGTCTACGAGGTGGCCAACCTGGACGGCGCCTCGCCCTGGCAAACATTCCGCAAGATCACCATGCCGCTGCTGCGGCCGGTGCTCGCGTTGGTCCTGATTGTCACCGTCATCGGTTCCTTCCAGGTGTTCGACACCGTTGCCGTCACCACCCTGGGCGGACCCGTCAATGCCAGCCGGGTGCTGCAGTTCTACATCTACCAAAAGGCCTTCACGGAATCGGACTTCGGCTACGGCTCCGCCCTGGCGGTCATCCTCTTCGTCATCCTCGCCCTGGTGGCCTTCATCCAGATGAAGTTCCTCAAGGGCAACGAATCAGACCTGGATTAAGGACACTTCCATGACCACCGCAAAAGTCTCCGCACCCGCCCGGCCCGCCACCCGCCGTCGCCCGTTCAACTGGCGCCGCACCGCCGCCTGGTTCCTTGTGGCCATCGCTGTGGCCGTCTCGGTCCTCCCGTTCTACTGGATCCTCCGGACGGCACTGTCAACCAACGGGGCCTTGGCCGGCAACGCCACCAACCTGCTGCCCGCAGAATTCAGCCTGGGCGCATTCCAGCGCGTCTTCGGCCTGCAGTCCCCCGAAGACGCAGTGGCCCAGGGCGGATCCGGCGCGCAAATCGACTTCTGGATCTACCTGCGCAACTCCGTGCTCTTTGCCTCCATCACCACCACCGGGGCCGTGTTCTTCAGCGCCATGGCGGCGTACGCTTTCGCCCGGCTTCGCTGGCGGGGACGGAACGCCGTTTTTAGCCTCTTCCTGGCCACCATGATGGTGCCGCCGATCTTCACCGCGCTGCCCAACTTCCTCCTGATCAAGAACCTGGGCCTGCTGAACACGATGGTTGGCCTGGTGCTGCCCTATATCTTCATGACCCCCTTCGCCATCTTCTTCCTCCGCCAGTTCTTCCTGAACATGTCCCGCGAAGTCGAAGAAGCAGCAATGCTCGACGGCGCCAAGCACCTGAGGATCTTCTTCCAGATCATCCTGCCTAACGCCGCAGCCCCGCTCGCCACCCTGGCGCTGCTCACCTTCATCGGCCAGTGGAATGAATACTTCTGGCCTCTGCTGGTGGGCCAAGACGAATCCGTCCGCGTCCTCACCGTCGGCCTGGGCGTCTTCAAGTCCCAGTCGCCCCAAGGTGCACCGGACTGGTCCGGGCTCATGGCCGCAACCTTGGTCTCGGCCCTGCCGGTCCTGATCCTGTTCGCCGCCTTTGGAAAGAAGATCGTCAACTCCATCGGCTTCTCCGGCATCAAGTAGGACCCCTCCCCTCGTAATTCCCCCCTCCCGGCGCGCGCCATGGCGGCGTGCCCTGAAGCACACCCTGAAGCACACCCTGAAAGGACCCCCATGAACAAGAAGAAAGCACTCGGTTCCCTCGCTGCAGCCGCGGCCGCCGTCCTGGCACTCTCCGCCTGCGGAAGCGGTGGCTCCGCCGAAGCCGGCAAGGGCGAAATCAATTACTGGCTCTGGGACGCCAACCAGCTCCCGGCCTACAAACAGTGCGCCGACGACTTCCATAAGGCCAACCCGGACATCACTGTCAAGGTCACCCAGCGCGGCTGGGACGATTATTGGGGCACCCTGACCAACGGTTTCGTGGCAGGCACCGCCCCGGACGTCTTCACCGACCACCTTGGCAAGTACCCGGAATTCATCAAGAACAAGCAGCTGCTCGCCCTGGATGACGCGGTCAAGAAGGACAACATCGACACCGGGATCTACAACTCCGGCCTGGCGGACCTCTGGGTGGGCCAGGACGGCAAGCGCTACGGACTTCCCAAGGACTGGGACACCATCGCGCTGTTCTACAACACCAAACTTGCCGCGGACGCCGGCGTCACCCCGGAGCAGATGGCCAACCTGACGTGGAATCCCCAGGACGGCGGTTCGTACGAAAAGACCATCGCCCACCTGACCGTGGACAAGAACGGCAAGCGCGGCGACGAGCCCGGCTTCGACAAGAACAACGTTGCCGTCTACGGGCTCGGCCTCAATGGGTCCGGTTCCGGCCAGGGCCAGACCGAATGGAGCTACCTGACCGGCACCACCGGCTGGACGCACACGGACAAGAACCCGTGGGGCAAGCACTTCAACTACGACGACCCCAAGTTCCAGGAAAGCATCGACTGGTTCGCCGGGCTGGTGGAGAAGGGCTACATGCCCAAGCTCGAAACCACGGTGGGCGCCAGCATGGCCGATACGTTCGCCGCCGGCAAGTCCGTCATCAACGCCAACGGCTCCTGGATGATCGGCCAGTACACCGGCTACAAGGACGTCAAGGTGGGCATCGCCCCCACCCCGGTGGGTGTCAACGGCAAGCGCGCCAGCATGTACAACGGCCTGGCGGACTCCATCTACGCCGGCACCAAGAAGCCCGAGGCCGCCATCAAGTGGGTCGAATACCTCGGCTCCGCCGCCTGCCAGGACGTGGTGGCTTCCAAGGCGGTCGTCTTCCCTGCCATCAAGACCTCCGCAGACAAGGCCGTGGAAGCCTTCAAGGCCAAGGGCGTGGACGTCACCCCCTTCAGCCAGCAGGTCAAGGACGGCACCACGTTCCTCTACCCGATCGCTGACAACGCCGCGAAGGTTGACGGCATCATGAAGCCGGCCATGGACTCCGTGGTCTCCGGCAAATCCAAGGCCAGCTCCCTGACGGCCGCCAACGACCAGGTCAACGCCCTCTTCAAGTAACCCCCGCACGTGGCTGCGTATGTGGTCGCAGCCACCCGGCCGGGTGCCGCCGTCCCCTCCTCGCGGCGGCGGCACCCGGCCTCCCCCTCCCGTGATTTTCCTTTTGCGGGTTAGCGACGACGCAATTCCTGAATAAGAAAGAGATTTCCCTATGGATCCCTTGCACCTCCGTTCCGCCGGCACCAGCCTGGTGATCAGCTTCGACAGCGGAGAGGCCGAAGTCATCCACTGGGGCGCCGAGCTGGGCGCAGACCTGCCGGACCTGGCCATCCTCGCGGCTGCGGTGCCGCCCTCGTCGATCGACGTCCGCGTTCCCGCGGGCCTCCTCCCCCAGGCTTCCTCGGCCTGGCGCGGGCGCCCGGCCCTGCGTGGCCACAGGATCACGGACAGCGGCGCCGGCCTTGACTTCTCCTCCCGCCTCCGCGTCACCTCCGTCAGCACCGAAGGATCCTGCGCCACCATCGTGCAGGCCGACGGCGACACGGGCCTGAGCGTCGCAACGTCCCTGGCGCTTCATGCGGGCGGCCTGCTGGAACTGCGCCACACCATCACCAATGAGGGAACCACGCCTTTCCAGGTGGACGAGCTGGCGACCATCCTGCCCGTGGCACCGGACGCCGTCGAACTCCTTGACCTGACCGGTCGCTGGTGCCGCGAGCGGCACCCCCAGCGCCGCCCCATCCAGCAAGGGACATGGGTTCGCACCGGCCGGCACGGCCGCACTGGCCACGACTCCTCCCTGCTGTTCGCCGCCGGCACCAAGGGCTTCGGCAACCGGCGCGGCAGGGTGTGGGCCACCCACCTGGCCTGGAGTGGCAACCATGAACAGTTCGCCGACACCATCGGCGACGGCCGGACCATGATCGGCGGTTCCGAGCTGCTGGGCCCCGCCGAAGTCATCCTGGACCCTGGCGCCCACTACACCACCCCCGCGTTGTTCGCCGCCTACTCCGACCGCGGCCTGGACGGCATTACCGAGGCGTTCTACAGCTGGTTCCGCTCCCGGCCCCACCACGTCCTGCCCGCCGCGTCCACCGGCCTGCCCGCAGGCAAGCCGCGGCCCGTCGTCCTCAACGTCTGGGAGGCCGTCTACTTCAACCACAACCTGGACATCCTGACCGAACTGGCGGAATCGGCCGCCGACCTTGGCGTGGAGCGCTTCGTGCTCGACGACGGCTGGTTCCGCGGCCGCCGGGACGACCACGCAGGTTTGGGCGACTGGTACGTGGACGAAACCCTGTGGCCCGACGGCCTGGCCCCCCTCATCGACGCTGTCACCTCCCGCGGCATGGAGTTCGGGCTGTGGGTGGAACCGGAGATGGTCAACCTTGACTCGGACATCGCCCGTGCCCACCCTGACTGGATCGTGGGCCCGTCGGCAAAGGCACACAAGGACGGCGGCCGGCTGCCCCTGGAATGGCGCAACCAGCACGTCATCGACCTGGTGAACCCCGACGCATGGCAGTACATCTACGACCGGATCGACGCGCTCCTGTCCGGAAGCAACATCAGCTACCTGAAGTGGGACCAGAACCGCGACCTCGTGGAACACGGCCACGCCGGCGCCCCTTCCGTCCACGCGCAGACCCTCGCCGCGTACCGGTTGTTCGACGAGCTCCGCAAGGCACACCCCGGCGTCGAGATTGAAAGCTGCTCCTCCGGCGGCGCGCGCGTGGACCTGGGCATCCTGGAGCGGACGGACCGGATCTGGGCCTCGGACTGCAACGACGCGCTGGAACGGCAGGCCATCCAGCGCTGGACCGGCGCGGTGGTCCCGCCCGAGCTGGTGGGCAGCCACATCGGTCCCACCACGTCGCACACCACCGCCCGCACGCACGACCTGTCCTTCCGGGCCATCACCGCCCTGTTCGGCCACTTTGGCATGGAGTGGGACGTCCGGAGCGTCCAGGGCAAGGAGCGCGACGAACTTCGGCGCGTCGTGGGCCTGTACAAGGAACACCGGGACCTGATCCACAGCGGCCGCCGGGTCCACGCGGACGTCGCCGATGATGCCTTCCTGCTGCACGGCGTGGTGGCGGACGGGTCCATCGCGGACAGCACGACGGCGGCCCTGTTCGCCGTTGTGGGCACGCGCACCTCTGCCGCGGAGCAGCCCGGACGCATGGGCCTCCCCGGCCTGGCGCCGGAGCGGAATTACCGGGTTGAGGTCCTCGCCCCCGTCCAGGAGGACGCCGACTACGCGCACACCTTCACCCAGGCGCAACCGCCGGCGTGGCTTGCCGGCGGAGCCGTTGCCAACGGCCGTTTCCTGGCGGAGGTAGGGCTGCCGATGCCGGTGCTGAACCCCGAGCATGCCCTGCTGCTGAAGGCGACGGCCCTCTAAACAGCCATTGGCCCGCCCGCCGCGCATCCGGACGTAAGAATGCGCGGCGGGCTGCGCCAACCGATAGATTTGCAGGCATGACTGAAGCCTCCTCCACTGTCGAAGCCGGCCGCGGCACCATCCTGGTCATGAATGGCCCCAACCTGAACCTGCTGGGTACGCGGGAGCCGGAAAAGTACGGCACCTCCACCCTTGCCGACGTCGAACAGCTGGCTGCGGCCACCGGGCAGGACCACGGATTCGCCGTGGAGTGCGTCCAGTCCAACCATGAAGGCGTCCTGCTGGACGCCATCCACGCAGCACGCGGCACCGCCGTGGGAATCGTCCTGAACGCGGGCGCCTTCACGCACACCTCCGTGGCACTTCGTGACGCCCTGGCAGCCGTGCAGCTTCCCGCCGTCGAGGTCCACATCACCAACGTGCACCAGCGGGAGGAATTCCGGCACCACTCCTACCTGTCCCCGGTCTGCGCGGCAGTGATTGTGGGTGCGGGAGTGTTTGGCTACAAGCTCGCCATCGACTACCTGGCGGAGGTCCTGTAGCCGGAACAGGCTACTTCTTGATGCACTGCCCCGAGGAAACCGGCGAGGACAGCGACGGCGCCTGCTCGGCTACCGGGTCCAGGTCACCCATGGTGATGGCGAACCCCACCTCGGCGTCCGAGGTTGCCTTGGCGAAGACCACCCCTGCCACCTGGCCGTCCGTGGTAAGCAGCGGGCCCCCCGAATTTCCCGGCTGGACGTCACCGGCAAGGCGGTAGATGTCCTCCGGGGAGGGATTGTTGCCGTAGATGTCGGGAACCAGGACGGTGGCAATGTCCTGGACGGTGGCCGGCTTGGACTGGAACGGGCCGCCGTGCGGGTACCCGGCGAACGCGGCCTGGCTTCCGCCGGGCAGGTCGCGGCTCAACTGCAGCGGCTGCGAGGGCAGGTTGTCCACGGCCAGGACCGCAAGGTCGCGACGCGTGTCGAAGTAGACCACCCTGCCGGGCATCGCGCCGCCGTCGGGCATTTCCACCACCGGCTGCGACACGCCGGCCACCACGTGCGCGTTGGTGACCACGCGGTCCTCTGAGACGACGAACCCGCTGCCGGTCTGGTTCTGACCGCACTCATAGGCAGTGCCGGCGATCCTCAGGACGGACTGGGCAGCCTTGTTAAGCGCCGGTGTGTTCGTGCTGGTGTTCGGCACCTGGACTGCCTGGCCCTGGTCGAGCCCTTCCAGCAAGGTGGGGATGCCATTGCCGATCACCGTGGACCGCAGCTCCGCCATGGTGGCCTTGACCGGCGTGGGCGTCAACCCGTCGATGAAGCGGATTACCTTGGATTCGGCCAACTGCTGGGACACAACGGGCACGCCGAGTGAACTGACGCTGAAGGCCAGCATTGACATCACCAGGGCGGAGACCACAAGGTTCAGCGCCCCGCCCACCAGCCGGTCCACCGCCCGCAGCGGCCGGATCCGCACCACGCCGCGAAGCTGGCGCCCCACCATGGTTCCCAGGCCGTGCCCCAGCGCCATCAGGACGACGGCGGCAGCGATGATGGCGGTGAGCCTCCACCCCGAGTCCTCAACGAAAGTGCTGACCAGGGGGACGGCAAAGAACGCGGCGATGGCGCCGGCGGCAAAGCCCACAAGGCCGCCGACAGTGACCAGGAACCCATTGCGGAGGCCGTAGATCAGGTATGACAGCAGCGCCAGGATCAGGACAATGTCCAGGACAGTCAGGCCGACCACAAAGGCTCCTTATTTACAGTTGAACCCCCATTCTAGTGGCGGACGCTGACAATCTTCTGTGGGCTGCCGCGGCCTGCGGAAGGCCGGCTGCGGGCGGCCTGCCCGTGTTTCCCATGCCAAGTTCGTCACAGAACCTTGAAAATTCTGAAACAATGGCAAAAGCGCCCACAGCCGATACTTTTACTCAGGAGATTTCATGGACATCGAGGTACTGCGCCGAGCACCCCTTTTCGCCACGCTCGACGACGACGCATTCCGGCTGCTGACGGACGAGCTCACCGAGGTGGACCTTTCCCGCGGCGCCTCAGTGTTCCGCGAAGGCGACCAGGGTGACCAGCTGTACTTCATCGTCTCAGGCAAGGTGAAGCTCGGCCGCACGTCCCCGGACGGCCGCGAGTCCCTCCTGGCCATCCTCGGCCCGGGCGAGCTCTTCGGCGAGATGGCCCTGTTCGACCCCAGCCCACGCACGGCCACCGCCACCGCTGTGTCCGAAACCCGGCTCGCCGGGCTCAAGAACGAGAGCCTGAACGCACTGCTGCGCACCCGCCCCGAGGTCTCGGCCCAGCTGCTGCAGGCCCTGGCCCGCCGCCTGCGCCGCACCAACGACTCCCTCTCGGACCTCGTCTTCTCGGACGTCCCGGGCCGTGTGGCCAAGGCCCTGCTGGACCTTGCCGACCGCTTCGGCCGCCCGGCCACCGACGGCGTCCTGGTGGCGCACGAGCTCACGCAGGAAGAACTGGCCCAGCTGGTGGGTGCTTCCCGCGAAACCGTCAACAAGGCCTTGGCCGAGTTCGTCCAGCGCGGCTGGCTCCGGCTCGAGGCCCGCGCCGTGGTCATCCTGGACATGCAGCGCCTCCGCCAGCGCTCCCGCTAGGACCAAGCAAAAGGCCGCCCCGAGGGGCGGCCTTTTTGTTTCCCGAAACAGGTCTAGTTCTTCACAACGTCCAGTTCGACCACCGCCCACGACAACGCGGGCAGGCTGAGCCGAAGCTCAGAGCCGTTCGCCTTGGCACCCTCCAGCTGCTTCAGGCCCACGCGGTCCGGGTTGTCCTGGTTGTTGATGGTGAACCGGTCACCGCCGTCAGGGATTTCCAGCACTTCCGCCCTGACCACCCGCTGTGCGTCGAAGCCCCGCAGGCTGACCTCCACGTCCGCCGCCTCCTCGAGCCCGCGGTTGGCAAGGAACAAGGCCACCCGGCCCGTCTCCTCGTTCCAGGTGGCGCTGACATCGACCAGGTCCGTATCGCCAAACCGGGTATTGGCGTACTTGTCGGAGTCGACGGACAACCGCAGGATCTGGCCCTTCGCCAGTTCCGCCATCCTGGAGAACGGGTGGAAGATCGTTTGCCGCCAGGCCGGACCGTTCTCCTCGCTGAAGATGGGGGCGATGACGTTGACCAGCTGCGCCTGGTTGGCGATCTTGACCCTGTCGCCGTGCCGGAGCAGCGAGTTAAGCAAAGTTCCGACGACGACGGCGTCCGTCACGTTGTACCTGTCCTCGATGACCCGGGGGTGCTCACGCCAGCCGGCCTTGGACACGTTGTGCGGCTGGTCCTCCGTGTCCAGGCCCCGCTGGTACCACACGTTCCATTCGTCGAAGGACAGGTTGATGTGCTTCTTGTGCTTGCCCTTGGCGCGGACCGCGTCTGCGGTGGCAATGACCGACTCGATGAAGTAGTCGGTGTCGACGGCGCTGGCCAGGAAGCTGCCGACGTCCCCGTCGTGCTCCTGGTAGTAGGCGTGCAGGGAAACATAGTCGACTTCGTCGTAGGCGTGGGTCAGGACGGTCTGCTCCCAGGCCCCGAAAGTAGGCATTCCCGAGTTGGAGCTTCCGCAGGCCACCAGTTCGATGTCCGGGTCGACGAACCGCATGGCCTTGGCCGCTTCCTGGGCCAGCCGGCCGTACTCCTCTGCCGTCTTGTGGCCGATCTGCCAGGGGCCGTCCATTTCATTGCCCAGGCACCAGAGCTTGATGTTGAAGGGGTCCTTGTGGCCGTTTTTGGCGCGCAGGTCCGAAAGGCGGGTGCCGCCCGGGTGGTTGGCGTATTCGACGATGGCGCGGGCGGCGTCCACTCCCCTGGTTCCCAGGTTGATGGCTTCCATGATTTCGGTACCGGCCTGGCGGGACCAGTCCACAAATTCGTGGAGGCCGAAGGCGTTGGTTTCCAGGGTGTGCCAGGCCCCGTCAAGCCTGCGCGGCCGGTCTTCGCGGGGGCCAATTCCGTCTTCCCAGTCGTAGCCCGAGACGAAGTTGCCGCCGGGATAGCGGACCACTGTGGCGCCGAGCTCTTTGACGAGCTTGAGGACGTCTTGGCGGAAGCCGTTTTCGTCGGCCTCCGGGTGGCCCGGTTCGTAGATGCCGGTATAGACGCAGCGGCCCATGTGCTCCACGAAGGAGCCAAAAAGGCGCCGGGGCACTTCGCCGATGGTGAAGTCGCGGTCGAGGGTGATTCTGGCGCGGGACATAAGAATGATCTCCTTGGTTGTACGTCAGGCAGGTGGTGGAAAGCGACGGTGGGCGTCAGGTGCCGGCGAGTCCCGTCGTCGCAACGCCCTTGATGATCTGGCGCTGGAAGAACAGGAAAAGCAGGATCAGCGGCAGGGCCGCGAGCAACGCGGACGCCATGTTCTGGGCGTACTGGATGCCGTAGGCGCTCTTGATGGTCTGCAGCCCCACGGGGAGGGTCAGGACGGACCCGTCGTTGGTGGCAATGAAGGGCCAGAGGAAGTTGTTCCAGGCGCCGATGAACACGAAGATTGCCACGGCCGCGAGGATGGGGCGGGACAGCGGAAGGATGACCTGGAGGAAAATCCGCATCCGGCTGGCGCCGTCCATGACCGCGGCTTCTTCGAGTTCGCGCGGGATCTGGTCGAAGAACTTCTTGAGCACGAACACCATGGCCGGATGGATGACCTGCGGCAGGATGATGGCCCAGGAGGTATCGATCATGTGCAGTGCCACCATTTGGTAGAACAGCGGGATGATCAGGACCGGCGGGGGAACGATGATGGACGCGATGATCACGGTCATCAGGACCTTCTTGCCCCGGAAGTCGATGCGGGACAGCGCGTAGGCCACCAGCGCGGAAATGACCAGCGTGATCACTGTGATGGCCGCCGAGGTGTACAGCGAATTCCAGGTCCAGAGCGGGATGTTGCCGTCCTGGAACACCTTGACGAAGGCATCGGCGGTGAAGCCCGACGGCGGGATCCAGCTGACCTTCGGAGCGGCGGCATCAGTTTCGCTCTTGAAAGCGGTGACGGTTGCCCAGGCGAAGGGCACCATCCAGAGGACGGCCAGCAGGGCGGCGACTGCCAGGACCGCAACGCGGCCGGGGCTCATCCTGCGGCCGTTCCTGCCGCCGGCGGATGGCGTGGCCGTGGAGGGAAGAGGGCGGGCTAGGGTTTCAGTTGCCATGGCTATGCACTCCTGCGGCGGGTGATGAGGAACTGGATGACCGAAACGGCCACGATCAGTCCGAAGAAGATGTAGGAGATGGCTGCCGAGTAGCCCAGCCGGTATCCGGTGAAGCCGGTTTCGAAGATGTACTGCACCACGGGCCGGGTGGCACCGCCCGGGCCGCCTGCTGTCATTTGGTAGACCTGGTCGAAAATCTTCAGCGACGCCAGGATCTGGAGGAGCACGATCATCACGGTGGTCGGGGCCAGCTGCGGCAGGGTGATGGAAAAGAACTGCCGCCAGGCACCGGCGCCGTCCAGCGACGCCGCTTCATAGTGCTGGGCGGGGATGTTCTGCATCGCCGCCAGGTACAGGAGGAAGTTGAAGCCCACCGTCCACCACAGGGTGGCGATGACGATTGCCCACATGGCTACGCCGGGGTCGTTCAGCCACGCAACTTTCGGCAGCCCGATTTTGGCCAGTGAGTCGTTGATCAGGCCCAGCTGGGGGTTGTACATCCAGGTGAAGAACAGGGAGACAACGGTGGAGGCCAGCAGGTACGGGGCAAAGTAGGACAGCCGCCACAGCCATTGCGCGGGCAGTCCGACATTGACCAGGGCGGCCATGACCAAGGCAACGACCACCAGCGGGACGGTGCTGATGACCGTGAAGTAAAGGGTGTTGCCCAGCGAATGCCACATGTCGGAGTCGGCGAGGGCTTCGCTGTAGTTTGTCAGCCCAATCAGGCTGTCGTTGGCCCCGGTAAGGGACTTGCCGGTCAGGCTCATGTACAGCCCGTAAAGGAGGGGCCAGACGAGGAAGACCAGGAAGAATGCCAGGAACGGCGCGGCAAAGGCCCAGCCGTTGAGGTTGTCCCGGCTTCCCTGGGAACGGGACCCGGCGGTCCTGGACCCCGCCTGCTTGGACATTCTTTGGCGGGACAGCCCGGGCAGCGAACCCGCCGGACCCTCGCTGTTGTGTGATGTTGCTACGGAACTCATTTGGACTCCTGTGTCGCTTGGCGGTTCAAACCGGGTTGGGACGGGAAAGCAGGGTGTTGGTGCGCCGCACAAAGGCGTCCCAGCCATCAGTTGCCTTGTCGCGGCCGAGGAGCACGTTCTGCACGGTCTCCGCAAAGTACGATTGCCAGTCGGAGCCCGATCCGCTGAACCAGGCCTCCGGGTCGTAGGCGATGATGTCTGCGGCGTTGGCGTAGTGTATCTGGGGCGTCAGTTCGCGGTAGGCCTGGGATTGCACCACCGGCTGGAAGGCGGGGATATGTCCTGCCTCGGCCCAGGACAGCGAGCCCTTGAGGATGTCGCTGACGAATTTGTAGACGTCGCGGCGCTTGGCGTCGTCGACGTTCAGCTGCCGGGGAAGCACGAAGGAATGCGAGTCAGCGTATGCGGCCGGCGTTCCGAACAGCGTGGGGATGGTGGCGGCGTCAACGGGCAGGTTTGCCTTCTTGAAGGTGGGAAGCTCCCAGACCCCGCTGAAGAGCATGCCTGATCCCCCGCGGGCGAATTCCGCGATGCCGGTGCTGATGTCGCCGCTTTGCGCCGCGAGGGTGTCATCGAACAGGGAGGTCATGAATTCCAGGGACTCAACGGCGGCCTCGTTGTCGGCCACCATTGGCTTGCCGGGGGTCAGTTCCATGCTTGCCCCGTGCTGCCGGTAGAGGGTGTAGAAAAGGCGCCACATCTGTGACCCGCTGCCGAGGTACCCGAAGGACAGACCGTGCGCCTGGGTCACTTTCTGCATTTCCCGCGCGATGCTGATGAATTCCTGCGGGGACTTCGCTTCCTGCAACTGCCCGTTGCTGCCAAGCAGTCCTGCCTTTCCCGCCACGTCACGGTTATAGAACATGACAAAGGGGTGCGAATCCAGGGCGATGGAGAAGACTTTGCCGTTGTTCCGGCTCTTGTCCCAGATCCTGGGCGCGAAGCTCTGGCTGGTGACGCCGAACTCTGACAGCAGGTCCAGGTCCCATGGGTCGATCAGGCCGCCGGGCGCATAGCCGGGAACGCGGCTGGCATGCATGATGGCCAGCTGCGGCGGACGGCCGCCGGCCGATGCCATGGCCAGCTTGGTGTAGTACGGCGGCCCCCAGGCAAGAACTGTCGGGTGCACCTTGAACGCGGGGTTGGCGTCGTTCACCTTGCTGATCATGTTCTGCATCTTGATGCCGTCGCCACCGGACAGGAGATGCCAGAACTGGATATCCCTGGGGGCCGCGGCGGAGGCATTTCCGCCGCACCCGGACAAGGCCGCCGCGGCGAACACGCTTCCCAACGCTGCGGTTCCGGACAACAGCCGGCGCCTGGACAGTTGCCTGTCGTCGAAAAAATCAAACTGCTTCACCCGTCACTCCTTTGGATGGGTCCGCTGAAAGTCATTCCGTTGCCACAACCGTTGCTGCCGGGTGTCCCTCATCGCAGTCCTGCAGGCTCCGGTGTGACGCACGCCTCACATTACATCGATGTAATGCGTCCCCGCAATGAAAATTGTTAGCGTTCGCAAAGTGATCCCGCTGTCTCGCTTCGACACCACGCCAGTGGCCGGCGCTGCGTGCAGGGCCTAGGAAGAGGTGCTTTCCCGCTCCACGACTTCGTAATCGACGGCCACCACGCGCTGCGGGCCCTCGCGGTCCTGCATGCGTTCGGTCAGGAGCCGCAGGGCTTCGCTGGCCACCCTGCGCTTGTCGAAGGAGACGGTTGTCAGTGACGGCACCGCATATTTCGCATCTGCGATGTCGTCGAAACCCGCAACGGCCACATCGTCGGGAACCCGAAGGCCGCGTTTCCACAGCTCGCTCAGGGCACCGATCGCCATGGAATCGGTGAAACAGAACAGCGCCTCGGGCACCGGGTGCGCGTCAAGGTAGGCGGAAAGAGCATGGGCTGCCGTATCCGGGCTCCACTTTTCGCAAGGGATGATCAACGAGTCGTCCCAGGGGATGCCGAGTTCGCCAAGCGCGGCCTGGTACCCGCGGGTGCGGAGGACGGCTGCCGCGGAGCCCCTGCCCTCGGCGGCGCCCAGGACCGCGATACGCCGCCTGCCCGTCCTGCCGAGCGCCAGTGTCATGTCACGGGCGGCGGCGACGCTGTCCACCCACACACGGTCGGCCAGCTTCTGGGACACTTCCCCAAGCAGGACCACGGGAGGCAGGGCGACGCCCACTTTGACGGCACTCTCGTCCAGCACCACGGGGTTGAGGATCAACCCGTCTATCAGGTTGGAGCGCGCGCGGGACATCAATTCGTACTCGCGGGTGGGATCGGATCCCGTCTCCTCGATCTGCACGCTCCAGCCCTGTTCATGGGCTACTTCCACCACGCTGTGCGCAATTTCGGCAGAATACGGCGTGGCCAGGTCCGGCAAAGCCAGGGCAATGACGCCAGACCTGCCGTTGCGCAACCCCCGGGCGGAGAGGTTGGGGACATAGTCCAGCTCGGCCATGGCCTGCTCCACCCTGGTTCGGGTGGGAGCGCTGACCGGGACAATTCCGTTCATGACGTTCGAGACTGTCTTTGGCGAAACCCCTGCGAGGCGCGCTACGTCCTTGACCGTTGCGCGCAAAGGCGCCCCCTTGCTTCCGGTGTGGCATTGTTGAGGATTTTACCCGCCTCTGCAGGGCGTCAGCGTTCGCGCTGGTGGTCCCCTGCCACGGTCTTGGCCGCCTCGACTTCAAGCATGAGCCTGCCGTCTTCTTCGACCAGCGTTGGCTGGTATACGTGGTGCTTCCGCTTGTAGCTCAAATAAGCGATGCAGCCGTTGGCCGTCGCCATCTTTTCCAGCATGATTTCCGAGCCCGGCACGAGCAGTTCGCCCAAGGGGCGGCCCACGGTGTTCTCCTGGCCTGCCTCGTCCCCGAGATTGCTGGTGTTCCGTTCCTGCACTACCTGCGCCGCGTTGACCCATCGGCCCCACACGCCTTTGCCCTCAAGCAGCGACGGCTCCTGGCCAAGCGGCTGGGTGGCCGCAAAGTACCGGGTATCGAACCGGCGATGCGCAAAGTCCGGGCTGCGCCAGTTGACCAGGGACTTCAGCAGGTCGGTGCGGAGGGAAAGTCCGCGCTTGCCCAGGACCTGGGCAAGCGTCTTTTCCTGGTCCGCGACGGCCACGCGGGCCCGCATCCATTCGGACGTTGACGTGGCTTCGACCGTATTGGACATATCCGGACCAGCCAGCAGGATGCCGGTTTCCTCGAAGAGTTCCCGGATGGCCCCCACCACGTGGCGGCGCGCCAGCCCGACGTCGTCCGTTCCCATTTGCTCAGCCCAATGCTGCGGCGACGGGCCCAGCCAACCCATGGGCTCGTCGTCGGACGGGTCAAGGGACCCGCCGGGGAACGCGAGGACCCCCAGCGGCGAGGAGCCGGGACGGTAACCCAGCCACGTCTCCAAACCGGTGGGTGAATCGCGCAGGAGGACTACGGATGATGCGTAGCGGGCGGCCCTGGGGGTCCGCTCGCCGTGTTCGAGCCAGCTTTGTGCTGCCCCTTCCAGATCCTGGGGCAGTGCAAAAAGGCGTCGTGCGAGGTGCGGCAAGGGAAGTGTCCGGTCTTAGCTGAATTCGGCGATCAACTCGACCTCTACGGGAGAGTCGAGTGGAAGTACGGCAACGCCGACGGCGGACCGCGCGTGCTGCCCAGCGTCGCCAAGGACGCGGCCCAGCAGTTCCGAGGCGCCGTTGACGACGGCGGGCTGGCCCGTGAAGGAGGGATCCGAGGCGACGAATCCCACAACTTTGACGATCCGCGTGATGCGGTCAAGGTCACCGATGACGCTCTTGACGGCAGCAAGGGCGTTGACGGCGCACACTGCCGCGTAGCGTTGGGCGTCCTCCGGGGAAACCGTGGGCTCGTCGGCGAACCCTTCCGTTCCTGCCGAAACCTTGCCCGTAGCTTCGAGTTTGCCGTTAATAAACGGCAGCTGGCCCGAGGTATAGACGTGGCTGCCGGAGACGACAGCAGGAACGTAGGAGGCTACCGGGGCGGCAACCTCCGGGAGGGCAAGGCCAAGTTCCGCGAGGCGCTGCTCGACGGCGGAAACCGGCGCCGTCGCCGGGCTGGACTGGGCTTCTGCGGGGGTGCTCATGCTACTGCTTCTCCCTCTTGAGGTAGGCGACAAGGCCGTTACCGTCGGGTCCGGGGACTACCTGGACGAGCTCCCAGCCGTCCTCTCCCCACTGGTCCAGGATCTGCTTTGTGGCGTGAATGATGAGCGGAATCGTCGCGTACTCCCATTTGGTCATGAGAGAAAGCGTAGCCGTTGCCGGTAAAGTGGAAAACATGGCGACTCGCAACAACCCCTTATTCGACACTGCCACCACACTGGGTAAAATCCTTCTTTTCCTTGGTGTGAGCGCGATTTGCGGTGTCCTGGTGGCCGGCCTGCTGGTCCCCGCCGCGGCCGTTTCCGGCAGTGCGGCAAGCGGTTCCATCGACTTTTTCGACTCCCTCCCGGCGGAGCTGAAGGTCGATCCCCCGAGCCAGACCACCCGTATCCTGGCCGCGGACGGCAGCGAGATCGCCAGCGTCTACACGGAGAACCGCACCAAGGTCCCGCTGGACCAGATTTCCCCGAACATGAAGAATGCCATCATCGCCGTGGAAGACAGCCGCTTCTACGAGCACGGCGGTGTGGACACCACCGGCATCCTGCGTGCGCTGGTCGCCACCGCCCGCGGCAACAAGCAGGGCGCATCAACCATTACGCAGCAGTACGTCAACAACGTCCTCAACGCGAACCTCGCCGCCGCCGGTGAGGAAGACCAGATCAAGCTCAACGGCGTCAACAAGGGCGTTGGGGACAAGCTCCGCGAGATGAAGCTCTCCATCGCCCTGGAGAAGGATTTCACCAAGGATCAGATCCTTGAGGGCTACCTGAACATCGTGTTCTTCAACCGTGATGCGTACGGCATCGAAGCCGCTTCGCGCTACTTCTTTAGCACCACCGCCAAGGATCTGACCCTGCCCCAGGCGGC
Organism: Pseudarthrobacter sp. NIBRBAC000502770; assembly: GCF_006517815.1. Classification (NCBI taxonomy): domain Bacteria; kingdom Bacillati; phylum Actinomycetota; class Actinomycetes; order Micrococcales; family Micrococcaceae; genus Pseudarthrobacter; species Pseudarthrobacter sp. NIBRBAC000502770. Next base: position 3,106,660 of record NZ_CP041198.1, read on the forward strand.
ACTCCTTGCCGGCCTGGTGAACAGCCCGTCGGCCTTCGACCCTATTACCAACCCGGAGAAGTCCAAGCAGCGCCGCGACCTGGTGCTGGGGTTGATGAAGGACCAGAAGAAGATCACTCCCGAGGAGTACCAGGCCGCCGTGGCCACGCCGGTGGAGCCGAAGGTCACCCAGCCCAAGCAGGGCTGCTCCTATGCGGCCACCGCCCCGTACTTCTGCGATTACATCCTCCACCTGCTGGAGAACAACCCCGCCTACGGTGCGGACGTCAAGGACCGGCAGCGGCTGATCTACGGCGGCGGCCTGACCATCACCACCACACTCGACCCCAACGCCCAGGCCACCGCCCAGGAGCAGGCAAACGCCGCCACGGGGGCCAACCCGGACAAATGGGGCGCCTCGATGGTTTCCGTCCAGCCAGGCACCGGCAAGATCATCTCGATGGCCCAGAACACGACGTTCCTGCCGGGCCAGGGGTTTGACTCGCAGTTGAACTTTAACGTGGACAAGCTGGACAAGGACGGCAACGACCTCAACGGAATCGGCGGTTTCCAGCCCGGTTCGACCATGAAGCCATTCACCTTCGCCGAGTGGCTGAATGAAGGCAAAACCATGAACACGGTGGTTAACGCCGCCCAGCGGGTCTACCCCATCGGCTACCCGTGGAAGGACACCTGCGGCAAGGTCGTGGACGGTTACAGCACGGCCCAGAAGAACGCTGGCTTGGGCGCCGCAGATGACCTGCAAAATGCTGAGCCGCAGTGGTACCGACCGCTGACAGTCCTCGAAGGCCTCTACAACTCCATCAATACTGTGACGTTTGCGTCCGCCGCCCAGCTGGATCTGTGTGGAATCCAGAAAATCGTGGACGCAACAGGAATGCACAGTGGCCTGCCCTCCGGAGACGACCCTCACCCGAAGATCGACATGTCGACCCTGGGCAACCTGCTGGGGTCCACCCAGACGTCGCCGCTGACCATGGCGAGTGCCTTTGCCACGTTCGCGAATGACGGCAAGTACTGCGAACCCATCGCCATCACCTCCGTTGTCGACGCTACGGGCAAGCAGCTTCCGGCCCAGTCCAGCAGCTGCCGGGATGCCATCAAGCCCGAGGTGGCCAGGGGCGTGAACTACGCACTGCAGGAAGTCCTGAACCGCGGTTCAGGTTCGCTGATCCAGCCCCGGATCTCCACAAAGACCAGCTTCCCCATCGGCGCCAAGACGGGTACGTCGAACCTCAATGGTTCCACCTGGGTTGTTGGCCACACCACGGGGCTTGCAACCGCTGCCTGGTTTGGTGATCCGCTCGGCAACCAGGGCCGCGCAGGGCAAAATGTCACGATCAACGGCAAGTTTTACCAGGGCATTGACGGCTACATGATTGCCGGACCGATGTTCTCCAACTTCATGACCAAGATCGCACCGGCGTACGGGACCAACCCGTTCCCCGCGCCTCCGAGCAACATGGTCAGCGGCCCTACGGCGAACACGACGCCTGGCCGGACCACTCCCCAAGCCACCCAGGCGCCCGTTCCCGCCCCGCAGGCTACCCAGGCTCCAGCACCGCAGGCCCCCGCCACCCAGGCTCCTGCCCCAGCCCCCGCCCCCAGCAACAACGGCAACGGCAAGGGAAACGGCTGACCGCACATGGACATGGATAACCTGGCAAGCCGCGCCCGTTCCATCGGGCGCGGCTTTGCCGTCACTGCAGGAGCCGGAACCGCGGCCGGGATGGCCGCCTTCGGTTATGGGCTGTGGGAAAAGAACCAGTTCGTCCTCCGTGAGGAAACCCTGGCCATCCTCCCGCCCGGGAGGGACCCTTTCCGCATTCTGCACTTGAGCGATATCCACTTCGTCCCCGGGCAGAAGAAGAAAGCTGAGTGGCTTGGGTCGCTGGCGGAGCTCCAGCCGGACCTGGTGGTGAACACGGGCGATAACCTCAGCCACGTCAAGGCGGTGGACCCGCTGCTGGATGCTTTGAAGCCGCTGCTGCAGTTCCCCGGAGTCTTTGTCCCGGGCTCCAATGACTACTTCGCCCCCAGCCCCAAGAATCCTGCGTCCTACCTGCTGGGTCCGTCCAAGGTAAAGCCCAAGCCGGTCGCCCTGGACTGGCCGCGCCTCCGTTCCGGGTTTGGGATGAGCGGCTGGGTGGACCTGACCAACCGCAACCAGTCAGTGGTCCTCCACGGTATGCGCTTCGATTTTTCCGGCGTCGATGATCCGCACCTGAACCGGGAACGGTACGCCGGATGGCCCCGGGGAACGGTCAACCAGGATTCCAATGACCACCTCCGGATCGCCGTCATCCACGCGCCGTACCAGCGCGTGCTGGACCACTTCACGGAAAGCGGCGCAGACCTCCTGCTCGCCGGCCACACCCATGGCGGCCAGCTGTGCATCCCCGGTTACGGGGCCATCATCGCCAACTGCGACATTCCCACGTGGCGCGCCAAGGGCCTCAATGACTGGTCAAGCAACGGGAGGACGACGCCGGTCAACGTCTCCGGCGGCATCGGCACCTCGCGCTTCGCCCCGGTAAGGATCGCCTGCAAGCCGGAGGCCGTCCTGCTGACCCTGACCTCCCGCAACTGACCCGTTGCCCTATGAGATAGGGTCCCTAAAATGCGGTTTTGGGGACCATACCTGGTAAGGCATCCCGCATTACGGTCTGCAATAACTGGGCAAGCAGCCGGACGGCGCCGCAAATCCCTGTGAACCGCCTCACGCCAATGGCATAGGGTTGTTGCTAGAGGAAACTACATTCGTTTTAGAGCTTGAGAAGCGGGCATGGCCAAGCAGACTCCCTTTTTCCGATCCATCAGCCGTCTTTATCCGCATGTCCGGCCCATCCTTCCCAGGCTTGTGCTGGGGCTTCTCTGTGCCCTGCTGGCCAGCATCGTGGCGTTGACCATCCCCCAAGTACTGCGTGTCCTGGTCAATACCGCCCTTCAGCCAGGGGGTACCACAGAGGCGGTCTGGACCTCTGCAGGGGTCATCCTGGTGCTGGGCATCGCCGAAGCAGGACTGGTGGCCCTCCGCAGGCAGTTCGTCATCAACCCCGCAACCACGGTGGAAACCCGGATGCGGGTTTCACTCTACGACCACCTGCAGGAACTGACAGTTTCCTTCCACGACCGCTGGGGCTCCGGACAGCTGCTGTCCCGGGCCATGACGGACCTGAACTTCCTCCGGCGGTGGATGGCGTTCGGCGCCATCATGCTGGTGGTCACCACCCTTACCGTGGTGATCGGCATCCTTGCCATGTTTGCCATGAGTTGGCAGCTGGCCCTGATCTTCCTCGCCGCCGCCGTCCCCATCACCATCAACAGCTTCCGGTTCCGTACCCGGTTCAGCAAGGTTGCCCGGCGCAGCCAGGACCAGGCCGGCGACCTCGCCACCACCGTAGAGGAATCCGTCCACGGCATCCGAGTGCTCAAGGCGTTCGGACGCAGCCGCGAAGCCCTGGAAAACTTCAACGAGCAGGCGGAGGAGCTTCGCCAGACGGAGATCGCGAAAGCGCGCCACCAGGCGACCTTCACCATGGTGGTCACCCTGCTCCCCGAACTGGCCCTCGGTGCCGGACTGGTGGTCGGCGTGATGTTGTGCGCCAGCGGCCAGCTCAGCATCGGCTCGCTGGTTGCCTTCTTCGCCACGGCCGCGGTCATCGCCTCCCCCGTGGAATTCTCCGGCATGCTGCTGGCCATGGCACTCACTGCCAAGACCGCCGTCGACCGCCATTACGAGGTGATGGACACCCGCAACACCATTACCAGCCCGGCGGAACCACGGCGCCCAGGGCAGCCCGCCGGGGCGCTCCGTTTCACCAACGCAACCTTCGCTTTCGAAGACGCCCCGGACAAGCCGATCCTCAAGGACATCAACTTCGATGTCCGGCCCGGGGAGACGATGGCCCTGGTGGGCATCACTGGCAGCGGCAAGAGCGCGCTGATCCAGCTGGTTCCCCGCCTGTATGACGTCACGAGCGGCGCCATCAGCATTGACGGCATCGACATCAGGGACTTCGACGTGGAGGAACTGCGCCGCATGGTAGGGGTGGCTTTCGAGGACACCACGCTCTTTTCGAATTCGGTGCGGGACAATGTGCTGCTCGGCGCCCCGGTCCGCTCCGATGAGGTACTCGATGAAGCCCTCGACGTTGCCCAGGCCCATTTCGCCTACTCCCTGCCCCAGGGTGTGGACACTCTGATCGGCGAGGAAGGCCTGAGCCTGTCGGGAGGGCAGCGGCAGCGCATTGCCCTGGCGCGCGCCATCGCCGCCCGTCCGCGTGTCCTGGTCCTGGATGATCCCCTGTCCGCCCTGGACGTCCACACCGAGGAATTGGTGGAGGCACGCCTCCGGGAGGTCCTCAAGGACACCACCACCCTTATCGTCGCCCACCGGCCATCCACCGTGGCCCTCGCTGACCGGGTAGCACTGCTCGAAAACGGGCGGATCGCCGCCGTCGGAACCCACACCGAGCTGCTGGCCCGCAACCAGCACTACCGCTACGTCATCGCCAGCCTGGACCGGGAGCCGCGGGACCTGGACTCCGAACTGTCGGCACTTGAAGACCAGGCCGAGGAAGTGACCCGATGAGCGCCGCAGCTTTTGGCACAGCCAACGAGGACAACGCCCACCTCAGCAAGGCGGAGAGCCGCGCGGTACGACGCCGGTCGCTGGCCCTGCTGGGGTCGCTGATCCGTCCGGTGCGGGTACGGTTCTGGCTCACTATTGCCATGGTGGTGCTCTCCCAGGCTGCGCGCGTGGCGGGCCCGGCCCTGATCGCCTTCGGCATCGACCACGCCCTCCCCGCACTCCAAGCCGGCGACAACCTCCCGCTGGTGTTCACCGGCGTCGCCTACCTGCTGGCAGCAATTGCGACGGCGGGACTCACCGCCCTGTACGTCACCTCCACGGCGCGGCTCAGCCAGGCCATGCTGCTGGATCTCCGCGTCCGGGTTTTCCGGCACACCCAGCGGCTTAGCCTCGAGTTCCACGAGAAGTACACGTCCGGCCGCATCATTGCGCGGCAGACCTCGGACCTGGAGGCGCTGCGCGAACTCCTCGATTCGGGCGTCAGCTCCCTGGCCTCAGGCATGCTGTTCATGGCTTTCACCGCCGCCACCATCTTTGCGCTGGACTGGCGGAGCGGGCTGCTGGTGCTGGCCGCCGGCGTACCCATGTTCTTCCTGGCCCGCTGGTACCAGAAACACTCGCAGATCGCCTTCCGCGAATCACGCGTGGTCTCCGCCCGGCTGATCGTGCATTTCGTGGAAACCATGACCGGCATCCGCGCCGTCAAGGCCTTCCGCAAGGAACGGGAGAACTCCGAGCGCTACGGCAAGCTGGCTGAGGACTACCGCCTGGTCACTGTCCGCTCCATCAATCTCAACGGCATCTTCCAGCCGGGCCTGGTGCTGATCGGCAACGTCTGCGTCGCCGTGGTCCTGCTCTTCGGCGGATTCCGGGTGCTGGGCGGCGACCTCGCAGTCGGCGTGCTCCTGGCCCTCATTCTGTCCACCAAGCGGTTCTTCCAGCCCGTGGACCAGATGGCCATGTTCTATAACTCGTTCCAGAGCGCGCAGGCCGCCCTGGAGAAGGTTTCCGGGCTCCTCGAAGAGGTGCCCACGGTCCGGCCGCCCAAGAACCCTGTTGCCCTGCCTGCGGCCACGGGGCGGATCGACTTTAGCGGTGTCGAGTTCCGCTACGGTGACGGCCCCATAGTGGTTCCCGCGCTGGACCTCCACATCCCGGCCGGACAGACCGTGGCGCTGGTAGGCCAGACGGGCGCCGGAAAATCCACCCTGGCCAAGCTCATCGCCCGGTTCTACGACGTCACCTCCGGAACACTCACCCTGGACGGTGTGGATCTCCGCGACCTGGCCACCACCGACCTCCGCCGCAACATCGTCATGGTCACCCAGGAAGCCTTCCTGTTCAGTGGCTCCGTTGCCGACAACATCGCCCTGGGCCGTCCGGAAGCGTCCCGGGCCGAAATCGAAGAGGCCGCCAAGGCTGTGGGGGCGCACGAGTTCATCCTGGAACTCCCCGAGGGCTACGACACGGACGTCAACAAGCGCGGCGGCAGGGTCTCGTCCGGCCAGCGCCAGCTGATCAGCTTTGCCAGGGCCTTCCTGGCGCGGCCTGCGGTGCTGATTTTGGATGAGGCCACCTCTTCGCTGGACATCCCGTCCGAACGCCTGGTGCAGGCAGGGCTGGCCCGGCTGCTGGCCGGGACGGAGGCAGCACGGAGGACAGCGCTGATCATCGCCCACCGCCTGTCCACAGTGGAGACGGCGGACCGGGTGTTGGTAGTTCACGACGGACGGATCGTGGAAGACGGCACTCCCGACGAACTCATTGGCGGCGGCGGACGGTTCGCTGACCTCCACGGCGCGTGGAAGGATTCGCTGGTCTGAGGCTGCCGGCAGGGGGCCGACCTCAGGATTTCGCATCGGGACCCGGAATCGGCTATCCTTGTAAAGTTGCTTTTGCAGCGGATCGGGATGTAGCGCAGCTTGGTAGCGCGCTTCGTTCGGGACGAAGAGGTCGCAGGTTCAAATCCTGTCATCCCGACCATAACGGAAAGAGGGTCTCCAAACGGAGGCCCTCTTTTTTGCATCTCGATGTGGTTACGCCAGTTGCCCGCCGGCTTAAAAGGAACAGCCCCAGAGCTGTTGCTCCGGGGCTGCCCTCGCCTCCTGTTATGAGGAAGCTATTTACGCCGGGTCAGGCCAGTTGCCAATGTAGGTGACGATGGAGGTGTCCGTGGTAGTAGTGGTCTTCTTGTCCTTCTTCGCCTTGGTGGAGGCGGGGTCAGGCCAGTTGCCAATAGCTACCGACGTACCCGAGTTATCGGCGATGGAACCTGCAGACAGAACGGCCGGAGCCGCCGCGGAAAAAGCCAGGGCCCCAGCCAAGGCGGCCGCGGTTGCAATCTTCTTCAACATATAAGTTCCTCAATACGAGTCGGATTCGTTACAAAGCCAGCACTGTCCTTGTTGACACACATTGTAAAATATTTTCCACAGGGGCTGTCAAGCATTCACAGTCCCAGCTGTCCAAAAGGAGGAAACGCGTGGGCAACGGATTCGGAGAAAAGCTCCGGGCGGAGCGCCTTGAGCGTGGACTGACACAGGCCGAGCTGGGCAAGGACCTGTATTCACCCAGCTACATCTCTTTGCTCGAGACCGGTCGGCGTGAACCGACAGCTGAAGTAATTGAGGAATTGGCTCGGCGGCTGGAGTTGGCACCCAAGGCACTGGAGGCTTGGAGCCAACCCATTTCCGTGAGTGACGCCGAATACGTTCTGGCTGGGCTTTATGCCCGCCAAGCCTGGGATCTGCGGGATTATCCGTTGGCGGCAAGCCACGCAGCCACCGCCGCACAAATAGCGCTTGACGGTAAAAACACCAGCGCCTGGTGGAATATGACCTACATGCAGGCCGAATGCCTCATGAAGCAGGGCGACCTGCCGGAGTGCCAGAAGATTATCGAACGCCTTCTGGAACACCCCATGGCGAGAGAGTCGGTTGGCCTGGGCGTTCGCGCCCTGCAGATGCTGGCCGCTGTTTGCCATGGCCAGGGCCAACTGGCACTCGCCGTGGACCATGCGCTTGAGGCCGTAAAGCTATCGGTCAACCTTCCCAGGGGGTCCACGGTCCTCATTGGCGCGCACCGGATTCTCATTGGGGCCCTCGCCGAAAGCGGGCGGCTGGATGAAGCCTGGAAGTATTGCCAGGCCCTGCTGGAGCAGGTGGATGAGCACTCCATGTCCCAGCTCGCTGGCGAAGTCGCCTGGGTTGTTGGCAATGTGGCGTTCATGCGGCACGATTACACCGAAGGCGTCAAGCACCACGAGCGGGCAGCACGACTGCTCTCCCCCGCTAACGATATTGAGCTTTGGGCTCGGTTCAACAAGGCTTCCGCAGCCGTCCGTCTATCCTCTGGAATTGTGGAGCCGGAAACACTGGCAGCCATTGAACGTGCGGAGCTGGCATTCTCGATTGTCGGGGGGACCAAGAGCGACGAACTCGAAGTCGCCTTCATTCGCGCGCGCTGGCTCTACCTGACCGGGGACATCGTGGCCGCCGTCGAAAAGCTCCGTGAAATCCATGCCGAACGCGACGCCCTGGGCAAGCACACCGCCGGTGAAGTTTCACTTCTGCTTGGCAAGTCGCTGAAGGCTGCGGGGGAAACCGAAGAGGCTCTGGTGCACCTGGAGGAATCACGAAAGGCGTTCGCCGCTGCCGGCGCGCAGGACCGGGTCCAGCAGGCATTGGATGCAATCCTCGAAATCAACCTGGCACAGAAACGGGCGGCTTCGGCTTCCAAGGCCAGCTGACCAAAAAGCCGGGCAAACCCATTCACATGGGCTGCCCGGCTTTTGGTTAAATTTTAGGAAAAGGTCTTGCCGGTAATTTTCTCGTACGCCTCGACGTACCGGCTGCGGGTACGCTCAACCACATCTGCCGGCAGTGCCGGCGGCGGGGTGTCGGAGGACTTGTCCCATCCGGACTCGGGGGACGTCAGCCAGTCCCGGACGTACTGCTTGTCGTAGGACGGCTGCGCCTGGCCCGGCTTGTAGGTGGCCGCATCCCAAAAGCGCGAGGAATCCGGGGTAAGTACCTCGTCGCCCAGGGTGATGGACCCGGAGACGGCGTCGTACCCGAACTCCACTTTGGTGTCGGCCAGGATGATGCCGCGCTCCCGGGCAATCTTTTCCGCCGTCGTGTAGATCTTCAGCGTCAGTTCGCTGAGGCGTCCGGCGATATCGTCCCCTACCAGGGCCACCACGGCGTCGTAGGTGATGTTCTCGTCGTGCTCGCCGATCAAGGCCTTGGCCGACGGCGTAAAGATGGCGTGTTCCAGCCGCGACCCGTCCACCAGCCCTTCAGGCAGCGGGATGTTGCAGACCGTGCCGGAGGCCTTGTACTCCACCAGCCCGGAGCCGGTGAGGTAACCGCGTGCGATGCATTCCACAGGGAACATGTCCAGTTTCTTGCAGATCATGGCCCGGCCCTCAACCTCGGCAGGCACTCCGTCCTCGGCGGTGTAGCCTAGCACGTGGTGCTCAACACCCAGCTGGTCGAACCACCAGAGGCTCAGCTGCGTGAGGATGCGTCCCTTGTCCGGGATTTCACTGGACAGCACATGGTCGTAGGCGCTGATGCGGTCGCTCGCCACCACCAGGACGCAGTCCTGCCCAAAGCGCTGGAGGACGGCTTCGTCGGCAGGCTCGTAGAGGTCGCGGACCTTGCCTGAATAGACGTGCGTCCAGCCGGGCAGGTCCAGGGTGTCGGTGGCGTAGCCGCGGTTCTCCGGAGTTTCAGTCATGTCAGGCCTTTGCTTTCACGATGGGCATTGATCCCGTGGCCCCGTAGGGCACCTTGATTTCGCCGCGGGCGGCTTTGCGGGCAATGTCGCTGCGGAACTGGGAACCTTCCAGCTGAACCAGCTCCACGCCGTCATATGCGCGTTCGCGCGCCTCCACCAGGTCGCTGCCCAGGGCGACGACCGCCAGGACCCGGCCTCCGGCGGAAACCACCTTGCCGTCCACGTCCAGGGCGGTTCCGGCGTGGATGACGTGCACACCGTCCAGGGCTTCCACCTTCTTAAGCCCGCGGATTCGGTCGCCCGTGCGGGGCTTGTCCGGATAGTTCTCGGAGGCAATGACGACGGCGACGGCGGTTTCCTTTGCCCATCGCAGCTCTTCCGCCGTGTCCAGTTCGCCTTTGGCGGCTGCCATGAGCAGCGCACCCAGGGGCGTCTTGAGCCGGGCAAGGACGGCCTGCGTCTCCGGATCGCCGAAGCGGACGTTGAATTCGATGACCCGGGTGCCCCGCGAGGTCAGGGCCAGGCCAACGAAGAGCACACCGACGAAGGGCGTGCCGCGGCGGGCCATCTCGTTTACGGTGGGCTGGGCTACGCGGTCCAGGACTTCCTGCACCAGCCCTTCAGGCGCCCACTCAAGTGGCGTGTAGGCACCCATGCCACCGGTGTTGGGCCCTTCGTCGTTGTCAAAGATGCGCTTGAAGTCCTGGGCGGGCGAGAGCGCCACGGTGTTCTGGCCGTCGCAGAGGACAAAAAGGGATACCTCGGGGCCGTCCAGGAACTCCTCGATGACCACGGAGCCGCCGGCGTCAAAGCAGGACTGGGCGTGGGCCAGGGCTTCGTCGCGGTCACGGGTAACCACAACGCCTTTGCCGGCGGCCAGTCCATCGTCCTTGACCACGTAGGGGGCGCCAAAGGTGTCCAGGGCGGATGCCGCTTCCTCTGCGTTGGTGGCCACCAGGGCCATGGCAGTGGGCACGCCGGCCTCGGCCATGACTTCCTTGGCGAACGCCTTGGAAGCCTCCAGCTGGGCTGCGGCCTTGCTGGGTCCGAAGACCGGGATGCCGGCCTCCCGGACAGCGTCGGACACACCGGCGGCCAGCGGCGCCTCGGGGCCCACCACCACCAGGTCCACGGCGAGCCGTGTGGCCAGTTCCGCAACCGCATCCGGGTCGTTGCCGTTGATGTTGTATGTGGGGACCAGCTTGCTGATGCCGGCATTGCCGGGCGCCGCATGGACTTCGGACACGTTGGGGTCGGCAAGCAGGGAGCGGACAATGGCGTGTTCGCGGCCTCCGGGGCCTATGACGAGTACCTTCACAGTCTCCAAGGGTACTTTGTGCACCCTTTCGGCTCCTAAGCTGTGTCCTGGCCTGCCCGCCCGGTCAATCCGCGCGCCCGGCCGCTCCGAATAATAAACATGACAAAGCTTCGAAACCGGATAACGGGCCCCGCCCCCATGGCCGCGCTGGCAGGCGTGGTGGCGGCCGCCGTCGTGCTTGCCGTTGCGGAGCTGATAGGAGCGTTCTTTACCGCCCGGGCAACGCCGCTGTTTGCCCTGGGCTCGACCTTCATTGATTTCACCCCGCCGTGGATGAAGGACTTTGCGATCGCCACGTTTGGCACCAACGACAAGGCCGCCCTCTTTGTGGGCATGGGCGTGACCATTGCGGTGCTGGCGTGCGTCCTGGGAGTGGTGGCCTACCGGAAGTGGATGCTGGGCGTCCTTGGGGTGCTGTTCATGGGGGCCGTGATCGTGGCCAGTGTGGTGACCCGCGCGGGTGTGGGCCCAGCAGACGCCATCCCATCCGTGCTGGGAACGGTTGCCGGCCTGGTGGTGCTGCGCCGGCTCATGGTTCAGCTGTGGGGGCTGAAGAGGTGGCCTGAAGCACCGGCGGACCAGGCGGACGACGACGACGCCCGGCACCAGGGTGCGGGCACCAACCGCCGGCGCTTCTTTGCTGCTGCCGGGGTTACCGCGGTGGCTGCCGGGATTGCCGCCACCGGCGGCCGGCTCCTGGGCGCCGCCCGCAGCAACGTCACCAGGGCGCGCGAAGCACTCACGCTGCCCACGCCGGCAAAGGCGGCATCGCCCGTACCGGCCGGGGTACAGTCCCCTGTACCGGGCGTGACCCCGTGGCTGACACCAAACAACGACTTCTACCGCATCGATACTGCCCTGAGCGTCCCGGAAATCAACATTGATGACTGGCAGCTGCGTGTTCACGGCCTCGTGGAGCAGGAAGTCACGCTCTCCTTCCAGGACCTGCTCGACGCGCGGCTTATCGAATCCCATGTGACCCTCACCTGCGTATCCAACCCTGTAGGCGGCAACCTCGCCGGCAACGCCAAATGGTTGGGCCTGCCCATCCGCGATGTCCTGGCCCGGGCCAGGCCCAAGGGTGGCGCAGACATGGTCCTGTCAAAGTCCATTGACGGCTTCAGTGCCTCCACTCCCCTGGAGGTCCTCCAGGATGGCAGGGACGCCATGCTGGCCATCGGCATGAACGGCGAACCGCTGCCGCTGGAGCACGGCTACCCGGTGCGGATGGTGGTTCCAGGGCTTTACGGGTTTGTCTCGGCCACCAAGTGGGTGGTGGAGCTTGAAGTCACCCGGTTCGCCGACAACAAGGCGTACTGGACCAACCGTGGCTGGTCCGAACGTGGCCCCATCAAAACGATGGCGCGCGTGGACGTGCCCAGGTCCTTCGCGAAAGTAGCTGCCGGAAAGGTGGCCGTGGGTGGAACCGCCTGGGCGCAGACGCGGGGCATCGCCAAAGTGGAGGTCCAGATCGACAACGGTGCCTGGGCGGAAGCCACCCTGTCCGCCGAAGCGTCCACCGTAACCTGGCGCCAGTGGTCCTACGAATGGGACGCCGCCCCCGGCCCGCACTACATCAAGGTGCGCGCCACCGACGGCACCGGGCAGGTCCAGACTGACCAGCGCGCAGACCCGGTTCCGGACGGCGCCTCGGGCTGGCAGTCGGTGATGGTCACTGTCCAGTAGGTGGCTGGCCCCTAGACTGGCGGTATGCCCCACAATCCGCACGCAACCTTTACCGTGGACTCCGCCGTCGAACTGGCCGTGATCGAACGCAGCGGCTTTGTGGAGTCGCGGCACATCGGTTCCGCCGTCCTCCTGTCCGCCGACGGTTCGGTGGTTACCGAGCTTGGCGACATCAACACGCCCATCTTTGCCCGGTCCACGTTGAAGCCATTCCAGGCCTTGGCGTCCATGCAGTCAGGGGTTCCGCTGCGCGGCGCCCAGGTGGCCATCGCCTGCGGAAGCCACACCGGATCCCTGGACCACATGGACGTGGTGGCGGGCATGCTCAAGGCTGCAGGGGTCCGTGAGGACCAACTGCAGTGCCCGGAGGCCTGGCCGCAGGACGAAACCGCCAGGAACTGGCTGGTCCGCTCTGAGAAGGGGAAATCGCGGCTGGCGTTCAACTGTTCCGGGAAGCACGCCGCTTTCCTTTGGGCCTGCAAGGAAAACGGCTGGGACACCAACAGCTACCTGGAGCCGAACCACCCCCTGCAGCAGCGGGTCCGGAGCGTGATCGAGGAATACACCGACGAGAAGATTGCCCATCTGGGGATTGACGGCTGCGGGGCTCCGGTGGCTGCTGTTTCCCTCAAAGGCCTTGCCCGGGCATACTCCCAGCTGGCCAAAGCCCCGGGCGACCAAAGCTTCAGCGCACGGGCAGCCACCATTGCAACGTCGATGCTCGATTACCCCTGGGCCGTCCAAGGCCGCGGTGAAGCCAACACCCTGGTGATGGATGAGCTTGAAATCATCGCCAAAATCGGGGCCGAGGGAGTCCTTGCCATGGCCACGCCCCAAGGGGTTTCCGTGGCCGTTAAGATCCTGGACGGGAACATCCGGGCGACTTCCCTGGTGGCCCTGACCCTGCTCGCTGCCGCCGGGGCAGTGGAGATCCCGGGGGTCGCCAGCGCCCTGGAGAAAGTCGTGGAACCCGTGCTTGGCGGCGGCCATCCGGTGGGCAAGATCCGGTTGGGTCCCGCAGTGTCCGCGCTCCTCGACTGAATCCCTGTTTCCCTGCCGACGCAAAAGGAAGACTGAAAGCATGGCCGTAGCCCGCCGTCGTATTGACGTCCAGGAAGGCAAAGCAGCGCTCAAGGCGTGGCGCGAAGCCGCGCAACCGCCGTCGGATACTCACGCTCCGCGGAGCGTCCTGGCCACTGCCGTGCGGTACTCGCTGGAGGAGCTGACGGCGCGGGCCCCGGGGAATTCGGTTGAGGTGCGGGTGCCGCCGTTCGGCGTCACCCAGTGCGTGGAGGGGCCGCGGCACACACGAGGGACCCCGCCAAATGTCATTGAGTGCGACGCCTCCACTTGGCTTGAGATGGTCACCGGGCAGCTGGCGTGGGCGGAGGCGGTCAAGGCCGGCCGGGTTGCGGCATCCGGCCTGCGTGCGGACCTGTCGGCCCTGCTGCCCTTCTAGCCCGCGCTTTCCGGACGGTCAGCCCCTGCCGATGAACGGCATGCCCGCGGCCGTAACCACCACCGAGCCCACGCTGGCCGAGGCCGGCATGTTGGCCATCATCAGCACCGCGCGGGCCGCGTCCGCCACCGGGAACATCGGCTCGAGCCTACGGCTGCCATCCGCCTGCAGCGCCCCTGAGCCGACGCCGATGGTGTCCATGATCTCCGTGGCCGTGTTGCCGATGTCGATCTGGCCGCACGTGATGCCGTAGCCGCGCCCGTCCAGTTCGATGCTCTTGGTCAGCCCGGTCATGGCGTGCTTGGTGACGGTGTAGGCCACGGTCCGTGGACGGGGCGAATGCGCGGAGATGGAGCCGTTGTTGATGATCCGGCCGCCCTGCGGTTCCTGCGCCTTCATGGCCCGTACGGCTGCGGCGGCACACAGCATGGATCCGGTGAGGTTCACGGCCAGGGTGGCGTTCCAGTCTTCCAGGCTGATTTCGTCCACTCCGGCCGCCGGACCAAAGACGCCGGCGTTGTTGAACAGCACGTCTATCCGTCCCCACTGTTGCCGGGCCGTCTCGAAAAGCCGTTCGACGTCGTCGGGCCGGGTGACGTCGCAGGGCACCACGAGCGAGTCCGGGTTGCCGCCAGCGGTTTCCTTGAGCTGCGCCTCCCGGCGGCCGGCGAGTGCCACCCGGTAGCCGTCCGCCAGCATCTGCCGTGCGACTTCCCGTCCGATGCCTGACCCGGCCCCGGTGACCACGGCTACTCTTCTGACCTGCTGAGGGGTGCTCAAGGTTTTCTCCTGGCTCAGGGCTGTGCCGGCACGGCCGGCGTGTTCAGTGGCCAGCCTATGACGGTCTTGGGCCTTGGCGCAGCGAAGGTCCGCACCTTGGAGGTGGACAGGCGCATCCGGACCAGGGATTCAGCGATGGTCACCGCGGCAGCCACTCCATCCACCACGGGAACACCGGCCCGCTGCCTGATCTGTTCATCGAGCCCGGCCATGCCGCCGCAGCCCAGGACAATGACCTCGGCCTTGTCCTGTGTGACCGCCAGCATGGCCTGGTTGACGATGGCTTCCACGGCGCGGTCCGGCTCCTCCTCAAGCTCCAGCACGGCCATGCCGCTGGCCCGGACTGACGCGCACCTGGCGTCCAACCCGGCCAGCTTCAGCCGGTCTTCGATGAGGGGAACCGCGCGGTCCAGGGTGGTGACCACGGAGTATTTGTGGCCCAGGAACATGGCCGTACTGGCGGCGGCCTCCGTGATGTCCACCACCGGCACGTCCAGCAGCTCCTGCAGCCCTTCGCGGCCGTGTTCGCCGTAACCGGCCTGGACAACGGCGTCGAACGGCTCCGGGTAGGAAGTGACTGCATCCATGACGGCGACGGCAGCCAGGTAGCTTTCGAAGTTCCCTTCGCACGAGTCCGCGCCAAACCTCGGGGTGAGGCCGACGATTTCCGTCCCGGCTGCGGCCACGCTGCGTGCAGAGGCCGCAATCGAGTCGGTCATCGACTGGGTGGTGTTGACGTTTGCGACGAGTATGCGCATGGGAAGTCCTTTGTCCTGCGGCTCAGTGGGCGTTGGCGACGGCGATGGCCTCGCCGTCGTGGTCCACGAGTCGTTGGTTGCGGTCGGCGATGAAGAAGTAGAGCGCCGCGGCGATACCGGCGGCAAAGAACCATGCGAAGGGCGCCGCGGCGGCCAGCCCCGGAACGAAGGCAATGAGGAGGGCCAGGACGGCAGCGGGAACCATGGCGATGATCGCCCTGGGGTTGACGCCCTTCTTGTAGAAGTACGCCCCGTCCGGGGACGCCGTATAAAGTTCCGGCACGTTGACCAAGCCACGCCGGATCAGCCAGTAGTCAGCCATGACGACGCCGAACAGCGGGCCGAGCAGCGCACCGAGGCCGCCGAGGAAGTACACAATGACCAGCGGGTTGTTGTAGAGGTTCCAGGGCAGGATGAGAAGGCCGATTGTTGCGGAGACTATCGCAGCCTTGCGGAAGTTGAGCCGCTTGGGAAACAGGTTGGTCAGCGCGTACACGGGGGCCACGAAGTTGGCCATCAGGTTCACTGCGATGGTGAGGATCAGCAGGGCAAGGCAGGCCAGAACCAGGAACAGCGTGTTGGGGATGGTCTGGACGATGTCCGACGGGCTCTTGATGATGGTGCCGTTGATCTTGAACTGGCCACCGGCCATGACCACCACAATGGCTCCGAAGAGCAGCATGTTGATGGGGATGCCCCAAAAATTGCCGCGCACTACAGCCTTCTTCGATACCGCGGAGCGGGTGAAGTCGCAGAAGTTCAGGACGAAGGTGCCGTAGATGGACACCCACAGGGCGCCGCCGGCGAATATAGTGAGCCACATTTCCGGGCCTTCCAAGGCCTTGTCCGAGGACCAGGCAATGTTTCCTCCTGCTTCCACAAAGATCCAGACGGCCATCGCGGCCATGGTGGCAAGGATGACGGGGCCGGCGAAGGCCTCGTACTTGCGGATCATTTCCATCCCGAAGCTGACGATCACCAACTGGACCACCCAAAGGGTCACGAATGCCATCCAGCCCAGCGTGGACAGGCCCAGGATGGAGTCTTTGTCCAAGTCTGCCAGCGCAGGCAACATGGCTACGAGCATGACGCGGAACACCACGGAAGCGAGGTACGTCTGGATGCCGAACCAGGCCACGGCCACGGCACCGCGGAGGAGGCTGGCAATCTGCGCTCCCCTGATACCAAAGCTGATGCGGCTCATGACCGGAAAGGGAACACCGGTTTTGACGCCCATGAATCCGGAAAGCGTCAGGAGTCCGAACAGCAGCGCCGCCCCAATGCCGAGCGCCATGAGGATCTGCCACCCACCCAGCCCCAAGGCGAACAGTCCAATGGCAAAGGCATAGTTGCCCAGGCTGTGCACGTCATTCGCCCAAAGGGTGAAGATGCTGTAGCTGGTCCAGCTGCGGCCGGCGCGTTTAGTGGGGGCAAGATCGGAGTTGTACAAGGAAGGGCTGATTGCCGTGCCCGAGGCGGCGCTGGCTGACTCGCACAGGGCTTCAACGCTGTCGTCGGGATGTGCTGCAGGGGCTGACGGCACTGTCACGCCCTGCTCCGCATCAACGCCCGCCGTGGGAGGGGTTTGCATAGGAGTCTCAATTCTTTGGAGTATCCCGCGTGGTGAGGCCGACCTGCGTCGTTTCTGTTATTCCACAATACGGAAAAGAGATATTGAATAGTGAAAATAAGCGTATGACGTGGGTCACTGCCGGTCAAGTGCCGACCGGTCCCTGCGCGGTCATAATGCGTTCATTCGGGATCGCACCCGGCAATCACCGCCTTCGTGGCACCCAGCACGTTGACCGATCGACAGCGTCCCACTAATCTCGTCTAGCAATAATGTTTTCTCACAATACGAAAACAGCGCCTAATGCATTCAAAGACGAAAAGAGGCTGCCGTGGCTGCAGGAGAAGATACCTCCCATATCCTCAGCGGGTTGACTAACCAGCTGCCTGATCGTGATCCGGAAGAGACTGCCGAGTGGGTTGAGTCCCTGGACGCGTTGATCAGGGAACAGGGTACCGAGCGTGCCCAATACATCATGCGGAGCCTGCTGCAGCGCGCGGGCGCGCAGAGCGTGGGGGTGCCGATGGTGACCACCACCGATTACGTGAACACCATCCCGGTGGACCAGGAAGCGGCGTTCCCGGGCAACGAGGAGTTCGAGCGCCGCTACCGGGCGTATATGCGGTGGAACGCCGCGGTCATGGTGCACCGGGCGCAGCGGCCCGATATCGGGGTCGGCGGCCACATCTCCACCTACGCCGGGGCGGCGACCCTGTACGAGGTCGGGTTCAACCACTTCTTCCGCGGCAAGGACCACCCCGGCGGCGGGGACCAGGTCTTCTTCCAGGGCCACGCTTCCCCCGGCATGTACGCCCGGGCGTTCATGGAAGGCCGCCTCTCCGAGGAGGACCTGGACGGGTTCCGGCAGGAAAAGTCCCGCGAGGGCCACGCCCTCTCCTCCTACCCGCACCCGCGCCTGATGCCGCACTTCTGGGAATTCCCCACCGTGTCCATGGGCATCGGGCCGATGAACGCGATCTACCAGGCACAGAACAACCGCTACCTGCACAACCGGGGCCTGAAGGACACCTCGGACCAGCAGGTCTGGGCGTTCCTGGGCGACGGTGAAATGGACGAGCCCGAGTCCCGCGGCCTGCTCCAGCTCGCCGCGAACGAGAACCTGGACAACCTGAACTTCGTGATCAACTGCAACCTCCAGCGCCTCGATGGGCCGGTCCGCGGCAACGGCAAGATCATGCAGGAACTCGAAGCGTTCTTCCGCGGCGCGGGCTGGAACGTGATCAAAGTCGTCTGGGGCCGGGAATGGGACGACCTGCTCACCCGCGACACCGACGGGTCGCTCGTGAAAATCATGAACGAAACCGTCGACGGGGACTACCAGACCTACAAGGCCGAGTCCGGCGGGTTCGTCCGCGAACACTTCTTCGGCAAAACCCCGCAGACCAAGGACCTCGTCGCGGACCTCACCGACGACCAGATCTGGAACCTCAAACGCGGCGGCCACGACTACCGCAAGGTCTACGCCGCCTACAAAGCCGCCACCGAATTCAAGGGCAAACCCACCGTCATCCTCGCCCACACCGTCAAGGGCTACGGCCTCGGACCGCACTTCGAGGGCCGCAACGCGACCCACCAGATGAAGAAGCTGACGGTGGCGGATCTCAAGGACTTCAGGGATTACCTGCGCATTCCCATTTCGGACGAACAACTCGACGCCGACCCGTACCGGCCTCCCTACTACCACCCGGGCTTCGATGCACCCGAGATCGCCTATCTCCTTGAACGGCGGAGCGCATTGGGCGGCTTTGTTCCCGAGCGCCGCGGCGGAGACGGGTCTGTTGATCTTCCGGAGGCCAAGTCCTACGAGGTGGCCAAGCGTGGCTCGGGCAAGCAGATGGCCGCAACCACCATGTCTTTCGTGCGCCTGCTCAAGGATTTGCTCCGCGACAAGAAGTTCGGGAACCGGATTGTGCCCATCGTGCCGGATGAGTCACGCACCTTCGGCATGGATGCGTTCTTCCCGACCGCCAAGATCTACAGCCCGGCCGGGCAGAACTACCTGTCGGTGGACCGGGACCTGGTCCTGGCCTACAAGGAATCCCCCGCCGGGCAGCTGATCCACCCCGGCATCAACGAAGCCGGCGCCGTGGCAGCCTTCACCGCCGCCGGAACCTCCTACGCCACCCACGGCGTACCCCTGGTCCCGGTCTACGTGTTCTACTCCATGTTCGGCTTCCAGCGCACCGGCGACGCCTTCTGGGCCGCCGGCGACCAGATGACCCGCGGCTTCATCATCGGCGCCACCGCAGGACGGACCACCCTCACCGGCGAAGGCCTCCAGCACGCCGACGGCCACTCCCCCCTGCTCGCCTCCACCAACCCCGCCGTCCTCACCTACGACCCCGCCTACGGCTACGAAATCGGACACATCGTCCGCTCCGGCCTGGAACGGATGTACGGCGCGGATTCGACGGACAAGAACGTCATGTACTACCTCACCGTCTACAACGAACCCATCATCCAGCCCGCAGAACCGGAGAACCTCGACGTCGAAGGCGTCATCAAGGGCATCTACCTCCTCGCCCCGGCCAAGATCGACGGTCCCCGCACCCAGATCCTCGCCTCCGGCGTCTCCGTGCCCTGGGCCATCGAAGCCCAGCGCGTCCTCGCCGATGACTGGAACGTCTCCGCCGACGTCTGGTCCGTGACCTCCTGGAACGAACTGCGCCGCGACGGCCTCGCCGCCGAAGAAGAAGCCTTCCTCAACCCCGGCCAACCCGCCCGCGTCCCCTTCGTCACCCAGCAACTCGAAGGCGCCACCGGCCCCATCGTCGCCGTCTCGGACTACATGAAAGCGGTCCCCGACCAGATCCGGCAGTTCGTCCCCAACGAATACGCCACCCTCGGCGCCGACGGCTTCGGCTTCTCCGACACCCGCGCAGCAGCCCGCCGCTACTTCAAAAACGACACCCACTCCATCGTGGTGAAAGTGCTCCAACTGCTCGCGGCAAGGGGTGAAGTAGAGGCGGACGCGCCGTCGTACGCCATGGACCGCTACAAGCTGCTGGACGTCAACGCGGGCACCACAGGCGGCGCGGGTGGCGACGCCTGAGCGTTCCTCCCATAGGGTGCAGCTATGGGTGACAGTGGCGGGACCGGTTCAGCGGGGATGAGGACCACCGGCGTGGTGCTCGCCGCGGGGGCCGGCACGCGCCTGGGGCTGGGCCCGAAAGCCCTGCTTCCGTTCCGTGGACGGCCACTTGTTGAGGCCGTTGCGGGAGCCCTGCTCGACGGCGGCTGCCGTGACGTGGTGGTGGTCCTCGGTGCAGGTGCGGCCGAGGTTGAAGCGTCCGCGAGGCTGGACGGCTGCCATGTCCTGGCCAACCCCGAGTGGGAGTCTGGAATGGGCAGTTCCTTCCTGCTCGGCGACCACGCCGCGGATGCGGCGGATCACCTCCTGATCGCCCTGGTCGATCAGCCGGGCCTGACCCCGGCGACGGTTCAGCGGCTCTTGGCCCGGCATCAGCCGGGCCGGATCACCGCCGCCGCGTACCGCCGCCGTGATTCCAACGACGACAGCAGCGCGGGCCTCCGCCGCGGGCACCCCCTGGTCATCGACGCCTCCCTGCGCGGCGCCGTGTGCGCGACGGTGACGGGCGATGCCGGAGCGCGTAGTTTCCTGCGCGCCCACCCGGATCTGGTGGACGACGTGGACTGCAGCGACCAGTCCACCGGCGAGGACGTAGATACGCCGGACCAGCTGGGTCTGCTCCGCTAGCACCCCGGCTCCACCAGCAGCAGACCTCGAATAGCAGAGCCGGCCTCCCGTAGCGGCATAATCAGGCGTGGGCACGCAGGAAGCGCGCAAGGGCATCTTCCCAGGGGGAAGCACCATGGCGAACGAGATCGATGCTGCCGTGCCACTTTCTGTCCGGCCGCTTTCCGTGCGGCCAGTGGGTAGGTTCCCAGTCTTGGTGTTCGCTTTGATAGTGGCGGCCGGCGGGTGAGGTCCAGCCGGGTGGCTCGTTCTTGGTGGCCGGGGTGGGTTTCCAGCCGGTGGCGTGCCGGAGTTTGTGGTGCTTCGGGCACGGCTGTCCCAGGTTACTGATCCCGGTGGTGCCGCCCTTGGCCCAGGCGAGGATGTGATCGGCATCGTTGTCCAGGGAGTTGTTGCTGCACCCCGGGAACGGACACTTCCCGTCCCGCATCCGCAACCACGCCCGCATCGGACCTGTCACCCGGTAACTCGTCCGGCCGATCTCCAACGGGGCCCCGTCCCGCGGGTCCACCAACACCCGGTAAAAGGACCCCGCCCCGTTTGCGACAAGTTCCCTGGCCATGGACGGCGGAATGGGACCGTAGCCGTCCAGCACCGCCGGCTCATCGGTCAGGCCGAGCAGCGAGAACACCGGAACCGTGACCAGCACCTGCGCCCGGACCGGCGACGGCACACGGTCCCGGACAGCACCGCCGCTGGGGCTGCCGCCTGCACCCACACCCCCGGTGGAGCTGCCACTCGCGCCCTCGGTCATACCGCCGCTGCCGCTTGCACGGGTGTCGCTGGCGCCGGTGCCGTCGGTGAGGATCGCATCGGCGAAGGTGTCGGCCCGGAGCTGGGTCAGGGTCCTGCCCTCGCCGGGGCCCTGCAGGCTACGGGCGGTCGCGGTGAGCCGGTTCCACCCCGCCAGGGCCTGGTCCGCGGGAAGGCACGCGGACAGCCAGGCCATCCCGTCCTGGTCCGCCCGGAACTCCACCCGCCGCTCCGACACCCCCTTGGCGTGGCGTGTCTCGATGCTCTCGGCGTGGTGGCGTTCCCGCCAGGTCCGGGCCTTGGCCTTGAACCGGTGCGCCGGCAACGCACCCACCGGGCAGCCCCGCGCCGGGTCCGCGGCGCCCGGGTCCAGGAAATGGGCTTCCAACGCCGCCGCCCCCGCAGCATCAAGGCAGGCTGTCTCGTCCGCCATCACCACCGCGTGGCCCCAGGAGATCACCCCGGCCTGCAACGCCGACAAGGTCAGCGGCAACGTGGCAACAACGGCGTGCGAGGCCGTCAGGAACGACGACGCGGCCCGCGGACCCAGAGCCAACACGCACCCGATCTCCGCCGCGACCGCCATCTCCTGCGCACGCACCGGCACATCCGGCCCCGCAACCACGTCGGCGCTCTCCGCGTACGTCACCGCAGCCCTGGCCTTCAGGCCAGCGAACCCGGCCTCGACCTCCCGGGCACCGGCCAGAATGTCCAGGCACCCAGCCGCCACACCAGCCAACGGATCAGCCGCAGAAAACGGCTCCACACCAGCCGCGTCCACCTCAGCATTCAGCACAGCCAGGGCAGCACAGATCTCCCCAAACGCCCTCACCACCGCCGCTTTCCCCATAAACCCATCATGACAAGGGGGTACGACAATCAAGATCCATAACGGAGAATTCAGCTCAGGCCGGCATCCCACGCTCCAGCAACTGCTCCAGCCCTTGCTTGAAACCGGACCTGCCACCGTGGGCGGGATGCCGGATCTTCGGTACGTCCAGCCCGCTCCGCCGCAGGCTGTGCTGGGCCACGTTGCCCACCGCCACAAGGGAATCGATGCCGAAGAGAGCCGCAAGATCCTGCCAGAAAGGCGTGCCCAGCTTGGTCTCGGAGGTCTTGGGCGTGCGGTTGGAGGACGGCTTGTCCGGCTGGTGCGGGTGCCAGGGAAAAGCACTCCACAGCAAAGGCAGAATACCCACCTCTTCCAGGACCTGCCACAGCACCGTAGCCGTAGGTTCCGCGGCCACCCCCGCAGCTTCGGGCGGCAGCACATAGCCTTTGCCAGGGCCGAAAAGCCCGAAGCTGTTGGCGGGCCCTCCGAGGATGACTCTGTTGGTGAAGGGCACCCCGGTAATCCGCATGCCCCGGAATCCGGGCGCCTCCCCCACCAGCAGTACCTTGGGCCGGCGGTCCAGCATCTCCTGCAGGTAGAGCTCCAGGTTGTGCCGGCGGATAGCATTCGCCGGAACCGCATGGTTGAAGAAGTTGGTGCAGGCAGGCCCCACTTCCACGGCCGCCAGCCGTTCCACAAAGTCGCTGACAGAGCCGGTCACCGGCATGCTCCCGGGGCAACCGGCTACCAGCGCGGGTGGATGGCCTCACGGAAGTAGTGGTCGTAGATCCAGCGGACGCCTTCGTCGAACTCCTGCCCAACGCTGACCGCTGCCGCAGCAGCGTTTGACTGTGCCTGTTCCACGTTGCGGGCTCCGGGGATCACGGTGCTGACACCGTCCTGCGCGGAGATCCAGGCGATGGCCGCCTGTGCGGTAGTGGCGCCCTCGGGCACCAGCTGCTCGAACTCCTTGACCGCCTTGAGGCCCAGCTCGTAGTCCACCCCGGAGAAGGTCTCCCCGACGTCGAAGGCCTCGCCCTTGCGGTTGTAGTTCCGGTGGTCGTTCTCGGCGAACGTGGTCTCCTTGGAGTACTTGCCGGACAGCAGGCCCGAGGCCAGCGGAACGCGGGCGATGATGCCCACCCCTGCGGCCTTTGCCGCCGGGAGGACTTCATCCAGGGGCTTGAGCCGGAAGGCGTTCAGGATGATCTGTACCGACGCGGTTCCCTCGTGGCGGATGGCTTCCAGGGCCTCGTCGCTCCGTTCCACGGACACACCGTAGTTGCGGATGGCACCTTCGGCCACAAGGGTGTCCAATGCGTCGTACACCTCGTTGTTGCTGTAAACAGGCGTGGGCGGGCAGTGCAGCTGGACCAGGTCCAGGGTGTCCGTGCCCAGGTTCTTCCGGGACCGGTCAACCCACTGGCGGAAGTTGGCCAGGGTGTAGTTCTCGGGGCGCTGTTCCATCCGGCGGCCCATCTTGGTGGCAACCGTGACACCGAGGCCCGGGTTGTCCTTCAGGAACTTCCCGATGGCCTGCTCACTCTTGCCGTCGCCATAAACATCGGCGGTGTCAAAGAAGGTGACCCCCGCTTCCACCGAGGCCGCCAGGATGGCCTGCGCCTGGGCCGGGTCCACGTTGCCCCAGTCCGCGCCGAGCTGCCAGGTACCGAGCCCGACGACGGAGACGCTGCGTCCGGTCTTGCCTAAAATCCGCTGTTCCATCCCCCGACTATATGCAACGATGCAACCCGGGGTCAGATCCGACCCCGGGTTGCATCCTGACAAGCGGAAGTGTGACCTGCCACCGGCCTAGGTCGGAACGTGGTCCAGCCTGCGCACCAGCCCCGTCTCCTTCAGCCCCAGGTAGAGCCGGTCACGGGCGATCGGCAGGGACGCGAACCGCACTCCCGTCGCGTTCCGGATGGCGTTGACGAGCGCCGGAGCTACCGGATTGAACGGGCTTTCGCTCATCGATTTCGCCCCCAATGGCCCCATCTTGTCGTTCGTGTCCGCGAAGTACACCTCGCTGCGCGGAACGTCCGCGAAAGTAGGAATGTGGTACTGACGGAGGATGTCCGTGGTGACCTTGCCGGCGTCGTCCACCACCACTTCCTCATACAGCGTGGCACCCAGGGCCTGGGCGATTCCGCCTTCGATCTGGCCGCGGCACTGGCGCGGGTTGACCACCACCCCGGCGTCGGCCGCCTGCACGCTTTGCAGGATCTTCAGCTCGCCGGTGCCGCGGTTCACCGCCACCCGGAAGCCGTGCACGTTGAAGGCTACCGAGCGCGGCGTACCACCCCAACGGCCCTCGGCAGCAAGTTCGACGCCGGCATCCGCGGCCGCCTGCGCCAGTTCAGCCAGTGCCACGGGGGTCCCGTCGACCACCACGGCGCCGCCCTCGAGGACGCAGGCCGAAGCCTGGGTCTGGCGGATCCCGGCGGCAAAGGCGCGGATGCGGACAGCCAGCTCTTCCGCCGCTGCCAGGGTCGCCTTGCCGGCCACCACGGTGCCGGCGGACCCGAATGCACCGGTATCGTGCTCCACCAAGTCCGTGTCCGATTGCCGCACCCCCACCCTGGACGCTTCCGTCGAGAGGGCGGTAGCGGCAAGCTGGGCGTGCACCGTGGTGGTGCCGTTCCCGAATTCGGCGGTCCCGACGTCGGCCTGGTACGTCCCGTCCGGCAGGAGCCGTACATGGGAGTGGGCAAAGTGGCCGCGCGGCGGGACAGTGTCGATCATGGACAGGGCGGCGCCTTCGCCCACCATCCAGTCGGGCCCAAGATCGGCCAGGCCTGCATCCCGGTAACGTGCCTTGCCGCGGTCCAGGGCGTCCCGGACCAGGTTGAGGCACTGGTCCAGTCCGTAGCTGCCGTAGTGGACGTCCTCTTCCGGATCCGGCCGGGTGGACAACATGTGGTCGCCCTCGCGGACCATGTTCCGGCGCCGGAATTCCAGTGGATCCATGCCAATCCCGGCGGCGAGCTCGTCCATGGCGGATTCGATGGCGAAGATCATCTGGCTCAGCCCATACCCGCGGAATGCACCGGACGGCACGGTGTGGGTGTACACCGAGCGCGCGTCCACTTTCTTGTTGGCGCAGTTGTACACGGCCAGGGATTCGCCGCAGCCGTGGAACATGACGCCAGGGCCGTGGTTGCCGTAGGCGCCGGTGTTGGTCACGACGTCCAGCTCGAGCGCGGTCAGCCGCCCTTCCCTGCTGGCACCGGCCTTCAGCTTGATGGTGAACGGGTGGCGGGTGGTGGTGGCGGTAAACTGCTCGGCGCGGGTCAGTTCCAGCTGGACCGGCCGCTGCAGCTTGAGGGCCGCAAGCGCCACGAGGTCCTCGGTGAGGACTTCCTGCTTGCCGCCAAATCCACCGCCGACCCGGCCGGCCACCACATGCACTTTGTCTTCCGGGAGGCCAAATACCCGGCACAGTGTCCTGCGGACCAGGAAAGGGACCTGGCTGGACGTGCGGACCTGAAGCCGGCCCTCGTCATCCACCGAGGCGATGGCCGCGTGCGTTTCCAGCGCCACGTGCTGCACCCGCTGGGTTTGGTAGGTCTGTTCGTGGATAAAGTCAGCGGCAGCGAAGCCGTCAGCTACGCTTCCCAGCTCCGAGTGGAGTTCCGCGACCACGTTTCCGTCCGGCCGGGCAATGCGGGACGCTCTGCCGTCCTTGTCCCCATGGACCAGGGGCGC
This sequence comes from Pseudarthrobacter sp. NIBRBAC000502770, assembly GCF_006517815.1. Lineage (NCBI taxonomy): Bacteria > Bacillati > Actinomycetota > Actinomycetes > Micrococcales > Micrococcaceae > Pseudarthrobacter > Pseudarthrobacter sp. NIBRBAC000502770. The sequence continues at coordinate 3,132,597 of NZ_CP041198.1, forward strand.
GCCGGGAAGCAGGGCCTCCTGCGGCGAGAAGACCGCCGGAAATTCCTCATAGTCAACCGTCAGCGCCCGCACTCCGGCTTCTGCGGCACCCACCGATTCTGCGACGACGGCGGCAACCCGCTGCCCGATGAAGCGCACCACGTCGTCCAACACCCGCGTATCGTCCGGGTCGTCGGTGAAGAGCTCGTGCTGGGCCGTGGAGAACAGCTGCTCCGGCGCGTCCGCATGGGTGAAGACCGCCACTACCCCCGGAATCTTCAGGGCAGCATCCGCATTTATGGACACCACCCGGGCGTGCGCGTGCGGCGAACGCAGGATCTTCAGGTGCAGCAGTGCCTGCTGCTGGTCCCTTGGGAGGTCCAGGGTGTAGCGGGCGGCGCCGGTGACCACTGCCCGGCTGGCAGGTGCAGGGACGTCGTCGCCCAGCCGGCCCTGCACCGGATCAGGCTGCCCCTCCCCCGCGATGCCTGAGCCCGGCCCGTCGGGATCAGGGTGCCCGGGATGTCCGCATACCGCATCGCCGATGGCGCGGTAACCGGTACAGCGGCAAAGGTTGCCTTTGAGGCTCCGGGGCAGGTTCTCCTTTTGGTTCTCATCGAACGTCGCCGCGGTCATCACCATGCCTGCGGTGCAGAATCCGCACTGGAAGCCCTGGCGTTCCATGAACTGCTGCTGGACCGGGTGCAGCTGCCCCTCGGGACCACCAGCGGCGGCTGCCAGCCCCTCGATGGTAGTGACCGAGTGCCCCTCGGCGCGGACGGCGGGATAGATGCAACTGTGGACCGGGGTCCCGTCCACGTGCACGGTGCAGGCGCCGCAGTCCCCGCCGTCGCAGCCCTTCTTCACGCCGGTGTTGCCCTGTTCGCGCAGGAAGGTACGCAGGCATTGCCCCGGGCGGGGGTCCGCGCCGGCAGGTGTTCCGTTAATCTCGATGGACATCCTCAAGCCCCTTTCGAAAGCGTGGTGGGCCCGGTTTGTGCTGACACGGCCCGGGGCGGCCAGAAGTCGCCGGAGACGGGAATATCGTGGGCCCCCTCAGGCGCCGACAGCTCGGCCCGGATTTCCTCGGCCAGCCGGTAAGTCATGTCGCGGCGCCAGGCAGGCAGGCCGTGGATGTCGTCGTGGTAGAGCGCCGCCGGGATGGCGTCGTCCAGTGCAGCGGCCAGCCGGTCTGCTTCCGGCACCCCGTCGAAGCGCAGCTGGACAGGCCGCCTGGTGGCGGCGGTGACGGTCAGGATCAAGGAGGTGCCGCCGTCGAGCCTTCCAATGAGCAGCGCCCCGGACCGGCCCAGGTTGCTCAGCGACAGCCGTCGGAACGCCACGCGTGAGGCAAGGGCCGACGCCGGCAGATGGACGCTGCGGAGCAGTTCGCCGGGTGCCAGGCAGTTTGTCGCATCCCCGGTGATGAAATCTGCCACCGGAACAAGCCGGCTGGTGCCGTCCGGTGCGAGGATGGTGGCCGTGCCGTCCAGCCCGGCGCAGAGCGAGATGACAGGTCCCGCGGGCAGGGAGGTGCAGAGGTTGCCGCCCACGGTGGACATGTTCCAAATCTTGAAGGACGCCACGAACGAATCGCAGCATGCGCGGACCAGGTCCAGCGCGGGCCAGGCACGGCCGGACACCTCAGGAGAATCGGGCAGGGCATACAGCTCGGCGATGGTGCAGGTGGCGGCCAGCTCAGTCCCGTCGTCGGTGACGGTGATGGGCGTCCAGCCGGCACCGCCCAGGTCCAGGAGCCGGGTGAGCGGCTGGGGTCCAAAGGCGTAGCTGCCGTACGAGAAAAGGACCGTGCCGCCGGCAAGCCAGGCATCGCCGTCGCGCCATTGTGCGGGGTCGGTGGTGCGGACCACCGCCTCGATGGTGTTCATGTCCATGCGATCTCCTGCGTATCAAGGTCTGTGGGCGCCGGGGCTGCCGGGTGGTGGTGGATGGTGCCGGAGGTTTCCCGCAGCGGCAGGCAGCTGGCTGCGCGGGTGCGGGCGGCGATCAGTTCCGCGGTGACGGACACCGCCACTTCGGCCGGAGTGACCGCACCGAGGTCAAGGCCGATGGGCGAATGCAGCTGCGCGATACGCTCCGGCGCGACGCCGGCGTTGAGGAGCTGGTCAACCCGCTGAAGGTGGCTCCGCCGGGACCCCATGGCGCCCACGTAGGCAAGGTCAAGGGCCAGCGCCGTTTCCAGCAGGGGGAGGTCGAACTTCGGATCATGGGTGAGGACGGCGGCCACGGTGCGGCTGTCCGTCCGGCCTGCCGCCGCTTCCGCAGCCAGGTAGCGGTGCGGCCACTCAGTGACCACCTGGTCGGCGGCCGCGAACCTGGGCTGCGACGCGAAGGCCGGGCGGGCATCAACGAGGGTCACGTGATAGCCCAGCAGCTTGGCGGCGGGGACCAGCGCGGCCCCGAAGTCGTTTGCACCGAACACCAGCATGCGTGGCAGGGCGAGCCGGGACTCCACCAGGATGGCGGGCTCCCCGGGATGCCGGCTTTGGCCGTCGCGGTCGGGCAGGCACCCACCCGTCCCGGACAGCCGGACCAAACCCGCCCCACCGCTGCGAACCAGGGATTCCACATGCAGCAGTGCCTCCCCGTGAAGCACAGCTGACAGCTCCGGACAGCCAGCCGCCCGGAAGGTACCCGGATCTGGCACCACGACGGCGCCTCCTCCCCCGGCGCCGAGGGTCCGAACCAGCGCCACGGGGTGGGCCGGGCCGACGCCGGCGAGCTGCAGCAGGGCGGCCCGAAGTGGGTGCGGGGTTTCGCCGGGTGCCGCGGCCGGCACCGGCTGGATGTGGATGCCCAGTTCTCCCCCGCAGGTGAGCCCGGCCGCGAAGGCGTCCTCTGAACTGAAGCCAAACGTCCCGTGGCGCGGGACGCCGTCGTCCATTGCCTCCTGGGCGAGCGCCACCACGGCGCCTTCCACGCAGCCGCCGGAGAGGCTGCCCAGCACCTCGCCGGATTCGGTGACCAGCATGGATGTTCCCACCGGCCGGGGCACGGAACCGGACGCCGCCACGATGGTGGCAACGGCGAACTGCCCGTCTGCAAGCCGGTGCAGCCACGGGCCCAGCGAAGGGATCAGGTCAAGCATGGCGGCACTCCTTCTTCCGCGCGGCGGTGGTGTCCATTGTCGGTCCTGGCAGGGGCCGGGCCAAGGGTTGGCCCGGCCCCTGGTGTGGCTGGGGCAAGCTCAGCCGCCCAGCAGGTGGTTGATCGGACCGCGGGCGAAGTACACCAGGAACCCGATGCTCACCACCCACATCAGCGGGTGGATTTTCTTCGCCTTGCCTGACGCCGCCCCGATGACCGCCCAGCTCACGAAGCCGACGCCGATGCCATTGGCGATCGAGTAGCTCAGCGGCATGGTCACGATGGTGAGGAAGGCCGGCAGCGCCACGGTGAACTTGGAGAACTTGATCTCGCGGATCTGGGCCATCATCATGGCGCCCACCACCACCAGGGCGGCAGCCGCGACTTCAAGCGGCACCACGCTGGTGAGCGGGGTGAGGAACATCGAACCGAGGAACAGCACGCCGGTGACCACCGAGGCCAGGCCGGTCCGCGCCCCTTCGCCGATTCCGGCCGCGGAGTCGATGTACACGGTGTTGGATGATCCGGAGGTTGCCCCGCCCGCTACGGCGCCGAAGCCTTCCACGATGAAGGCCGCTTTCAGCCGCGGGAATGTGCCGTCTTTGTGGGCGACGCCGGCGCTCCTGGCCAGGCCGGTCATGGTTCCCATGGCGTCGAAGAAGTTGGTGAACACCAGCGTGAACACCAGCATGGTGGCCGCGAGTCCGCCGATCCGGCTGAATGAACCAAAGAGGTCGAAGTGGCCCACCAGGCCCAGGTCGGGTGCGGATACCAGCTGGCCGGACAGGACAGGGGTGTTCAGGTGCCAGCCGCCGGGGTTGGTGGGGCTGGCGGGGCCAAGCTTCAGGACGGCTTCCACGACGGCGGCCAGCACGGTGGTGCCGACGATGCCGATGAGCAGGCCGCCCTGCACCTTGCGCGCCACGAGGATGCCCATGGCCAGGAGGCCGACGACGAACACCAGCGTGGGCACGGAGGTGATGGAGCCGCCGTCGCCCAGTTGGACGGGCGGGCCGCCTGCCGCAGGCCTGACGAAGCCGGAGTCGACGAAGCCGATGAAGGCGATGAACAGGCCGATGCCGACGGTGATGGCGGCCTTGAGTTCCTTGGGCACGGCCCGGAAGATGGCGGTCCGGGCGCCGGTGACGCCGAACAGGACGATCAGGATGCCGTTGATGACCACCAGGCCCATGGCTTCGGCCCAGGTGACCTCGTGGATCACCGAGACGGCCAGGAAGGAGTTGATGCCCAGGCCGGCAGCGAGGCCGAACGGCAGGTTGGCGATCAGTCCGAAGAGGATGGTCATGACGCCGGCGGTGAGGCCGGTGACGGCACCCACCTGGGACGCGGAGAGCCAGCCGCCAGCCACATCGGTGGGTGCGTTGTCCGCGCTGAACCCGCCCAGGATGAGGGGGTTCAGGATGACGATGTACGCCATGGTGAAGAAGGTGACCAGGCCGCCCCGGAATTCGCGGGCCAGCGTGGAGCCGCGCCGGGTGATATGGAAGAAGCGGTCAAGGATGGAGTCCGGTGCAGGCGGCCGGGGCTTTTTTGCGGCCTGCGCCAACGCGCGCGGCTCCTGCCGGGAGATGCTGGCGGTTGGAGCCGAATGCTCCTCGTGGGAATGGTCCAGGATGGTCATTCCTGCCGCCTAGTAATCGATCCTGGATTCGAGCGTGTTCCAGGTACTGAACGGCTCCAGCGGGGCCGGGGACTGGGGATCGCCCAGCTCCAGCTTGGAGACCGGCATCAGGGAATCCCTGTCCTGGTTTTCGAAGTATTCGTAGAACACAGCGTCGTCGAAGCCGACGGAGGCGGCGTCATGGCGGTCCGCTGCGTAGACCACGCGGCTGACCCGGGCCCAGAGTGCGGAGGCCAGGCACATGGGGCACGGCTCGCAGCTGGTGTAGAGGGTGGCGCCGCTGAGGTCGAAGGTGCCCAGCTCGCGGCAGGCAGTGCGGATGGCGGTGACTTCGGCGTGTGCGGTGGGGTCGTTGTCCGCCGTGACGCGGTTGACGCCGTCGAACGCCTGCCCGTCCGCCATGACGATCATGGCGCCGAACGGGCCTCCGCTGTTCAGGACGTTGGCCGTTGCCAGCCGGATGGAGCGGGCCAAAAACTGTTCGGCCGTGACGGTGGTACTCATGATGCGACTTCCTTTTGCCGGGAAGCCTGTTGCCGCGCAGGACCAGTAAAACCAGGTGCGAACGGATACCAGGCTTCAGCATGTGCTGTGAAGGTTAAGTTGCGCCTGGTAGATAGCTTCCCGGGTTTGGGTGCCCGCCTTTGGCAGAATCGAGATTAGCACCGGTTTGTGGGCCACGCCATAGTTTTCTGGAAAATTTATTTCGCGATGTGAAATCCATGTTTCCACGGCTTCACGGAACGCCCCTTCTCGCGGGCCGCCCCCGGCCCTGCAGGGCTGACGCGCAAAAGGCCAACTGCTAGCGTGACGGCATGACTCCGTCAAAGACGCCGGCTGAGGTCCTGGACATTGAAGGCAACGAAGTCCGGATCTCGAGCCCGGACAAGGTGGTATTCCCGGATGCCGGCCTGACCAAGCTCGACCTGGTGCGGTACTACCTCGCGGTTTCGGAGGGAGCACTGCGCGGCGCCGGCGGCCGCCCCATGGTGCTCAAGAGGTTCCCCAAGGGCATTGATGCAGAACCGTTCTTCCAGAAGCGCGTGCCGGAAAACCACCCTCCCTTCATCGATACCACTACCCTGCATTACGCGTCAGGGACTTCGGCCGAGGAGGCGGTGATCAGGGATGCGGCAGGACTCGCCTGGGTGGTTAATCTCGGCTGCCTTGACCTGAACCCCCACCCGGTGCGGGCAGAAGACCTTGAACACCCGGACGAGCTGCGGGTGGACCTTGATCCCATGCCTGGTGTGGACTGGACGCAAATCGTCGACGTCGCCTATGTGGCGCAGGAGGTCCTTGCCGACGCGGGACTGGTGGGATGGCCCAAGACCAGCGGGTCCCGCGGCCTGCACATCCTGGTCCGCATCGCGCCGGAGTGGTCGTACCGGGACGTCCGGCTGGCCGCGGAGACCCTCGCGAGGGAGGTGGAGAACCGCGCCCCCGGCCTGGCAACGGCACGGTGGTGGAAAGAGGAGCGCGGCGAGAGCGTGTTCGTGGACTTCAACCAGAACGCCAAGGACCGCACGGTCGCGTCCGCCTACTCGGTCAGGCCCCTGCCGGACGCCCGGGTGTCCACTCCGCTGACCTGGGAGGAAATGCGCACCGCCCGGCCTGGACAGTTCACTGTCGCCACGGTGATGGAGCGGTATGCAGGAATCGGCGACCCGCACGCCGGCATCGACGGCGCGGTGGGGTCACTGGACGGGCTCCTTGCCCTGGCAAAGGAACTGGGGCCGGCGGAAAAGGCTCCGCGCAGCGGCAACGGATCCGGCCGCCGGCAGTCGCTGATGCCCCTCATCGAAGTGGCCCGGACCAAGACAAAGCCCGAAGCGCTGGCGGCGCTCGACGAATGGAAGGCCCGGCATGCCGCCGTCGTCGATTCCCTGCAGCCGGCCGACGTCCTGGTGGACGGGATGCGTGGTTCAAGCTCGCTCTGGTACCGGGTGCGGGTGAACCTGCAGCATGTCCCCGAGGCCGACCGGCCGCCGCAGGAGGAGCTCATCGCGGACTACGACCCCTGGGCCGGAAAGCAGTGGCCGGGGCACACCGGTTCCTGAGCAGCGGGCGCTCAACCTTGGGGGCGGCCCTTGGACACCCTCACCGGCGGAGTACGCAATGACTGCACCCACCTGGACAGGCGGCCCGTGAGGCGCAGGCGGTCCTCGGGCAGATAGAGGTCGGGGTCCACCCCGCCGCCGAGCGGGAGGTAGAACTCCTGTGCAGCCACTCCTGCGGACGGCGCTGCGGGCGTGGGCTGGTTTTCCTGCTGGAACATCGGAACGCCCTCTTTTCGTAATGTGGAAATTAGTTTTTGCTTTATGAAAATATTAGGGTGGCCATCCCATCCCGTCAATAGGTAGCGGCGGGAGCGCAGGCAGCCCGCCGGTCACAAATGGAATTTTCATTCTGTGATGTACACCACCGCGCAGCCGGGGTACGCTGTTATGCAACTCGTGGCGCACGTCACGTAACCTGGGAGCAGCAGGCAGGGTCGTAATGAGCTGGCATCAACGGATGCCGGCTCTTTTTTGTTGGGTCGGCTCCATCGGAAACGCGCATGAAACGCGCGCTTAATTTCAGTGATGGAACCTAGGTTCCACTTACCGGAAGTTGGGAAAAGACCATGAGCAGCAAGATCATTCTCGGCAGCAACCAGTTCGGCAAGGCCGAGGTCCGGGTCGTCAAGATCACCCGCGACACAGACCGCCACCAGATTGAAGACCTCAACGTCACCTCGCAGCTGCGCGGCGACTTCGAGGCGGCCCACCTGGAGGGCGACAACAGCCATGTTGTGCCCACCGACACCCAGAAGAACACCGTCTACGCATTCGCCCGCGAGGGCATCGGTTCCCCGGAAGCTTTCCTGCTTCGCCTTGGCGAGCACTTCACCTCGAGCTTCAGCTGGGTTGATGGCGGCCGCTGGGAAGCAGAGTCCTACAGCTGGAACCGGATCCAGGCCCATGGCAGCGAACACGACCACTCGTTCGTCCGCAACGGCCAGGAAGTCCGCACGGCAGTGCTGGTCCGCGACGGCGCTGCCGAGCACCTTATCTCCGGACTGAAGGACCTGACTGTCCTGAAGTCCACCCAGTCCGGCTTCGTCGGCTACCCCAAGGACAAGTACACCACCCTGGCGGAAACCACCGACCGGATCCTCGCCACCGACGTCTCCGCCCGCTGGCGGTACAAGGCCGGCACCGACTTCACGTCGTTTGATTTCAACAAGAACTACGACGACGTGAAGAGCCTGCTGCTCGAAGGCTTCACCGAAAACTACTCACACGCCCTGCAGCAGACACTGTTCGACATGGGAACCAAGGTCCTCGAGGCCCACCCCGAAATCGACGAAATCAAGTTCTCCATGCCTAACAAGCACCACTTCCTTGTGGACCTCTCGCCGTTCGGCCTGGACAACCCCAACGAGGTCTTCTTCGCGGCGGACCGTCCCTACGGCCTGATCGAGGCCACGGTCCTGCGCGAAGACGCCGTTCCCGCCGAGAACGCATGGACGGGCATCGCCGGCTTCTGCTGAGCCAGTGCGGGTGGCCGGGCCGCCGCGACCGAGGTTTCGGCGGCCCGGCCACCCGCAACCCGCAGTTCCGCAAAACCGCAGCACCCCTAAAACTTCGACGTTAGCCAGACAAAGTTAGCCAGACGAAGACGTCTGCCATGAACCAGGAAAGTCTGCCATGAACATCAAGAACGCCCCGTCCCCCGGTACGAACAAGACCGCCGGCGACTCCAAGAAACGGACCAAGCGCCCCGCAGCGGGACGCCCCGAAGACGAACGGCTGTCGATAGGCAGCAGCTTTGCCTACGGGTTCCAGCACGTGCTGACCATGTACGGCGGCATCATCGCCGTCCCGCTGATCGTAGGCCAGGCAGCAGGCCTGTCGTCCTCCGACACCGGCGTCCTGATTGCGGCAGCCCTCTTCATGGGCGGCCTCGCTACCCTGCTGCAGACCGTCGGAATCCCCTTCTTCGGATCCCAACTCCCGCTGGTCCAGGGTGTCTCCTTCGCCAGCGTGGCCACCATGGTCGCGATTGTGACCAACGGAGGCGGACTGCCTGCCGTGTTTGGGGCCGTGATGGTTTCCGCCGCGGTTGGCCTGCTGATCGCACCAGTCTTCTCCAAGATCGTCCGGTTCTTCCCCCCGGTGGTAACGGGCACGGTGATCACCACCATTGGGCTGACCCTCATGCCGGTGGCAGCAAACTGGGCCATGGGCGGGAACAGCAAGGCGGAGAACTACGGCAGCATGGCCAACATCGGACTGGCGGCCGTCACCCTGGTCCTGGTCCTGGTCCTGAGCAAGGTGGGCAGCGCCACCATTTCCCGCCTGTCCATCCTGCTGGCCATGGTGGCGGGAACCCTGATCGCGGCAGCAACCGGGATGGCCGATTTTTCCAGGGTGGGCAACGGTCCCATTGCCGCTTTCCCCACACCGTTCCTGCTGGGCACGCCGACGTTCGACATTGCCGCCATCATTTCCATGCTGATCGTGGTCCTGGTCATCCTCACCGAAACCATGGCGGACATCCTTGCAGTGGGCGAGATCGTTGGCACCCGCACCGACTCCAAGCGCATCGCGGCCGGCCTGCGGGCCGACATGGGCTCCAGCCTGATTGCCCCGATCTTTGGTTCGTTTACCCAGAGCGCCTTCGCCCAGAACGTGGGCTTGGTGGCCGTCACCAAGATCAAGAGCCGCTATGTGGTTGCCGCGGGCGGCGTCATCCTGGTGCTGCTGGGGCTGCTTCCGGTCATGGGCCGGGTGGTTGCGGCCGTGCCCACCGCTGTCCTGGGTGGCGCCGGGATTGTCCTCTTCGGGACCGTGGCCGCGAGCGGCATCCGCACCCTCGCCAAGGTGGAGTACCGGAACAACATGAACCTGATCATCGTGGCCACCTCCATCGGGTTCGGCATGCTTCCCATTGCGGCACCTACCTTCTACAACCAGTTCCCCGCCTGGGTGAGCACCATCTTCCACTCCGGCATCAGCTCGGCCGCCGTCATGGCCATCCTGCTGAACCTGCTCTTCAACCACCTGAAGGCCGGCAACTCGGAGAACCAATCGGTGTTTGTTGCCGGCACCGGTCGGGTGGTCCGCGAGGAGGACCTCAAGTGCCTGGCGGAAGGCGACCGGTTCGAAAACGGCAAGCTCATTGACTGCGACGGCAAGGAAGTCGCCATCGAGTCATCCGAAAAGGCGTCAGAGCACTGACCTTCCCCGGGTTGGACGACGGCGGCCCGCACCTTTCGCGAAAGGTGCGGGCCGCCGTCGTGGTTGTCAGTGAAGAGGGAGCCTTAGGCGCGGTTAAGCTCGCGGGAGATGGCCTCGGCCGCTTCCCGGAGGATGGGCACGGCCTTGTCGGCGAAGTTCCCGTCCACCCGGGACACCGGCCCGGAAACGGAAATCGCGGTAGGCGTCGGAGCGTTGGGGACCGCCATGGCGAAGCAGCGGACGCCGAGTTCCTGCTCTTCCTCGTCGATGGAGTACCCCCGCTCACGGATGAGCTTGAGGTCGGCCAGGAGTTCCTCCACGTCGCCGATGCTCTTCGCAGTGGGGGTGGGCATCCCGGCGCGCGCAATGATGCCCCGCACGGTGTCGTCGTCGAGCTGGGCCAGGATGGCCTTGCCCACGCCGGTGGCGTGGGTGTGGGCGCGCCGTCCCACCTCCGTGAACATGCGCATGGAGTGCAGCGAGGGCACCTGGGCCACGTAGATCACCATGTCCGAGTCCAGGACAGCCATGTTGGAGGTCTCCCCCAGCCGGTCAACCAGGATCTTAAGCTGGGGCTGCGCCAGGGCACCGAGCTGCTTGTTGGCGCCCTCACCCAAACGGATGAGGCGGGGGCCAAGGGCGTAGCGCCGGTTGGGCAGCTGGCGGATGTAGCCGAGCGAGACCAGGGTGCGCAGCAGGCGGTGGATAGTGGGCAGCGGGAGGTCCGTGGAGGACGAGAGCTCGCTGAGCGTCACGTCACCGCCGGCATCGGTGATGAGCTCCAGCAGTTCGAAGACACGCTCTACCGACTGCACCCCACCAGAGGCTTTCTCTGCCATTCCGTTGTCTCCTGTGGCTCGGAATCCGACAACTCTTATCCGCATCGTGAAAAGAATTGCTTAGGAAACCCAAGATACAGCACGGCGGTACCACCCGCGACGCGGTCTTTGCGGTCGTATTCGGAGGGCTTGTATTTCCATAAAGTAGATAATAATATCCATAATACGAAAACATCCGGATGAGAGCAGAAGCCGGACAAGGCCTAACAGGAGGACATTCAATGGCGAACCCCAGCCCCGGAAATTCGATCACCCTGCGCGTGGAAGCACCGTCAAGCTTCAGCGCCACCAGCGAGCTCGCCGCAGCCGTGGGAGCTGCCGGCGCCGCGATCACCGCCCTTGACGTCACCGAGTCCCACCACGAGACCCTGGTGGTTGACGTCACCTGCAACACCACCGATGACGCGCACGCCGCCCGCGTCAAGGACGCCCTCAACGCGCTCGACGGCGTCACGGTCCAGCACGTCTCGGACCGCACCTTCCTGATGCACCTGGGCGGCAAGCTCGAGGTGGTCCCAAAGGTCCCCCTGCGCAACCGTGACGACCTCTCCCGGGCCTACACCCCCGGCGTCGCCCGCGTCTGCCTGGCCATCGCGGAGGACCCCGCCGCCGCCCGCAACCTGACCGTCAAGCGCAACACGGTGGCCGTGGTCACCGACGGATCGGCGGTGCTGGGCCTGGGCAACATCGGCCCCGCCGCGGCCCTTCCGGTCATGGAGGGCAAAGCCGCCCTGTTCAAGCAGTTCGCCAACGTCGACGCCTGGCCCGTCTGCCTGGACACCCAGGACACGGAGGAAATCATCCGCACCGTCAAGCTCCTGGCACCGGTCTTCGGCGGCGTAAACCTGGAGGACATCGCCGCGCCCCGCTGCTTCGAGATCGAGGCCCGCCTGCGCGAGGAACTGGACATCCCGGTCTTCCACGACGACCAGCACGGCACGGCCATCGTGACCCTCGCTGCCCTGGTCAACGCCCTGCGCGTGGTGGACAAGAAGATCGCGGACGTGAGGATCGTGGTGTCCGGGGTCGGCGCCGCCGGCTCTGCCATCATCCAGCTGCTCAAGGCCCAGGGCGCCCGGCACATTGTGGCCGCGGGCCGCTCCGGCGCCATCCACAAGGGTGAGGCGTACAACGATCCGCACCGCACCTGGATCGCGGAAAACACCAACCAGGAAGGGTTCGCCGGCACCCTGCACCAGGCCTTGGTGGGTGCTGATGTCTTCATCGGCGTCTCCGCCCCGAACATCCTGGAGGAGGAACACATCGCCTCCATGGCAAAGGACGCCATCGTCTTCGCCATGGCCAACCCCACCCCCGAGGTGGACCCCGCCGTCGCATCCCGGCACGCCGCCGTCGTGGCCACCGGCCGCAGCGACTTCCCCAACCAGATCAACAACGTCCTGGCCTTCCCCGGCCTTTTCCGCGGACTCCTCGACGTGGGGGCAAGCGACATCACCCCGGAAATGCTCGTGGCCGCCGCGGAAGCAATCGCCAACCGGGTGAATGATAATGAGCTCAATGCCAGCTACATCATCCCCAGCATCTTCGACCCGCACGTGACCGCCAACGTCGCGGCAGCCGTCGCGGCCGCGGCTCACGCCTCAAACGTGGCAACGGCTGCCGGACCGGCCGATTCCGCCGCGGAGCCAGCACTGGCCTCCGCCTGACCGCCCGACTTCCAGCCTAAGGAAAGGACCAGAAATGGCCATCACCGTCACAGATCCCCGGCCGATCGACCGCGCAGAGGAGATCCTCACCCCCAAGGCACTGGCCTTCGTGGAGGAACTCCACAACCGGTTCGCCGGCACCCGCAACGAGCTCCTGGCAGCCCGTGCCGTCAAGCGGCAGCGGGTGGCGGAAACGGGCAAGCTCGACTTCCTGCCGGAGACGCAGGACGTGCGCGACGGCGACTGGAAGGTTGCGCCGGCACCGGCAGCTTTGCAGGACCGCCGGGTGGAAATGACCGGCCCCGCCTCGCCGGCCAAGATGGCCATCAACGCCCTGAACTCCGGCGCCAAGGTGTGGCTGGCGGACCTCGAGGACGCCAGCACGCCCACCTGGGCCAATGTCATCGATGCCATCCTCAACCTCCGCGACGCCGCCCAGGGCACGCTCAGCTACACCTCGGAGGAAGGCAAGGAGTACCGGCTCCGCACCGACGCGCCGCTCGCCGTCGTGGTGGCCCGGCCCCGCGGCTGGCACATGCAGGAGAAGCACCTGCTGGTGAACGGTGAACCCGCGGTGGGTGCGCTGGTGGACTTTGGCCTGCACTTCTTCCACATCGCCAAGCAGCTGGTCCTCAACGGGCAGGGGCCGTACTACTACCTGCCCAAGATGGAGAGCCACCTCGAAGCGCGGCTCTGGAACAACGTGTTCGTGTTCGCGCAGGACTTCCTCGGCCTGAACCAGGGCACCATCCGCGCCACGGTGCTGATCGAGACCATCCCGGCCGCCTTCGAGATGGACGAGATCCTGTACGAACTGCGGGACCACGCCTCCGGCCTGAACGCCGGCCGCTGGGACTACCTGTTCAGCATCATCAAGTACTTCCGCGATGCCGGTGAGGAGTTCGTCCTGCCGGACCGCGCCTCCGTGGCGATGACCGCCCCCTTCATGCGCGCCTACACCGAACTCCTGGTCAAGACCTGCCACCGGCGCGGCGCCTTTGCCATGGGCGGCATGGCCGCGGTCATCCCCAACCGCCGCCACCCCGAGGTCACCGAAGCGGCGTTTGAAAAGGTCCGCGCGGACAAGACCCGCGAGGCCAACGACGGCTTCGACGGTTCCTGGGTTGCCCACCCGGACCTGGTCCCCACCTGCCGCGAAGTCTTCGACTCCGTCCTGGGTGACAAGCCCAACCAGGTGGACAAGCAGCGCCCCGAGGTTTCAGTTACCGCGGAGCAGCTGCTGGACGTCCAGTCCGCCGGGGGCCAGGTCACCGAGGCCGGCCTGCGCCTGAACCTCTACGTAGCCGTCGCCTACACGGCGGTGTGGCTGTCCGGTAACGGCGCCGTGGCCATCCACAACCTGATGGAGGATGCTGCCACCGCGGAGATCTCCCGTTCCCAGGTATGGCAGCAGATCCGCAACAAGTCCATCCTCGCGGACACGGGCAACACCGTCACCCGGGAACTGGTGGAACGGATCCTTGGCGAGGAAACGGAACGGCTCCGCACCGAATTCGGCGACGAAGCCTTCCGCCGCTATTACCAGCCGGCCAGCGAGCTCATCGCTGACATCTGCCTCTCGGACGATTACACCGACTTCCTCACCACGCCTGCCTACGAATTGGTGGGTTGAGATGGAAGCACCAAAATCCTCCCTTTCAGCCGCGGACTTCGCGCACATTGACGGGCAGCTTGCTGCCACCGACCGGCTGCTGGAACAGAACTACCCGGGCGACGACGGCTCCCGCCAGCCCGTGCACACGGTGTACGTGCCCGCGGACCGGTTCACGCCGTCGCTCGCGGCCGACTGGGGCGCCCAGGCGATCGCGACGGCGGAAGCCCACGGCGGCCTGGAAACACTGGGCCGGCTCTTGGGCCAGGACGCCGGGCTCGCCGAAGCCGTGGCGGGCCGGGTCCAGGCAAAACTCCGGACGGAACCGATCGAGGACCTGCGCCTCGACTTCGAGGACGGCTTCGGGGACAGGGGCGACGACGCCGAGGACGCCACCGCGGTTGCCGCGGCGTCCGCGGTGGCGCAGGCCGCCGCTGCCGGCTCCGCTCCCCCGTTCATCGGCATCCGCTTCAAGTGCTTCGAGGCTCCCACCCGGGCCCGCGGCCTGCGGACCCTCGACCTGTTCGTCTCCGGCCTGGCCGCGGCCGGCGAATTGCCGGAGGGCCTGGTCCTGACCCTCCCCAAGGTCACCACCGTGGCGCAGGTTCAGGCCATGGACTATGCGGTCTCCCGGCTCGAGGACGTCCATAGCCTTCCTGCGGGACGGCTGCGGTTCGAGGTCCAGGTGGAGACGCCGCAGCTGATCCTCGGCCCGGAAGGAACCTCTCCGGTAGCGCAACTGCCGCATGCCGTGCCCGGGCGGATCAGCGGGCTGCACTACGGCACCTACGACTACTCGGCTTCGCTGCAGATCTCCGCGGAGTACCAGTCCATGGAGCATCCGGTGGCGGACTTCGCCAAGGAGGTCATGCAGCTGGCCGTGGCAGGCACCGGCGTCCGGCTTTCCGACGGCTCCACCAACATCATCCCGGTGGGCGACAACGTGGAGAACGCCTGGCAGCTGCATGGGCGCCTGGTCCGAAGGTCGCTGGAACGCGGCTACTACCAGGGCTGGGACCTGCACCCGGCCCAGCTGCCCAGCCGGTTCGCCGCCACCTATGCGTTCTACCGCGAAGGCCTGCCAGCTGCCGCTGCCCGCCTGCGCAACTATGTGGAGCGGACCGAAGGCGGCGTCCTGGACGAACCCGCCACCGCCCGGGCCCTGGCCGCATTCGTCCTGCGCGGCGTCCAGTGCGGGGCAGTCGGCGCCGAGGAAGTCCAGGCGCTTGCCGGCGTCGGACTTCCCCAACTCACCGCCCTGGCCCACCCGCGGCTCGCCACCACCTCCAATTCCTAGCCAAAGGATCCCTTTCAATGGGCAAGTACTACTCCCCCACCGGCGGACTCCCGCCGCAGACCCACCTGACCACGGAGCGCGCCATCGTCACCGAGGCGTACACGGTGATCCCGAAAGGTGTGATGACGGACATCGTCACGTCCAACCTGCCGGGCTTTTCAAACACCCGGTCCTGGATCATCGCCCGCCCCATCTCCGGCTTCGCCACCACCTTCTCCCAGCTGATCGTGGAAATCGGCCCGGGCGGAGGAGCCCCGAAGGCCGAATTCGAGGCCGGCGTCGAAGGCGTCATCTTCGTCACCCGCGGCAAGGTCAACCTCACCCTCGACGGTGAACTGCACCCGCTGGAGGAAGGCGGCTACGCCTACCTCGCTGCGGGTTCGGAATGGGGCCTGGAAAACGTCTCTGACGACGTGGTGTCCTTCCACTGGATCCGCAAGGCCTACGAGCGGCTGGAGGGGTACGAGGCCAAGTCCTTCGTCACGAACGAAAAGGACATCGAGCCCACGTCCATGCCGGACACCAACGACGTGTGGAAGACCACGCGGTTCACGGACTCTAATGACCTGGCCCACGACATGCAGGTGAACATCGTGACGTTCCAGCCCGGCGGCGTCATCCCGTTCCCGGAAACCCACGTCATGGAGCACGGCCTGTACGTCCTGGAGGGCAAGGCCATGTACCTGCTGAACAACGACTGGGTGGAGGTGGAGGCCGGTGACTTCATGTGGCTGCGGGCCTTCTGCCCGCAGGCCTGCTACGCGGGCGGCCCGGGCGAGTTCCGCTACCTGCTCTACAAGGACATGAACCGCCAGGTGAAGCTCACCTAGGCGCTTTCCGCCTACAACAGCACAGAGGCCGTTATGGGAATCCATAACGGCCTCTGTTGTGCTTTTGGTCAGGCGGCGGGGTTCAGGACCACCTTGATGCAGCCGTCTTCCTTCTTCTGGAACTTCTCGTACAGGGCGGGCGCACCGTCGAGGTTGGACCGGTGGGTGACCAGGTCCATGACGCCCAGCGGGTCGGCGTCGTCCTCCACGAGGGGAAGGATGTCATCGGTCCAGCGCCGCACGTTGCACTGCCCCATGCGCACCTGGAGTTGCTTGTCGAACATGGTGAGCAGCGGCATCGGGCTGGCCGTACCGCCGTACACCCCGCTCAGGGACAAGGTGCCGCCGCGTCGCACCGCGTCAACGGAAGCGTGCAGCGCTGCCAGCCGGTCCACGCCGCCGGTCTCCATCGCCTTCTGGGCCAGCTTGTCCGGCAGGAGGCCCAGCGCCTGGTGGGCGAACCCTGCCACCGGGGAACCATGGGCTTCCATGCCGACGGCGTCAACTACCGCGTCGGGGCCGCGCCCACCGGTCATCTCCCGGAGTTCGTCCCCGATGGCCTTGCTGTAATCCAGCGTTTCCACGCCGTGCCGCGCCGCCATCTCCCGCCGTTCAGCAACCGGGTCGATGCCAATCACCCGGAAACCGCGGTGGACGCCGATGCGGCCCGCGAACTGGCCTACCGGCCCCAGGCCGAACACTGCAAGAGTGCCTCCCGCCGGGACGTCCGCGTACTCCACGGCCTGCCAGGCGGTGGGGAGGATGTCGGAAAGGAACAGGTAGCGCTCGTCCGGAAGCTCGCTGCCCACCTTCACCGGTCCGTAGTCGGCGTGCGGCACCCGCAGGTACTCTGCCTGGCCACCCGGGACGGACCCGTACAGCTCGGAGTAGCCGAAGAGCGCTGCGCCGGACCCCTTTTCCCTGACCTGCGTGGTTTCACACTGGGACTGCAGGCCCTGCGTGCACATGTAGCAGGAGCCGCAGGCGATGTTGAACGGAACCACCACGCGGTCGCCCTTTCGCAGGTTGGTGACGCCGCTGCCCACTTCCTCCACGATGCCCATGGGTTCATGGCCAATGACATCGCCCTTGTGCATGTAGGGGCCCAGGACCTCATAGAGGTGCAGGTCGGAGCCGCAGATTGCGGTGGAGGTGATCCGAACGATCGCGTCCGTAGGTTCGTGGATGAAGGGATCGGGCACTTCTTCCACGCTTACCGATCGTTTTCCTTGCCACGTCAGTGCTTTCACAGTCTCCCTTTCGCTTCTGCTGTGCCCGTGGGGGTCTCCCTGGGGCCGGGCAGGGCACCTGCCGGCACCCTTTCTTCGACGCTATCTGTTTTGACGGAAAAAAGTAAGCATGCTGATTAAAAGGTTGTGGCCCCCACCCAGTGCCCATAGCGTAGGAGAGTCGGGAAGAAAGAAAGGGAACGCCATGTCGCTCTACCAGCCGGAACCGGTCGAGATCTCCACCCGCATGCGTCCGGGCGAATGGACGGAAGAAAGCCTCGCGGAACTGGTCAGCACTTACCGGATGCGCATCGAGGAGATGGGGGCACCTGCCGCCGAGGTCGCCACCGATATCGAGCGGAACGACGACGGCTCGGTCCAGGTCATCGTGTCCTGGACAAAGCCGGCCATCGCCGGCGAGGAGGGGTCCGTGCCGGGCGGACAGCCACTGTAGCCCGGAGATCTAGGAGCGCGGCTCCAGCGGGAGCAGCCGCCCGATGGCACTGGTACCCAGGTTCTGCAGCAGGTGGCGCGGCCCGTCATAGACCTCGACGGCGCCCGCCTCCCGAAGTTCCGCCGCATGGATTCCCCCGCAGGTGAGCCCAATGGCAGGGATTCCCAGGGCACCCGCTGCCTTCATGTCCCAAACGGCGTCGCCTACGTAAACGGCGTCCGCAGCGTCCACTCCCACAGCCTTCAGGGCCGCCTCCAGGATATCCGGCGCAGGCTTGCTCTCCTCCGCGTCATTGGCGCTGGTGGCGGCGTCGATGAAGGCGTCGGCGTCCAGTACGGAGCGCATGACTTCCAGGTCCCGCTGCCGCGCAGAGGAGGCCAGCGCCACGGCAACGCCGCCGGTATGGCACCGGCCCAACAGGTCCTTGGCCCCGTCCAGGGCGCGCAGCGCTGGCCAGTGCGAGGCGTAGAGTGCGCCGTGGCTGGCCATGATGCCTTCGTCTTCCTCCCGGTCGCGGCCGGACGGCAGGAGTTGATCCACCAAACGGGCGCCACCCATGCCCACGAGCCGATGGATGGCCGCCATGGGGACGTCGTGGCCGTACTGGCGGAACGCACCCCACCAGGCGACGGTGTGGATGTACGACGAGTCGATCAGCGTCCCGTCGACGTCAAACAGGACCCCCGGCGGGAGCCGCCAGGGGGTGTGGTGGATTCGGCCATCAGCCCACCGCCGCCCGTCGGGCGCCGGGAGCCTTTTTCAGTTTGGCCGCTTCTTCCTTGGGTGAACTGACGGGCCGCACGCGTTCACGGATGACGGACCCGGCGCCGTCCAGGCTCTTGTCCCGGATCAGGCCCGTACCGGCAATTTCCCGGGCCATGGCAACGCCTGCCACCGCGGCCCGCTTGGTGGGGAAGGTAACCGAGATGGCCATCAGGTTCCCGCTTCCGTCCATCATCCTGATCCGGTAACCACCGTCAGGGGCATCCACGAGTTCAAAAAATCCGGCCATAACTATCACTCCTCCGTCAATCACGGCACTGTGCTTGGGAGCACTCCATGAGGTGTTAGTAAGTATACTTATCTATCCTGCGAAGGAGAAGTTCCAGCCCCCTCCGCGCCGCCTCAGCGCGTATCCGCATTGTCGTGCGGAAAGGGAGTGTCACTGCGGCGAACCGTATCCTGATGGAGCTCCAGGGCGCTAGTCACAAGCGCAAAGTGGCTGAAGGCCTGTGGCGTATTGCCCAGCTGCCGCCCGGCTTTTACGGCCCATTCCTCGCTCAGCAGCCCCACGTCGTTGCGCAGTTCCAGCAGCCGCTCGAAAAGTTCGCGCGATTCGTCGTGGCGCCCCGCCCCCAGCAGCGCCTCCACCAGCCAGAACGAGCAGGCCAGGAAGACCCCTTCATCCCCCGGCAGGCCGTCGTCACTCTCTTCCGGCTTGTAGCGCAGCACAAATCCGTCCTGGGTCAATTCCCGTTGGATCGCTTCGATGGTGCCCACTACCCGGGGGTCGTCGGGAGGAAGGAATCCCACGCGGGGAATCAGCAACAGGCTGGCATCCAGTTCCGGGCGGCCATAGGACTGCACGAATGTGTTGCGTTGGGCATCGAAACCATTGGCCATGATGTCGGCGTGGATCTGGTCCCGAAGGGCCTCCCAGCGTTCCACCGGGCCCGGCAGCCCCGATTCACGCACGCCCTTCACCATGCGGTCGGCGGCAACCCACGCCATGACCTTGGAGTGGGTGAAATGCCGGCGTGGTCCCCGCATCTCCCAGAGTCCGTTGTCCGGCTGGTCCCAGATGGTTTCCAGGTGCTCCATCAGGGCGATCTGCACATCCCATGCTTCGTCCGTGTGCTTCAGCAGCGAGTTCCGGGTCAGGGCCAGGCAGTCAAGGACCTCGCCCCAGACATCCAGCTGGAACTGCTCCGCCGCGGCATTTCCGATCCGAACCGGGGTGGAGTTCTCGTAGCCCTTCAGCCACGGCAGTTCCATCTCCGGCAACCGCCGCTCGCCGTGGATCCCGTACATGATCTGCAGGTCGGCGGGGTCGCCTGCCACCGCCCGGAGCAGCCAGTCCCGCCAGGCAGCAGCCTCCGCGGTGTAGCCGGCGGCCAGCAGGGCCTGCAGGGTCATGGCGGCATCCCGCAGCCAGCAGTATCGGTAGTCCCAGTTCCGCTGGCCCCCGGGCTGCTCGGGGAGGGACGTGGTGACGGCCGCGACGATGCCCCCTGTGGGTGCGTAGGTCAGTGCCTTGAGTGTCACCAGGGAGCGGACCACCGCGTCCTGGTATTTCCCCTTGACGGTGCACTGCGAGGACCAGCCCCGCCAGAATTCGAAGGTGCTGTCGAGGACGTGCTCGGCCTCAACGCTGACCGGACGTCCCACGTGGCTTGGCGCCCAGGTCAGCACGAACGGTACCTTCTCGCCGGCACTCACCGTGAAGTCGCTGACCGTGCGCATATTTTCGCCATGCAGCGGCGCCGGCGTCACCAGGTAGACGGCATCCGGGCCGGCGATGGCATGCAGCCCACGCTTGTCCTTCCGCACCCATGGCACGATATGGCCGTAGTCGAACCTCATGACCAGCTCTCCGTGCATCTTGACGGTGCCGCTGACGCCCTCCACGATGCGGACGATGTCGGCAACGGAATCCCTGGGCGGCATGAAGTCGGTGACCCGGACCGTTCCGTCAGGCGTCTCCCACTCGGTGTCCAGCACCAGGCTGCCGTCCCGGTAGCTGCGGCGCGTGCAGGTTCCCCCTCCCTCAGGCGCCAGCAGCCAGCGTCCCGCATCAGGGGTGTCCAGCAGCGCATTGAAGCAGGCAGGGGAATCGAACCGCGGGAGGCAGAGCCAGTCGATCGAGCCTTCCTTGCTGACCAGGGCCCCGGTGTGAAGGTCGCCAACCACCGCATAATCTTCAATTCGCGCCATGACAACACCCTGCCACACAGAGCTCCGAACGGAAGGGGAATACCAGGTGTAGCGTGAGGCAAATGGCGATCCATATCGGCACCTCCGGCTGGAGCTATGACCACTGGGAGAACGTCCTGTACCCGCCCGGACTGCCCGTCCGGGACAGGCTCCAAAGCTACGTCTCCAGGTTCAACACGGTTGAGTTGAACGCCAGCTTCTACCGGTGGCCCCGGGACACCACCTTTGCTGGCTGGAACCGGCGGCTGCCGCCCGGTTTCACTATGTCCGTCAAGGCTCCCCGCGGCCTGACCCACGCACGCAAGCTCTATTCACCGGAGGTCTGGATTGAGCGCATTGCCCGGTGCTGGCATGAGCTGGGGGACAAGCGGGCGGTGCTCCTGGTCCAGCTGCCCCCGCAACTGGAGCGCGACGACGCACGGCTGGACTATTTCCTTGCTGCGCTTCCGTCCTGGATCAGGGTGGCCGTGGAGTTCCGGCACGCCAGCTGGGACTCGCCCGAGGTGTACGCCTTGCTGGAGCGGCACCAGGCGGCTTACTGCGTCATGAGCGGCGCCAACCTTCCATGCGTCCTGCGGACCACCGCGCCTTTCGCTTACGTCCGGCTGCATGGGCCGGACCACGAGCACCTGTACGGGGGCTCCTATTCGGATGCGGACATGCACTGGTGGGCGGACCGCATCCGCGAGTGGGACAGTGCGGGCATCGACGTTTTCGCGTACTTCAACAACGACGGCGGCGGGAACGCCGTACGGAACGCCTGGACCCTGCGCGGGATCCTGGGCGCAGGCTGAAGGCTGCCGCCGCCCTGTGGCAGAGTTAGGGCATGGACACGGCTCCGCAGAACCCAGCCCGGGACAACGCCCACGCGCCACGGCAGGACAAGATAGGCCAGTACGCGTTGTCCGGAAGCCGCTTCTTCCGTTTGGCGCATTGGGTGTCCGACTCGGTCAACGATGTCCGGATCACGCTGGCCAAGCGGTGGAAGTTCGTGCCGCAGACCATCGCCTACCAGGGCTACGGTTCCACCACGCGGGTCAGGGTGCTGGGGCGCGTGCTGCTGACCCACAAACCGCTGCCGGGGAGCAAAGCCGAGCACGAGGCTAAAAACGGAAACCAGAACATCCGCGGCTGGCGCGCCTTCACCGGGGTGCCGCTGCAGTTTACCGACGTCGAGATCACCATCGGGGACGTCGTCACCCACGTCACGGCTGACCGGGGCGGACTGGTCGACACCGAGGTGGATGTACAACTGTCCCCCGGCTGGCACACCGCAATCCTGCGCGCGGAGGGGACCGACCCGGCGGAGGCTTTGATCCAGGTGATCGCACCCGGTGTGGAATTCGGCATCGTGTCCGACATCGACGACACCGTCATGGTGACCGCCCTGCCCCGTCCCTTCCTGGCGCTGTGGAACACCTTCGTGCTCAGCGAACGGGCACGCATGGCCACGCCCGGCATGGCCGTGCTGCTGGACCGCCTGACACTTGAACATCCCGACGCCCCGGTCATCTACCTCTCCACCGGCCCCTGGAACGCAGCCCCCACGCTGGGACGCTTCCTGACCCGCAACATGTACCCCAAGGGCACGCTGCTGCTGACGGACTGGGGCCTTACCCAGGACCGCTGGTTCCGCAGCGGCCAGGACCACAAGCACCGCAACCTGGAGCGGCTCGCCCAGGAGTTCCCGGACATGCGGTGGCTCCTGATCGGCGACAACGGCCAGCATGACGAAGCCATCTACTCGGCTTTCGCCGCCGAAAACCCGGAAAAGGTCGCGGCAATCGCGATCAGGCAGCTGTCCGTCAGCGAATCGGTATTCGCCGGCGGCCACTCCGAGGACGGGGACCACACTACTTCCCGCGTGCCGTGGATCTACTCCCCCGACGGCGCCGGCATCGCCAAGCAGCTGGCCTTGCTGGACCTGCTGCGCGGCTGACTACTCAGGGGTTGGCCAACAGGTCATCGGCGCCGGGGAGGTCGTCGCTGGGCAGCATGTCCGGAACCACTGCCTGGGCGATTGCGGCCTCGGCAGCGGCTGCCAGGTCGCGTTCTTCGATGAGTTCCTGGAACCAGAAGTAGGAGGCCTTGGGCGTGCGCTCCAGTGTTTCGAAGTCAACGTGCAGCAGCCCGAACGGCTGCTTGTAGCCGGCGGACCATTCGAAGTTGTCCAGGAACGACCACACATAGTAGCCGCGCAGGTCCACGGACTCGGCGACCCCACCGGGGGCGGTGGCCCGCAACGCCGTTTCAAGGTGGTCGGAAATGTACTTCAGCCGGCGTTCATCCGGGATGAACCGGGTGTTGGTGGACTTGTCCCGGACAATGATGTCCTCGAAACTGGCACCGCCTTCGGTGATGATCACCGGCGGCAGGTTGGGGTACCGGTCCGCCATCTCCTTCAGGGCCACCGCCATGTACTCCGGTTTGACCGGCCAGCCGTACGCCGTGATGTCCGCCTCCGGCCACGTCTCCACGTGGAACGGTGTTGCCCCGCTGCCTGTTGCGCTGAGGTCGCTGCCCATGGCTTCCGCCATGCTTGACGGCACGGTGCCGCCGCCGGGTCCAGCCGCCACCTTGGTAGGCATGTAGTAGTTGAGCCCGTAGAAGTCCAGGGGCTGGGAGATGATCTCCATGTCTTCGTCCGGGTGCTCGAAGGAACTGAAGAACTTGGCCGCACGGATCAGGTCCGGGTATTTGCCTGTCAGGACCGGGTCCGCGTACAGCCGGTTCTGGCCAAGGTCCATGACCCCGGCGCTGATCTTGTCCAGCGGATTGATCGAGTTCGGCACCATGGGTGAGTACACATTGGTCATCCCGATCTCGCCCGGCACCTTCGCTGCGCGCAGCGCCTGCACGGCGAGCCCATGGCCCAGCAGCTGGTGGTGGACGGTGGGAAACGCGCCCAGGGCCAGTTCCTTGCCGGGCGAGTGCAGGCCGAAGGCGTAGCCGTTCGCGCTGACCGTTGCCGGTTCGTTGATGGTGACCCAGCGGGCCACCCTGTCCCCGAACGCCTCGGCCACCAGGGCGGCATATTCGCCCAGCCGGTAGGCCGTATCGCGGTTCATCCAGCCGCCCGCTTCGTCCAGCTCCAGGGGTGTGTCCCAGTGGTAGATGGTGGCCATGGGCGAGATCCCGTTCGCCAGGAGCTGGTCCAGGAGCCGGTCGTAGAAGGCCAACCCCGCGCGGTTGGCCGGGCCGGTTCCGCCGGGCTGGATGCGCGGCCAGGAGAAGGAGAACCGGTAGGAGTCCACGCCAAGCTGCTTCAGCAGGGCCACGTCCTGCGGCATCCGGTGGTAGTGGTCAGTGGCCACCACCGGGCTGTGGTCCTCCACGATGGCACCCGGTTTCGCGGCGAACCTGTCCCAGCCGGAAGGTCCACGGCCGTCTTCGTCCAGGGCTCCCTCGATCTGGAATGCAGCGGTTGCGACGCCAAGCGTGAACCCCGGGGGGATGAGCGCTGCGAGGTCCTTGGCGGTGATGTGCATGGGGGTCCAGCCTTTTGGTCACGGAAGTTTGGTACGTCCCAGAATGTCACAGCGCAGGACCGCTGACGAGCAGCAACTCCGCGCCGGGCACCGGCGCCTACTGTGACCCGAAGAGGAACTCCTTGGCGTGCGCCACCGCCTTCCGGAAGGCGTCATTGCGGAGGGTCACCAGGTGCTCCGAGTCGCCGTCGGTCGGTTCAAGATACCCGGTATAGCCGGGCCGCAGGACCCAGATGTCTCCCGCCGGCGGCAGGTAGAACACGCCAAAGGACCGCTGCTGACTCTCGTCGGCCGTCCAGACCGGGACCACCGCCAGGGCAGCTCCCGTGGCCGGATTGATCCATTGCGCCCGCGGCAGCGGCTGTTCGTGCGCCTCGGGATCCAGGAAGGGTGCGGTTCCCGGGCCCCAGCGCTGTTCAAAGCGCTCATGGAATGCGGGAATGAGGTGTGAATCGTAGCGCCGCCAGTCGCTCATACAGCTTTGCGCCTCCTTGGATGATGGGGACTGCTTTTGATTGGTTCCCCGGTTCAGGGCCGGGGCCGAGTTCAGGCGCACTGCCCGGCATCAGGCCCACGGCCCGCTTTCCCACCGCACCGGGGTGATGCGGATGACAGGTCCGGGCCCGCGGCCGGGACTGCGGACTTTTCGGACCGGAACCACGGTGGGTGCCCCCGCAGCCAATCGTCTGTCGTAGTCCGCACGGCGCCCGGGATCACTGAGCACGTAAAACGCCTGCATGATTCCCAGGAGTTCGTCACGCTGCGCCGGGGCGCCGTCCGTTACCGGGTTTCCCGGTGGCCGTTCGTGCACGTCCTTGCGCCCGCCGCCCATGTCGGGATGGTGGCTGCGCATGAGGACCCGGTACGCATGGGAGATCTCCTGCCGGGTGGCTTCCCGGCCTACGCCCAGGACGGCGTAGTAGTCGGGGACATCCGTCATCCCAGCCTCCTGTTCCACCGGCGCCCCTGCCGGGATGGGCAGGGGCCCGCGGGAAGAACCTATGTATTGATCTCCTGCATCCCGCCCTGCTGGGTCTGGATCTCGATCTTGCGCGGCTTGGCCTGTTCGGCAACCGGAATCCGCAGGGTGAGGACACCTTGGTCGTAGCTGGCCTTGATCTTCTCGGTGTCCAGGGTGTCACCCAGGATCAACTGGCGGCTGAATACGCCGCGGGGACGTTCCGAGGCCACGAGCTCCACATTGGGCTGCGTGGGGTCCTGCCGCTCGGCCCGCACGGTCAGGACGTTCCGTTCAACGTTCAGGTCAAGCGAGTCCACCTTCACGCCGGGAAGGTCGAACGCCACGACGAATTCGCCGTCCTCCTGCCAGGCGTCCATGGGCATCGCGGCCGGACGCGCGGGGGTTCCGAAGACCTGCTGCGTGAGCCGGTCCAGCTCACGGAACGGGTCGGTGCGCATCAACATCATTTCCCACTCCTTCAGCTTCCAAGGTGATGGATCTGCGTCTTCTGTCCATTGCCACCTAATCTATGGCAGTGAATATAGATTTTTTATAGCACTCGTGGAAAACTGAAGCAAGGCACCGGCCGGAACGAATTTTGGGAGTACAGATGGCAGATCCTGGGGCGGGGCGGCCCGCGCGTCCGCCCGGTTCGCGGGCCCTTTACGCCATTTCGGTGGCCGCGGAGCTCACGGGCACCGGGCAGCAGAACATCAGGCTTTACGAGACACGGGGGCTGTTGACGCCCTCCAGGACGGCGGGCGGTACCCGGCAGTACAGCGACGACGATATCGCCGTCCTGCAGCGGATCGGAGAACTCCTTGAGGAGGGGCTTAACCTGGCAGGCATTGCCAAGGTCCTGGAACTGGAGGCAGCGAACGTGGAACTGCACCGGGCCCTGAAGCGGGCAAGGTCCCGGCCGCAGTGACGCGGCTCCGCGGGCGGTCTTAGTCCAGGCCGGATTCTTCCTTGGAGAGCTCCCCCGTTACCGGTTCGCCCGGAATCCTTGCCGTCCGCCAGGTATCCAGGGCGATGACTCCGCCCAGGATGAGCAGCGACAGCGAGAAGGATGCCAGGGTGTCGGTGGGCCAGTGGTAGCCCAGGTAGAGCCGGCTGACGATGGCAAGGATGATCCCGATCCCGGCCCCGATGAATCCGAACACCGCTGCCCGGGGGTTCCGGCGCCGGGAGAAGATCAGGTAGGCGCCCACCAGCAGGAAATCGCAGGCCCCCAGGACGTGCCCGGACGGGTAGGAGAAGGTCTGGTCCGCGCCGAACAGCATTTGGTCCACCGGCGGCCGCGAGCGCTGGACGATGTGCAGGATGATCTGGGAGACGATCACCCCTGCCAGCATCGCGGACGCCAGCAGGATGGGGCGCCAGGCATGCTTGGCTGCGAATCCCCAGATAAGGATCACCACCAGCACGATGATGGGCAGCGCGATGGGGCCGAAGAATATGGCCAGGAAGATCATGAAGGCGGTAAGTGCGGCTGAGCGGGTTGTGAGCAGCCAGTCATGCACCGGGTGGTCCGCGACGGTGAGGCCGTCCGCCTGCAGCACGCTGACCAGTGTGGCAATGAAGAGCGCCAGCCCCACGACGGCCAGGATGACCGATGCCCGGTAAAGTCGGCGCCGGTCGGCGGCATCGACGTAGCGTTCCTCCACGACGAACTTTTCATGGAAGGCGTGCCACCTGCCGGACTTAGCCCCCGCGGCTGCGGAACCTGCTGATTTCTGTGCCAATGTGCTGCCCGTCCCTGCGCCCTGGTGAGTGCACGCCGGATGGGCGTGCTGTGTGAATGCCTAGCCTGAAGATTATCCCCATGTAGGGCCGTTCGCTCCATCACCGGGCCGGAAGGACGGCCGGCGGCCACGGCGGCGGCCAGTAGGAGCCGGCAGTGGACCGGACAGGAGCCGGAAGCTCACGGCTTCCGGCTCCTTGGACGATCCCGTGCCAACCCCTGGCTGGCCTTCGGACCGTTTGCTGCGTACCTGGTCCTAGGCCTGGTCCTCCCCGGAGCCCGGGCCGCCTGCTGCGTGGTTCCGCCAGCTGTGCTCGGGCTCGTAGCCCAACAGCCGGCGCGCCTTGTCGATGGAAAGCATCGTTTCGTGCTCGCCCAGTTCCTTGGTGACCTTGACGCCGGGAAACACCTCGGCGGCGAGGCCGGCGCTGGAACGGCTCATCACGGTGTCGGCATTGGCGATGATGAAGGCCTCGAACCCCGGCTTGGCGTTCTCCAGCGCCCGGGCTACGGCCTGGGCGCCGTCCCGGCCGTCGATGTAGCCCCACAGGTTCCACTTCCGAAGCGTCGGGTCGGCATCGAAGGAGGGGAACTTTTCGTAGTCGGCTTCATCCATGACGTTGGAGAACCGCAGGCCCGTGATGCTCAGCTCCGGGTCCCACCGCGTCATTTCCACGGCCATCCGCTCCTCGAGGGTCTTCACCAGGGAGTACGTGCTTTCCGGACGCGGCGGGTATTCCTCATCCACGGGAATGTAGGGCGGGTCGATGTCGAACGGAAGCCCCAGCACGGTCTCGCTGGAGGCGTACACCACCTTCTTGATCCCGGCGCGCCGCGCGGCCTGGAAGACGTTGTAGGTGGACAGCATATTGTTCTCGAAGGTTGCTGCGTCCGGAAGGATGCCCGGGGCGGGAATCGCACCCAGGTGCACCACGGCGTCGAACCCCTCATGCCTGTCGTCCACCCCCAGCAGGGCGTCCACAACATGCCCGTAGTTGCGCAGGTCCACCACCAGGAGTTCGGGGCTGCGTTCACCTGCCCGGTCCAGGGTGAGGACCTGGTGGCCGTCGTCGGTGAGCCGGCGCACCACGTGCCGTCCCAGTTTTCCGGTTCCGCCTGTAACGGCAATTCTCATCAGTGTTTCCTTCTGTTGGAGTGCGTTCACCGTGCGGTGTTTCGGTCAGGACGGAGGGCGCGGGGCTGCAAGGAACTGTTCGACGGCGGCAATTGCCGCTGCGGTAATCCCGCCCGGATCGCCGCTGCCGTTGACGGACACCAGGATGCCCCGCCCCGCGTACACCGAGACTACTTCATGGGTCTGCCGGCGGTAGAGATCCAGCCTGCGCCGAAAAACGTCGATCGTGTCATCGGTGCGGCCCTGCTCCAGGGCACGCCGCTGCATCCGCTCCTCCAGTTCAGCGTCCGGCGCCGTCAGTTCGATGACAGCGTCCAGCACGTGGCCGTGGTCCGCGAGCATGCTATCCAGTTCCAATGCCTGCGGGGCGGTGCGTGGATAGCCGTCCAGCAGGAATCCTTTCCTCGCATCGCTTTCCAGGAGCCGGTCCTTCACCAGCGCGTTGGTGAGGTGGTCCGGGACGAAATGGCCGTCATCGAGGTACCGGGCGGCCTGGTTCCCCAAGTCCGTCTTCCGCCTGACGTTGCTCCTGAAGATGTCCCCGGTGGACACGGCCGGGACCTGGAAATGCCGCGCCAGGTGCCCGGCCTGCGTTCCCTTGCCGGAGCCCGGTGGGCCGATGATAAGGAGCCTGCTCATGTTCCTGTCCTTCCGCAGCGGGAGCACGGTCTATGGTCCAGTCGGAGGCAGCACCGGATCCCGCTTCATTGTGCCGGTTGGCCCCTGTCCGGCGCCAGCAACCGGTGTTACGGCTGGCGCGGGAATGGGATTCGCCCCACCGGGGAATGTATATACTCTGGTTATCGGTTTAGCAGCAGGCCGTTGGAAAGTTCGTCGATCCAGCGACCATCACCGGCTCCCCGCCCAACTGTGGGGCCGCCTATGTGTTGCAGGCTCGTTTTGACCTGAACGAATGGCACCAAGAAACCGTGGCCGGCGAGTCAACAGCAAAAACCGATACATCCATCACCGAACACCTGCATGAACTGGTCCTCAACAGCTCCGACGTTGAGGACTTCCTCAACGAACTGGCACAGGTGTCCGCACGTAACCTTTCCGAGCCCGGCGACGAGATGCTGTGCGCCATTACCCTGCTCCGGCAGCGGAAGACAGCGACGATAGCCAGCAGCAGCCCCGAGGCAAAGTCCATCGGACGGCTCGAGCACAGGTTCGCCGAGACTCCGAGCCTGACCGCATTCACGGCGCAGGAGACTGTCCACGCGCCGGACCTCGACGACGACGGGCGCTGGCCAGACTACTCCCCTGCCGTCCTGGCGAAGGGGGTCCGGTCGGTTGCCGCCCTTCCCTTCCGGCTCGAAGGTGAAACCAAGGCAGCACTGCTGCTGTACTCCCGCCGAGCCCATCGCTTCGGGGGCCGGGTACTGAAGTTCGCCGAGGATTTCGTCAGCCAAACATCCCTGGCGCTCCGCCTTGCAGTGCGCTTTGCGCATTACAGCGAGACGGCGGCGAACCTCCGCGCCACCCTGGAGTCCCGCACGGTAATCGACATGGCGGTGGGCATCATCATGGCCCAGAACCGGTGCAGCCAGGAGGACGCTTTCGCCATCCTGAAGACCGCGTCGAGCACCCGCAACACCAAGCTCCACGATGTGGCCGCGGCCGTGGTGAACGCCCTGGGCCAAGGGCCTGCGCGCACCCATTACGACGGCTAGGCCCCGCGGCCTGCTGCATCCCCGCCCGCCCAGTAGAATGGTGCCAACTTTTCG
The DNA here is from genome assembly GCF_006517815.1 of Pseudarthrobacter sp. NIBRBAC000502770. Taxonomy (NCBI): domain Bacteria; kingdom Bacillati; phylum Actinomycetota; class Actinomycetes; order Micrococcales; family Micrococcaceae; genus Pseudarthrobacter; species Pseudarthrobacter sp. NIBRBAC000502770. The sequence continues at coordinate 3,162,468 of NZ_CP041198.1, forward strand.
CCGGGGGGCTCAATTTGGAACAGCAGCGTGTTTGCCTTGTCGTAGAAGATGACGACGATATCCGGGGCCTGATCTCCGTGGTCCTTGCCCATGCGGGCTTCAAGGTCACAGCCGTGGCCACAGGCGCGGAGGGCATCGCCGCAGCGGCCGATCCCGCCATCGCCCTGGTCACCCTGGACCTTGGCCTTCCGGATATGGACGGGCACGTGGTGGCGCAAGCCATCGGAAACCTCACCACCGCGCCCCTGCTGTTCCTCACCGCCCGCTCCGAGGAGGACGACGTCCTTGCCGGCATGGCGTCCGGGGCCGCCGGCTACCTCACCAAACCCTTCCATCCGAAGGAACTGAAGGAGCTCGCCGGGCAGCTGTGCCCGGCGGCGGCCGCCTCAGGGGAGCCGCACCTACCCGGCAAATCGCACTGCTGAGCCCGCCGGCCGCGCGGCAGAACGCCTCGGCGGCGGGACAGCGTCCGACGGCGGCGCGTTGCCGCCGTCGGACGCGCGCCCTTCCTACTGCCGGTCGCCCAGGGGGGAGCCGTGGATCCGTGTGCACCACGGCCGAAGGTATGACACTATATGCGCATGAATGCAGATAAGAATGCTTGCGCCCTGGGCACCGACAGCCAGTACGTGGAGCTGGCAGTGGAGGTGTTCGCCATGCTGGCGGATGCCACCAGGGTGCGCATAGTCCTTGCGCTCCGCGAGGGGGAGATGGCGGTGGGCGCCCTTGCGGACGTTGTGGGCAAATCTCCCGCCGCCGTATCCCAGCACCTGGCAAAAATGAGGCTGGCACGAATGGTGTCTACCCGCCAGGACGGAACCCGGGTGATGTACCGGCTGGAGAACGAACACGCCCGGCAGCTGGTGGCCGACGCGATTTTCCAGGCCGAGCATGCCCTCGGCGGGGAACCGGCCCACCACCGGGCCGCCAACCACACCGCGCAACGGAGTGCCTCATGAGCCGGCCGCACCAGGAGTCAACGCACACCCACGGGCACGGGCATGACCATGACCACGGGCACGACCACGACCACGACCACGACCACCACCATCACGACCACGACCACGACCACCACCATCACGACCACGACCACGACCACGACCACCATCACCATTCCGGGTTCAAGGGCTGGCTGTTCGAACTGTTCGTGCCGCACACGCACGACGCCGCAGATTCCATTGACGACGCGATGGAAGCCAGCACCGAGGGCATCCGTGCGCTGAAGATCAGCATGTTCGTGCTGCTGGCCACCACCGTGCTGCAGTTCCTGGTGGTCCTGTTCAGCAGCTCGGTGGCCTTGCTGGCGGACACCATCCACAACTTCTCCGATGCCCTGACCGCGGTGCCCCTGTGGGTTGCCTTCATCCTCGGGCGCAGGGCCGCCAACCGCCGGTACACCTACGGCTACGGCCGGGCAGAGGACCTGGCCGGCCTGTTCATCGTGGCTGTGGTGGCGCTCTCCGCCGTCGTGGCCGGTTGGCAGTCGGTGGACCGGCTGATCCATCCCCAGCCGCTCCAGAACCTGGGCTGGGTCATGGCCGCGGGCCTTATCGGCTTTGCAGGAAACGAGGCCGTAGCCATTTACCGCATCCGGGTCGGCCGCAGGATCGGTTCCGCAGCGCTGGTGGCCGACGGCGTGCACGCCCGGACCGACGGTTTCACCTCGTTGGCTGTGGTGATCGGCGCCGTCGGCGTCATGCTCGGTTTTCCGCTGGCGGATCCCATCGTTGGCTTGGTCATTTCAGCAGCCATCATGGTGCTGCTCTGGGGCACCGTCCGGAGCATCGGCCGGCGGCTCATGGATGGCATCGAACCAGACCTGGTTTCGCGCGCACTGCTGGCACTGGAGGAGACGCCGGGCGTCCTCGCGGTAGGAAACCTGCAGCTGCGGTGGTCCGGCCACCGCCTCCAGGGATCGGCACGGATCGAACTCGCTGACACGGAGTTGTCGCAGGCCGAAGAGATCCTTGACCGCGCCGGCCACCGGCTCCGGCACGCACTGCCCAAGCTTGACCACATGCTCCTGGCTCCCGCCACCCGGCGGTAGCAGGCACAAAACGCAGAAGTGGCCCTGCCAGACGGCGGGCCACTTCTGCGTTGATGGGATTTCCGGCCTAGGCCCGGGCAGGCTTTCCAGGCAGCGCCAGTTTGAAGACCTTGGCCCAGGACGAGCCCACCTGCTTCAGGAGCGGACCGGTGGTGTACTTCAGGCCGTAGCGCTGGCAGATCTCACGGACCCTCGGCGCCACCTCCGCGTACCGGTTGGAGGGCAGGTCCGGGAAGAGGTGGTGCTCAATCTGGTGCGAGAGGTTGCCCGTCATAAGGTGCATGAATTTCGAGCCTGAGATGTTGGCTGAGCCAATCATCTGCCGGACATACCAGTCACCGCGGGTTTCGCCGTCCACCATCTCTTCGGTGAAGGTGTCGGTTCCTTCCGGGAAGTGGCCGCAGAAGATGACCGCGTGGGCCCAGACATTGCGGATGGCGTTGGCAGTGATCGTGCCGAACAGCGCCTGCTTGGCGGATCCGGTCAGCATGGCGACGGCAGGAGTGGCCGCGTAGTCCTTGGTGAACTGGGTTACGACCTTCTTGCCCAGCGCCTTGAGGTCCTTGAGCAGGGCTTCCTTGGACTTGGTGCCTTCCTTGTACTCGGTCAGCTCGAGGTCGTAGATGGCGATGCCCCACTCGAAAACCGGCGCCAGGATGGCGTTGAACAACGGGTTGGCCAGATTGATGGGCTTCCACGGCTGGTTCTCGTCCATGCGCAGGAGGTTGTATCCGACGTCGTTGTCCTTGCCCACCACGTTGGTCCACCGGTGGTGCAGGTCGTTGTGGGTGTGCTGCCAGGACCGCGAGGGGGTGACGAAGTCCCATTCCCAGGTGGTGGAGTGGATGTCCGGGTCCCGCATCCAGTCCCACTGGCCGTGCAGGATGTTGTGGCCCAGCTCCATGTTTTCCAGGATCTTGGCCAGGCTGAGCAGGGTGGTCCCCGCGACCCACGCGGCTTTGTTCTTGCTGACCAGGAGGGCGGCGCGGCCGGAAATCTCCAGGCCACGCTGGATCTTGATCATCCGGCGGATGTAGGCGGCGTCCTCCGCCCCGCGCTTGCCCAGGATCTCGTCCCGGATGGCGTCGAGCTCACGGCCCAGCTCCGCTACCTGCTCATCGCTGAGGTGCGCGGCTGCGGGGGGCCGGACGGCGGGGCTGCCGGATTCGGCAAGCTTCCCGGGCCGGGTTCTCGAGCTTCCCGCGGGGGTGACCTTGCTTGGTGTGATTACAGACATTCCGTGGTGCTCCTCAGATTTCGAGGTTGACGGGTCCGGCGGCTGCCGAGACACACGTTTGGATGAGTTGGCCTGGTTCCCCGTGGATTTCCCCGGTCCGCAGGTCGCGGACCTGCCCCGCCAGGAGTGGTGTGAGGCAGCTGTGGCAGATGCCCATCCGGCAGCCGCTGGGCATCAGCACCCCGGCGTCCTCGCCGATGTCCAGGATGGGGGTGTCGCCGTCGGCTTCCACCTCCCGGTCGGATGCCTCGAAGGTGACCAGGCCGCCGTCGTGCCCTACGCCGGCGTTGAAGGTGGTGTTGAAGCGTTCGATCATGAGGTTGCCGGCGTCTCCGGCAACGGCGACGTCGGTTCCGGGTGCCCTGGTGGTCAGGGCGGCGCGCTTCCAGAGGGCCTCGGCGTCGTCCAGGAAGCTGTCCGGGCCGCAGGCGTAGGCCGCCCGTTCCTTCCAGTCGGGGCAGATCTCGTCCAACTCTTTGGTGCTGGAGAAGTCCATGCGGCCCTGCTCACCGGTGTACCAGTGCGCCAGGCGGAAGTTGGGGAACTGGTCCGCGAGCTCGGCCAGCTCTTCACGGAACAGGCTGTCACCCGGGGTGCGTGCGGAGTGGACCAGCACGACGTCGGCATCCGGACGCCGCGGCACAAGGGTACGGATCATGGACATCACCGGAGTGATGCCACTGCCGGCGGTGACCATGAGAAGGGGGCGGGGGTGCTCCGGAAGGACGAAGTCGCCCTGCGGCGGAGCCAGAAACAGGACATCGCCGGGCTTGGTGGTGCGCACCAGCGTGCCGGACACTGCGCCGACGTCGGTGACGGTGATGGCAGGATCCTTGCCTGCGGGAGCGCTAAGGGAGTAGGAACGCCAGTGCCGCACGCCGTCGAGCTCGACGCCGATGCGGGCCCACTGCCCCGCCAGGTGCGCCTTCCACCCGCGGCCGGGGCGGAAAAAGATGGTTGCCGACTGCGCGGTTTCCTGCACCACGCGGGTGACCACGCCCCGAAGCTGGCGAGCCGAGTAGACAGGGTTGAACAGGGCCAGAATGTCTTCCGGCGCCAAGGGGGTGGTAAGCACTGAGGCCGCCTGGGCCAGCTGACGTAGCCGGATCATACGGTTAAGCCTAGAGCGGTGTGAGCCATATTTCTCTCTCTCCGTCATATGACCGTTCCGCAGTCACACGCTAGTTATCGGCGCGAAGCCCCCACGTCGCCCTCTAAGAGTAACGGTTAGGTATCAAGGAAGGTTCCCGCCGTCCATTCGGCTCCCTCCCAGGGCCCCCGCCGGGCCGCATTACCGGCTGGCATGATGGCTTCGTGGGTATCCCTGGCGAGTCTGTCAATGTTTTCAAGACCATCGTGCTGTTCGTGCTGGCCGCCGCCGCGGAAATAGGTGGGGCCTGGCTGGTGTGGCAGGCCGTGCGCGAAGGCAGGGACTGGTGGTGGGCCGGGCTTGGCGTGATCGCGCTGGGAGCTTACGGTTTCGTGGCCACGCTCCAGCCAGATGCCCATTTCGGCCGGATCCTTGCGGCCTACGGCGGCGTGTTCGTGGCCGGTTCCCTGGCCTGGGGCATGGCCTTTGACGGCTTCCGCCCGGACCGGTGGGACATCACCGGGTCCCTGGTGTGCCTCCTGGGGGTTGCCGTGATCATGTTTGCTCCCCGCAGCGGCGGATAGCAGGAGCGCGTGGGCAGCGGCGGTGGCTAAGATCTACCCACGACGAAAGGCGGGCCCTGTGGACCGGGTGGACTACTGCGTTATCGGCGGCGGAATCATAGGCCTGGCAACCGCCTACCAGCTGCTGCAGAAGCAACCGGGAGCTTCGCTGGTCCTGCTGGAGGCCGCGGAGTCCCTGGCATCACACCAGACCGGACACAACAGCGGCGTCATCCACTCCGGGATCTACTACGCCCCGGACAGCCTCAAGGCACGGTTCAGCAAGGCGGGGTCGCAGCAGACCAAGGAGTTCTGCCGGGAACACGGCATCAGGTACGCCGAGCCGGGCAAACTGCTGGTGGCAACGTCCGCGGTGGAATTAGACAGGCTGGACCGCCTGGAAGAACGCGCGGCCGTCCATGGGCTGCCCTGCGAGCGCATTGGCCAAGACGAACTCAACCGGCGCGAGCCCAACGTTTCGGGCCTGGGCGCCCTGTTCATTCCCAGCACCGGAATCGTGGACTACCGGGACGTGGCGCGGAAACTGGCTGACCTCATCTCCGCTGCCGGCGGCCGGGTCATCACCGGAGCCAGGGTGGACTCCATCGTGGAGCATTCAGACCGGGTGGACGTTGGCACAGCCCACGCCCTCTATTCCTGCCGCCGCCTGGTGGCCTGTGCGGGCCTGCAGTCGGACCGCCTGGCGGAAATGGCCGGAATGAACATCGACGTGCAGATCATTCCCTTCCGCGGAGAATATTTTGAGTTGCCGGACGCCAAGTCGGATTACGTTACGCACCTCATCTACCCGGTACCGGACCCGGACCTGCCTTTCCTGGGGGTACATCTCACCCCCACCATCCACGGCAGCATCACGGTGGGACCCAACGCGGTGCTGGGCCTGGCCCGGGAGGGCTATCCCAAATTCTCGGTGGACCTCAGGGATGTGGGCCGCTACGTGCGCTTTCCGGGGCTGTGGCGTGTGGCCCGGTCCAACGCAGCCACCGCGGTGCGCGAGGTCCGCAACTCGCTGTTCAAGGGAAGCTACCTGCAGGAATGCCGCAAATACGCTCCGGGCCTGGCCAAAGCGGACCTGCTGCCGTACGGGGCAGGCATCCGTGCACAGGCTGTACGCCGGGATGGAACGCTCCTCCACGACTTCCTGCTGGCGGAGACAGAGCGGATGATCCACGTCCTGAGCGCCCCTTCCCCCGCCGCAACAGCCGCCCTGCCCATTGGGGATCACCTTGCCGGCAAAGCCGCGCTCCGCCATATTTCCTGACCGGCAGCCCCTCACCCGCCGCGGCTAAACTGGCCCGGTGATCAACAGTGAGCAGCCCCCCAGGCCCACCGTCCCGCCATCGCGCGGAAGGATGGCCGAACGGCTGCTCCCCGGCGGCGAGGAACCGGACCCGCGCTTCACGCTGGCGAACGAACGCACCTTCCTGGCCTGGATCCGGACGTCGCTGGCGCTGCTGGCAGGGGGCATCGCCATCGAGGCATTCACCTCCGGCCTCTTCATCGAACCTGTCCGGAAAGGCCTGGCCATCCTGTTGCTGCTGCTGGGCATGATGCTCAGCGGTGGCGCCGCCCTTCGGTGGCTTCGGGTGGAACGGAGCATGCGCAATAAGGCGCCGCTGCCGCTGCCGCTTTTTGTGCCCCTGTTGGCCGGCGCAGGCGCGCTGGCCGCCGCCGTCGTACTGGTCTTCATCCTCTGGCGCTGAACTGTGGCAGCACACGCACCCAGCCCCCACGGCGATCCCGGCCTCCAGCCCGAGCGGACCGCCCTCGCATGGGGGCGGACTATGCTGGCGCTGGCTACGGCGAGCGCTTTCTTCCTGCGCTGGCTCCCCACCTACGGCGCGCCCATCCTGGTACTGCCGGTGATTTCGGGCGGGGCTGCCCTTGCCATCTACCTCACCCAGCGCCGCCGTTACCGGGCCAGGTCCCACGGCCTGGCAGGCGAAAGCATCGAGGCCGACCTGCCCGCCGTCCTTTGGACTGCCTTTGCGGGCGTCGCCCTGGGGTGCCTGGGAATAGTGGTGGTCCTGGTCAGCTAGAACATCGGCAGGACGAAGCCGGCCAGCAGCGCCACGGCGCCGATTGCCGTGAGGCAGCGGCCCAGGACCGAGGCCGTCCTGCCCGCCTCTTCCGGCCTGGTGGTCTGCCACTGCGTGGGGCGCTTGGGGTGGTAATAGATGGGGAGGGTGTCCCCAGCGGCCATGTCCCTGATGTCGTAAGGGGACATTGGGGCGTGGTGCACCTGGTGCTTCCGGTCGAGCCAGCGGAAGCCCACACCGGTGGAATCCGAGTACACCACGCCCTCTGCAACATCCCAGGGGTGCACGAAGCGGCGGAGGAATCCGGTGTAGAAGAGCAGCCCCAACCCTGCGGGCAGGCACAACCAGGTGAGCACTTCCAGGATGGGACCTGCCATATCGAGCGCAGTGGGCATGAAGTTGATGGTACCGCTCAGGGGCTGGCTCCTTCAGCACCGGGTACGTACGCTGAAGGGGACCGGACCGGAGTTAGGGGTAGCCATGAATGATCAGGATATTTTGTCGCACATCCAGGCCCTGGTGGAGGAGGAGCACTCGCTGCGCGAAGGCTCGGGTGACGGGCAGGCGCCGGACCAGGCACGGCTCAAGTATGTGGAAGAAAGCCTGGACCAGTACTGGGACCTGCTGCGCCAACGGCGGGCCAAGAAGGATTCGGGCGAGAACCCGAACGACGCCGAGGCCCGCCCGATCAGCGAAGTGGAGGGTTACAGGCAGTAATGCGGATTGCAGTAGCGCAGATCATCAGCGGCGCCGACCCCACGGCCAACCTGGAACTCGTTTGGGAGTATGCCGCCCAGGCCAAGAACGCCGGCGCCCAACTGGTGGTCTTTCCCGAGGCGACCATGCGCGCCTTTGGCCATTCCCTGAAAGACATTGCCGAGCCCGTGGACGGGCCGTGGGCCGGCGAGGTCCGCAGGATGGCTGCCGAGCTGGACCTGGCGATCGTGGCCGGCATGTTCACGCCGGGGAAAGACGGCCGGGTCCGTAACACCCTCCTGGTCACCGGGCCCGGGCTGGAGGCGGCGTACGACAAGGTCCACCTTTTTGACGCTTTTGGCTTCACGGAGTCCAGGACGGTGGACGCCGGGGAAGCCCCGGTGACGTTCGAGCTCGATGGGACCGTGTTTGGCCTGGCCACCTGCTACGACGTCCGCTTTCCAGGGCTGTTCACGGCAAACGCCAATGCAGGCGCCCAGGTGAATATCGTGTGCGCCTCGTGGGGCGCCGGTGAAGGCAAGGCGGAGCAGTGGGACCTGCTGGTGCGCGCCCGGGCTCTGGACAGCACCACATTTGTGGTTGCGTGCGGACAGGGCGATCCCCAAACGGTGGGTGCCGGCCCGGCGGGCACAGCACCCACGGGCATCGGGCACAGCGCGGTGATCACACCCCTGGGGAAGCCTGTGGTTGCCCTGGGCGGGAAACCTGAACTCGCCGTCGTCGACATCGACCCGTCAACCGTGGAGGACGTCCGGGCCACACTGCCGGTCCTCGCCAACGCCCGCACCTTCTGACGGGGTGAGGTGCCGTTCACGGCTTCGAAACAGCCGGCACAGGGGCGGACGACGGCGGAGCTCACCTGCCGCAGGCCCCTCCAGCCTGCGGTTGCAGGGAACGGGCCGGGTGAAGGGATGTCGAAGCAGCCGCCGGAGGAGAGGCCGTTTACACGCCCGAAACATAGTTGATACGTGAACTTCACGCACGGGCAATTTGTGTAACGTGGCCGCAACTTTAGGCGGCATTGATTGAAACACACGCCGCGAAAAATGGATCCCGGGGGAAATGCCGCGGGGCCACACGGGTCCCGCACCACGTTCACATCGCGAAGGGACCCACCGGTGGAAATCACTGCCCAACACGTCTGGCTGATGATTTCGGCCGCAATGGTCCTCCTGATGACCCCCGGGCTTGGCCTCTTCTACGGCGGCATGACCCGCGCCAAGGCTGCCCTGAACATGATCATGATGAGCTTCATCTCGGCGGGGATTGTCGGCGTGGTCTGGGTCCTCTGGGGCTACTCCATGACCACCGGGAACGGCATCCTGGGACTGTTCGGCAACCCCTTTACCAGCTTTGGCCTGCAGGACCTGATGGGTTCACCGGACCTCCTCAAGGCCGGCTACAGCGCTACCTTCGCCATTGTCACCGTCGCCCTGATCAGTGGCGCCATCGCCGACCGTGCCAAGTTCAGCGCCTGGGTCCTGTTCGTGCCCGTATGGATCACCCTGATCTACTGCCCCCTCGCCTACATGATCTGGGGTGGCGGACTGATGAGCGCTGGCGGGGCCGTCACGGAAATCTTCGGCCAGGTCATTGATTTCGCCGGCGGCGCCGTGGTGGAAATCAGTTCGGGAACTGCAGCCCTGGTGCTCGCCGTTATTGTTGGCCAGCGCCACGGATTCGCGAAGGACCCCAACCACCGCCCCCACAACCTGCCTTTCATCATGCTCGGCGCCGCAATCCTGTGGTTTGGCTGGTTCGGCTTCAACGGCGGAGCTGCCACCAGCGTGGAACAGGCCGGCCTCATCTGGATCAACACCCTTGTGGCTCCTGCCGCGGCCATGCTGAGCTGGCTGGTCACCGAAAAGATCCGCCACGGACACCCGACCTCCCTGGGTGCAGCCTCCGGCGTGGTCGCCGGGCTGGTGGCCATCACCCCGTCCTGCGCCAACATCAGCCCGGTGGCCGCCATCGGCCTGGGCCTGGTGGCGGGAGCCGCCTGCTGCGTGTTCGTGGACCTCAAGTACCGGTTTGGCCTTGATGACTCCCTGGACGTGGTGGGTGTCCACCTGGGCGCAGGCCTTATCGGCACCCTTTCGCTGGGGTTCATCGCCCTCCCGGTGAACGGCCAGGGCGGCGGTCTCTTCTACGGCGGCGGAGTCCAGCAGCTCATCGCCCAGGTGGCCGCGGTAGTCATCACGCTCCTGCTGTCCGGCGCAGGAACCGCGGTCATCGGCCGGGTGATCCACAAGACTGTTGGCTTCCGTGTCAGCCACGAGGCTGAGACCGCCGGCGTGGACCTGGCTGAGCACGCCGAGACGGCCTACGCCTTCGGCGAGATCGGAGCGGGCTTCAATCCCCTGCGCCACGCCGCGGCCCACATTCCAACGGCCCCGGCTCCCGCTGAACGGCATGCCAAGGAAGACTCCTTCGCGTAAGTCCTGCCCTAGTCCGCAAGGATCTTGTAGAGCGCGCGGCGCAGTTCGTCCATCTTTTCCATCGCGGCGGCCCGCTGCTCCTCGCTCACCCCGGTGCGGAACTGATGGATGGCGCCCATCAGCTTGGCAATGCTCTGGTGGAAGTCCCTGTCGGCGCTGTCCGGTTCAGCGTTCCAGGCGTTCTCCATCTCCTCGGCGTGTTCGGCGACGTAGGCCTTCCCGGCGTCCGTCAGCGCAAACTCTGTTCCCCGGCCCTCGCCCACGGCCTCGATCAGCCCCTCGTCCACCAACTGCTGGAGCGTGGGATAGATGGATCCCGGGCTGGGCCGCCACATTCCGCCGGTCTTTGCGGCGATGGTCTTGATCAGTCCGTAACCATTGGACGGGGCCTCCGCCAGCAGCGACAGGATGGCTGAGCGGACGTCACCCCGGCTGGCACGCCGGCCGCCCCGTCCGAAACCCGGGCCAAAGCCCGGCCCAAACCCAGCTCCGAATCCGGGCCCAAAACCAGGCCCGAAGCCGGGACCGAAGCCGGGACCCCGGTGCCCGTGCGGCCCCCTGTGGCCCCTCCCCCGCTCGAAGCGTCCCTTGCCGAATTCCGGGCCGGGATTCTTGTCATCAAATATGCCTTTCATGGTGGCATCGCCCTTTCATTTTTCATGTGCTCGCTGCGTCTTCAGCGATAGTTAACGATATGTCGGTAACTATCGCTGAGTCAAGGGTTCAGCGTGACCAAATCCTGACCTTCCGCCCCTGTTTCACCTCTTTGCAGGGGCGTATTCTGATCCCACCTTCGAGGACGAGGGCCGAGGAATGGTGAAGAAGCGGAAGCGCAGGCGCGGCTTTGGCGCCGCCCTGGGAAGGCTCCTGGGTTTCCTTGCTGCGAGCGTCATGTGCGGAGTGCTGGCGGCCAGCCTGGTGGTTCCTGCCGTGGCAGCCGCTGGGATGGGCGTCAGTTCCTCCATTGGTTTCTTCGAAAGCCTGCCCACGGAGCTGACCGTCCAGCCGCCGTCGCAGGCCACCAAAGTCCTCACCTCCGACGGGCAGGCTATTGCCACTTTCTACGCGGAAAACCGCGTCAGGGTTCCACTGGACCAGATGTCCCCCTTCATCAAGGACGGCATCATTGCCATCGAGGACAGCAGGTTTTACACCCACGCCGGCGTGGATCCGCAGGGCATCCTGCGCGCACTGGTGTCCAACCTGACCAAGGGGGCGAGCAGGGTGCGTCCACCATCACGCAGCAGTACGTCACGAACGTCCTGAACGAGGCGCAACTCTCGCAGGACCGGCCGGACGCGGTGGTGCTGAACGGGCAGAAGGACTTCGGTGACAAGCTGCGTGAAATGAAGCTCGCCATCGCGCTGGAGAAGAAGTACACCAAGGACCAGATCCTTGAGGGCTATCTCAACATCGTGTTTTTCAGCAGCAATGCCTACGGGATAGAAGCCGCGGCGCGATACTTCTTCAGCACCACCGCGAAGGACCTCACCCTGCCCCAGGCCGCGTTGCTGGCCGGGCTGGTCAACAGCCCCACCCTGTACAACCCGGCCACCAATCCGGACAAGTCGATCGTGCGCCGGAACCAGGTCCTGTCCGAGATGCTCCGCCTGCGAAGGATCACGCAGGCCCAGTACGACGCGGCAGTGGCCACCCCTATCGAGCTGAAGATCACGCCGCAACAGCAGGGCTGCGCCAATGCCGCAATGGCGCCCTACTTCTGCGACTACATCTCCCACCTGATCCTGAACAATCCTGCCTACGGCGCCACCGAAGTGGAGCGCGAGCGCAGGCTGTACCGCGGCGGCCTCACTATCGTCACCACCCTGGACAGCAGGCTCCAGACGGCCGCCCAGGCCCAGGTGGACGGTACAGCGGGTGCAAATCCGGACCGGTGGGCAGCCTCGCTCCTGACCCTGCAGCCAGGCAGCGGCAAGATCCTGGCCATGGCCCAGAACACGGTATTCCTCCCCCAGCCTGGCAAATTTGACACCAACCTGAACTTCAACGTGGACGCCAGGGACGCCCAGGGCAATGACCTGAATGGCGCCGGCGGGTTCCAGCCGGGCTCCACCATGAAGCCCTTTACCTTCGCGGAGTGGTTGAACGAGGGCAAGCCGCTGACCGCGGAAGTGGATGCCTCACGCCGGGTCTATCCCCTGGGGTTCCCGTGGAAGGACAGCTGCGGGAAGGTGCTGGGCGCGTACAGCACGGCGCAGGCCAACCCGGCCCTTGGCGCTGCCGATGACCTGCAGAACGCCGAGGACGGCTTCTACCGGCCGATGCCCGTCAACTACGGCCTGTACAACTCCATCAACACCGCTACCTTCGCCTCGGCTGCCCAGCTCGATTTTTGCGGCATCCAGAAGATGGTGGACTCCGTGGGCCTGCACAGTGGCTTGGACAGCACCCCGGTCAACATGCATCAGCTGGGCAACCTGCTGGGCGGCACGGGCGTGGCTCCGCTTACCCTGGCAAACGCCTTCGCCACCTTCGCCACGGAGGGCCGCTACTGTGCGCCGATCGCCCTGGCCGAGGTGACCGATGCGGCAGGGGCGAAGCTGCCCGCCCAGGCCCCCGACTGCCACGACGCCGTCAAGCCCGACGTGGCCCGGGGCGTCAATTCAGTGCTCCAGGACGTCCTGAAGAAGGGGTCCGGTGTCTGGATCAACCCGAAAGTACAGGACACGGTGCCCACCGCCGCCAAGACTGGAACCTCCAACAACAACGGTTCCACGTGGGTGGTGGGTTACACCACCGGCCTTGTCACGGCTTCCTTCTTCGGCGATGCACTGGAAGGCCAAAAGCGGGCCGGGCAGAACGTGACCATCAACGGAACCTTCTATCCCCGCCTCGACGGGTACATGATTGCCGGGCCGCAGTGGGCCAACTACATGCTCAAGGTGGCGCCGCTGTATCCCGCAACCCCGTTCGCGCCACCGCCCGCTTCGATGATCGGCCCTAACCCCAACTACAGGCCGTAGGCACTTGGCGCATCCATGGTGGATCTGGATGCCGCCTAACCCGTCCCCTTCCACAGCCGCTTCCACCACGGGCGTTCCGGCTCCGGCGCGGGCGGCGCCTCGTCCACCTGCACAGCACGCCGGCTGCGCCAACGCTCCACTTCCCCATCCACGTCACGGGTCTTGGTGACCACCGGTGGGCCGCCCTGCAACTGGCGGCGGGCATCAACCACCCTCCGGTTGAAATCCGCCACGACATCGCGGACCTGCTGCTCGGTGTATTGGGCGTCCAGTTTCGCGTCGAGCTCGGCGTCCTCAGCGCGGAGGAGGATGGCCGCCGGCCCCAGGCCGCTGATGTTCTCCCGCTGGATCAGCCCCTTCACCCACCAGTCGGGATCGTACGACTCGCCCAGGCCGGGAATTGGTTTGCCCGCATACTTCAGGTTGTCGAACTTGCCCTGCGCCATGGCGTCGCGGACCAGGTATTCCGCGCGGGCGGCATCGCTGACTTTCCTGCGCTTCTCCCGCTCCTGCGCGTCGAGGGCATCCAGCGCGGCTTCCTCCTCGGCGCTGATGCCGGCGCCACGGTACGACCGCACCTCGGCCGCACGCTCCAGGCGCTTGCGGAATTCCCCTGCGCCGCTCATTGCTGCCACCGCCTTCCCTCGCCGGGTCCCAACCTCCAGTATTCAGCGGCGGGCCTGGGCGTTCAACGCCCAGGGTTGGCGGACGACGACGGAACGTCCCGCCGTCGTCCGCCCACCTGGCGCCGTGGCAAAGGAAGTGGCTGTTGCACTGTCAGGCGTTGGCGTGCTCGGCAAGGAGTCCGTCGATCTGGCCGACCGCTGCCTTGAGGCCCTCCTCCATGCCCATCTTGATCATCTCTTCCAGCTGTTCTTCAGACTCGAAGGCGGACAGCATGGTCATCCGGGTGCGCTCCCCCACCGGTTCCAGCGTCACTGTGGCATGGCTGACGCCATGGTCACCGGTGGGGTTGCCGTCGCTGTCCGCGAAACCGTCGTTGAATTCAAGCTGGCGCGGCGATTCGATGCTGGTGAATTCCCACCAGCCGTGGAACTTCTCCCCATCCGGGCTTGTCATGTAGTAGCTGGCGCGGCCGCCCGGAACGAAGTCGTGCTTGTAGAAGGTAGCCGGATACGTGGGCGGACCCCACCAACGCTCCAGCTGCCGCGGGTCCTCAAAGAGCTGCCAGACGCGTTGCATGCCGGCGTCGAACTCGGCAACGAGGGTGAGGCTCAGGGCCTCGGGGTTTTTATCCGTACTGATGACTGTCATGGCCTTGCCTTCCTAACCTTCAGTGAGAATGGCTGCCATCCGGGCGGCGCGCTGCCGCCAGATTTGTTCATATTCGTCGAGCAGCCGCCGGGCTTTCAGCAGGCCTTCATGGTTGCCCCGCACGATCTGCTCCCTTCCGCGCTTTTCCTTGGTGACAAGGGAGGCGCGCTCCAATACCGCCACATGTTTCTGTACGGCGGCGAAGCTCATGGCGTAGAGGGCGGCGAGACCGGAAACTGAAAACTCCTCTACGGTCACCCTGCGGACAATGTCGCGGCGGGTGGAATCGGCGAACGCGTGGAAGAGGCGGTCCAGTTCGGCCTCACGAAGCGGATCTACAACCATTTGGTTGTACATTATCCCTTTAGGTAGCCCCGGTCAATGGCTTTTTCCGTCGTCCCCGCCAGGCAAGTTCTGGCCGGTATCTTGAAGCTCATGAGCATCTTCCTTGCCGGGGCGGGCCCTGATCCACTGGGCTTTCCGGATGTCTTTGACCAGTTTGCGGATGCAGTCCGCCGGCATGCGGCACCTGGCCGGGCTGTCCGGATTGCCGTGGCCGTACACCATCGAGGAGGAAGCCCGGAGGAACTCATTGAGACCTGCTCGGCGCCCCTCCAAGCCAGGCTTGACTGTGGGATCGTGGCCATCCCGCTGCGCGGGGACAAGCCGGCGGATCCTGCCGCATTCGATGGCGTGGATGGCGTGGTGGTGGGCGGCGGGTTGACGCCGGCCTATTGGGAAGGCCTGCTCCCCGCGGCCGCCGCCATTTCCCGCCTGGTGGCCGCCGGCAGCCCCTACCTGGGGTTTTCCGCCGGGGCCATGGTGGCGCCGAACCGTGCACTGATCGGCGGCCACCGTATCAACGGGGTGGACGTGTGCGGGGAGGAATGCTCGGAAGGCCTGGAGGCAGTGGAGATCCGGCAGGGCCTGGGACTGGTCCCGTTCGCGGTGGATGTCCACGCGGCGCAAGCGGGAACGGTAAGCCGCGCAGTGGGGGCCGTAGCGGCCGGCCAGGTGGATTGGGCGGTCGCCATTGATGAGAACACGGCAGTGGTGCTGGAACCGGCAGGCGCCGATGGATACAGGGTTATCGGCAGCGGCAACGCCTGGGATATCCGCAACGCAGGGGGCGGCACTGTCGTCTCGATCCGCGCCGGCGCCTGACGGGGCCTGGACAGTTTGTGGTCCAGGCGCAGGCTAGGAGTCGAAGTGCGTCTGGACACTGCCTCCGGAGAGCTGTTCAATCAATTCCTTGGCCACGTCCCTCAGCTTCTTGTTGCGGTTGCTGGAGACCCTGGTGAGGATCTCCATCGCGTCTTCTTGCGAACAACGGTTTTGCGCCATGATGACGCCGCAGGCCAGGTTGATGGCGGTCCTGCTTTCCAGGGCGGCTTCCAGGTCATCAGCCCTGTTCTGCGCCGTGCTGATGCGGACCGAAAGGTGCAAGGTGTTGTGGGCAGCGGCGGCGAAGCCCACCGCTTTGTCATAAACCTCCGCCGTGAACACTCCCGGCCTCGTGGCGAAAAAGTTCAGTGCGGCACTGGCCTCGCCGCTGATCTCCAAAGGAACACCCAGGGTGCTGTGCACGCCCCGCCCCACCAGCTCCTGGTTGTACGTGGTCCACCGGCCGTCCTGCCCGACGTCGTCAATCAGCACGGGCGCCATCTCGCGCAGCGCCTTGATGCAGGGACCGTCCCCCAGCGCCTGCTCGATAAGGTCCAGTTCCAGCGCCCTGGCACTGCTGCCCGCAGCAGTGGTGGGGCGCCGGCGGAGCTTCATGGTCACCGCGCACTCAATGTCGTCACCGGCTGCCTTGGAGACAGCCGCTGCCGCCAGTCCCGAGAGTCCGGAAAGGAACTCAACGGCATTCTCGGCCCCCACCAGGACCTCTTGGAGGTGCTCGACTGTCACACTGTTGGCAGGATTCAGCATGGGGTTCATCTTACGGTTACCGGCCCCTGCGCGGCAGCGGAGGCGGCAGCGGAGGCGGCAATGAAGACAGCCGAAATCTCCCTGTCCGCATTGCGGCTGAAGTACTTCAGCCCGTCCGGCGACGCCGGCGAATATGAAGTGGAGGCCTGCCTGCAGGTACCGCTTTCGCGGCCGGCTATCCAGCGCGATTTGCTGGCGCTGGCCGCCAATGAACTCATCGATGACCTGCCGCGTCCCCGTGCCCCTATTCCGAGGATTTCGGCACGCGCCAACCGCGTCCGCTGCCAACCAGCCACAGGCCGGGGATGCGGAGGGCCCGGGCAGTCCAGCGGAGGCAGAACGGGACAACGACGGCGGCAGCGAACCGGGGACGACGACGGCGGACCCGGTAGGGGCCAAGCTCCGGGCCGAAGGAGCCGCTTATCAGATCCATCACCAAGGGCGTAGTGTCAAAGGTAGGAGATTTCGGGATGGTGTCACTATCCGGAAGTTGAATAAACGGGCCCACCGTGCGAAGAGCGGCGGCCGCCAGCCAGGACAGGCAATGACTGGCGCAACTATGGATCGAGGCCCGATGGCCGGGAAAAACGCTCTGGCCGCCGCAGACGAATACCAGGACCTGCTGCGGGAATGCCCCGGAATCCCTGGGTTCCTCCTCGCGCTGGGCACCAGCTCTGCTTCGCGGCTCCGAACGGATGCCAGCACCCTGGACGGCGGGGAATTGTCCGCACCGCCGGTTGGACCGCGCGGATGAACGCCGACTGGACCGGCGGCCCCGACAAACTGCTGGAGGCCGACCAGCAGCGGAAGGACGTGGCCCGGCGGTTCCGCAACACCCAGGTCCCGATGATAAAACTGTGGACTTACTACTACGGCCTTGGCGGCGACGCCGACGAGATGTCGCTTGACGCCTACCTCAACGAAGCGCTCCATCTTCCAGCTGCCCAGGTGGGCCTGATTGCGACGGCCATGAGGGAATTGTCCGAGGACGAGGATTAATGACCGCCGGCGAAGGGCAGCCGTTCCAGGAACCCGACGGGCAGCCCCTGGAAGATGTGGAACAGTCCCTGCAGCAGCTGGTGCTGGAAAGCCCGGACATCAAGGGTTTCCTCACCGAACTGGCAATCCTGGCCAGTTCGCGGCTGTCCACCGCGGGCAACTCCATCCACAGCGGCGTCACCGTAATGAGGCACAAAAGACCCAAGGCCGTAGCAGCAAGCGATGCTGCGGCAAAGGCCCTTGACGAACTGCAGAACGGATTTGGCCAGGGCCCCTGCCTTACGGCGCTCGGGCAGGGAACCACCCTCCTGGTGCCGGAGCTTGCCGCCGAAACCCGCTGGGGACCCTACGCCCGGGCCGCAGCCCGGCACGGCGTCTCCTCCATCCTCGCCGTCCCGCTGGATCTTGCGGGCGACGCGGAGGCGGTATTGAATCTCTACTCGGGCAGGAGCAACGGGTTTTCCGCCGAGGACATCGCCACCGTTGAGGCGTTCGCAGCCCAGGCCGCCAGTTCGCTGAGGCTGATCCTGCGGATATCCCAGCTCAGCGGAGCCAGGGATGACCTGGCCGCCGCCATGCACTCACGCACCGTGATCGACATGGCCGTGGGGGCGGTCATGGCCCAGAACCGGTGCGACCGGGAGACGGCCTTCAGCATCCTTACCCGCGCGTCGAACACCCGCAACATCAAGCTCCGCGAGGTTGCAGGAACCGTTATCACCTCGATTTCGGGCGAGCAGAAGATCACCGCCTACTTCGAAGAGTAGCTGTGCCGTGCATCACACGTGATGAGATTCACTCGCAATAAATGCGCGATTTGGTTGAGTCGGTTGATCAGCCACGGGCACTATGGATAGGCAGGGTCGGACCATCCGCCCTTGACATCCTGGTGACGCAACGAGGCCCACCGGTGAGCGCAGGCCACCGACCCTCCGAGCGCGGACAGGCCACTGCCGGACGCTGCGCCGGCTTGACACAGGAAAGTACTGAACAATGACGTTTAACACTGCCGAATCCGTGACGCTGAAGATCTGGGACCGGGCTTCCCTCCACGAGACCCTCGACTCCGCGGTCTCCGACCTCTCCGCGCGCCACAACACCACCACCTGCCGCATCGCCGTCACCTGCAGCGGACCCAACACCTTCACGCTGAGCGTGCGCGGGAACGAGCCGGCACTGGCCCTCTAAGCGGCCCACCACCAAAGGGGCGTGGACGACGGCGGGACCTACCCGGCGTCGTCCGCGCCCCTTTTCCGTCCAGTCAAACGTGCGGCACGACCGCACCTGCTTCCGTCCCAACTACCCCTGCAGACCGGCGTAGCATTCGTCAGGGATACCCAAACGACGGGAAGGGCTCATGGCAACGCAGCAGAGGCACGCACGGTTCATGTTCGAATCGCTGGAGCTCCCCGTCATCCAGGCACCGATGGCCGGCGGGCCTTCCACCCCGCAACTGGCAGCAGCGGTGAGCGCAAGCGGCGGACTGGGCTTCGTAGCGGCGGGCTACAAAACCGCCGCGGCCATGCGGGCCGAGATCGCGGCTGTGAGGGAACAGACGGACAAGCCCTTCGGCGTGAACCTGTTCGTGCCCCAGGCATCGGTCGCCAGCCCTTCCGCCCTGCAGCAATACGCCGGCGCGCTGGCCCCGGATGCCGAACGCTTCGGGGTGGCCTTGGGCGAGCCGAGGCATGACGACGACGGCTGGGAACCAAAGCTCGAAGCACTGCTGGACCTTGCGCCCGCGGTCGCGTCGTTCACCTTCGACTTCCCCGAAGCCAGCGTGGTGGAAGCCCTCCACCAGCGAGGGATTTATGTGATCGCCACCGTCACTGCACGCGGCGAAGCGCTGCAGGCGCTCGCCGCCGGCGCCGACGCCCTCTGTGTCCAGGGCCCCGAAGCCGGCGGCCACCGGGGCACGTTCAAAGCGGATGCGCCTCCTCCCCTGGTGCCCCTCCACGGGATCCTTGGCGAACTCGCCGACCTGGAGGTGCCCCTGGTGGCAGCGGGCGGTATTGCCACGGCGGATCACACCCGTGCCGCGCTGGCCCTCGGTGCGGTGGCAGTCCAGGCAGGAACTGCGTTCCTCTGCGCGGACGAAGCAGGCACCAAGGCCGCGCACCGGGCCGCGTTGGCAGCACCGGACCGTTTCACCACCACGGCCGTCACCCGGGCTTTCTCGGGCCGCAATGCCAGGGGCCTGGACAACGAGTTCATGCGCCGCCATGACGGCGAGGCGCCCTACGGCTACCCGGAAATCCACCATCTCACTACGCCCTTGCGCGCCGCCGCGGCGGCAGCAGGAGAGCCTGACTGGCTGAACCTATGGGCTGGCATCAACTACCGGAACACGGTGGAAGGCCCCGCAGTATCCATACTGCGGAGCCTTCAGCCTTAGAGGATCGCCCGTGCCTTAGAGGGTGGCGGTGTCGATTACGAAGCGGTACCTGACATCCGATGCCAGCACGCGTTCGTAGGCGTCGTTGATCTTCTCAGCCGGGATGACCTCGATCTCGGCGCCCAGGCCGTGCTCGGCGCAGAAGTTGAGCATTTCCTGGGTCTCGCGGATGCCGCCGATCATGGATCCGGCAAAGGAACGGCGTCCGCCGATCAGCGCGAAGGCATTGACGGGAAGCGGTTCCGCGGGGGCGCCGACGTTGACCAGGGCGCCATCGAGCTTCAGCAGGCCCAGGTAGGCGCTGATGTCGATCGAGGCGCTGACCGTGTTGATGATCAGGTCGAATGAGCCGGCGAGATCGGCGAAGGTGTTCTCGTCGCTGGTGGCGTAGTAGTGGTCGGCGCCGAGCTTCAGGCCGTCCTCCTGCTTCTTCAGCGACTGGGACAGCACGGTTACTTCGGCGCCCATGGCGTGGGCCTGCTTGACGGCCATGTGGCCCAGGCCGCCAAGGCCGACCACTGCGACGTTCTTGCCGGGCCCTGCGCCCCAGTGCCGCAGCGGTGAGTAGGTGGTGATGCCTGCGCACAGCAGCGGTGCGGCGACGTCCAGGTCGATGCCCTCGGGGATGGTGACAACGAAGTCTTCGGTCACCACAACGTGGGTGGAGTAACCGCCCTGGGTGATGGTGCCGTCCCGGTCAACAGCGCCGTAGGTGCCGATGTTGCCCTTGAGGCAGTACTGCTCCTCGCCCTTCTGGCAGTTGACGCACTCCTGGCAGGAGTTGACCATGCAGCCAACGCCAACACGGTCGCCCACTGCGTGCTTGGTGACGGCGGAACCTACCTCGGTGACAATGCCGGCGATCTCGTGGCCGGGAACCAGCGGGTACTGCTGCGGGCCCCAGTCACCGCGGACAGTGTGGATGTCCGAGTGGCAGATGCCGGCGAACTTGATGTCGATCAGGACGTCGTGGGGACCCACTTCGCGGCGCTCGATGGTGGTTGCCACCAGGTCCTCCGTGGCGGACGGGGATGCATAAGCCTTGACGGTAGTCATGGTTCTCCTGTGATCTGTTGGGGGATATTCACGATGCTACCGGGGTTGTTCGGAGCAAACCCCGGAAAAGGACGGGCCAGCGTGGCCCTGCTGAAACTGGTCTTGGGAGTCCTACCCTTGGCGATGTTCCTGGACGGAACCTGGTCACGGGCGGAGGAGCACCTTGATGGCGCGGCGTTCGTCCATGGCCTTGTACGCCTCCGCAGCCTGTTCCAGCGGCAGTTCGAGGTCGAACACTTTGCCGGGGTTAATGTCGCCGCGGAGGATCAGGTCGATCAGGTCCGGCAGATATTGCCGCACCGGGGCGGGGCCGCCGTGCAGGTGGACGTGCGAGGAGAACAGGTCGCGGCCGGGCAGCGAGACGTCATGGGAGACGCCCACGAAACCCACATGCCCGCCGGCCCGTGTGGCGTGGATGGCCTGCAGCATCGACTCCTGTGTTCCCACGGCTTCGAGGACGGAATGCGCGCCGAGGCCGCCGGTAAGTTCCTTGATCTTCTTCACGCCCGCGTCACCGCGCTCCACCACAATATCGGTGGCACCAAACTCGCGCGCCAGTGCCTGCCGGTCCGTGTGGCGCGACATGGCGATGATCCGCTCGGCACCCATTTGCCTGGCTGCCAGGACCCCCAAAAGTCCGACGGCGCCGTCGCCCACCACTGCCACTGTCTTCCCGGGGCCCACCTGGGCCGCCTTCGCGGCAAACCATCCGGTGCCCAGGACATCGGAGGCGGCCAGCAGCGACGGAACCTTGTCGGCGTCGGGCATGCCGGGCGTGGCCACCAACGTGCCATCCGCCAGCGGGACGCGGAGGTACTCCGCCTGGGAACCGCTTACGCCCTGGCGGTGGACACACCCGCTCTGGTAGCCGGAACGGCAGATCTCGCAGGTGTTGTCCGATGCGATGAAGGACCCCACGACGAACTGGCCGGGCGTAACGTTCTTCACGTCGGCTCCGACTTCCTCGACGATCCCCACGTACTCGTGGCCCATGGGAACGGGCCTGGAGATTTTGTCGGCGCCGCGGTAGGGCCAGAGATCGGACCCGCACACACAGGCGGCCGCGAGTTTGATAACTGCGTCGGTCGGCTTCTGGATGGTGGGCTTGTCACGATCCTCGACGCGGACGTCTCCGGGCGCGTGCATGATGGTTGCGCGCATGCTGGTCCTTCCAAGAATGAAACGGCTGAACGGGACATCTCCATCAAACCCGGCCCGTGCCTCCATGGCGAGGGTCCTGCTGTAACTGGTTCTGGCAGTACCTCCTTACGGTCCCGCCATTCGTCGTAACGTGTTCTTTATGGATAACCGAGCCGAGGTCCGGCAGTTCCTCTCCTCACGCCGTGGACGGATCACCCCGGAACAGGCAGGGATCGAACCCTATGGCGGCCGCCGGCGCGTGCCGGGGCTGCGCCGCGAGGAAGTGGCCCGGCTGGCAGGCGTCAGCGTGGACTACTACACGCGGCTGGAACGGGGAAACCTCCACGGTGTTTCGGACAGCGTCCTGGACGCCATCGCCGGTGCCCTTGAACTGGACCGCGCCGAGCATGACCACCTCTACGACCTGGCCCGGGCGGCCAACACGTCGGGCCGCAAGCGTGCCGCAGGCGCCGGAGGTTCCGCGCCGTCGAAGGTCCGGCCCGAACTGCAATACCTGCTGGACGCCATCACGGAAGCGCCTGCCTTCATTGGCAACAACCGCCTGGACATCGTTGCCGCCAACACGCTGGGTTATGCGCTGTATTCGGACATGTACCGCAACCCGTCACGGCCGGCCAACCACTCGCGGTTCATTTTCCTCGACCCCCGCGCCCACAACTTCTACACGGACTGGGACCGGGCTGCCCACACCAACGTAGCCATCCTCCGCCGGGAGGCCGGCCGCAACCCCCATGACAAGGGCATCGCCGAACTCATCGGTGAACTCTCCATGCGCAGCGACGTGTTCCGCACGCTCTGGGCGGCCCACAACGTCCGCCGCCACTACGCGGGCACCAAGTTCTTCCAGCATCCCGTGGTGGGGCTCCTTGAGCTGAACTACCAGGTGCTTGGGCTCGAAGAAGATCCGGGGCGCACCCTCACGGTCTATCCCGCTACGCCCGGCAGCACGTCGGCGGAAGCCCTCAAGCTCCTCGCCTCCTGGGCGGTCACCGAGAACATCGTGGAAACGGCGCAGGCAAAGGTCGGCAGCTAAGAAGGCTGCCCTGTCCTGGGAGCCGGCCGGGCTCGCAGCCAACGAGCCAGTGGAGTCCGTACATGAAGCGGCGTTGCAGTCCCCTTAACCCAGGTTTCGGTTCGTGGCGCCGCGTTGCCTGCTTTGTCTCCAGGATGGCGCCATAAGAAGCGCCGTTGCGCAGGGTTTAGCGCGCGTTTCATACCGGTGGCCAACGCACCGCGAGCCGTGTTTAGGTGTTTCCACGGCACCGGCCACGCCGCAGGCACCACCCCACAGTCCCGCCAGTACGCATCATCCCGCAGCACCCTGATCCCGCCGTTTGGGCGGACCAACCACCCCTTCACGCCCGCCCGGACACACACCCCGGGTGCCGTCGTCGTACCCGGATCCTCCTCGAAAGGAACACCATGACCTTCCCAGCACCCCCACCCCAAACGAGCCAACGTGCTGCCTTTAGCCGGCGCCGTGCGCTGGGCGCACTCCTGGCTGTTCCCGCCGTCGGCCTGCTGTCCGCCTGCGGCGGGACCGCCACCGCAGGAGGAGCCCGCATCAGCCAGGGCGCCCTTGAACCGCTGGCGGCCTCGGTGCCTGCCGGCACCTCCATTAAGGTGGGCGATCCCAGCATCAAAGTGGCGCTGGAACTGTCCGGCCTGGTCAAGGACCTGGACGGCTTCACGGTGGAGTTCGCCAACATCTCCGGCGGCCCCCAGACCACCGAGGCCTTCCGCGCCAACGCCCTGGACGTCGGGTCCGTGGCCGACATTCCTCCCATCCACGCCACCTGGACCGGGCTGGACGTCCGCATCATCGCCGCCGGCTACCGGCAGGACGCGGTGAACCACCCCATCTACGAGCTCGGTGTGGCACCGGGAGCCGTCATCGGCAAGCTCGAAGAGCTGCGCGGGAAGAAAGTGGCCTACTCCCCGGGCCAGGCGCAGGGCGCCCTGGTGCTGCGGATCCTGGACAAGGCCGGCCTCAAGCAGGACGACGTCAAGCTCGTGGAGCTCCCCAGTACCGGGGACGCCTACGCCACCGCGCTGGCCAGCAAGCAGGTGGACGCGGCTCCCCTGGGCGGCGTCCAGATCAAGCGCTACCTGGCCAAGTACACGGCCGACGGCGCCACCACCCTCCGCCACGGGCTGCGCGATGATCCCAGCCTCCTCTATTCCCCCGCCAAAGTCCTGGCTGATCCCGCCAAGGCCGCCGCCCTTGCCGCCTACGCGAAGGTCTGGGGCAAGGCGCAGCGCTGGATCGAGGACCACCCGGCCGAGTGGCTGGAGGGCTACTACGTCAAGGACCAGGGCCTGTCCCGCGAGGACGGCCAGTACCTGATCGACGCCACCGGCAAGCGCGACCTGCCGACGTCCTGGACGGAGGCCATCGCACGGCACCAGGAAACGATCGACCTGCTGTCCCGCGAGCAGAAGAAACCGCAGTTGAAGGCAGCGGACCTCTACGACACCCGCTTCGAGGCCATCGCCGGCACGGCGTTCGCCTCCGCCGCCAAGGTTGGCGCGGCATGAGCGCCGTGCTGGACCGTCCCGTCGTCGCACCGCACCAGGACCCCGCGCTGGCCGGGCGGCCGGACGTGCGGCCCACTGGCAGGAGGCTGGGGCCAGGACGACGGCGGCGGCTCGCCTGGCTGGGCCCGTCCGCCTTGCTTCTGCTCTGGACAGCTTCTTCCGCCACGGGGTTGCTTGACCCACGGATCCTGTCCGAACCCTGGACCGTCGTGGCCACCGCCGGAGAACTGACCGCCGACGGCCGGCTCCAGGAAAACCTTGCCATCTCCGCCCAGCGCGCCGGCCTGGGACTGTTCTTCGGCATCCTGGTGGGAGGGGTGCTGGCCCTGCTCTCCGGACTGAGCCGGATCGGTGAAGCACTGATCGACGGTCCGGTGCAGATCAAGCGCGCTATCCCCGGCCTGGCCCTGATCCCGCTGCTGATCCTGTGGTTCGGCATCGACGAGACCATGAAGGTCCTCACCATCACCCTGGGCGTCTTTGTCCCCGTCTACCTGCAGACCCATGCCGGGCTGCGCGGCATCGACCTGCGGTTCGTCGAACTTGCCCAGACGGTGGGCCTGGGCCGGGCGGGCTTCATCCGCAAGGTGGTCCTCCCCGGCGCCCTGCCCGGATTCTTCCTGGGCCTGCGCTTCGCGGTGACCGGCGCCTGGGTGTCCCTGGTGGTGGTGGAACAGATCAACGCCACCAGCGGGATCGGCTACATGATGGAACTCGCCCGCACCTATGGCCAGACCAACATCATCATCCTGGGCCTGGCCGTTTACGGCGTCCTTGGCCTCCTCTCCGACGGAATTGTCCGCTTCATCGAACGAAAGGCCCTCTCATGGCAGCGCACCCTGGCGGGCTGACCGCCGCCGGCCCCGCACGTCCCGTACCTTCCGCCGTTTCAGTCCGCGGGCTTATCCGCAGCTTCGGTACCAAGAGTGTCCTGGACGGCGTGGACCTGGACATCGCGCCCGGCGAATTCGTGGCCCTGCTGGGACCCAGCGGTTGTGGCAAAAGCACCCTGCTGCGCGCCCTGGCCGGCCTGGACCACGAGGTCCGCGGCATCGGCGTGATCAGCGTCCCGGACCGCGTGTCCGTGGTTTTCCAGGATTCCCGGCTGCTGCCGTGGGACACCGTGCTGGGCAACGTCACGCTGGGCGTCCGGGAGCACGACGCCGATGCCCGGGCCCGCAAGGCACTCGCCGAGGTGGGGCTCGCCGGACGTGAAAAAGCTTGGCCGCACCAGCTTTCCGGCGGTGAGCAGCAACGCGTGGCGCTGGCGCGGTCCCTGGTCCGGGAACCGCAGCTGCTGCTGGCCGACGAGCCGTTCGGCGCGCTGGACGCCCTGACCCGGATCAGGATGCACGGGCTCCTCCAGGACCTGGTGGCGGCCCACCGGCCAGCCGTCCTGCTGGTCACCCACGACGTGGACGAGGCCATCGCACTGGCCGACCGGATCGTGGTCCTGGACCGCGGCCGCATCGCCACCGTCCGCCCGGTGGCACCCGCAATCCGATCTTCCGCCGATGCCGCGGGGCACGAAGCCCTGCGCCGCGACCTCCTCACGGCGCTGGGCGTCGAACCCGTGCACACACCTGAACCGGCCGCCGTCGGCCGCTAACCTCCAAAGGAGCAAACCCTTGACTACCCAGAACCCATCCCTGCGCCAACTCCACCTCAACGCCTTCCTCATGAGCACCGGCCACCACGAGGCCTCATGGCGGCTGCCGGAAAGCGATCCCCATGCGGGAACCAAGGTGGAGCATTACCAGCAGCTCGCCCGCACTGCAGAGCGCGGCAAGCTGGACTCCATTTTCTTCGCCGACTCCCCTGTCCTGTTCGGCGAGGTGGGGCGCCGTCCTGCCGGGAAGCTGGAGCCCACCGTGCTGCTCACGGCCATCGCCGGCGCCACCGAGCGGATCGGGCTGATCGCCACCGCTTCCACCACCTACAATGAACCGTTCAACCTGGCCCGCCGCTTCGCGTCCGTCGACTGGGCCAGCGGCGGACGGGCCGGCTGGAATGTGGTGACCACGGCAGGCCCGGACGCGGCGCGCAACTTCGGCGTGGACGACCAGCCCGCCCACGCCGTCCGGTACGAACGCGCCGCCGAGTTCATCGAGGTGGCGCAGAAGCTCTGGGACAGCTGGCAGGAAGACGCCGTCCTCGCGGACAAGGCGGAGGGCGTGTGGGGCGATGCGGACAGGATCCGCACCGTCGACCACGAAGGCAAGCATTTCAAGGTCCGCGGGCCGCTCAATGTTCCGCGGTCACCCCAGGGACACCCCCTGATCGTCCAGGCAGGTTCGTCCGAGGACGGCAAGGGCCTGGCCGCGAAGTACGCCGACGCCGTCTTCACCGCGCACCAGACCCTGGCCGACGCGCAGGAGTTCTACCGCGACTTGAAGTCCCGCACCACTGCCGCCGGCCGCGATCCGGAATCCATCAAGATCCTCCCGGGCATTGTCCCGGTCATCGGTGCCACCGAGGAGGAAGCCCTGGAACTGGAACGCGAACTCGACCGGCTGATCAAGCCCGAGTACGCCCGGATCCAACTGGCCAGGACCCTGCGAGTGGACCCGGAGGACCTGCCGCTGGACCGGCAGCTGCCGGACAACCTGCCCAGCGAGGATGAGATCGAGGGGGCAAAGAGCCGCTACACCCTGATCGTCCAGCTGGCGCGCCGGGAGCAGCTCACCGTGCGGCAGCTGATCGGCCGCCTGGGCGGCGGCCGCGGGCACCGCACCTTCACCGGCACGCCGGTACAGGTGGCCGACGCCATCCAGGAATGGTTCGACGGCGGGGCCGCGGACGGCTTCAACATCATGCCGCCGGTGCTTCCCTCCGGGTTGGAGGCGTTCGTGGACCAGGTGGTGCCGATCCTCCAGGAACGCGGGCTTTTCCGGACGGAGTACGCCGGAAAGACGCTGCGGGAGCACTACGGGTTGGCCCGGCCCGGCAACAGGTATGCGGATGCTGCCGTACCCGGGCTGGCTGGGATTGGTTAAACCAAAGGCCGTGATACCCGTACTCCACGCGGGTAGTCCCTAAACTGGCAGATGGATTTGAATGCCAGGACTATACGAAGGAGCGAGTGAATGGCCAATGTAGTGGTTGTAGGGGTGGACGCCAGCCCGTCCGCGCGGAAGGCAGCGGAAGTCGCGCTGGACCTGGCCGGGTCGCTGGGGGCCTCACTGCACATAGTGACCGCCTTCGAGATGGAGACCGCCGAAACCTTTGGGGTGGGCTCGGACAAGGTGAGGATTTCCAACGCCGACAGCTCCGAGATCGTGGCGAAGTCCCTGGGCGCATCCCGGCCGGGAGTGGAAATCACCCACTTCGCAGCCCGTGGCAAGCCGGCGGATTCGCTGATCAAGGAAGCCATCCGCCTGGACGCCCGGGTGATCGTGGTGGGCAACCGCAGGATGCGCGGGATTGGCCGGCTGCTGGGCAGCGTCGCCAACAGCGTGGCGCACAACGCCCCGTGCGATGTCTACATCGCGAACACGTACGAGGACTGACCTGCCTCACGCACAAGGAGGGCGGACGACGGCGGACCTTCCCGCCGTCGTCCGCCCTCCTTTTTGTGTGGTCAGGCGCTGTATTCTTCGTCAGTGACGTGATCGAGCCAGGTGACGACCTGCCCCTCAGCATCCGCTTCCTGCATGGCGACGTGCGCCATGAAGCGCTCCGGGGTTGCCCCGTGCCAGTGTTCTTCCCCGGGTTCGATGTAGACCACGTCACCGGGACGGATTTCCTGGATCTCCCCGCCCCGGCGCGCTACCAGCCCCACGCCGTCGGTGACATAGAGGGTCTGGCCCTTGGGGTGGTGGTGCCACGCGGTCCGGGCACCGGGGGCGAACCGGACGTGCGCGCAACCGATGGCTGACTGTTCGTCAGGATTCCGGATCCCGTCGATCTGCACGGTCCCGGTGAACCATTCCTTCGGGCCGGCCGCCGTCTGGCCGCCGCTCTTGGTGTACTTCATGTTCTCCTCCTGTTGGGTGGGCTGGATTGAAATCTTCAGACGGTCAGGCGGTCCGGCCCGTGACCCTGGCAGTCAGGTACGCGAGGACCGACGAAACCGCAAGGATGGCTGCGGCCGCCAGGAAAGCCCCGCCATAGCCGGCGGAGTCGAAAAGCACGCCGCCCAACGTTGAGCCGACCGCGATCGAGGTCTGGACCACGGCCACCATCAGGCCTCCGCCGGCCTCGGCGTCGTGCGGCATGGCCTCGGCGATCCAGCTCCACCAGCCCACCGGGGCGGACGTGGACATCAGTCCCCAGAAAGCCAGGAGGACCACGACGGCGGCAAACCAGCCGCCGGACGGAACGAGGGCCGCCGCTATGACGGCCATGAGGGCCGGAATGGCTGCCAAGGTCCGGTACAGGCCCTTGCCCAGGAAGCGGCCAATGAGCATGGTGCCGGCAAAGCCCGCCACACCGATTACCAGCAGCACCAGGGATATCGTGGCCACGTCCACGCGGGTCACCGTCTCCAGGAAGGGACGGATGTAGGTGAACAGGACGAACTGCCCCATGAAGAAGGACCCGCAGGCGGCCATCCCCCAGGCGACGGTGCGGCTCTTGAATGCGGCGAAAATCCCAAAAACCGTGCCCGTGGCCCGCGTCCCGGCCTTCATTGACGGAAGGCTGATCCATTGCCAGGCCAGGGCGAGCACCGCCACCGGAACCAGGCAGAAGAACGCTCCACGCCAGCCGATGACCGAACCCAGGTAGCTGCCCAGGGGCGCAGCCAGGACGGTGGCCAGGGCGTTGCCCCCGTTGAAGATCGCCAGGGCACGCGGCACTTGGTGGGCGGGCACCAGCCGCATGGCGGTTGCCGCAGACATGGACCAGAATCCGCCGATCACCACGCCAATGAGGGCGCGGCCAACCATGAAGAGCAGGTATCCCGGGGCCATCGCCACCAGGGCTCCGGAGACCGCCATCAAGGTGGTCAGGCCCAAAAGGAGCGGCTTGCGGTTCAGGTTGCCGGCCAGCGTGGATACGGACAGGCTGGTGAGGACGGCAAAGAGCCCGGAGATGGCAATGCCCTGGCCCACCATTCCCTCGGAGACCTGGAGTTCGGCGGCCATGGGGGTCAGCAGGCTGACCGGCATGAACTCGGACGCGATCAGCGCGAAGACGCACAGGGACATGGCGAAGACGCCGCCCCAGTGCGCGGGCTGCTGCGCGCGGGGTTTTTGGGGCGCGCTGGTACTGGTGAGAAGTTTTTCGGGGGCCATGGGTCCATCAAACCGTGCCGTCGAAGCCCTAGCGAGGGCCCTGCTGAACCGGGTTTTGCCAGTACCCCTTTAGCGCAGCCCAGCGGGGCGCCGGACCTCCCGGCGTGGGGCGTTCTCCGGTTCCGGCGGCCGCGGCTTGTAGACCCAGGCCACCAGCACCACGGAAATGATCATCAGCAGGAACCAGGCCACGAGTTTTTCCAGGCCCACCGGGTGCCAGCCGTCCACCTGGCTGGGGTAGAGCCACGCGCCGGACCACGTGGCGATGTTCTCGGCCAGCCAGATGAACAGCGCCACCAGCAGGAAGGACACCACCAGTGGCATGCGGAACTCCCGCCGGAAGACGCGGAAGTGCATCACGCACCGGCCGAAGATGAGCACGACGGCGGCGAGCAGCACCCAGCGAAGGTCCCACAAGTAGTGGTGGGTGAAGAAGTTGGCGTAGATGGCGGCGGCGAGGACCGCGGTGAGCCAGCGGCGCGGGTAGGCAGCGAAGCGAAGGTCGAACAGCCGGTAGACGCGCACCATGTACGAGCCCACGGCGGCATACATGAATCCGCTGAAGAGCGGCACGGCCCCGATGCGCAGGACGCCTTCGGCCCCGTAGGACCACGAACCCATATCGGTTTTGAACAGCTCCATCACCGTGCCCACCAGGTGGAACAGGACGATCACCCGCAGTTCCCGCAGCGTTTCCAGCTTGAACGCCACCATCAGGATTTGGATCACGACGGCGGCGACGGTCAGGAAGTCGTTGCGTGCCAGCCCTGTACCGTCCGGGTACCAGAGCCTGGCCGCCATCAGCACGGCCAGGAGTGCGGCGCCGAAAATGCAGGCCCAGCCCTGTTTGAGTCCGAAAACAATGAATTCAGTGAGTTTGGCCCTGGCGCCATTGGCGGGGGCCGTGGCCAGGAAGCGGTGGGCGCGTTCATCGATCCGCCGCTCCAACGGTGTGGGACTACGCACGGATGCCTTGGTGTTGTGCCGCCTGCGGGCTACGGCGGAGGTCCTTTTCCAGTTCGGCCAGGCAGTAGTCCTTGAACCAGTGCCTGATTCGCAACGGCAGCATGGGGTAGGCCACCGCAAGGATGCGCCAGGTCCGGTCGTAGCGGCGCTGGTGGAGATCGCTCCAGGCGAGCCCAAAGTCCTTGCGCAGCTGCTCCGGAAGGAGCCCCGCGGTAAGGAACCGCGCGGACGGCATGATGGCCCGGTACCAAAGGGCAGTGTGCTTGGGAAACAGCAGTCCGCGGCCCACGCGCACGCCCTCTTCCTCGGCGTGGAGGGTGGATACCTGATCTTCCCAGTAGCGGCCGAAGGCTGCCCGGTCCTTCGGCCACATGTGCGGCGGAAGCTGCAGCGCGGTGCCGATCCGTGCGTAGTCCTGGTACATCGCGTCGGCGGCAGCGTCGTCGAGCGGGCCGTGAATCTTCTCGATGATGGTCAGCGCTGTGTCGTAAAGCGTGGCTGCCACCCAGAGCTGAAGTACCGGGTCGAAGGCGTTGTAGCCTGCGGACGACCCATCCTCCGGACGGCGTACCGGAACGTGGGCACGGTTGACCCGGCGCCGGACTTCCTTGACCTGCTCCTCGGTTCCGTACACCACGGCGTACACGTAGGTGAGCGTGCCCTTAAGCCGGTTGACGGGGCGTTCGGTGAACGTGCTGTGCGCCGCCACCCCACGGCCGATCGCAGGGTTGGCCAGCTGCAGCAGGATGGCCCGTCCTGCCCCGGCGAGCAGGATGCCTTCTGCCCGGTAATCGGCGGTTCCCTGCACCATGGGAAAAGGCTACCGGAGTGCTGCCGCAGCGGGACGGGGACTTTTGGCCCGTCGTCGTGGGTGCCGCATGCCGGGGGAGGAGGCCGGAGGACCCGACCTCCTCCCCCGGCCGGTGCGGACCTTACCGCTCCAGCAGGGACACGTCCCGGACAGCGCCCTTGTCCGCGGAGGTGGCCATCGCGGCGTATGCGCGCAGTGCAGCGGACACCTGCCGGTCCCGGTCCTTGGGCTTGTAGCCGCCGTTGACCAGCAGCTTCTCGCGGCGCTCGGCCAGGAGTTCATCGGATACCTCCAGCTGCAGCGAGCGCTGGCTGATGTTGATGCTGATGATGTCGCCGTCCTCCACCAGGGCGATGGCGCCTCCGGACGCTGCCTCAGGGGAGATGTGTCCGATGGACAAGCCGGAGGTGCCCCCGGAGAAGCGGCCGTCCGTGATGAGGGCGCACTTCTTGCCCAGGCCGCGGCCCTTGAGGAACGACGTCGGGTACAGCATTTCCTGCATGCCCGGACCACCCTTGGGGCCTTCGTAGCGGATCACCACCACATCGCCTTCCTTGATGGACTTGTTCAGGATCTTTTCGACGGCCTCGTCCTGGGACTCGCACACCACGGCGGGCCCGGAGAACGTCCAGATGGACTCGTCCACGCCGGCAGTCTTCACCACCGCGCCGTCCACTGCGACGTTGCCGCGGAGCACGGCCAGGCCGCCGTCCTTGGAGTACGCGTGTTCCACCGAGCGGATGCAGCCTTCTGCGGCGTCGGTGTCCAGGGAGGTCCACTCGTTCGACTGGGAGAACGCGGTGGAGGAGCGCACGCCGCCGGGAGCGGCGTGCCACAGCGCCTTGGCTTCCTCGGTGGCCTTGCCGCCGCGGATGTCCCAGTCATCCAGCCAGCCGTCCAGGTCGGCGGAATGCACGGAGTGGACGTCCTTGTGCAGGAGGCCGCCGCGGTTCAGCTCGCCCAGCAGGGCGGGGATGCCGCCGGCGCGGTGCACATCCTCCATGTAGTAGGTCTTGTCCTTGGCCACGTTCGGGCCACCTTGGCCAGGCAGGGCACCTGGCGGGACTTGGCATCCATCTCGGCCAGGCCGTAGTCCACGCCGGCCTCCTGGGCGGCGGCCAGCAGGTGCAGGATGGTGTTGGTGGAGCCGCCCATGGAGATGTCCAGCGCCATGGCGTTATCGAAAGCCTTGGCAGTGGCGATGGAACGGGGCAGCACGGACTCGTCGCCGCCGTCGTAATAGCGCTTGACGAGCTCGACGACGGTGGCGCCGGCTTTCTCGTACAGCGCCTTGCGGGCGGTGTGGGTGGCCAGCACGGAGCCGTTGCCCGGCAGCGACAGGCCGATGGCTTCGGTGAGGCAGTTCATGGAGTTGGCGGTGAACATGCCGGAGCAGGAACCGCAGGTGGGGCAGGCGTTCTCTTCGATGAGGTTGATGTCGGCATCGGAGATGGACTCATCCACGGCGTCGGCGATCGCGTTCACCAGGTCCAGCGAGCGAACGGAACCGTCGGTCAGGGTCACGCGGCCGGCCTCCATGGGGCCGCCGGAGACAAAGACCACCGGGATGTTCAGGCGCAGGGCTGCCATCAGCATGCCGGGGGTGATCTTGTCGCAGTTGGAAATGCACACCAGGGCGTCGGCACAGTGGGCGTTGACCATGTACTCCACGGAGTCGGCGATCAGGTCGCGGGACGGCAGCGAGTAGAGCATGCCGCTGTGGCCCATGGCGATGCCGTCATCCACGGCAATGGTGTTGAACTCGCGGGGCACGGCGCCGGCGGCGAGGATCGCGTCGGAGACGATCCGGCCCACCGGGGCCAGGTGGGTGTGGCCGGGGACGAACTCGGTAAAGGAGTTGGCCACGGCGATGATGGGCTTGCCGATGTCGGAGTTGGCAACGCCGGAGGCGCGCAGCAGTGCGCGGGCTCCGGCCATGTTGCGGCCGTGGGTGACTGTTTTTGAGCGAAGTGCAGGCATGCTTACCATCCTGCTGGTTCGGCGCTCCCGGCGGAAGACAGCCCTGCTACTAGTAGTGGGAGTACCAGAGTAATAGTATTTGGGAGTGAACAATCCCGGACGGCGCAAGGAACTGGGCCTCTTCCTGCGGGCCAGGCGCGACCAGGCGCTGCGGGCTGACTACGGCCTGCCGCCCGTCGGCCGCACCCGTGAGCGGGGGCTCCGCCGCGAGGAAGTGGCGTTCCTTTCCGGCGTCAGCGTCACCTGGTACACGTGGCTGGAGCAAGGGCGGGACATTAGCCCTTCCCGGCAGGTTTTGGAGGCCATCAGCCGTGCGCTGCATTTGTCCAGCACCGGCCTGGGCTACGTACTGTCGCTGGGCGGCTATGCCACCGCGGCGCCCGCCGGGCCGGCAGCCGATACCGCGCCGCCCCACATCCAGCGCCTCCTGGACGCCCTCGATCCCAATCCATCCTTCGCGTTGTTTCCGGACTGGGGCGTGGCCGGGTGGAACACGGCTTACGCGGCGTTGTATCCCAATATCGCCAAGGTGCCGGCGGCAGACCGGAATCTGTTGTGGCTGGTGTTCACCGACCCGTATGTCAGGAACCTCCTGCCGGACTGGGAGACCACCAGCAAGCGGTTCCTGGCCGAGTTCCGGGCCGAAACCGGGCAGCGGCTGGGCGATCCGGACATCCAGTACCAGGTGGAACGGCTCAAGGAAGCGAGCCCGGAGTTCCGGCAGGGCTGGGACCTTTACGACATCCTGGGTTTCGAGTCCCGCGAGCGTCTGTTCCACCACCCCGCCGTGGGTGTGCTCCAGCTGGAACACCACCAGGTGTCGCCATCGGACCGGCCGGACCTGCACATCGTGGTTTATACGCCGGCCCCGGGCAGCGGCGCCGCGGCGCAGATGAAGTCGCTCCTGGCAGCAGCCTAACCGGGCGGCACTGCGAGGTAGGCGAGCGCGGCCGCCGCCTGGGCCCGCGTTGCCACGGCGAGGGTGGGGTCGACGGCAGGGAGGAACGACGGCGAGTGGTTGGCCGGGATATCGGCGTCCACCGTGCCGTTCGCCACCGCCCGCCGGTAGGTTTCCGGCGGCACGGAGCCCACCACCCAGTACACGTACGGAATTCCGAAGGCGTCGGGGATCCGGCTGAAATCCTCGGACGCTGTCTGCGGGGCAGTCTGGTAGACGGCATCCGCGCCGAAGGCCTGCGTGAATGCGGCGGCCACCCGGGCGTTGGCTTCCGGATCGTTGCTGGTCAGCGGGTACTGGTCGTAGTACTCGAACTCCGGCTCCTGGGGCGAGCCCGCAGCTGCACACTCACCTCGAACGATCCGCTCGATCGCAGCCATGATGACGGCACGCAAATCCACGTCGTAGGTGCGGAGGTTGAGCAGCAGCTCGGCCCGGTCCGGGATGATGTTCGCCGTGGCGCCCGCCCGCAGGGAGCCGACGGTCAGCACGGCGAACTTCCCCGGCATGGTTTCTCGGGACACGACGGTCTGGAGGCGGAGGACGATCGAGGCGGCGAGCACCACCGGATCAACCGCCTTGTGCGGCATCGAGCCGTGGGCACCCCGGCCGTGGACGGTGATCCGGACTGAATCACCTGCCGAGAGGATGGGACCCGGCGTAGTGCCGATGGTTCCCGCCTCGGTGGGCATGACGTGCTGGGCCAGCGCCACGTCCGGCCGCGGGATCCCGGCGGCCAGGCCGTCGTCGAGCATTGCCTGCGAGCCCGCCGCCGTTTCCTCCGCCGGCTGGAAGAGGGCGGTGTAGGTTCCCCGCCAGGCATCCCGATGGTCGGCGAGGTACTTGGCCGCCCCGAGCAGGGCCACCACATGCATGTCGTGCCCGCAGGCGTGCATTACCCCCGCGTTGGCGGAGGCGTAGCTCGCGCCTGTTGCCTCCGTGACCGGAAGCGCGTCCATGTCCGCCCGGGCCAGGACACCAGGGCCGGTCCCGTTGGCAAGCACACCCACCACGCCGGTACCGCCAAAGTGCCGGACATCGAAGCCCCAGGCGGCCAGCTTCTCCGCAACTGCTGCGGAGGTCTGGTGTTCGGCGAGGCCGAGTTCCGGATTCCGGTGCAGCTGTTCATAGAACGGGACCTGCCAGTCCAGCTCCTGCCCGATGCCTTCCGCAGTGTTGTTGGCCAGTTCCATGTGAAGTCTCCTTCCGGCCGGCGCTGCCAGCCCTCCCGGCCACATTAGGCAGCACCGGTGGATGGTGTCCATGGGCAACTAAAAGCGGCCAGCGGCGGGTAATCCCGCTGCCGGCCGCTTCCCTTGCCACGGACGCTAGGCCAGCACCCCCTGCCGCACGACGGCCGGCTTGAACTGTGCACCCGCGCCCGGGAATACCGGCACCTCGATCCGTGCGTGTGTGTGGACCTCGGTGACCGTGGCCTTTGTGTGCCGGGCAATGTCCTCCATGGTGGTCACCCACATGCCGTCCATAGCCTTTACCCGCTCCATCAGCTGCTCCAGCGCGACGGCCTTGGAGGGGCGGCCGGAAATGAAGGGGTGGTTGGTGAGGACGAAGCAGCTGCCCTGGGAATGGTGGGCTTCGGCTTCGAGCGTCCACATTTCCAGGACCTTCGCCGGGCTCTCGATCACGCCACTGCCGGTGACTCCGGGGTAGAACGCGTACTGCTCCCAGTCGTCAAGGGTCCAGTCCACAGGAATCTCCACGATGTCCCGGGGATCGTCCGCGGCGACGGCGAAGCGGTAGGGGGCGTCGCCGTCGAGCAGGCTCGAATCGTAGAGGAAGCCGCGGTCCGCCAGGAGGCCCGGAGAGTGCCAGTTGAGCTCCCACCAGGGCGCCCGGTAGCCCACGGGCCGGACACCTGCGACTTTGGCCAGCGCCTCCAGGCCGCGGTCGATGTAGCTGGCCTCGGTGGCGGCGTCGATGCCCTGCATGGGCTCGTGCAGGTAGCCGTGGTGGGCCACCTCGTGGCCGCCGTCAACAATCTGCCGGACCACGTCGGGGTAGGACTCGGCGGTGAAACCGGGGATGAAGAAGGTGGCCTGGATTTCCTGGCGGGCCAGGATGGCGAGCAGCCTCGGAACCGCGATCTTGGGGCCATAGGACTGGTGGCTCATAAGCGACATGCGCCGGGTGCTGGTGGGATCGTGGGCGATCGTGCAGGACTCGGCGTCCACATCGAAGGTGAAGGACGCTGCGGCCTTGAAGCCTTCGGGCCAGGTGATGGGGTGCAGGGGGTCCGCGATGGCGGGCTGGTTCACGGGAAATCCTTTCGGCGGGCGCTGGGCGCCCGCCTGGTTCTACGGGATGGTGAGCTTAGAGGGCGGGAAGGACGGGCGTGCTTTCCGCGCCTTTGCTCTCTGCTTCCGGAGCGGCTGCGGCGTCAGGGGCGGCTTCCGCCTGCTGCGTGGTGCGCGGCTCGAGGGCGAGGTAGCGGATGTGCTGGCGCGGGCCGAGGATGGCGTACACCCCGGCGCTGGTCAGGCCGCCGGCCAGCCAGGACAGGTCCCAGCCGCCCAGGGCCACGGCGATGGGGCCCTGCATGATGGGGATCAGGCCGTACATGAACAGCCACGTTGCGAAGATCCCGGCCACGAGGGAGATGACGCCGGCGAAGTTGACCACCGGCAGCCGCTTCGTGCCGACGCCGTCGAACAGCCGGTCGGTTCCGCCCGGCCAGCGCTTCTCCAGCCAGAAGTAGTGCACCAGCATGATTCCGCCCCAGGCGGCCACCCAGGCCACCAGGCCGATCAGCCAGGCGTCGAGTACTGCGGCGAAGTCCTCCTGGAAGATGAAGAAGACGACGGCGGCGAGCGAGAAGACGCCGACGAACAGGTTGAGCTTGCGGCGGCTGATGGAGATGTCCAGGGCCTGGGTGGCCACTGAGAACGTGTAGATGTTCAGGATATTGGTGGCAATGGGGCCGTGGAGCACCATCAGCAGTACTGGCAGCGCCATGGCGCCGAAGTTCAGAACGATCAGCTTGCCGGGGTCGATCTCGCCGCTGTTGGTGGCGAGGCTTGCACCCAGGACGCCGAGCCACACCACGGGGATGAACTGTCCCAGTACCGAAGCGAGGTAGACCTTTTTCTTGGGGACGCTGGTGCTGACGAACCGGGAGTAGTCCGCGGCGTAGGTGAACCAGGTGATGCCCCAGCCGATGCCGATGGCGGTCATGACGGCACTCATGGCGGCGATGCGCTCGGAGCCTTCCAGGACGGCGCCGGCAGGACCGGCGTAGCTCCAGTCAATGTCCATACCGAACCACGCCACCGCGGACATGACGGCCAGGATGAGGATGGTGGGCGGTACGGTCCATTTTTCAAAGGCGGCAATCGCCTTGTAGCCGAACCAGGCGATGGCCACCTGGAGCGCCATGATGAAGGTGGCGACGCCGATCTTCCAGGCATAGTTGGGGGCGTCCGGGTCAACCCAGCCGAGGGTTCCGAAAAGTGCCATGACCAGGTCCAGGATGATCCAGGTGTTTACTGCGCACCAGCCGATCACGAGCAGGGCCTGGATGGCGGCCGGCAGGTAGTTGCCGCGCCGGCCGAATGCCGCCCGGGCCAGGACCATGCCGGTGGCTCCGGTCTTCTGGCCCAGGAGGACGAAGCAGCCAAAGAGCAGCATGCCGATGAGGTTGCCCAGCACCAGGACGGTGATGGTGTCCGCCAACCCGAGTCCCAGCTGGATCCCGAGTGCCCCCAGCACCCAGTTGATGGGTGCCAGGTTGGCGCCGGCCCAGATCCAGAACTGGCCGGATACCTTGCGTGTGCGTGCTGATTCGGGGATGGGCTGCAGCCAGGCTTCGTGGTCCACGGCGTTGTGGTCCTCTGTGGCCTGGGCAGGTTGGCCGTGCGTGGCTGTTGAAAGCTTTTCTTGCATGGGGGCCTCCGTGAGGTGAATAAGTACAAACAAGGCTATGTGGCCCTCATCACAACCAACAAGATACAATGTGTCGAACAAATCCTCCTCCTACGTTACGGACTGTCGTGTCAGTGTTTCTCGGCGAAATACTCGCCCACCCCGCCCTTGCCGCCGCAGATCCAGTGGTCCACCCGGAAGGGGTCATGGCCGACGGGCAGCCGGTCCGCTGGGTGCACTCCAGTGAAGTGCTGGACATCGCTCCCCTGCTGCGCGGCGGTGAACTGCTGCTCTGCGGCGGGATCACCCTGGCCACCGCCACCCCGGCCAAACGCGGGGATTACGTCCGCGAACTGGCGCAGCGGGGCGTCGCAGCCCTGGCCATCGAGACCGGTGGCGCGCTGCCGGAAATCCCTGCCGACATGCTTCAGAAGGCTGAGGAGTACGGCCTCCCCGTGGTGGAACTGCGGAAGGTGGTGCCGTTCGTCGGCGTCATGCAGGCCATCAATTCCATGCTGGTCAGCGAGTCCGTGGGGCACCTGCAACAGGCAGATGCCGCGACGCGCGCCATGGCCGCCGAACTTGCCCACGGCGCGGCACTGGACAAGATCCTCGGCGTACTGGCCGGCATCACCGCGTCAGCCGTAAAACTCACTTCCCCGTGGGGCGTCACCATGGGTAGCGCGGTCCCGGACGGCTGGAACGACGGGGCGGACGCGGATGCCGGCGAAGGAACAGAGGACGACGACGGCATCGCACCGGGCGGGCACGGCGGCTTCTACGCGGTGGCCGACGGAACGGTGATCACCGTGGACATCCCCGTGCGCGGGGTCCTGATGGGGCGGCTGGAGGTACATGTGCCCGGCGCTGCGGACGCGGCCCTTGCCCAGGTGGCCGGAGAGCGGGCCGTGGACATCCTGGGCCTGGCACTCCTGCAGCACACACCCCCGGGGCTGCATGCCCTGGCAGGTGCCGAACTGATGCGCGCCGTGCTCAATGCCGCGCCGGAGTGGCGCCTGGAGCAGCTGGCCCCCGGCGCGGGTTTCCCCACGGACTCCCCCGCCGTGGTGGCAGCCATCCATGCGGCGGCACCTCAGGAGCTGCGCGGCGCCGTCGAAAATTTCCTAAGCGCGCAGCGGATCCCGTGCGCCGCATACCTGGACGACACCGAACTGGTGGTGATGATCGGGCTGCCATGCACGGAAACTGCCGGCGAGCGGCGGCAGCTCCTGGAATCCTTGAAGGACCTGGAGGGTGACCACGATGCCGTGATCGCCGTGGGGCCGCTGGCCGGCGGGGTGGCGGAGGCGGCCTGGTCACTGGCGGAAGCGCGGCGCGCCCTGGAGGTACGGCAGATCCAGCGCAGGAACGCATCGGCGCGCAGGCGGCACCCGGCACGCGGCCTGGTGGTGCTGGACGCCCAGGACACCGCCGTGGAAAGCCTGGCCCTGACATGCCTGGATGCCTCATCCCGGGAGGCGTTCATCAACAGGCAGTTGCGGGCGGTCCTGGAACACGATGCGCTGCGCCAGTCCCAGCTGCTCGAGACCCTGCAGGTGTGGCTGGACTCCGGCTGCAACACCGCGCAGTCGGCGCGCGAACTGCACCTTGAGCGGCAGTCGATGCACCACCGGCTGCAGCGGATTTTCGATCTCTGCGGCGGCGATCCGCGAGGCACCGGGCGGCTGGCGGCCCTGCATCTGGCGGCGCGGATGGCCGGGCTGCCCTGAGCTGGAACCGGCGCCGGGGATGGACTGCGCCCGCCGGCCGCCTCAGCTGGCCGGCCGGCCACCCAGCCGCGTGGTCACCTTGGCGGCGGCGGCCACGCAGGCCTCGCCCAGGCTCTCGAACTGCTCCTTGGACACCCTGAACCGCGGCGCTGGAATCAGGACGGCCGCCACCACGTCGCCGCGGTGGTCCCGGACAGGCGCGGCCACGCCCACTTCGTCCATGGACGATTCGCCGTAGTTCCCCGCCCATCCCCGCTGCCCAACCTCCTGGAGCCGGGCCTCGTAGGCCGCCAGGCCGTCGTCGTCCAGCCCCGGGAATGTGATGGTGCCGCTCTTCAGCAACTCCCGCACCCGCTCGCCGGGAAGGGTGGACAGGAAAACTTGGACGGAAGCGCTCATGGCGTCACGGTAGCGGGCACCCAGCGGGGTGGTGTGCTTGATCTGGTGGTGGCTGGCGATCTGCTCCACGCAGATGGCTTCGTCTCCGTTCCAGAGCATGAGGGCGCTGGTCTCTCCGGTCTGCTCGGTCAGCTGCCGCAGGACGGGATAGGCCACGCGGCGCTCCTCCATCTCGGCCAGCAGTGGACCGGCGACGGCAATGAGCCCCAGGCCCAACCTGAACCGCTTGGTTTCCGGGTCGCGTTCCACCAGGTTTTCCTGCTCGAACGTGGCCAGGATCCGGGAGACGCTGCTCTTGTGCATGCCCACGCGGTTGGCGATTTCCGTTACGCCCAGCAGGGGTTCGTCGGCGGTGAAGGTGCGCAGGACGGCGATGGCGTTGACGACGACGGAGGCGCCTTTGGCATCAGTCCCGCCATTGGTGCCGGCTCCGCTGGCGCTGGTGTCGGAGGTTTGTGCAGGAGTCATGGTGGAGACCATCTTTCCCTATCGTTGGCGGCAGACGCCGAAAGCGGCGCCGTGAAACACGGCGCCGCTTCGGCTGTTCAGTGGGTTATGCCTCGATGATGTTCTTCTCCGGGCCGAACGGGAACTTGGTGATGTTCTCCACGGAGTTGTCCTCGCCGATGACCAGGATGTCGTGCTCGCGGTAGCCGCCGGCTCCGGGCTGGCCGTCAGCCACGGTGATCATGGGCTCCATGGAGACCACCATGCCTGGCTCCAGGACGGTATCGATGTCCTCGCGCAGCTCCAGGCCGGCTTCACGGCCGTAGTAGTGGCTGAGGACGCCGAAGGAGTGGCCGTAGCCGAAGGTGCGGTTGGCCAGCAGCCCGTTGCTGATGTAGATCTCGTTCAGTTCGGCGGCGATGTCCTTGCACACGGCGCCGGGCTTGATGAGTTCCAGGCCGCGCTTGTGGACCTCGACGTTGATGTTCCACAGCTCCAGGGAGCGTTCGTCCGGCTGGCCCAGGAAGAGGGTGCGCTCCAGGGCGGTGTAGTAACCGGAGGTCATGGGGAAGCAGTTGAGCGAGAGGATGTCGCCCTGCTGCAGCTTGCGGGTGGTGGCCCAGTTGTGGGCGCCGTCGGTGTTGATGCCGGACTGGAACCATACCCAGGTGTCGCGGACTTCCCGGTCCGGGAAGGTCTTGGCGATCTCGTGGACCATGGCTTCGGTGCCGATCAGGGCAACTTCGTACTCGGAGATGCCTTCACGGATGGCGTTGCGGATGGCTTCGCCGCCGAGGTCGCCGATGCGGGCACCGTGCTTGATGACTTCGATTTCCTCGGCGGACTTGATCATGCGCTGGCGCATGGCGTCCTGGGAGACGTCCAGCAGCTGGGCGCCGGGGAAGGCGGCGGCGATCTTCTCGCGGGTCAGGCCCGGGAGGAAGTCGTCCTCGACACCCAGCCGCGTGGCTTTGACGCCGCGCTGGCGCAGGGCTTCCTGGAGGCCGAAGAAGAAGTTGTCGCGGCGCCAGTCGGTGTAGACGATGTTCTCGCCGTAGGAGGTGCGCCACGGCATGCCGGCGTCGATGTTGGCGGTAACGGTGACCGAGTCGTCGGCGGTGACGACCAGTGCGTAGTTGCGGCCGAACGTGGTGTACAGGAAGTCGGAGTAGTACTTGATGCCGTGGTAGCTGGTGAGGATGACCGCATCCAGCTCCTTGGCGGCCATGATCTTGCGGAGGCCGCCGAGGCGGCGCTCGAATTCCGCGTCGGAGAACGTGAGCTTGCCCTTGGTGCCGTTGTGCAGGACCTTGAGGCGCTCGAGTTCGGCGATGGAGGAGGCGTTGTCGGCAGTGATAGTCACGGGTGGTGCCTTTCTAGTGGGTGCCAGCTGCTGTTGGTGCAGCTGGTGTTGGTGTGCGTAGTGAGGTTGGTCTGTGTACCCGGATGGGTTGCGGGCCCCTGGTTGGTCAGAGGTGCTTGAGGGGTTTCCGCGAGGTTTCGGCGGCAAACAGCACGGCCGTGAGGGACACGGCAGCTGCGGCCACGAGATACCAGCCGGGTGCCAGCTTGCTCTGCGTCAAGCCGATGAGCAGGGTGGCCATGAATGGTGCAGTGCCGCCGAACAGCGCGTTGGAAAGGTTGAAGCTGACGGCGAAGCCGCTGTACCGGACTTTGGTGGGGAAGAGTTCAGCCAGGAAGCTGGGCAGCGTTCCGTCGTTCAGGGTGAGCATGCCGCCCAGCAGGATCTGGACCAGGACAATCACCAGGAAGTTGCCGGTGTCCAGCAGCATGAAGGCCGGAACAGTCAGGAGCATGAACAGTACGGAAGCCGTGATCAGCATGCGCTTGCGACCGAACCGGTCCGAGGCGAGACCGGTCAGGAAGATGAAACCGATGTAGCTGGCGAGGGCGATGGTTGTCGCCAGGAAGGACTCAGTGGGACCGAAGCCCAGTTCCTCAGACAGGTAGGTGGGCATGTAGCTGAGGATGACGTAGAAACCGACGGCGTTGAGCAGCACGGCACCGCACGCGATCACCAGCTGTTTGCGGTAGGTCCGGAACATGTCGAGCGCAGGGGCCTTGGGAGCGGATTCCTCCTGGTCGGCCAGTGCACGGAAGGCCGGGGTGTCCTCCAGCTTGGTGCGGATGTAGCGCCCGATCAGTCCCATCGGGGCGGCCAGCAGGAACGGCAACCGCCATCCCCACTCGTGCAGTTGGTCGGTGCTGAGTACCGAGCTGAGGAGCGCCGCGATCAGTGAGCCGAGGAGCAAGCCTGCGGCGGTGCTGGCAGGCACGACGGCGGCATAGAGACCGCGACGGTTGGCCGGGGCATATTCCACCAGGAAGGCTGATGCTCCGGCGTATTCGCCGGCTGCCGAGAAGCCTTGGACCACACGGACCAGCAGGAGCAGGACCGGGGCCAGCATGCCGATGGTTCCGTAGCCGGGAATGAGGGCGATGCAGAACGTGGAGACGGACATGATGACGATCGAGAGGGAGAGTGCCTTGCGCCTGCCCAGCTTGTCGCCGATGTGGCCCCAGAAGAAGCCGCCCAGGGGACGGACGAAGAAGGAGATCGCGAAGACGGCAAAGGTGGCCAGCAGCGCGGTCTGCCGGTCCGCTTCGGGGAAGAACACCGACGAGATGACGGCTGCGAGGTAGCCGTACACGGCGTAGTCGAACCACTCGACAAAGTTGCCGATGAAGCTCGCCGTGACCACCCGGCGTCGAACGCTCTTACCGGCGACGGCGTTGTCCATGCCGCCGCCAGCCCCGGCGGGAGCGTTGGCGTCAGCGGCAACCACTCCTGCCCGGGGTGAGTTTTGTTGGGTACTCATAAAACCACCAATGATGTTGGAGTTGCATTCCTTGCAACCTGGTTGTTTCAAGATAGGCCGTGATGTGAAGCACAGTCAAGGGGTATACGCAGCATTATTTTAGGAAGCTCTTCGTTGCTCCTTGCCCTGGTCCGCAGGGCACGCCTCTCCATCAGGAAAACTCCGCGTTGCATTCAAAACAACACTGTTGCCTCATGCAGCCTGCCTTCACGACCGGAACGCGGCTTCGCGGGAATGACCGGTCCTTGAGCCGCTGCACTTACCGCTTCGCCGGAATCTGCCCAGACACGTCAAAGGCGGGCCCAAAGACTCGGGCGGAACGGCCTGCCCTGCCCCATACTTGCGTCATGGACGACACTGCCAGGGACCGCACTGCGCGAAGACCGGACCGGATCCTGCTCACCCTGGTAGGCGTTGTGGTTGTCCTGGTGGTGGTGGCCCTGGCGGTGGTCTTCACCCGCGGCGAGCCTGCACCCTTGGATGGGGAAAGCCCCGCCGGAGTGGTCCAGCGGTACAGCAAGGCAGTAATCGACGGCGACAGCACCACGGCCCAGTCCTACCTCACGGACGCTGCCAAGAGCCGGTGCCGCGGCGCCTACTACGGCGAG
Organism: Pseudarthrobacter sp. NIBRBAC000502770; assembly: GCF_006517815.1. Taxonomy (NCBI): domain Bacteria; kingdom Bacillati; phylum Actinomycetota; class Actinomycetes; order Micrococcales; family Micrococcaceae; genus Pseudarthrobacter; species Pseudarthrobacter sp. NIBRBAC000502770. Next base: position 3,206,815 of record NZ_CP041198.1, read on the forward strand.
CCGGCGCCCGCCCGCGTTGTCCTGGTCGCGACGACGGAACGCCCCGATTCAGCCACCGTGAAAGTTTCGATTGTCCGGTCGTCCCAAGGCGGACCCTTCGGGCCTTCGGAGTATGAGATGGAGGACTCCTTCGCGCTGCTCAAGGTGGCCGGGACATGGAAGATTGACCAGCCGCCGTATCCCCTGATGGCCTGCACCGACGTACCGGTGAAGCAATGACGGACCCGGCAGCCCCGGTGGTCGCCGCTCCCTCGAGCGGCCTGGCAACCCTCCGCCGGCTGATCATGTACGTCCTGTTGTTTGCCCTGGTGCTGATCTCGGCATCCGGTCTCCAGGGACTCCTCGAGCGGCTCTTCCGGACCGCATCCACCCTGGTGTCCGGTGATGTCGCAGGACTGGCCCTGTCCCTTGCCTTCACCCTGATCGGTGGCCCGCTCGCACTGCTGCTGTGGTGGTTTGTGTGGAGGCGCCTGGACGACGAATCCGAACGCAGGGCGCCCGGGTGGGGCCTCTACCTGACCGGGATGTATGCGGTCTCGCTGATCATCAGCACCACGTCGCTGCTGAACCTTGCCACCTCCTTCCTTGACACGCAGGAGAGCCAGTGGCCGTCGCCGCTGGCCAACGGCATCGTGTGGTCAGCCATTTGGTGGTGGCACCGGTGGATGTGGAGGCACCCCCGCAAACCGTCATCGCATCTCGAGGACGTCCGGGCCGTCGTCGGCTCCGTGTTTGGACTCCTCCTTGGCGCCGGCGCCGCCATTGCAGCGCTGGGCAGCCTGCTGGACGTGGCAATCCGCGGTTTCGCGGCAGCGGCTTCCTTTGAGCCGTGGTGGCTGCCCATCCTGAGGTCCGTGGTGTGGGCTGCGGGCGGTGCGGCGGTGTGGTGGTGGCACTGGTTCCGGGATGGGGGCAGACGCTTCCAGACGGGACTGGTGGACGTCACCATCATTGCCGTGGGCATCTTCGTCGCCGGCATCACGGCGCTGGGTGGCCTGGGCGTCATCCTGTTTGTCCTCCTGCGGCTGGCGTTTGACCGGAGCGACCCCCTGGGCAACCTGCTCGAACCGCTCGCCCCGGCCATCGCAGCCGCAGCCATAGGCGCCCTGGTGTGGCGCTACCACCGCACCGCTTCCGTCGCGCGTTCCACCCGCACACGCCGGGCCAGCCTCCTGGTGACGTCCGCCGTGGCGCTTGCCGCGGCGGCGTCCGGCATCGGCGTCGTGGTCAACGCGCTGCTTGCCACAGCCGTGTCTCCGCTCGCCGGCGGGGCTACCCGCACGCTGCTCCTGGGCGGCCTGAGTTCCCTGCTGGTTGGGGCGCCGGTCTGGTGGCTGGCATGGAAACCGAGGCACCAGCCGGAAACCGCTGCGGACATTCCGCCCGGCCGGCGCGTCTACCTGGTGGCATTCTTCGGCGTCAGTGCCGTGGTGGCCCTCATCACGCTGCTGGTGATTGGCTACCGGCTCTTCGAATTCCTGCTGGGCGACGTCACCGGCGGAGGCCTCCTGGACCGCATCCGCGCACCCCTGGGCCTCCTGGTGGCAGCCGGGCTCGTGGCCGGCTACCACTTCGCGCTGTGGCGTCATGACCGGGTCCTGTTCGCCGCCGCGGCGCCCGCGCACAAGCACATGATCGAGCGGATCACACTCGTCAGCGGCTATCCACCCGGTTCCCCGGATTCCCAGGCATTGGCACGCGGCATCGCTGACGCCACGGGAGGTGCCAAGGTGGCCACCTGGCTGAGGGCGGACGACGGCGGCGCGGCAGTTCCGCCGTCGTCCACCCCCGCTCCGGGGGTTGGGGAGGCCGTGCGACTGGTGGCAGCGGCCCTGGAGGGCGTCACGGCCCAGCACGTCCTGGTGATTGCGGGGCCGGACGACCGGCTGGAAGTGATTCCAATTGCTGCCGTCGGAAGCACTCCTGGCCTTGGGAGCACGGTGACTGACCGGGTCCTCCGGCCCTAGCGGGTCCGGCCGCCGGTCCCTAGCGTAGGAGCTGGCAAAGGAGGCCGGACATGGCTGCAGGGGGAAGCGCGAAGCCCGGCAGTGGTGCACCGGGACGAAGCAGCAGCCGCCGGGCCGGTGCCCTCGCCGCAGTCCTGCTCGCGTTGGCCGGGTGTTCCCCAGGCGGCACCCCTCCGGCCAGCAGCCCGCCAGCTCCTTCCCCCGCCTCCAGTTCCGCAACAGCGACCGCCACAGGGTCAGGGTCCGGCCCCTTCTCGGATGCGGAGCTCGCAGCCATCATCAACGGGGTGGGCAAGAGCCGCAACCTGCCTTACCCAGCAGGTGAGGATTCAACCCGCCTGCGCTCGGGCGCCGCCAGCGGGTCCTTCCCGCAAGCCCAGACGGTTACCACGCCGGGAGACTGCATAGCCCTGGTTCCCCAGGACCCGTTCACCCGCTGGGCAGACAAGGACATCTTTTTTGCGGAGGGCGGCATGCCTCCGGCAGGTGGTGAGTCCGGACCCACCACCACCATCTGGATCCTCCTCAGGAGCGCGGACCAGGCCGCAATCGCCGCCGCCGATTTCGGCTATGCGGATGACGTGTTGCAGCGCTGCAACCAGTTCGACCTTGCTTATACGGAGGCGGGCAGGACCTCCACCTCTGCCGTCCAGTTACTGGGCGCACCTTCCATCGGCGATAAACAGCACGCGTTTACCCAGGTCACCAAGCCCAAGGGGCCGGGAGACTTCGGCACCGTCGGGTTACGCGTCCTGCACGGCACCCTGTCCATCACCCTGACCCTTGCCGTTGCCGCACTGAATTCGGAGGCCGATGCCAAGCCGGCCCTGGATTCGATGGCGGAACTGGCGAAGGAGCTCATCAACGAAGCGGGCAAGCCCCAAGCACCAGCGGCACCAAGCGCTCCAAACTCACTCACGCCTGACCAGATGGTGGCGCTGTTCAAGGGGATGACCGGGCCGGCCGGGGAACCGGTACGCCTGCCACAGGCAACCGTGCTCGAGCCGCCTCGTGGCTCAACTCCCACCATTACGTCGCAGCCGCCCGCCACCCAATGCGTTTTCGACGACCAGGCGTACTTCGCGTCATTGGCCGGCTCTGTATACGGGCAGGGTCAGATCCAGGGGGCCGCGAAGATGGACAACGCCGACTTCAAAGTCATCAGCATGCCCTCGGCCGCGATCCCGCCCTATCCTTTCGACAGTCGATCCGAACGCCTCCGCGGCTGCGCGACTGTGCAGGAAATCTCGGTGGAAGGCGGCGGCCGCACCTGGTCTACGGTTTCCACCCTGGCTACCACGATTTCCGCTGACGCCAGCTACGCTGTGGCCTACCAGCTCAGCGACGGCACAGGCGCCTGGCAGGTGCGGTGCGGGGCGCGCAGGGGAACATTCTCCATCGAGGCTTCCAGCACCGTATCGTCGCAGCCAGACACCCAGGCTAAAGCCGATTCCCTATCCGCCATTTTCACCGCTGTTTTGGCACGCGCAGGACAGTAAATGTGCCGCCGGCCCTCCCCGCCGGCAGCCTTCCTCAAGATTTGCGCAGTTTATCCGGCTGCTGGATTAACTCTCTTCCCCTGGCATCCGGCGGTGCCTAGTGTGGGCACACACGCGTTACTAGGGGGATAAGTGAACAGCTCAGTTGAAGGTCTTCAAGACGCCACCAACCAGGATCCGCAGCAGGTCGCAGCGGCAGATCCGCTGGATGTCCAGCACAGGGTGGCGGAATGGACGTCGGACTGCCTTCTGACCCTGCCCAGTCCCGTCCGGTTCACCCGCGCAGACTGGCCCTAGCCGCCCAGCGTCCGGGGCGCTAGCTGGACGCGTCCCGCTCGATTTCTTCAGCCAGGTCGTCCACTTCTTCGGGGCGGGCGTCAATGCCCGCGTCCTCGAACCGCTCCTGCAGGACGTGCGCTACGTCGTCCTGGACCTGGCCCAGCTGGATGTCATGGCGGACGTCATCGGCTATGCTCTCGGGTGTCTCGGCATGCGCTGGCCCGGCTAAGATGCCGTCATTGCCGTCGAAGGGATCGTTGGCGCCGCCCGCTCCGGAATCAGTCATAATCCAGGGTTACCCTTTCGAAGCCGCTGGTAAACGCCCGGCCCCGACGGTCCTGCCAACTGGCCTCAGCCCAGGAAGGTGCGGTGTACCTCGCTGCCGTAGCGGCCAATGATGGCCCGTTTGGCGTTCCGGAACGCTTCGAGGTCACCTCCCTGGCCACGCTGATCCACGCTGCGCCGTGCCAGCTCATCCGAGATAACGTCAAGGAAGAGCTCGGCGAGCAGGAGCCGGGCGGAGTCGCGGAACCGCCCCCGGCCGTCGACGTAGAGCTGGACCGTGGGGGCTGCGGTGTTGATGATGACCTTCCGCTCCGCTTCGGAATACACGGCACGGTCCGTAGTGTTGTGGAGGTTCCTGAAGTCGTAGCCGGTAAAAAGGTCCACGCCGTGGTCCCGGCTCGCGCGGTGGGCCTGGCGGCGCGGGGCCGGCAATGTTCCGGCGGCCCCGCGGTGCGGCGGCTGGTCTGCGGTGCGGCGGGAAGCGTGGTCGGCGATGACCACCTCGCAGAGCGCCCAGTAGCTCCCCGCCCGTGCGGTAATCTGCCCCTGGTCCCCGGCCTGCTCCCCCGCCGCAGTCCACTCAAGCCGTAAAGTCTCCGCGAGCGCGCCGACCGGAACAGGTGCAGGCAGCGGGTCCAGCCGGATCGTGGACGGCAGGTCCAGATCGAACTCCAACATTTCCCCCCGGGGCAGCTGGTGTGGATCCAGCAGCAGGGCTACATGGAACGGATGCACGGGCGGACGGTAGTAGAAGGGCGTTGTGAACCGCAGCGCCGCCGGCAGTGGCGCCGCCGGTAGCTCCGCGCCGTTCCCATTCCGGCCCTCAGGTGCTGTTTCCAGGCCCAGGTCCCGGACGGCGGCCTCACTCATATGCTGCAGCAGGTGTTCGATCATCCCGGCCGTCCGGCCCGAGGTGGTGGCACGTTCCAAATGGGTGAGTTTTTCCTTTTCCGCCTGGACGGGTGCCGCGATCATCCGGCTTACCGCGTGCGAGAATGCTGCAACGAACGGGTCCTTGGTGTTCAGGCCCTCACGCTCGTCACTGATGATGGCTACACCCCTGCCCAGCATGTCGGTCAGCGCCGGGCACCGGACCATTCCAAAGAGGTATTCGGTGCCCACCTGGTTCTCGAACTCGAACATCTGGCAGTCGAGCACGGCCATGCCGGACTCCACCACCAGACCGGCGGTGCGCTCGTCGCCCTTCAGTGTCAGCTCGACACCCTCGGCCCGCTTCAGCGTGACGGTGAACGCATACTCGGTTCCGCCGACACTGAAGCTGCCGGGCGCATCAGGGCCAACCAGTGTTGCCGCCGGCGGCTCCCGGAAGCGGATGATGTCGCTGCCGTCGTCCCCGTTTCCGGGGTGTCCGTGCAGCAGTTCCACCGTGCGCCGGTCCAGCACTTCCCGCAGGTAGATGTTGTCCGCGAGGAGTTGAAGCAGCGTTGACTGCTGCGTGATGGTGGCGTGCGGGTTGTCGACGACGATGGTGACCTTGGTGCCGCTGCCACCGCCGGGTATCCCGAGCCGGGCGTAGTCCGCGGGGAATGCCTGCCTGTCAGCGCCGTCGTCATCATACAAGTAGCCGCCATTGCTGCTGCGGAAGATATCGATCCGGGTAAACCGGCCGGCGTGGATGGTTTCGATCCAGCCGTGGCCCAGGCCGAAGATGGCCTGCTTGAGTCCGCGGCCGAAGTAGCCGCGGCCTGCGCCCTCGCCGCGCGCCAGCGGGCTGTGGGCGCCGCCGTAGCTGAGGATGCGGCCGGCTTGCTGGAAGGACATGCCCTCCGCCTGGTCACTGACCGTCAGCACCGCTCCGGAGTGGTGCCGCTCGTAGCCGACCAGGATCCTGCCCGTCACGTTGCCGCCCGCTCTTTCCACCCGCGCGTAACTGTCGTCGCTGTTCGTGATGAGCTCCACGAGCGCCTTCTCAACAGAGGCGAAGCGCCGGGAATCGATCCCGATCACGCGCTGGTCCACCTGGATCTGGGCAACCGTCATGGGTGCTTCCTTCGCTCAACATCCAAAGCTGATTCCCGGCCCTAAGCACAACGGCGGCCCGGCTACGTGGAGCGTAGCAGGAGGCTGGGAGTCAGGACACCCCGGCAAGGACCCCATCGATACGGGCCAGCAGGCCGGGCCAGCCGTTGCCCATGCCTTCGATGGCGTGGCGTCCCATAGGAGTGTCGAGCTGGAACCCGGCGTGCTCGAAGTGGAGGATGGTGCCGCCGTCCACCGGCTCAAGGCGCCAGGTGATGGTGGTATCCAGCTGGCCTTCGGAGAAGAGGAAGCTGATGGACGCGCCGGGGTCAACGGTGAGGACTTCACACTGCTGCCGGCCCCAGGCGTCCATGTCCATGGTGAAACGGTGGCCGACCACGGGTGCGATGTTGCCCTGGGCCCACCAACGGGCCAGGAGTTCCGGTGTCGTCAGCGCGGCCCACACAGCAGCGGCGGGGTGGGGGTAGTGGCGTTCAAGCCTGATGGCATTTTCAGTCATTTGGTTTCTCCTCGTCCAGAAGGTCTGCCAGGGCGTCCAGCCGCTGGTTCCAGTAGTGCTCGAAGTGCTTCACCCAGCCGCCGATCTCGGCGAGGCGGGCAGGCTGCAGGTGGTACACCCTGTTCCGTCCCTGCCGTTCCTCACGGACCAGCCCTGCGTCCCGGAGCACGGCCAAGTGTTCGGATGCCGCCGGACGGCTAAGGTCCAGCAGGCCGGTAAGTTCGCCGGCCGTCCTGGACCCTTGTCGCAGTTCGTCGAGGATGACGCGCCGCGCCGGGTTGGATACGGCGGCGAAAACATCGGGAAACACCACCCCAGTATATGTCGGAAATATCCGACGCATAATGCCCGGGAACCAAGTGTGCGGCATGTTCCCCGCATCACATCCGGGGCTACGCTCGGCCAAAACAGGCGTAGGCTGTAATTACATGCATATGCATGAACTTATCCAACGGATCCGAAGGAGATGCCCCATGAAGGCATGGCAGTTCACCGGCACCAACAACCCCCTTACGCTGAACGAAGTGGCTGAACCCAGTGCAGGTCCGGGCCAGGTAGTGGTCAGCGTCAAGGCCGCCGGGGTGTGCCACTCCGACGTCACCGCCATCGACGACGCCGGTTGGATGCCGCTGTTCCCCGAGCCCCCGCGGACCATGGGTCACGAAAATGCGGGCGTCATCACCGAAGTGGGCGCTGGCATGGAGCACTGGAAGGTCGGCGACCGGGTTGGCCTCTCCCCCGTCATGAAGGACGGCGATGCGTTGGGTTATGGCAAGTGGGACGGCGGCTTCGGGCCCCAACTCCTCGCCACCGACGACAACCTGGTGAAGCTGCCGGACGAGGTCTCCTTCGAGTTGGGCGCGATGGCCACCGACGCAGGGCTGACCGCCTACCACGCGATCATGGCCGTGGGCGGGGCGAAACCGGGCATGAAGGTAGGCGTGATTGGCCTGGGCGGCCTGGGCTACATCGGCGCCCGGGTGGCAGCACTGTCAGGTGCGGAGGTCTATGGCGCCGAGGTAAACCCCGAGACGCAAAAGCTCGCCGGTGAGATCGGCCTCGCCGGAGTGGCCGAGTCCATTACGGCGTTCAAGGACAAGAACCTGGACCTCATCGTGGACTACGCCGGGTTCGGCACCACCACCTCCGCCGCACTCGAGACCCTCGCCGAGTTCGGCACGCTGGTCCAGGTGGGCATGGGACGCCTCGAAGCGACCATCAACACCTACCCGCTGATCATCAACCAGCTGTCCATCAAGGGATCCAAGTCGGGCACCAAGGAAGACCTCGAAAACCTTTATGCCCTCATGAAGTCCGGCCAGCTGAACCCGCCGATGAACCTCATCAAGCAGGCGGATATCCCCGGCGCCATCGACAAGCTGCGCAAGGGCGGCGTAGTGGGCCGTTTCATCGCGGTCTACGAGGACTAAGTCCGCCACGATCCTTCCCAAGCGGACGACGACGGGCGTGTCCCGGCGTCGTCCGCTTGCCGGAGCAGCGCGCCTACCTCCAGCCTTTGCTCCACTGCCGGCAGGATTGGACCGCCGGGCGGCAGGGCACCTACCCGGCCCGGCACTTCGGGTCTAGGCTGGCCGGATGTTGACTATCGGAACCATTGTCCTCGGCGTCAACGACGTCAACGCCGCCACGAAGTTCTGGAACGATGCCCTCGGCTACGTCCCCCGGGAGGCCGGTGACGATACGTGGGTGACCCTGGTGCCGTCGTCGGGCCCTGGCGCGGAACTGTCCCTCATGCTCAGCGAAACCCCGGTGCAGGACCACCCGCGCATCCACCTGGACCTGTATGCGGACGACCAGTCCGCGGAGGTGGAGCGGCTGGTTTCGCTCGGCGCCCGGCGCGTGGACTGGGACTCGTACCCGGAGGATCCGGACTTCGTGGTCCTTGAGGATCCGGACGGGAACCTGTTCTGCGTTATCGACAGGAGCCCGCGGTAGAGCTGGAGGGCTGGCACACTGAGCCAATGAACAAGGCACCTGAACCTGCGCGCCGGCCTGGCATCCGTGCAGCGATGTTTGTCGATTTCGACAATGTTTTCACCGGCCTGCAGGCCTTGGACCCGGCCGCGGCGAGGCGCTTTGCCGAGGATCCCAAGCAGTGGGCCGATGCCCTGTCAGATGGCGGAGCCGCTGACGACTCCCGAAGGTTCCTGATCCGCAACTGCTACTTGAACCCCATGGTGTACTCCAAGTACCGCCCCTACTGGACGCGGGCTGGATTTCGCGTGATCGACTGCCCGTCGCTGACGCAGCGCGGAAAGAGCAGCACGGACATCAACCTGGTGCTCGATGCCATGGATGCGCTCTCCGGAAGCGTGGCCATTGAGGAGTTCTTCATCGCCTCGGCCGACGCCGATTTCACCTCCCTGATCCAGCGGTTCCGCGCAGCTGACCGGATGACCACCGTGATCGCCGCCGGCGCCGTTGCCTTCGCTTACCGGGAAATGGCGGACCACGTGGTCGAGTCACATGACTTCGTGGCCATTCTCAACGGCACCACCGCCGAACCCATCAATGCCGTGGCTTCGGCGAAGCTGCCGCCCGGCCCCGCAACAGCAAAGTCAAAGCCAAAACCGGGTTCGCCCGCGGTGGCTGAGGTACTGAAGTTTGTCCGGTCCGCGTCCGGCCCGGTGAAAGGAGCCTTGGTGGCGCACCGGGCCCTGAGTGCGGAGCCGTCCTTGAAGACGGACTGGGCCGGCCTTGGGCGGTTCGGAGCGTGGGTGGCCCAGATCGGCAAGGACATCGAATACTCACCGGCCAAGGGCGGCTGGGTGTGGGACGCCAAGCGCTTCTCCGCTGAGGACCTTCCCGCTCCCGCCGAAGTTCAGCCCGGCGTCGAGGAGCGGGTCACCCGGGTGACGGACGTCCCTGCCTTGTCGGCGGCCCAGTTTCGGCAGATCTTCACCTCCATGGAGGCCCGCCTCCGGGAACATCAGCTCAACCGGAATGAGCTGGCCCGGCAGGTGCGGGATGACTGTGTCAGTGCCGGCGAACCCGTCTCCCGCAATGCCGTGAACTTTGTGCTGCAGGGCTTGGCATACGCCGATTTCCAGCTGCGGGACGATGCGACCGCGGCCGAGATTGCTGCCGCATGGACGGCCAATGTGGAGGAACTCTGCCGGGTGGCGCTGCTGGAGTTCGATGCGTCTGAAAAGCTGGCGGTCCGGCGGTGGGCGAGCGGCGGGTTGCTGGAAAAGTAAGCAGGGCGGACGGCCGCGGATATTCATCCGCCGCCGTCCGCTCCCCCCAACAGTGTGGCCCGGCACGCGTCATCGAGCGCCGGACCGGCTACGCTGCGAGCGGCAGGTCGAACAGCTGCTCGGCGAGTCTGATGAGGTGGCGGGGAGCGTCACACTCGCCGTCCACCCTGTCGCGCCCCAGGAACAGGGCAGTCCCCTGGATGGTCCCGTCGAGTTCGATGCCGGCCTCGCGGATGAGCACTTCGGCGCGCGGATTCGTGGTTGGGCTGGCGGCAGAGCTGTCCAGATAGACGTGCCAGTCAGTGCCGGCGAGGAGGCCGACGCCGCCTGACGCGATTTTCTGCAAGGCCGTCTCGTCCAGGTCGATCGGCCGGATGTGCACCGGCTGGGTGAGCCGGGTGGGAACGACGAGGGCGTTGCGGGAGGTCATCATGGTGGTGTCCTTTGGCTGATCCCCCGGCTATGGGTGCGGTGGGGCTTGCCGGGGTGGTGCGGGCGGCCGCGGGCTAGGAGTCCCGGGCGGCCGCCCGCTGGCATGGTCAGCGCTGGTTTTTGCGCGGTTTTATAAAACTGAGCTCACTGTTTTCGCTTTTAGCTCTCTTTTCGGCACGTTTCTCCAGGATTGACTTGCCGACCTTTTTAGCGGCGCCGCTTTTGGGGGATTTTCCGGACATCGGAATCACGCCTTTCTTTGCTTTGCGTTACCGGATACCATACCTGCTTTTATTTTTTTATCCAGTTCTGCAGGGGCGCAGCGCGAGGCGCCTGATGCCCCGCCGGCGGTGCGGGAAGGCCGCGGCCAAGGCCGCCGGGATAATTTTTGAAATTGGTTGCATCGCCAAGGTTTCCGTTTCTTTTATTTTGTCCAACAAAAGCCGCCGGAAACTCCGTCCAGGCCAAGAAAACGACCCTAAATTCGCATTTTCCACTACTGCCAAAATTTAGTTAGTTTCCCGGCGAGGTCTTTGCCCTGGTTGTATCCGGCGTGAGCCGCGGCCGGACGGAGTGAGGGGTCCATGGCGTTGGCGCCGAACATGTGCTCGGCCCCGCTGCCAGGGGAGATCACTTCGACTCTGCTGCCATGCGCTTGGAGCTCCTCCACCTGCGCGGCGAGCTGCATGCCCCACTCAAGCGGCATGCGCGTCCTGCCACCGAAGGGTGACAGGACCAGGACCCTGCCACACCCGGTGGCCAGGTCGGCGTTTTCATTTCGCCGGTAGCCGCCGTCGATGTAGCTCCTGTCTCCAATCCGGTAGGCGGAGCCGCTGGAACAACTGGCGGCGACCGCGTCGACCAGGTCGATGCCGCCGGACCGGTCGAACACTGCCGGTTCACCGGTACTGGCATCCACCGCAGGGATCAGCAGTTCATGCTCCGGCCATTCCTGTGTCGTCAGCCGGGCCGCCACGGTGGCCCGCCACCGTCCGGAATGGTCGTAGTCCTCCGCCATGTCGATGGCGGCCGCGCCCATCCTCCGACGCATGTCCGCCGCAGTTGCGGAACGGGCGATGATCCTGCCGGTCCGCTCCAGGTGGTTGGGGACCGGACTGCCGGCCGACGAAGTTCCGGCGGCCCGCAGCCGCTGTGGAAGCGGCGCGTCCATGACGGCGGCGTACAGCTCCGCCGGACTGGCGCCGGCGATCTGCGCAGCGGCCGTGGATCCTGCCGATGTTCCGATGACCCGGGGGGCGCCGGTCACGTCCAGCCCGGCGTCTGCCAGTCCGGCGAGAACGCCGATCAGCCAAGCGTTTCCTGTGGAGCCCCCGCCACCGAGGACCAGGGCGCGCCCGGAAGTAACCGAGGGAACGGGGTGCGGGACGGGGTGCGGGATGGGAGAAGGTGTTGTGTTCATGGGAGTCGCCTTTCGCGAATTTGCCCGAGCGGCGCTCCCTGTGGACGGCTGGGTCAGCCGCGGATCGTGGGCTGCGGGGGAGCACCCATTACGGATACAGCGTTCATGGGTCTCACCTCCTGGAGTCGGTTCACGATCAGGGGAATCTTGGCATACGGGTACCGCTGTGCGCAACGGGTAAGTTTGAGGCGATGATTTCGATAGACCGGGACAGCCCCGCGCGCGACGACGTCCACCTGCTCCTCAGCGAGCACCTCGCCGACATGTTCGCCACCTCGCCGGCCGAGAGCGTGCACGCCCTGGACCATTCGGCCCTGTCCGCCCCGTCCGTCACGTTCTGGACGGCCCGCGAGGACGGCAACCTTTTGGGGTGCGGCGCTCTTAAGCTTCTGGACTCCCCCGCCGGTCCGCAGAGGCATGGCGAGATCAAGTCCATGCGCACCACGGCAACCGCCCGGGGCCGGGGCGTGGCCGCCCTCATACTGGGACATATCCTTGATGACGCCCGTACGCGGAACCTTGAGCGGGTCTATCTGGAGACCGGAACCGAGGACTACTTCGCGGCCGCGCGGCGGCTGTACGCCCGGCACGGTTTCACGGTGTGCGAGCCCTTCGCCGCCTACGTGTTGGACCCCCACAGCGTCTTCATGGAGCTCCGACTGTAGCTCCCACAGGGAAAGCGGACGACGGCGGGTGGGCGCCCGCCGTCGTCCGCTCTCCTTTGCGCTGCTACTTGCTGAAGGGGACCTTTTCCCAACTCAGCACGTCGGCGCCTTTGGCGCTGTTTCCGGCCACCGTGAAGCGGACGTAGTCCACGGCGTTGTTGGCGCCGTCCACCGTGATGCGCTGCAGGTTGTCGGCGGCGGGTGAGCCGTAGATGTCCAGCCAAGGTGAGCCCGCGGCAAGGGGCTGGTTCTCAGCGAAGACGTGGCTGTCGCCGTTGACCAGGTAGACAGGAGCGTCGAAGTTGTTGGTCTCCTCCACCATGGCCTGGACGACCTCGCGGAAGCCGGATACCGTTGCCGGGTTTGCGGTGGCGTCGGCCAGCAGCGACGGGTCGAACATGTCGGCCTGCTGCATGAGCACCACGGCGCGGTCGTTACTGCGCCTGGCTTCGGCGAAGGTCTGGTGGATCTGGGCGATCACGGCGTCCGTACGGTGTTCCACCTCGGCGAGCTGCTCCGGCGTGGGTTCAGTCTTGCCCAGCCCGCTCCACGGCAGGAGGGAGTTGTTGCTGCCCTGGACGTTCAGGACGGAGAAAGCCACCCGGTTCTTTTCGAAGCGGACGTCCTCCGGCAAACCCAGGCTCTCCTGCGACTTCACCGGCATGGTGGCGCCCAGGGTCTTGCCGGGCTGGTTGAAGAAGACCTCCCGGATCTTGTCCAGGCGCTCCAGCGGGTTGTAGGCGCCATTGTTGGTGCGGTGGCAGTCCACCCACTCGTTGTCGCCAGGCGTGTAGACCAGCGGGTGGGTAAAATTGTCGAATTGTGTGCGGATGTAGGAGAAGTACTCGTCCGAGCAGACGGAGGAACCGTTCTTTATATCGCCCACGTGTGCTACGAACTTCAGTTCCTTGTCCGCATTGAGATCCTGGATGCGGGACGGGAACTTGGCGATCTCGGCGGCGCCGTAGGGGATGTCACCGATGGCGGCGAAGGTGAAGGCCTGGTTGCCGTCGGTGGTGTTGTCCGCCTCTGCTGTTTCGGCGAAAGCGGGCTGGGACGCCAGGAGGCCGAATGCCAAGGTGAGCGCCGCCGTCGTGATTGTCAAAGTCTTTGAAAGCATGGGGTGGTCCTGTTTCTGTTGTTGGCCTGAGTGGGGGCTCAGGCGCCGCGGGCGGTGAGGAATTGCTGGAGGCCGGCGAGGTCGTCGGTGTTGATGTGGTCCACGCCGGCATCGGCAAGTTCGGTCCAGACGGCGTCGCGGGCGCTACCGGGCTGGTCCGGGGTGGCCCAGAAGCGGACGCGGTAGCCGTTGGCGTTTGCGGTGGCCACGAAGGCGCCCAGCTTGGCGCGCTCGGCCTCCGGCATGGGGCCGACGCCCTGCCAGGTGAAGAGCTTGGTCCAGTTGTCGCTGACCAGCGGCATCAGGGCAGCGGGCAGGCCGGAGGTGAGGTCGGTGGAGCGTCCGTCGTAGAAGCTGAAGCGCTTGTCCTGGGCCTGCATGGTGGCCAGCGGACGGTTGCCGCTGATGACGGCGGTGACCGGGCCGGTCTTGACGTTGCCGTTGGTGTAGCGGCTCATGATGTCGCGGTGCTCGGCCAGTTCCTGCTCGATGGCGGCGTAGGTGGCCTCGCCATCGCTCTTGATGTCGATCAGGAGCTGCAGGCTGCCGTCCCACTTGGGGTAGACGCTGTGGCCGGGGGTGCTGCGGACCAGGTCCTGGAGTGGGTCGAGGTAAAGGCTTTCGAGCGTGACGCCCTGTTTGGCGTCAGCGAGGTCGTGGGCCACGCGCAGCTCACCGTCAACCAGCCATACGTCCGCTTCGACGCTGGTGAAACCGTGCCCCAGTGCGTCGAACAGGGGACGGTCATGCTCATAGTCGTTGTGGGCATGGGTGCCGGCGAGGGGTTGGCCGACGACGACGGGCGCCGGATTGGGTGCCTCGGCCCCGGCTTGGGCAGGGGCTACGGCTGTCCCGGCCAGTGAGGCGAGGACGGCGATGGCGGCGAGGGTGCTTTTCACGAACACGGGAGTACTCCTGGTACCTCGGGGATGTCCGCCCGGTAATGGGGTGTTCCGGGCTTGAGGGTGCTTGAAAAGCCTGCTGGGCCTGGCGAAACGATTCAGGGCGCCTTGGTTGCATCATGGTGAACGTCGGGGAACATCAACATCGGGGGATGAGTTCTCAGCCGTGAAGGGGCAGGCGGGTGTGTCCTCCGCGCAGCCAACTAACGCTGGTTACGAGATCGCGAGATAGTCCACAACCAGTACCTCCAGCGCGCTGGTCTCTCCCGGCAGGCAGCCCGGTGGCCAGATTGTCGGTTCCCGGTCCGGTTGTTCGGCGTTGTAGTGGCGACCGCTGGGAGAAGTCCAGCCCGGTGGCTCATTCTTGGAAGCCGCACCCGGACTCCAGCCGGTCCGATGTTTGAGCCGGTGGTGCTTGGGGCATAACTGTCCCAGGTTGCTGATTCCGGTGGCGCCCCCATGCTCCCAAGCCGTGAGGTGGTCCGCCTCGTTGTCCTGGCTGTGGTTGCTGCACGCCGGGAAAGTGCATTTCCCATCCCGCATCCTCAACCACCGTTTGAGTGACTCCGTGAGCCGGTAGTTGGTGCGGCCAAGTTCCAGCGGGGCTCCGTCGCGGGGGTCCACCAAAACCCGATAGAAAGAGCCGGCACCTTCCGTGACGAGTCTGCGTGCCATGGACGCGGGGATAGGCCCGTAGTTATCCAGGTCGGCAGACTCGTCCGTAGCACCGAGGAGGGAAAGGATTGGCACCGTGACCAGGACATCGGCTTTGAGGGACGGCCAGGGTCCGGCCAGGTCCGTGGCGCCACCGAGTAGCAATTTGGCGGCAAGGTCTGCCTTGAGCTGGGGAAGGGTCCTTGCCTCGTCCGGTCCTTGCAGTCCACGTGCCAGGGCGGAGGTCCTGTTCCAGATGGCACAGGCCTTATCAGCAGCCAGGTAGACCGAAACCCAGGCCATGCCGTCCCGGTCCGGCGAGTATTCCATCCGTCGATCCGACACGGACTTAACGTGCCGGGTTTCCAGGGACTCGGGATGATGGCGTTCCCGCCAGGCACGTGCCTTCCGCCGGAAACGGCCCGGCACAAGCTCTCCGGCAGATGCACCCCGGGCCGCGTTAGGCGCCTCCGGGTCCAGGAAGTGGGCTTCCAAGGCTGCTGCGGCTGCCGAGTCCAGGCCGCTGGTTTCGTCGACCATAATCTGGGCATGCCGCCAAGAAATGGCTCCAGCCTCCATGGCCTTGAGCGTAGCCGGAAGAGAGGTGGTGAGCGCATGGGCGTCCTGCAACAGCGCGGACGCGGCTCCCTCGCCGATGGTGAGCGTGCAGGCGACTTCGGCGACGATACTCATCTCCCTGGCCGCCGACTCGAAGGCGCTTTCCGCCGGCGCTTCCATGGCGGCTGCGGCCTCCGAATGTTCTGCGAGCAGCCGGACTTTCACCGCTGCAGTAGCAGCTTCGACCCGGGCCACGATGCCCAGGCTGTCCAGGCAGGACTCTGAAAGTTCATGCAGTGGGTCGTGACCATCCGTGCGGCCCACAGCCTCGGCAGAGGTGTTCACAACTCCCGCTAGCTCGTCCACCAACCCGGTAAGGGATGCGACTGCACCGGCCAGTCCAGCCATGCCTTTCGCATCCACAACCGCTCCGCTTTCCATAAGCAAAGACTGTCACGGGGGTCTGACATTCTAAGTTGCCTTCGGCACACACTGTCTTGGCGGAAGCTTTGCTCACCGGATTTCGGCGCAGCGGATGGCAACATAACGGCAGCATCAACCGGTTGCGTGTAAATGTCACCCGTGCCATGTAAGTTTTTGCTTCATCAGCTTGAAACTGCCACCGGACACGAAGCTGTGTCCGGGTAAGAGCATTACTGGGGGTAAGACATGGAATTTGCGGAGAAACTTTCAGCGCTGGCAACGAAAGTGCGGCAGCAGAGGGGTGTAATTCAGACCGAGGAGGCAACGAAGAACGCGTTCGTCATGCCGTTCATTTCGACGATTCTTGGCTACGACGTCTTCAATCCTTTGGAGGTGGTCCCGGAGTTCATCGCGGATGTAGGGCTCAAAAAGGGCGAGAAGATCGACTACGCGATCGTCAAGGACGGTGAGGTCCAGATTCTGATCGAGTGCAAGAAGTCGACAGAGCCTGTGAAAATCGAGCACGCCTCTCAGCTCTTCCGCTACTTTGCCGTCACAAACGCTCGTATAGCGATCCTGACCAACGGTGAGGTCTACCAGTTCTTCACAGACCTGGATGCACCGAATCGCATGGATGCCAAGCCGTTCCTCGTGCTCGACCTGAACGACATTGACCAGATGCTGATCCCCGAGTTACAGAAGTTGTCCAAGGATGTCTTTGACTTGGATTCAATCATCAGCGCGGCCGGCGAATTGAAGTACATCGGCGAGTTGAAGAGAACACTGGCTGCACAGTTCAGGGAGCCTGAAGACGAATGGGTCAAGTTCCTGACAGCCAGGGTTTACTCCGGGCCGTATACACAGAAGGTACGGGATCAATTCACCACGCTGGTTGGGAAGGCCACAAAACAATTCCTCAATGACCAGGTCAACGAACGGCTGAAGAAAGCTCTGGGGAACCCTGGATTCCCGCAATCGGAGGACACGACGGTACCCACCGCTGTCACCAGTGCGCCCATCGCGGAAGCAGACCTCGCCGAAGCTGACGGCCTGGAGACGACGCTTGAAGAAATCGAGGGCTACCAGATTGTGCGTGCAATCGTCTGCAGCGAGGTCAAGCCGATTCGCGTCGCCCAACGCGATGCAAAGTCCTACTTTGCCGTACTGCTTGATGACAACAACCGCAAGCCTATTGCTCGGCTGCACTTCAACCGAACCCAGAAGTACATCGGCATTTTCAACGACAGCAAAGAAGAAACGCGCGTGGCCATCAACTCGCTTGAGGAGATTTACGAACACACCGAGGCCCTCCGGGCGACCGTCAAGAGCTACCTGTGACCCCTGTTAGCAATCGAATGGCGGTCATTCAGCGAGGATAGACGGCGTCGCGACAAAGATCGCGATGCCGTCTGCCTGGGACAACTCAGGACGCCGAGCGATATCCTCCAGGATGGCCTCCCTAAACCTCCGCCACCGGTGCCGCGAACTGGGCCTCGTACAGCCGCGCGTAGGCCCCGCCGGCAGCCAGCAGGGACGCGTGCGTCCCCTGTTCCACGATCTGGCCGGCCTCCATCACCAGGATGAGGTCGGCGTCGCGGATCGTGGACAGCCGGTGCGCGATCACAAAGGACGTCCGGTCGGACCGCAGCGCACTCATGGCCTTCTGCACCAGCACCTCGGTCCGGGTATCCACGGACGAGGTCGCCTCATCCAGGATCAACACAGAAGGCGAAGCCAGGAATGCCCGGGCAATGGTCAGCAGCTGCTTCTCGCCGGCGGACACGTTGGAGCCTTCATCGTCCAGCACGGTGTCGTACCCCTCGGGCAGCGAGCGCACGAACCGGTCCACATACGTTGCCCGTGCCGCCTCCAAAACCTCAGAAGAAGACGCAGCAGGCCGCCCGTACGCGATGTTGTCGCGAATGGTCCCGCCGAACAGCCACGTATCCTGCAGCACCATCCCCATCCGGGAGCGCAGGTCGTGCCGGCTCATGGTGGTGATGTCCACCCCGTCCAAGGTGATCCGCCCGCCGTCGAGCTCGTAGAACCGCATCATCAGGTTCACCAGCGTGGTCTTGCCCGCCCCGGTCGGCCCCACAATGGCCACCGTCTGGCCCGGCTCCGCCACCAGGGACAACCCATGGATCAGCGGCTTGTCCGGCGAGTAGGAGAAGGAGACGTCCTCAAACACCAGCCGCCCGCGCGCAGCACCATCAGGGCTCTGCAAGGCAGCCCCCACAGGATCGGCGGACTGCTCCTCCGTATCAAGCAGCTCAAACACCCGCTCGGCAGACGCCACACCGGACTGCAGCAGGTTGGCCATGGAGCCGAGCTGCGCCAATGGCTGGGTGAACTGCCGCGAGTACTGGATGAACGCCTGAACATCGCCCAGCTGCATCGCCCCGGACGCCACCTGCAGGCCACCCACCACGGCAATGCCCACGTACACCAGGTTCCCGATGAACGTCATGGCCGGCATGATCAGACCGGAAATGAACTGCGCCCCGAAGCTCGCCTCATACAGTTCGGCGTTCTTCTGCCGGAACCGCTCCCCCACCTCGCGCTGCCGGCCGAACACCTTCACCAGCGCATGCCCGGTGTAGGTCTCCTCGATCTGCCCGTTCAGCTCGCCCGTGTTCTTCCACTGCTGGACGAACAGCTTCTGCGACCGCTTGGCAATCAGCGCCGTGATCCCCAGCGTCAGCGGAATGGTCACCAGGGCGATCAGCGCCAGCGTGGGCGACAGGATAAACATCATCACCAGCACGCCCAGCACCGTCAGCACGGACGTCACGGCCTGGCTGATGGACTGCTGCAGGCTCTGCGAAATGTTGTCCACGTCGTTGGTCACCCGGCTGAGCAATTCACCGCGCTGGATCGAATCGAAATACCGCAGCGGCAGCCGGTTGATTTTGGCCTCGATCTGCTCGCGGAGCCCGAACACCGTCCGCTGTACCACGCCGTTCAGCACATACGCCTGCCCCCACATGAAGGCCGACCCCAGAACATACAGCACCAGCGCCCACGTCAGCACGTTGGCAAGCGCGCCGAAGTCGATCCCGGCACCCGGGGTCAGCGTCATGGCGCTGAGCATGTCCGCCTTCTGGTTGTCCCCGGCCGCCCGCAGCGCCGCTATCAGCTGCGCCTGCGTCATCCCCGGCGGCAACTGCTTGGACACCACGCCGGAGAAGATCAGGTTGGTGCCCTCGCCCAGCAGCCGGGGCCCGATCACCTGCAGCACCACGCCGGCCACGGCCATGGCCAACACCAGTACCAGCCAGAGCCGTTCCGGCCGGAGCGTGCCCAGCAGGCGTTTGGCGGAGCCGGCGAAGTTCATCGCCTTCTCCGCCGGCACGTTCATCCCGGCGAAGGGTCCGCCACGTCCGGGTCCGCCGGCGGGACGGGGAATGCGTACGACGTCGGCCTGGCCGGGTCCCGAAGCGGAGGCACCTTTTGTGCCGCGTGCGGATGTGGGTCCCTGGCTCATACCGTCTCCTCCGCTGCCAGCTGGGACGAGACGATCTCGCGGTACGTATCCGAAGTCTCCAGCAACTCTTGGTGCGTGCCCTGCGCAACGATCCTGCCGTCGTCGAGCACCAGGATCTGGTCCGCATCAACAATGCTGGACACGCGCTGGGCGATGATCACCATGGTGGCCCCCGCAATGTTGCGCTTCAGCGCCTGGCGCAGCCGGGCATCGGTCCCGGTATCAAGGGATGAGAACGAATCGTCGAAAATGTACAGTTCGGGCCGCTTCACCAGTGCCCGGGCGATCGCCAACCGCTGCCGCTGCCCGCCGGAGACATTGGTGCCGCCCTGCGAGATGGGCGCGTCCAGCGTTTCGTCCATCTGCTCCACGAAATCCCGCGCCTGGGCGATCTCCAGCGCGCTCCAGAGCTCGTCCTCGGTGGCGTCCGGGTTGCCGTACAGCAGGTTGCTGCGCACCGTGCCGGAAAAGAGGTAGGGCTTCTGCGGCACCAGCCCGATGTGCCCCCACAACAGGTCCGGGTCCAGGTCCCTGACGTCCACGCCGTCCATCAGCACCGCCCCGGAGGTGGCGTCGAACAGCCGCGGCATCAGGTTCACCAGGGTTGTCTTGCCCGAGCCGGTGCTGCCGATGATCGCCGTGGTCTGCCCCGCACGCGCCGTGAAGCTGATCCCGGAAAGGACAGGCTGGTCGGCACCCGGGTAGGCGAACCCGACGTCGCGCATTTCCAGCTCACCGCGCCGAACCGCGCTGGTGGCCGGCTGCTCCGGCGGCAGGACGCTGGAATTGGTGCCCAGCACCTCGCCGATCCGGTCCGCGGACACCGACGCACGCGGAATCATCACCGCCATGAACGTGGCCATCATGACGGACATCAGGATCTGCATCAGGTAGCTCAGGAACGCGATCAGGGTGCCCACCTGCATGGACCCGTCCTCGATCCGGAACGCACCGAACCAGATCACCGCCACGCTGGAGACGTTCAGGACCAGCATCACCACGGGGAACATCAGGGCCATCAGCCGTCCGGCACGGAGCGCAACATCGGTGACGTCCGCGTTGGCACCGGCGAACCGTTCGGTTTCCATGTCCTCGCGCACGAACGCCCGCACCACCCGGATGCCGGTGAGCTGCTCGCGGAGCACCCGGTTCACGGTGTCGATCCGTGCCTGCATCTTGCGGAACAGCGGCACCATCCGGGTGACGATCAGTCCGACGGCGATCAGCAGCACCGGGACGCAGACGGCAATCAGCCAGGACAATTGGGCGTCCTGCCGGATGGCCATGATCACCCCGCCAATGCTGAGCATGGGCGCGGCCACCATGAGCGTGGCGGACATCAGCACCAGCTGCTGCACCTGCTGGACATCGTTGGTGGAGCGGGTGATGAGGCTGGGCGCACCGAACTTGGTGACTTCCTGTTCGGAGAACTCACCCACCCGTTCGAAGATGGCGCCGCGCAGGTCCCGGCCCAGGCCCATCGCCGCCTTGGCGCCGAAGTACACGGCGATGACGGCACACACGATCTGAGCCAGCGTGATGAGCAGCATGAAGCTGCCGGTGGACAGGATGTAGCCGGTATCGCCCCGGGCCACGCCCTGGTCAATGATGTCTGCGTTCAGCGTGGGCAGGTACAGCGACGCGATGGACTGCGCCAGCTGGAAAACCACGACGGCGGCCAGCAGCGGCCGGTGCGGCCGCAGGTATTCGACGAGCAACTTCCAGAGCATACGAAATAGGCCCTCACCTGACGGAGTGTCCACAAAACGTGGTGCGAAGGTCAGTGTACGTCCGTGGAGAGCGGATGATCCTCACAGTTGGCTGGGAAAATGGCAGGTTCTCCCACGGCGTATTCGGCGGACGCGCCGGGGATCCGGCAGCACCGGTGGGTACTTCAGTATGAGAGAACTGGATGGGCGCCATAAGCCCGCCACCCCGCCAAAGGATGGAAGAAACAACGAATGCTTGCCGGCACACGGAACCCTTCCCAGCGCACTGCCAGGTTCGGAGCTGCCTTCATCGGCGTCCTGCTCATCGCAGTCAACCTTCGGGTGTCCTTTGTCAGCGTCGGACCGGTGCTGGTCAACATCAGCAGCGACTTGGGATTGTCCAGTGCCGCAGCGGGATTCCTCACCGGCCTCCCGCTCATCGCCTTCGCAGTCTTCTCACCCCTGGCCCCCGGATTTGCTGCCCGGCTGGGCCTGGACCGGGCACTGTGGATGTCCTTGCTGATCCTCGGATCGGGCATCGTGCTCCGCTCACTGCCGGTGCCCGGCTTCATCTGGGCCGGGACGGTACTGATCGGCGTGGCCATCGCGTTCCTCAATGTCCTGGTTCCCTCCCTCGTGAAGCGGGACTTCCCTTTGCGGGTCAGCCAGGTCACCGGCAGCTACACCGCTGCCCAGGCTGCGTTCGCAGCGGTGGGGGCCGCCGTCGTCGTTCCCGTGGCGCAGACCTCCCCGGCGGGGTGGCGGCTGGCCCTGGGGGTCTGGGTGGGGCTGGCCCTCATCGCCATGGCCGTGCTCCTGCCCTGGCTGCGCCGGAACGGGACAAGCGCCGTGCACGCCGAAAAGCAGGAACCGGCACACCGGTCGCCCTGGGGCTCAGCGCTGGGCTGGCAGGTGACTGCGTTCATGGGGCTGCAATCGATCGCCTTCTACGTCCTGATGGCGTGGCTGCCCACCATTGAGCAAAGCCGCGGGATCCCCGCCACCACAGCCGGCGTGCACCTGTCCGCCTTCCTGTTGATCAGCGTGTTCGCCAGCCTGGGGGCGGGCGCCGTCCTGCACCGGGGACCGGACCAGCGGCTGGTGTCCTTCACAAGCGGGGCGTTGGTGTTCGTGACCTTCCTGGGCCTGGCCCTGGCCCCGGACCTCATCCTGCTGTGGGTTGTCCTGGGTGCTTTGGGCTGCGGGAGCCTCATCGTCATTGCCCTGTCGCTGTTCAGCCTCCGGACCGTGAACCACCCGCAGGCAGCATCGCTGTCCGGCATGGCCCAGTCCGTGGGCTACGGCCTGGCCGCGGTGGGCCCGGTGGCCTTTGGTGCACTCCGGGATGCCAGCGGGGACTGGACCCTTCCGCTGCTCGGCACCGCCGGAGCCATGGCCGTCCTGGCGCTGGCGGGTCTGTTCGCCGGACGCGACCGCGTCATTACGGAATCAGCCGGTCGGCCCGGTATCGGTCAAAGAGCAAGGTAAAGGCATCCAGCGTCCGGCGATACCCCGTAAAGCCCGCATCCCGGCTCTTGCCCATGTCCGTCACTACCTCGATGCCGCGCCCCAGGTCTCCGTCCGTGTGCCACCAGCTCGCCACGCGGCCCAGGTCGGGTTCGCTGAGGTTGTTCTCCGCGGCGATCCGCCGCCACTGGTCCTCCCGTCCTGCCATGGACTGCCCAAGGGGACGCGGCGCCTCCTGGTAGCCCTCCCATTCCACACCGAAGTACGCGGCAAGCTTCGGCCACATCCAGCGCCAGCGGAACACATCGCCGTTGACGATGTTGAAGGGCTCGTTGGCGGCTGCAGGGGTAGTTGAAGCCCAGAGCATGTGCTCGGCCAACAGGCCGGCGTCTGTCATGTCGGTGAGGCCGTCCCACTGCGTTTTGGATCCGGGAAAGACAAACGGTTCCCCGCTGTCCCGGCAGAGGGTGGCCTGCGCCGCGAGTGTGAGGCCCATGTTCATGGCGTTGCCAACGGCGTGCCCAATAACCGTGTGGGCGCGGTGTACGGACCAGGTGAACCCCTGCTCCCCCGCCGCGGCCCACAGCTCGTCATCCTGTGCGTAATAGAAGTTCCGCACAGGCAGGCGGGGCTCCTCCTCATGGAACGGCGTGTCCGGCATTTCCCCGGCGGCGTAGGCCTCAAACGGGCCCAGGTAGTGCTTGAGCCCGGTCATCAGGGCAACATGTGCCACCCCTTTGCCCCGCAGTGCCCCGAGCAGGTCGCGCACCATGCCCGCGTTGACGGCGATGTTCTCTTCCTCGGTGTCCCGGCGGGACCAGGCAGTAAAGAACACGTGGGAGGGATTTTCCGGAGCAAGCGCGGCGGCCAGCGACTCAGCGGAGGTCAAGTCTGCGGAAAGCCATCTGACGCCTGGCCGCCCGGGACCGGGCCTGCGGGACAAGGCAAGGACTTCCCAGCCTTCGCCGGCCAAGGTATCCACGAGCGCGGAGCCTGCAATGCCGGTGGCCCCTGCCACCAGGGCGGTCCGTCCGTTGCCCGCTGCTGTTCCTGATCCGATGGTCATGCTGCTCCTTCTGCTGGGTGCTGGGGGTATCCGTGCGCCGGCGCGGCCTCACGCGTGGGTGGCGGCCGGCGCCCTGCGTCACGCCGGGACAATGGGCCAACATGGACCCTCTGGCGACAAGTCGGAGCGTCAGTCAGATATTCCAGCGCCGGCAAGTGGCGGACAGGAGGTGCCGAACAAATTGCGAGGGACGGGGCAATGACAGGCCGGGTTTCACCCATGGCCCGGGCGGGTCTCCAGCAGTCCCCGGTCCATGTTCAAATAGGAGGGTTGCACCGGCTGCCCGAGTCCAACCGCGGCCTCGGCCCAACGGAAGGAATAAGCACATGACCGATCCCCAAGACCATCCCCCGGTCCCCACTCCCGGGAGCGCACAGGGCCTGGACCAGAAGGTTGAGGGCGGGTGCCCGGTGGCCCATGGCAGTGCCACCGCCCAGGGCAGTGAAAGCGAAAACCCTGCGATCGATTCGCCGGCCCCCAAGGGACACCGGCCGCGAACCAACCAGGACTGGTGGCCCAACCAGCTGGACCTCTCCGTGCTGCACACGCACGGCCAGGCGAGCAACCCGCTTGGCCCGTCCTTCAGCTACCGCGAGGAATTCCAGAAGCTCGACGTCGAAGCCCTCAAGCAGGACATCAGCCAGGTCCTGACCACTTCCCAGGACTGGTGGCCGGCGGACTTCGGCCACTACGGCGGACTGATGATCCGCCTGAGCTGGCACGCTGCCGGCACTTACCGCGTCCACGACGGCCGCGGCGGCGCGGGCGACGGCAGCCAGCGGTTCGCCCCGCTGAACAGCTGGCCGGACAACGCCAACCTGGACAAGGCCCGCCGCCTGCTGTGGCCCGTGAAGCAGAAGTATGGCCAGAAGCTGTCCTGGGCGGACCTCCTGGTCCTCGCCGGCAACGTGGCCCTTGAGTCCATGGGCTTCAAGACCTTCGGCTTCGCCTTTGGCCGCGAGGACGTCTGGGAGCCCGAACAGATCTTCTGGGGTCCCGAGGACGCCTGGCTCGGAGATGAGCGGTACACCGGTGAGGGAACCATGGCGGACAACGTCGGTTCCACCGAAATGGGCCTCATCTACGTCAACCCCGAAGGCCCCATGGGCAACCCGGATCCCGTGGCTGCTGCCGCGTTTATCCGTGAGACCTTCAAGCGCATGGCGATGAACGACGAAGAGACCTTCGCACTGATCGCCGGCGGCCACACATTCGGCAAGACCCACGGTGCCGGCTCCGCAGACGCACACGTTGGCCCGGAACCGGAGGGTGCAGACCTTGAAGCGCAGGGCCTTGGCTGGCTCAGCACCTACGGCAGCGGCAAGGGCGGCGACACCATCACCTCCGGCCTGGAAGTCACGTGGACGGACAAGCCTACGCAGTGGAGCAACCGCTTCCTGGAGATCCTCTTCGAGTACGAGTGGGAACTCGTCAAGAGCCCCGGGGGCGCCCACCAGTGGGTCGCCAAGGACGCTCCAGAGATCATCCCGGACGCGCACGACCCCAACAAGAAGCACCGGCCCACCATGCTGACCACGGACCTGTCGCTGCGCTTCGACCCCACCTACGAGCAGATCGGCCGGCGTTTCCTGGAGAACCCGGACCAGTTCGCCTTGGCCTTCGCCAAGGCCTGGTACAAGCTGCTGCACCGCGACATGGGACCGGTGGGCCCGCACATGCTGGGCCCGTGGGTTCCGGAGGCTCAGCTGTGGCAGGATCCTGTTCCCGCCGTCGACCATGAACTGATCGATGAGCAGGACATCGCCGGGCTCAAGGCCAAACTCCTTGACGCCGGACTGACCATCCCGCAACTGGCGGGCACGGCCTGGGCGTCGGCTGCAACGTACCGCAAGACGGACCGGCGCGGTGGGGCCAACGGCGCCCGGATCCGGCTGGAGCCGCAGCGCGGCTGGGAAGCCCACGAACCGGAGCAGCTCGATACCGTGCTTCCCGTCCTTGAGCGCGTGCAGGAGGAGTTCAACTCGGCACAGTCCGGCGGCAAGAAGGTCTCGCTCGCGGACCTGATCGTCCTGGGCGGCGCCGCCGCGGTGGAGAAGGCAGCAGCCGACGCCGGGTTCCCCGTCACAGTGCCCTTCCGTCCGGGCCGGACGGACGCCTCACAGGAACAGACCGACGTCGAATCCTTCCAGTACCTGGAGCCGCGGGCCGACGGCTTCCGCAACTACCTGCGCCCCGGTGCGAAGATCCAGCCCGAGACCCTCCTGCTGGACAAGGCGTACATGCTGGACCTCTCCGCGCCGGAGATGACGGCGCTCGTGGGCGGCATGCGGGCCCTGGGCACCAACGTGGGTGGTTCCGGCCACGGTGTGCTGACGGACAAGCCGCAGGTCCTGACGAACGACTTCTTCGTCAACCTGCTCTCGCCGGGCACCAAATGGAAGGCCTCCGAGGCCGAGGAAAACGTCTACGAAATCACCGACGTTGCCACCGGCGAGCTGAAGTGGACGGCCACCCCGGTGGATCTGGTCTTCGGCTCCAACTCGCAGCTGCGGGCGCTGTCCGAGGTCTACGCGAGCGAGGACGCCAAGGAGAAGTTCGTGCACGACTTCGTAGCCGCCTGGGCGAAGGTCATGGAACTGGACCGCTTCGACCTGAACTGACCGGGATGACCTGACCCGGGGGTCCGGGCCGGCTGCATCACGCAGCCGGCCCGGACCTGCCTGAGAGCGGCCTACTGATCGGTCGGGAAGCTGATGACTGCCGTGGTTCCGCCGCCTGGAGTCTCTTTCAGGCTCAGTTCCCCGCCATGTGCTTCGACAATGCGCCGGCAGATGGACAGCCCCAGGCCCGAGCCCTGCCCGTCGCCGTCACGGTGCAGCCGGACCAAGGGTTCGAGCACGCGTTGCCGGTCCGACGAGGCAATTCCCTTGCCGTTGTCCGCGACCAGTACGGTGACCCCGTGGTAGTTGGAAATGCCGCTGATCCGGACCTTGAGTTCCCTCTCGGGGCTCCGGTAGTTCACGGCATTGGCCACCAGGTTCTGCAGCAGGGTCCGGAGCTGGCCGGGGTCCACCTGGAGCTTTAGTTCCTCGCTGTCCAGGACGGCGTCAGTACCGAAGGACAGCCCCAGATCCCGGGCCACTTCGGCCGCCACGTCCTGGAGGGAAACGTGCTGGCGCTGCAGGATTCCGCCGATCCGGGAGTAGCTCAGGACGTCCTCGAGCATGGCCAGCATCCGGTGGCCGCTGGCGCTGATGATCTGCAGGTACTCGGCCGCCGGGTGGTCGCCCTCCACTTCGTCTTCCGCCATCTCCACGTAGCCCAGCGTGGTGGTGAGCGGCCCGCGCAGGTCGTGGCTGACGCGCCCGGCAAACTCCGCCAGCTTGGCATTGCTTTCCCGCACCTCGTTGAGGGCGCGGTTCAGCTGCAGCGTGCGCCGCTGCAGTTCGAGCAGCTGCACTGCCTGGCGGGACAGGATTTCCAGCATGTCCAGCTGGCCGGCATCCGGAGCCGCCGGTGAATCCGAGAAGACGCACAGTGACCCCAGCACGAACCCTGACGACATTTCCAGGGGCACGGAGGCGTAGAACCGGACGGCGGCGATCTCCCCTGTCACGAACGGGTTGGTCGCAAAACGCGGATCCAGCGAGGCGTCCCGGACAACGGTCATTTCCCCGGAGTGGAAGACTTTCGAGCACATGGAGTCCTCGCGGGAACAGACGCCGGCGTCAATCCCAACGGCAGCCACCTGGCGTTGCTCATCGGAGGTGAGGACGTTGATGACCCCGAACGGGACTCCACAGAGTTTGGCGGCCAGCTCCACCAGGTTCTCGAGCGGCTCGGTGGACAGCTCGGCCTCGGTGGCCGAAGCGCCGTTCCCGGCGGGGAAGGCGAACCCGTACTCCTGCAGCAATTCGTCCCTGCCCAGCGGATCGCTGGGCGCTGTGGCCGTCGAGTGAGTACCAGCCATTACCGTCCCCTTCCAGACCGCAAAAGGGTCCCCGGGGAGATAGTACAGGGCAGCAGCGGCGTCCCGGGAATACGTCTCCCGGCTCCCCTGCCGTGGGCCGGGATCCCGCATTGCTCCGGCAGGCGGCATAGGATCCAGTCATGGCCCAACTCATCGTCCCGGACCCATCCCTCCACTCTTCCTGGCTGGAGGGAACTGCGGAGTTCCAAGGTGCCCACCTGGACGGTGCAGGCGCGGAGGGCTGGTCGCTGGACGATCTCCGGGACCCCGCCGTCTTTGGCCGCTTCGTCGATATCCTCATCAAAGACGCGCTGCCGGAGACGGTGCGAAAGCCTGGCTACGTGCCCTGCACCTACCTGTGGATTGCCGACGGCGGCACGTTCCTTGGGTCCCTGGCCATCAGGCACGGGTTGAACGACTACCTCCTCAACGAAGGTGGGCATATCGGCTACAGCGTCCGGCCCTCCGCCAGGCGCCGCGGCCATGCCGCGAAAGCACTTGCCGATGCGCTGCCCCTGGCACAGGTGCTCGGAATCGCGCGGGTTCTCCTGACGTGCGACGAGGACAACGCCGGCTCGCGTGCAACCATCGAAAAGAACTGCGGCCGGTACGAGGACACGCGCAACGGCAAGCGCCGCTACTGGATCGACACCGAGTAGCCGGCGAACGCGTGCCAGACTTGGCGGGTGATCACAGAACACGCGCTGCTTCCGGTCATTCCCGGCCGGGAAGAGGACTTCGAGGCAGCTTTCGCCCAGGCCCGGCACATCATCGCTTCAATGCGTGGCTTCCTCGCCATGTCCCTGTCGCGCTCGATCGAATCTCCCCACATGTACCTGCTGCTCGTTGAATGGGAGTCGCTGGAGGACCATACAGAGGGCTTCAGGGGATCCCTTGGGTACCAGCAGTGGCGTTCTTTGCTGCACCGCTTTTATGAGCCGTTTCCGGTGGTGGAGCACTTCGAAACCGTTAGCGCCACGCCGTAAGCCGCCGCGCGGACGTTGGGGGGAAGCCCCCGCGCGAGTCTCGCTCCAGCGCAGGGGCTTCCAGTGCTTCCTGCCGGGGAACTGGCGTTGGAAACAGTTATAAATTACCGGCCGGTAGGTTGTGGGAAGCACAGATTGCAGCGGCTTTGGCCAATCTTGATGGAACTTTGAGGGAGGCCTCGGCCCCTTTGATCTGAAGGGCCCATTTAGTCTGCCGGGCCCGCCGAGGCGTCGGGGTCCTCCTCCGGCTCAAAAGTGTTGGGCTCGGCCCCATCGGAGATCCCGACGCCGTCTTTCCCGCCGGGGATCCCGCCGTCGGGGTTGCCTTTCCTGGCCGCCGTGTCCTCCTGTGGTTCGTCCTCAGGCAGTGAATCAGGTGAATTGATGGACATCGCTCCTCCTTCAGTGGCTGGGCCTCAACGCTAACAGCCGGTGCCGGAAAAGGCTCCGGAACAACTCGAGGTTTTCTGCCCCTCCCCCAAAAACCCGCCGACTGCTAGCTGCCGGATGCGGCTGCCCGCTGCTGCCTCAGGATGTAGCGCTGCAGCTTTCCCGACGGCGTCTTGGGCAGGTCCGCGACGAAGTGGATGCGGCGCGGGTAGGCGTGGGCGGCGAACTGCGTCTTGACCATGGTCTGGAGTTCAACCACCAGGTCATCATTGGCGGCGGTGCCGTCCGCCAGGACCACGTAGGCCTCGAGGACTTCACCGCGCAGTTCGTCGGGAGCGCCCACCACGGCACTTTCCAGCACCGCCGGATGCGTGGCCAGGACGCTTTCCACGTCGAACGGGCCAATCCGGTAGCCGGCCATGATGATCACGTCGTCATCCCGGGAGGAGAAGAAGTAGTAACCGTCCTGGTCCACCATGCCCGCGTCACCGGTCAGGTACCACTTGCCGTCCGCGCTGAACCTTTCCGCGGTCTTCTCCGGCGCATCCTGGTACCCGGTGAACCACATCATGGGACTTTCCGCCACGTTGACGGCGACGCGGCCCAGTTCGCCGGGGGCGGCCGGCCCGTCAGCGTTGTCCTTGAGGACCGCGCAGCTCCAGCCCGGCAGGGGGCGGCCCATGGAACCAGGCCTGAGCTCCGTCCTCACGTCGTCATGCCAGGCGTTGATGATCATCATCCCGTGTTCGGTCTGTCCGTAGTGGTCCCGCACCGGGACGCCCAGCACCTCCCGGGCCCAGCTGATCACCTCCGGGGTCAGCGGTTCGCCGGCGGAGGAGGCGCGCCGAAGTCGAAAGGGTCCAGTGCCGGCGTCGGCCTTGGCGCGCATGGTGCGGTAGACCGTGGGAGCTGCCGCGAAGTTGGTAACGGCAAATGCCTCCAACACCTTGAAGCTGAGTTCCGGGGAGAACCCGGGGCGCAGCAGCAGGTTCCGCCGTCCCGCCGCCATGGGGCCGAGGATCCCGTAGTACAGTCCGTAGGCCCAGCCGGGGTCCGCGGCGTTCCAGAAGACGTCCTCTTCACTGACGTCCAGGCCAAGTTCGATGTACTGGCGGAACGCGGCCAATGCCCGGAGGGGCACCGGTACGCCTTTGGGCGCGCCCGTGGTTCCGGACGTGAAGATCAGCACCAGGGCACCGTCACCGCCTACGACCTCTGAAGCGATCCCCGGCTGCTGCCTGGCCAGGAGGGGCGTGAGCGCCAGGTCCGGCTGGGAAGCTTCCGCGCCGGCGACGAGCACGGCGGCAGAGGTCTGCTGGATCTTCACCCGCTGGTCGGGATCCGTGATGACGGCCTTTGCCCCGGAGGCAGTCAGCCGTAATTCGATAGCCGGCCATGCGAAGGCCGTGAACAGTGGCACATGGACCGCTCCGCGCCGCCAGATGGCCAGGAGCATGACCACCAGGTCTGCCGACTTGCCCATCAGGGTGGCCACGGCATCTCCAGGACCAATGCCGAGCTCCGCGAGGGCGGCGGCTCCCCGCTCCGAGCGTTCCCGGAGCTCGCCATAGGTGATGTCCTCCGCGGAGAGGTCGGCTGCCACCACTGTGAAGGCAACAGCGTTGGGATCATGGCTGTCGCACAGGAGACCGGCCGCGCAGGCATCGGCCGCACCGTAGGTGGCAAGAAGGGCATCAACCGCGGGAACCGGACGGGACATTCGTTCTCCTTCGAACAACGTGGCCTGGAAACAACGGCACCTGTAAACACCGTGGAACAAACCTACTGCACCGGAATGACCGGGAGGTGGCAAGTTTCGCGGTCCTGCGCCGACAGGTCAGCCCTTGGCGCCGGGCGGCCGGATGATCCGCCGCTGTGTGGCGGCAGCGATCGCGGCCGTGCGGTTATCCACGCCGAGCTTGCCGTAGATGTGCACCAGGTGCGTCTTCACGGTCGCTTCCGAAATGAACACCTGCCTGGCGATGGCGCGGTTGGACAAGCCCGTGGCCAGCAGTTCCAGCAACTGCACTTCGCGCGGGGTCAGCGAGGTGCCCGGGTTGCTGATCCGGTCCATCAGCAGTGCCGCGGCCCGGGGCGCCAGGACCGTGCCGCCCGCGGCCGCCTGCAGCACCGCCTGCCGCAGCTGCTCCGGCGGAGCGTCCTTCAGCATGTAGCCGCTGGCCCCCGCCTCCACCGCGGCGAGGATATCCGCATCCGTGTCGTAGGTGGTGAGGATGAGTACCGGCGGCGGTGCGTCGAGTTTCCGGATCTCGGCGGTCGCCGTAACGCCGTCCATTCCCTCCCCCATCTGCAGATCCATCAGGACCACATCGGGTGCCTCGTCCAAGGCAGTGAGCCGCGCCAGTTCCCTCAGCGCCGCCTTGCCGTCAGAAGCCTCGGCGGCAATGGCGATGCCCTCGGACCCGGTGAGCATGGCACGCAGCCCGGCGCGGACCACCGGATGGTCGTCAACCAACAGGACGCGGACCCCACTCACGGTTCCTCCACCGGGAGCCGGATGGCCACAACCGTGCCCTCGCCCGGCGCCGATTCCACCGCCAGGGTCCCGTTCAGGGCGGCCACGCGTTCCCGCAGCGAGCGCAGCCCGAAGCCGCTGCCGTCCGCTGCGCCCGCGGCACCACCCGCAGCCCCGGGATCGAAGCCCCGGCCGTCGTCGTACACGTCCATGGTCACCTCGTTGCCCAGGAAGGCAACGCTGACGACGGCGGTACTTGCCCGGGCGTGTTCGCGGACGTTCGCAAGGCTCGCCTGCGCGGCGCGCAGCAGGGCCACGCGGGCAGGCTGGGGCAGGTCCTGCGGTTCCCCATCCACCTCCAGCCGACAGCGCAGGGATACCCCCGCAGCCGCAGCGTCGGTCTCGGTCCTGCCGCACAACCTGTCCAGGGCCTCCACCAGCGTGGTCCCCTCCAGCTGGGGTGAAGACAGTCCACGGACAAAGCTGCGGGCCTCGGACAGGTTGTCCGCCGCGGTCTGCTGCACCAATGCCAGCCGGGCGGCAGCAGTGGCGGAGTCACCCTCCGTCAGCGACTGCCCGGCGGCCCGCCCCAGCAGCACGATGCTGGACAGGCCCTGCGCCAGCGTGTCGTGGATTTCCCGGGCCAGCCGCTCCCGCTCGGCGAGCACCCCGGCCTCATGCTGGGACCGGGCCAGCTCCTCACGCGTCCGCCGCAGTTCATCGGCTGCGCGCCGCTGGTTTTCGGCCTCGCGGTAAAGGGCCGCGTAAGCCAGGCCGGTAATCACGGAAAAAATTGCACCCAGGACAGGCCCCACCACCGCCGCCGCGTGTGGAACCGGGGAGCCGCTGGCGGCCCATTGGGAGCCGATCACCGCCGCCGTCATCAGCCCGATGGCCAGGAGTGCGCCACGCCGCGGGAGCAAATGAAGGTGCAGGAAAAAGATGGGGAAAGCAAGCCAGGCGAAGTCGGCGCTGCCGGCGAGCAGGAACGCCCACAAGGCCGTCACAAGGCCGAGCCACAGCACGCTGTACCGGCGGGGATCCACCACGGTCCGTCCCTCGGCATGGCGCTTTTCCAGGACCGTGCCGGCCAGGTAAAGGGCAGCAAGAACGACGGCGGCGGCGGCCCACACCCAGCGAAGGGCGCCTCCCGACATCAGCATCCGGACCAGGCCGACGGCCAGCAGCAGCGCGAACCCCGTGTGTAGTGTGACCCGCAGGACCCGCAGGATTGCCGCCGACGACGCGTTTTCCAGGGCGTTCAATGGTCCACGTTTGGGGATACCGCCGCGCACTTCCGGTGGTTGCGGCAGGGGCGTGGCAGGCATTTCACCAGCTTATGCCGGGAACCCGTGCCGGGAATCAACCAAAAGGTTGACTCCCGTATCAACCGTTCCATTCCCGCAGATCAACCATCCCCGCGATTCCCATGCAGGCTCCGGCCGGGAGAGTGGAACTACAGAACAATCCACCCCTGCAGAGAGAAGAACCAACGTGTTCCTGGCAATCCGCGATATCCGCTTCGCCAAAGGCCGGTTCGCCATGATGGGCGGCGTCGTAGCCCTGATCACCCTGTTGCTGGTCATGCTGTCCGGCCTGACGGCCGGGCTCGCCGAGCAATCCACCTCCGCCATCGCCAGGCTGGGGGCAACTGCCGCGAGGCCGGTGGACGCCATCGCCTTCGGCGCCCCCGGTTCAGGCTCACCCAAGGCGTCCTATACCGAGAGCTCCGTGACCGCCGCCCAGGTGGACAGCTGGCAAAGCCGGCCGGGTGTCCATTCCGCCGAGCCGCTGGGCATTACGCAGACGCGGGCGCAGACGGCTGATGGTTCGGGGACGGCGAATGTGGCCGTCTTCGGCGTCTCGCCGGGCAGCCCTTTGGCGCCTGTGGAGGTGTCCGCCGGCACGGCCGCGGTGGGCGCCTCAGTGGCGGAAGCCCTGGCGGTGGGCCAGGGGGACAAGGTGTCCCTGGGCGGCGTGGAGCTGTCCGTCGCCGCCGTGGTGCCGGACCAGTGGTACGCGCACACTAGCGTGGTGTGGACGGCCCTGCCGGCATGGGGCAAGGCTGCGCACGTGTCCGACGCCGGACAGCTGGCCACGGTCGTCGCCGTCACCTACGCGGACGGGGCCACGGTGGATGAGGCCGCAGCGAACGGCGCGGCACACACGGTGAGCGAATCCCGCACGGGATCTTTCCAGGCCCTGGGCTCCTTCAAGAGCGAGAACGGGTCGCTGACGCTGATGCAGGCATTCCTGTACGGCATCTCGGCACTGGTGATCGTGGCCTTCCTGAGCGTCTGGACCATCCAGCGCACCAGGGACATCGCTGTGCTGAAAGCCATGGGCGCACCCAGTTCCTACATCCTTCGCGACGCCATGACCCAGGCCGCCATCGTGCTGCTGGCAGGCGCCGGAGTCGGCGGAGCCGTGGGTGTTGGCGCCGGCTTGTTCGCTGCCCAGGCAGCCCCCTTCCAGCTGAACCTGGCCACCTCGGTGGTTCCCGTCGTCGGGATCGTTGCCCTGGGCCTGGCAGGTGCGGCACTGGCCGTCCGGCGCGTCACCAAGGTCGATGCGCTCCTGGCGCTCGGCGGAAACTAATCCCTTCTTCCCTCCTTTGAAAGGAACCCATCATGACCACAACCGCTCCCCTGACCCTGGTCAACGTCACCCTCGAATATCCCGACGGCGGCGGCACCACCACCGCCCTGGACCGTGTCAGCCTCACCGCGGAAGCCGGCCAACTCGTGGCACTCGTGGGCCCCTCGGGGTCCGGTAAGTCCAGCCTGCTGGCCGCCGCCGCCACCCTGGTCCGCCCCACAAGCGGCCAAGTCATTATCGACGGCACCGACACCATGGGCCTGGGCGACAAGGAACTGACAGCCCTGCGGCGCGGGGAAGTGGGCATCATCTTCCAGCAGCCCAACCTGCTCCCGTCGCTCACCGCCGTCGAACAGCTCGTCATCAGCGACCACCTGCGCGGAAAGTCCGCCAAGGCCGCCACGGCGCGGGCCGCCGAACTGCTGGACGTCGTCGGGCTGTCCGCCAGTGCGGGGAAACTTCCGCACCAGCTCTCCGGCGGCCAGCGCCAGCGCGTGAACATCGCGCGGGCACTGATGGGCAGCCCCAGGGTGCTGCTGGTGGACGAGCCGACGGCGGCACTGGACCACGAACGGAGCGCCTCCATCATCGCCCTCCTGCGGCAGGTGACCAACGAATTCTCGGTGGCAACGGTGATGGTCACCCATGACACCGAGTTCGTGCCGCTGACCGACGTGGTGGCCACCATGCGGGACGGCAAACTGACAACCCCGGTCCTGGCAGGCGCCTAGGAGGAACGACGCCGGCCGGGACCGGTTGTCTAGTCCTTCGGGCCGTTGGCTGCCGCGGCGGCAAGGCGCGGGCCCAGCCTTTCGGCCATAAGCCGGTACCCTACATTGTCCGGATGGAGGGTGTCCGGCATGTGGGCCAGCGCCTCGGCTTCCGTCAGCACCGCCCCGCCGTCCACCAGGTGGATCCGTGCTTCCCCGGAACGCCGCTGCAGGTGGGCGACCACTCCGGCTGTGGCCTCCCGGTAGTCGGCCAGGGTGGCACCGACCGCATTGGGAGTAGCTTCACGCGGAAGCGACAGGACCGGCGTGATCACCACCAGTGGAACGTCCGGATGGGCGGTCAGGATGTTCGAGATGAACCCCAGCACCTGGCTGGCATAGCTCCGCAACGAGAACGCCGCTGCGTTGTAGGAGTTGATGCCCAAGCACAGGGAGATGACGTCCGCAGGGAGTCGCTGAATGGTCCTTGCTGCAGCCGGGTCCAGCTGGCATTCGCCGGCAAAACCCAGCGACTGCAGTACCCACCCGAGCTTCCGGGCCACCAGCGCCGGCCAGGTCTCGGAAGGACCGGCCGCCTCCCGGCAGTGGGTGATGGAGCTTCCGTAGGCCAGCCACCGCTTGCCTGGCTCTTGCACCGACTGGACATCCTCGCCTTGCAGGGATGCGTGGAGCACCCTGACCCGGCCGAACTGCGGGAGCCACAGTTGCACCTTGGCGCCGGCCGGCAGCGTTCCCAACTCCAGCGTGTGGCTCAGCCGCCCGGCAGCGGGGATCCGGTGGGCCAGTTTGCCGTCAACCAGCACATCAATGGGAGAGCAGTCCGCGGTACCTTCCGCCTTGAGGGTCAGCCTGCCGGACGAAGCCGTCCACGTGGCCCGGATACCGGCCGTCATCTGTGCCATGTCCGCAAGCCCGTCAGTGAAGGGCGGCATCAGCAGTTCGGTGTCAAGCCGCCTGAACTCCTGCCAGCCCTCCACGTCCTGGACGACGTCGAAAGCCCCCGCCCAGTGCGCGTGCACTGATTCCACTTTCGTCATCCCTTCGGTGTCACCTGCAAACGGTCAAAGGCCACCTGTTTGCCGTCCCTGTCCAGTACCACCACGTCATCGCGGCCGTTCTGCACGTCCGCTGGGAGGATGAATTCCACCGTGTTACCAGTGGTGGGAAAAATCCAGCCAATCCGGTAGCTGCGCTTGTTCAGGTACACGTAATACCACTGTCCGTAGTCGAGGCCCCCGAGGACCACCTTCTGGCCGTTGCGGTACTTGTCCGCGGTGCCGAGGTCCCACGGAGGTGTCAGGCCCTCAAAGTCCTGGACTGTGAGCGCCGGAACGGATTCGGGCTGCGCGGGCTGCAGGTTGAGCCGGATGCCCCCGCCGGCCACCGACGCCGTGATGCGCTTGGCACCGTTGTCCGCGGTGGCCTCGAAGCTGACAGGTGCCAACTGGCCGGCCGCAATGTCCGCGGCACTCAGCACGTGAGAGCGGGTGGCGGTCACGTTACTGCCGGCAGCCAACAACTGTTCGCTGATGCCCGCGTCCGGGGCGGAAACCGCTGTCAGGTCCACGTTTCCTGCGTTGCCCAGGGTGTAGGTGTACGTGATGGTGTCGCCTGCGGAGGCGTAGCGGTCTCCGTCCAGGTCCGTCCATTCCGCGGC
The DNA here is from genome assembly GCF_006517815.1 of Pseudarthrobacter sp. NIBRBAC000502770. Lineage (NCBI taxonomy): Bacteria > Bacillati > Actinomycetota > Actinomycetes > Micrococcales > Micrococcaceae > Pseudarthrobacter > Pseudarthrobacter sp. NIBRBAC000502770. Next base: position 3,243,235 of record NZ_CP041198.1, read on the forward strand.
GACGGTGCCTTCCATCCTGGCATCGCGGACCTTCAGGTCCACCTCGCCGCCGTTCACGGCGTAGGTCCGGGTGGTCTGGCCGGTGGCGCTGACCTCCCAGGAGGTCTCGGGGACGAAGAAGCCTTGGCCCGCTTCCACGGCGGTGACAGTGTGGCGTGGCGTGGCACACGTGTAGGACTGGCCGGCGGGCAGCACGCTGTACCGGCAGTTCCCGGGGCCGTCCGGCATAAACGGGCTGAAATTGCCGGCCGTGGGGACCACTTTCTCCACCAGCGGGCTGGTGTTGGTCACGTCGAACTTGTAGGGGAACGCCTCCCCTGCGCCGTACGGCTGCGCAGCCAGGTCCCGGCCGGCGTCGCTGCGGCTGCCCGTGATGGTGGCGGCCACCAGGCCATCACGCAGTGCCACGGCCGCGCCGGTGAAGGAAACCGTCCTGGTGAGCGACGGCGTCGCGCTGGCCGTGATGCTGAAGGTTGCCTGCGGCATGAAGTAGCCGCGGGAGATGTCCTCGGCCGTCAGAGTGTGCTTAGCCGTGGTGCAGGTGTAGGAGGCGCCCGCTGCCAGGTTGTTGTACCGGCAAGGCCGACGGCGGCAGGAACCCGGCGTCGAAGGTTCCGGCGAGCGGCACTGAGTTGGCGGTGACGTTGGCCGTGCTCTTGATGGTGAACGTGTAGCTGAGCACGTCGCCGGCCTGGTACGGGCTGGCCGCGACGTCGCGGTCCGGCGCGGAGCCGGTGACGCTGAGGCCCACCTGCGGAGCCACCGGGACCGTGGCGGTGAAGGTGGCCTGCGAGACCCGGCCGTCCGCCGTCGTGAACGCCGCGTTGAGGTTCTGCGGGCCGCTGGCATTGGACGGAGCGGTCAGGTCCACGGTGACGGTGGCGGAGGCACCGGGTGCGACGTCGGGCACAGGCACCGTGGTGGCGGACCAGCCGCTGGGGGTGTACACGGTGGCGGTGGCGCCGGAGAGCGTGGCGGTTTCCTGGTTGGTGACGGTCACGGCAACCTGTTTGGTGGCGCCGGGTGCGGTGGTGACGGCGGGGACGGCCAGCGGGGCGCAGGCGTAGTTCAGCCACGCGTCGTCGAAAGCGGCGAACGGCATATTGTCCGTGTAGTTGCCTTCGTACAGGACGCCGAACCTGCCATCGTCCAGCCGGGTCACGGTGGAGTAGGCGGAGAAGCCTGGGCGGATGGTGCGCACGCCCGGCCAGGTGGCGCCGTCGTCGCAGGACACCCGGGCGGAGACGTTTTCGCGGCCGGTCTTGGAGTTGGCGTTGGTGAAGATCAATTTCTTCGCGTCGGCTGAGGCCTGCGGGGCGTTGGGGAACATCCGGGCGATGGCACCGTTGTTGGCCGGATCCGGCAGTTCGGTGTCCTGCGTGACCGGGCCGTAGGTGGCACCACCGTCGGTGGAGACCGCCATCTTGCGGTAGCCCTGGTTCGCGTTGTCCCGGGAGTTAAGCAGGACGCGCCCGTCCGAGAGTTCCACGGTCTTGTTCTCGTCCATCCGGTCGCCCACGTTGGCACCCTTGTGCCACGTGGCCCCGTGGTCGTCCGAGTAGACGCTGTAGGCCTGAATGCGGTTGGTGCCGTCCGCCTGGCGGACATCGCCGGCGTACTGCTGGATCAGGCGGCCCTTGTAGGGTCCGTACTTGAGCTGGATGCCTTCGCCGGAGGACGCGAAGTTGGAGCGGACGTCGCCCGCCACGGGGCTGGTCTTGCTGGTGCCCGGCTTGGTGACGCCGGTGATGAGACGGGGCTGGCTCCAGGTGGCGCCGCCGTCGGACGATTCAATCACGGCGGAGGAAATGACGTTGCGGTCCGCGTCATCGTTACCGAACCCGCTGCCGCCGAAGCCCTGGTCCTTGGAGTAGACAAAGAACGCGAAGACCTTTCCGGCCTCGGCGTCGTAGATATAGGACGGGTCGCTGTAGCCGTACTTCGGTCCAGTGGCATCCGCCACATGGCCGGCTGCAATGACCTGTACCGGTCCCCAGGTCCTTCCGCCGTCAGTGCTGCGGCGCTGCACGATGGAATTGGGGTTGGGGGCGTCGGCAGCACTGCCGGGCCGGCCGTCCCAGGCGGCGAGGACCACGCCGCTGCCGAGGTAGGTCAGCGCGGGGATCCGGTAGAAGAAGTTGGCGGCCGTTCTGTCCGCTGCGAGATTCACTTCCTGGAAGCTGCCCGGCGGAGCGGTAGGGCTGGTGGAGGGGGTGGGGGCCGCCTGCGCCGGCAGCCCGCTCCCGGCCAGCAGGGCCAGGGCCAGTGCGCCCGTGCCCGCGGCCTTCCCCATTGATCGTTTCTTGGTTCTTTTGGTGGTAATTCGCAAACCCATGTCCTTTCTGGACGCCGCGCTGCGGCTCGAATGGAAGTGACGACGCCGTCGAGGCTGTAGACAAATGTGATTCTTGCTACATACGACGTCCTACCACCTTAAGGTGGAGCCACGTGGAAAGCTAGACTAAACATGTGACGTCCTACGTTTTTCCTGAATGGCCCATTGCCGTGCCGGCTGTGGAGCGTATCCTCGCCACCCGCGGCCGTGGTGGATACCGCCAGTACCGCATCCCTGCGCTCGCCGTCACCACCAGGGGAACGCTCCTGGCCGCCTACGACGGCAGGCCGAACCTGGACGACCTGCCGAGCCCCATCGATCTGCTGCTCCGCCGCAGCAACGACAACGGTGAGACGTGGAGTGCGCAGGAAGTGGTGCGCCGCGGCACCGGCCTGGAAGGTTTCGGCGACCCCAGCCTGCTGGTCGACGCCGGGACCGGGCGGATCTTCCTTTTCCACGCCGCCGGAACACGCGCCGGGTTCTTCGAATCGACAGCAGGAATGGCCGCGGAGGACGAGTCCGTCCAGCACTGCGACCTGAGCTGGTCCGACGATGACGGCGTGACCTGGCAGCACCGGCGCCTCACCGCCGAGTTGAAGGGCAGCACCCCCGCAGGCCAGGACATCACAGGCATGTTCGCCGCGGCCGGCCAGGGAATCCAAGTCCATACGGGGCCGTTCCAAGGCCGGCTGGTGCAGCAGTTCGTGGTCCTGTGCGACGGCGCGATCATGGCAGCCTCGGCCTACAGCGACAACCACGGAGACAACTGGACGTTCGGGGAGCTCATCGGCGCCACTACCCATGGCGCCGCCCCGAACGAGAACAAAGTGGCAGCCCGGGGCGACGGAAGCCTGCTCCTGCACAGCCGCGCCACGCCGCGGCGGCTGGCTGCCACGTCCAGCAACGGCGGCCAGAGCTGGAGCACCCTGGTTCCAGTCGAGGACCTCCCGGACCCGAGCGATAACGGCTCCCTAACCCGCTTTGACGGCCTCCCTTCCGTGCCCCGCCTTGCCACGCCGGAGACGGACCCTTGGCTGCTGGCCACCAACAACCAGGACACCAGCCTGCGGCGGAACACGGTCTTGAGCCTCTCACCGGACAACGGCCGGACCTGGCCGGCACGGCTGGTCCTGTGCGCGGGCAGTTCCGCCTACTCCACAGCCACCCGGCTGCCGGACGGCAACATCGGTGTCCTGTACGAGCGCCAGGGGTACCGGGAGATTGTGTTCGCCTCCATCCCGGCAGGGCAACTGACGGACCAGTTGCCGGCGTCCCAGACCCCACCCGGCAACAAGGAACTGAACGCCGGCCTCACTTTCAACATGGAACTGCGGTCCGTCACACCGGGCCTGCCGTCCGAGTGGCAGAACCTTGGCGAATTCCATGTCTTGGCGGCCGATTGCGGCGACTGGGGCCCGGCGTCCAAGGAGATCGGCCAGGGCTACTCCGCCGGGCAGGCCCAGGTCCTGGGCACCCGGGAGGCGCAGGACCTCAACTACGGCCCCATCATTCCCGGGTACAAGGCCGGGGACATCCTTGCTTTCACGGGCAGGGCAAGGAACGACGGCGACACAACGGTCACGCAGGTCCGTCTCGCCGGGCCCGGAGCCGGCGATTTTCCGGCGGCCGACCTGCCGCCGGGCGGGGAGGCGCTCTACTTCACGCCCTCATACACCGTGACGGCAGAGGATGCCGGGCGGGACATCCTGGAACTCGAGTTTTCGGTTGAAGGGATGTGCGCTGCCTCGCCGGTACGTCGACGCAGGACGTTCCGGTTCGATATCACCACCGGCTGCGTCAGCCCGGAAGATCCCCTTCAACCAGCGCGCACATCTGCCTGAGCCGCTCCACCCTTTCCTCGACGGAGAGCCCCTGGCGGGGCAGGCCGATCTTGAACCCATGCATGGGTACGTTCCCTGCGGCCTTGTTGCAGCGGCTAATTTCCGCACGGTTCAGCAGGGAGCTGGACGGCGCCCCTTCAACTTCCACAGGCGGGAGGTGGGCATCTATCCAGGGATAACCAAATTCCGTCTCCTCCGGGGAACACCCGGAGAAGATCAGCCCCGCCAGAACCCCTGCCTCGCGGGCGTTCGCGATGTGCTCCACGGCGGTGTCCGGGTCCCGGGTTTCGATGACCGACCGTGCCCAGTTGATAACGAGTCCCACCCGGCCACCCGCCTGTTCCCGGAGCGAGCGGAGCACGTCCACTTCCTCGCCGAACGGCAGGAAACCCTTCTCGGGCGTGCCTCCGGGCCGGGGCGCATCACAGTGCTCCACCAGCAGCCTGGTGGCTCCCCACTCCCATTCGAGGACCTGCTTCAGGGACTCCGCGAACCTTGACGGGTCAGCGCCGGGGTACGGGGCGGAGTGCAGCTCGACGGCCTCCACCTCCCGGCCCTCGTTCTTCAACTGAAGCACCAACGCGTGGATTCCCGCGACGAAGTGCAGCGCTTCCGTCCTGCCCGCGGCATCGCCGGACGCAAGTCCGAACGTTGGCGACGCCTTGAGCCGCTGCATGGTGCCGGGAATGGCGGTAACCACAGCGGACCAGTTGCCCGGAGCGCCGACGGGCCAGCAGACTCCACCGTATGGCCCATAGGGAAGTTCCAATCCGCGGACGGAAGGTACTCCGGCGAGCGCTTGATAGAACTGCTGCCGCAATTCGTCAGGGTGGGCAGCGTAGGCACCGACGATCAGGGACATGGAACCTCCAATTGCTCTGTCATGCGGGAACCACGGCCACGGCCGCGGGGAAAAGTCCACTTGACGTTGCCTGTGATGGGACTTACAGTTTTTCTTACGAGCTAGGACATCCTACATCCGATAAACATCCTTCTGAACGGTGAGGCACATGAACAACATCAAGAACCTGCCGCTGGTCAATGACGCCAGTCGCCGGAACTTCCTGAAGCTCGGCGGGGCCATGGGCCTGGCCGCAGCCTTCGCCAGCTCCCTGGCCGCGTGCGGCGGACCCGCCGCGACCACCACGGGGGCAGCTGAAAACACGGCGCCGATCAATAAGGACCTCATCATCGAGGCCGGGATCTCCTACGCCCTCTCCACCGGCTTCGACCCCATCTCGTCCTCCGGCGCAACCCCCATGGCCGCGAACCTGCACGTCTTTGAGGGCCTGATCGAGCTGCACCCAGCCACACGGGAGCCCTACAACGCCCTTGCCGCTTCCGATCCCAAGATGGTAAATGCCACTACCTACCAGGTGGCCATCAGGGACGGCGCGGTGTTCCACAACGGCTCCCCCGTTACCGCCGAGGACGTGGTGTTCTCCTTCACCCGGGTAATGGACCCGGCCAACAAGTCGCTGTTCTCGCAGTTCATTCCGTTCATCCAGGAGGTCAAGGCGCTCGACGCCAAGACCGTGGAGTTCACCCTTAAGTACGCCTTCCCAGGCTTCGGTCCGCGCATCTCCGTGGTGAAGGTGGTACCCAAGGCACTGACCAACTTCCCGGCGGGCTCGGACCAGCTGAAGTCCTTCGACGCCAAGCCCGTGGGCACCGGACCCTACAAGCTGATCTCCGCAGTCAAAGACGACAAGATCGTCTTCGAGGCCAACCAGGCCTACAACGGACCCATGCCGGCACTGGCTAAGGGCATGACCTGGCTGCTGCTCTCCGATGCCGCCGCCCGTGTCACCGCCATGCAGTCAGGCCGCGTCCAGGCCATTGAGGACGTCCCCTACCTGGACATGCAGGGCCTGAAGTCCGCAGCCACCGTTGAATCGGTGCAGTCCTTCGGCCTGCTGTTCATGATGTTCAACTGCAACGCTGCGCCCTTCAACAACAAGAAGGTCCGCCAGGCCCTGCACTACGGCCTGGACAAGGACTCCATCATCAAGAAAGCCCTGTTTGGCAATGCCAAGCCGGCCAGCTCCTACTTCCAGGAAGGCCACCCGGATTACGTCAAGGCCAAGAATGTGTACGGCTATGACGCCCAGAAGGCAGCGGACCTCCTCAAGGAAGCCGGCGTCACCAACCTGGAGTTCGAACTGCTCACCACGGACACGGCCTGGGTCAAGGACGTGGCGCCCCTGATGCTCGAATCCTGGAATAAGATCCCCGGCGTCAAGGTCACCCTCAAGAACCTGCAGTCCGGCGCCCTTTACACGGACCGCGTGGCCAAGGGCGACTACACAGTTGTTGCCGCACCGGGTGATCCCTCGGTGTTCGGCAACGACGCGGACCTGCTGCTGAGCTGGTTCTACGCCGGCGACACCTGGATGAAGAACCGCGCCTTCTGGGGTGCAACCCCGGAGCGCGCCCAGCTGGTGGACCTGATGTCCAAGGCGGGCCAGGCCACCAAGGAAGACGCCAAGAAGCTGACCGGCCAGATCGTGGACCTGGTGTCCGAAGAGGTTCCGCTGTATCCCCTGTTCCACCGCCAGCTTCCCAGCGCCTGGGATGCAAAGAAACTGAGCGGCTTCAAGCCCCTTCCCACCACCGGAGTGTCCTTCGTTGGTGTGGGCCGCACCGCCTAGCCCTACCCACCGGAGACTACATTGAGCACCATATTGCGACTGCTGGGCCGACGGCTCGCAGCCCTGCCGCTGATGGTCCTGGGCATCACCCTGCTGGTGTTCCTGGTCCTGCAGGCAGCCCCCGGAGACCAGGCAAGCAGCGCCCTGGGCGAGGGTGCCAGCGAGGAAGCCAAGGAACAGTACCGCCAGGCGAACGGCCTTAACGATCCGCTGCTGCTGCAGTATGTGCGGTTCCTGGGCAAGCTCCTCCAGTTTGACCTGGGCGTCACCACGCCCCCGGCCAAATCCGTGGCGAGCATGATCGGCTCGGCGTTCCCCTTGACGCTGCAGCTGACCTTCCTGGGCGTCATCATCGCCGTTGTGGTCTCCTTGGTGTTCGGCATCATCGGCGCCTTGTACCGGGATAAATGGCAGGACCAGCTGGTCCGTGTCTTCTCGATCGCCGCGGTGGCAACGCCGTCGTTCTGGCTGGGCATCCTGCTGATCCAGTGGTTCGCACTGGGACCGGCAGCGATGTTCCCGTCCGGCGGCATTGCCACCCCGGAGTCCGGCTTCGGCGGGTGGCTGAACTCCATGGCACTGCCCGCCCTGGCCCTCGGCATCCCGGTCTCTGCGTCCCTCATCCGGGTGGTCCGCACCTCCATGGTGGAAGAGCTGGACCGGGACTACGTCCGCACGGCCATCGGCAACGGTGTGCCGTACCGCGAGGTGGTCTCCAAGAACGTGCTCCGCAACGCCCTGGTCACTCCGGTGACCGTGCTGGGACTGCGGATCGGCTACCTGCTGGGCGGCGCCGTCGTGATTGAAATGATCTTCGCCTTGCCCGGCATGGGACAGCTGATCCTCAACGGCATCACCAACCTGGACGTAAACCTGGTGCAGGGCGTGGTCCTGACCATCTCCGTCACCTTCGTCCTGGTGAATATCGCCGTGGACCTGCTCTACCTGCTCATCAACCCCCGAATCAGGACCGTGTGACCCATGCGCAGCAAACTCGCTGAACGTCTGAGCGCCCCCGGCCTCCGCCTCAAGGCCCTGCCCTGGGGCTCCCGGCTGGCCCTCGCCTTCCTGGTGGTGATCGCCCTCGCCGCCGTCTTCGCCCCGGTCCTGGCACCGCACGATCCGCTGGAAACCTTCATGCCCGCCACTCCCCCGGGCGCCGAGCACTTCTTTGGCACCGACCGGCTGGGCCGCGACATCTTCTCCCGCCTGCTCTTCGGATCGCAGTCATCGCTCATGATCGGCCTCGGCGCCGTAGGCCTGGCAGTCCTGGCGGGTGCCCTCCTGGGGTCACTGGCGGCCACCTCCAGCAAGGCCGTCAACGAACTTCTCATGCGCCTGATGGACATCCTGATGGCCTTCCCCGGCATCGCCCTGGCCGCGGTGCTGCTGGCGGCCTTCGGCAACTCGGTGCCCACCATCATCATTGCCATCGCCATCATCTACACCCCGCAGCTCGCCCGGGTGGTCCGCGCCAACGTGCTGTCCCAGTACGGCGAGGACTATGTCCGTGCCGAACGGGTCATCGGCGCCGGCCGGTTCTACATCCTGGTCAAGCACATCGTGCGCAACACCGCGGCCCCCGTCCTGGTGTTCGCCACGGTGATGGTGGCGGACGCCATCATCCTCGAGGCCTCTTTGTCCTTCCTGGGCGCCGGCGTCCAGGATCCCGCCCCGTCCTGGGGCAACGTGATCTCCTATGGCCGCAACCTCGTGCTGTCCGGCGGCTGGTGGGCCACCACCTTCGCCGGCCTCACCATCCTCCTCACCGTCCTGGCGCTGAACATCCTCGCTGAGGGACTCACTGACGCCATGGTCAACCCCCGGCTGCGGCGCGCGCCGGCGGTGAAGGACGACGACGGTGCTGCCGCTTCGGTGGCCGGCGCCGCCGTCACCGGCTCCGCGGTGGACACGGAAGTGGCTACCTCAGTCGCCCAGCCGTCGGTCGTGGAACAGCACGAACTCGACGGCGTCCGCGAGGCAACAGCTGCGAATGCGGGCGAGCGCGAGCTGGCCCATTCCGCCCTCCTGACCGACCGCCGCGTGGCGGCGGCCAACCCGCACGCCCTGCTGGACCGTGAGCTGGAACTGCTCGCCGCCGTCGAGGCCACCCGCACGGACCGGCTCCCCCAGGTCTCCGCGGACGCCCGGACCGTCCTCGAGGTCAAGAACCTCTCCATCCGGTTCCCCGGCCGGTTTGGCGAGACCGCCATCGTGGACGACGTCTCCTTCACTGTCCGCGAAGGCGAAACCATGGGCCTGGTGGGCGAATCCGGTTGCGGGAAGTCCATCACGTCGCTGGCTGTCATGGGGCTGCTGCCGAAGACGGCCCGGATCACCGGTTCCATCCGTTTCGACGGCAAGGAACTGCTGGACCCGGACGCCAGCCACAGCAACGCCAAGGCCTACCAGGGCCTGCGCGGCGAGCAGATCGCCATGGTCTACCAGGACGCGCTCAGCTCGCTGAACCCGTCCATGAAGATCAAGGACCAGATGCTGCAGCTGACCCGCCGCGGCGGCCGGAAGACCCCCGCCGAACTGCTGGAAATGGTCAAGCTCGATCCCGTCCGCACCCTGGCCAGCTACCCCCACGAGTTGTCCGGCGGGCAGCGGCAGCGCGTGCTGATCGCCATGGCCTTGTCCCGTTCACCCAAGATCGTGGTGGCGGATGAGCCCACCACTGCCCTGGACGTCACCGTCCAGAAGCAGGTGGTGGACCTGCTCAACGAACTGCGCGAGCAGCTGGGATTCGCCATGGTGTTCGTCAGCCACGACCTCGCACTGGTGGCCTCCCTGGCGCACCGCATCACGGTCATGTACGCCGGCCAGGTAGTGGAATCCGCCCCGGCCTCCGAGCTGCTGCGGAACCCGAAGCACGAATACACCCGCGGCCTGCTCGGCGCGGTTCTCTCCATCGAGGCCGATGCCGCCCGACTGCACCAGATCCCCGGCACGGTCCCTTCCCCCAACGATTTCGCCCCCGGGGACCGGTTCGCCCCACGTTCCCTGCGCAGCGACGCCGACCCCAACCAGCAGCTGGTCCTCACCGCCGTGGCTTCGGCAAACGGCGGGAATTCGGACCACTTCTGGGCCAGCCACCTGAAGGAGGACGCCAAGTGAGCGCATCCACCGGTTCGCCGGTCATCGAACTCAGGGACGTCAAAGTCCACCACCGCACCCGCACAGGCGGGCTGTTCCGTCCCGGGACCGTCAAGGCCGTCAACGGCGTGGACTTCACCATCAGCCGTGGGGAAACCGTGGGCATCGTGGGTGAATCCGGCTGCGGCAAGTCCACCCTCGCGTCGGTACTGGTGGGCCTCCAGGCCCCCACGTCAGGGCAGGTCCTGTTCCACGGCAAGCCCGCCATCAAGCGGAACGCCGCCATGCGGAAGGAGTTCGGCCGCTCCGTTTCCGTGGTGTTCCAGGACCCGGCCACCGCGCTGAACCCGCGAATGACCATCCAGGACATCCTCACCGATCCGCTGCAGGTGCACGGCATCGGCAACGCCGCCAGCCGGGCTGCCAAGGTCCGGGAACTCCTCGCGCTGGTAGGCCTGCCCGCCTCAGCGGCGGAAGTGACGCCGTCGCAGGTGTCCGGTGGGCAGCGGCAGCGCGTGGCGATCGCCAGGGCCCTGGCACTGGATCCGGATATCATCGTCGCGGACGAGCCGACATCGGCCCTGGACGTCTCCGTCCGCGCGCAGGTCCTGAACCTCCTCTCAGACCTGAAGACGCAGCTGGACCTGGGCATGGTGTTCATCTCCCACGACATCCAGACCGTCCGCTACGTTTCCGACCGGATCTGCGTCATGTACTTCGGCGAAATCGTGGAGGAAGGACCCGCAGCCCAAGTGTTCGACAACCCCACCAACGACTACACCCGCAAGCTCCTCGGCGCAGCCCCCAGCCTGCTGCACACCTAGACCACCCACCCCTCTTCTACCAACCCAGTTATCGGAGTTTTCCCGTGTCTTCCCAGTTCTCCGGCGTCATCCCGCCCGTCGTCACCCCCCGCCACGCAGACGGCAGCATCGACACCGCGTCCCTGCACAACCTCACCAACCACCTGCTCGACGGCGGCGTGTCCGGGCTGTTCGTCCTCGGTTCCTCCGCCGAGGTGCCCTACATGACCAACGCCGAGCGCGACCTGGTGGTCAGCACCATCGCCGAAGCCAACGCCGCAGCCGGCGCCAAGGCAGTTCCGCTGATCGTGGGCGCCAACGAGCAGACCACCAACCGGGTCATCGACGAGGCCAAGCGCGTGATCGACCTCGGGGCCGACGCCATCGTGGCCACCTCCATGTACTACGCAATTGGCAACGCCGATGAGACCGAGACCCACTTCCGCAGCATCCACGCTGCCGTCGACGTTCCGGTTTTCGCCTACGACGTGCCGGTCCGCACCCACTTCAAGCTGCCCACCGATCTTCTGGTTCGGCTGGGCCGCGAGGGCGTCATCGCGGGCGTCAAAGACTCTTCCGGTGACGACGTTGCCTTCCGCCAGCTCCTGCTCGCAGCCCGGGACATCGACAACTTCGACATCTTCACCGGCCACGAGGTAGTGGTGGACGGTGCGCTCCTGGGCGGCGCCCAGGGTGTAGTTCCCGGCCTGGGCAACGTCGACCCAGCAGGCTACCGCAAGCTGGTGGATGCGGCCGAAGCCGGGGACTGGGCAAAGGCCGCGGCCGAACAGGACCGCCTGGCGGACCTCTTCGAGATCGTCTATACCCCCAACGGACGAGTCTCCGGAGGGGCGGCCGGGTTGGGTGCCTTCAAGACCGCCCTGCAGATCATGGGCGTCATTGAAACCAACACCATGAGCGCACCCATGCAGGCGTTGAACGAAGAAGAGACCACCGCGATCAAGGTCATCCTCGAACGCAACGGCCTCGTCTAGGCATCCCGATGATGTATGCAGTTGGTGTTGACCTTGGGGGTACCAAGACCGCTGCCGGCGTGGTTTCGGCCGACGGGGAGGTGCTGTTTTCGGACACGGTTCCCACACTGAGCCGCGACGGCGGGGAGGCCATTCTCGACGCCACGGCCGAACTTGTCGCCGGACTGATCAAGAAGGCGGCCGACGACGGGATCGCCGTTGAGCGCGTAGGCGTCGGTTCCGCCGGGGTCATCGATGCCGGGCGCGGCGTGGTGGTGTCCGCCACCGATGCCATCCGCGGCTGGGCCGGGACGGCACTCACCGCGGGCCTGGCCACACGGCTGGGCCTGCCGGCGTCGTCCGTCCGGGCGGTGAACGATGTCCACGCCCACGCACTTGGCGAGGCGTGGGCTGGAGCCGCGGCGGGAACCGCAAGCTCACTCCTGGTGGCCTTCGGCACGGGCGTGGGCGGCAGTTTCGTGCTCGGCGGACGCCCGCTGTTGGGGCACCGCCATGCGGGAGGACACGTGGGCCATTTCGCGTCGCCCTACGCGTTCCACGAGGGCACCGCCATCCCCTGCGTCTGCGGCGGAGCCGGGCACGTCGAGGCCGTTGCCTCGGGACCCGCCATCCGCGAGGCGTACCTGCGGCTGGGCGGCACGGAGCCTGTCACGGACGCCCGTGCCGTCTTTGCCCTCGCCGGCCGAAGCGATGCCGCCGCCATCCGGGCCGTAGGAATCGGCGCCGGAGCTGCCGGGCAGGCCATGGGCGGCCTCGCCAACATCCTGGACCCCGAGGTGGTAGTTGTCACGGGCGGACTTTCCGACGCCGGCGCCCCCTGGTGGCGGCCGATGGAACGGGCCCTCCGCGCCGAACTCCTGCCTGCCCTGGCCGGGCTCCCCGTCCTTCCGGCTACACTCGGCAACGCAGCCGCTCTGGTGGGCGCGGCACGGCTGGTCCTCCTTCCGCCCGTCTGAAACGTCCTCACACGTACCCGCCCAACCGCCACCCTTCCAGAGGAACCCGTTATGCTCCTGACCCCCGAAGCCCTCGAATCCCTGCGCGGACGGCTCATCGTGTCCTGCCAGGCGTATCCGGGTGAGCCGATGCGTGATCCCCGGACCACAGCGCAGGTGGCCGCTTCAGCAGTGGTTGGCGGCGCAGCGGCAGTCCGGGTGCAAGGCCTCGCCGATGTGCAACACACCCGCTCCGCCGTCGAGGTGCCGCTCATCGGGCTCTGGAAGGACGGGCACGACGGCGTGTTCATCACCCCAACGCTCCGGCACGCCCTGGCGGTGGCCAACTCCGGGGCCCATGTAGTGGCAATCGATGGAACCCGCCGGGACCGGCCGGACGGCCTTACCCTGGCGCAGACGGTAGCCGGCATCCATGCAGAGTCCCACGCCCTTGTCATGGCCGACTGCGGCTCGTTCCAGGACGCAGCTGCCGCCGTCGAGGCCGGGGCCAACCTGGTGGGCACGACGCTGGCCGGGTACACCGGTGAGCGGCCCAAAACCTCCGGCCCGGACCTGGACCTGCTGGAGGAGATCGCCGCGGCCGGCTTTGGTGTCCCCCTGATTGCCGAGGGCCGCATCCACTCCCCCGCCCAGGCCCGGCTGGCTTTGGACGCCGGCGCTTTCGCCGTGGTGGTGGGAACGGCGATCACCCACCCCGCCACCATTGCCGGCTGGTTTGTGGACGCGCTGGCATGACGGCTCCTGACGGGCTGCTGCTCACCGGAACGCTCCTGACGGATGGCACCACCGTGCCGGACGCCGCCGTCGCGGTTGTAAACGGACGGATCGCTTATGCGGGTCCGCGGACCGGACTTGCCACTGCGTCGCTGCCATCGTTGCCTGAACGAGCGCTGCCTTCCGGGAACATGATCCTCCCGGGACTGATCGATCTGCACTGCCACGGAGCGGCCGGCGGGGACTTCCCCGGCGGTGAACTCGATGCCGCCCGTGCTGCCGCAGAATTCCTCCACCGGAGCGGCACCACCACGCTGCTGGCAAGCCTGGTCACGGCCTCCCGGGAGGACCTGTTGCGGGGCGCGGCAACGCTGCGCGTCCTCGCCGAGGAGGGCATCGTCGCCGGGATCCACGCCGAAGGCCCTTTCCTGTCGCACGCCCGTTGTGGGGCCCAGGACCCACGCTTCCTGCTTGAGCCCAACCTCGGATTGCTTGATGAATTGGTCGGGGCGGCCGGCGGGCACTTGCGCACCATGACGTACGCGCCGGAACTGGCTGGGGCAGCCGACCTTGTGCAGGCCCTCGTGGCGCACGGCGTTGTTCCGTCGCTGGGGCACACGGACGCAGATGCGCGAACGACGGCGGACTCGCTCATCCTGGCAGCAGGGCTGATGGCGGCTGGACGCACCACTGGCGCGCGGCCCACGGTCACGCATCTGTTCAACGGCATGCCTCCGCTGCACCACCGGAGCCCCGGCCCGGTCGCGGCGTGCCTCCGCCTTGCCGCAGCCGGCACGGTGGCAGTCGAGTTGGTGGCGGATGCGGTGCACCTGGACCCGGAGACTGTCGGCATGGTGTTCGCCCTGGTGGGCGCAGGCAACGTGGTCCTGGTGACCGATTCCATGGCCGCCACGGGGCTGCCGGACGGCGACTACGACCTCGGACCTGCAGCCGTCCGGGTCACAAGCGGCGAGGCGCGGCTCCGCGGCAACGGCTCCCTGGCCGGCGGAACCGCAACCCTGCTGGACGTAGTACGCCGGACCATCGCCGCAGGCGTGGACGCGGCAGGGGCCGTTCTGTCCGCTACCGCCGTGCCTGCCCGGATCCTGGGACTTTCAGATGAAGTGGGCAGTCTCCGTACCGGGCTGCGCGCCGACGTCGTAGTGGTCGATGCCGGCTTCAATCCCGCGCTGGTTATTCGTCACGGAAAAGTCCTGGCGCCACAGTGAGTCTTCGAGGAAACTGATGCGGCGTTTTACGGCACCTCGAATGTGGCGGTAAGCCTTGCCCGTCCTATCGCATGGCTGAAAAGCTGGAAGCCCAGGTAGGCGGGGCTTGCCTCGGCAGGGATGTCGAGTTCGTCCACATCCACTGCGTGGACCACGACGTGGTAGTGGTGGGGACCGTGCCCCGCAGGCGGAGCCGCGCCGACAAATCCCGGGAAACCGGCATCGTTCGCCAGTTGCACCGCTGGCTTGGGCAGGCCGTCCTCGGCGGCACCCGAAGGAAGCGATGTGGTGGACGCAGGCAGGTTGAAGGCTGCCCAATGCCAAAACCCACTGCCAGTGGGAGCGTCCGGGTCCAGAACCGTCACGGCAAAACTCTTTGTCTCCGGTGGGAAGCCCTCCCAGGACAGTTGTGGAGACCTGTCTTCTCCGCCGTCGATTCCCATCTTCCCGCTAGCCTGGGCAACGGGAAACGGCTGCCCGTCCTGGATGTCGGTGCTGGTCAAGGAGAACTCGGGAAGCTGGGGAAGGGCGGCGTACGGATCGTGCGACATCTCTTTGGTACCTTTCCTAGACAACGGGATTCGAATTACCGGCAAACACGATGGAAACAGGTTTACTGGTGCACACTCTAGCGCCGGTTTCGGTGGATAAGCCGAAATAATCAAGTGGAAACCGGTTCAGCCCAGAACGCATGCCGGCTGTGTGGCCGGGTCCGGTACCTCCACCTGGATGTCCCGGCACACCAGGGGCCCAGAACAGCGTAAACAGCGCAGGCAGAACGTCAGAGGCTGATGGCGGGGCCAGCCACGCGCACTGCAACACCGGCCTTTTCGGGCGCAAGCTGCGAGGCTGCTGATTCGTCTGCCACCACGGTGACATGCGGATGGCGCTGCAGGACTGACGCCGGGCACTCAGCGGATACAGGACCACTCAGTGCCGCGGCCAGGATCGCTGCCTTGTCCTGCCCGTGGACCACCAGGAGAAGGTGCCTGGCTTCCATGATGGTCCCCAGGCCCTGGGTGATGCACCGCTCAGGGACCTCCGACAGGGAACCAAAGTAGCGGGCGTTGGCCTCCCGGGTACGGGCGGCCAACGTCTCGACACGGGTACGGGAGTCGAGCGCTGACCCCGGCTCGTTGAAGGCGATATGTCCGTTGTGGCCAATGCCCAACAACTGCAGGTCGATGCCGCCGGCGGCACGGATTGAAGTGTCGTACTCGACAGCTGCCCGCTCAGGGTCCTCCGCACCGCCGGCAGGCACCCGCACGTGCCCGGGGTCCAGGCCCAGGCGTTCGGTGACCTCACGACGGACAACCTCGCCGTAGCTTTCCGGATGCCCGGCCGGCAGCCCCACGTATTCGTCAAGGGCAAAGGCCCTCACGCGCGACAAATCGAGCCGGTGGCCGGCGAGGGCTGCGTAGACAGGCAGTGGGGAGCCTCCTGTGGCAACACCGAGGACCGCGTCCGGCTTGCTGCGGACGACAGCGGCAATGATCCCGGCAGCGACAGCACCAATGGCGGCTGCATCAGGGACGACGAAGATTTCCAAGGCGGGGCCTCTTTCTGGGGGTTGGACTGCAGCAGGGCATGCAGCGGCCGGGCCGGGACGGGCCAGCCCTTCATGGACATACTGGTGGTGGCCGAAACGCCACCTCACGTGGCCGTTAGGCGGATGCCACGTCCTTGAGCTTTTGGCGGATACCGTCAAAGTGTCGCTGGAGCCGCTCGGCAGCGAGGGCTTTGTCCCTGCTGGCAACGGATTCGTAGATATCCCAATGGATACGGACCTGCTCATCAAGGTTGACCGGCCCATGGCCCAGGGCTTCATGGATCTGCCGGTATACCTGCCAAAACACGTCCATGAGGTTAATGAGGAGTTCGTTGTTCAGCGGCGCGTAGAGCTTGCGGTGGAATTCCGCATCATGCTCAGCCAAGGGCTCACCCTTCGCGGCAGCCTCCTGCATGGCCTCCATCGTCCGCCGGAGATCGGACAGGTGCTCTTCCGTCAGCAAATCGATGGCGGAGCCGATCAGACCGGACTCGAGCGCCTGGCGTACATCGATCAGCTCCATGGCTTCTTCGCCCTTGTGCCGAAGGGACAGCCGGCCGCGGAATGTCAGTCCCGACACCAGGGCGCTGAAGTTGTTCGGGGCAACGAACATGCCAAAGCCATGGCGGATTTCGATGACACCAAGGGCCTGAAGGACTTTGAGGGACTCCCGGACGGTGTTTCGTCCCACGCCGAGTTCGCCGGACAGCTCGCTCTCTGTAGGGAGGGCGTCCCCGACGTCCAGCCCGCGCTCAAGAATGAGCTCCATGATTCTGTTCTGGAGGGCGTGGGAGCGGATTTGCGCGCTGAATCTTGCGGGGGGAACCGCTGCTGATGCTACTGTCACGTCATCTCCTTCGACCGCGCCCGGCGGCGGCCTCTCGTCTGGGTTCAGTGTACAGGACATGGGACGTCCTTCATCCGGTAGTTGGTAATGAATCTTCAAGGGTTGGGTCGCAGTCCCTGGGCGCGCTGCTTCATCCTTCGGACACCGGCGCCCCCACCGCGCAGAATTGATGCGATCTTGAGGCAAACCTTGCCATCCCTAGACGTTGCAGGTCCACGCTGGAGCCAAGAGACCAACCAGCTTGTGGGGAGCAGGAAGTCATGGCAAGCAGAGCAGCACTGGACACCGACGTCACGACCGTGGGAGGCGTGCTGACCGACCAGCAGCCCCTCGACTTCCACACGCTGGGGCTCGCCGGCTGCATTGACCGGCTGACGGCACCCCTGCGGCAGCGCGGAACCGTGGTCCACTGGGATACTCCGCACTGGGGCATTGAGATCCCGGCAGGCTCCGCATCCCTCCTGTACCAGTCCGCCCGGGAAGCCCTCAGCAACGCCTTCAAGTACTCCGCGGCGCACACGCTGACCATTCAGCTGGCGGCCGTTGACCATGGCATCAGGCTGGTGGTGGCCGACGACGGCACAGGCTTCGACAGCAGCCTCGCCACGTGCGGGCGGCACCACGGTTATGGCCTGCGGCTGATGGCCGTGGCCGTGCAGGAGGCCGGTGGCGCGGTGGACATCAGCGCCTCACCCGGGAGGGGCACCAGCGTGACGGTCACGTTGCCGCTGGACTGACCCGAAGGTTCCAAACCGCAGGCGCGAAGGACGGCCCTGCCCATAGACCCGGAGGCCCGCCGTTGCTGGGACGGCGGGGCTCCGTATGTCCAGGGAGAGGAACCTAGCGGGAGAGTTTTTCCGCGTCCGGCTCCAGGTCGCCAATATGGCCCGGCGCGTTGGCAGCGAGGACCCTTGCCACGAATGCCGCATATTCGTCCATGAAGTGGCCCAGGAACTTCGCGGTCGCTTCATCCTCGACCTCACCGTCGGCGCCAAAGACATCAGGCTTGTAGCTGATGTAGGCCTCCGGGGAATTCAACTGCGGGGCGTCCAGGAAGCTCAGGACGCTGCGCATGGAGGACTGCATCACGGCCGTGCCGATGCTGCCCGGCGAAGCGCCGATGATACCCGTGGGCTTGCGCGCGAATGAGTTGGTGCCCCAGGGCCGGGAACCCCAGTCGATGGCGTTCTTCAGTGCGCCGGGAATGGACCGGTTGTACTCGGGCGAGACGAACAGGATCCCGTCCGCAGCCTCAATGGCTTCCTTAAGGGCGCGGCCCTCGGGCGGAAAGTCGGCGTCGTAGTCATAGCTGTACAGCGGGAGGTCCTTGATGGGGATCTCGGTGAATTCCAATTCCGCGGGCGCGAGCTTGATCAAGGCATTGGCCAGGACCCGGTTGATGGAACCGCTCGCCAAGCTGCCTACGAAATATCCGATCTTGTACGTTGCCATGAGTGATCCTTTCCAACAGCCGGTCCGTCCCGGCTGGCTGAGTGTGGCTGGAAATGTGCCGGCCCCGCACCGGACGGGAACGGCGGTTGGTGCTCACTGCTTCATCAGTCCAGCACATACAGGAGGCCCCGGCCAGAGGGCGCACGTTGCCCTTGAGGCTCAACGGCGCTGGGGATGCCCCGACAAGCCAAACCACCCCGTCCGCGACACCCCCATACCGTGGACCGCCCCTTGCGGGGATAAATCTCACCTACTAATTTGAAACGTATCAGAAAGCGTTTTCAGTGCATGTGGCAACGGAATTGGATGACATGACGGACAACGTCCTTATCAGGTGGATTGACGGACAAGCCCCCACGGAAATCAGCGGCGGGACCACGTGGGGCATGCCATTCCCCCGCGGCTCGGTCCAGGGAACAGAGGCGCTGGCGGTGACGGATGCTGCGGGCACCCCCGTGCCCAGCCAGGCGTGGCCACTGGCCACCTGGCCTGACGGATCGCTGAAGTGGGCCGGCGTCGCTCTTCCCGCGACGGGATCGCCGTCGGACACCTACAACGTGACGGCCGACGCCGGCACAGCCAGCGCGGCCGGCCAGCCGCCGTCGGACGGCAGCTCAGTCACCGTCACCGAAAGTGCCGACGCCCTCACCATAGACACGGGTGCACTGCAGATGGTGATCGACCGCGTCGGCCCGTCCCTGTTCCGCAGCCTCTCCCGCCATGGTGAACCTGTCGCCCGGGACGCCCGGCTGGTCAGCTTCCTGCAGGACGGCGTGCCCGAAGGCGCCGGGACTGCCAGCCGCGACGCCTTCACCGGCGAGGTCACCGCCGTCGTCCTTGAACAAAGCGGACCCGTGCGCGCCGTGGTGCGGCTGGAAGGGCGGCACCGCCAGGACGGCGCCGGAGGCAAAGGGCGCAGCTGGCTGCCCTTCGTGGTGCGCTTCTACTTCTACGCCAACGCCCGCAGCGTGCGCATGGTGCATTCCTTTATCTGGGACGGCGACGCCGGGCGGGACTTCCTGGCCGGACTTGGGGTGCGCTTCACCGTGCCGCTGGAGGCCGAACTGCACAACCGGCACATCCGCATCGCGGGAGCCGACGGCGGGTTCCTCACCGAGGCGGTCCGCGGCCTGACCGGGCTCCGCCGGGACCCGGGCGCTGACGTACGCGGCGCCCAGGTTGCCGGACGCACCACTCCCCCGGCGGAGACGTGGAACCCTGAGGTTTCCCGCCGGCTGCACCTGATCCCCGCCTGGGGCGACTACACGCTCAGCCAACTCAGCGCCGACGGCTTTGAGCTCCGCAAGCGCACGGCAGCCGGCCATGGCTGGGTGGGAATTTCCGGCGGCACCCGCGCCGCCGGATTCTGCTCGCTCAGCGATACCCGCGGCGGACTGGGAGTAGGGATCAAGGACTTCTGGCAATCCCACCCGGGCCAGCTGGACATCCGGGGGCGGCCGGCAGCGAAGCCTCCCTGACGGCTTGGCTGTTCTCCCCAGAGGCCCAGCCCATGGACCTGCGGTTCTACCACGACGGCATGGGCCAGGAGACGTTTGGGGAGCAACTCGAGGGCCTCGAAATCACCTACGAGGACTACGAGCCGGGCTTCGGAAATCCCACCGGCATTGCCCGCACCCATGAGTTGACGCTGTTCGCCTACGAGGCCACGCCGTCAACGGAAAGCCTGGCCGCGGACGCGGCGGCCGCCTCTACCCCCGCCCTGCTGCAGGCCACCCCGGAATACCTGCATTCTGCCGGAATCTTCGGCGACTGGTCCCCGGTGGACCGGAGCACCCCGGCCCGCGCCCGCCTCGAGGACCGCCTGGACTTCCTGTTCGATTTCTACGCCGGGCAGGTGGAGCAGCGCCGCTGGTACGGGTTCTGGAACTACGGCGACCTCATGCACACCTACGACCTCGACCGGCACGTGTGGCGGTACGACGTGGGCGGCTACGCCTGGGACAACTCCGAGCTCTCCCCGGATCTCTGGCTCTGGTACTCCTACCTGCGCTCCGGCCGGGCGGACATCTTCCGGTTCGCCGAGGCCATGACGCGGCACACCGGCGAGGTGGATGTATACCACCTGGGCCCGTGGAAAGGCCTGGGTTCCCGGCACAACGTCCAGCACTGGGGCTGCAGCGCCAAGCAGCTGCGCATCAGCACGCCGGCCTACCGCCGCTTCTACTACTACCTGACGGCTGACGAGCGCACCGGCGACCTGCTGTCTGAACTGGTGGACAGCGACCAGAACTTCCTGGGCCTGGACCCGGTCCGGAAAGTCCGCCCCGACGCCGCAACCTACCGGCCCAACAGGGGCGCGTTGGGCGTGGGCCTCGGGACTGACTGGGGCTCGCTTGCTGCAACCTGGCTCACGGACTGGGAACGCACCGGCAACCCGCGCTCACGGGACCGGCTCCTGGGCACCATGGCGGACATCGGCGCGCTCAAGTACGGGTTCCTCACCGGCGAAGCGCTGTACGACCTGGACAGGGGCAGGTTCGATACAACACGGGAGCAAATTTCGGTGTCACACCTCAGCGCGGTGTTCGGGCTGGTGGAGATCTGCAGTGAGCTGGTGGACCTGGTGGATGATCCGGAGTTTGAACGCTCCTGGCTGCAGTACTGCCGGCTGTTCCTTGCCAGCAAGGATGAGCAGGTGGAGGCCGTGGGCCAGGCGCTGGAGGGCATCTACCTCACCCAGGCGCACAGCCGCCTTACCGCCTACGCTGCCGCACGGCTGCAGGATGCCGGGCTGGCGGCCCAGGCGTGGGAACACTTTGCCGGGGGCGGCGAGCACCTGAACCACGGGGCGGCGTTCTCGCTGCGGAAAATGGAGCCGCCCTTCGTCCTGCTGCCGGTTGATGAAGCGCCCACGGTCTCGACTAATGACGCGGCGCAGTTCGGTCTCGCCGTCATCCAGAACCTGGCGCTGGCGGGCCGGCACCTGGACTGACACTCATGCGTTGCACAAAACCTCGACGGCGGCACCTGGCGGGTGCCGTCGTCGTCCGTTTCCCCTCACGCCCACGTTGGACTCTGGAAACATCCGCGATCAAAAGGTATGTTACTAAGCATGCTGATGATTCTTCCCGAGTCATTGGTTTCCGGTAGCAAAGCGAAGGAGACGTTATGAGCACGAAGGTGGAAAAACGCATTCTGGTGAACGTACCGGTGAGCACCGCTTATAACCAGTGGACCCAGTTCGAGGAATTCCCGCACTTCATGGGCGGCGTCAAGAGCGTGACCCAGCTCAGTGACGACCGGCTGGAATGGGTGGCCGAGATCGGCGGCGTCCGCAGGCAATGGGAAGCCAAAATCCTGGAGCAGATCCCGGATCGGCGTGTGGCCTGGGCCGCCACCGAAGGCGCAACGAACGCCGGTGCCGTGGACTTCGAGGATGTCGGAGGCGGCCAGACCTCGCTCCGGCTGACCCTCGAATACGAGCCCGAAGGCATCGTCGAGAAGGTGGGCGACAAACTGAACGTCGTTGACCGCCAGGCCGAATCCGACCTGCAGAAGTTCAAGGCATTCATCGAAGACGAAGGCTATGCCAGCGGCGCGTGGCGCGGTTCCGTCAACGCCGGAACCACTGTGGGCACGCCCGGTGTTGAACACGCAGGCGCTTCCCGCGGCGATTCCGGCAAGGCCGGAATCTCGGGCAAGGTTGCGGCCGGCGTAGGCATCGCAGCGGCAGCAGGCGCAGCAGCGGCGATGGCTGCCGGCAGCAACAAGGACGACGCCGAAACGCGCGACGTCACGGTCACGCAGACCACGCCCGCGGTCCCGGCAGAACCGGTGGTTCCCGCAGAGCCGCTCACCACCGGCGCCACCACCGGCAGCGCCTACCCGGGCACGGGGACAACGGACACCACAACGGCAGGCACGAAGTCGGGGGCCGGCTCCTCCGGTTCCGTCGCCGATCTGGGTGATGACAGGATCGGGCACGCCTTTGACCAGACCAATGGCCTGGTGGACACCACTGGCGAGTCCGACGAGACGGCTGCCGGCGAGAACCTGAGCGCCGGCGAAAGGCGCGGGGACGACCGCAACGCCGACGGGGGCCTCCCGCCTGTGGGTGGCAACCTCGGCGGCCACTGACCCGGCCCCACCCAAGAACCAGCGCCGCCCGCCTTCCTCCCAAGGCGGGCGGCGCTTCCGCGCCTTCGGGTAGGTCTACTACTTTTGGGCTGCCGCTTGGAGCAGCGGCACGGTGCGGGTGGGCATGACTTCCACCAGGGACATGGCCGTACTGGTACGGACCACGCCGTCAATCGCCAGCATCGCGTTGGTGATCCTGTGCAGGTCGGCGGGGTCCCTTGCGGCCACCTTGGCGAGCAGGTCCGCATCCCCGGTGGTGGCGTGCATCTCGATGATCTCGGGGATCGTCTGAAGCGCCGACACGGCAAGGTCGCTGGAGGACTGGCTGATGGAGATCGAGATAAAGGCGATGAGCGGCAGGCCAAGGGCCTCGGTCCGGACCCGCTGGCTGAAGGGCGCCAGGCTGCCGTCGTTGACCAACCGTCGGAGCCGGGCGTGCACGGTATTGCGGGCCACGCCCAGCGTCCGGGAGAGGGACAGGACGGTAGCCTGCGGGTCCCGGTCGAGTGTGAGGAGGATCTCTGCGTCCAGGGCATCAATAAGGTGCATATTGAGCATTTTGCCATCTGGCTGACCTCCAACCACAGGATCTGTCCTGTGGGATCCTGACCTGTTGCGCAGACGTCCTGAAATCGCTGATCATGCTGTCCATGACCAGCACCCTTCCCGAAGCCACGGCACCGACGGTCCGCGCCGCCGTCGCCCATCTGCCCGCCTACGTGGCAGGCAGGAGCGCCCAGTCGGCCCTGACCGCCGCCCTGGCCTCGAACGAAAGCCACTTCACCCCCCTGCCCTCCGTCGTCGACGCGATTGCTGCGGAGGCCGGCAGGATCCACCGGTACCCGAGCATGGGCGCGGTGGAGGCGCGGGAAGCGATCGCCGCGCACTTCGGCGTCAATGCTGACGAGGTTGCCGCCGGACCGGGAAGCTCCGGGGTGCTGCAGCAGGTCATCTCGGCAGTCTGCGGACACGGCGACGAGGTGGTGTTCGCCTGGCGCTCGTTCGAGGCCTATCCCATCCTGGTGGCGGTGGCCGGCGCCGTATCGGTCCCCGTCCCGCTGCTGGCGGACGAACACCACGACCTTCCCGCCATGGCTGACGCCATCACTGAGCGCACCCGGCTGGTCATCCTGTGCTCGCCAAACAACCCTACCGGCGTGTCCATCAGCCCGGAGGCGCTGGAGGCATTCCTCCAGGCCGTTCCGCCACGTGTGCTGGTGGTCCTGGACGAGGCCTACATCGAGTTCCAGCGCGGCAACGGCATCGACTCCCTGGACTTCTACCGCCGCTACCCCAACCTGTGCATCCTGCGCACCTTCTCCAAGGCATACGGGCTGGCAGGCCTACGGATCGGCTACGCCATCGCCCGGCCGGAAATCGCCGAAGGCCTTCGGCGCACGGCCGTTCCCTTTGGCGTCAACAGGATGGCACAGGCCGCCGCGGTGGCGTCGCTCGCTGCGGAGGACGAGGTTCTTGAGCGCACCGAGGCGGTGGCCCAGGAACGGACCCGCATGATCGGAGCCCTTCGCGGCCACGGCTGGAACGTCCCGGACAGCCAGGCCAACTTCTACTGGCTGCGCGCTTCCGACGGGCTGCGCGGGCAACTCCTCGACGCATTGGCCCAGGCAGACATCCTGGCCCGCGGCTACGCTGCCGACGGCGTCCGGATCACACTGGCAGACAAGCCAACCAATGACCGTGTGCTTGCCGTCCTGGCGGACCGCGGAAAGTTTGCGGCCCAGTGAGCACCTCCACGGAAACACGCGCTGACGCAACCGCGGCTGCACCGGCCACGCACCATGAAGAGCCGACGGCGGGAGGTTCCGTTCCGCCGTCGGCCGTCCGCCATTCGGTGGTTGAGGACGTCCTGGGCATCCTGACCGGCACCTTCGCCGCATCGCTGGGGCTGTTCCTCCTCAAGTCGAGCGGGGCCGTCACCGGCGGAACCGCGGGCTTGGCCCTACTGGTCAGCTACTCGGTTGCACTTCCGTTTGGCGTGATCTTCTTTGCCGTGAACCTACCATTCTTCGCGCTGGCCGTCTGGAAGAAAGGCTGGAACTTCGCGCTCCGCACGGGCGCCGCGATCACGCTGGTGTCCCTGATGGCCAGCGTGCACCCCGCCGCCTTTGGGTCCATGGACCTCGACCCGGTGTATGGGGTGCTGGGCGGAAACCTGCTGGCCGGAGTCGGCCTCCTGATCCTCTTCCGGCACCAGTCAAGCCTGGGCGGTTTCAGCATCCTGGCGCTGCTCCTGCAGGACAAGTTGAACTGGCGTGCAGGATACGTGCAGATGGTCCTGGATGTGGCCATCGTCCTGGCTTCGCTGGTCCTCGTTGCACCATTGGTGGTGCTGCTGTCCGCTGCCGGCGCCACCCTGCTCAACCTCGTCCTCGCCCTCAACCACCGGCCCGGGCGCTACACGGGCAACTAGGCACCGGAAAGCAGGCACCGGCCTGTTTATTCCCAAAAGCCGGCTGAAATATCTGCCCGGGGACCGGTGTTGGCGCCACTATGACAACAATCGGAATCATCGGTGCAGGACATATTGGAAGCCAGGTGGCACGGAAGGCCGTGGAGCAGGGCTACGACGTAGTCATCAGCAACTCCCGCGGGCCGGAAACCCTCCAGGACCTCGTGGCTGGGCTCGGCCCCAGAGCCAAGGCGGCAACGCCGGCTGAAGCGGCCGCCGCGGGCGACTTCGCCGTGGTCACGGTGCCGCTGAAGAATTACAAGGACGTCCCGGTGGAACCGCTGGCCGGCAAGATCGTGATCGACACGAACAACTACTACTGGGAGCGGGACGGCAGGATCCCCGCCCTGGACAACGGCGAAGCCACCACGTCCGGGATGCTGCAGGAGCACCTCCCACAGTCGAAGGTGGCCAAAGGTTTCAACCACATCATGGCCAAGGACATCACCACTGATGGCTCACCCGCCGGCAGCGAAAACCGGCGCGCCCTGGCCACCGCGAGCGACTACCCGGAAGCTGCCGAACTGGTGACGCGCCTGTACGACGAATTCGGATTCGACACTGTCAATGTGGGCCCGCTCTCCGAAAGCTGGCGCGTGGAACGTGACCGTCCTGCGTACGTGAAGCGGCAGAACGCCGTTGAACTGAAGGACAACCTGGAAAAGGCTACGCGGACCATCTGACCCGTCAATCCGAAGGTTATCGATACGGGGCTGGCCGGCAGCAACTGCCAGCCAGTCCCTTGTCCCTGTGCTGCTTCCGGCCTACTTCCAGGCAGGAACCAGCACCACTTCGAACGGGCTGGGCGGCCGGTTGAACTGGGCGTTCACAGCGGCCACGGTATCGTCGAACTTGGCCACAGTCGTCGGAATGTCGAACGCCCCGGACTTGATCGTGTTCCTCTCATCGGCGGAGGACAAATCGCTGGAAAGATCCAAGCGCTTGATCTGGTTGAGCTGGTTCTGGACGGCCCAGACGTTATCGCCCTCCACCAGGATGCCGTCCACGAACGGAACATCGGCATCTTTTATGACGGCGCTCCTGCCGTTTTTCGGATTGACGGTATACAGCGCCCCATTGTTGGTGTGCGCCACAATGAGGGTCTGGCCATCCTCAGTGGACGCAATGCCGTTCAGGTTGAATCCGGGTTGGAGGTCCGCTGCCGGCCCGCTCAGTTTCAGGGTCTTCACCTTGCCCAGCTCCCCGTGCTCCCCCACCGGCAGGAAGTAGAGTTCGTCCGCGGCAGAGTTGGTGAACCAGGCGCCGTCGCCGGTCAGTGTGACGTCGTTGATGAATCCCTTTGCCAGGTCGAAATCGGCAACGGGCTTGCCGCTCCGGGTGTTGTAGACGAATGCCTTGCCGGTGCCGCCGCCCGCCACAAACAGCAGGTCGTGGCAGGTATCAGCCTTCAGGCCCGCGGCGGCCCGCCCCGCAGGGGCATGGATGAATCGGGTGGCGGTACCCTTGCGGAGGTCACCGCGGAAGATGTCTCCGGTGGTCAACTCCCCGGCGTAGAAAGTCTGGCCCTCCCCTGCCGCGATGCCTTCTGCGGAGGTGGCGCCGTCGAGCACTATTTCCCCTGCTGGCGGCGCTGCGGACGCCGGAAGGGCTGTGGGGAGAAACAGCGAAAACAGGGCGGCAAGGCCCACGGCCGCGTGGCGGCGCAGTGTCTGGCGCATGCTGGTTTCCTTAGTCTGGAATGATGCGCACGGGGCCCCATCTGCGGAAGCTCCGCACGATTGGTACTGCCATTCTAGGCGCGCGAATTGGGCATGCGAAGGCGCCGGGCTACCCAATCTGCTTACAATCGAACCCTCTGACCACTACCGAGGGACCCATGAAGAAATTCGCCACAGCCCTGTTTGCCGCCGGCCTCATTGCTTCCGCTACGGCCTGCACCGCCACACACCAACTGACCACCGCTGAGACCTGCGAGCGGATCCAGGCCGTTGTGTCGAACCCCGCCAACAACGCCGGCAAGACGGGCATGAACAACCTCGCCAACCAGATCCGCCCCATCCACGCGGTTGCCTCGGACGACCTCAAGCCTGCACTGGGCCAGATCCTGGCGTACACGGATGAACAGGCCAAGGAGAACCCGGACAAGGACAAGCTGGCCGATCTCCAGTCGGGCTACCAGGAAGCCGGCACCACCTACAGCAAGTTCTGCGGCCAGGGCGGCGCCCAGTAGCCTGCTGACCCAGCCCGGGCGCCGCGTTGGCCGCCTGGGCTGGGCTAGAGCGTGGCCGGGTCCGTGTTTGCGCCGCACAGGATGACCGCCACCCGTTCATCGCGGGCCGGCACGTAGGCTCCGGTGGTCAATGCGGCGTAGGCGGCTGCGGCGCCGTGTTCCACCACAATCCGGTATTCGTTCCACAATGCGGAGCGGGCGGCGACGATGTCCGAGTCCGTGACCAGGACACTTTCGACGCCGCAGCGGACCGCCACTGAGAAGGCAATCCCGCCGGCACGCCGGGCGCCCAGGGAGTCGGCAGCGATGCCCGATACCGGGACGTCCACCGGCTTCCCGGCAGCCAGGGCAGCGTGCAGCGTTGGCG
Organism: Pseudarthrobacter sp. NIBRBAC000502770; assembly: GCF_006517815.1. Lineage (NCBI taxonomy): Bacteria > Bacillati > Actinomycetota > Actinomycetes > Micrococcales > Micrococcaceae > Pseudarthrobacter > Pseudarthrobacter sp. NIBRBAC000502770. The sequence continues at coordinate 3,270,832 of NZ_CP041198.1, forward strand.
CGGCCCCAGGTTCCACCGCAACCACTTTGGCGGAACCTTCGACGGCGGCGGCTACCCCGGCCATCAGCCCGCCACCTCCCACTGCCACCAGGACGGTGTCCACGTCCGGCACCTGGTCCAGCAGTTCAGAGCCGACAGTTCCGGCGCCGGCAACGATTTCGGGCTGGTCGTAGGCGTGGCAGTAGACCGCGCCGGTTTCCTCGGCATGGACCACGGCGGCCTGGTAGGCGGCCGCGTATTCCGCACCACCCTGGACCACGGTGGCGCCGATCGCCTTCAGCTTGGCGACCTTGACGGCCGGCGCGGCTTCCGGAACGAACACGGTGGCCGGTACGCCCAGCTGCTTCGCTGCATACGCATTGGCCAGTCCGGCATTCCCGCCGGAGGCAACCACGATGCCCACGTCTGCCCGCAGTTCCCCGCGCTCCCGGCTGGCCAGGATCCGGTTGAAGGCGCCGCGGGCCTTGAACGTGCCCGTGTGCTGCATGAATTCGCACTTGAGCCAGACCTGGCCGTCGGCCAAGCCACGGTCCGCCGCCACGACGGGCGTCCTGCGGAGAAGGCCGGCCGTCCGCCGCTCCGCCTGGTCAATATCGGCGCGGGTGACCATGCTCAGACTTCGTCGTCCCAGGTGCCCGGTTCCTCCAGCGCCTCCTCCGGTTTATGGTCCCGGGCGGCTTCTTCGCCTCCGACGTACGACGCCGGCACGGTTCCGGGCGCGTGGGCCTGCTGTTCCTCGCGGATGTTGGCTGCCCCCGGCTGTTCGGGGTGCTGGCCGGACTGCGGAGCCCTGGTGGCTTCTCCCTTGGCTTCGTCCGGGTCGCCCGGGCCCCGAAGGTCTGCGGTGTTCTGGGGATCGTCGCTGGAAACGGTCATGGTCCTGCCTCTCACCTTGGGAACTTCCTGTTTGGCCGGGGGAACCCGGCCCGTCCTCCAGCCTACGGTCTGGTCACCTCCCTGGCCGTTCCCGCGCGAGGTTAAATGGCGCGCCACCACGGGATTCATTGGAGGCGCGCCCGGCGAGCTGCCTCCCGGCGTCGTATCCTGCTGTGGAGCCACAGACCCGGAGCCTGACATGACTTATATCCAGATCATCCCCCTGGTGATCCTCGTGGTGATGTTCGTCGTCGCCACCAGGTGGCCATTGAACATCGGGGTGATGGGGCTGGTGGCCTCGTTCGGCGTCGGCTATTTCCTGCTGGGCTTGTCGGACAAGGAGATCCTGGCCGAATTTCCGGCCAGCATTGTCCTGACCATCATTGGGGTCACTTACTTCTTCAGCATGGCGCAGCGGAACGGCACCATCGGCATCATCGTGCAGGGCTGCGTCCGGATGGTTCGCGGAAAGACCATGCTGCTGCCGTGGGTGTTCTTCCTGATGGCCGCCGCCCTGACTTCCCTGGGCACCTTCTCACCCGCCGCCATCGCTTTGCTGGCTCCCGCGGCTATCGGTTTTGCCTACGAGTCGCGCATCCACCCCGTCATGATGGGCGCGTTCATTATCAACGGCGCCCACGCGGGCGGCTTCTCCCCGCTGTCCGTGGCCGGAGTCCTGGTGCATGACATCTCGCTGAAGAACGGTTTTCCCATCTCCCAGGGCAGCCTCTTCAGCGCCAGCTTCGCCCTTAACCTGGTCCTCTCGGTGCTCACCATTGTCCTGTTCGCCCTGTTCGGCAAACTGCGTGACGGTGCCCCCAGGCAGCATGTGGACACCGACACCCCGCCCGTCGGACGCCCCCACGGCCAGCAGATCATAACTTTGGTCCTGATTGCCGTGATGCTGGTGGCCACCCTCGGTTTCCACCTCCCCATCGGCTTCGTGGCCCTCTCAGCCGGGCTGCTGCTGGCGTTCATCAACATCCAGGAACACAAGACTTTCATCGGCGGCATCTCCTGGTCCACCGTCCTGCTGGTGGCAGGCATGATCACCTATGTCTCCCTGTTGGAGCATGTGGGGGTCATCGACACCTTGGCCCAGCAGGCCCTGGCCCTGGGCGCCCCGCTGCTGGTCGCGCTGGTCCTTTGCTACGTAATCGGCGTGGGCTCTGCCTTCGCGTCCTCCACGGCATTACTCACAGCGTTCATCCCGCTGGCCGGCCCCCTCCTGGCCACGAGCTCGCTCAGCGCCTCCGGAACCGTGGCCGCGCTGGCCATCGCGGCCACCGTCGTCGACGTCTCCCCCTTTTCCACCGATGGTGCGCTGGTGGTGGCAAACGCGCGGGACGACGACCGGCAGCGGGTCTACCGCCAGCTCATGTTCTACGCGGGCGGCGTGGTGCTGGTGGCCCCGGCGCTGGCATGGGCGCTGCTCATCCCTACCGGGATCATCTAGGGCCTGGTTTCCAGCCCCACCCAGCCAGCAGGGTGAGGGGGGCTGGAACAGGTGCGGGGACTTGGCCGCCGCTACCGGGGGGCGGTGGGAGAGGCCGACGACGAGGCGCCGCTGCCCGAGGACATCGTCGCCGAAGAGGTGGACGAGGCAGTGGATGACGACGAGCTGCTGGGCGAGGACGTGCCCATTGAGCCGGACGAACTGGTGGAGGACGGGCTTGACGTTGCGCTGCCGCCCTCGGCCTTCTTCAGCACGTCGTTGATGAGGCCCTCGAGTTCCTTCTGGTCCGAGTCACCAAGGTCGGTACCGCTCTTGGTAGCCACCACCAGCAGGCGCCCCTTCGCAGCGGAAACCTGCATCAGCTTCTGCTGATTGTCGCCGCTCCGGGTGCTGACGGTTGCAAAGGTCTTCTCAGCGTCAGTGTCGGCCTTGAGTTCCTGGCTTGAAACGTCGTATTTCTGCCCGAGCGCCGAGACCGAGAATTTAGCGCACTGGTCCATCTTGCCGCTGATGTCGCTGAGGGTCTTTACTGCGTCGGGGCCGCCACTTCCGGACTGGGCAGACAGGCTGCGCGGCTGCTGGCCTTCGGAAAGTGCGACGGCGACATCACCGTTCTCAACTTTGTCCAGCAGGCCGGCGGTGGCGATGTCCTTGCAGTCCTTGGGATCGACGGTTGCGGCGCTCATCAGCAGGTTGGCGATGTTGCTGCCCTGGGCAACCTGGTCCTTGGAGTACAGCTTGAGCTCATTGCCGTCGTCGTCCTTCATGCCCGAGATCAGGTTCCGGAGCTCATCCTCCGAATACACTTTGGCTTCGGCAGTCTGGCTGGCGGAAGCTGACGCCGTCGACGAACTGGAAGGACTGGCAGTTCCACTGCCCCCTCCCGAACAGCCGGCCAACGCCAGCATTGCCGCAGCCACAACTCCAAGCGCAGATACCCTTCGCATTAGGTTCACCCTCCCAAATAGACAGCATGCTTAGTACTTTCACTCTAGAGGTTCCCTTTGGAAGTGTGAAGTAACGCCGTTGGGAGGGAATTGGGGATACACGTTAAATGTCAGTGGGTCGCTGGATGATGTGGGTATGGGAATCGGCGGTGGTCTTGGGGTGGTGTTGGAGGGTGTTCGTGCCTCTGTTGCTGCCCTGGATGCGCTGGAGCGGGAGGACGCTTCCCTGGCGGCCGGTTTAGATGTTGGTTTCGATGTTGGTGTTGGTGCCGGTGTGGACGTGTTGCAGCGGCGCTATGAGATCCGGCTGGACAGGCTGGAGCTTACGTCCCGGCTGGAGGCGCAGCTCGCAGCAGTGAAGGCGCAGGACGCCGTCGACGCCGTCGGGTTCCAGGAGGCGATGACCCCGCCGGACGCCTCGGTCCAGGACCGTACCTACGCGCAGATGTCGGTGGTGGAGGAGATCGCCGGGGTCCTCACCGTGAGTTCCGCCGGTGCCGGGGCGTTGGTGGAGCAGTCCCGGCGGGTCTGTTCCCTGCCGCTGGTCATGAACGCCTTGGCGGCGGGCGTGATGTCGTGGCAGCACGCCCGCGTCGTCGCGGACGAGACCGAGGGCCTTGACGCTGTCGGGGCTGCCGGGCTGGTGGCGCATTTCTTCGACCCCGACGCACCCGATCCGGCCCGGGGTGCCTTGCCCGGTGAACTGGTTCCGTCCCGGTTCCGGGCCAAGGTCCGGGGCTGGCGGGAACGCCACCACCCCGAATCGATCCAAAAGCGCCATGTAAAAGGGGTGGCGGACCGGCGGATGGAATACACCCCGGACAAGGATGGCATGGCCTGGGTCTCCCTCTACCTTCCCGGGGACACCGCGTGCGCCATCTGGAACCGGACCACCGCCACCGCCCGCGGCCTCCAGGGCCCCAACGAACCCCGCACCCTCACCCAGCTCCGCCCCGACATCGCCGCATCCCTGTTGCTCGGTGCCGTCCAAGCGTCGGGTGAGGGGTCCACCGGCACCGCCCCGGGCACGCAGGGTGTCACCGGGATCGGGAAGGTTCCCACCCCGCGGGCCGACGTCCTGGTCACCGTGCCCGTGTTCGCCCTCCTCGGAGCCACTGACGAACCAGCCATCCTGGACGGTCTTGGACCCATCCCGGCGTCCATGGCCCGCAGGCTCGTTGCGGACGGGGCGGAGTCGTTCTACCGGGTCCTCGTGGACCCCAGGGACGGTGCGCCCCTGGAAATCGGCAGGAAGAACTACCGGCTCACCGAAACCATCAAACGCTGGATCAGGCTGCGCGACGGCAAATGCACGTTCCCCGGCTGCACCAACCGCACGCCCGACAACGAAACAGATCACCTCCAAGCGTGGGAACACGGCGGCACCACGGGAACCAGCAACCTGGCCCAGCTCTGCCGTAAGCATCATCGGCTCAAACACCACAGCCAATGGACCCCCGGCCCGGCCACGAGCAAGGACCCACCGGGCTGGACATCACCCACCGGGCGCTTCTACAACCCGGAACAACAGGATTCAGAACCAACCCACTGGCCACCAGGAAGCCTGTCACCATGGCTGCAACGGGAAGCTGCCGGTAAATGCCAGTGCCTGGAGGCGAGCCTTGAAAACCTTCCGCAGTGGGAACCCGACGACGACAGGTACGTGGACCTCAACGACTTGCCAGCCGACGATCCACTCTGGGCCGAACTCCTGGCCACGCCATTCGCGCTGTCATCGCAAGGGTGAACCCCGCGCTGAGGCCATCCCACCCATCAGCCGCTTCATTACCCGGCCCCGGCAGTACAGCTACGCTGCTTCGGGCGCTCCTGCGATCCGCCGTCGACGTGCCATCCGTTGCGCCTTCTCCTTGGCGGCCGCGGCCCGGAGCCGGGGGACAACCGCCATGGCGATGGGCTGCCCATGACCGGGGGCCAGCAGCCGGGGCCCCAATTCTGCCAGCCGGGCCACGGAGTCCATCGCCGTCTTGCGGCTCCACGTGGTGTACCAGGGCGGACCGGAAACATGTGATGCCCGGAGCAGGAGACCGCGCGCCGAGTTCAAGTCCACGGTGGTTACCGCATCACCGGTCATCAGGACGCCATCTTTGGAACGCCAATACGCCACGTGTCCGGGGGTGTGCCCCGGCGTGGGAACGGCGGCCCAATCGGGCAGGCCGGGCACCTCGCCGCTTCGTGGAAGGCCATGCACGACGTCGGTAATGTCACCTGCGGCCTCAATCCGCCGCCGGACGCGGGCAGGCAGGGACCATACAAGGGGCGCAACCAGCCACCGGTCCAGCGGCATTGAATATCCCGGAACGTAGCGGCCGGCAGCCATAGGCAGTTCGGCGCGGTGGACATATGCCGGAATCTTCCAGGTCCGGGCAAGTGTCCCAGCAGCCCCGGAGTGGTCAGGATGCAGGTGGGTCAGGAAGATGGCTGCAGGAACTTCGCCGGGACCGAGCAGTTGCTCCACTGCCGCGCGCAGCGGTTCCGCACTGGCCGCCCATCCGGAGTCGATCATCGCCCATGAGGGGCCGGATCGGATCAGGTAGACGTTTGATGCCAGCGGGCCTGAGCCAGTGGTCATCAGCACCACACCGGACGCGATCTCCTGCGGTTCCGAAACACGCATCACCGTGACCTCACACAGCTCCGAAGACTGCACTGAAGTGGGCGTACGGGGGGCACGAAGCCTCGCGAAATTGCCCCGTTGATCTGCGGCGGGGCATGGCCGGACCATTCCACTCCACTGGGCCTCGCCATACCCCCAGTTTTACGCCGGTCTGCCATCGATGGTAGGGCCGAACGGCCTCTCTAGCCGTCCGCCCCGGGCAGGCATACTTCGACGAGATCCCCCGTTACCCGGGTTTCGAACAGCGGCTGCCGGGAAGTTGCCGGGCCGGACCTGACCTCGCCGGTGCGCAGCGAGAATGTGCTCCGGTGCCACGGGCAGACGACGCACGGGTCCCCGCCGTCGTCTTTGATCTTTCCTTCGTGAAGCGGCCCGGAAAGGTGGCTGCAGACGTCGGACAATACGTTGACCGTCCCGCCCTCGCGGTGGACCAGCAGGGGGATGCCGGCGACATCGCGCTTGTGCAGGCCGCCCTCGGGCAGCTCCGCCAGGGGTGCCAAGGGGTGCCAGCCGGCCGGGAAACGGTGCGGAATTTCTTCGCTGTGGTTTACTCCGGCCGCCTGGCGGTAGGAGAGGTGGCCGCCCAGGAAACCCCCGGCGCCCACCGTCGCGAGCCCGAGGTACGCGAGCACCTTGCCACTGCCTTCTCCGCCGGTTGCCCGCCGCACGAGGGACGCCACGTAGAGGCCAGTGGCGGTGACGTTTGCCGCGGCGTGCACCAACCCGACCCGCTGCTGCTGCGGGTGCAGCTGGGACCAGTCGGTAAACCCGGCGAGCGCAGACGGAATCACGGTGGCGGCGCCCACTCCGATGAGCAGCCTGGCCGCCTTCTCACCCCCCGGTACCGCATCGAGCACGCCTGCGGAGACCCAGGCGCCGATGGGCACCTGGACGGCAAGGGGGTGAACCGGGTGTCCAATGGGGACGCCATGGAGGACATCACGGGCCCACCGGGGCTTGATGACCTTCAGGACGACTTTCCGGACGCTCTTGGCCAGTGGATCGAGCCACTCGGCCTCCTCGAAGCGGGTGACAAGCTCAAGTGCGGGCAACGGTTTCATGTGTCCTCCCTTACCCCGATTACTGCAATCCACTCACCGCAACGGCGACCCCACCACGGTGAACCGGTGGGCTGCTGTCTGCCCGGAAAGGAGAGGCATCGCCTCGGCGATCGCGGCCCGTGTGCTGTCCAGCTGCAGCGACGCCTGGTGCGCCTCAGCGGACTCCCACAGCTCGGAAACGAACACGGTATCCGGCATATCCGCATTGACTCCCACCTCATAGAGCAGGCACCCGGCTTCCCTCATCCCGGGTTTCGGCCGGAGCAGGATCGCCACCAGGGCATCCCGCTGGCCGGGCTTCGTTCCAAGCATTCCCATATTCGCGAAGGTCATAAGGACAGTCTGCGGCAGGAGACCGGGAGTCGGGGAGGGCAGGCCTTGTTGGGCACTCAGCCCAGGCATTTAATCCATACGCTGTATTATTGCGTTGGCCTTTCCATTCGGCGGCCTACCTGCGATCAAAGGGCGTTTCTTGGCAAACACAGGACTTGGCGTGGCCGGCTCAGGGGAACGCCGGTACGGCCGGACACCTGCTGCGGAAGCGGCCTCTGCTGCCCTGCTGGGAGTCCTCGGAGGAATCCTGGGGCTGGCACCCTGGCTGATCACAGGAGCACAGCTTCCTGTGCAGAACCTCTGGGGAGAGGAAACACAGCCCCGCGACATGCCACTTGCCCTCCTGCCGCTTAGCCAGTACCGCACCACTACCCTCGTTGCCCTGCTCACCGTGGGTGCATCCGCCACTGGGCTTGCCCTGCGCGCGTTGGGGCCTGCCCGCCGCGGGGCCGCTGCTGCATGTGCCGTGGGCGGTGTGCTCCTGGTCCACGGCGGGGCTGCCGTCCAGTCGTTTTCGTTCGCAGTGCTCAGCAGCGGCCTGGACCCGGAGCCAAGGTCTTCCATCTACATCGCCGGCCTGCTCGGCGGCACCATAGCCGCGATAGCGGCCGGAGTGGTCGCCCTCCTGGTGCTCGCCTCGCCATCCCGTCCCGTCGCGGCCTTGGGCGTTGGCCTGATGGCGGTGCCGTTTGCTTCATGGCTGGCAGCTGCCGCCGCATTCCTGGCCGGCCCGGGCGGGATGCCAACTTTCCTGGCAACCGTGTGGCACTGGCTTCCTGCCGTCCTTGTGGGCGCCGCATTGTCCTGGTGCGGCTTCAAACCTTCCGCCCGCCTGTGGGTGTGGGCGGCAGACCTTGCACTGCTGTGGCTGGTTCCTGCCCTGTTCACCAGCGTCAATTACGTCCTGGGGACCCGCGTATACCTCGGCAACTTCTCCGAGATGGCCGTCCTGTCGCGCGAAATCCTCGCCGCCACTTTGGGCCCTGCAGGCGGAGCGGGACCCATCGTGCTGCTGGCACTGGCTGTGGGGCTGGTCGGGGCGCTTTTCCTCGCCGTTCTGGAGCGGAAGAGCAGGCGTTCCGAACCAGCACCGCAGGGCGGTGGCGGTTAGCGGTAGTCCGCAACACTCACTCTGCGGCGCCCAGGCTTCCACCATGAACGACGGCGCCACTCGCCGTCGTATCTTCCTTCAGCATCCAGCCCACGCGCTTGACCGTCCTGAGCATCACGGCACTCTCGACAATTTCTATGCCGGGCACCTTCTGCTGCAGCGCCAACTCGGCGGACATGACGTCTGCCAGCGTGTGCAGCCACATGATGATCACGAAGTTGGTGGGGCCGGTAGTGGAAGCGCTCAGCCGCACGTTGCTGATGCTGCGGATCTCGGCGGCGGCTGCCTCGTGCTGGCCCGCCGGGACGTTCACGAACCATTGGCAGGTTACCGGAAACGACGAGTACCTCTGGGCGATTTCGCAGCGGAAGGACAGGATGCCGCTGGCCAGGACCCGGTTCAGCTGCCTCTGCACGGTAGCGGGATGGCGGCCAAGGGCGCGGGCAATCTGGGCAGCTGTGGCACGGCCGTCGCGGGCCAGGAACGGCAACAGGTCAAGGTGGCTCTGCGGAAGCTGCCCCGCAATCCGCGCCGGTTCGAGGCTTGCAGGTGGTCCGAGCGTGCGAAGGGTGGCCAGCTGGGAACGGCTCAGGACATTCAGCCGCCAGTCGTCCCCGCTGCTGTGCAGCCGGGTGCACAGGGCCACCTGGTACTTGGTCAACCCATCAATGGTCTTCAGGTGTGAAACCACGCGCTCGCTGAACTCCTCCAGCGAGCGGGTAATGACTGTCAACATCAGGTCCCGGTTGCTCGCAGCCTCCTCCACAGTGACGATCTCCGGAACCGCAGCAAGCTGCGCCGTGACGCTGTCCCGCCGGTTCATCTCGCAGTCAACGGCCACATAGGCCAGGAGCATCTGCTTCGGGTCGCCCGCCAGGTGCGCTGTCGCCCATGCCGCCCCCTGGGACGTCAGGCGGTCCCAGCGGGCCGCGAGGGTGGTGGCGTGCACGTCCAGCACCTTGGCAGCGTCAGCCCAGGCGATTCTCGGGGATGCCTGCAGCACCTGGATCAGGGCAAGGTCGTCCTCGCTGAGCTCCATCTGCACCTTTCTCTCCCTGTATAAATCGTGCTTGAACCTGTCGGTTGACGAATAATTTCTGCGCTTTGCGCAAATGTGAACCATGCCACTTCAGAATAGTCCCCAAGCCCTGATGCCGATTGCCAAGGAGTAACACATGCCCATTACCGAGGACGCCAAGGACCTGCAGGATGACCTGGTACGCCTGCGCCACGACCTGCACAGGCAGCCGGAAATCGGCCTCCACCTCCCGCGGACCCAGGAGAAGGTCCTTAAGGCCTTGGATGGGCTCCCCTTTGAGGTCACCCTCGGCAAAGAGACGACGTCGGTCACCGCGGTCCTGCGTGGCGGCAATCCAGGTGCCGGCGCGCAGCGGCCGGCCGTGCTGCTCCGCGCCGACATGGACGGGCTGCCCGTCCAGGAGAAGACCGGTGTCGACTTCACCTCCCAGGCCGACGGCGCCATGCACGCCTGCGGCCACGACCTGCACACCTCCATGCTCGCCGGAGCCGCGACCCTCCTGGCGGAGAAGAGGAACCAGCTCCAGGGCGACGTCGTCCTTATGTTCCAGCCGGGTGAGGAAGGGTGCGATGGTGCCAGCTACATGCTCCGGGAAGGCGTGCTGGACGCCGCCGGTCCCCGCGTCCAGGCCGCCTACGGTATGCACGTGTTCTCCTCACTGGAGCCGCACGGCACCTTTTGCACCAAGCCCGGCGTGATGCTCAGCGCCTCGGACGGGCTGGAAGTCACGGTACTCGGCGCCGGCGGCCATGGTTCGGCTCCGCACTCGGCCAAGGATCCCGTCACCGTGGCTGCCGAGATGGTGACGGCCCTGCAGGTCATGGTCACCCGCCAGTTCAACATGTTCGATCCCGTGGTCCTGTCCGTGGGCGTGCTGCACGCGGGGACCAAACGGAACATCATCCCGGAGTCGGCCCGCATCGAAGCAACCATCCGGACCTTCTCGGAAGCATCCCGCCTGAAGATGATGGACGCCATTCCCCGCCTGCTGAAGGGGATTGCAGCCGCGCACGGCGTGGAGGTCGCCGTCGACTACCTGCAGGAGTACCCCCTCACCATCACCAGCGAAGACGAAACCCACACCGCCGAAAAAGTGATCACCGAACTGTTCGGCGAGCGCCGCCTCTCACGCTGGGCCACCCCGCTCAGCGGCTCCGAGGACTTCTCCCGGGTGCTGGCGGAGGTGCCCGGCACCTTCGTGGGGCTCAGCGCCGTTGCACCGGGCGCCGACCACACCGCTTCACCCTTCAACCACTCACCGTACGCAACGTTCGACGACGCCGTGCTGGGGGACGGCGCCGCACTTTACGCAGAACTCGCCATCTCTCGGCTGGCCACGCTCTCCCGGGCCGCATAGGCGCCCCTCCCCTATCCGGTTGCAGTGCTGCTGCCCCCATCCAAGAACGAAATGACCAGGAAGAAGACCATGTCCGTTGCAGTAAACAAGCCCCGGGCGGGGCGCATGTCCAAAGCCAAGACCGTCGTCGGCACCGGCATCGGCAACGCCGTTGAATGGTACGACTGGGCCATCTACGCCACTTTCACCCCCTTCATCGCCAGCCAGCTGTTCAGCAAGGAGGACCCGGCGTCGGCCGTACTGTCCACCCTGGCGATCTTCGCCGTCGGCTTCGTGGCCCGGCCCTTCGGCGGCTTCCTCTTCGGCTGGATCGGCGACCGGGTGGGACGGAAGACCTCGATGACGTTCGCCGTAGGCCTTGCCTCGCTCGGCAGCCTGATGATCGGCGTCGCCCCCACGTTCGCCAGTGTCGGCGCGTTCGCCTCGCTGATGCTGCTGGTGGCCCGGCTGGTGCAGGGCCTGGCGCACGGCGGCGAGCTGCCGTCGTCGCAGACCTACCTGTCCGAAATGGCACCCAAGGAGCACCGCGGCTTCTGGGCCACCCTGATCTACACGTCCGGTACCGTGGGCATCCTGTTCGGCACATTGCTGGGCGCCGTCCTGAACATGTCGTTGAGCACCCAGGCGATGAACGCCTGGGGCTGGCGGATCCCCTTCCTGATCGGCGCCGCCATGGGCCTGTACGCGCTGATCATGCGGTCGCGCCTGCACGAGACCGAAGCGTTCCAGGACGAGGCGGTCACTACCAAGCGCGCTCCCATCTGGCCGCAGATTGTCCGCTACCGCAAGCAGGCCATGCAGGTCATCGGACTGACCGTGGGCCTGACGGTCATCTACTACATCTGGGGCGTCGTTGCGCCCAGCTACGCCACCACGGCACTGAAGATCGACCGCGGCGAAGCACTGTGGGCCGGCGTGATCGCCAACATCGTCTTTATCGCCGCCCTGCCGGTGTGGGGAAAGCTCTCGGACCGGATCGGCCGCAAGAAGGTCCTCTGGGCCGGCGCAATCGGATCAGCGGTGCTGCACTTCCCCATGACCTGGCTGCTGAAGGACTCCGCCTGGCAGCTGGCCGTGAGCATGTCCGTGATGCTGATCTTCGTGGCCGCGAGCGCCGCCATTGTTCCGGCCGTGTACGCCGAGCTGTTCCCCACCTCCATCCGCACTGTGGGCGTCGGCGTCCCCTACTCCATCTGCGTGGCCGTGTTTGGCGGTACCGCCCCGTACCTGCAGCAGTGGCTGGGATCCTCGCTCGGGGCGCCGCAGGTGTTCAACATCTACGCGGTGCTGCTCCTGGTGGTCAGCGCAGCGTTCGTGTTCACGATTCCTGAAACTAAGGGCAAGGACCTGACCCACTAGCTCACGGATTCCCAACAAACATCCCCGGCGCGGTTTTCCGCGCCGGGGATGTTTGGCGTTTCCGGGGATTCGCGGCAGCCGGATCGAAGGGCGGCCGGATCGAAGGGCAGGCAGGTTTGGTGGCGGCCTGGCTACGCCGCGGTTGGAAGCACCAGGAGGTAGCCGGTGGCCAGGCCACTGCTCCAGCGCCGCGGTTCACGGACCACGAACTGCGTGGCCAGCTGCTCCGGAGTCAGCAGGGTATTAGGCGCCGGCGACGGGCCCCACTGGCCACTGCCGTAGGGATAGAGCGGATCGAGGACGCGGATGCCGGTCACTGAAAAATCGGGGAACTGGCGTGGGTCGCCCACCGATTCGAATCCGCTCATCACCCAGGCGTGGCGGCCGCTCCACATCACCAGGCCCACCGGCCTGCCCGTCTCCGTGATGGCACCCGCCGCCGTCCGCACCGCTTCCCCATAGTCCGGGACGCTCACCACCGCGTACGGCCCCATGCCAGCCTCCGTCAGCACCTGCGCCCAGCCAAAGGGATTGGCACCGTTGAACGAGTCCGAGGAGTGGGCGCGGGCCCTCTCCCACAGCTCACTCTGCTGCGTGCGGTCGGCCCAAGTGCCGCCGCCGGTATCGTCAATCAGGTTGTGCGCCATCTGGATGCTCGCTGCAACGCACCAGTCGAATGTGTACTGCGGGACGAAGTCGCCTTCCCGGTACAGGTTGAGGGCGAACGGCTGGGGTGCGGGGGCGGGAGCCGGCGGGGCAGCCGATGTCGAGTCAGGTACTGCCACTGGGACCGGCGCCTGCGGAGGAGCGAGGGCGACGTCGGCCGCATCCGGCGCGGAGCTTGCCGAACCGGCCGCCGGGGTGGGCACCGTCGCGGTCGCCCCAGGTGAAGGGGCCGCGGATCCAGACACGGCCTGCCCAGAGCCCATCCCGGACGTGCAGCCGGCAAGGAAGGCCATCAGGGCAATGAGCCAGGCCAGAAGCCGGAGGCGGGCAGCGGTCATGATCGCTCCAGTCCATTTCACGTTGAGCGGGCGTACCTGCTACCAGTCTCCTGCCCACGACTCCCCTTGACTACCCCCGCCCTACTTCCCTACACTTTTCATAAAGCAGAATCTAAATTCCACAAAGCGGAAACGGTGACTAGGCCGGAAGCAAAGGAAGATAGATCAAAGCCCCTCCTCGGAAGGACCTACGATGACGTACACAGTGAACTGCTCCATCCTCCTCACGGAGCTGCCCCTGCTCGAGCGCCCCGCCGCAGCCAAGGCAGCCGGCTTCGACGCGGTTGAGTTCTGGTGGCCTTTCGAGTCCTCCGTCCCGCCCGACAGCGAAATCACCAAGTTCGAGAACGCCATCACGGACGCCGGCGTCCAGCTCACGGGCCTGAACTTCAACGCCGGCAACATGCCCGGCGGCGACCGCGGCCTGGTTTCCTGGAAGGGCCGTTGCTCTGAGTTCAAGGACAACATCGACGTCGTCACCGGCATCGGCGAACGCCTTGGGTGCAAGGCGTTCAACGCCCTCTACGGCAACCGGCAGGACGACTTCACCCCCGAAGAACAGGACGAGCTCGCCGTCAAGAACCTGGCAGCGGCAGCCCAAGGGGTCGCCCGCATCGGCGGCACCGTCCTGCTCGAACCCGTCAGCGGCGCACCCAAATACCCGCTCCTGACCGCCAACGATGCACTCGACGTCATCTCCCGCGTCAAGGAAGAGACCGGCGCCGGGAACATCAAGCTGCTCGCCGACTTCTACCACCTGGCCGTCAACGGCGACGACGTCGAATCCGTCATCGAAAACCACGCCAAGGACTTCGGCCACATCCAGATCGCCGACAACCCCGGCCGCGGCGCACCGGGCACCGGCACCCTTCCCCTCGGCGAATGGATCGCCCGCAGCCGCGAACTCGGCTACCAGGGCTACATCGGCCTCGAGTACAAGGAACCGCAGGAAACCGCCTTCAGCTGGGCCATCCGCGAACACGTCGCCCGCTAGCCACCGCCGCACACACGCAAGACCTCAAGACTTCAGAAAGAGAACCATCATGAGCAACGTTGCAGTCATCGGACTCGGAATCATGGGCCTGCCCATGGCCATCAATCTCGTCAAAGCCGGCCACACCGTGACCGGCTTCAACCGCAGCCAGGACAAGATCGACAAACTGGTTTCCGAAGGCGGCCAGGGCGCCACCAGCATCGCGGACGCCGTCAAAGACGCCGACGTCGTCATCACCATGGTGCCGGACTCCCCCGACGTTGAGGGTGTTGTCAGCGGCCCCGACGGAGTCTTCGCCAACGCCAAGCAGGGCACCCTCTGGATCGACGCCTCCAGCATCCGCCCGGACGTCGCCGTCCGCCTCGCCGCAGACGCCAAGGAAGCCGGCATCCGCCCCCTCGACGCCCCGGTCTCCGGCGGCGAACAGGGCGCCATCGACGCCGCCCTCTCCATCATGGTCGGTGGCGACAAGGCAGACTTCGACGACGCCCAGGACGTCCTGAACGCCGTCGGCAAGACCATCGTCCACGTCGGCCCGTCCGGCTCCGGCCAGACCGTCAAGGCAGCAAACCAGCTGATCGTCGCCGTCAACATCGAGGTCCTGGGCGAGGCCATCGCTTTCCTTGAGGCTTATGGCGTGGACACCGACGCCGCCCTCAAGGTCCTCGGCGGCGGCCTGGCCGGCTCCAAGGTCCTGGACCAGAAGGGCCAGAAGATGCTGGACCGCAACTTCGACCCCGGCTTCCGCCTGGCCCTGCACCACAAGGACCTGGGCATCGTCACCTCAGCTGCCCGCGAAGCCAATGTCGCCATCCCGCTCGGCGCCGTGGCCGCCCAGCTCGTCGCCGCCACCGTCAACCAGGGCGACGGCGCATTGGACCACTCCGGACTCTTCAAGCAGGTCCTCCAGCTCAGCGGCAGGAAGTAACCCTCACGCCGCCCAGCCGGCCGCCCCGAAAACGGGGCACATTGACACGGACACGCCGGCCGCCGTCGTAATTTGCGACGCCGACACTCCCAAAGTGCCCCGCGACCGCCGGGCCTTCCTTCAGCACACCCAAAAACAGACTTCCCAAGCTTTCAAGGAGCACCCCATGAGCAAGATGCGTACCGTTGATGCAGCGGTGGCCATCCTGGAAAAGGAAGGCGCCATCGAGGCGTTCGGCCTGCCAGGCGCCGCCATCAACCCCTTCTATTCCGCAATGCGCGCCCACGGCGGCATCCGCCACACCCTGGCCCGCCACGTTGAGGGCGCCAGCCACATGGCCGACGGTTTCTCCCGCGCCAAGGACGGCAACATCGGCATCTGCATCGGCACCTCCGGTCCCGCCGGTACAGACATGGTCACAGGTCTCTACGCCGCCTGGGCCGACTCCATCCCTATGCTCTGCATCACTGGCCAGGCTCCGGTGGCCAAGCTGCACAAGGAAGACTTCCAGGCCGTGGACATCGAGTCCATCGCCAAGCCCGTGACCAAGATGGCCATGACCATCCTGGAGCCCGGCCAGGTTCCCGGCGCTTTCCAGAAGGCCTTCCAGCTGATGCGTTCCGGCCGCCCGGGCCCCGTGCTGCTGGACTTGCCCATCGACGTGCAAATGGCCGAGATCGAATTCGATATCGACACCTACGAGCCCCTTCCCGTCGAGAAGCCCAAGGCATCCCGCAAACAGCTGGAAAAGGCCCTGGACATGCTCCTCGCCGCCAAGCACCCGCTGATCGTGGCCGGCGGCGGCATCATCAACGCCGGCGCGTCCACGCAACTGGTTGAGCTTGCAGAGACCCTTAACGTTCCGGTGATCCCCACCCTGATGGGCTGGGGCACCATTCCCGATGACCACCAGCTGATGGCCGGCATGGTGGGCCTGCAGACCAGCCACCGCTATGGCAACGAGAACTACCTGCAGTCCGACTTCGTGCTCGGCATCGGCAACCGCTGGGCCAACCGCCACACCGGCGGCCTGGACACCTACACCGCCGGCCGCGCGTTCGTGCACATCGACATCGAGCCCACCCAGATCGGCCGCGTGTTCTCCCCTGACCTGGGCATCGCGTCCGACGCCGGTGCGGCGCTGGCCGGGCTGGTTGAGCTCGCCAAGGAGCGCAAAGCCGCCGGGTCCCTGCCGGACTACAGCGACTGGGTTGCCGAATGCGCAGACCGCAAGGCGTCCCTGCACCGCAAGACCCACTTCGAGAACATCCCCATCAAGCCGCAGCGCGTCTACGAGGAGATGAACAAGTCCTTCGGCCGCGACACCACCTACGTGTCCACCATCGGCCTGTCCCAGATCGCCGGCGCGCAGATGCTGCACGTCTTCGGTCCGCGCAAGTGGATCAACGCCGGCCAGGCAGGCCCGCTGGGCTGGACCGCCCCGGCAGCCCTCGGCGTCGCCCGTTCCAACCCGGACCAGACGGTGGTGGCGCTCTCCGGCGACTACGATTTCCAGTTCATGATCGAGGAACTGGCCGTGGGCGCGCAGTTCAACCTGCCGTACATCCACGTGGTGGTGAACAACTCCTACCTGGGCCTGATCCGGCAGTCGCAGCGCGGCTTCAACATGGAGCAGAACGTGTCCCTGGCGTTCGAGAACATCAACAGCTCGCACCTGTCCGAGGACACCCGCGGCTACGGCGTGGACCACCTGAAGGTGGCCGAAGGCCTGGGCTGCAAGGCCGTCCGCGTGGAGGACCCCAGCGACCTCGCCGCCGCGTTCGACAAGGCCAAGGCCCTGGTGGGTGAGTTCCGGGTTCCCGTGGTGGTGGAGGTGATCCTGGAAAAGGTCACCAACATCTCCATGGGCGTGGAAATCAACGCCGTGAACGAGTTCGAGGAACTGGCGGAATCCGCCGCCGACGCTCCCACCGCCATCCTGGCCCTGCAGGCCTAACCATGCGGATCGTGATTGCCCCGGACAAATTCAAGGGTTCGCTGTCAGCCCCGGAGGTGTGCAGCCACCTGGAAAAGGGCCTGCAGCGCGGGGCCGGCGGAAACCTGGACATCGTCCGGATTCCGGTGGCCGACGGCGGCGAGGGCACCCTCGACGCCGCCGTCGGCTCCGGCTTCACCCGCCGCACGGCAACGGTCACCGGCCCCAACGGACAGCCGGTGGAGGCGGACTTCGCGGTCCGGGCCCACGAGGCCGTGATCGAGATGGCGACGGCCTCCGGGCTCGCCCTGGTGCCAAGCGTCCGGAACGGACGCCGTCCGGATTCGGCGGATGCCACCACGGCCACCAGCCTGGGCACCGGACAGCTCATCCGCACAGCGCTGGACGCCGGCTGCCGCCGGATCATCCTCGGTGTGGGCGGCAGTGCCAATACCGACGGCGGCGCCGGCCTCCTGCAGGGCCTCGGCGCCAGGTTCCTGGACAGCAGGAACAACGAACTCTCCCCGGGCGGGGCTGCGCTGGCCAACCTGCACAGCATCGATTTCACCGATTTCGAGCCCCGCCTGGTGGACACCCGCTTTGTGCTGGCGTCCGACGTGGACAACCCGCTGCTCGGCGCCCAGGGCGCCGCGGCGGTGTTTGGTCCGCAAAAGGGCGCCGCGCAACAAGACGTCGGCATGCTCGACGCCGCCCTGGCCAGGTTCGTCGAAGTCCTGGCCAGGGAAATCGGATTCCGCGCCGTCAAGGCCGCCGAGGCTCCAGGAGCCGGGGCAGCCGGCGGGGTGGGCTACGCCGCCATCGCCGTCCTGGCCGCAACGCGGCGGCCAGGCATCGACGTCGTCCTTGAATTCACGGGGCTGGCGGACCGCCTGGCGGGTGCCGACCTGGTGATCACGGGCGAAGGCAGCCTGGACGAACAGAGCCTGCTGGGCAAGACGCCGATGGGTGTGGCCCGGGCAGCGGCAGGCCAGGGTGTTCCCGTCGTCGCCGTCTGCGGCCGGACCACCCTGGACCAGGACCAGGCCGCGGCTGCCGGGTTCGAGGACATCCATGCTTTGACGGCGCTCGAAACCGATGTAGACAGGTGCATAGCAGAGGCAGGGCCGCTGCTGGAGCAGCTGGGCACCCAGATCAGTGCGGGGCTGGCGGCCAACAGGCCTGCCACCGCAAGTACCAAGGAGGACCTCCGTGTCTGAAGAACGCTTTGACCTCGTCATCCGTGGCCGGCGCATCCTGACCACCGCCGGCATCGCCCCGCGCGAAGTGGGGGTGCGCAACGGCAGGATCGTGGCCATCGAGCCGCTGGGCAACGGCCTGGCCGGCGCCGAGGTTATCGAACTGGCCGACGACGAGGCGCTGCTTCCGGGCCTGGTGGACACCCACGTCCACGTCAACGAGCCCGGCCGCACCGAATGGGAGGGCTTCGCCTCAGCCACCCGCGCCGCGGCAGCCGGCGGCGTCACCACCATCATCGACATGCCGCTGAACTCCGTTCCGCCCACCACCACCGTGGAAAACCTTAAGCTCAAGCGCGAGGTGGCCGAGGACCAGGCGTTCATCGACGTCGGGTTCTGGGGCGGCGCCATCCCCGGCAACAAGGCCGACCTCCGTCCGCTGCACGACGAAGGCGTCTTCGGCTTCAAGTGCTTCCTCCTGCACTCCGGCGTGGACGAGTTTCCGCACCTCGAGGCGGACGAGATGGAGGAGGACATGGCCGAGCTGAAGTCCTTCGATTCGCTCATGATCGTCCACGCCGAGGACTCGCACGCCATCGACCGGGCACCGCACCCTGGCGGGGACCACTACGAAACCTTCCTGGCCTCCCGCCCCCGTGGAGCCGAGAACAAGGCCATTGCCGAGGTCATTGAGCGGGCGCGCTGGACCGGTGCCCGGGCCCACATCCTGCACCTGTCGTCGTCGGATGCGCTGCCCATGATCGCCAGCGCAAAACGCGACGGCGTCAAGCTCACCGTGGAAACGTGCCCGCACTACCTGACCCTGATGGCGGAGGAAATCCCGGACGGCGCCACCGCCTACAAGTGCTGCCCGCCCATCCGCGAGGCTTCCAACCGGGAGCTGCTGTGGCAGGGCCTCCTGGACGGCACCATCGACTGCATCGTCTCGGACCACTCCCCCTCCACGCTGGACCTGAAAGACCTCGAGAACGGCGACTTCGCCGTGGCCTGGGGCGGCGTCTCCTCCCTGCAGCTGGGCCTGTCCCTGATCTGGACGGAGGCGCGGCACCGCGGCATCCCGCTGGAACAGGTGGTGTCCTGGATGGCGGAACGGCCTGCCAACCTCGCACGGCTCACCAACAAGGGCCAGCTGGCGCTGGGCTATGACGCCGACTTTGCCGTGTTCGCCCCCGACGAGGCCTTCGTGGTGGACGTGTCCAAGCTCAAGCACAAGAACCCCATCACCCCGTACGACGGCAAGGCCCTGTCCGGCGTGGTGCGCAAGACCTTCCTCCGCGGCGCCGCAGTGGACGGCCAGACCCCCACGGGCAGGCTGATCCGCCGCGGCGGCGTCTAGGGACGCGCCATGGCAGTGGAAGCACACCATCCCCGGACGGCAGTACCGCATCGGGTCCATCAGCCGGTTCCGGCCCGGCGGGCCACCGCCCACGGGCTGGCCGTCTGGGTGGTTCCGGCCGAAGGAACCACCCCGGACCTCCTGCGCCACGCCGCCCAAATGGTCCTCGCCAGGGCCCTCGAAACTGCTCCGGAGGCGGAAGTCCATTGGCCTGCCGCCGGAGCCCCCATGTCCGGGGTCTCCGCCGGGACGGAAGGAGTCGCAGCCGACTCCTCTCACGCTCCTTCCGCAGCGGAGAACCCCGGCGCAACCGGGCCCGACGGCGGCACGCGCCTGCCGCCGTCGGCCGGCCCCGTCAGCCGGGTCGCCGTGGACCTTGCCGCCGACTCCGTCCTGCTGGACGGCAGCCCGGTGGCGCTGACCGGCGTCGAATACAAGGTGCTGCGCTACCTGGTGACGCACCTGTCCCGCACGGTAGGCCGCGAGGAACTGCAGGAGTTCCTGGAATCGCTGGATTTTCCCGGCGCCACCGCCCGTTCCATCGACGTCTACGTGGGCAGGATCCGCAAGAAACTGGGCAATGCCCGCCACGCCGTGGCCACCGTCCGCGGCGGCGGCTACCAGTTTGTGCCGGGCCCGCACGCAGCCGTTCGGGGTCCGGCGGAATACTGCATATGACGCGCTGGTTTGTATCAGTAAGCGGTGACCCGCTTCACTTGATGTTTGGCCATCACTGACCGAGTCTTACAAAGGAACGCCATGAGCCCCACCCTGACCACCAAGCTTCAGCCCGGTACCCCGGCTCCTGATTTCACCCTCCGGGACGCCCAGGGCCGCGAGACCTCGCTGGCCGATTACCGTGGCAAGAACGTCATTGTCTACTTCTACCCGAAGGCGGCAACCCCCGGCTGCACCACCGAAGCCTGCGATTTCCGCGACAGCCTGGCCTCCCTGCAGGGCAAGGGCTACGAGGTAGTCGGCATCTCCCCGGACGCCCAGGAAGCCCTGGCCGGCTTCAGCGGCGACTTCTCCCTCACCTTCCCCCTCCTGTCCGATCCCGACCACGCGGTTGCCCTGGCCTACGGCGCCTGGGGCGAAAAGCTGGTCCACGGCGAAATCCATGAGGGCATCGTCCGCTCCACGGTTGTGGTGGACCCTGAAGGAAACGTCACCCTGGCCCAGTACCAGGTGCAGGCCGACGGCCACGTCGCCCGCCTCAAGGAAGCCCTGGGAATCTAAACCCGCCACCATTTCCCGCAGCATTTCCACGGACGCCCCAGCACCTTGCGTGCTTGGGGCGTCCGGGCTTAATCCGCAGTTTCCATTGCCGCCTGCGCATACGACGCCGACACCCGGCGGTAGACCGGGGAAAGGAAGGCGAGCAGGGCGGCCAGGATCATGATGAGCCCGGCCACCAGGAATACCAGGGCGATGCCGCGCGAGGTGCCCTCGCCCAGGAGTGGCGCCAGGAGCGCGGCACCGTCCGCGGACCGGGCGTACGGGATGATCCAGTACTGGGCAATGGGGGCGATGAGGAACGCCGTGACGGGAGCGGCGGCGGACTCGAAGGCCATGGCGAAGCCAAAGACGCGTCCCTGCCGTTCCAGCGGCACCATCCGCTGGATGACCGTCTGTTCAGCGGCCTCCACGAATGGCACCAGCACCAGGTACAGCCAGATCCCCAGGATGTAGAGCCATGGCCACTCCCGCAGCGTGAACACGGCGCCGAGCACTCCCATGGCCGCCACGGCAACCAGCAGGGTCCGCAACGGGTTGGCGCCGAGCCCGAATTTCCCAATCAGCGCGCCGCCGATGATGAATCCCGTGGATCCAACCGCGAAGACGGCACCCCACATCTCCACCGAAAACATCTCCAGCCCGTAGGGGTCCATCAGCGCCATGTAGACGCCGCCGATGAAGTTGTTGAACGTGGAAAACACGATCAGCGCGAACAGCCCCGAGATGGCCAGGACGGCAGTGAACGAACCCCGAAGGTCGAAGCCGCCATGGGCGTCCGATGCCGCCACGTGTACCTCCTCGGGCATCCGAAGGGTCAGCAGGTGCACCGCAGCCAGCGCCGTGAGCACCAGCGCGACGGCGATGGTCCAGCCCATGCCCAGCAACCCGATGGACAGCCCGGACAGCAGGGAGGTGACGATGAACATCAGCCCCTGCACCATTCCCACCAATCCGTTGGCATTCGCCCGCCGCTCCGGCTCGATGAGGATGGTCACCGTGGTGGACAGGGCGATGTTCCGCATGTTCTCCACCACGGCGCCGATCAGGATGATCAGCGTAAAGATCCAGAACCACGGCTGCCCCAGGTCCAGCAGGGACGGGGCAGGAGTGAGCAGGAACATCACCCCTGACACTAAGAACATCACCAAGGTGAAGGCGGCGGCGAACCGCATCACGGCCAGCTTCCGGCAGCGGTCCACGAACGTGCCGAAGCTGATGCTGGACAGGGCAATCAGCAGCATGTAGGCGCCGCCCACCACACCGGTGGCAATCACGTTGCGCGTCTCCAGGTACAGCCAGAACGTCAGCGCGAACCACAGGTAGCTGGTGGTGATGTTGGCCAATGCCGTGTTGACCAGGATTCCGGCGAAGGTGCGGGAGCGCTCAGCCGGCGTTCGCAGGGCGGCGGCAACGGTATCCGGATCCGCGGCAGCACTGCCCGGTTCCTGCTGGGTCATGCGTCCCAGTGTAGTGACGGGCAACAGGAGCCAACAGTGGAGATCAGCCCGGCAGGCGGTTCCCGGCCAGCGGCGGCTAGGATCGCAGCATGGCCATTGAGGTGCGACCCGCAACGGTCTTCGAGGACGTCAAGATCCTCGTGGGCCCCAAACGGCCCGACGCCACCGTCTGCTGGTGCCTGAGCTACCGGATTCCCTCGAAGCAAAACGTGTCATTGCGGGGCGAAGAGCGCGGGGAACTGGTCCGGGAGCTGGTGACGCAGGATCCGCCGCCAGGCGTGGTGGCGTACGACGACGGCGAACCGGTCGGGTGGGCAGCGGTGCACCCTCGGGCGGACACCAGCTTCGCCCGCAACAGGCGGATTCCCCACGTTGACGACCAGGACGCCTGGTCGGTGTGGTGCCTCCGCGTCCGGCCCGGCCACCGCGGCAAGGGAATCTCACACCATCTGCTGGCCGGTGCCGTCGCCATGGCCCGCGCTTACGGGGCTCCCGTTGTGGAGGGCTATCCCGTGGACAACGGCGGCCACAAGGTGGACCTCACCATGGCTTACGTGGGTACCCGCAAGCTCTTCGAGGCTGCTGGCTTTACCAAGGCTGCGGACACCACCTCGGTGCTCAACGGCTTCCCCCGGGTGCTGATGCGGCTGCAACTGGAATAACAGCGCTACTTCCGGCGCCAGTACTTTCGCCAATCGACTTCCATGGCCCACAACGCCAGCAGCATCGCGTCCATGGTCATGAGTCCAGCCATCAGGTACGACCAACCGACAAACAAACTCACAGCAATCTCCTGACTATCCCCAGCCAATCGATTGCTGCTAAGTGTGGCACCTACAAGGCGGGTACGGAATGCCCTCGGCCCGCAGTCTTTAAAAGGCCCTCCAGCCTGCCATGCGCCTCGGTCTCCAGCTTGAGCCGATGCGTGAGTTTCTCCACCTGCCTGGACATGTGTTCCCCCACCTGCAGCCGGTCCCCGGGCCAACTGGAGACCTCCCGGGATTCGGCGAGGGCCTGCTCCAGTTCCCTGGCAGCGGCCCGCACCTTCCGTGAGTGGAAGAAGACGCGCAGGAAAGCCCTGGCTTTGTCCATTCCGTTCTGTTTTACGTGTTCCATTGGCTTCCCCGCCTTCCGCAACCTTGTCAGCTTCCACGCGGTCGTCGTCGTACCCTGTTCCTGGAAAGCTGCTGCGTTATGTCGAGTGTGACCGGCGTTCCTCAACGTCCCGGCAAGCGGACCCCAAGATTCCCGCAAGATCGGGTGTGCGTGGTTCCCGCACGATGCACTTGTCAGCGAAGTCACCGGAAACTGTGGAGCCTAAGACATGCCCCGTGCGCCTTAATACTGTAGAAGTAGAGCTATGGTCTCTCCCTCCGAATCCCGCCGTGCGGTGGTCATCGAAGATGATCCGGACATCCGCGGGCTCCTGGTCCGCGTCCTGGTGAAGCAGGGTTTCGACGTCACCCAGGCCGGGGCAGGGCTCCCGGGGGTGGAGGAAGTCCGCCGCACCAGGCCGGACCTGGTAACCCTGGACCTGAACCTGCCGGACCTTGACGGGCTGGAGGTCTGCAAGCTCCTGCGCGAGTTCTCGGACGCGTTCATCGTGATGCTCACCGCCCGTGCGGACGAACTCGACAAGCTGACCGGCCTGGACAACGGCGCCGACGAATACATCAGCAAGCCGTTCAGCCCCCGGGAACTGCAGTCCCGGATCAATGCACTGTTCCGGCGCCGGCCCTCAGCCGCGGCGGAGTCCGCCGCCCGGGGCGAGCTGGAACGCGCCACCGAAGTGCAGCAAAGCCTCCTGCCCAAGGAAGACATCCGGGTTGACGGTTACGACGTGGCGGGCCTCTTCCGCCCGTCCCAAAGCGTGGGCGGCGACTTCTACGATTGGTACCAGACGCCGGACGGGCTCCACCTCACTTTCGCCGATGCCATGGGCAAAGGCATGGGGGCGGCGCTGATCGCGGCAACAGTCCGCGCAGTGATGCGTTCCACGGGCCTGCGGCAGGACCTCGACGCCGGGTTCGGCGCCGCCAGCAAGGCGATCGCCGCCGACCTGGACTCCTCCAACTCATTTGTCACCCTGTTCCATGCCCGCCTGGACGCGGCATCAGGCAAGGTCAGCTATGTAGACGCCGGGCACGGCCTTGCGCTGCATGTCCAGCCGGCCGGGCCGGCGGACCGCCTCCCCTCCGGCGGACCACCGGTTGGCGCCTGGCCCGGGACTCAGTGGCCGCAGGCGGGCCTGGAGCTGGCCCCGGGCGACTCGCTGGTTGTGGTCAGCGACGGAGTGCTGGATGTGTTCGGGTCAGTGGAGGACTTCACCGAGGCAGTACAGCACGCAACGCAGTCCGCAGGTACGGCGCAGGAAGCCAGCAACTCCATCCTGGCCCTGGCCCCGGCAGAAACCGCCGAAGACGATGTCACCGTGGTTGTGGTCCGCCGCCTGCCCGTGGAGGTGCCGGCTTGATCCGCTTCTGGACCCGCGTGGTGGTTGTCCTGACCGTCCTGACCGGCCTGAACTACATCGCGTGGCGCTGGATGGCGTCCCTCAACTGGGACGCCTGGTGGATCGCCCTGCCGTTGGTGGTGGCCGAAACCTACAGCCTCATCGACGTCATGCTCTTCGGCATGACCGTGTGGAAACTGAGGATCCGCAAGGGCGCTCCCGCGCCGCCGCACGATACAACCGTGGACGTCTTCATCACCACCTACAACGAAGACCTAGACATGGTCCTCACCACCGCACTGGCAGCCCAGAAGATCCGGCACCCGCACAGCACCTGGATCCTGGACGACGGCGCACGGCCCGAGCTCAAGGCCCTGGCCGAACAGCATGGCCTGGGCTACGTCACCCGCAGCGAAGACTGGACCAAGGACCTCCCCCGCCACGCCAAGGCCGGGAACCTGAACAACGCCCTCATGGTGACCCACGGCGAGTTCCTGCTGATCCTGGACGCGGACCAGATCCCGGAGCCGGACATCCTGGAAAAGACCCTGGGCTACTTCAACAACCGCCGGGTGGCCCTGGTCCAAACCCCCCAATACTTCAGCAATGTGCCGGCCGATGATCCGCTAGGCAGCCAGGCGCCCCTGTTCTACGGTCCCATCCAGCAGGGCAAGGACGGCTGGAATGCCGCCTTCTTCTGCGGCTCCAACGCCATCCTTCGCCGCGAGGCCCTGATGCAGCTGGGCCTGGTGGGCTACGTCAAGGAGACCGAGAAGAGTATCCGCCGTGCCCTGGCCGCATCCCGGGCAGCCATCAAGCAGGCCCGCAAGTCGGCGGACGTGGATTCTCCCCTGGTGGCCGAGGTCCTCGACGAGGTGGAGGCCGCCACCCGCGAAGCCCAGGAGGAAGTGGACGCCGGCAGGCCCCTCAGCGAGGTCACGTACCGCGTCCGCCGCCGCGTGGATGCCGCCGTCCAGACCCTGGTCCAGGCCGACGTCGCCGCCCTGCAGGCCGACCTCGAAGAGATCGCCGCCATGGAACTGGCCCACGTGGGCGAGTCCGGCGTCCCGGTGGTGGCCGACGACGCCGTCCAGCGCATGTCCGCCCGCGACTGGTCGCCGCTGGGCGCCCTGGAATCCGTCCAGGCCGTCCTGGATGCGCTGACCGTGGAGCGCAGCGACGAGGCCCAGCCGGTAATGCCGCTGGCCACCATCTCCGTCACCGAGGACATGGCCACCGCCATGCGCATGCACGCCATGGGCTGGGAGAGCGTCTATCACCACGAGATCCTGGCCTACGGCCTGGCGCCGGAGGACCTGAAGACCATGCTCACCCAGCGCCTCCGCTGGGCGCAGGGCACCATCCAGGTGCTGCTCCGCGAGAACCCGCTGGTCCAGAAGGGCCTCAAGCTCGGCCAGCGCCTGATGTACTTCGCCACCATGTGGACCTACCTCAGCGGGTTCGCCGCGGTCATCTACTTCGCGGCCCCCATCATCTACCTGCTGCTAGGCATCCTGCCGGTCAGCAGCCTGAGCTGGGACTTCTTCATCCGCTTCATCCCGTTCATGGTGGTCAACCAGCTGCTGTTCGCCGTGGCCGGCCGCGGAATCCCCACCTGGCGCGGGCAGCAGTACAGCCTGGCGCTGTTCCCCACCTGGATCAAGGCATGCACGACGGCGGCCCGTAACGTGTGGTTCGGCCGTCCCCTTGGGTTCGCGGTCACCCCCAAGGCGCGCCAAAGCGGCGGACCCAGCTGGAGCCTCATCCGGCCCCAGATCGTGGTGTCCATCCTGCTTGCCGTCGCCGCCGTCGTCGGAATCATCCGCCTTGCCACCGGGCTGGCGGAACCGCTGGGCACCCTGGTCAACGTCGTCTGGGTGGTCTTTGACCTGGTGGTCATGAGCATCCTGGTCCGCGCCGTGCTCTACAAGGGGTACGAACCGGCCGCAGAACCTGCAAACAGAGAGGAACCCTGATGGAGTTCAGTTACGAGGTCAAAGATTCGTACGCGGAAGTCAAGGCGGACGGGCGGCTCAACATGGTCTCCGCGCCCAAGCTGCGCGAGTTCGTCACGGATGTCATTGCCGGCGGGTCCAACCGGATCGTGGTGAACCTGGAAAACACCGCCTTCATGGATTCCTCCGGGCTGGGCGCGCTGATCGGCTGCCTCAAGGCGGCCCGCCAGGCCGGCGGCGACCTGCGGATCGCGGCGGTGCAGCCCCAGGTGAACATGGTCCTGAAGCTCACCAGCATGGACAAGGTCCTTACGGCGTATGCCACAGCCGAAGCAGCGTTCAGCAATGACTGAGGTCCTGGCCTCGCGCAGCTTCCGGGGACCGGCTGCCGAGGACGCCATCGAAGCCGTCCATAACGGCCTCGACAGCCTCTGGCGGGACGTCCCCTTCGTGGACGACATGGACCAGATGACGTTCACGACGGCGGTCATCGAGTCAGCGTCGAACATCGTCCAGCACGCTGAGCCGGCCGGTGAGCAGGAGGTGGAGCTCGGAGTGGAGACCACCGTGCAGCCGGCGCTGCTGCAGGCACGGGTCAGCGCTTACCACGCGAAGCCGCCGTTCGGCCCGATGGAGGCCTCCACCCCGGACGACAACGCCGAGTCCGGACGCGGACTGGCGCTGATTGAAGCCCTGGTAACTACAGTGACCTTCGAGCGGCAGGACGGCACCAACACCTGGGTGCTGTCCAGGACGTCCTCGCAGGGCTAAGCGCTGCCAGTCACATCGCAGCCGGATGCCCTTTGCTTGACAGCACGCAGGAGCTGCCCTTGAATATTACGTATGCTGAAATAACAGTTCCATGATGCGGAAGCCCGCTGGTGGTATTGCCACAAGCAGGTGTCGGACTCCCCGGCGTCCGCATAGCCGTCACCATGGATGCCAGCATCACCCCAAGGATTACTGCCAGCATGAAGCTAGCCGAATTCAACAGCGCGGATCCCACCGCCGCCCAGGCCACCCTCCGGCCCTGCATCGACATCGGCCGCTGGGTGGAAGCAGTGGCAGGAGCCCGGCCCTACGGGGGCCGCGACGAGCTCCTGGCGTTCGCCGCCCAGGCTGCCAGCCCGTTCACGCCGGCCGAGGTGGAAGCCGCCATGGCCCACCACCCACGGATCGGGGAACGCCCGACGGCGGCCAGCACCGAGGCCTCCATGTCCCGTTCGGAGCAGGCCGGTGTGGACCCGGCCGACGCTGCTGTCGCCAAGGCCCTGGCGCGCGGGAACCGGGAGTACGAGGAGAAGTTCGGCCGCGTGTTCCTGATCCGGGCCGCCGGACGCAGCGCCCAGGACATCCTGGCGGCCCTGAACCAGCGGCTCACCAACTCCGCGGAAGAAGAAGACAGGATCGTGGCCCAGCAGCTGCGCGAAATCGCCGTACTGCGGCTCGAAGGACTGATCAGCGAATGAGCGTCTCCCACGTGACCACCCACATTCTCGACACCGGTGCCGGACGCCCGGCGGCGGGGGTCGCCGTCGTCCTTTCCCGAAACGACGCCGGCACCTGGCGTGAGCTGGCAGCGTCCAGCACTGACGCCGATGGCCGGGCCAAGGACCTGGGGCCGGAGCGCCTGGAACCTGGCCATTACAAACTGAACTTCGCCACCGGCGCCTATTACGCGGGCCTGCAGACGCAGACGTTCTTCCCGGAAGTGGACCTGGTCTTCGAGGTCACCGGGCCCGAGCATTACCACGTGCCGCTGCTCCTAAGCCCGTTCGCCTACTCCACCTACCGCGGCAGCTAGGGCAATCCCGGCTGCCGCAACCGCCGGGAGCCGGACTCAATGTCACGCCCATCACATCAAGCGGCATAGGATCAGGAAGTATGGCTCCTAAAAATGAACCGGAAACCGATACCGATGCCGACGGCGGCGGCCAGTCCGGCGGGGTCCAGTCCGTGGAGCGCGCCCTGACCGTCCTGGAGATCCTGGCACGCGAGGGACATGCGGGCGTGAGCGAAATCGCCGAGGAAATGGGGATCCATAAGTCCACCGTGTCCCGGCTGATGGGTTCGCTGGTGACGCGCGAGATGGTCCATCAAAACAGCGAGCGCGGGAAGTACCAGCTCGGTTTTGGGATCCTTCGCCTGGCCAGCTCTATTCCCGGCCGCCTGAGCCTGGTTCGTGAGGCACGGCCCGTCCTGGAAAGCCTGGCCGAGCAGTTTAAGGAAACCGTCAACCTCGCTGTCCTGCGCTCCAACTACGCCGTTAACGTGGACCAGGCCATGGGTCCCTCAACCCTGGCCACCTACGACTGGGTGGGAAGCCTGACCCCGCTGCACGCCACTTCCAGCGGCAAGGTCCTGCTTGCGGCGCTGGAGGCGGACGAGCGCGAGCGCATCCTGAAGGAGACCGGACTGTCGGCGCGCACCTCCCGCACCATCACCAGCCGGAAGGAACTGGACGCCCAGCTGCTCGACGTGGCGGCCAAAGGGTACGCCGTGGTGCGTGAGGAGTTCGAAATCGGCCTGAACGCCGTGGCGGTACCCGTCTACAACCACCAGGGCACCGTGATCGGTTCGGTCAGCATCTCCGGGCCGGCGTTCCGCTTCGACCCCGAAAAGATCCCGGGCCTGCTGGAAACCCTCAAGGATGCTGGCCTCAAAGTCAGCGCGAATATGGGGTACACGCACCGCTGAAAGGCCCCTGACTCACCATGGCAATGGCCCCGAATCCCAGAGGGCTCGGGGCCATTGCTTGTCTGCACGCCGTTGCCCGGGGCTTCCACTACGGCGAGCGCCTACCGAAAGCGCCCTCCAAGCGGCGCCTCCTGCGCAACTTGAATCACTAAATGCAACACGCTTGGCCCTGACAGCCGGCGTGTCAAGACCCTTGCGCAGTTGTTATCTGCCGCCCCGTAACATCGCGGCGTTATCCGGAAAGCCTTGACAATACGAGTGGCATAAATCACTCTGTTGCGTAATACGAAGTCCGTTGCGTCATCTCCTGGGAAACCAGTTTCGACAGAAGAACTCCGTTTTACCGGGCATGCCGCCCACCAGCGTCACCCAATGGCAGGTAAGGCACACGGGAGCCGTGCCTCTCCTCCCACAGATTCCCCCTAAGCACGGCCCGAATACCTCCCCAACGTCGGTACCAGTGCCAGCTCCGGATTCGCGAAGCATCAACACCTGGCACAGCTCTGCCTTCGGCCCAGCCATTGATTACAGCCTCCACACAAGCAGGAGTACAGCAATGAACAGCCCCGCGATATCGGTCCGCAACCTTTGGAAGGTCTTCGGACCAGGGGGAGAGAAGATCCCGGGAAACCGGGAACTGGCCACCCTCGGCTCCGCAGAATTGCTTGAACGCACCAGCTGCGTAGCCGCGGTCCGCAACCTGAGCTTCGACGTCGCAAAGGGCGAAGTCTTCGTGGTCATGGGATTGTCCGGCTCAGGCAAATCCACCCTGATCCGTTGCCTTACCAGGCTCATCGAGCCGACGTCCGGACAGGTCCTGGTGGACGGCAACGATGTCCTGCGGGCAGGCGTGGCTGAACTTCGGGAGCTCCGGCGGCGGAAAGTATCGATGGTTTTCCAACACTTCGGCCTGCTGCCGCACCGCACGGTCCTGGACAACGTCTCGTATGGACTGCAGATACGCGGAACGGCGAAGAACGAACGCCACACCAAGGCCAGGGAAATCATTGAACTCGTTGGGCTCAAAGGCTACGAACAGCACTACCCGGACCAACTGTCCGGCGGTATGCAGCAGCGCGTCGGCCTGGGGCGAGCCCTTGCCGGAGATCCGGACACCATCCTTTTCGATGAGCCCTTTTCGGCTTTGGATCCGCTCATCCGGCGTGACATGCAGGCAGAAGTCATCCGGCTCCACAAGGAAATGGGCAAGACCATGGTGTTCGTGACCCACGACCTCGCCGAAGCGCTGAAACTCGGAGACCGGATCCTGATCATGCGCAACGGAGAGCCTGTCCAGTGTGGCACCGGTGACGACCTTGTAGGCGCCCCGGCGGACAAGTACATCGAGGACTTCGTCTCGGAAGTCCCCCGTGCCGACGTCTTGACCCTTAAATGGATCACGCGGCCGCTGGCCGACACCACGCCCAGGGATGCAGCAGTGCTCAACTCCAGGATGATCATCCGCGACGCCATCCCGGCTGTCATGCACTCCGCCTGCCCGGTCCTTGTCGAAGAGGGCGGCAGGATCACCGGACAGATCGATCGCGACAGCATTCTTTCCGTGCTGCAACCGGCAGAAGCGGCGGCCTGATGTCTGCCCTCCTCGAAAAACAGAAAACCGTCCCGGCTGCCCCCATCATCCTTGAAGCACGCCGCAGGCCGAGCCGAAGGACAGTCCTCCTGCTGGCCGCCGGCGCACTCTGGATCCTGGGATTCCTGCTCCTCAACGGCACGGCAACCCTGGCGTTGCCAGCCTCGGAACTGACGGACCTGCACCGCTCGCTGAACCAACTCAACGCCTGGGTGGCGGCAAACCGGGCTGACAACCCGGTCTTCCTCTACTTTTTCACGCCGCTTCGGACCGCCGTGGATGCGGTGGCGAACCTGTTTACCACCACCTTCGCAGCAACGTCCACCGGCCTGCGCCTTCCGGAAATCGGTTGGCTGGGAACGGTAGGCCTGCTCACCTGGATCGCACTGGCTGTCGGCAACGTCCGGGTAGCCCTGCTGACGGCTGTGGTCTTTGTCTTCTTCGGATTTCAAGGCCTGTTCGTGGAAGCCACCTACACGTTCGCCCTGGTTCTGACGTCCGTGCTCCTGACCCTGCTGGTGGGCGTCCCGCTTGGCGTACTGTCCGGCATCTACGGCAGGGTAGCCCGGGTCATCACTCCCGTGCTGGACTTCATGCAGACGCTGCCCACCTTCGTCTACCTCGCCCCGCTTGCCCTGGTCTTCCTGATCGGACCGGCATCGGCAGTGATCGCCACGGTGATCTACGCTGCTCCACCCGTCATACGCCTTACCGCACACGGTATCCGCCGCATTCCAGATAACACCCGCGAAGCGTCCGACTCGCTCGGCACCACGGGCCTGCAACGGCTGCTGACATTGCAGCTCCCCATGGCGCGCCGGACCATCGTGATGGGCATCAACCAGGGGACCATGGCCGCCCTGTCCATGGTGACCATCGCCGCCCTGATCGCCGCTCCGGGCCTTGGCCAGACGGTGGTCCGGGCCCTGCAGTCCCTGGACGTTGGTACTGCAGTCAATGCCGGGCTCTCCATCGTCCTGCTGGCCATCGTGCTGGACCGGGTGACCACAGCAGCCAGCCGCCGCGCGGAACCCGGCGCAGCCGCCAAACGCCGCCTGGGCCGCAAGGCCCGTGCCGGACTACTCGGGATCGCGCTGGCTGTGGTCCTGGTCATGGTGCAGTTGTCCAGGACCATGCTGTGGGCAGCAGCCTTTCCCCAGGACCTCAATGTTGGACCGGCCATCGTCCAGGCCGTGAACACCGCCAGCCACTGGCTGCAATCGAACGTGTCGCTGTTCACGGTATCCCTGCGTGAAGGCGTTACCGGAACAATCCTCAACCCGTTCCAGTCGTTGCTGACCGAGACGCCCTTCTTCATCCTCGTCGCAGTGGTCGCCATCGTGGCCTACGCACTGGGCGGCTGGAAGCTCGCGGCCGTAACCACTGCCTGCCAGGGGGTCATCATCTACCTCGGACTCTGGAGCGACGCCATGGTCACCCTCGCCGGAACCCTCGTTGCCACCGCCGTGGTAATGATTTTGGGAATTGTCTTTGGCGTGGCCATGGGCCGGTCCAGCCGCGTCGACCAGCTCATGCGGCCCCTGCTCGACGCGGGCCAGACCATGCCCTCCTTCGTCTACCTCGTGCCCTTCCTTGGCCTCTTCGGAGCCACCCGCTTCACTGCGATCATGGCGGGCATCATCTACGCCGCCCCGGTCGCCATCAAGATCACCGCCGATGGAATCGCGGCGATCTCACCGACTGTCGTCGAGTCGGCGATCGCCAGCGGTTCGACGCCGTGGCAGGTAATCACCAAGGTGCAGCTGCCCATGGCGAGGCAATCCCTGGCCCTCGCTGCCAACCAGGGGCTGATCTACGTGTTGGCCATGGTGGTGGTAGGAGCCCTGGTCGGCGCCGGCGGCCTCGGATACGACGTCGTGGCAGGCTTCGTCCAGAGCTCCATCTTCGGCAAGGGCCTTGCCGCCGGCCTGGCCATCGTGTTCCTCGGAATCATGATGGACAGGATGACGCAGGCTGCCGCCGCCGCTCCGACGCGCAGAATCCCCGCGTCCACGCCCGCCACGTAAGCGTCCCACCCCCCCGCTTACGCCCCAATGCCCCTGCAAACTTGCCTGCTCCCAGGCGAGAAGTCCCGTATGCCCTAAAAAGGAGACCCACCATGAAGAAAGCTGAAAGGCTGATAAAACGCACGTTGCCGGCAATGGCCGGAGCTGCCGCCGCAGCCCTGTTCCTCGCAGGCTGTGGCGGAGCATCGGTAAACCAGGCCGCTGCGGCAGGCGGTGCCACGGGAACACCCTGCGGCAGCGTGAGCGTCGCAATGAACGCGTGGGTGGGTTACACCGCCGACGCAGCCGTCTACAGCTACGTGGCGAAAAACAAGCTCGGCTGCAGCGTCGTCCAGAAGGACCTCAACGAGCAAGTCTCCTGGCAGGGCTTCGCCTCCGGGGAAGTGGACCTCATTATCGAAAACTGGGGGCACGCCGACCTGGCGAAGCAGTACATCACTGACCAGAAGGTGGCCGTCGATGCCGGACCAACCGGAAACGAAGGGCACATCGGCTGGTACGTTCCGCCATGGATGGCCGAGAAGTACCCGGACATCACCGACGGGCAGAACCTCAATAAATACTCTTCGATGTTCACCACCTCAGAGTCTGGCGGAAAGGGGCAGGTCCTTGACGGCGATCCCGCCTTCGTCACCAATGACGAGGCGCTGGTGAAGAACCTGAACCTTGACTACAAAGTGGTCTTCGCCGGATCGGAAGCGGCCCTCATCCAATCATTCCGGACTGCGCAGCAGAACAAGACACCCCTTCTCGGCTATTTCTACGAGCCGCAGTGGTTCCTTTCCGAGGTTCCGTTGAAGAAAGTGAACCTGCCGGCGTGGACCGAGGGCTGCGACGCCAACCCCGAAAAGGTTGCGTGCGACTATCCGACCTACAAGCTCAACAAGGTCATGTCCAAAAAGCTGGCGGACAGCGGCTCACCGGCCGCCAAGCTGGCCAAGGCATTCACCTGGACCAACGAGGACCAGAATTCGGTTGCTACGGATATCCAAGGCGGCATGACGCCTGAAGCGGCGGCAAAGAAGTGGGTGGATGCCCACCAGAGCGTGGTGGATGTTTGGCTTAGCTGACAAGCGTTCCCATTGCCGTACCAAGGGGAGCGGCCCGGAGGAGTTTAGTACCCGGGCCGCTTTCCCTTGGTTTTCCAGGGTCACACCCAGATCTGGTAGCCGGAGGACTTGTCGAAAATGCGCCGGGTGCTGATGCCCTCGGCGGCGATCCAGAGCACCGAGCCGTCCTCCGCAGCCTGGTCCACCACCCCGCTGGCCACGTGCTCCCCCGCAGCCACACCTGGACGCTGCGGCCGGGCAGGCGCGCCCAGTCGGCCCGGAGGCCGAGAGCCGTTTTCGACGTGCCGCCGCCCTGGCCATCCTGTTCGAGGTCAGGGTCGGTGGCATCACGTGGGGCTTCAAGGGTTGTCCGGGAATCCACTGGCCACTCCGATCGCCGGCGCCGTCGCCGCTCGAATCCATCACTGATATTTGATTGATATATCAATCTGGATTTCGAGTATGGTCCAGGTCACACTCCCTGTCAACAGGTACCCGGGGCGAAAGGCGCTAGGCCTTGAAAAGCGCCTCCCGGACCGCGCTTTCGAATCCGCTGACGTGGGCCCGGGCAAGCTCCGCGGCCCGCTCCTCATCCCCGTCGATGACGGCGCGGAGCAGATCGAGGTGTTCATGAACGTGGTGTGACAGGTCCGGCAGCCGGTCAATGACCATGCACCAGATGCGCGTTGCCAGGTTGTCATAGCGGATCAGGATGTCTTCCAGGTGCGGGTTGGCGGCGGCGGCGTAGATGCCCTGGTGCACCCGGGCATCGAGCTGCAGCGTCTCTGTCACGGTTGCCGAAGAGACATCGAACGCCTCAACCTTTTCGAGGGTGGCACGCAGCTCGTCCCGGACCGCGGGGGAAGCCACCCGTGCGGCACGGGCGGCCGCAAGGGGCTCGAGCTGGGCGCGGATCTCCGAAATAAAGGAAAGGTCGGTCACGTCCACCCGGGTAGCGAAAGTGCCACGGCGTGGGTAGGTCTTCACCAGCCGGTCCAGCTCCAGCCGCTTCAGGGCTTCGCGTACCGGAGTCCGGCCGACACCCAGATTCTTGGCCAGGAGCTCATCGTTCAGCAGCTCTCCGGGCTTAATTTCAAGGGTCAGCAGCCAGTCGCGGATGCTCTCATAGGCAACGTCAGCCAGGGACTTCTTCCCCATGGCATCAGCCACCGCCAAAGCTTCGAATGCCATGCTGAGCCCCTTCTTCCCAACCAGAAAACCTATTGACCTCGCCTGTAGACCAGTATACGCTGGCACCCAATCTAATATATCAGTCCGTTGCTTTTGAATATATCTAGAAGGAGCAGGGTATGACCCTCATCGAAACAGCCCCAGCAACCACCACCCTGCCGGCACTCAAAGAAGAGCAGCCGCAGAAGTTCGTGCTGACCCTGTCCTGCAAGGAGCAGGCAGGAATTGTGCAGGCCGTCACCACGTTCCTGTTCGAGCGCGGCTTCAATATCGACGAGCACCAGCAGTTCGACGACAGCCTGCGCGAGACACTCCACCTGCGCACCGCGTTCTCCGGCTCCCCCAACTACACGCCTGCCATGCTCGAGGAAGAGTTCGCGGGCATCGCCAGCCGGTTCGACATGAAGTTCAGCTTCCACGACCAGACCGCCAAGCGCGTCCTGGTCATGGTGTCCAAGTTCGGCCACTGCCTCAACGACCTCATCTTCCGCTGGCGGGGCGGCAGCCTTGGCGGCGAACTGGTTGCGGTCGTTTCCAACCACGAGACCCACCGTGCCATGGCGGAAGCAGCAGGGCTCCCCTTCATCTACGTCCCCGTCACCCCTGACACCAAGGCGGACGCAGAGCGCCGGCTGCTGGACCTGGTGGATGAGTACGAGGCCGACCTCGTAGTCCTGGCCCGTTACATGCAGGTTCTCTCCGACGATCTCTGCCGGGCACTGGAGGGCCGGGCCATCAACATCCACCACTCCTTCCTCCCGGGCTTCAAGGGCGCACGCCCCTACCACCAGGCCTACGACCGCGGCGTCAAGCTGGTGGGCGCCACCGCCCACTACGTCACCGCCGACCTGGACGAGGGTCCGATCATCGAGCAGGAAGTCATCCGGGTGGACCACACCTACGGCCCGGCGCAGCTGTCCACCGTGGGCCAGGACGCCGAAGCACTGGCCCTCTCCCGCGCTGTCCGCTGGCACTGCCAGCACCGCGTACTGCTGGACCAGACCAGCACCGTGGTGTTCCGGTAAGCAGCCCCCGCCCGCAGACATAACCCGTAAAGCAGCAGGAGAGACTCCCTTGGAATCGTCACCACGCATTGTCATTATCGGAGCCGGCATCGTCGGCACCAACCTCGCGGATGAACTCGTCACGCGCGGCTGGAACAACATCACCGTCCTGGACCAGGGACCCCTCAACATGCCCGGCGGCTCCACCTCGCACGCCCCGGGACTGGTCTTCCAGACCAACCCCTCCAAATCCATGGCCCTGTTCGCCAAGTACACCGTGGAGAAACTGCTGTCCCTCACCGAAGACGGCGTCAGCTGCTTCAACCAGGTGGGCGGCCTGGAGGTTGCCACCACCGAGACCCGCCTCGCTGACCTGAAGCGCAAGCTCGGCTACGCGCAGGCATGGGGCATCGAAGGCTCCATACTTTCCCCGGCGGAATGCAAGGAGCTCTATCCGCTCATCAACGATGAGGACATCCTGGGTGGCCTCCACGTTCCCAGCGACGGCCTGGCCAGCGCCGCCCGCGCGGTCCAGCTGCTGATCAAGCGCACCGAGGCGGCCGGCGTGAAGTACGTCGGCAATACCGAAGTCACCGCCATCGAGCAGTCCGGCCGCCGGGTCACCGGGGTCCAGACGCCCGACGGCGTGATCCCGGCAGATATCGTCGTCTCCTGCGCCGGATTCTGGGGCGCCAAGGTCGGCGAACTGATCGGCATGTCCGTACCTCTGCTGCCGCTGGCGCACCAGTACGTCAAGACCACCCCGGTTCCTGCCCAGCTGGGCAGGAACGAGCTGCCCAACGGTGCCCGCCTGCCCATCCTCCGCCACCAGGACCAGGACCTCTACTACCGCGAACACGGCGACCGCTACGGCATCGGCTCCTATGCCCACAAGCCGATGCCCGTGGACCTGGACGAACTCGGCAGCTTCAAGCCGGACGAGATCAGCGAGCACAACATGCCCTCCCGGCTGGACTTCACCCTCGAGGACTTCCTCCCCGCGTGGGAAGCCACCAAGCAGATCCTGCCCGCGCTGCGCGAAAGCGAGATCGAGGACGGCTTCAACGGCATCTTCTCCTTCACCCCGGACGGCGGCTCCCTGGTGGGCGAGTCCAAGGAACTGGACGGCTTCTTCGTGGCCGAAGCCGTCTGGGTAACCCACTCGGCAGGCATCGCCCGCGCCGTGGCCGAGCTCCTGGTGGACGGCAAGTCCTCCATCGACCTGGGCGACTGCGACATCCACCGCTTCGAGGAAGTCCAGCTGACCCCCGAGTACGTCAGCGAAACCTCGCAGCAGAACTTCGTGGAGATCTACGACGTCCTGCACCCGCTGCAGCCCAAGCTCTCCCCGCGCAACCTGCGCGTCAGCCCCTTCCACGCCAGGCACAAGCAGCTGGGCGGTTACTTCCTGGAAGGCGGCGGCTGGGAACGCCCCTACTGGTTCGAGGCCAACGCCGAGCTCCTCAAGGAGATGCCCGCAGACTGGCAGCCGCCGGCCCGTGACTCCTGGTCCGGCATGTTCAGCTCGCCTATTGCCGCGGCCGAGGCATGGAAGACGCGCACCGCCGTTGCCATGTACGACATGACCCCGCTCAAGCGCCTCGAAATCTCCGGACCCGGCGCCCTGAAGCTGCTGCAGGAACTGACCACCGCGGAAATGGACAAGAAGCCCGGAGCCGTCACCTACACCTTGCTGCTGGACGAGCAGGGCGGGGTCCGCAGTGACATCACCGTGGCCCGCCTCAGCGACGACACCTTCCAACTCGGCGCCAACGGCAACATCGACACCGCCTACTTCGACCGGGCAGCCCGGCACCAGACAGCAAGCGGCAGCGCCGAAGACTGGGTCCAGGTCCGCGACACCACCGGCGGCACCTGCTGCATCGGCCTCTGGGGCCCGCTGGCCCGTGAGGTGGTCGGCGCGGTCAGCAGCGATGATTTCTCCAACGACGGACTGAAGTACTTCCGGTCCAAGCAGTTGGTCATCGGCGGCGTCCCGGTCACCGCCATGCGGCTGTCCTACGTCGGCGAACTGGGCTGGGAGCTGTACACCAGCGCCGACAACGGCCAGCGCCTCTGGGACGCGCTGTGGAAGGCCGGGCAGCCGTTCGGCATCATCGCCGCGGGCCGCGCCGCCTTCAGTTCGCTCCGCCTGGAAAAGGGCTACCGCTCCTGGGGCACCGACATGACCACCGAGCATGACCCCTTCGAGGCCGGCCTAGGTTTCGCGGTGAAGATGGCCAAGGAGAACTTCGTCGGAAAGGCAGCCCTGGAGGGACGCACCGAGGAAAACTCCGCGCGCCGCCTGCGCTGCCTGACGGTCGACGACGGACGAAGCCTGGTGCTGGGCAAGGAACCGGTGTTCTACAAGGACCAGGCGGTGGGTTACGTCACCAGCGCCGCCTACGGCTACACCGTCCGCAAGCCCATTGCCTACTCCTACCTCCCCGCGGAGGTATCCATCGGCGATTCAGTGGAGGTCGAGTACTTCGGGCGCCGGATCGTGGCCACCGTTACCCAGGATCCGCTGTACGACCCCACCATGTCCCGGCTGCGCGGCTAACACCATGATCAGTTCAGAGACAGTCAGCAGCTACCTCACCCGGTTGGCCGCAAAGCAGCCGACGCCGGGTGGTGGCGCCGCGGCGGCCCTCCACGCGGCCCAGGGCGCAGCCCTGGTGGGCATGGTGGCGCGCTATACCACCGGCGCCAAACACGAACAGCACGCACCGCTGGTGCAGCGCATCACCCAGGCAGCCGACGACCTTGTCGCCGACGCGCTGGGCTTGGCTGAAGCAGATGAAGAGGCCTTCCAGGCCGTCATCGACTCCTATAAGCTCCCGTCCGGCACCGATGAACTCAAGGCCGCCCGGGCGGCCGGAATCCAGTCCGCGCTCATCCAGGCGGCCCAAACCCCTGCCCGGCTCATCGAGCTGTCGGGCGGCATCGTTGACCTCGCCACCGAACTCTTCGACGTCGCCAACGCCAACGTCATCAGCGACGTTGCCGCGGCCGCTGACGCCGCCCGCGCAGCTGCCACCACGGCGCGCGTCAACATCGACATCAACGTCGTGGCGGTCAAGGATCCGGAGGCACGCGCGCTGCTTGCCCAGCAGACGGACGGCATTGAAGAGAAAGTGGTCCTGGCGGCAGATGCCCTCTCGGCCCGCGTTCGCGAAAGGATTCTGGGTTGAGTACTGCAATACTTTCCGGAAAGCCTTTGGCCGCGTTGATCCAACAGGAAGTCAAGGAGCAGGTCCGGTCCCTTGACCTGGACGGCGTCCGCCCGGTCGTGGCGGTGGTCCTGGCGACCGCCGATGAGTCAACGCGCTGGTACGTCCGCTCCATCGAGCGGGCAGCCGAGCGCGCCGGAGTCGGCTGCCGGATCATCGATCTGGGCCATGATGCGACGGAACAGGTGCTTGCCGGCGCCTTGCGGGACCTGGGCGCGGAGCCATCCGTGCACGGCATCATCCTGCAGACCCCGCTGCCGGCAGGAGTCCGGACCCACCACCTGGTGGGCCTCATCGCCCCGGAAAAGGACATCGACGGGGCCAATCCGCTAAGCCTGGGACGACTTGCCGTCGGCCAGCCGGCTTTTGCTCCCGCGACCGCCCGCTCCGTCGTCGAAATCCTGGACCATTACCAGGTTCCCGTCGCGGGGAAGGATGTGGTGGTGGTGGGCCGGTCCGCCGTGGTGGGCAAGCCGCTGTCCCTCCTCCTGCTGGCCCGCGATGCCGCCGTGACGGTCTGCCACTCCAGATCGGGCCCGCTGGAGCGCTACACCAAGGATGCCGATGTCGTGGTGGTCGCGGCCGGCCGCGCCGGGCTGCTGACTGGCAGCCACGTCTCCTCCCGGACGGTCGTGGTCGACGTCGGCACGAACGTCCTTGCCGACGGCTCGCTGGTAGGTGATGTGGACGAAGCCAGCGTCACCGGGACCGCAGCGGGGCTCACCCCCGTTCCTGGCGGCGTCGGCTCCGTGACCACGGCACTGCTGCTCCTCCACACGGTGGAGGCCGCACGCCGGCAATCGTCCTCCCTGCCGCTGCCGGCCGAAGCCGCGGAAGCCCAGGTCCTGGAAGCCGCGGGCTAGGCACGGCACAGAGTCAGCAGCGGTGTCCCGTTTTTCGTAAAAGGTGCTTCGGTGGGCCTAAGACCTGGGGAGGTATTCCTCATCGAAGCACCGTTTTCGGAAAACGGGGCCCGCAGCCGGCCTGTGCCGTCACGGCAGAGGCCACCCTGCCCCGCGGGCAGGGCTTTGGGCATGCCCCGGACTACTCGGCAGGAGCGCCTACACACTTTGCCTTTAGCGGGTCACACTCTTGACATTAAATGTGAGCTAGCGCACGATTTTGTTGCATACAGCGAAGGTTGTTGATCATCACGGAACGAAGCTCGCCCGGATACGCTCCTCCCGTCCCCCGGCTCCACCCGTGATGACTTTGGGGAACAGCCGAACGAATTCATGATGGCCGGTTCGAAACGGGCCTCGGCCCGTGCATCGGCCGCACAACGCTGCCAGCATCCATGCGGCAGCGCCAGATCACCAAAGGAAACTGTCTATGACTATCAGGGATGGCAGCACCATCGATCACAGCGCGGGGCGCCGGAACCGGGGAACGACGCCCAAGTATGTCCGTGGGTCCAGGAAACAGCGCTCTGGCACCTTCAGCGGTTTGCGCTGAAGCCGGAAGGGAACGAATCTCAATGATCAATCCAACCAAGACGACGGTACCCGTCGACTCCTCCTCATCAAAAGAGACCAGCTCCACGTTCAAGCGCCGCTTCATGATGCGGCTTGTCGCGGTCTTCATAGGCGGGATGTTCCTCGACGGTTACATCCTCGGAATCATCGGCCCGGTCACCGGATCCATGCGGTCAGATCTCCAGCTCGACGCCCTGTCGCTGGGCATGATCGCTGCAGGCCCGCTGGCCGGTATCTTCATCGGCTCCCCGCTGGCTGGCTGGGCTACTGACAAGTTCGGACGCAAGCCAATGTTCCTCGTGGACATGGGCCTGTTCCTGGTCGCCTCAGGAGCCCAATTCTTCGTAACCTCTGGAGACGGCGCCGTGATCCAGCTGGCCATCATCCGATTCATGATGGGCGTCGCGATCGGCGGCGAGTACTCAATCGGCGGGCCACTGCTGTCAGAGTTCTCCCCACCCAAGCTCCGCGGGCGGCTGCTCGGGCTGACCCTGATCGCCTGGTACGTCGGTTTCATGATGGCATTCATCATCGGCACGCTCCTGCACGACGCCGGCACCCCATGGCGGCTGGTACTCGGCACGAGCACCATACTGGCATTCGTTCTGTTCCTCGCCCGCATGGGCCTCCCCGAATCGCCGAGCTGGCTCATTACGAAGGGACGGCACAAGGAAGCACTCGAGATCGCACACCGATATATCGGATCGCCGCAGATGCACGACAGCATCACCGGAGAGATGGATCTGAGGATGCTCCAGGAGGCCCAAGCCGCGGAGAGTGGAACCAAAATCAAGAACGCCTCCTTCGGAATGCTGTTCTCGAGGCAGTACTGGCGCGCCACTGTCTTCACCGCAGGTTTTTGGTTCTGCGCGGTCACTCCGTACTTCGCGATCGCGACCTTCGCCGACGAGGTACTCAACCAATTCGGCTTCGGCGGCGGCTGGGCCGGTGGAGTCGGCCTGTCCGCACTTGCGGTCGCGGGCGTTGTCACCAGCGTACTTCTCATTGACAAGCTCGGCCGCCGAATCCTCACTGTTCCGGGGCAGTGGCTCTGCGCGGGCATCCTGCTGGTCATCGGGGTATGGGGGAACGCACCAGCGATTCTCGTGCTCGTCCTGTTTCTCGCCTTCTCCTACTTCAATGCCGGCTACACCACGATGACCCAGGTCTATCCGGCCGAGGTATTCCCCGGCCACCTGCGCGGCGTCGGCATGGGCTTCGCCGCGTCCTTCAGCCGGATCGGAGCCGCACTCGGCACCTTCGCCCTGCCATGGGCGATCGCCAACATCGGCATGGGCGCAACCATGGTCGTAGCCGCCGCCGTCGCATTACTCGGCGCCGTCCTCTCGCAATGGCTCGCGCCTGAGACGAAGGGGCGCACCCTCGCCGAGATCTCAGCAGACTTCTCCCACTGACACCGGACCGCACGGCCACCCGCCGCCGGATAACCGGAGCTGCACCAAAGAGGCCTTCGCCGCACCAGCGGCGGGGGCCTCTTCGCCGCCTTTCGACACAGCGCCGCCAGCCGCCGCAACAAAGCAGGAAACCCTTGACATCCCCTGTGAGCTGCGACACTCTGTTGCTTATAGTGATGCGCGTTGCTCATAGCGAAGCAAATACCATCACCCGGTCAGGCGGATTCCAGCACCAACCAGGAGAACCAAAAACCATGAGCGCATCACCCCGCGTCGTCATCATCGGAGCCGGCATCGTCGGCACCAACCTCGCCGACGAGCTGGCAAGCCGCGGCTGGAACGACATCACCGTCGTCGAACAAGGCCCGCTGGAGCTCGCCGGCGGCTCCACGTCGCACGCCCCCGGACTCGTGTTCCAAAACAATCCGTCCCGGACCATGACGGAGTTCGCCACGTACACCGTCAACAAGCTCCTGGCCCTGGGCAAGGACGGGCAGTCCTGCTTCAACCAGGTGGGCGGCCTGGAGCTGGCAACCACTCCCGGGCGCCTGGCCGACCTCAAGCGCAAGATGGGCGTCATGACCGCCTGGGGTGTGGAAAGCCGGATCATCGACGCCGACGAATGCGAAAAGATCTACCCGCTGCTGAACACCGGCAAGCTCACCGGCGGCCGCGAGGTCCTTGGCGGCCTGCTCATCCCCACCGACGGGCTCGCCCTGGCGGCCCGGGCCGTGCAGCTGCTGATTGAGCGCACGCGCGAACAGGGCGTCACCTACCGCGGCTCCACCACCGTCACCGGCATCGCCCGTGACGGCGGCAAGGTCACCGGCGTCGAAACCTCCGCCGGACTGATCCCTGCCGACATCGTGGTGTCCTGCGCAGGGTTCTGGGGCCGTGAACTCGGCAAGATGGTGGGCCTGGAGGTGCCGCTGCTGCCGCTGGCCCACCAGTACGCCATCACCACGCCCCTTGCCGAACTCGAGAACGTCAACGAGCTTCCCAACGGTGCCGGCAAGCCCATCCTGCGCTACCAGGACAAGGACCTGTACTACCGCGAATGGGGCGACCGCATCGGCATCGGCAGCTACGCCCACCGCCCGATGCCCGTCGACATGTCCGCACTGCCGAAGGTCTCAGCCGAGGACATGTCCGACCACCGGATGCCCTCCCGCCTGGACTTCACCCTCGAAGACTTCCTGCCCGCGTGGGAGGACAGCCAGGACCTGCTGCCGGCACTGCGCAGCACCGAAATCCAGGACGGCTTCAACGGCATCTTCTCCTTCACTCCGGACGGCGGCCCGCTCATGGGCGAAGCACCGGACCTCGAGGGCTTCTTCGTGGCCGAGGCCGTCTGGGTCACGCACTCGGCCGGCGTCGCCAAGGCCATGGCAGAGCTGATCATCGACGGCCAGCCGCGGACCGACCTGCACGGCTGCGAGCTGACCCGTTTCGAAAAGGTCCAGACCTCCGACGCCTACGTCAGCGAAACCTCACAGCAGAACTTCGTGGAGATCTACGATGTCATGCACCC
Source organism: Pseudarthrobacter sp. NIBRBAC000502770 (assembly GCF_006517815.1). Taxonomy (NCBI): domain Bacteria; kingdom Bacillati; phylum Actinomycetota; class Actinomycetes; order Micrococcales; family Micrococcaceae; genus Pseudarthrobacter; species Pseudarthrobacter sp. NIBRBAC000502770. The sequence goes on from NZ_CP041198.1 coordinate 3,314,737, forward strand.
GCTTCAGCCCCGCGAATCGCCGCGGGACCTGCGCGTCAGCCCCTTCAACGTCCGCCAGAAGGAGCTCGGCGCCTTCTTCCTGGAGTCCGCCGCCTGGGAGCGACCGCACTGGTTCGAAGCCAACCGCGGACTCCTGGCCGACCTGCCGGAAGAATGGCGGGCTCCGGAGCGCGACGACTGGTCCGCCATGTTCCACTCCCCCATTTCCGCCGCCGAGGCGTGGAAGACGCGGACCGCCGTCGGACTTTTCGACATGACGCCGCTGAAGCGGCTCTCCGTCACCGGCCCGGGAGCGCAGGCGCTGCTGCACCGGCTCAGCACGGGCAACATCGCCAAGAAGCCGGGTGCCGTGACGTACTGCCTCCTGCTGGCGGACGACGGCGGCATCCGCAGCGACGTGACCGTGGCCAGGCTCGCGGAGGAAGAGTTCCAGCTGGGCGTGAACAGCAACGTGGACTTCGATTACCTCCGGGTGGAGGCCCGCCGGCAGTCGGCGGCCGATCCCTCCCAGTGGGCGCACGTCACGGACATCACCGGCAGCACCTGCTGCATCGGCCTGTGGGGCCCCCTGGCCCGCGAGGTCATCGGCAAGGTCAGCACGGACGACCTGACCAACGACGGCCTGAAGTACTTCCGGACCAAGGAAATCTCGGTGGGCGGCATCCCCGTCACGGCGATGCGGCTCTCCTACGTAGGCGAACTGGGCTGGGAGCTCTACACCACGGCCGAGTACGGGCTGAAGCTGTGGGACCTGCTGTTCGAAGCCGGCCGGGAACACGGCATCATCGCGGCCGGCCGCGGCGCCTTCAACAGCATGCGGCTGGAGAAGGGCTACCGGCTCTGGGGCACGGACATGACCTCCGAGCACCACCCGTACCAGGCGGGCCTGGGCTTCTCCGTGGCCAAGGACAAGACGGGATTCGTGGGTGCCGAAGCCCTCGCCGTCCGCAAGGAGCAGCCGGCCGCCAAGACGCTGCGCTGCCTGACGGTCGACGACGGCACGTCAGTGGTGCTGGGCAAGGAACCGGTGTACGTGGCCGGGGAAGCCGTTGGTTACGTCACGAGCGCGGCGTACGGCTTCACCGTCCGCAAGCCCCTCGCCTATGCCTGGCTGCCCACGTCGGTGGCTGAAGGCGACTCCGTGGAGATCGAGTACTTCGGTCGGCGCGTGGCGGCCACTGTCTCGGCGGAGCCGCTCTTTGACCCGGGTATGGAACGCCTCCGCGGCTGACCTGCCCCAGCCGCACCAGGTGGTTGGGCCTGCTTGAGACCTGCAGGCCCAGCCACCTTTTTTGGTGCCCGCGGAGCTACCCCCGGGCATGGCAACGGCGGCACACCTGTTGAGTGGGGTGCCGCCGTTGGACCTTGCCGCTTGTCAGCAGCGGTAGCCTGGCATCAGTTGTTCAGGTAGCCGTTCGGGTCCAGGACGTACTTCGTGGCGGCGCCTGCGTCGAACTCGGCGTAGCCGCGCGGGGCATCGTCGAGCGAAATGGCCTTCGCGTTGACAGCCTTGGCGATCTGGATCCGGTCATGCAGGATCGCCATCATCAGCTGCCGGTTGTACTTCATCACCGGGCATTGGCCCGTGGTGAAGGACAGGGACTTGGCCCAGCCGGTACCCAGGGACAGGGACAGGCTTCCCTTCCTGGCGGCCTCGTCCGCGGCTCCCGGGCCGCCCGTGACGTAGAGGCCCGGGATGCCCACGGAGCCGCCGGCGGTGGTGAGGTCCATCAGCGAGTTAAGCACCGTGGCCGATGCTTCCTGGGCGCCATGGCCATGGCCGCGGGCCTCGAAACCGACGGCATCGATGCCGGAGTCGACGCCGGCCGTGACCGGGCCGTGGAACCGGTGGGCAGGATGTCGGAGAGCATGGTCAGGTCCATGATCTTCTCCAGCGCCTGGTCCCGGTCGGGGAAGCGCAACAGGTTCCAGTCGGCGTACGGAACCAGCACGTATTCGTCGGGCCGCCCACCCAGCCGCCCATGTCGACATAGCCGTAGGCGGAGCCGGGACGGTCCGGGTTCACATTGAGGCAGATCCCGGTCCTGCGCTCTTTGCAGTTCCGGCAACGCCCGCAGGAGATGCTGAAGGGGACCGAGACGATATCCCCGACCTTGATGAACTCGACGTCGGGCCCTGTCTCGATGACTTCGCCGGTGATCTCGTGTCCCAGGACGAGGCCCGCCGGGGCGGTGGTGCGGCCGCGCACCATGTGCTGGTCGGACCCGCAGACAACAGAAGGCCTGACGCTGGCTGCATCAGACCTTCCGTGTGGTTTTACTTTTCACTTGCGGTGAATCATGGGGTGCGCAGGGCTCCCGCAGCTCCAAGGGCGCGGCTAGGCGTCGATCACCATGTCGGTGCGCGCAGTGGAACAGCAGGGAAGGAACTTTCCGGCGTCGATTTCCCGTTTGCGGATGCCGCCCTGGTGGTTCATGTCGATCTCCCCGGACAGCTTGACCACCTTGCAGGAGCCGCACATGCCCTCCTTGCAGTTGGCGCCGATCCGGACACCGGCGCGCTGTGCCACCTCAAGGATGTGCTCCTCGGGGTCGATCCGCACATTGATCCCGGTGCGGAGAAAGGACAGGGTCAGGCTGCCCGTTCCCACGGTGTCGAAGCTTGAAGCGTCGGGTGTCTGCGCCTCCGGGGCCGCAGCCGGAGTGGCGGCCCCGGCAGGGACTTCCGTCGGGGCGGCTTCCAGCGCCAAGCCCGTGGCCTGCAGGGTTCCATCCTCGTCGTAGCCGGGCTCGTAGATCTCGAACGCTGCGGGCTGGCCTTCGAAGTAGTCCTCTGCGGACTCCGCGATCTCATCAGCGATCTCCCCGGCAATGTCCGCAGCCAGGGCGAGCTCGGCCTGGTATTCAAGGAGGGTCTGCCGGTCGCCGGAGAAAAACTCCATGTAGGTGGAAGTGTCGTCGACGCCCACGCTCCTGAGCAGTTCGGTGGCGGTGTTCAGGTACCCCTCGGGTCCACAGGCGTAGACCTGCCGGCCGTTGGCGTCCGGGGCCACTTCGTCGATCATGGCTAAGGTCAGCCGTCCGCTGAAGCCTTCCCAGTCCTCGGGCCTGCCACGGTCGCCCAGGGCATAGAAGACCTTGATGCGCGAGTCCACGGAAGCGATGTAAGCCAACTCCCGGTGGAAGGCAAAGCCGCCGGCTTCCGCGCCGTGGTAGAGCACCACAACGTCGGCAGTTCCCGGCAGGGAGTGGATGGTCCGCAGCATCGACATGATGGGGGTGATGCCGGCGCCGGCGGCCAGGAAGAGGTACCGCGCGCGCCGGTCGGCATCAGGCAGGTGGAATGCCCCAACGGGTCCCAGCATGTCCAGGACGGTGCCGGGCCTGACATTCTGGTGTACCCAGGGTGAAACCAGTCCACCGGCGTCGCGCTTGACGGTGACGCTGAAGGTCCACGGTTCGGTGGGCGAACTGGACAGCGAGTAGCTGCGGTCCACCGGCTCCTGGTCCTCGCCGTTTACGGGGAAGGCAATGTTCACGTACTGGCCCGGACGGAACGCCAGCGGGGCGCCGTCGCAGCGGCGGAACACGAACGTCATCATGCCGCCCGCTTCGGGAATGGTCTCGACGCATTCGGCCATGAACTCCTGCGGATGCCACGGGCCCAGCGCCTTGGCTGCGCTGGCGGGTCCTTCAATGCTGCCCATCACCCGGTTCCACGGCATTTCAAGGCCGCGAATGCGCTGTGGCTCCTGGACAGGCGTCTCAGTGAGGACTTCAATCATGCCAAGTGCTCCTGCACCCGCTGGACGTACCAGTTGATGAAGGCCTCCACCTGGTATTCGCTCTTCATGTACGGGCCGGGCACGTAGGCGGGGCTTGCAGCACCCTGCTGGCACAGCTCAACGAACGCCTTGTCCTGGATGTTGGTCTGCTTCCAGGTGTAGGTCAGCTTGTCGAGGTCGTAGTCCACGCCTTCCTCGGCGTCGTCGGCCACCAGCCAGGTGGTGCGGACCAGGGACTGGTGTTCGTTGATGGGGAAAACGCCGAAGGTGATGACGTGGTCGCCCAGGAAGTGGAACCAGCTGTTGGGCTGCAGGTGCATCGAGCAGCGGCCCAGGCGGAAGTCCGGCAGGTCGCCGAGGAGCTTCTTGGAGAGCCTGCGGCCGTCTGCGGAGAACGATTCGCCTTCGCCGTCCAGGGATTCGCGTGAAATGCGGATACCGGCGATACGGGTATCGAGTTCCTCAACCACCTCGTAGGGCAGGCCATAGCGGCGGCACCGCTCCTCAAGGGAGGACTGGGCTTCCTTGTTGCGGTCCCATACTTCCTCGAGGTGGGTCGGGATCAGGCCCTCGGTCAGGCCCCACGTGGGGAACAGCGAGCAGGCGAGTTCCGGGTGCCCGTCGCAGTGGTAGCACTCACGGTTGTTCTCCATGACGAGCTTCCAGTTGCCCTCTTCGATGATGTTCTGCTGGTAGGCAATCTTCGTCTTGGACAGGTCGTGCGGCGCAAGGTAGGGCTCGAAGATCTTGGCGGTCTCGTCGAAGTCCGCCGGCGGCTCGTTCGCGATGCAGACGAAGATGAGGCCGGCAACTTCACGGCTGTGGGCACGCTTGAGCGCGAAGCAGTTCTTGTCGAACTTGGCCTCCCCCGGGGCGGATGCGTGGATCAGGTTGCCCTCGGGCGAGTAGGTCCAGGAGTGGTAGCCGCAGACCAGGTTTCCGGTGGAACCGGCAGCTTCGGTCAGGACACGTGCACCGCGGTGGCGGCAGACGTTGTGCAGGACGTTGACCTCGCCGTCGTCGTTACGCAGCACGATCAGGGAGTAGGGGCCGTAGTCGACCGTGATGTAATCGCCCGGCTCCGGAAGCTCGGCGACGCTGCCGGCAAAGATCCAGTGCTGGCCGAAGATGGCCTCCATGTCGAGCTTGAAGATCGTCGGGTCGGTGTAGAAGGGGGCGTCGAGGGAGTAGCCGGTGCGCCGCAAAGCAAACAACTCGGTAATTTCGGCCAGCTGCTCGGCAGGCAATGTTGAGGCGAGCTTTCCGCGTGCGCTGAGGGGCGCGTTCACTGAGGTAGTCAATGTGTTTCCTCCCGATAGGGCTGGGCATTGGGCGATTTGAGGGTGGTTACGGAGCAGGTGGGGCTACAAGGGGTGTCCAAGACGTTCCGTCAATGAATGTGGGGAGGTTCATCAGCAACAGAAGCGATAACTCCGGAAAAAACTGAAGCGCCTAACGCAACAACGATCACCATATGCAACAGTGTGACTCCTGCCACGCCCACTGTCAATCAATTTCGGATATGACGAAAAAGCACGGTCGGGGCCACGGAGGACCGCTGTTTCTGAACGTAAAGAATCCGTTGCTGGAGCCGTCGTATGGCTGACCGTCCCCTCCCGAGGACAGGCCCGGCGGTCCCATTAATGTCGTACCCCCTTGTCATGATGGGTTTATGGGGAAATCGGCGGTGGTGAGGGCGTTTGGGGAGATCCGGGCTGCCCTTGCTGTGCTGAATGCTGAGGTGGACGGGGCTGGTTTGGAGCCGTTTTCTGCGGCTGATCCGTTGGCTGGTGTGGCGGCTGGGTGCCTGGACATTCTGGCCGGTGCCCGGGAGGTCGAGGCCGGGTTCGCTGGCCTGAAGGCGAGGGCTGCGGTGACGTACGCGGAGAGCGCCGACGTGGTTGCGGGGCCGGATGTGCCGGTGCGTGCGCAGGAGATGGCGGTCGCGGCGGAGATCGGGTGCGTGCTGGCCCTGGGTCCGCGGGCCGCGTCGTCGTTCCTGGCTGCTTCCTATGCGGTGACTGCCTTGTTGCCGCTGACCTTGTCGGCGTTGCAGGCCGGGGTGATCTCCTGGGGCCACGCGGTGGTGATGGCGGACGAGACGGCGTGCCTGGATGCTGCGGGGGCGGCGGCGTTGGAAGCCCATTTCCTGGACCCGGGCGCCGCGGACCCGGCACGGGGCTGCCCGGTGGGTGCGTTGCCGGCGCACCGGTTCAAGGCCAAGGCCCGGACCTGGCGGGAACGCCACCACGCCGAGAGCATCGAGACACGCCACGCCAAGGGGGTGTCGGAGCGGCGGGTGGAGTTCCGGGCGGACCAGGACGGGATGGCCTGGCTCTCCGCGTATCTTCCCGCGGACCAGGCCCTGGCCGGGTGGAACCGGCTCACCGCGACCGCCCGTAGCCTGCAGGGCCCCGGCGAGGGCAGGACCCTGACCCAGCTCCGGGCCGACACCTTCGCCGATGCGATCCTCACCAACGGCACCGGCGCCAGCGACACCCGTGCAAGCGGCAGCGGCGGTATGACCGAGGGCGCGAGCGGCAGCTCCAGCGACGGCGCGGGTGCTGGCGGCAGCCCCAGCGACGGCGCGGGTGCTGTCCGGGACCGTGTGCCGTCGCCGGTCCGGGCGCAGGTGCTGGTCACGGTTCCGGTGTTCTCGCTGCTCGGCCTGGCCGATGAGCCGGCGGTGCTGGACGGGTATGGGCCGATTCCGCCGTCCATGGCCAGGGAGCTGGTCGCAAACGGGGCGGGGTCGTTTTACCGGGTGTTGGTGGATCCGCGGGACGGGGCCCCGTTGGAGATCTGCCGGACGAGTTACCGGGTGACAGGTCCAATGCGGGCGTGGTTGCGGATGCGGGACGGGAAGTGTCCGTTCCCGGGGTGCAGCAACAACTCCCTGGACAACGATGCCGATCACATCCTCGCCTGGGCCAAGGGCGGCACCACCGGAATCAGCAACCTGGGACAGCCCTGCCCGAAACACCACAAACTCCGACACGCCACCGGCTGGAAACCCACCCCCGCCACCAAGAACGACCCACCCGGCTGGACCTCACCCACAGGCCGCCACTACCAAAGCGAACACCAAGACTGGGAACCACCCCGGTGGCCGGACACCCAAGACCGCGTCCGGGTTCCGGAGGAGGGCAGCTCGCATTGCACTGTTCCGGACCTGGTGCAGATCCAGGTATCCCCAGCAGAAGATTGGCTGGAGCTGGTCCTGCACGCGCCCTCCGCCTGACACCGCAAGCGCCTGACACGGTGAGTATGTTGCGGCCCGGCAAGCGTCGTCCACCGCTATGGCAAGAACCTGTACCCGGAGGCCGGTCCCGACGGGAACCACCCGGCCCAAAAGCTAAGTGGGGAACTGCGACGGCGACAGCCGGCACCTGCCGGACTGCCGCCGTCGTCACTGCCCGCACCGGCGCAGCTTCCCCAGCCGGTGGGGCTAAGCGTGCGTGCCGGCCAGCTCCCCTGCAGATTCCTCGGCTGCTGCCGCCCCGCCCTGGTGCGGTTCGAACCGGACGAACATGGCCTTGAAGCCGGGGGTGTTGGATACGCGGGCCACGTTTTCCTTGTGGACCAAGGCGTTGGCTTCGGGGAAGTACGCCGCGGCACAGCCCTTCGCGGTGGGGTACGCCACCAGGCGGAACTTGTCCGCCCGGCGGTCCACGCCCTGGAACGTGCTCACCACATCCACGAGCTCGCGGTCCTGGAATCCCTGCTCGGCGAGGTCCTCGGGGTGGATCAGGATGACGCGGCGTCCGCCGGAGATGCCGCGGTACCGGTCGTCCAGGCCGTAGAAGGTGGTGTTGTACTGGTCGTGGCTGCGGATGGTCTGCAGCACCAGGTGCCCCGCGGGCGGGGTGAGGTATTCCAGCGGGCTGACGGTGAACCGGCCCCTGCCGATGTCCGTGGCGAACGAACGGGTGTCCCGTGGCGGGTTGGGGAGCACGAACCCGTTTTTGGTCCGGACCCTGGCGTTGAAGTCCTCAAAGCCGGGCAGGACGCGGGCGATGTGGTCGCGGATCACATCGTAGTCCTCGGCCATGCCGCGCCAGTCCACGGCGTGCTGCGGCCCGAACGTGGCCTCGGCCATCCGCGCCACGATGACGGGCTCGGCGAGCAGATGTTCGGAGACCGGGGTGAGGCGGCCCTGGGTGGAGTGCACCACGGACATGGAGTCCTCCACGGACAGGAACTGCGCGCCCTTGGGATGCTTGTCGTCCTTGTCCGTGCGGCCCAGCGTGGGCAGGATCAGCGATGTCCGGCCATGCACGATGTGCGAGCGGTTGGGCTTGGTGGAGATGTGCACGGTCAGCCCGATCCGCTGCATGCCGGCTTCCAACGCTTCGGTGTCGGAGCACGCCAGCGAGAAATTGCCGCCCATGGAAACGAATACGTCCACCTCGTCGCGCTCAAAGGCTTCCATGGACTCGACAGCGTCATAGCCGTGGTGCCGCGGGGAGTCGATGCCGAACTCGGAATCGAGTGCCGTGAGGAGCCACTCCTTGGGTTTCTCCCAAATGCCCATGGTCCGGTCGCCCTGGACGTTCGAGTGGCCGCGGACGGGGCAGGCGCCGGCGCCGGGCTTGCCGAAGTTGCCCTGCAGCAGCAGGACATTGACCATTTCCTTAATGGTGTCCACCGAGTGCGGCTGCTGCGTCACCCCCAGCGCCCAGCAGAAGATGGAGGCCTTGGATGCCACCAGCATCCCCGCCACCTTCTCGATCTGCTCGCGGGTCAGGCCGGTGGCCTTCTCGGTCTCGTCCCAGTCGAGGGTGCGGCGGGCGTCGCGGTAGGCGCCGAACCCGTCTGTCTGGGCGGCGATGAAGGAATGGTCGACGACGGTCCCCGGGTTTCGTTCCTCGGCCTCCAGGAGCAGGTGGCCCAGCGCCTGGAACAGCGCCAGGTCCCCGCCCACCTTGATCTGCAGGTACTCATCGGCCAACGGCGTCCCGCAGCCCACCACACCGGAAACGGTCTGGGGGTCCTTGAAGTTGAACAAGCCGGCCTCGGGCAGCGGGTTCACGGCCACCACCTTGCCGCCCTTGTCCTTGCATTCCTTCAACGCGGACAGCATCCGCGGGTGGTTCGTGCCGGGGTTTTGGCCCACGACAAAGATCAGTTCGGCGTCGTGGATATCGTCAAGGGACACGGTGCCCTTGCCGATGCCGATGGTCGGGTTCAGCGCCGATCCGGAAGACTCGTGGCACATGTTGGAGCAGTCCGGCAGGTTGTTGGTGCCCAGTGACCGGGCGAACAACTGGTACAGGAACGCGGTCTCGTTCGCGGTGCGGCCGGAGGTGTAGAACACGCTGCGGTCCGGGGTGGTGGCCCGGAGGTGCTCACCGATCAGCTCGAAGGCGTCAGCCCAGGAGATTGGCGAGTATTGGGTGTCGCCCTCCCGGATCACCATCGGTTCGCTGAGCCGGCCCTGGTTTCCCAACCAGTACTCGGTCTTCCCTGACAGCTCGGCAATGGAGTGCTTGGCCCAGAACTCCGCGCCTACGGTCCGCACGGTGTTTTCCTCGGCCACAGCCTTGGCACCGTTCTCGCAGAACTCGGCAGCTTTGCGCTTCTTGTCCGACTCGGGCCACGCGCAGCCCGGGCAGTCGAAGCCGCCGCGCTGGTTCAGCCGGAGCAGGGACTGTGCCGTGCGGGTGACGCCGGCCTGTGCCACCGCGCGCTCCAGGGCAACCATGACGGCCTTGACCCCGGCGGCCTCGGTCTTGGGCTTGTGGACTTGGAGCTCGTCCTCATTGATGTCCGCGACGGGGGCAGGCTGCTTGCCGAACTTCATTGTTCCCACTTCCTCGCCGTCACCAGGGAGTTCCCGTGCCGGCCTCTGTTGTTCATTTGCAGTGGAGGCGCGCCGGAAATCCCGGCGCGCCTCCAGGGCACTCGTTGCTGATGTCCGCTACTGGGAAACCTTCGCCAGCGTTTCCTGTTCGGCGGCGATGGTGGTGTCCTCGCCGTGGCCGGTGCGGACCATCGTTTCCGAGGGAAGCGTCAGCAGCCGTTCGCGGATGGACTTCAGGATGGTGGGATAGTCGCTGTAGGACCGGCCGGTGGCGCCGGGGCCGCCGTTGAACAGGGTGTCCCCGGTGAACACTGTTCCTTCGTTTTCAAGGTAGAAGCAGGTGGACCCCGGGGAGTGGCCGGGGGTGTGGATTGCCTTCAGCGTTGCCCCGCCCACCTCGAACAGGTCGCCGTCGGAGTGGTAGCGGTCCGGCTTGGCGTCAGGGTAGACCTGCTCCCACAGCATCAGGTCCTCTTGGTTCAGGAGGATCGGGGCGCCCAGGGCATCGGCAACCTCGCGGGCGGCACCGATGTGGTCGTTGTGCGCGTGCGTGAGCAGGATGGCCTTGACCTTCCGGCTGCGTACCTGGGCGATGATCGCGGCAGCGTCGTGCGGCGCGTCGATGATGACGCATTCCTCGTCATTGCCCACGATCCAGACGTTGTTGTCCACATCCCAGGTGCCGCCGTCGAGCGAAAATGTGCCCGAGGTGACCAGGTTCTCGACAGTGACGCTCATGCCGGCGCCCCCGCCGGCTGGACCTCGACAACTGAGCGCAGGACTTTGCCCTCGTGCATTTTGCCGAAGGCCTCCTCCACCTGGTCGATGGAGATGCGCTCGGACACGAACGCGTCCAGGTCCAGGTTGCCCTGCTTGTAATGGGACACCAGCATGGGGAAGTCGCGGGAGGGCAGGCAGTCGCCGTACCAGGAGGACTTCAGCGAGCCGCCGCGGCCAAAGACATCCAGCAGCGGCAGTTCCACCGTCATCTCCGGCGTCGGGACGCCCACCAGGACCACGCGGCCGGCAAGGTCGCGGGCGTAGAAAGCCTGCTTGTACGTTTCGGGTCGGCCGACGGCGTCAATCACCACGTCAGCGCCGTTGCCTCCGGTGAGGGCGCGGATGGCCTCCACCGCGTCCTCCTGCTTGGAGTTCACGCCATGGGTGGCACCGAGGGACCTTGCCATGTCGATCTTGTTGTCGTCGATGTCAACGGCGATGATCGTCGTCGCACCGGCCAGCCGGGCGCCGGCGATCGCGGCGATGCCCACGCCGCCGCAGCCGATGACGGCCACGGACTCGCCGCGCTTTACCTCGCCGGTGTTGATCGCGGCGCCGATGCCGGCCATGATGCCGCAGCCCAGCAGCCCCACTGCGGCCGCGTCGACCTCCGGGTCCACCTTGGTGCACTGCCCGGCAGCCACCAGGGTTTTCTCGGCGAAGGCGCCGATGCCCAGGGCGGGAGAGAGGACCGTGCCGTCCTCCAAAGTCATCTTCTGGGTGGCGTTGTGGGTGTTGAAGCAGTACTGCGGCTGACCCTTGGCGCAGGCCCGGCATTCGCCGCAGACGGCGCGCCAGTTCAGGATCACCCTGTCCCCGGGCGCCACAGATGTCACGTCCGGGCCCACAGCGCTGACTACACCGGTGGCCTCATGGCCCAGCAGGTACGGGAAGTCATCGCCGATTCCGCCCTGCTTGTAGTGCAGGTCCGTGTGGCAGACACCGCAGGTCAGGATGTCCACCAGCGCCTCCCCCGGGCCCGGATCCGGCACCAGGATGGTCTCCAGCGACACCGGGGCATTCTTCTCACGGACAACGACAGCTTGAACTTTATGGACCATGGTTCTTGTGTTCCTTTCCTGGATCCGGGCCGGATCCGGTGAGTCGGCACCAAATGCCAATCTAGCTGACATGCCACGTCGGGAGACCACCACGTCATGCCACAGCTGCAACCTTGCCCAATTGCGTATTACGCAACAGAATGCACATAGCGGCTACGGGAAAATATGACAGTGGCCACACTCCATGTCAATAGATATATCAGTTACAGCCCCCGTGGCTACCAGGCTCGGTTCTGCGTCCGTCCCGCTGATCCGCCGCCCGGCCGCGTACCCTGCGTTATACGCACTCTCTGGTCCAGCATTAGGCTGGATGGCATGGCTTTTGAACAAACCCCTGCCGAACGGCGCGAGGTGACCGTGCGCCGCGCGCCGAAGTATGTCCCCTTTTTGATTGCGGGGGCACTGGCAGGCATTGTTGCCGCCGCTGTAGTGGCATACGCGGCGCCCGGCGACTCGACGTTCGATCCCGGTGCCGTGTTCGGCTTCTTCCTGATCATGTTCGCAGCCGTCGGCGCAATCCTTGGCGCAGCCCTGGCGCTTGTCCTGGACCGCCGGAGCGTGAGGCGGCAGGAACGTGCCGTCGTGGAGGCCGTTCCGGATTCGGAAACTGATACCGGTCCCCAGGACTAACCGGGGTCACAATTAGGTGCAGGGGAAAGTCATACCCCACAACGTGCGATAATCGATCAGTGGCACGCGGCGATGGCAAACTTTCCCATGATCTTCTTCCCGGCGAAAAAGGACCCCAGGATGCCTGTGGCGTCTTCGGTGTCTGGGCACCCGGTGAAGAAGTAGCAAAACTTACCTACTACGGGCTGTATGCACTGCAGCACCGCGGTCAGGAGTCGGCTGGCATAGCCACCAGCGACGGCAAGCGGATCAATGTCTACAAGGACATGGGCCTCGTATCCCAGGTCTTCGATGAGACCACGCTGAACACCCTGACCGGGCATCTGGCCGTGGGCCATTGCCGCTACTCCACCACCGGCGCGAGCCACTGGGCCAACGCGCAGCCCACCCTGGGCGCGACCTCTACGGGCACCGTGGCCCTGGCGCACAACGGCAACCTGACGAACACCGCCGAACTCAACGCCATGATCACGGAGCGCAACGGCGGGCAGCTTACCGGCGAGATGAAACAGGGCAACACCTCGGACACCGCGCTGGTCACCGCCCTGCTGGAAGGCGAGCCGGGCAAGAGCCTCGAAGAGACCGCCACCGAGCTCCTGCCCAAGATCAAGGGCGGCTTCTGTTTCGTCTTCATGGACGAGGGAACCCTCTACGCAGCCCGCGACACCTTCGGCATCCGCCCGCTGGTCCTGGGCCGCCTGGAACGCGGCTGGGTTGTCGCCTCCGAACAGTCAGCCCTGGCCACCGTGGGTGCCAGCTTCATCCGCGAGATCGAGCCCGGCGAGTTCATCGCCATTGACGAAGAAGGCGTGCGGTCCAAGAAGTTCGCAGAGCCGACGCCGGCCGGTTGCGTTTTCGAATACGTCTACCTCGCCCGTCCGGACGCCGCTATCGCCGGCCGTTCCGTGTATGAGTCCCGCGTGGAGATGGGCCGCCAGCTGGCCCGGGAGAACACCCACGAGGCCGACATCGTCATCCCGGTGCCGGAATCGGGCACTCCGGCAGCCGTGGGTTACGCCGAGGAATCCGGCATTCCGTTCGCACACGGCTTCGTGAAGAACTCCTACGTGGGCCGCACCTTCATCCAGCCCTCGCAGACCCTCCGCCAGCTGGGCATCCGGCTCAAGCTGAACGCCCTTGAGTCCGTGATCCGCGGCAAGCGCGTCGTGGTGGTGGACGATTCCATCGTCCGCGGCAACACCCAGCGGGCCATTGTCCGGATGCTGCGGGAAGCCGGCGCCGCCGCCGTGCACGTCAAGATCTCCTCCCCGCCCGTCCAGTGGCCCTGCTTCTACGGCATCGACTTCGCGTCCCGCGCCGAGCTGATCGCCAACGGCGCCACCATCGAAGAAATTTCCCAGGCCATCGGCGCGGACTCGCTGGCCTACATCTCCGAGGACGGCATGATCGGCGCCACCCGGCAGCCGCGCGAACGCCTCTGCACCGCCTGCTTCACCGGCAAGTACCCCATCAAGCTGCCCGACGCGGACAAGCTGGGCAAGAACCTGCTGGAGCGTACCGACCTGGGCGGCATCAAGCCCTCCCCCGCGGCCCTTCCGGGCGAAACGGCCGCCCTGGCCGTTGACGCCACCGAGGACCCGGCGGAAAAGGCCGGCGCCACGGGCTGCGATCCCGGCCCGGACTCCGAATTCGAAAACCTGCTGACCGAAGCCGACCTCGTGCCCGACGTACACGCCGCCACCAGCGCCGACAAGAAGGACTCCGTATGACCTCCGCCAGCCCTGCCGCAGACAACGCCGGCATCACCTACGCGTCCGCGGGCGTGGACGTCGAAGCCGGGGACCGCGCCGTCGAGCTCATGAAGGATGCCGTGAAGGCAACCCACAACTCTTCGGTGATCGGCGGGGTAGGCGGCTTCGCCGGGCTTTACGACGTCTCCCGGCTGCTGACCTTCAAGAAGCCGCTGCTGGCCACTTCCACGGACGGCGTCGGCACCAAGGTAGCCATCGCCCAGGCCATGGACATCCACGACACCATCGGGTTCGACCTGGTGGGCATGGTGGTGGACGACATCGTCGTGGTGGGTGCTGAGCCGCTGTACATGACCGACTACATCGCCTGCGGCAAGGTGGTCCCCGAACGCATCGCGGGCATTGTCCGCGGCATCGCCGCCGCCTGCTCCGTGGCCGGCACCGCCCTGGTGGGCGGCGAGACTGCCGAGCACCCGGGCCTGCTGGGCGAGCACGAATACGACGTTGCCGGCGCAGCCACCGGCGTGGTGGAAGCCGACGCCCTGCTGGGCCCGGACCGCGTGCGCGCCGGCGACGTGGTGATCGGCATGGCCTCATCCGGCCTCCACTCCAACGGCTACTCCCTCGTCCGCCGCGTCATCAACCACGCCGGCTGGGCCCTGGACCGCCAGGTGTCCGAACTGGGCCGCACCCTGGGCGAGGAACTCCTGGAACCCACCCGCGTCTACGCGGCCGACTGCCTGGACCTCGCCCGGACCTTCCCGGTCAGCGCCGGCGCGGCCGTCCACGGTTTCAGCCACGTCACCGGCGGCGGCCTTGCCGCCAACCTGGCCCGCGTCCTCCCCCAAGGCCTTGTGGCCACGGTGGACCGTGCCACGTGGGAGCTGCCGGCCATCTTCAAGCTGGTGTCCGAGCTGGGCAACGTTCCGCTGGCCGACCTGGAACGGACCCTGAACCTCGGCGTGGGCATGGTGGCCATCGTGTCCCCGGAAGCCGCGGATGCCGCCGTCGCACGCCTGAACGAACGCGGCCTGCCGTCCTGGATCATGGGCACCGTCACCGGGGATTCAGACGCCATTTCCAAGTCCGGACCTGACTATGTCCAGGGCGCCAAGGGCGTGGACGGCGGCGCTGTCCGCCTGGTCAACGCCTACGCCTAAGGCCTTCGTCGAGTGCTCCCCGCCACCGGTGGGGAGCCCTCGATGTCTAAGCGGTGGTTTGGATCAGGTTGAGGACGCCGCCCTGCGGGTCCTGGATGGTGGCCAGTGACCCGTCGGCGGGACGCTCGTCCGGCTCCACCATGACCTGGCCCCCTGCTGCCTGGGCGGCCGCAACTGCTGCGGCAACATCTGCCACGCCGTAATAGACCTGCCAGTCCGCCTGATCGCCCTCATCGGCAGGAACGACGCCTGCTACCTCATTGCCGCCGATGAGCAGCGTACTGTAGCTGCCGCCGTCGTCCTGGGGGTATTCGGTGACGTCATGCCCGAAAAGCTGCTGGAAGAAGCCGACGGCGGCCTGGGGCTCGGGTGTGAAAAGTTCCGCCCAGGCCAGCGCGCCCGGCTCGTTGAAGAGTTGGCTGCCGTAGTGGGTTCCTGCCTGCCAGATACCTGTGGTTCCGCCACCTGGAGGGGCAAGGAAGCCCAGTACACCGGTATCACCCACCTGCTCCGGCCCAAACTGGGCCGTCCCTCCTGCGTGTCCGGCCTCCTCCAGCACTTCCGCAGCGTCCGCGGCGGCAAAGTAGACGTTCCACTTCGCGGAGGTGCCGGCCTGCAGCTGCAGCGGGCTCTGCGGCGCAATGGTGGCCACCAGCTGCCCGCCGACAAAGGCCTGCGCATAGCTGCGGCCGTCCGGGGTGGGAAAATCCTGGTAGGTCCAGCCGAAGAGGCGGTTATAGAAAACCTTCGCGGCCGCAACATCGGGAGTCTGCAGGTCTGCCCAGCAGGGCTCGCCGGTGGCATAGGTGGTTCGAACACTCATCCGGTCAGGTTACCAAGCCGGGCATCGGAGAAACACGGAAAGCCCGCTGCCGCACCGGTACTCCGGGGCGGAAACGGGCTCCATGATGTATGCGGTGACCCGAAACCGGGTTACAAGAAGGAGATCACAGCAGCCGGGCGCGGGGCCACGGCAGGCTTGCGACAACTAGCCGATGCGACGGCTGTCAACCTCGTCGTCATCGTCATCCAAATCATCCGCGTACTTGTCCACATAAGCCGAATAGTCCGGCTCAACCGGCTCACTCGAGTAATGGCTCGTCGAACGACTGCCCGGACCCGTCAGCTCCCGCTGAAGTGCCGAATAGTCAGTGTTCGGGGAGTAGTACTTAATGTCCCGAGCCTGCTTGGTAGCTTTTGCCTTTTGACGGCCGCGCCCCATGGCGTGACCCCCTTTTGTACTTGGACCGGAGGTGGTCACCTTGGCGATCGGTGAGGCCCCGGAATGTTTGGTCAATTTGTCGTACACCTAGATTACATGCTTTCGGCGCCCCCTGCTTGCCGCCAATCGGCCCGTGCAGTGGCGTGGGGTACCATGACGCACCTCCACCCGCAGGATTCCGGGATTTTTCTTCGGTAGAGTCACTAAAGAAGTGTCGATTTTGTGTGGCCTTTGGCGAGCCGCGGAACCACAACCCAGGAGGATGCGCACCCGTGAACCAGGACGTCCCGCCGAAGCCGGCCCTCCCGCCTCGAACCGGAAACCTGCCCCTGGTGCCGGGGCGGGACGCCGGTCCAGCGCCCGCCCCGGAGTCGGTCACCTGGTCCCAGCCGCGCCGGGAGCCGGGACCGGACCAGCGCGTCAACAGGAGGCCTGCCTTCTGGAAGGCATTCCTCGTCACGGTCATCATCGCGGTCGCCGGTTCGTTGGTGTGGCTCGCCGTGTGGCTGAACTCGTCGCCCGGGACGGACTCGGCGACAAGTTCAGGCCCCGGCGTGCTGCAGACCGCCGTGACCCCGCCGGCCACCCCGCAGCCCCTGCCCCGCGATGGGGTTGCACCGGCAGACTATGCCGTGGGCGACTGCTTCAAGGACTTCGACCCGCAGGCCCTGGCGTCCACTTTGGTGCCATGCGACACGGGCCATTCAGCACAGCTCGTCGCCACCCTCCACTACCCGGAGAGCGCCAAGTATCCGGGGGCGGACCCGCTCAAGGCCAAGGCGCTGGAAGTCTGCCAGGCAGCGAAGCTCGGCCCGGCGGCCAAGCAGTTCCAGCTCAACTACCAGCGCAGCTATCCCAGCAACACCAGCTGGGAATCCGGGGACCGCAGGGTGGATTGCTACGTTACGGCCGACGCCGGCAACGTGATTAACGCGAGCGTGCTGCCCTGACAGTCACCAGAGCAGCACAGCCTGCATCACGGCCGCTGCGGTTAATCCTTCCGGCGTACTGAGAGGCCAGAGCTCGGGACACCCGTAAGCGCGTCCACGTTGCCCTCGGTAAGTTCCCCAAGGTCCGCGGCGGTGTCAACCACCACGGTGTCGCCGTCGCTGATCTCCCCGGCGAGGATGGCCTTGGCCAGCCGGTCGCCGATCTCACGCTGCACCAGGCGGCGCAGCGGCCGGGCACCATAGGCGGGGTCGAAGCCGGACAGCGCCAGCCACGCCTTGGCCCCGTCGGTGACCTCCAGCGTGAGGCGGCGGTCATGGAGGCGCCGGCCCAGCTCGTCCACGTGCAGCTCCACGATGCGGCCCAGTTCCTCGACATTGAGGGCGTCGAAGAGGACCACTTCATCGAGCCGGTTAAGGAACTCCGGCTTGAAGGAAGCGTTGACGGTGGCCATCACGGCGTTCCGTTTGGCCTCCGCGTCCAGGGTCTGGTCCACCAGGAACTGGCTGCCCAGGTTGGATGTCAGCACCAGGATGACATTGCGGAAGTCCACGGTGCGGCCTTGGCCGTCGGTGAGGCGGCCGTCGTCGAGCACCTGCAGGAGGATGTCGAACACCTCCGGGTGCGCCTTCTCCACTTCGTCCAGCAGCACCACGGAGTAGGGGCGGCGGCGCACGGCCTCGGTCAGCTGCCCGCCTTCCTCGTAGCCCACATATCCCGGAGGCGCCCCGACCAGCCGGGCGACGCTGTGCTTCTCGCCGTACTCGGACATGTCGATCCGCACCATGGCGCGTTCGTCGTCGAACAGGAAATCCGCCAGCGCCTTGGCCAGTTCGGTCTTGCCCACGCCGGTGGGTCCCAGGAACAGGAAGGAACCGGTGGGCCGGTTGGGGTCGCTGATGCCGGCCCGCGCGCGGCGGACGGCGTCGGACACGGCCGTCACGGCCTTGGCCTGGCCGATCAGGCGGCGTCCCAGCTCCTCTTCCATGTGGAGCAGCTTCTGGCTTTCGCCCTGCAGCATGCGGCCCGCCGGGATGCCCGTCCACGCAGAGATGACCTCAGCGATATCCTCGGCAGTCACTTCCTCGGCAACCATCTGCGTGGACTTGTCCGTCACGGCGGCCTCTGCCTCGGCAGCGGCGTTCACCTCGCGCTCGAGGGCCGGGATCTCCCCGTAGAGGATCCGGGAGGCAGTTTCGAGGTCGCCTTCGCGGGCAGCCTTGTCGTACGCGGAGCGCAGTTCGTCCAGCTTTGCCTTCAGGTCACCCACGCGGTTGAGGCCGGCCTTCTCCGCTTCCCACCGGGCATTCAGGGCGGAGAGCTCCTCCTCCTTGTCCGCCTTGTCGGCGCGGAGTGCGGCGAGGCGCTCCACGGACGCGGGATCCGATTCGCCGGTCAGGGCCAGCTCCTCCATGGTGAGCCGGTCCACCTGCCGCCGCAGCTGGTCGATTTCCTCCGGAGCGGAGTCGATCTCCATGCGGAGGCGCGAGGCTGCCTCGTCCACAAGGTCGATGGCCTTGTCCGGCAGCTGGCGGCCCGTGATGTAGCGGTTGGACAGCGTGGCGGCGGCCACCAGGGCAGAGTCTGCGATGGCGACCTTGTGGTGCGCCTCGTAGCGCTCCTTGAGGCCGCGGAGGATGCCGATGGTGTCCTCCACGCTGGGCTCGCCCACGTACACCTGCTGGAAGCGGCGTTCCAGGGCTGCGTCCTTCTCGATGTTCTCGCGGTACTCATCCAGGGTGGTGGCACCGATCAGGCGCAGCTCGCCGCGCGCCAGCATGGGCTTGAGCATGTTGCCGGCGTCCATGGAGGAATCTCCGGTGGCGCCTGCACCCACCACCGTGTGGATCTCGTCGATGAACGTGACAACCTGGCCCTCGGAGCCCTTGATCTCCTCGAGGACAGCCTTGAGCCGCTCTTCGAACTCGCCGCGGTATTTGGCGCCGGCCACCATGGAGCCAAGGTCCAGGGAGATCAGCGTCTTGCCGCGCAGGCTTTCCGGGACGTCGCCCGCCACCATGCGCTGGGCCAGGCCCTCGACGACGGCCGTCTTGCCCACACCGGGTTCGCCGATCAGCACCGGGTTGTTCTTGGTGCGCCGTGAGAGCACCTGGACAACACGGCGGATTTCCGAGTCCCGGCCGATCACCGGATCCAGCTTGCCGGCGCGGGCCATGGCAGTGAGGTCCGTGCCGTACTTATCCAGGGCCTGGAAGGTGTTTTCGGGGTCCGGGCTGTCCACTTTCCGGTCGCCGCGGACCCCGGGCAGCGCAGCGAGCAGGGCTTCCCGGGACGCTCCGGCTTCGCGGAGGAGCCGGGCAGCAGCGTCGTTGCCGGCGGAGAGGCCCACCAGCAGCACCTCGGTGGAAACGAAGGAATCACCCAGCCGGTCCGCCTCCTCCTTGGCGTGCTGGATGGCCTGCAGGGCGGGCCGGGACAGCTGCGCCTGCTGGCTGGAGCCGCCGGAGGTGGCGGGCAGGGCCTTGATCCCGCTGCTGGCCTGCACGCTGACAACGTCCGGGTCCGTGCCGGTGGCGCGGAGGAGCGCAACGGCCACGCCTTCCCGCTGGTCCATCAGCGCTTTGAGGAGGTGTGCCGGTTCCACCTGCGGGTTGCCGGCCGTGGAGGCGTTCATTGCCGCCGCGGAAAGAGCCTCCTGGCTCTTGGTGGTGAATTTGACGTCCAAAGAGAGCTCCTTTCGGGGGCTGGTTGACTAAGTTGAGTGTACTACGCTCAACTTTGCGTGGCGACGTTCCTTAGCCATGTTTGCCCACGGCGAAACGGCTGTCCAGAGCCGGAGGTCCCTCCCGCCGGGAATCCCCTGGTTGCCCCTTCCGGTCGCTAAGTCCCGTACACGGAGACGGCGGCGGCCTTGACCACGAAGTGCACCGTCATGCCCGGCGCAAGGCCCAGGTCTGCGGAAGCGGAAGGCGTGATGTCGGCGGCCAGGCCGCCTGCCCTCACCCGGATCTGGTCACCGTGGGGTTCGAGGTCGGTAATGGTGACCGCGAACGAGTTCCGCGGGCTTCCGTGGGCGTCGTCGAGGAACACTGACACAGCCGACGGCGGGAAGACGGCAACGCCCGGACCGCCTGCTTTCGGGAAGCCGGCTTCGGGGAAGGCTTGTTCCTGGTGGTGCCCCGCGATCCTCATGCCACGGGAGGTATGCACCCCAGCGCCGTCCAACGTGCCAGGGATGAAGTTCAGTCCAGCCAGTCCGGCGGCAAAGGAGCTGCGGGGACGTTCCAGGACCGTCCGCGTGGGCCCTTCCTCCGCAACCTTCCCGTTCTCCAGGATGACCACACGGTCCGCGAGCACCAGCGCATCCAGGACGTCGTGCGTGACGATGATGGCCTGCCGCCCCGCGAGGACCCGCTTGAAGAGGCGGCGCAGCAGCGGAGCAGAGTGGATGTCCAGGGCGGCCAGCGGTTCATCGAGCAGCAGGAGTGCGGGATCGGCGGCGAGCGCGCGGGCCACCGCCACGCGTTGGGCCTGGCCGCCGGACAATTGTGCGGGACGGCGTCCGGCGAGGTGTTCCGCTTCCACATCAGCCAGCCAGCGCATGGCCTGCTGCTTCGCGTCCCGCTTCGGGACACCGCCGCTGCGGGGCCCGAAGGATACGTTGTCCACCGCGCTGAGATGGGGGAACAGCAGGGGTTCCTGGGCAAGCAGGGCCGTGCCGCGGTGATGGGGAGGCAGCCAGGTCCGGTTGGCGCCGTCGAGGTCGAAAAGGGTCCTGCCGTTGAGTTCCGCCCGGCCGCTGTCCGGCCGCAGCAGGCCCGCGATGCTGGCCAGCAGGGTGGATTTGCCGGCGCCGTTGGGTCCCATCACGGCCAGCGTTTCGCCCGGCCGGACGGCGAGGTCCACGTCGAAGCCCCGCCCGGCCACGGCTGCCTGGAAGGACAGCGTCACGGGACTTCCCCGCGAACGGGTGCGGGCGTCGTCGTCCGTTTGGCAGTCCATGGGCGGCTCTTTGCCGGCTGCCGGTACGCGAGCGCCACGACGGCGACGGCGACTGCCACCAGGACCAGGGACAGCGCGACGGCGGCAGCGGGGTCCGTTTCCCGTTGCAGGTAGATCTCCAGGGGCAGGGTCCGGGTCACCCCCTGGAGGCTGCCGGCGAAGGTGAGCGTGGCACCGAACTCGCCCAGGCTGCGCGCGAAGGAGAGGACGGCGCCGGACGCGAGGCCGGGCAGGACCAGCGGCAGCGTGACCCGCCGGAACACCGTTCCCGGCCGGGCTCCCAGCGTGGCGGCCACTGCTTCGTAGCGGGAGCCCGACGTCCGCAGGGCCCCCTCCAGGCTGACTACCAGGAAGGGCAGCGCCACGAACGTCTGCGCCAGGACCACCGCCGTGGTGGAGAAGGCGATGCGCAGCCCAAGCACCTCCAGGGCCTGC
Source organism: Pseudarthrobacter sp. NIBRBAC000502770 (assembly GCF_006517815.1). NCBI lineage: Bacteria > Bacillati > Actinomycetota > Actinomycetes > Micrococcales > Micrococcaceae > Pseudarthrobacter > Pseudarthrobacter sp. NIBRBAC000502770. Next base: position 3,336,196 of record NZ_CP041198.1, read on the forward strand.
CCCAGCAGCCCTTGGCGGCCGAACGTGTACAGCAGGGCGATTCCGCCCACCACCGGCGGAAGCACCAGCGGCAGGAGCACCAATGAGCGCAGGAGCCCCTGCAGCCGGAAGGAATCGCGGGCGAGGACCAGTGCCAGCGGAACCCCCAGCACGACGCACAGCACGGTGCTCGCCGCGGACGTTCGAAGGCTCAGCCCCAGCGCAGTCAGTGATGGGCCCGACGTCACCAACGGAATGAACTGGGCCCAGTCGACGCGCAGCACCATGGCCAGCAGGGGCAGGACGACGACGACGGCCGCCAGGACGGCCAGCACCCGGACCCAGGCGGGGATGCCGGAGTACGCGCGCCTGTCCACCTGCCGCACTCCCTCTCTGCCTTTCCCCGTTTCCGTGCCTGCTGTACCCAAGTGCTCAGCGGCCTTCGAGGACCTGCTTGAGCCTGGACAGTTGGGCTACCTCAGATTCCATGGTCCTGGTGACCATCGAATCAAGGACACGCATCAGGAGCGGAAGCTTGGCGTCCAGGGCAAAGTGAACGGTGGTGCTGCCGGCTTCCCCGGCCAAGGTATACGTGCCTGTGGGCCGGGCCGGCCCCGCAACCACCTCGAAGCCCAGCAGGCGGCCCGGCTCTGCGGTGGTGATTTTGTAGTCACCCTGCAACGGGCGGCCCTTGGGTCCGGTCAGCGTTTGGCTGTAGATTGCGCCGGGCTCACCTGCCCTGCCTTCCTTGAGGGAAATGGATTTTACGCCCTCACGCCAGGCGATGTTGTTCAGGCCGTCGGCCAGGAAGTCGTAGACCTCGCGTGCCGGCCGGTTGATGGTGATGCTGTTTTCTGCGTGGGCCATGCTGGTTTCCTTCGGACATGTCGGCTAAGAACGCTGGATGCTTGACGGTGGTGTCGACCGGCACGGCCCGGCGGACCTGCCGGCCGTTCCTCGCCCCACCCTACTGTCCGCCGGGCCCGAAACCCGCGGCGGCCAGGACTTTTTGGCCCTCCGGGCCTGCCACCAAGTCGATGAATGCGTGGGCGGCGGCCTTGTTCCTGCCGCCGGCGAGGCCCGTAATCGGGTAGGTGTTCACGGCACTCCCCGCCTCCGGGAACTGGATGCCTGCCGCCCTGAACCCCGCCGCCTTGATGTCGGTGCCGTAGACCAGTCCGGCGTCCGCCTCGCCGGAGGTGACCTTGCCCAGGACGTCGGTGACTGCGTTTTCCTCGCTGACCGGGCTCAGCGTGAGCCCCGCCGCCTGGGCCACCCTGGCCGCGGCGGCCCCACAGGGAACCTGCCTGGCGCAGGTCACCAGCTTGATGCCCGGCCGGGCCAGGTCCTTCAGCGATGTGACACCGGCAGGATTGCCCGGCGGCACCGCGATTGCCAGGGTGTTGGTGGCGAAGTTTTCCGGCGTGCCATCAGCCAGGCCCGCGTCCTGCACCTTCTTCATATTGGCAGTATCCGCGGACGCGAAGACGTCCGCGGGCGCACCCTGGCTGATCTGGCTTGCGAGGTCCGAGGAACCGGCGAAACTCAGCGCGACCGATGTGCCGGGATGTTCCGCTTCGAAGGTGCCGGCGAGCTCGGTAAAAGCCTGCTTGAGGGAGGCCGCCGCGAAGACGGTGATTTCGCCGCTGGGCTTGTCATTTGCGGTGGTGCCCGCACCGGCACCGGTTACGGAGCCCCCTGCGGCGCAGCCCGGGAGGACGGCCAGCAGCAGCGCGACCACCGGCAGGACACCGAGGGAAAGCACGTGTTTCCGGAGTGGCGGGTGCCCGGACCGGGCAGGTGGCTGTTTCATGCAGTGGCCCGGCCCTTCGAGGATTCGATGATGACAGTGGTCGCCTTGACCACGGCGGTGGCAACGGCCCCCGGTTCCAGCCCCAGTTCACGCACGGCTTCGCTGCTCATCAGGGAGACCACCCGGAAAGGACCGCACTGCAGTTCCACCTGCGCCACGACTTTGTCCGTAATGACATTGGTGACCAGCCCGACGAACCGGTTCCGTGCCGAACTGCTGCCGCCTTTGGGGTCCTCCGGGAGCTGGGCGAGCTTCTGTGCATGCGTTGCCAGTTCCAGCCCGTCCACCGCCCGGCGGCCGGAAGCGTCCCGGAGCGCGGTCAGGGTCCCCTGCTCTGTCCACCGGCGGACAGTATCGTCGCTCACGCCCAGGAACCGTGCAGCCTCCGAAATGCGGATGAGTGCCATAGGAGGATTATATTCCGCAAATACGGTTTTTTGGCCTGCATGTATTCGCAAGCGAGGTTGCGGGCAGGCCTCCCGGCCGCTCCGCGGGCCCAGCCGGCGGCGGCACTAGACTCCTTCCATGGCCATCTACATCGACCCGCCGCTGTGGCCTGCCCACGGAACGCACTTCTCGCACTTGGTGTCGGACGTATCGCTGGACGAGCTTCATTCGTTCGCGGCCGCCGCCGGGATTCCTGAGCGGGCGTTCGACGGCGATCACTACGATGTGCCGGAACGCCGGTTCAATGACCTGGTGGCCGCCGGCGCGGCTCCGGTGGAGGGAAGGGTGCTGGTGCGCCGGCTCATCGCCAGCGGCCTGCGGATCCCGGCGCGCCGGCGGAACAAGTCGCTGAAGGTCCCGCTGCTGAACCGCTGGGAAGTCATCATGCCCGGGCACGACGCACTCTTCCTGGACCTGCTGGACCGGTGGAGCGAACCACACCGCCACTACCACGGCTGCACCCACCTGCTTTCCGTACTGGAGGCGATCGACCTGCTCACGGAACCTGGCGAGCCGCCGCGGGCAGTGCTGCTGGCGGCCTGGTTCCACGATGCCGTCTACCGCGGGATCGCTGAACAGGACGAGGAGGAGTCAGCTCGCCTGGCCGAAGACCGGCTGGCCGACGCCGGGCTTCCGGAGGAAGAAGTGGCGGAAGTTGCCCGGCTGGTCCGCCTGACGTCGGACCACCGGCCGGAGCCTGGTGACGACGGCGGGGCCCTCCTCTGCGACGCGGACCTTTCCATCCTGGGCGCCGAACCGGACGAGTACGCCCGCTACGTCGCTGCCGTGCGGAAGGATTACGCGCACATCGGCGACGCCGACTTCGCAGCCGGCAGGTCCGCCGTCGTCCGCCACCTGCTGGAACTGGACCCGCTGTTCCACCATCGGCGGGCCAGGGCCCTGTGGCTGGACGCCGCACACCGCAACCTGGAAGGCGAACTCGCATGAACGCACCCGGCACCAGTCCGCGGCACACGCACTCCGCCAATGCAGCCCACCGCCAACTCCCTTTCGCCGTCCGGCTGGAATGGGGGCTGGAGGGAGCCAGGACGGTGGCACCCGGGGCCGACATCGCGGTAGTGGTGGATGTCCTGTCCTTCAGTACCTGCGTCAGCGTGGCCCTGGACCGGGGCGCTGAAGTCTTTCCCTACCGCTGGCGGGACACCACGGCCGAGGACTTCGCCGCCCACCACCGCGCCCAGCTGGCCGGGCCCCGCGGCGGCGGAGGCCTGAGCCTCTCCCCCGCAAGCCTCCGCGCTGCGGATTCGCTGGACCGTGTGGTGCTGCCCTCGCCCAACGGTTCCGAACTTTGCCATGCGCTGGCCGCCGAAGTGCCACTCGTGGCCGCAGCCTGCCTGCGGAACGCGGCGGCCACGGCGGAATGGGTGGCCGCCAACCTTGCCGCCGATGCCGTGGTGGCCGTGGTCGCCGCCGGTGAGCGGTGGCCCGACGGCACAATCCGGCCCTCCGTGGAGGACCAGATCGGAGCCGGCGCCTTCATCGCGGGGCTGGTGGCCGCCAGCAAGGGCGGCTACGAAGCCGGTGACGGACGGCACGGCTATGCTCCGGAGGCCGTGGCGGCCATGGCTGTTTTCGAGTCCGCCGAACCACGGCTGCGCGAGCTGCTGCAGAATTGCTCCAGCGGCCGCGAACTGTCCGGGGCAGGCTACGCCGAGGACGTGGACATCGCCGCTGAGCTGGACGGAAGCGAGCGGGCGGCCATCCTCCGGGACGGATCGTTCCGGCCGCTGTAACCAGCCGGCAAACCTTAGCGGTACGTGCTGACGAACGGCGTGCTGGTTGGCACGATCTGCTTGCCCAGGGGCATCAGGGACACCGGGATGAGTTTGATGTTGGCGATGGCCAGCGGGATGCCGACGATGGTCACGGCCATGGCGAACGCGGTGACCACGTGGCCAATGGCAATCCAGATCCCTGCCACGAGCAGCCAGATCACGTTGCCCAGCAGCGAAAAGACACCCGTACCGCCGGGCTTGTCCACCACCATCCGGCCAAACGGCCACAGGGTGTAGGAGGCAATCCGGAATGAGGCGATGCCCCAAGGGATGGTGATGATCAGCAGGCAGCAGACCACGCCCGCGAGGAAATAGCCCAGGGCCAGCCAGAAGCCGCCGAAAACCAGCCAGATGATGTTCAAAAGTGTCTTCATGCACCCATTGTGCCCTCGACCCCCTGACAAAAAGGCTGTCCGGCCAAAAGATGGGGGACATCCCTGAGCGGGCCCTGACCCGGCACCGGTCAGGCGCAGGCGGATGGCCGCTAAGCCGTGGCAGCGGCCTTGGCAGCATTGACGAACGCGCGGATCTTAGCCAGGTCCTTCACGCCGCGGGACGCTTCAACGCCGGAGGAGACGTCAACGCCCCAGGCGTGGGCAGCGGCTGCTGCCTGGCCCACGTTGGCCGCCTCGAGGCCACCGGCAAGCACCCAGTTCCGGCCCTCCAGCACGGGCAGGCCCGCCACGGAGGCGTAATCCCAGGACTCCCCGGAACCCGGAACGGCGGCATCGATCAGGAGGAGGTCCTCACCCCAGTCCTCGAACTCGTCCGGTGAGGCACCCATGGTGATGGCCCTGACCAGCTTCATGCCGGCGTCGTGCACTGTCTCCACGTCCGTGCGGGACCGGGCGCCGTGCAGCTGGATCCATTCCAGGCCGGCGGCGCGGGCGATGGCGATGGCGTCTGTGACAGGCTCGTCGCGGAACACCCCGATCGGGGAGACGCTGTCCGGTACTCCGGCCAGCAGGGAGGCGGCCTGTGACGGTGAGACAACCCGGGGGCTGGCGGTGAGGACGAACCCCACCGCATCCGCGCCGGCGTCCACTGCTTCGCGGACCGATTCGGGCGTGCTGAGACCACACACTTTGACGAACATTCCCGGGCTCCTTCAGGCTGTTTTCGTGTTGACCCCCCGGAGGAGAGTAGCAGGCACGGGACCGGTGTGCGACGGGCAGCCACGGCGGGGAACTACGCTGGGCTGATGCAGATCATCCGCTTCGAAGGGCTCAAAGCCGAACCATGGCGCAACGGTGGCGGGGTGACAAGGGAAATCGCACGCCAGGGGTCGGCGGACGGCGGCTGGGACTGGCGGGTGAGCATCGCCGATGTGGCCAAGGCCGGCGACTTCTCCGCTTTCCCTGGAATGGAGCGCGTACTGACGGTCATCGAGGGGGAACTGCTGCTGCTGACCGTTGGCGGCGCGGAACAACCCCTTGAAAAGTACCGTCCGTTCCGGTTCGACGGTGGCGCAGCTACAACAGCTGCACTGCCCACCGGCGACATCCGTGACCTCAACGTCATCACCCGGACCGGGGCGTTCAAGGCCTTCACCTCCATCGTCGAACTGTCCAAAAAACGCGCCCACCCCGTGTTCGAAGGGCAACTCGGGGTGCTCCTGCAGGGCCAGGCGAAGGTCAGCGACAGTGCTGGAGACCCGCTTGAGCTCGGCCGTTACGACGCCGTGGTGGGGTCGGACAGCGATTCCCCGGAAATCCTGGGCCGCGGCTTCCTGGCTGTGGTGTCCATCGACCCCCTGGAACCTGCGACGTAAGCACACGCGCGGGTGGTGAGGTTGCGCACCACCGGTGGCAGCCCGTCGTCGTGCCTTGCTACCTTGGAAGCCAAGGCCCTCCCCGGGCCTCCGGACGACGGTTCAGTACCCGGCACGCGACAAGACTGGCCAAAGGAACTGTCATGCCGTGGATCATCCTCATTCTTTCCGGCGCGCTGGAGGCCGTGTGGGCAGCGGCGCTGCACCGGACCTCGCAGGTTTCCGGACGCCGCCGAATCGCCCCCGCGGCCCTGTTCCTGGCGGCCGTTGCCGCCAGCACCGGCGGCCTTGCCGTGGCCATGCAGGCCATTCCCACCGGAACGGCCTATGCCGTGTGGGTGGGCGTGGGGGTGGTCCTCACCTCCGCCTACGCGATGGTCACCAGGGTTGAACGCCCGACGGCGGCGCGCCTGCTCCTGCTGTCCGGCATCGCCGCGTGCGTGGTTGGCCTGAAGGTGGTGGCGTGATGGTGAAGCGTTCCGTTCCGTGGCTGGTGCTGCTGGCGTCGGCCGTCCTGGAAGCTGTCTGGGCCACTGCGCTCGGCCTGTCCGACGGCTTCACCCGCCCGCTGCCCACCGTGGTCTTCGCCGTCACCGCCACGCTCAGCATGCTGGGCCTGGGCATGGCCGTCCGGACCATCCCGCTGGGTACGGCCTATGCCATCTGGGTGGGCATCGGCGCCGCGCTCACCGTGGGTTGGGCCATGGCCACCGGCGTGGAGCCGTTCAGCGTGGTGAAGCTGCTGTTCATCACGGGGATTGTGGGCTGCGCCGCAGGCCTGAAGGCGTTGCCGGCAGAAAAAGATGCGCCGCTGGCGCCCGGCGGTGACTAGGCTTTTGCCATGCACTCCCCCGAGATCACCATGGCCGTCGACGCGCTGCGGCGCCGGCTGGTGCGCGGAACGCGGACCATCCTGGGCATAGCGGGGGCGCCGGGGTCCGGCAAATCCACCTTCGCCGCCTGGCTGCAGGAGCAGTTCAGCCCCGGCGCCTCAGTGGTGGTGCCGATGGACGGGTTCCACCTGGGCAACGCAATTATCGAGGGGACCCCGCTCCGGCAGCGCAAGGGAGCCATTGATACGTTCGACGCCGGTGGCTACCTTTCCCTGCTGCGCCGCCTGTCGCTCCGGGACGAGGCAGTTGTGTACGCACCGGAGTTCAGGCGCACCCTGGACGAGCCGGTGGCCGCTTCGATCGCCGTCCCGGCCGACGTCCAGCTGGTGATCACCGAGGGAAACTACCTGTTGGCGGACCAGGAACCGTGGAAGGACGTGCGGGCGCAGCTGGACGAAGTGTGGTTCCTCAAAACGCCGCCCGCGCTCCGGCTGCAGCGCCTGGTGGAACGGCACGTTTCGTTCGGCATGGAACGGGAGGCTGCGGTTGCCTGGGCCACTGGACCTGACGAAGCCAATGCCCGCCTGATCCAGGCCACCCGCCCGGCAGCGGACCGCGTCCTACCTTGGCTGTAATTTCAACGCAGGAACCGAACAGGAGAACCATGGCAAACGCACCCACCGAATCCGGCAGCACTGGACCCGCAGAAACTGTCCAGCTCGGCGACGGACTGACCGTCAGCCCCCTGGGCTTCGGCGGCATGGCCCTCACGCCGGTCTACGGCGAGGTGGACCCTGCCGAGGCGCTGCAGACCCTGCACCACGCCGTCGACGCCGGGGTCAGCTTCATCGACACCGCTGACATCTACGGCGGCGGCAGCAACGAGGAACTCATTTCCCAGTTGCTCAAGGACCGGCGGGACGAAGTCCAGCTGGCCACCAAGTTCGCGCTGGTGGGCACACCCACTGACGGCTACACGGACATCCGCGGTGACGCCGCCTATGTCCACGAGGCAGTGGAACGGAGCCTTCAGCGGCTTGGCACCGACGTGATCGACCTCTACTACATGCACCGCCGTGACGTCCGCGTCCCTATCCAGGAAACCGTGGGCGCCATGGCGGAGCTGGTCGCGCAGGGAAAGGTCAGGCACCTGGGCCTTTCCGAGGTGACGGCACAGGAACTGCAGGACGCGGCAGCGGTCCACCCGATCGCCGCGGTCCAGAGCGAATGGTCCATCTGGAGCCGGGACGTGGAACGCAATGTTGTTCCCGCCGCCGCCGGGCTGGGAGTGGGATTCGTCCCGTACTCCCCCCTGGGCCGTGGCTTCCTCACCGGAACCGTGGATACTGCCAGCCTGGGCGAGAAGGACTTCCGGCGGAACATCCCCCGGTTCGCCCCGGACGCCGCGAGCGCCAACCAGGCGGTGGTGGACGCCGTCCGGACTGTGGCGGACCAGCTGGCCGCCACGCCGGCGCAGGTTGCCCTGGCGTGGCTCCTCGCCCAGGGCAAGCGGCTCGGACTTCCGGTCGTCCCCATCCCCGGCACCCGCAAGGCCGCACGCATCGACGAAAACCTTGGCGCGCTTGCCCTGGACCTCACCCCGGCGCACCTGGAGGCCCTGGACGCGGCGTCGGACGGCGTCGTCGGCTCCCGTTCCGCGGACCCCGCCTGGGTGTCCGAGGGCCGCGAATAGCGCCCTACCAATCCCCATCCCCATCCCCAAATACGACCCCAAGGAGCCCACCCGTGCCTGCCATCGTCCACTTCGAAGTCCAATTCAAGCCCGAGCATGTCGCCGACGCCGCCAAATATCTGGCTGAAACCCTCGCCGCCACCCGAGCGTGGCCCGGCAACCAGGGCATCGAAGCGCTGGTGGATGACGCCGACCCCTGCCACATCCTGGTGGTGGAAACCTGGGCCACCACCCAGGACCACGACGACTACGCCGCCTGGCGGGCCACGCCGGAAGGCAGGAGCGCGCTGCACGAGGTACTCGCCGCGCAGCCGTCCAAGCAGGTTTACTCCACCACCCTGCCGCTCGGCCTCTAGCCCGTCCTTAGACTGAAGCCCATGGACTCACTTCGATACGACCTGCCGGCGATCACCATCCGCAGCATCCCGGTCAGCGAGATGGACAACAACGTGTACCTGCTGACGGCAAAGGAGAGCGGCGCACAGGTGCTGATCGATGCCGCTGACGATTTTCCTGCCATCCAGCAGCTGCTGGCGGACGGGGCCGGGGACACGTCGGCGGCCCCGCGGCTTGCGCTGATTGCCACCACGCACCAGCATTGGGACCACGTGCGCGCCCTGAAGGAACTGGTGGACGCCACGGGAGCACCGGCAGCCGCCGGAGCGGACGACGCCGATGCGCTGCCGGTCCCCGTTGAGATCCGGCTGAACCATGGCGACGTCGGGAAGTTCGACGGCTTCGAGCTCACCGCCGTGCACCTGCGCGGCCACACCCCGGGCTCCATTGCCTTCGTGTACGAGGACCCGGAAGGACCTGCGCACATCTTCTCCGGCGACTCCCTGTTCCCCGGCGGCGTAGGCAATACCCAGAAGGACCCGGAACGGTTCAACCAGCTACTGTCAGACGTCACGGAGCGGCTGTTCGGCGCCTACCCGGACACCGCCGTCGTGCATCCCGGGCATGGCAAGCCCACCACGCTGGGTGCGGAGCGCCCGCATCTTGGGGAGTGGCGCGCCCGCGGCTGGTAATGGCTGCACACGCAAAAGGCGGGCCCAACCGTGAGGTTGGGCCCGCCTTTTTCATTGGCTAGCGGCCGCGGCGCTCGTTCGACGCCGGGGCGGACGCGCGGCGGGGACCGCTGCGGGCGGGACGGCCCGAGCCGCCATTGCCGCCGCTGCCGGAACCGTAGGACCCACCCGAGGTTCCGCCGGTGTTGGAAGACCAGACGGCCTTGTTTCCGCCGGCTGCACCGGAGCGCTGGCCGGAGTTGCCCGCTGCTGCGCGCTGGCCGGTTGCGGGGCGTCCGCTGCGCTGGCCACCACCGGACGCGGGGCGTCCACCTGAGGCGGGACGGCCCGTGCCGCCGCGGGGAGCATCGCTGCGGGTGATCCGGGAGTCGCCCCGGCCCTCCGCTGCACGGCCGTCGGAACCGCGGCCGGCCGATGAGCGGCCACCTGCTGCGGGAACGTCGTTGCGATGCGTGGAAGCGGTGCCACGGCCGCGGGCGTTGCGGCGGGCAGCGGCTGCTGCCACTGCGCGGTCCTCGTTCTGCTCCGCGTTGCGGTCGAATGCTGCACGGGCCTCCGTGCGGCCTTCGAAGGCAACGGCCCGGCGTTCGGCGCGGGTCGCGTCACTGCGGGCGGGCTCGGCCGAAACCTTGCCGCGGCCGCCGCGGCCGCCACGCCCACCGGTGGTGGGGGCGGCCTGGCGGCGTGCGCGCTTGCGCTCCGCGTTGGCGCCGGTGGAGGTGCCCCCGCCCTGGCGGGGGGCCTTGGCGGCCATCAGGGCGGCGCGGGTGCGCGGGTCAACCTTGTCGGCGATCTCGCCCACCAGGTCGGCCACGAGCGGGGAGTTGGCCGTGACGCGCTCAAAGTTCACATCGACGCCGGCAGCCTTCATGAGCTTCTTGACGTCGGCCTGCTGCTCCGGGAGGGTCAGCGTGACCACGGTGCCGTCGGAGCCGGCACGCGCGGTGCGGCCGGAACGGTGCAGGTACGCCTTGTGCTCGGTGGGCGGGTCCACGTGGATGACCAGTTCGACGTCGTCCACGTGCACACCGCGGGCGGCGACGTCGGTGGCCACCAGGACGCGGACGTCGCCGTTGGAGAACTCGGCGAGGTTGCGGTCACGGGCATTCTGCGAGAGGTTGCCGTGCAGGTCCACAGCGGGGATGCCGGCGTCGGTCAGGGTCTTGGCCAGCTTGCGGGCGTGGTGCTTGGTCCGCATGAACAGGACGCGGCGGCCGGCGCCGGAGGCAAGCTCAACGATCAGCTGCTTCTTGACGGTCTGGTCGTTGACCACCAGCACATGGTGCTCCATGGTGGTCACCGCGGCCTGCGGATCGTCCACCGAGTGGGTGAGCGGGTTGGACAGGTAGCGCTGGACGATCTTGTCCACGCCGTTGTCCAGGGTGGCGGAGAAGAGCAGGCGCTGGCCCTGGCTGGGGGTCATGTCCATGAGCTTCTTGACCACGGGCAGGAAGCCGAGGTCGGCCATGTGGTCGGCCTCGTCCAGGACGGTGATCTCCACAGCCTCGAGGGTGAGGATGCGCTGGCGGATCAGGTCCTCCAGGCGGCCGGGGCAGGCGATGACGATGTCGACGCCGGCACGCAGCGCCTTTTCCTGCCGGGCCTGGGAGATGCCGCCGTAGATCACGGTGGTGTTCAGGCCGGCGGCCTTGGCCAGCGGCTCGATGGTGGCGTTGATCTGGGTTGCCAGTTCACGGGTGGGCGCCAGGACCAGGCCCATGGGGCGTCCGGGCTTCCGGAAGTACTTGGCTTCCCGCTCAGCGAGTCTTGCTACAAGCGGGATAGCGAAAGCAATGGTCTTACCGGATCCGGTCCGGCCCCGGCCCAGGACGTCACGGCCGGACAGCGTGTCCGGAAGGGTCTTCACCTGGATGGGGAACGGTTCAACTATTCCCTGGGCGGTAAGGGTGTCTGCAAGGGCCTTGGGAGTACCGAGGGCAGCAAAAGTAGTCATGTAGTTTTTTACGGTCTTTCTGGCGGTATCCGGGCGGATATCGGCCCCCGATGCCGGTTGGACCAGGGGTTTCGCCGAAGAAAAGTCAGGTGATCAACCGGGCGCTGTAAATCAGGACAGCCGGCCGGGACCAAATGGAACGCGTTCATCGACGCAGGATGTGCCTCTCACATGAAGAAAGCCCGCTCCCTGGAAAGGAACCTCCAGATCCGGAGCAGGCGGCATCACTGCACATCAAGTTCCTCCAGTCTAGCATCCCCGCGCCGGGAACCTGTCGTCGGCGTTGCCTTCGGGGACCTGGCGGGGCAGTGTTGAGCCATGAGCGAGCACCAGGACACGCAACAGCCCGAAGGGCACAGGCACGACGGCGGGGCTGCCCTGGGCGGTATTGGCGGCGGCATCGACGCGGCTTCTGCCTGGGACGAGCGGTACCGCAGCAAGGCAAGGCTGTGGAGCGGAAAGCCGAACCCGCAGCTGGTCCGGGAGGCCAGGGGCCTCCGGCCCGGGAAGGCCTTGGAACTGGGGTGCGGCGAAGGTGCCGACGCCATCTGGCTGGCGCAGCAGGGTTGGTCCGTGACCGCCGTCGACGTTTCCTCAGTTGCCTTGGAACGGGCCCGCTCGCACGAACTGGCCGAACTGGCGCGGGAAAGCGTGCACGCCTCAAACGGGACCCTGGAAAGCCGGATCACCTGGCAGCAGGCGGACCTGACGCAGTGGCACCCCGGGAACTCCTACGACCTGGTGACCTCGCAGTTCCTGCATTCCCAGGAACTGGACTGGCGGGTCCCCCTGCGGGCAGCGGCCTCGGCCGTCAAGGCAGGCGGAACGCTGCTGGTGGTGGGCCACCACCCGGACCGGCTTCCGCCCTGGGGCAACGACCACCACCAGCACCTGGACATGTTCTACACGGGCGACCAGCTGGTGCAGGAACTGGGACTGGATGAGCCCGGGTGGCAGGTGGAGGTCCTCACCAGCCGGGAGCGCCCGGTGACGGGGCCGGAAGGGCAGGAAGCGACCATCGCCGACGTCGTCCTGCGCGCCACCCGCCTCTCCTAACCTGCCCGAGGAGCCGGGGTGGTGACGCGGGGCGCCACCACTGCCGCCGCGACCCCGATGGCTGCGGCGAAGGCGAACACTCCTGCGAAGGACTGGGCCGGCGTGGTGAACGCGGCGAAGACAATCCCGGTGGTGGCCAGCGACAACGCCCCGCCCAGGGAGTCGGAGATGGACATGGCGGAGCTGTTGAAGCCTTCGTCCTCCTTGGTGGACAGCGCCAGGGTCATCACGCTGAGGCGTGGGTAGAGCAGGCCCATGCCGCCCCCTGCCAGCACCCAGCCCGCGATGGCGGTGGCGGCCGGCCAGTGCAGCGCGGTGGTGGCCAGGGCCAGGGTTATCGCGGCCAGGACCATAAGCGATCCGGCCTGGACGGCGCGGCGGTGGGGCAGCCGCGTGCCCATCCGGCCCTGGACGGCGGCAGCCCCCGCCCAGGCGAGCGCGCCGCCGGTGAGGGTCAGCCCGGCCAGCGTGGGCGGGAACGAATACTGGTCGATCAGCAGATACGGAAGGTAGACCTCGGCGCCGAAGAACGACGCCGACGCGAGCCCGCGCGCCAGGATCACGCTCGGCAGCCCGCGGCGGGCGGCGAGGGTGCCTGGGGGCACCAAGGGGCGCACGGCCACCAAGGCCAGGACGACGGCGGCGAGCGCCAGCAGTGCCGTGGCTGCCGGGAAGCCGGGGATGCCGGCGTCCGCGGAAAGATTGAGCCCCAGCACCGCGAGCGCGGCCAGTGCCGCCCATCCCAGCCGGCCCAGGGCCCACGGCGGCGCAGTTTCTTCCGCCTGCCCGTTTCCGGCCGGCTGTCCGTCCGCGTCGGGGCCGTCCAGTCCGCGCAGCACCGGGACGATCATGGCCAGCGCCGGAATGACCAGGCCCACCACGCCCAGGAACACCCAGTGCCAGCTGAAGACCTGGGCCACCACACCGGCGGCGAAGGGCCCCACCAGGGACGGGACCACCCAGGCCGCCGAGAAGGCAGCGAAGATCCTGGCGTGCAACTGGCCCGGGAAGAACCGCGCCACGAGCACGTAGAGCGCAACAGTGAGGGCGCCGCCGCCGAGGCCCTGCACCAGGCGGCCGGCGACGAGCAGAGGCATGGTCACGGAAGTCCCCGCGATCAGCAGGCCCGCCACGAACAGGGCCACGGAGGCGTACAGCGGTGAGGCGGGGCCCCGGCGGTCAGACCAGTTTCCCGCCCCCACCATGCCGATCACGCCGGTGGCCATGGGCCCAGCAAAGGCCAGCGCGTAGAGGCTTCCGCCGTTCAACTCCCGGCTGACCAGGGGCATGATGGTGGTCACGGCAAGCGATTCGAAGGCGGCGAGGAACACCAGGGCGCAGGTTCCCACGGTCACCCACAGGTACGGGGGCCGGAAGATTCCGGCGGCGTCGCGGGTTCCCGGGAGCGTGGAGTCCTGCACGGCCGGCCCTACTCCACGAACCGGTTCCGGCCGGACCGGTAGCCGAAGACGGCCGCGAGCAGGCCCACCACCGTGAACAGGATCCCGGCGGGAACAAAGGACCCCGTTGCCTGGTGGAGCTGGCCCACCATGAGGGTGCCCGTGGAGCCGACCCCGTAGCCCACACCCTGCATCATGCCGGAGAGGTGGGCTGCGGTGTGCCCGTCGCGGGTGCGGAGCATAATCAGGGTCAGGGCCGCGGCGGTGAGGCTTCCCTGCCCCAGTCCGAGCACGCCGGCCCACACCCAGATGAGGTTGAGGGGGCCCAGGATGCTCAGCACGAATCCCCCGCCGGTCATCAGAGCTACCACCGTGTTGATGGCGCGCTGGTCCCGGAACCTTGCGGCGAGGGCGGGAGCGAACAGGGACCCCAGCATCTGCAGCACGATGCACACGGCAACGATCAGCCCGGCGGTGGCGCCATCCACGCCCCTCTCCCGGAGGATGGGCGCCAGCCAGGCGAAGCCGCTGAAGGACATCATGGCCTGCAGCACCATGAAGATGGTGACCTGCCAGGCGACCGGTGAGCGCCAGACGTTGATCCCGTCCCTGACCGCCTGGTGCCTGACCGTACCCTGACGCAGGGCCACGGGGAGGAACAGGAGAAGCACGACGGCGGCGGGGAGCGCCCAGACCCACAGTGCCTTGGTCCACTCCCCCGTCGCTGTGTACACCGGGTAGGTGAAGCCGGCCCCAAGCGCGGCGGAGGCACAGATGGCGGTGGTGTAGAGCCCGCCCATGAGCCCCAGCCGGTGCGGGAAGTCGCGTTTCACCAGGCCCGGGAGGAGCACGTTGCACAGGGCGATGGCGGCGCCGCAGGCCGCGGTGCCTACCAGGAGGGCAGGAAGGTGGCCGCCCCCGCCCGTTGCTGTTCCGGTGTCCACGGGCCGCAGCAGCAGCCCGGCGGTCAGCAACACCATGGCGCCCAGCAGCACCCGCTCCGCACCGAACCGGCGCGCCAGGACCGGGGCGAGCGGCGCGAAGACGCCCAGCAGCGTCACGGGAACAGTTGTCAGCACCACCACGGACCAGCCGGGCAGCCCGGCCTGGGAGGTCACCTCCGGCAGGACGGCGGAGAGGCTGGAAAAGACGCTGCGCAGGTTCAGGCCGATCAGGACCAGGCACACGCCCAGGTAGGTGAGGGCGCGCCTGCTGCCCACGCGGGTGGGTTCCGCCGCCGGCAGCTCATCGATTTCTGCGTCCACCAGGGTGCTGAGGTCCACCACACTGCTGCCCGTCCGGGTCCCGCCCTGGGCGTCCCCGAAGGCAGCCATTCGCCGCTGCTTCCTTGCCTCGGCATTCGTTCCGTCCGTCATGGGCCCATTCTTGCAGGCGGGGGCGGCGCGGAGTTTTCCACATACGGGACGCCGCTGCTTCCGGCGCGCAAGGCAGGTTCGTAGGTTGGGGGAAAGCCGCCGGTTTGTCCGGCCCGCGCCCACTGATACATGCCCCCTGATACATGCCCACTGATACTTGCCCACTGGCAGACCGACCGGAAGTAGATGATCACCATGAATTCACAGGAAACCGCCCCGGTTGATGAGCGGGGGCCATCCGTTCAAGGACCGGCAACCGCCATGCGGGGCCCCGGGAAAGCCATTGCGAGCCTTGTCCTGGCCATCCTTGCACCCCTGGGCCTGGTGATCACCCGCCCCCTCGCCGCCTTCGCGCTGCTGCTGACCTTCCCCTACAACGGTCCGTCAAAGCTCCCCTGGGTAGCGCCATTGGTTCTTTGGAGCCTGCCTATGATCCTCGGGTCGATCTCCACGGGTTTGGCCATCGCGGTGATTCGGGACGCGAAACAGCAAGGGTTCGCCAAGGGCATGTCGACAGCCTCACTGTGTGTGTCGGGCGTGGTGTTTGTGATCGGACTCTTGCTCTCGACAAGTCTCATACTGATGATGCATTAGCCTGCATTTTCGCGGCAGGAGGTTTCCGCCGAATCCAGCCCGTCCCGCGTGCCCGCCCGCGCTGTTCCTGCGGCGCTATTCTGGAAGGGATGAGTGAATCCCCTGAAAACCCCCAGCAGCCGCATGTCCCCAGGCCCGTGACACCGGGGACCCAGGCCTCCTTCGGCACATACGGCGGCCGCCCGGTCAGTTTCGTGCGCCGCGGCACCCGTCTCCAGGGCCGCCGGCAGGCAGCCTGGGAGGAACACGCCGAACGGTGGGCCGTGGACGTGCCCCGGCACGTGGCCAACACCTCGGTCCACCCCGACTACACCTTTGACGCCGCGGCTGAGTTCGGCCGGGACGCCCCGCTCATCGTTGAGATCGGTTCGGGCCTGGGCGACGCCATTTGCCACGCGGCGGAACAGAACCCCGGCACCAACTTCCTGGCCGTGGAGGTCTACACGCCGGGACTGGCCAACACCATCATCAAGATCAACAGCCGGGGCCTGGACAACGTCCGCGTGGTGGAGGCGAACGCGCCCGAAGTTCTGGCCACCATGCTGCCTGAAGGCTCGGTCAGCGAATTGTGGGTCTTCTTCCCGGACCCGTGGCACAAGTCGCGGCACCACAAGCGCCGGCTCATCCAGCCGGAGTTCGCCGGCCTCGCTGCCCGCGCGCTGAAGCCGGGCGGCCTGTTCCGGATCGCCACCGACTGGTCCAACTACGCAGTCCACGTCCGCGATGTCATGGCCGGCTCCGCAGACTTCGAGAACCTCCACACCGGCGAGCGCCGCGGCCCCGAAAGCCCCCTGACGCAGGTGTGGCAGTCCGGTGTCGAAGCGGTGGTGGGCGGTGCACCCGTGCGGGAAGGACGTGCACCGGTGAGCACGGAACACACCGGGCCCAACGAAGGCGTGGACGAGACCGGCGGCTGGGCCCCCCGCTTCGAGGGCCGGATCAGGACCAGCTTCGAGGCGAAGGCGCATGAGGCCGGCCGGTTGATCTTCGACCTCTGCTACCGCCGCCGCTAAGCGGCGGCGCCGGGAATGCCGCTAGCCTACGTTGATGGCGGCCACGATCTCCTTGAGCATGTCCAGGCGCGGTTCGGCTTCCGGGTCCAGGTACGGCCAGACGACCACGACGCCGATGAACCGGTTGCTTTCCCACACGCCCACTGTGGCTGCCACCTTGGCCGGGCCGCCGTCGTCGTACCCCGCCACCACGGCGTATGCAGCCTTGCCCGGCAGGTCCAGCTCGCCCTCCGCCAGGAGGGTGCCGCCGCGGTCCTCAAGGTAGTAGCCCGCCATCAGGTGCGCCCAGCCGTTGGCCTGCGGCGCGTCCTGGACGGAGGTGTCGTCCTTGATGACGGTGACCAGGACACCGCCCGGCAGGCCATACTGCCCGCTGTTGGGCCCGGCCGTGGAGTCGTCCAGGACCTGGGTGTGCTCGGGGAAGTCCGCGGTGAAGCCCAGCGGGGATTCGATGTGCACTGACATGGGTTTCAGAGCCTCTCGAGCTTGGTGTCGTTGGGGACTTTATAGTACGTGGACACGTTGGTGGTGGACTGGTTCTCGGTCTTGATGTCCACCTCACCCACTTTCACATCGATGCCCGCCTCATTCTTGGCAGTCAGCACCGAGTTCACCTGGACGGTGGCCGAGCCGGCCTCGTAGAGCCGGGCCGCGTCATGGGCCGCGCCGGTGTCATTTCCCAAGGCAACGTTGTGCAGGTAGCTGTCGATGATGGGACGGTTCACGGGCGTGTAATCGATGTCGATCCTGACGGTGCCCTGGGTCCCGGCGGTCACGGTCGAATCGAACTTCGCCCCCTCGGTCTTCAGGCCGGACGTAACGCCCTGGGCCACGGTCCCGTCCATGGAGACGGAGACAGAATCGATGTTGTTGTGCTTGTCCATATTGACCGCCAGGGCGCCCTTGCCGGAAGCCTCAAAAACCCTGCCGTCCAGCTTGAGCCGGCCGTTGGCGGAAACCTCGCCGCTGGCCGTGGAGGTGCCGTCCGTCAGGTTCCGCTCGTAGGCGAGGTCGAGCTTCGCACCGCCGGATACCGTGCCGGATTCACCGGTTGCATCCAGCGAGAACGTGCCCTTGGCCTTATCCGTCTGGCCGGTGGAACCGTTGTCCTTCGCCGCGTCATTGATGGTGTCCAGGATGTAGCCGGGCGGGTTGCCGGCCACATCCTTGATCTCCCCGATGCTGTCCGGCGGAAGGTCGTGGTACATCTGCTTGCGGGCGGCCATGGCTTCCTCCACGCTGGCGAACGTGTACTCGCGGGAGACCTCGCCGGTGAGTGTTGCCCCCGCGGTGCCGGAGGCGTCATTGACGCCCAGGCCCATGTTTCCGTACACCTTCATGGTGGCGGACCCGTCGGCGTTTTCCACCACCTCCGTGCCCACTTCGGCGCCGCCGTGGACCCAGGCAACCCTGGCTTCGATGGAGGCCTTGCCTGTTTCTGTGTAGACCGGGATGTCGGCCCTGGCCAGTTCCTGCAGGTGGCGCTTCGCCAGTTCCTGGGCTGCCGCGGGGATGCCGCCGTCCATGCGCATCAGGTCTTCGGCAAACGGGCCGTCGCTGCCTTCGCCCTGGATCAGGTACTGCCTGTCGGCGTCGGACAGGCCGGCCCACCACTTTGCCTGCTCTTCCGGGCTGGCGTTGACCATGCTGTCCAGTCCGGCCGCGAGCTCGCGGCGGTGCCCGGCCGCTGCCTTGGCTTCTTCGGCCCGTTCCTTGAACCACTCCCTCGCCTGCTCCGCCATGGAGGTGATCCGGTCCCACGTGCTGCCGCCGGAACCGCCACTTCCCGTGGTGGAAGCCTTCTCCTGCTCGTCGGCATGCTTCATCAGGATTTTGGAGTTTTCCCGCAGGCTGGCCACCACCTTGTCCAGGCTGGGACGGTGGCTGGCGCTCCACTCCTGGCGGAATCGTTCACCGTCCCGGCCCTTCCACGGCGCGGATTGGATCTGGCTGTGCAGTGACCCGGCGCGGCTGCCCAGCAGTGTCGCTGCCTGGTCGGCGGCCTTGGCCAGCGCCCGCAGCTGGCTGATGTCTGCGCCGTAAAAAGTCATGGTTTCCCCCGGAAAAGAGTGCGGTGCCTGTCGATCGCTGGTCCTCATGGTTGCACAGGTACGGAATCGCGGCGATGGGGATCCCTCCCCATCGCCGGCCTGGAACCAACTGTTCCGGGACCCCGCGGCGTGGCACGATTGCCCTTACAAGAAGGGCACGCAAACCAGCGCACTACCGCGCCGTCCAAAAGGAAAGACGATCAAAGAAGAACTGAAACAGGCCGTTGACAAGGCCGAGGACGTCACCAATTCGCGCGTCCTTGAGATTTTCGCCCGGTCCGGGTTTGCGGCCAGCGGCATCCTCCACCTCCTGGTGGGCGCCATTTCCATCCGGCTCGCGGTGGGCGGAACCGGAAATGCGGACTTCAGCGGTGCGGTAGCGGAACTCGCCACCATGCCCGTGGGCCCGTTCCTGCTGTGGGGCAGCTTCGCCGCCTGCGCCGCGTTGTCGCTCTGGCAGGCAGGGGACGCGATCTTCGACTTCAACCATCAGGCCACCAAGACCAAGGTGAAGAACAAGGCCAAGGCCACCTTGCAGGCGATCGTATACGCCGTCCTTGCCCTGACCCTCTGGCACTTCCTCACGGGCGCTGGAAACGGCGGCGACAACCGCAAGGCCGCGAGCGACTTCACCGTATCGATGATGCAGGCCCCGGGCGGCGTTGCCCTGCTGGTCCTGATCGGTGTGGCGGTTGCCGTGACGGGTGTGGTCTACGGCATCCGGGGACCGAAGAAGTCTTTCCAGAAGCAACTGCGGATGCCGGCTCCGGGGCCGGCCAGGACCGCCGTCACGGCACTGGGCGTGGCAGGTTACCTGGCGAAGGGAACAGTACTCCTGCTGGCAGGCCTGCTGATCGCCGTCGCCACGCTCAAGCGGCATCCGGAGGATTCCACCGGCCTGGACGGCGGCCTGCGGGCCCTCCGTGACCAGCCAATGGGCCCCTACCTGCTGGCAGCGGTGGGAGCCGGGCTGATTTGCTACGGGGCGTACATGATCATGCGCGCACGGTTGGCGAAAATGACCAAGTAGCGGGCGCCGGCGTGGTTAGGTTGGGGCATGCCCCAGGTACGCGCCGAACGCTTGATCCGCATCGACCCCGAGACGGCGTTCGCCTTCTCCCAAACCACCGGGGACTTCCGTCTCAAGTGGGACCCCTTCATTTCCTCGCAGGGCTTCCTTGACGGAGCGCGGGCGCCGGGAAAGGGCGTCCGGACCCGCACCAGGTCGCGCCTTGGGCTGGCCATGGTGAGCCAGTATGTCTCCTATGCGCCGCCCGGGAACGTAGGAATGACCATGGTGTCCGGCCCATGGTTTTTCACGAACTTCGGCGGCGGCTGGCGGTTCACCGCGGACGACGACGGCACCCGGGCCGTCTGGAAGTACACGTTTTCCTGCCGCCCGGCGTTGCTGCGGCCCATTATGGAGCGGATCGGCAGCCGGCTGCTGGGCTACGAGATTGAACGGCGGATCGCCGCCTTCGCCCGCGCCTGCGAGGATGAGGGCCTGGTAGCGGAATTCCGTGCGTTGGGAACAGACCGGGGACACCACCACCCTGGCCCCGGCCCGCAACCCTAGGGAACGGTTATGACCGCCACGGCCCGCTGGGCGCCGTCGCGCAGTTCGACGCTGGAGATGCTGCCCAGCTGGATGGGTGTGGCACCGGTGACCTTAACCTTCCCGCTGGGGGTGGCGGTCCAGGCGCAGGCCCGGTCCTCCGCGCCGGCCCGGTCGCGCACCCACAGCGAGAGCGTCCCTTCCTCCGGCAGGCTGCTGCCGCTGACCGCCAGCTCAGTCCCCCAGGTCTTCCGGGCCATGTCGATGTTCACCTGGAGCCCTCCGCCGGAGGCCACGGAGTAAGTGGCATCCGGCTGCGGCGGCCTGGCGAGCAGCGGCCCCACAGCCAGGCCCACCGCCAGGCAGGCAGCGGCAACGGCACCTGCCAACGCCACCCACCGCCGTCGTAACGAGCGGCGACGGTGCGCCAGCTCGCTGAACAGGCGCGCCGGGGCGCCGGGGTCAGCGCCCTCCCCGCCGCCGGGCGCGGCGGTGAGCGCCACGGCGTCGGGGACGGGGAGGGCATCGAGGAGCATTGGGACCTTCTCCAGCACGGCAAGCTCTTTGCGGCAGGCGGCGCAGCCCTGGAGGTGTGCTTCGAAAAGGCTGAGGTCGGCGGCGTCGAGGCCGCCCAGCACGTAGGCGCCCAGCAGGTGGTGCGGGTTGTGAGTCACCGTTCCACCCCCATCTCGTCCAGGATGGTGCGCAAAGCCCGGAGCGCGTAGAAGGCGCGGGACTTGACGGTGCCGCTGGGGATGCTGAGTTGGACAGCCGCCTCGTTGACGGTGAACCTGCGGTAATGGAGGGCCACCAGGACGTCCCGGTGTTCCTTGCTCAACCGGAGCAGGGCCTCCTCCATCAGGACCCGGTTCAGCAGCTCGTCAACGCGGCCCATCACCTCTGCGGGTTCGGTCAGGCTGCTTTCCAGCGCCTCATGGGGGCGGCGCTGGCTCCGGCGGTAATTGTCGATCATGATGTTCCTGGCTGTGCGGTACAAGTAACTGCGGAAGCTGCCGTTGACCTCCGGGGCGTGCTGCCAGACGCGGAGCACCGTTTCCTGGACCACGTCCTCCGCGAGCTGCGGATCCCTGGTGGCGCTGAGCACGAAGCGGCGCAGGGCGCTGCCATGTTCACGGTAGATGGCCTCCACCACGTTGTCGTCGAGCGGCATCCCGCTCCTCCCGTCACTGCCAACACCACGGCATCCTGCGCTCCCGGCTGTTACCACGACGGAAAGCAGGAAAAGGTTCACCTACCCGGCGCGGCAGCCTGCCTGTGAACCATTCTTCACCCGGAGGCGTCGTAGGGGTTAGCGCAGTGATCCAGCGCCGGGCGCCCCGCGAAGCGCCACACCCCAGAACGCACACAGCCACGCAAGAACATCCAAGGAGCACACCATGAAACACCATCTCGGGGCAGGCCTTGCCATCCTGGTTCTGGCGGCAGCCCTCACCGGCTGCGGCAGCAGCACCGGGACCACGCCGGCGGCCTCCAGCCCGGCCACGGGCGGCGCCACCAGTTCAGCAGGAACTTCCTCCGGGACGTCCTCCGCCAGCCCCTCCGGAACGTCGGCGTCGTCATCGCAGGCAAGTTCCGCCGTCGACCTTAAGGCAGCGTCCTCGGCGGCAGGAAGCATTGTGGTGGATGCGAAGGGAATGAGCCTCTACTTCTTCACCAAGGACACCAAGGACTCCGGCACCAGCGCCTGCACTGGTTCCTGCCTGGTCCAATGGCCTCCGCTCACCACCACTTTGGGATCCCCCACGGCAGAAGGAGTCACCGGGAAACTGGGCACCATCACCACGCCTGACGGCAAGAAGCAGGTGACGTTGAACGGCATGCCCCTCTACTACTTCGCGAAGGACACCAAGCCGGGCGACACTTTGGGCCAGGGTGTGGGCGGCGTCTGGTACTTGTCCGATCCGTCAGGCGCCATGATCAAATCGGCCGGACAAGGCTACTAGCCCGGCAGGATCCGCCCGGCGGGGCCTACTTCAGCGGAACGTCCGCGGCCTTGCCCGGGAGCGGGATGTCGGTGGGCAGCGGAACGGGCACTTTAGGGCCCTGTTCCAGCCCCTTCCGGACGTCTCCCGGCACTTCGGTGGGCAGCGCCGGCGAAGCCGGGACCTCCGCAGGCTTCTGCGAGGGCGTTCCGTGGGCGGGCATGGTTCCCTGCCGTGTTGGAACGCTCGACGGCGCCGCGGCGGCAGGTGCAGAAGCGGGCGCGGGTGCCGGTGGGACGGCATCCGCGCTGCTGGTTGCCGAAGGCCGCGGCGCTGCCGGCGCGGGAACCGGAAGCTGCTTGCCGTCATTGCCGGCGGGGGCCGCGGTTGAGCCTGCCACGAATGAGGTGACGGCGTGGTTCAGCTGGGAGATGGAGTCCCGGAATCCCTGGTCGGAGGCGGCGGCAACCGCGCCGCCGGCCGCAAGCGAGGCAGCCACGGAGAGCGTGGTGAGTGTGATGCGGCGCTTGGCCCTGCGGCGGGCGGCCAGTTGGTCAGCCGGCTGCCCGGCAGCGGGAAGCGTGGTGGTGGCTGCCGCGCCCACCGGAAACACCGGGGTGGTGGCTGCCGAGGGGCCAGCCATCAGCGCCGCGATGTCGGCAGAAGGCGCCGGGGCCTCGGCCGCCAGGGCGCGAAGATGGAGCAGTGCGTCGCGGAGCTGGCCGTCGCCGCCCATGCCTGCCTCCAGCAGAAGCTGGTCAACGGCACCGTCGTTCCGGGATCCTGCGGTATCACTCATGATGTGCCTGGTTTCTCTTGAGCGTTTGTGCCTTGAGGTTATGGAGGGCCCGGCGCTGGAGCTGCTTGATGGCTCCGGTGCTCTTGCCCATGATGGCGGCTACCTGCTCGATGGACAGGTCCGCAACGACGCGAAGGGCCAGGACCTCCTGGTGTTCTTCGCTGAGGCCTTCCAGCATGGCTTCGGCACCGGCCGTCAGTTCCACCGCGTGGTCCTCCGCGGACGGGGTGGTCCGGGCATCAAGCTGGGGGTCGTAGGGCGTCAACTGAGGCCTGCGCTCCTGCCGGCGGTAGTGGTCCACCATGCGGGCGTGGGCGATTGAGAAGATCAGGGACTTTGCGCCCTGCAGTCCACCGGTGAGGGTGCCGGTCCGCGGGTAGAAAGCCATGAAGACGTCCTGGGTCACAGCCTCGGGATCATCCAGTCCGCGCGCTTTAAGGTACCCCTGCACCGGGCCCGCGAAGGTTCGATAGGCAGCAGCGAACAACACGGCCGGATCAGTTCCGGCTGCGTTGTCGAATATGTCGATCTCTTCTTGGGCCAAAGTGTCCAGCACCAGCGGCTCCTCCATCCCGGGATCAGGCCCTTGCCTTATCCCGGTTTCCGGTTCGGGCTGCCAATCCCCGTGGTATTCCGGCTGCCTCGCGGCAGGTCTGCCAGGGGCGCTCCTTCAAGCTTTTCCAGCGGCGCGCGTACCCGCCCGGCTGCCCGGACTGCGGCCGCAGCCGCAGTCCAGACTAGCCAATGCGCCTTAGCGGGCCGAAACCGACGGCGTGTGGACGGTGTTGCCACCCACGGCGGGAACGGCAGGAACAGCGGGAACGGCCTTGGCGCCGTCTACCCCCGGGACGGCCGGAACGGCCGGCACTGCAGGAGCGGCGGGGACCTCCGGCTTTGCGGCGTCAACGGAGACGGAACCGTTGCCCTCGGCACCGGCCTTGGCTGCGGCGTCGGCCTTAGCCACGACGTCGGCGCAATAGCTCTTGATGTTGGCGTCACCCTTGGCAGCGATGGACAGCGAGGAGAACGCCTTGGAGGAAGCGTCCAGGCCGCCGTGGGTGAAGGCGGTGCAGAGGCCCAGGGCTGCAGGGCCGGCCGCGTCCACGGCGGTGTTGGCCGTTGCGGAACCGGTTACATCAGCGCTGGCCTTTTCGTCGGAAGCGCCAGCCGTGGCCGTTGCCTTGGCGGTGGCTTCCGCGGTGCCGTCGGCGGTCTTCAGGGCGTCGGACACTGCCGAGGTGGCGGTGGGGGCCGGGGTGGCCTGGGCATCAGCGGCTGCTTCGGCTGAAAGCTTGGGGGCAGGCGCACCAAAGAGCTCGTGCGCAGTCTGCTGGGCCTGAGTGGGAAGGGCACCGGAGACGGCTGCGGCGCCGGTTCCGCCTACTGCCAGGGTTCCGGCGGCCAGGACTCCGGCGGCGACTTTGCTGGTGGCGAGAACGGTGAATACAGACATTTACTTCTCCAAAACCTAGACAACACATAGGACTGGGCCCGCCGGGCGGACCCATCACTGACTACATCGCCCGTGGTTGCGGAAAGGTTACGGGTGCGGTGGATTTCTTTTTCCTGTCCCCACCGCCGGCAAGCCCGGCGGCCGGCGGACCCGCTAGAGATGGTTCGCTGCGCCGCTGCGAACCGACCCCGTGCCGGCGTCCTCAAGGGCCATGGCGGCAAGGCGCTGGATGTACGGACCCACTTCCTCGTCGTCGAGCACCAGCAGGTCCGGCTGGCCGCGCAGCCAGCGGGCGTTAAGCGAGGTGATGTTCTCGTGTTCCAGCAGTTCCTCGAACTCGCCGTCGAGCTCCTCGATGCGGAGGACGGCGCGGTTGACCGCACCGGTGTCATCGGTGCCACCGGCCAGGTAGGACGCTGCCGTTCCGTCGGTCAGCACGGCGTAGGCCTCCGCGGCGCGGTTGAAGAGGTCCAGGTGGGCGGCTGCGCCCATCCCTGCCATGCCTTCGCGGACCAGCGGGTCGGTGGCGATCCGGCCACCGGCCATAACGGCGTACTGCGCGAAGCCTCCCTCCAGGGCCTGGGACAGGTAGAAATCCACCAGGCAGCTGCGGACGGCCACCGGCGACATGTCCTCCAGCCGCAGCATGGCCTTGCGCATGGCGTCGATGATGGCAGCGTTGGCCTCCACCACTTCCTCGTCCCTGCCTCCGATGCTGCTGCTGGTCAGGACGACGGGCTGGTGCGTGATGGTCATGGCGATCCTTGCTGGGCGGCGGTTTTGCTCCGGACGCTTTCACGCTACGACGGCCGGTTCACGGCAACACCGGGAACGAAATGAACGTCAAGCGAAGTTTTCGGGACCGGCACGGAAGGAAGCCCGGCGGCGTGGGGGCGCCCCCGGGCGAACTAAGATGGATCAGATAACCTCCCACCGGACCCGGCTCCGCCGTGGCCTGCCGAAAGTAGCCCCCACCATGCCATCCCAACCGGACGAAAGTGCGGACCTGGCAATACAGACACCTGCAATCAACGACCGCTCGCTGGCGGCCGGGCTGGCGTATGCCATGGCAAGCAGGGTCTCGGGCATATCGTTCGACGGCGGCACGGGGCTGATGCTGGGAAAGGTCCGGGGCGGGGCGGACGTTCCGTACTCCACCACCGCCAAGCTGGTCCGGAAAGCCGGCGGCTGGAGCTGCACCGTCGGTGTGTGCAGCTGCCCGGTCCGCAAGGACTGCAAGCATGTGGCGGCCCTGCTGTTCGCGGCCGAGGACAACCCCGCCATCCGGGTGCAGTTGCTGGCGCCGTCCACCTCCGCCCAGGTGTCCCGTGCGCCGGCCGCGGCCCTCTCCGACTGGGAGCAGGCCCTCAGCCCCCTGATCTCCCGGCCCGGTGCCACCCCCTCCACCGCCGGGGTTCCCCTCGCCCTGCAGTTCGAAGTGGAGGAACCCCCGCCGCATTTCTCCTACACCGGCCGCCGGGACCCGGTGCGCGGCGTCCGCCAGCTCAAGGTCCGGCCGGTCATCATGGGCGCCAAGGGCAAATGGATCCGCGGCGATGTTTCCTGGAACACCCTGAGCTACCTGAACTTCCGGCGGGAATCCAACCAGGCGCACGTGGACTGGCTGCAGGAGTTCCTGGCCGGCCATTCCTCCTCCGCGAGCCGGATGCACAACTCCGCCGGCCTGTGGCTAAGCCTGAACTCTTATGCCGGCAGGAACCTGTGGAGCCTGCTGTCCGAGGCACGGAAGATCGGGCTCGCGCTGGTCCACTCGCGCGGCACAGAGCCTGTCCGCATCACTGAAGCCCCCGCCGTCGTCGGGCTTTCCCTGAGCCGGTACGGGGCACCGGTGGCTGGACCCGACGAAGAAGCCGCCGCGGCAAAAACAGATGCGTCCGACGGCGGGCTGGAGCTGTCGCCCACCATCACGGTTGAGGGCGCGGAGGTTGATCCGGCATCCGTGGGAACGATCGGCCGGCCGGCGCACGGGTTGTTCTTTACCTCGGGGGAAGCCTCGCTGCCGGGCGTGCCGGACCCCAACGGCACCATCACGCTGGCGCCGCTGGAAAACGGGCTGAGCGAGGAGCTGCTGGCGTTCGTCACCGCGGGCAGCATGCTGCATATCCCCGCCAGGGACGAATCCCGCTTCCTGACCGGGTTCTACCCGAAACTGAAGCAGGCGGCCCGGGTAACGGCGCGCGACGAGTCCGTGGAACTGCCCGAACTGGCCGTCCCCACCCTTTCCCTGCTGGCCAACTATGGTGCTGACCACCGGGTACGGCTGCATTGGGAGTGGCACTACAAGACCGGGACGCTGGTCACGGCGCAGCCCTTGTGGCGTCACCCCGGCGATCACGGTTACCGTGACGACACCGCCGAGGCGCGCATCCTGGAGGGCATCGGCCAGCCATGGGACGTGGTCCCTGCCCTGGGTGAATCAGCCACGGGCGGCTGGGGCACTCCGCGGCTTGCGGCATCCGCCGAACTGACGGGACTGGACACGCTGGCGTTCACCGAGGAGGTACTGCCCCGGCTGTGGGAAGCGCCGGACGTTGACGTGGAAGCCGTGGGTGACATCGCGGACTACCGGGAGGCCGGGGAAGCTCCCGTGGTGTCCATCTCCACCAAGGCCACCGAGCAGCGTGACTGGTTCGACCTGGGCATCCAGATTTCGCTGGAAGGCCAGCCCGTCTCCTTCGCTGCCGTGTTCTCCGCGCTGGCGGCCGGCCAAACCAGGATGCTGCTGCCCAGCGGAGCCTATTTCTCCCTGGACCTGCCGGAACTGCACCAGTTGCGGGCTTTGATCGAAGAAGCCAGATCGCTGCAGGACAACAAGGATGCTCCACTGCAGATCAGCAGGTTCCAGGCCGGCCTCTGGGACGAGCTGGCACAGCTGGGGATTGTCGACGAACAGGCAGCGGCCTGGCGGTCCGCCGTCGGCGGCCTCCTGGAGGGCGGCACCGACGGGCTGCCGCTGCCTGCCACGCTGAACGCGGAGCTGCGGCCTTACCAGCTGGAGGGGTTCAACTGGCTGAGCTTCCTCTACAAGCACGGGCTGGGCGGCATCCTGGCGGACGACATGGGCCTGGGCAAAACCGTCCAGGCGCTGGCGCTGATGTGCGCGGCGAAAGACCTTGCGGCAGCGGCTGCCTCGTCCCTGGAAACGTCCGACGGCGGTGCTGCCGCCAGCTCCGGTGGCGGGCCCGCCGCCGTCGCGCCCTTCCTGGTGGTGGCGCCCACCAGCGTGGTGGGCAACTGGGCGCTGGAAGCCGCCCGCTTCGCCCCTGGCCTCACCGTCCGGACCGTCGGCGAGACCTTCGGGAAGAGCGGGCAGGACGTTGCGGAGGCACTGGGCGGGGCCGACGTCGTGATCACCTCGTACGCGCTGTTCCGCATCGACTACGAGGCCTACGCCATGCGGACGTGGAACGGGCTGGTCCTGGACGAGGCGCAGTTCGTGAAGAACCACCAGTCCAAGGCCTACCAGTGCGCCCGCAAGCTGCCGGCGGCGTTCAAGCTGGCCATCACCGGCACCCCGCTGGAGAACAACCTGATGGAGTTCTGGGCCCTGACATCCATCGTCGCTCCCGGGCTGTTCTCCAGCCCCAAGCGCTTTGCCGAGTATTACCAGAAGCCGGTGGAAAAGAACGGCGACAAGGGGCAGCTGGAGAAGCTCCGGCGCCGGGTCCGGCCGCTGATGATGCGGCGCACCAAGGACCAGGTGATCAAGGACCTGCCGCCCAAGCAGGAGCAGGTCCTTGAGGTGGTGCTCAACCCGCGGCACCAGAAGGTGTACCAGACCCACCTGCAGCGTGAGCGGCAGAAGATCCTGGGGCTGATCGAGGACGTCAACAAGAACCGGTTCACCATTTTCCAGTCGCTGACCCTGCTGCGGCAGCTCAGCCTGGATGTGTCCCTGGTGGATCCTGCCTTGTCCGCGGTGCGGTCCTCGAAGCTGGATGTACTGTTTGAGCAGCTCGAGGACCTGGTGGCCGAGGGGCACCGGGCGCTGATCTTCAGCCAGTTCACCGGGTTCCTGGGGAAGGTCCGCGAGCGGCTGGACCAGGAGGAGATCGAGTACTGCTACCTCGACGGCGGAACCCGGAACCGTGCCGACGTTGTCAGCGAGTTCAAGAACGGCAGCGCGCCGGTGTTCCTGATTTCGCTCAAGGCCGGCGGGTTCGGCCTGAACCTCACGGAGGCCGATTACGTCTTCCTGCTGGACCCCTGGTGGAACCCGGCGTCCGAGGCCCAGGCCGTGGACCGGACCCACCGGATCGGGCAGGCCCGGAACGTGATGGTGTACCGGCTCGTGGCCAAGGACACCATCGAGGAAAAGGTCATGGCACTGAAGACCCGGAAGTCGCAGCTGTTCGCTGACGTCATGGAGGGTGACGCCCTGGCCGGCGGGGCCATCACGGCCGAGGACCTTGCGGGGCTGTTCAAGGAGTAAGCCCGTCGTTATCGACTCGCATCCTGGTTTTCGACGCACATCTTCGCTGTCGCAGCCCATATTTCGGTAGCGCCAGCGAATCCGCGCAGCGCAAATGCGTTTGCGCCGCGCGCTGTTGGTGCACCATGGCGCCGGACCTGCGCAGGCGCCCCAGCCACGTCCGCGCAGCGGTGCTCGAAGGGCGCGGCGGCATCCTGGCCTGCACGGACTTGTAGGCACGACGAAGGGCCAAACCCTGGAACTATAAGCCGGCTGCTGCCGGCACCGGTCCAAGGTTTGGCCCTGATTCGAGAACTGGGACGCGCCGCGTGACGCGTAAGGGGTATGCCGGGCGCCGCCCCCAGCAGGCGGGCGCCCGGCAGCTTGTGGAAGTGGAACTAGACCCGCTGCGGGGAGCCCAGCTCCACCGGATCCTCGTCCATCAGGTAGGCCAGCTCGGAGTGGGCCGCGAGGTCGATGCCGCGCAGTTCGTCCTCGGGCTTGATGCGCAGGCCGCCCATGGTCTTGTCCAGGATCTTCGCCAGGATCCAGGTGACCCCGAAGGAGTAGGCCAGGACGCTGACGGTGGCGATCGCCTGGACGCCAAGCAGGTCGAAGCCGCCGCCGTAGAAGAGGCCGCTGACGCCGTTCGGGGCCTTGTCCGTGGCGAAGAGGCCGATCAGCAGGGTGCCCAGGATGCCGCCCACCAGGTGGACGCCGACGACGTCGAGTGAATCGTCGAAGCCCAGGCGGAACTTCCATTCGATGGCCAGCGAGCAGACAGCCCCGGCGATCGCGCCGATGGCCAGTGCGCCGAGCGGGCTGACTGCGCCACAGGCAGGAGTGATGGCGACCAGCGCGGCGATCAGGCCTGATGCTGCACCCATGCTGGTGGCCGCACCATGCCGGACCCGCTCAACAAGGGCCCAGGCCAGCAGTCCGGCCGAAGCTGCGACGGCGGTGTTCAGGAACACCACGGACGCGGACTGGCCGGCGGCGAGCGCGGAGCCCGCGTTGAAGCCGAACCAGCCCACCCACAGCAGGCCTGCGCCCACCAGGACCAGCGGCCGGCTGTGCGGCTTGGCGTGTTCCACCTTGGGCCAGCCGGAGCTCTTGCCCAGTACCAGGGCCAGGGCCAGGGCGGCGGCGCCGGCGTTCATGTGCACCGCGGTGCCGCCGGCGAAGTCGATGGCTTTGATGCCGTTGGCAATCCAGCCACCCACTGTGCTGCCGTCCGCCGAGTCGAACGCAAACACCCAGTGCGCGATGGGGAAGTACACCACCGTGGCCCAGATGCCGGCGAAGACCATCCAGGCGCCAAACTTCATGCGGCCCGCGGCGGCACCGGCAACCAGTGCGGTGGTGACGCAGGCGAAGAACAGCTGGAATGCTGCGAACAGGATGACCGGGATGGACGCCGAATCATCCTTGGCCAGCAGCTGCCCCATGCCGGGGAATTCGGTGACGTCACCGATCAGGCCCAGGCCGCCCACGGAGTTGCCAAAGGCCATTGAGTAGCCGAACAGTGCCCAGAGGACGGCCACCAGGCTGGCGCCGCCGAAGCACATCATCATCATGTTGAGAATGCGGCGCGACCCCACCATGCCCCCGTAAAACAGGGCCAGGGCGGGGATCATCATGCACACCAGCGCCGAGCTGGCCAAAATCCAAGCGACATTTCCCGAATCCATGGGAAACCCCTTTCGTGATGCGAAGAGAGAACGGTCGATTGCCGTCAGAGCCGCTCTGCGGAGGGACGTGGCCGGAGAAACCACGTTCAGCGGGAGGGGCGGCTGTTGCCGTCTGATTCCAACTTTATGGCGGCAATTCCCGGGTGGGTTTCCGGTGTGTTAAATGATCGTTTCGGTCATCCACAGGCGAGTTTCAGGGGTCCCGCAGCACGCAGGAAGCGACTGCAGGAGCCACCAGTAACGGGCATTATTTGGCGGAGACCGCCAGGAACCGGATGGGAAGGTCCAGCAATTCCAGCGGGCCGTGCGGGCCTTCACCGTCCAGGAGCAGGGAGTCCCCCGGTTCCATGGCGTACTCGTAGGAGCCGTGGCCGTAGACCATCTTCCCGGCGAGCATGTAGATGAACTCGGTGCCCGGGTGCTGGAACAGGGGAAACACGTCGCTGGCGTCGGTGAGGGTCACCAGGGTGGGTTCAATGGCATCGGTCCGGCCTTTGAGGGTTCCCAGCACGCGATATTCGTGGCCGTGCTGGGTGCCGCTCCGGACGGTGAGGCTGCCTTGGCCGCTCTTGGTGAAGGTGGCGTCCCGGTCGGTGTCCGCGCCGCGGAACAGTGCGGTGACCGGAACGTTGAGGCCGTCGGCCAGCCGCTGCAAGGTGGTGAGGGAACAGGAAGTGGTGGCGGTTTCCACCCGGGAGATCATGGCCTTGGACAGGCCGGTCCGGGCTGCGAGCTCGGCCGACGACAAGCCGGCCGACGTGCGGTAGTGCCGGACCTGCGCCGCGATGACCTGCTCCAGCCGGCCGGCAACCTGTCCGGCAGCGTCCTCTGCGGGTTGGTCCGTTCCGTGGTCCCCGGCCTGTTCGGTCATGCCTGCCATCTTAGGCGGGCCGCGGTAGGCCCGGCGTACGACGACGGTCGTGGCCAATCACACTGCCCCGCCCAGCAGCCCGGCAAGGGAGTCCGCCAGGGCGAGCGCGCCGGCTTCGGCGTCGCTGTCCTCCACGAGTTCGTCCGGCGAATGCGATACGCCGGTGGGGTTCCGGACGAACAGCATTGCGGTGGGCAGGTTCGCGGCCAGCACCCCGGCGTCGTGCCCTGCGCCGGTGTCCAGCACCGGGGCGGCAGGCAGGAGCTGCTGCAGCCGGTCCCGGAGGCCGCCGTCGAAATGGACTGTGGGGCTCAACGATTCCGTGCCCAGGACGGCTGTGCAGCCTTCCTCCGCGGCGATGACCTGGGCGTTCAACCCGATGGCCTCCACCAGCGCGGCGGTGACCGAATCCTCCGGGTGCCTGACGTCGATCCAGAGATCCACCCGCGAGGCGATCACGTTGGTACCGCCGGGGACGGGCTGTAGCCGGCCCACCGTGGCGCGGGCCTCCTTGTACTTCCGGGCGGTGTCCCGGACGGACACCGTGACTTTGGCCGCTGCGATCATGGGGTCGCGCCGGTCCCTCATGAGCGTGGTTCCGGCGTGGTTTCCCTCGCCCGTGATGCTCAGTTTCCAGCGGCCGTGGCCAAGGATGGAGGACCCGATGGCCACCGGCTGGTGCAGGTCCACCAGTCCCCTCCCCTGCTCCACATGCAGTTCCACGAACACCCCCAGCTGCTGCAGGGCCTTGTGGTCGGCGCCGATGAACCGCGGGTCCTGCCCGTTCGCCGCGGCGGCGTCGGCGTAAGTGTTGCCGTCCGCGTCGCGGAGGTTGCGGGCCTTGTCCGGGTCCAGTCGGCCGGTGAGGAGCCGCGAGCCAAGGCAGGCCACGCCGAACCGGGAGCCTTCCTCCTCCGGGAACACCGCGAGCACCAGGGGCCGCCGGGGCCGGAAGTTACGGGCCTTGAGGAGGTCGACGGCAACCAGCGCCGAGGCAACCCCCAGCGGGCCGTCATACCCGCCGCCGCCGGGGACGGAATCGAGGTGGCTTCCGGTGGCGACGGCGTCTTTCCGCACTCCGGTTGCTGTGTCCCACCAGGCCCAGATAATCCCGTTGGCATCGGTGTGCACGTCCAGCCCGCGCCGGGCCGCCTGCTCAATGAACCAACTGCGGAGGTCCGTTTCGGCGGTGGAGAACACCGGGCGGGAGTAGCCGCCGCGGGTGCTGTCGCGGCCGACGTCGGAAATCTCTTTCAGGAGGCCGGCAACGGTGGGTGCGCCCGCAGTTTCGGCGGGTACCGCGTGCGGCGCTGGTGCTGTGCGGGAAAGGCTCACGGTTGTCCGTTCTACGTGGTGAGTGCCGGGGAGGAGGCGCTCCGGAACCGGTCCGGAACTGACCCGGCACCGGTGGCCAGGTCCGCCGCCCACTGCCCGGTCAGCGGGGCGAACTTCGCGCCGTGGCCCGAGCAGGGTGAGACGACGGTGAGGTTCTCCGCCCGGTCAATGAGGAAGTCCTCGGTGGGGGTGTTGGTGAACAGGCAGGTGGTTTCGGCGTAAGGTTCGGGGTCCAGGCCAGGCAGGTAGCGGCGGACGTAGTCCACCACGCGGGTACGGTTGGCCGGGTCCACCACTCCGGTCTGGTCCGCGGCGGACCGAATCCGCGGGCCGCCGTTGTATTCGGCCACTTTCTGCCCGGCAAAATCCGCATCCCGGCCGCCGGGGAGGCCGTAGGTTTGGAGGTCGCCGGCCTTGTGGATGAAGGTGGGCCAGTTGGTGCCGGAAAAGCCGGGGTCTTCCCGGTACCTGAAGTGGAAGGCCTGCTCCTGGCGGACGGTAAATTCCGGCAGGCCGGCGAGGAACCCGGCCGGCAGTGGCAGGGAGTCCAGCAGCCGTGGCAGCCAGCCGCCGGCGCTGATGACGAGGTTGCCGGCGTCGAGTGTTTCCCCCGTGGTGGAGTGCAGCCGGTAGCCGGCCCCGCCCAGCTGCTCCACCCGGTCCAGGCTCCAGCCGGTCAGGACTTTTGCCCCGTGCCGGACCGCGAGGGCCACCATGGCGTTGACAGAGGTTTCGGCGTCGATCACGCCCGCACCGGGATGCCAGAGGACCTCGGTGTCGAACGCGATCTGCGGCCAGCGGTTGCGGGCGTCGGCGGCCGACAGCAGCTCGTGGTCGATTCCGGCACGGGCCAGTACCTCAGCGAGGAGGGCGGGTTGACGTTTGGGGCCATGGTCCACCGCACCGAACGGCGTGATCAGCTCAACGCCGGCGTCCGCTGCGAGCCCGTCCCAAAGGTCTTTGGAATCGAGCACGGCCCGGGTGTAGAAGGGGTCCGGGTAGGCGTAGCGGAAGATCCGGGCGGAGCCGTGCGAGCTGCCGTCGTGGGCGGCGGGAACGTCGCGCTCCAGCAGGGTGACCTGGTGGCCGCGCGCTGCGAGCTGCCACGCGGTGGCGGCGCCGGCCAGGCCGGCGCCCACCACCACATAATCCGACGGGTCGGCCATCAAAAGCTCCCCTGCGCGCCGGGGATCCAACTGGTGCCGGCCAGCGGCACGCGGGCCATGGCGGAGGCCTCGATGGTCAGTGCCACCAGGTCTTCCGGCTCCAGGTTGTGCAGGTGCGACTTGCCGCAGGCCCGGGCGATGGTCTGGGCTTCCATGGTGAGGACACGAAGGTAGTTGGCCAGCCGGCGGCCGGCGGCCACGGGGTCCAGCCGGGAGGAGAGCTCAGGGTCCTGGGTGGTGATGCCGGCGGGGTCGCGGCCGTCCTGGAAGTCGTCGTAGAACCCGGCGGCCGAACCGAGGGCGGAGTATTCGGCGGCGTAGCGGGGGTCGTTGTCGCCGAGGGCGATCAGCGCGGCGGTTCCGATGGCCACTGCATCGGCACCCAGGGCCATGGCCTTGGCGACGTCGGCGCCGGTGCGGATGCCGCCGGAGACGATCAGCTGGACCTTCCGGTGCATCCCCAGTTCCTGCAACGCCTGGACCGCCTGCGGGATGGCCGCGAGGATGGGGATCCCCACGTGTTCGATGAACACCTGCTGCGTGGCGGCGGTGCCGCCCTGCATGCCGTCCAGCACCACGACGTCGGCGCCGGACTTCACGGCGAGCGCCGTGTCGTAGTACGGGCGGGAGGCACCGATTTTGACGTAGATGGGGGTCTTCCAGTCGGTGATTTCGCGCAGCTCGCCGATCTTGATTTCGAGGTCGTCCGGGCCGGTCCAGTCCGGGTGGCGGCTGGCGGAGCGCTGGTCGATGCCCACCGGCAGGGTGCGCATCCCGGCGACGCGTTCGGTGATTTTCTGGCCCAGGAGCATGCCCCCGCCGCCGGGCTTGGCGCCTTGGCCGAGCACGATCTCGATGGCGTCAGCCTTGCGGAGGTCGTCCGGGTTCATGCCGTACCGGGAGGGCAGGTACTGGTACACCAGGTGTTTGGATTGGCCGCGCTCCTCAGGCGTCATGCCGCCGTCGCCCGTGGTGGTGGAGGTGCCCACCTCGGACGCGCCGCGGCCCAGCGCTTCCTTGGCGTTGGCGGACAGGGCGCCGAAGCTCATGCCGGCAATGGTCACCGGGGTCTCCAGGTGCAGCGGGCGGCTGGCGTACCGGTCACCGAGGACGACGTCGGTGTCGCACTTTTCGCGGTAGCCCTCCAGTGGGTAGCGGGACATGGAGGCGCCGAGGAACAGCAGGTCGTCGAAGTGCGGGACCTTGCGCTTGGCGCCCCAGCCGCGGATGTCGTACACGCCGGTGGCGGCCGCGCGCTGGATGTCCGCGATGGTGGCGCGGTCAAAGGTGGCGGACTCCCGCAGGCCCTGTTCAGCAAGGTCCTGGAGAGGTGCTGCGCCCGCGGCAGGAACGGAGGTGATGGTCATGGGGGCCTCCTAGTAGGCAGTCGAGTTGTCGACGTGGAAGTGGTAGAGGTTCCGGGCCGAGCCGTAACGCTTGAAATCGGCAGGGTTGTCGGTGCGGCCGGCGGCAGCCAGCAGTTCCGCGAGCTCGGCAATGTGCTCTTCGCGCAGCGGCTTTTCGACGCAGTCCGCACCGAGGGAGGCCACCGTCCCTTTGACGTAGATCCGCGCCTCGTAGATCGAGTCGCCCAGGGCGTCCCCGGCGTCACCGCACACCACCAGGCGGCCGGCCTGCGCCATGAACGCCGACATGTGGCCGATGTTGCCGCCCACCACGATGTCCACGCCCTTCATGGAGATCCCGCAGCGGGCGCCGGCGTTCCCGTCGATGACCACCAGGCCGCCGTGGCCGGTGGCGGCGGCGGACTGGGAGGCGTCGCCCTTCACATGGACGCTGCCGGACATGATGTTCTCGGCCAGTCCGACGCCGGCGTTGCCGTTGACGGTCACGGTTCCCTTCTGGTGCATCCCGGCGGCGTAGTAGCCGGCATGGCCGTCGATGGTCACCGAGACGTCGGCGTTGATGCCGACGGCGAGGCTGTGCTTGCCGCCGGGGTTGGCAACGGTCCAGGACTGGCCGTCGGCCGCGTTGTGGAGTGCCTGGTTCAGGCTGCGGACCGGGGAGCCGGAAAGGTCCACCACGGTGGGTGCCTCGGCAGTAACTGCAGTTTCCAGGCTTTCGGGGGCTGTCAGAGTGACCATGTGTAGACCTTTCCGGGTTCCGGTTCAAAAATGCGGGCGTTGTCGATGCCGGGCAGCCCGGCGAGGGCGCGGTATTCGGAGGCCATGGCCACGTAGTCCTCGGTTTCGGCGATGATGGCCGGCTTGCAGGCGATGGGGTCGCGGACCACTGCCATGCTGTCCGCGGTGGTGACCACCAGGGTGTAGAAGCCGTCCAGGACGTTGCCCAGGTTCACCAATGCTTCCTCGAGGGTGTCGCCCTGCTGCAGCCGTGAGGCGACGTAGCGGGCGCCCACCTCGGTGTCATTCTCGGAGTCGAACACCACGCCCTCACGCTTCAGGTTCCGCCGGACCGTGGCGTGGTTGGAGAAGGAGCCGTTGTGGACCAGGCAGAGGTCGTCGGCCACGGAGAAGGGGTGCGAGCCGCCCGCGGTGACGGCCGACTCGGTGGCCATCCGGGTGTGGGACAGGCCCTGGCTGCCGGCCATCGCCTCCAGCCCGTGGTGGGCGGCGATCTCCATCGGGTGTCCCACGCTCTTCATCACGGCCACGTGTTCGCCGCGGCCAATGATGGTGGCGGCGGGCACGGTTTCGGTGACGGCCTTCACCAGGAGGTCCGTCCCGACGGCGGCGCCCACCAGGGTGGTGTCGCCCACCACTTGCACTGCTGCTGCCGCGTCAGACGGCAGGAGCGCCGCGACGCCTGCGGTGAGTGCCGCCGTCGTCATTCCCTGGTCCCTGCCGAGCAGGCTCAAGGTGGACCTGCCCGGCGACAGCAGGCCCGGGGTGTTGTAGACGGCGAGGCCTGCGGAGTCGGGTCCGCGGTCCACGATCTGGCAGAGCATCGAGGACAGCAGGCTGCCCATCTTGGGGTGCAGCGAGGGATTGCGCAGCTGCAGCGCGGCGATTCCGCACATGGTGGGATTCCTTTACGGGGTAGTGGTCAGATCGAGGTGAGGTACGTCCGGATTTCCCAGTCGCTGACCTGGTTGTGCCAGCTGAGGAACTCCTCTTCCTTGGCGTTTGCGTAGTAGGTTCCGATCTCCGGATCGCCGCTGAGGCTGGCCAGGATGACCGGGTCCCTGCGGAGCGCTTCCACGGCGTGGAGCAGGGTGGCCGGCAGGAGATGGGCATCCGCTTTGGACTCCCCCGGCCCGGATGGCGTCCCGGGGTCGAGTGCCTTCTCCACGCCGTCCAGCCCTGCGGCGATGACGGTGGCGACGGCGAGGTAGGGGTTGGCGGAACCGTCGCCGGAGCGGAGTTCGAGCCTCGCGTTGTCCGGCACGCGGATCATGTGGGTCCGGTCGTTGCCCCCGTAGGAGGCCTTCCGCGGCGACCACGTGGCGCCGGAGGAACTGGTAGTGGCGCCGGTGCGCTTGTAGGAGTTGACCGTGGGGGCGAGGAAGGCCTGCAGCGCGGGGGCGTGGTCCAGGATTCCGGCGATGAAGGAATACGCGAGGCCGGACAGCCCCAGGCCGCGTCCGCCGTCGTCCGTGTTTCCGTCCTTCCCCGGGAACAGCGCGTCCGCGCCCGACCACAGCGAGAGGTGGAAGTGCAGGCCGGTGCCGGTGCGGTCCGTGAACGGCTTGGGCATGAAGGTGGCGGTCATGCCGCGCTGCCCGGCCAGGATATTCAGGATGTAGCGGAGCGAGATGACGCGGTCGGCGGTGGTGAGGGCATCGGCGTACGTGAAGTTCTGCTCGAACTGGCCGGCGGCGTCCTCGTGGTCGTTGGCGTAGTTGCCCCAGCCGAGTGAGTTCATCGCGTCGCTGATGGACGTGAGGTGCTCATACATCCGGGTCACGCCGCGGGCGTCGTAGCAGGGGCGGGGCGAATCGTCCCGGGTGTCGGCGGTGCTCAGCGTCCCGTCGTCGCTCCTGTTGACCAGGAAGTACTCCACCTCGGCGCCTACCTTGGCCTGCATTCCCTGGTCCGCCAGGCGGGCGAGGGCGTTCTTGAGGATGACGCGCGGGGCGTAGGGCCAGGGCTTGCCGTCGACGTGCGGGTCGCAGTGGATGATGGCCAGCCCTTCCTTGATGAAGGGGACGGGGGTGAAGGAGGCGAGGTCCGGGACGGCGATGAGGTCCCCGTCCTGGGGCTTCTGGCCGATGAGGCCGGCCGCGTAGCCGGCAAAGCCCATGGCGCCCGCTTCGAGTTCGTGGGCGGCTTCCACCGGAACGAGCTTGGCGCAGGGCTTTCCGGTCATGTCCACGAAGGTGGCCAGGAGGAAGCGGATGTCATGGGCGCGGGCGATGTCGGCGAGGGTGATCGTCGGTTCGGAGGCGGGAGCGGCGGACGCAAGGGCCGGCTCCATGGCGGGGGTTACAGCAGGGGTTGCGACACTGGTCATCGAAACATTCCTGTCCAATTGGTTAGTTACAGTAAACCTTGTTGCATCAGAGTATCCAAGGCTGTGTTTCACGCGTCGGGCCGGAAGGTTAAATGCATGTTTCGAGGGGATGGGGGTACGCGTCCAGCAAAGAGAGAGGGTGTACCCGTTGAGCAATGAGCAGTCCCCTGACCCGCAGGCACCCGCCGAAGCAAAGACCCCCGTCCCGGACTTACGGGTGGGGGTGGTGGGCATCGGCTGGGCCGGCCAGCAGCACCTCAAGGCCTACTCGGCGCTGGACGGAGTAAGCATCGTCTCGGTGGCCGGCATGGAACAGGACCTCCGGGACTCCCTGCAGGCCGAATACGCCATCCCGAACGC
Source organism: Pseudarthrobacter sp. NIBRBAC000502770 (assembly GCF_006517815.1). Lineage (NCBI taxonomy): Bacteria > Bacillati > Actinomycetota > Actinomycetes > Micrococcales > Micrococcaceae > Pseudarthrobacter > Pseudarthrobacter sp. NIBRBAC000502770. The sequence goes on from NZ_CP041198.1 coordinate 3,375,039, forward strand.
CCTCGCCGGCTGGGAGGACATGCTGGAGCACGGCGGCCTGGACGCGGTCAGCGTGGCAGTGCCCACCTTCCTGCACGCCCCGATCGCCATCGCCGCCCTGGAACGGGGCCTCCACGTGCTCAGCGAGAAGCCGATCGCCCGCAACGCTGCGGAAGGCCAGGCCATGGTGGACGCCGCCCGCAAAGCCGGCCGCGTCCTTGACGTCGCCTTCAACCACCGCCGCCGCGGGGACATCAGGGCGCTCAAGGACGTGATCGACGGCGGCGGCCTGGGCCGGCCGTATTACGCGAAGGCCTCGTGGCTGCGGCGCGCCGGCATCCCCACGCTGGGCAGCTGGTTCACCAACCCGGAGCTCGCAGGCGGCGGCCCCCTGGCGGACATCGGCGTCCATGTGCTCGACTTCGCCCTGTACCTCCTCGGCGAGCCGAAGGTGGTGGCGGTATCCGCAGCCACCCATGCCGAACTGGGTCCGCAGGGCCGGGGCGGCGGAAGCCGGTTCTCCGCCCACGCCACCAGCCATGCCTTCGACGTGGAAGACTTCGCCACGGCGTTGCTGCGGCTGGAGGGCGGCGCGACCCTGCTGGTCGAGGCCAGCTGGGCTGCCTACCGGGAAACCGACGACCAGCTGGACTTCACCGTGTACGGTACTGACGGCGGTGCCGAGCTCAGGGTGCACGGGGCCCCCTTTCCGCCGGTGGGCCGGCTGCGGGTGTTCGCGGACAAGGACGGGGAGTCCGCGGACTACCTGCCCCCGGTCCTGCCGGGCCGCGCACACGATGCAGTGGTGGAGGACTTTGTCACCGCCGTGCGCGGCGGCGCGAACGTCTGGGCCAACCATGACGGATCCCTGGCGCTGTACCGGGCGCAGGTCATCGACGCGTGCTACCAGTCCGCACGCGAGCAGAGGGAGGTTCGGCTCTGATGGACGGCGAACTGCGGATCCTGGTGTGGAACGAAGGCGTCCACGAAGCCAACAATGAGCCGTCCCACATCGGGGAGATATACCCGGACGGCATCCACGGCGCCATCGCCGCCGGCCTCCGCTCCCACTTTCCGGACGCGGAGATTACGACGGCGGTCCTGGCCACCGGCGCCGACCACGGCCTCAGCGAAGAGGTGCTCGCGGAGACTGACGTGCTGTTGTGGTGGGGCCACATCGCGCACGCCGAGGTGGGGGACGCCGTCGTCGAGCGCGTCCACCGGCACGTGCTGGGCGGGATGGGACTGATCGTGCTGCACTCGGGGCACTTCTCGAAGATCTTCACCAGACTGCTCGGTACCAGCTGCTCCCTTGCCTGGCGGAATGACGGCCAGCGCGAACTGGTGTGGACCGTCAAGCCGTCCCACCCCATCGCGGACGGGGTGGACAGCCCCATCGTCATCCCGGAGCAGGAGATGTACGGCGAACTGTTCGACATCCCGGACCCTGACGACCTGATCTTCATCAGCTCGTTTGCCGGCGGTGAGGTATTCCGGTCCGGCGTCACCTTCACCCGCGGAAAAGGCCGCATCTTCTACTTCAGCCCGGGCGACCAGGAGTACCCGGTGTACCACCATCCGCAGGTCCAGCGGGTCCTGGCCAACGGCGTGCGGTGGGCTGCGCAGCCGGATGTGGACCGTTCCGCCCCGGCTGTGACCAACCCGGCCCGGGAGTGGTTTGACGGGGCAAAACAGCATTGACATCACCTCTGCGGCGGAGCAGATTGGGATCGTCGCACACGAGGTTCGGCAGGTTCCGGACGGGCACACCCCTCCCTGGCGGACCATCCTCCCGGAGCGCCCGCACGCCCGGGTGAACTAAACAACCCCCTCCTTCCCAGGAGCCTGAAATGCCCGCAGTAACGGTCAAGGACCTTGAATCAAAATCCTTCGATGAGCCGGATGAAAAGCGCCGGCCGCCCATGACGCAGGTCGATGTCGTCACCCTCGGCGGTACCACCCTGGGCCGCTTCACTTTCGAACCCGGCTGGCGCTGGTCGGAGACCGTCAAGACGGTGGTCCACACGGACAGCTGCCAGGTCAGCCATTTGGGCGTCTGCGTAGCCGGAACCCTGACCGTTGAACTGGTCGATGGAGGCAGGATGACCATCCACGCCGGTGACGCCTACTCCATTCCGGCCGGGCACGATGCCTGGGTGGAGGGCAGCGAGACCTACGTTTGCTACGAAGTGATGAGCGCCGCGGAGTACGCCAAGCCGGAGTGACCGGCGGCCCGCCGCCAACCACGGGGAAAGGGAGGTCCGCAGGCCCTCCCTTTCCCCGCTGCTGCGGCCCTACCGTTTGAGGAAACGCAACGATCGGAGAGCAATGAGAGTCACCGTCATCGGCGGCAGCGGCCACATCGGGTCGTTCCTGGTCCCCCGGCTGGTCCGCGCCGGCCATGAGGTCACCAACATCACCCGCGGCACCAGCAGGCCTTACACGGAGGCACCGGAGTGGCAGCAGGTGCACCACGTCACCGCAGACCGTGAGGCGGAAGACCGGGACGAAACGTTCGCGGACCGGGTGGCGGCCCTCAAACCGGACGTCGTGGTGGACCTGGTCTGCTTCACCCTCGAATCGGCGGCGCAGCTGGTGCAGCGGCTGCGGGGCGAGGTGGGGCACCTGCTGCACTGCGGCTCCGTCTGGCGGTACGGGCAGAGCCTGAAGCTGCCCATCAGGGAGGGCTCGGATTCCGCTGCTCCACCCTTTGGCGAATATGGCATCCAGAAGAACCGGATTGCCCTGATGCTGAAGGAAGAAACCGCCAGCGGCGGCCTGGCCACCACGTCCCTGCATCCCGGCCACATTGTGGGGCCGGGATGGCAGCCGGTCGGTCCGTTGGGCAACCTCGATCCCACCGTCTGGCAGACCATCTCTGCAGGCCAGCCCCTTCGGATTCCCGGCAGCGGCACGGAGCTGATGCACCATGTGCACGCCGATGACGTCGCGCAGGCGTTCGAACAGGCGATTGCCCGGCGCGGAGCGGCCGCCGGGCAGGACTTCAACATCGTTGCCCCTACCGCGCTGACGGTGCGCGGCTATGCGGACATCGCTGCCGCCTGGTTCGGCCACGCTGCAGTGCTGGAGACAGTTTCGTGGGACCGCTTCCGCGGGAACACCTCCCGCGAGCACGCGGATGCGAGCTGGAACCATCTCTACCGCAGCCAGTGCTTCAGCATCGAAAAAGCGGACTCCGTGCTCGGCTACGCGCCGCGGTACGAACCGGAGCAGGCAATCTTCGAATCCATCCAGTGGTTGGTTGACCACGAACAGCTGCACGTGGCCCGCCCGCTCGGCGTCGCCGGCTGAGCCTCGACGGCCTACCGGCAGGACCGCCGGAGCCGGGCTACCAGCGTGGCGGCGAGCACCGCCGTCGTTAGTTCCAGGGCAATAACCAGCAACAGGTCCGTGCTGCCGGAGCCGCTTCCAGCGGACGACGGCGGCTGGCCGCCGTGCGCGTGCCCGGCACCGCCGGCGCCGAGCAGCAGTGCTGCATGCAGGGCAGCCATCGCCACGGCAGCGATGGTGACCTGGTGCAGCGCACCCACCCGGCTGTGCCGCCAGATATGGACCGCGCAGGGAGCGCAGACCGCGGTGAGTGCCAGCATGAGCACGCCAAGCCACGTGCCGTGGCGCCCGGATACGGCCAGCCATACGTGGGCCGCGCAGGAGACGGCGGTAACGATGGCAACCAGCCGGGCGTGCTGGCCGGGCCGTTGGGCATGGACCCGCAGGGCACGGTCCCGTCCAGCCGCCGTCGTGCTCCCTGCCGGGGCGGGGGTCAGGCTAGTGGCAGCCACCGCTGCTGCCCTCGGCATGGCAGGAGGATTCCTGCTTGTTGGGGTTGGCGGGAACGTCCAGGACCGGGCTGCGGTCGAAGAAGCCCTCCGGCCGCAGCTTGAAGCCGACGGTGTCCACGGGCATGATGGGCCAGTCCTCCACCCGGGGGAAGTGGGTCAGGCCGAAGGTGTGCCACACCACGATGTCCTGGCCGTCGATGTCCCGGTCCTGCGCGACATAGGCGGGCAGGCCCGCGCCGCCGGCGTGCTGGTTCACGAAGTCGCCCGTGGGGTACTTCTCGTCCTCGGCGTACCGGGTGACCCAGAGGTCCTTGGTGGCAAAGGCGGCGCGGCGGGCGATGGAGGAGTCCGGGTCTGCCAGCAGCGTGGGCTGGTTGTGGGAGTGCAGTTTGTAGCCCACGGGCTCGCCCAGCCGGTTCCTTGACCCCGGGTTGGAAATGATCCAGGTGCGGCCGGCGCGGGCGTCGGCTTCCCGGACGCCTTCGGACTCGCGGGCCAGGACGGTACGCCTGCGGGAGAACGCGTTGCCCCGTTCGTTTCCTGGCCCCATGGCCTGGCGGATGACGTCCTCCTCCTCCACGCGGTTGGTGAAGCCGTCGATGGCCATGTCCAGCCGGGCGCTGAAGAGGTGCTGGTGGAAGGGGGCGCCCAGGCCTGGCGCCAGTTGGGAGATGTTGTCCGAGCCGCCCTCGGGGAACGCGGAGGTGAACACGATGCCGGTGGCTTTGGCCTCGAATTCGATGGTTCCATCCAGGTAGAGGTACCAGTAGAAGCCGTAGTCGTAGTTGCCGATCGTGGTGAAGAAGGAGATGACCAGCCGGCGGTTGCGGCGGGTGTAGGTGACGCCGCTCCAGAGGTCGGAGTGCTTGGAGAGGATACTCCAGTCCTCCTCGTGCATGCAGATGCCGTTGCGGATTTCCCGCGGGGTGCCGAAGGCGTCGCTGATGACCGGGCTGAGGTAGGTGATCTCACCCAGGCAGTCGCAGCCCAGTTCCAGGGAGTTGGCGTACTGGCCAATCAGGTATTCGCCGGTGTCGAAGTAGTTCTGCCAGGACCGGACGGGCGACGGGTCACCATACGGCACCACCATCTCGGCGATGGACGCGCGGTTGATGATCTGCCGCTTCCGGCCGCCGTCCCGAAACGCGAGGTTGTGCAGGACCACGCCTTCGCGGACATCGAAGCCCACGTCCACGCTCCATTTTTCCCACTCCACGTGGTTGCCGCCCGTGACGGTGAAGCTGGGGCCCTCCGGTTGGGTGATGCTGATGGGTTTCTGGGTTTCGCGGAGCGGCCCGGTCAGTTCGGGGTCGGTGTAGTTGCCGTGCTCGGCCGGGATGGGCATGGCACCGAGGTCGATGACCTGGGTGACTTCCCTGCTGACCACGTCCACGTAGGCCACCAGGCCGTCCACCGGGTGTGCCCAGGCGCTGTCCTCGGGGAAATCCTGCACGAACGCCAGGCCGCGGAGGATGCGGCGGCCCTTCTCTTCGCCGTATTCGAAGACGCCGGCCGAGAGCGGGGCCACGCGGACCTTTTGGACATCGAGGCCCCTGACCGCGAGTGCCGTAAGCCATCGTTCGTCAGTGGCGAGGAGGGACTCCACCACTTCGAACTCCTCCTCCAAAACCGGCAGTTCGCCGGTCACTGCAGTGTCCAGGACGACGGCGGAGAGCACCTTTTGCTGGGTAACGGAGACAACGACGTCCCTCGGCGCAGCCCCCGAGGCGTCGTGGATGAAGACCCGGAAACGGCGGTCCGCCTGCGGTTCCGCGCCCCGCGCCGGATCCAGCAGGCCGAGATAGGCGATGCGGTGCTGGGGGCCCAGGTGGCCTTCCGCCTGCAGAAGGGCGCGGACGTCCAGGATTTCCTCCGCGGTTGCCAGGCGGAAGGCGGAGGCGGTTTCGGTTGCTGCGAGAGTCATGGGAAGAGCCTTTGTCCGGGCCGTCACCGGCCACTGGTTTATTTTCTATAGTTGTAGAGAATAAACGTCCGTAACATGGCCCACAAGAGTCTGAGCGAAAAATTTCCGGGGAGTGGCCGCGGTGCCGAAGATAGTTGACCATGATGAGCGCCGCCTGGAACTCATGGATGCCACCTGGCGGATCATCGCCCGGCAGGGCCTTGAGAGCGCCACCATGCGCGAGATCGCCACGGAGGCAGGCTTTGCCAACGGTGCCCTGAAACCCTACTTCCCCACCAAGGACACCCTGCTCGAATTCGCCTTCAGCCACGTCTTCAACAGGACCAACCGGCGCATCGCAGAGGTCACGGCCGGGCGGACGGGCCTGGACGCGCTGCGCGCCTTTTCCCTCGAGGTCCTTCCCCTCGACGAAGAGCGCGTCAACGAGGCACGCATCGTAGTCCCGTTCTGGCAACGGGCCATCAACGACCCCCGGAAGGCGGCGATCCACCAGCAGTCAATGAATGAATGGCTGGTTGCCATCCGGCGCTTCCTGGGAGAGGCGAGGGACAGCGGCGACGTGACCGCCGCCGTCGACGATTCCATCCTTGCCGGGCAGCTGCTGAACATGCTGCTGGGAGCCCAGATCGAGGCGGCCCTGGCGCCGGAAGGCGAAACGGATTTTGGCCATGCCGCCCAGCTTGAGGGCTATCTCGCGCTCCTCGGCAAAATTCCCGGCCGGAAATGAGCGGCAAACTCGAAAGTATGCTTACTATTGGTGGGTCAGGTTCTGGCAGATGCCGGAGCGAGCACGAACTGTAAGGAGCATCTCCATGGGTTTGGATGACAAGATCGGCAACGCTGCAGAGAAGCTCGGCGGCAAGGGCAAGGAAGCTGCCGGAAACGCCACGGGCGACGAGAGCCTGAAGGCCGAAGGCCAGACGGACCAGGCAAAGTCGGATATTAAGCAGGCCGGCGAACACGTCAAGGACGCCTTCAAGAAGGACTAGTCGGCGCTCGCATAATGGGTGCAACTCCAACCGGAGTTGCACCCATTGCGTTTAAGCGCCCGGCTTGGCCGGGACGCCGGGACGCTCAGTGGATCAGCCCCGACACCAGGTTGATGGTGGTGGCCAGGACGATGGCGCCGAGCAGGTAGGAAAGCAGCGCCTGGCGCAGGACCGTAGAGCGGATGGCAGTGGTCTTCAGGTCGGTGTCCGATACCTGGAACGTCATGCCCACTGTGAAGGCCAGGTAGGCAAAGTCCGAGTACCGGGGCTGGCTCCCTTCGTTGAAATCCACACCCGTGCCGTCGCGGTAATAGATGGCCGCATACCGCAAGGTGAACAGTGTGTGGACCAGGAACCACGAGAGGGCAATGCTGCCCAGCGCCATGGCAACCGTGGCATCCTTGGCACCTCCCTGCTCACTGGCGGCGTCAAGCAGGATCAGGGCCACCCCCGCAAAGCTGGCCACGGTGGCACCCAGGACCAGCGCGTCCGAAAAGACCCTGCCGGGATCCTCCCGCCTGGCATGGGCAGCAGTGGCCGCAGGGCCCAGGCGCCCGATGACGCTCCAGACCCAGATGAGGTAGGTGGCCGAGGCGGCGGCCCAGCCGAGCGCCGGGGCATACGTCCACGTGCCGAAGGTGCCAACCGCCAGTGCCGCGACAAGGCCGACGGCGAGCATCACCACCATCCGGAGCCGGGAGTGGTGCGCGCGGGAGTTGAAGTTCCGGTAGTGGTCACCGGCAGCCGTCATGGACCTCATGGCCCCGATCATGGCACGGGAGTCTGGGCTGCGGCTGGAAAGACGAACTTCTTATTTTCGCCGACCGTTGAAAAAAGAGTATCCGCCCGCTAGTCTGGGAAAACTGTGTCGCAGGGCACAGTTCCGGGGGAAACGTGAAGTGGCCATCCGTCGCGAGGAACATCCATGCAAGCAGCAACCACAGCCCGCATCCCACACCAGGACCTGACCTCCAGGGTGGCCGCGTCGTTTGACCACTGGAAGCACCTGGTGGCGGAATCCTTCGTTCCTCTCGCCGCACGGACCGCCGACGTTGACGGCTTCCAGGGCCGCATGCGGGCCCGGGTGCTGGACCGTATGTCCGTCGTGGAGGTCACCGCCACCTCCCACGAGGTCCACCGCACCCCCGCACTGATCGCACAGTCCCATGAGCGCTATTTCAAGCTGAACCTGCAGCTGGAAGGCACGGGCCTGCTGATCCAGGACAACCGCGAAGCCGTCCTCCAGCCCGGCGACCTGGCAATCTACGACACCAACCGCCCGTACACCCTTGCCTTCGAGGACAGCACCAGGATCATGGTCCTGATGTTTCCCTGCGATGCCCTGTCCCTGCCCGCGGACTACGTGGGGCAGCTCGCCGCCGTGCGCATGGGAAGCGGGGGCCTGAGCGGAATGGTGGGCCAGTTCATCCGCGAACTGTCGGCGAACCTGGACGTCCTGAACGGTCCCAGTGGCTCAAGGCTGGCTACCAACGCCCTGGACCTGGTATCCACCATGCTGCACGCGGAAATGGACATCACGCCGGACCGCATGAAGCCGCAGGCCCTGCTGGCCGTCTCGGTCCGCGAGTACATCGAAGCCAACCTGGCCGATCCCCTGCTGTCACCGGCAAGCATCGCCGCGGCGCATTTCATCTCCACCCGGCACCTGCACAACGTTTTCCACGAGTCGGGGACCACCGTAGCCAGCTGGATCCGGACGCAGCGGCTCGAAGGCGCACGCCGCGACCTCCGTGACCCGCTGCATGCCGGGCAGTCCGTCGGCACGGTTGCCGCCTGCTGGGGCTTCCTGGACGCCGCGCATTTCAGCCGCACGTTCCGGGATGCTTTTGGTGTTTCACCCAGCGAATGGCGCCGGGGCTGATGCAGGCGTTTCCTAGATCAACCCCTGCGCCAGCATGGCGTCGGCTACCTTGACGAACCCGCCGATGTTGGCACCGAGCACGTAGTTGCCGGGTTCGCCGTACTCCTCTGCGGTGGCGGCGCAGCGGTCGTGGATGCCCACCATGATCTCGGTCAGCCGCTCTTCGGTGTGCTCGAAGGACCATGAATCGCGGCTGGCGTTCTGCTGCATTTCCAGGGCCGAGGTTGCCACGCCCCCGGCGTTGGCGGCCTTGCCCGGCCCGAACAGGACGCCCGCCTCCTGGAACACCGCAACAGCGTCGCGGGTGGAGGGCATGTTGGCGCCTTCGCCGACGGCGAGCAGGCCGTTGCCCACCAGGCGGGCGGCAGCAGCGCCGTCGAGCTCGTTCTGCGTGGCGCAGGGAAGCGCCACGGTCGCATCGACGTCCCACACTGAGCCGCCGTCCACATACGTGACACCACCACGGCGTTCCGCGTAATCCTTCAGGCGGCCGCGCTGCACTTCCTTGACCTCGCGGAGGAGCGCGACGTCGATTCCCGACTCGTCCACGACGTACCCTGACGAGTCGGAGCAGGCCACCACCACGGCTCCGAGGGACTGGGCTTTGGCGATGGCGTTAATGGCCACGTTGCCGGAGCCGGACACCACCACGCGCTGGGCATCAAAGGACGCCCCGCGCGTTTTCAGCATTTCCTGGGTGAAGATGACGGTACCGAAGCCGGTGGCTTCGGGACGGACCAGGGAGCCTCCCCAGGAAATGCCCTTGCCGGTGAGCACTCCGGACTCGTAGCGGTTGGTGATCCGCTTGTACTGGCCGAAGAGGTAACCAATCTCGCGGCCGCCCACGCCGATGTCGCCGGCCGGAACGTCGGTGTATTCGCCGATGTGGCGGTAGAGCTCGGTCATGAACGACTGGCAGAAGCGCATCACTTCGGCGTCGCTGCGGCCCCGCGGATCGAAATCGGAGCCACCCTTGCCGCCGCCGATCGGCATGCCGGTCAGGGCATTTTTGAAGATCTGCTCGAAGCCGAGGAATTTGACGATGCCCAGGTAGACGGACGGGTGGAAGCGCAGGCCCCCCTTGTACGGGCCCAGCGCAGAGTTGAATTCCACCCGGAAACCGCGGTTGATCTGGACGCGGCCGGCGTCATCGGTCCACGGAACGCGGAAAATGATCTGGCGTTCAGGCTCGCAAAGGCGTTCCAGGATGGCGGCCTCCAGGAATTCCGGATGCCTGTCGTGGACCGGCCCAAGGCTTTCGAAGACCTCCACCACTGCCTGGTGGAACTCCGCCTCACCGGGATTCCGGGCCAGTACGGTGTCCTTAATGGCTTCGAGCCGTGCGTCCATGAACTGTTCCTTACCTCTGAGCCGAAACGAGGGACAGCGCAAAAGCAACGTCGCCCCATAGGTTTACCCTTCAACTTATCGGATTACGACCGGGGAGCAGTAGGCGGACCGGTCCAGGTCCGATAATCTCCGTAATGTGACAAGGATATTCCACATTGTGAGAGCCTGGTTCAAGCGATTCTCTCTAGCGGAGGCGCGCTGATGCCCTTCATTTGCCTGCTTCTCTCCGGGGCCGCGCTGCTGATCAACGGGCTGGCGACCCTCGAACGCCTCCCCCGCATCGACGCCGCCACCTTCAGCCTGCTGCTCGGCGGCACCCAGCTGGTGCTCGGCGTCGTCCATCTTTCCACCGGGAGTACCGGCACTGAAGACCTTCTGGCGGCCGCCGGCATGTTCCTTTTCGGGCTGACGTACGCCTATGCCGGACTGGATGGCCTGCTGGGGCTGGGCTCGACGGGCCTGGGCTGGTTCTGCGGCATGGTGGCGTTCTTCGGCCTGCTGCTGGCGGGCGCCTGGCTCGGTACGGACCCGCTGCTCGCGGTGCTCTGGGTGTGCTGGGCGGTGCTGTGGGGGCTGTTGTTCACCTCTGCTGCACTCGGGGCCGCGCGGCTGGAGCCGTTCACCGGCTGGGCGCTGGTGCTGGCCAGCCAGGTTACTGCCACTGTTCCCGCCTTCCTGGGCCTGGCCGGTCTCTGGCCGCGTTCGGCCGCCGTTGCGTGGTTGGCCGCGCTGCTCCTGGCCGGGCTGTTCGTGGCGGCACGCGCGCTGGCCCGGCGCGGACAGGATGTTCCGCGCCGGGCCAGAGAGTCCCTGCCGGCTAAGTGAGCGCGTGGCCCAGGGAGCCAACGTGCTGGCGTCGCTGGATGGCCGATTCCACCAGGACGCCCGCCAGGAAGACCACCGGGACCGCCACCAGCAGGGCAGCAGCAGTCTCGGCGCTGCCGCCGATGAGGGCGGTGAAGTTGCTGACCACCAGGGACAAAACCCAGGCCAACAGGACCGCCGCCAGGACGGGAGCGACGCGGGTCTGCCACAGTTGGGCTCCCGCGCGCTCCCGGCGGAAGAACGCGACGACGGCCGCGGAACACAGCATGTACAGCACCAGCAGTGCCGCCACGGCCAGGCCGCTGAACCAGGAAAACAGCGTCAGGACAGGATCCAGGGCCAGGATGGCGAAGGGCACCACCAGCACGACGGCGGTGGCGGACTGGACCCAGGCTGCCACGGCAGGTGCCCGGTGCCGGTTGGTCCGGGCGAGGACGGCGGGCATGGAACCACGCAGTGCCAGGGAGTGGAGGTACCGGTTGATGCCGTTGTGGAAGGCGATGATGCCGGCGAGCAGCGAGGTGACCAGCAGGATGCCGGCCACGATGCCCGCCCAGGGGCCGAACAGTTCCACCAGCGGGCCCAGCACGAAGGAGGTGGCATCCCCTGACTCGAGCGCGGCACCCGCGGCGTCCATCACCTGCGAGGGCCCGTAATAGCTCACCAGCATCCAGGAAATAAAGGCGAAGAACACCGAGATCACGCCGACGGACAGGTAGGTTGCCCGGGCCACAGTGCGGTGCGGATCCTTCGCCTCGGCGGAGTAGATGGCCGTGGACTCGAAGCCGAACATGGAGGCCACCGCGAACATGATGGCAACACCGGGAGCTCCTGCACCGATGGCTTCCGGGGAGAAGGACGCGGCCACGCTGATGCCTTCCGGGCCGCCGCCGTGCAACAGCACGGCGAAGCCGAACATCAGGAGGATGGCCACCTCCAGGCCCACCAGCACGGCCAGCACGCGCGCACCGAGTTCGATGTTAAGGGAGCCCAGAACCTGGACGCCGGCCATGGTGGCCAGGGCCGGCAACCACCAGGGAATGGCCAGCCCGGCAGAGGCTAGGAGCCCGGAGAAGGCAGCGCCGTAGAGCCCGTACATGGCGGCCTGGACGGTACTGTAGGCCAGCAGTGCCAGCCACGCCGCACCGGCTCCCGTCCGCCTGCCGAATGCCGCCGTCACGTAGGCGTAGAAGGCGCCGTTGGCCTGGATCTTGCGGCTCATCGCCACGAACCCCACTGCGAAGATCACGATGACGATGCCCACGATGAGGTAGGCGCCGGGTGCGCCGGCACCGTTACCGAGCGCTGCTGCAAGCGGCGAGGCGCCCACGATCCCCGTGAGGGGAGCCTGTGCCGACAGGACGAAGAAGAGGATGCCCAGGACGCCGATGCTGCCGGCACGCAGTGCCGTTGAATGCTCCTTGGCCGGAGCGTCAGTGGTCCGGGGCTCGGAATTCGAAATACTCATTTGATCCTTCTTAACGGTCATGAGTTCAGGAAAATTGCGGTGGAATCCAGCTTGGCAGCGGGGCGCCGAAGCCCTTTGTCCACCAGCGACGAGTTGTTGATTGTCAGCGCAGTGCAGGTCCGGGCATCTTCCCGCCGCTGCCGCCGCGCTGAGATTCCCCACCTTTCCGCCCGCACCACTCACAGCCGACGGCGTGTGGCGGGGACACGCCGTCGGGCGCGCTTAAACATGGGGAGAGTCAGCCGGGCATGACAAAGCGCGGCCGGTCACCCGGAAAGGGCAGCCAGCCGCGCTGACAGTATTCAGTTGAGTAGGCCTACCGCAGCACCACGGTGCGGTTTCCCTGCAGCAGGACCCTGCCCTCGCAGTGCCATTTCACCGCGTTGGAGAGGGCCTTGCACTCCGTGTCGCGGCCGGCGGCCACCAGGTCTTCGGGCCCGTAAGTGTGGTCCACCTCCACCACCTGCTGGGCGATGATGGGTCCCTCGTCCAGTTCAGCGTTGACATAGTGCGCGGTGGCGCCGACGGTCTTGACGCCCCGCGCGTACGCCTGGTGGTACGGCTTGGCACCCTTGAAGCTGGGCAGGAACGAATGGTGGATGTTGATGGCCCGGCCGTCCAGTTTGCGGGTCAGGTCGTCGCTGAGCACCTGCATGTAGCGGGCCAGCACCACGAGTTCGACGTCGAGCCCGTCCACCAGTTCCATGAGCGCAGCCTCGGCCGCGGGCTTGGTCTCCGCCGTGACCGGGATGTGGTGGAACGGGATGCCGTGCCACTCCACCAGTGCCTGGTGGTCCCGGTGGTTGGACACCACGGCCACCACCTCAACGGGAAGTTCGCCGACCCGGGCGCGGAACAGCAGGTCGTTGAGGCAATGCCCAAACTTGGACACCATGATCAGCACCTTGCGCTTGGACCCGTGGCGTTCCAGCTGCCAGCGCATGCCGAACTTCTCCGCCACCGGGGCGAACGAGGTCCGCAGCTTCTCCAGCGTGGACTCATCGCCTTCGGAGACAAAGTGCACGCGCATGAAGAAGTGGCCTTCGGAGCGCTCACCGAACTGCTTGTTGTCGATGATGTCGCAGCCGTGCTCCAGCAGGAACCCGGACACGGCGTGCACAATGCCGGGCCCTTCCGGGCAGTCCAGGGTCAGGACGTGTTCCACGGTGGTGGGCGCCTTCGATGCGGGGATATGGGTTTCAGTAACAGTCATGGCTCAGCACTCGATCACATTCACGGCGAGGCCTCCTCGGGAGGTTTCCTTGTACTTGGTTTTCATGTCGGCTCCGGTATCGCGCATGGTCTTGATCGCCTTGTCCAGCGAGACCTTGTGGCTGCCGTCCCCGTGCAGGGCCAGCCGGGCCGCGTTGATCGCCTTCACGCTGGCGATCGCATTCCGCTCAATGCACGGGATCTGCACCAGGCCGCCCACGGGGTCGCAGGTCAGGCCCAGGTTGTGCTCGATGCCCACCTCGGCGGCGTTTTCCACCTGTGCCGGCGTTCCGCCGAGCACCTCGCAGAGCCCGGCCGCGGCCATCGAGCAGGCGGAGCCCACCTCCCCCTGGCAGCCCACTTCGGCGCCGGAGATGGAAGCGTTCAGTTTGAACAGGATTCCGACGGCGGCCGCCGCCAGCAGGAAGCGGACCACACCATCGTCGTCGGCCCCTGGAACAAACTTCACGTAGTAGTGCAGGACTGCCGGCACAATGCCCGCGGCCCCGTTGGTGGGGGCGGTGACGATCCGGCCGCCGGCCGCGTTCTCCTCGTTCACGGCCAGCGCGAAGAGGTTCACCCATTCCATCGCCAGCAGCGGATCCGCGGGTGCCTGGACGGGCGACGGCGACGCTGCCGCGGCTTCGGCGGAGGCGGCCGAGGCCGTCAGGGTGCGGAACAGGGCGGGGGCCCGCCGGGTGACGTTCAGGCCTCCGGGCAGGATGCCTTCGGCGTTGCAGCCGTTCTCCACGCATTCACGCATGACAGCCCACAGCCACAGCAGCTGTTCGCGGAGCTCCGCTTCGCTGCGCCAGGTCAGTTCGTTGGCCAGCATGACCTCGGAGATGGACATGCCTTCACGGCTGCAGATCTGCAGCAGTTCATCCGCCGTGGAGAACGGGTACGGCAGCACGGTGTCATCCGGCACCACCTTGTCCGCACCCTCGGCGTCGCCGTCCACCACGAATCCGCCGCCGATCGAGTAGAAGCTCCGCTCGCTCAGCACGGCGCCCGTGTGGTCCAGGGCCCGGAAGGTCATGCCGTTGGGGTGCGCGGGAAGGGACTTTCGCCGGTGGAGCACCACGTCCTCTTCCCAGTTGAAGTCCACCCGGTGCACCCCGGCGATGTGCAGTTCGGCGTCCAGCGCGGCGGCTGCCACCTGGTCGTCGGCGGTGAAGGTGTCCACGGTTTCCGGGTCCAGGCCTTTCAGCCCCAGGACCACTGCCTTGTCCGAGCCGTGGCCGCGGCCGGTGGCGCCGAGCGACCCGAACAGTTCGGTCTGGACGCGGGCGGTGGCAGCCAGCTGGCCGTCACCCTTCAGTCCATCCGCGAACAGCTTGGCCGCCCGCATCGGGCCCACCGTGTGTGACGACGAGGGCCCGATGCCAACGGAAAAGAGGTCAAGGACGCTGAGCGCCATCAGGGGACCTCTGGCGAGGCGTACTCCCGCATGGCGTCCAGCAGCCACCGGCCCAGGAACTCGGCGAACGAAGCGCGGGGGAAGATCCGGAAGGACTCGTCACCGGTCTTCCACAGGATGGCGGGGATGTTCGCGATTTCCGTGGAGAAGGCGGTCCCGGCCTTGAAGACCCGCGGGTGGAGGTCCAGCGAGCAGCCCTTTTCCAGGACGGCACGGGCCCGGGGGCCCGTCAGTTCGAACGTGGTCCGGTTGGCGGACAGGTCCACCACCTGGCCCGCGTCGCCGCCCAGCGCGTCCCGGAGCGCGGGGATGAGGTCCCCGCCCAGGGATTCGTGCGCCTCGGTGGGTGCAACCACCAGGAACTCGGCGGGGCCGAGCCACAGGACGGACACGTCGCCGCTGCCGGTTACGGCACCGGAGCCGGCGGGGAGGCCGCCGGTCACACCGGCCAGGCGCTCCGCCGCGGCGGATCCTGCGAGTGCCCGGAGGCCCACCATGGTCAGGAAGGGCACCTCGGAGATTTCAACGGTTCCTGTCAGGGAGCCAGCCGCGAATTCTTCCGCCAGCTGACGCGCCGGGCTGACGCGGGCGGCGAGGTTCTTCTCGGCGTTGGTCTTGGCGGAGGTCGGGGATGCTGCTGTTTCAGCCATCTTTACGGGTCCCTTCAGAGTCAAAAAGCACTGTTTCTGCGACAACCACGTCCACCAGCTGGTCGCCGGCGGCTGCCACCAGCGTTTCGCCGATGCGGTTGCGTCCGTTCTTGATCAGGGCCAGGCCGAACGACCGGCCCAGCGCTGCGCTGTGGTAGCTGGAGGTGACGAACCCTTCCATCGGCACGGGACCGTAGGCAGGGTTGGTCGAACGTCCCTTCTCCACGAGCTGGGTGCCTTCGGGCAGCCGCAGCGTGCCATCCACGGGGAGGACGCTGACCAGGTGCTTGCGGTCCTCACGCTGGGCGTCCGACCGGGTGTAGGAACGCTTGCCGATGAAGTCCTTCGCCTTGGAGACGATCCATTCCATGCCGGCATCCTGCGGAGTGACGGTGCCGTCGGTGTCCTGCCCGACGATCGGGTAGCCCTTCTCGGCGCGCAGCACGTGCATGGTTTCGGTGCCGTAGGGGGTGATGTTGAACTCCGCCCCGGCAGCAGCAACGGATTCCCACGTGTTCAGCCCGTACCAGGCGGGGACGTTGATCTCGTAGGCGAGTTCACCGGAGAACGAGATCCGGCAGATCCGGGCCCGCACGCCGGAGGCGAGGGTGGTTTCGCGGAAGGTCATGAACGGGAAGGCTTCCGCGTCCAGGCCGCCGTTGGCAGCCAATTCAGGGGCCACGCGGGCGATGACCTCACGGGATTTGGGCCCGACGACGGCGATGGTGCTCCACTGTTCCGTCACGGAGGTGCACTGCACGTCCAGCTCCGGCCACTCGGTCTGCAGCCATTCCTCCAGCCAGTCCAGTACCTTGGCGGCACCGCCGGTGGTGGTGGTCATGAAGTAGGTCTCGTCGTCGACGCGGAGGGTCACGCCGTCGTCGAAAATCATGCCGTCCGGGGTGCACATGACGCCGTACCGTGCCGAACCCGGGGCGAGCTTCTTGAACGCGTTGGTGTACATCCGGTTCAGGAACTCCCCCGCGTCCTTGCCGCGGATTTCGATCTTGCCCAGGGTGGTGGCGTCCATGAAGCCCACGGATTCGCGGACGGCGGCGCATTCGCGCAGCACGGCAGCATCCATGTCTTCCCCGGCCTGCGGGTAGTACCAGGGCCGCTTCCACTGTCCGACGTCTTCGAACAGCGCGCCCTTGGCCACGTGCCAGGGGTGGATCGACGTGACGCGGGCGGGGTCGAACAGTTCCCCGCGCTGGCGTCCGGCCAGTGCGGCGAAGGCCACCGGGGTGAAGGGCGCGCGGTAGGTGGTGGTGCCGATGTCGCCGATGCCGCGGGAGGCCTCGCCGGCAGTGCGGAGCGCCGCGGCGATGACGCCAATGGCGTTGACGCCGGAGGTCTTGCCCTGGTCGTTGGCGGTGCTGATGGAGGTGTACCGCTTGATGTGTTCCACCGAACGCATGCCCGCGCCCGTGGAGCGAAGGACGTCCGCCACGGACTGGTCGCGCTGGAAGTCCACGAAGTGGTGGTGCCAGTCATCCGGAGTGCCGCTCTCGCCCGGCACCAGCCACAGCTGGCGGGTGGGGGCGGAGGCCTTCGGGTCGCCGGACACGGACGGCTCGACGGCGGATTCGAAGCCGGCGGCGATGGCCGCCTTGGCGCCGGCGGAGATGCCCTCCGCAACGCAGTCTTCGGTGGCGAAGGAGCCGCGGCCGGCACCAATGGTCTGCTGGGCGGGGACCTCGGTGCTGGGCACGAAGGCTGCCAGCTCTTCGTCCCAGCGCAGCTTGCCCTGGCGCTGGGAGTGCAGGTGGACCAGCGGGCTCCAGCCGCCGGACACAGCCAGCAGGTCCGCTGCGATCTGCTCAACGCCGGAGGTGAGCTCGCCGTCGTCGTTGATGCTGCGGACGGTCACGCCGTCCAGGCGGCCGTCGGCGCCGGCGGAGGTGTTGGCCACCGCGCTGCCGATGAGCACCCGGATTCCGGATTCGACGGCGGCGCTGGCCACCGCAGTGAGGGCCGGGCGGGCGTCCACCACGGCGGCGACCTTGACGCCTGCGGCGGCGAGGTCGGCGGCGGTGGCGTAGGCGCTGTCATTGGTGGTGCTGATGACCACGCGCTTGCCGGCGGCCACGCCGTAACGGTTCAGGTAGCTGCGCACGGCGGAGGCGAGCATGATGCCGGGGCGGTCGTTGTTCTCGAACACCAGCGGACGTTCGTGGGCGCCCGGGGCGACCACCACCTGGCTGGCACGGATGTGCCAAATACGCTGGCGGGACACACCTGCAGCTGCGGGGCTGCTGAGGTGGTCGGTGCGGTTCTGGACGGCGATGACGTAGTTGGCGTCGTAGGCGCCGAACGCGGTAGTGCGGTTCAGGACCGTGGATTCGGCGCCGGAAACCAGTTCGGCTTCGACGTCGGCCACCCATTCAAGGGCCGGCTTGCCTTCGATGGTCTCGGCCAGGCCCTCGGCGGTGGAGCCGGAGAGCAGGGAGCCGCCGAGTTCGGGCTGGTCGTCGAGGAGCATGACCCTGGCGCCGGTGCGGACAGCCTCGCGGGCTGCGGCGAGTCCGGCGGGGCCGCCGCCGATCACCAGGACGTCGGTGTGGACGTACTTCTTGTCGTATTCGGCGCGGTCGTCCTCCGGGTCCAGCTTGCCCAACCCGTTGAGCAGGGTGGCCTGGAGTCCGTCCACCAGGGAGACAGTGGTGGCGGGAAGCATGGATTCGGCAACGTGGCCGGGGAAGCGGGCTTCCACGCGGACCAGGGCGTTGGCCTCTTCCACCCCGGCGGACATGATGCCTCGGGGGCGGTCCTCGTAGAGGGAGTTGCCGGCGGCGATGCGGCCGTTGGCCAGCAGCGCGGAGGCAAGGGTGTCACCGGGGTGGCCGGTGAACTCCTCGCCGTCCACGGTGAAGCGCCAGGAGATGGTGCGGTCGATGCGGCCGCCGGTAGCCAGGCGGGCGTTCTGGGAGGTCACTTGGTCGCTCCTTCCGGGGCGGTGGTGCTGAGGATGCTCGTGGCGGAGGTGCTGGGTGCCGCACTTCCCGTGGTGGTGCTGTCAGGGCCGGTGCTGGCGGCCCCGGTTTCGGGTGCGCCGTCCGGGGAGCGGTCGGGCCGCTTCGCCCCCATCGGGTAGACAGCCTTGATGTCATAGCTCACGGTGTCGCGGAGCATGTTGAACCACTGGCGGCAGCCGGTGCTGTGGACCCAGCGCTCGGCGAAGATGCCTTTGGGGTTCTCCCGGTAGAAGAGGTAGCGGGACCACTCCGTGTCGCTCAGCTCGTTGGGGTTCTCGGGGTACGGAACGTGAGCCTGTCCCCCGTAGTGGAATTCGGTTTCGTCCCGCGGGCCGCAGTTGGGGCATGGGATCAGCAGCATGTGCGTTAGTCCTTTTCTGGTGGCGGCGGCTAGTGGGCCACGGCGGCAGCGCCGTGTTCGTCGATGAGGGCGCCGGTTTCGAAGCGTTCCAGCGAGAACGGCTTGTTCAGCTGGTGCGGGGCGCCGGTGGCAATGGTGTGGGCGAAGGTCATGCCCGCGGCAGGGGTTCCCTTGAACCCGCCGGTACCCCAGCCGCAGTTCACGAACATGTTCTCCACGGGGGTCAGGCCCACGATCGGTGAGGCGTCCAGGGTGGTATCGACGATCCCGCCCCAGGTCCGGAGCACGTGGGCCCGGGCGAAGATGGGGAAGAGCTCGACGGCGGCCGCCATTTGCTGCTCGATCACGTGGAACGAGCCGCGCTGGCCGTAGCCGTTGTAGGAGTCCACGCCGGCGCCCATGACCAGTTCGCCCTTGTGCGCCTGGGAGACATAGACGTGCACGTGGTTGGACATGACCACCGTGGGGTGGACGGGCTCGTGCAGTTCCGAGACCAGTGCCTGCAGGGGGTGGGACTGGATGGGGAGCTGGAATCCGGCCATTTCGGCCAGGACGGAGCTGTGGCCGGCGGCGGCCAGGCCCACCTTTTCGGTGTTGATGGTGCCGCGGTTGGTCTTGACGCCCACGACGCGGTTGCCGTCCTTCAGGAAGCCGGTCACCTCGCAGTTCTGGATGATGTCCACGCCCATTTCGTCGCACTTGCGGGCGAAGGCCCAGGCCACGTGGTCGTGCTTGGCGATGCCGGCGCGGGGCTGGTAGGTGGCGCCCATGACGGGGTACCGGATGTTGTCGCGGATGTTCAGGATGGGGCAGAGTTCCTTGACCTGCTGCGGGTCCAGCCATTCCGCGTCCACGCCGTTGAGCTTGTTGGCGCCGACGCGGCGGATGCTTTCCCGCACGTCGCCCAGGGTGTGGGCCAGGTTCATCACGCCGCGCTGGCTGAACAGGAAGTCGTACTCGAGTTCCTCGGGCAGGATTTCCCAGAGCTTGAGGGCGTGCTCGTAGATGGCGGCGCTCTCGTCCCAGAGGTAGTTGGAGCGGATGATGGTGGTGTTCCGCGCCATGTTGCCACCGGCCAGCCAGCCCTTTTCCAGGACGGCGATGTTGGTCATGCCGTGGTTCTTGGCCAGGAAGTAGGCGGTGGCCAGGCCGTGGCCGCCGCCGCCGACGATCACGGCGTCGTAGGAGGACTTGGGTTCCGGGTTCCGCCAGAGGAAGTCCGGGTGCTCAGGAAGGTGCGGGGCGCTCACTGTGCGGCTCCAATCAGGTCTGCCTCGATGCCGGCCAGGTTGGCGTCGGCGGAGAGGTGCGGGTAGAGGGGGAACTTTTCGGCCAGGGCGGTCACGCGTGCGCGGAGTCCGACGGCGGTGTCCCCCGGGAGGGTGCCCGTGCCGGCGGAGGCGATCAGAGCCGTGGCGATGATGTCCGCAACCTCGGTGAACTCGGCGGCCCCGAAGCCGCGGGCGGCCAGGGCGGGGGTGCCGATCCGGAGGCCGGAGGAAACCATCGGCGGGCGGGGGTCGAAGGGGACGGCGTTGCGGTTGACCGTGATGCCGATCTGGTGGAGCGCGTCCTCACCCTGCTGGCCATCCAGTTCGGAGTTGCGGAGGTCCACCAGGACCAGGTGGACGTCGGTGCCGCCGTTGACAACCGAAATGCCCGCGGCTGCGACGTCTTCCTGGAGGAGGCGGTCGGCCAGCAGCCTGGCGCCTTCCAGTACGCGCTCCTGCCGTTCCTTGAATTCGGGGGCTGCTGCGAGCTTGAAGGCCACGGCCTTGGCGGCGACAACGTGCTCCAGCGGGCCACCCTGCTGGCCCGGGAAGACGGCGGAGTTGATCTTCTTGGCGTACTCTTCCTTGGCCAGGATGACGCCGCCGCGGGGGCCGCCCAGGGTCTTGTGGGTGGTGGTGGTGACCACATCCGCGTACGGGACGGGGTTGGGGTGCAGCCCGGCGGCTACCAGGCCGGCGAAGTGGGCCATGTCCACCATCAGGTAGGCGCCCACGAGGTCCGCGATGCGGCGGAACTCGGCGAAGTCCAGCTGGCGGGAGTACGCGGACCAGCCGGCAACGATCAGCTTGGGCTTGTGTTCCAGGGCCAGCGCTTCCACCTCGGCCATATCGATCCGGAGGTCTTCCTCGCGGACGTGGTAGGGAACCACGTTGTAGAGCTTGCCGGAGAAGTTGATCTTCATGCCGTGGGTGAGGTGTCCGCCGTGGGCCAGGGAGAGGCCCAGGATGGTGTCGCCCGGGTTCAGCAGGGCGAACATGGCGGCGGCGTTGGCCTGGGCGCCGGAGTGCGGCTGCACGTTGGCGAACTCGGCACCGAACAGTGCCTTCACGCGGTCAATGGCGAGCTGTTCGATGACGTCCACGTGCTCGCAGCCGCCGTAGTAGCGCTTGCCCGGGTATCCCTCGGCGTACTTGTTGGTGAGCACCGAGCCCTGGGCTTCCATCACGGCGGTCGGAGCAAAGTTCTCCGACGCAATCATTTCCAGGGTGGACTGCTGGCGGTGCAGTTCCTGTGCCACAGCGGCGGCGACGTCGGCGTCGACCGTGGCGAGCGAGGCGTTCAGTACGTCCTGCATTGTTCTCCTTCTGAGCCCTTCGGAGTTACTGACCTGTAACTGATCTGTAACTGATATATTAGAACTGTCGTAATAGTATGTTCCAGATCACTTGGACGTCAATAGCACTCCTGGGAAGGCTCGAAATGAGCGTCACATTAGAGAACCACCTGGCCGGCGACGGGGACCTCTCACTCTCCGAACAGGCCTACCGGCACCTCCGGGACCGGCTCATCATGCTGGACATCAGGCCGGGCGAGGCGATCAACGACGGCAAGCTGGCCGCCGAACTGGGGATCGGCCGCACGCCGGTCCGGGAAGCCCTCAAGCGGCTGGAAAGTGACCACCTGGTGGTGTCCTATCCCCGCCGCGGAACGTTTGCCACCATCGTCGACATCACCGAACTGGCAGACGTCTCAGAGCTGCGCGAGTCCTTGGAACCTCTGGCCGCCCGCCGCGCCGCCAAGCTGGCAACGCCGGCACTGCGGAGGGAAATCCGGGAAACCGCGGCAGCGATTTCCACCATGGGCGATGACGACGATGCCTACGACCTCATGCGGTACGACATCAAGGTCCACCGGCTGATCTACCGGGCCGCCGCCAATGCGCACCTCGAGGACGTCCTGATCCGCTACGACAACCTGGCCACGCGCATCTGGTGCATGGTGCTGGAAAAAGTACCGTCCGTCGCGTCCCACATTGCCGAGCACGTTGAACTGCTGGAGGCAGTGGCCGACGGCGACGCGGACCGGGCCGGCAAGCTCGCCCTGGAGCATGTCACCAGTTTCGAGCAGGCCATCCGCAACGTGCTTTAGGCAGCCCGCGCCAACAGGCGCCGCCCGCATGTGACGTGGAATACTTCCGTACAAGCGCCGCCGAATGTTCCGGCGGGAAGTTCGGGAGGGACAGGCGGACATGCAGGGATTGGTCAACGAGGACGAAGAAGCCCGGCGGCATGTCCTGGCGGTGCTGGCGGCGGAGAGCAGCAGGGGGCTGCGCCCCGACCCTGATTTCGACCGCCGCTTCAATGGGCACTTTCCCACGCTCCGCAGCCTTTTCCATTCCCTTTACGGTGGCCGGACGGACTGGCTGGACCAGCTCGCTGCGCTGGTGGTGCAGAGCGCCCGGTCCTGGCAGGAACGGCCGGCGGAGCTGAAGGTCCTGGACGCCGGGCGGGAGGAAAACCCGGACTGGTTCCAGTCCAACCGGATGCTGGGCGGCGTCTGCTACGTGGACCGCTATGCCGAAAGCCTGGAAGGGGTCCGGAAGCGCATCCCTTACTTCAGGGAGCTTGGCCTCACGTACCTGCACCTCATGCCGCTCTTCCTGGCGCCGGAACCACACTCGGATGGCGGGTATGCGGTCTCCAGCTACCGTGAGGTGAACCCGAAGCTGGGCACCATGGAGCAGCTGCGCTCCCTGGCAGCGGAACTGAGGGACAACGGCATCAGCCTGGTGGTGGACTTCATCTTCAACCACACGTCGGACGAGCACGAGTGGGCCCGCAAGGCGGCCGCGGGCGATCCGGAATACAGCGGCTACTACTGGATCTTCCCGGACCGGACCATGCCGGACGCCTTCGAAGCGAACGTGCGCGAGATCTTCCCGGAAAACCACCCAGGATCCTTTATCCGGATGGATGATGGCCGCTGGGTCTGGGCCACGTTCCACACCTACCAATGGGACCTGAACTACTCCAACCCGGAGGTCTTCCGGGCCATGGCTGCCGAGATGCTGTTCCTCGCCAACCAGGGCGTGGACATCCTGCGGATGGATGCGGTGGCATTCATCTGGAAGCAGCTGGGCACCCCCTGCGAGAACCTCCCGCAGGCGCACACGCTGCTCCGGGCGTTCAACGCGGTGTGCCGGCTGGCGGCGCCGTCGCTGCTGTTCAAGTCCGAGGCGATCGTGCACCCGGACGAGGTGGCGCTCTACATCGACCGCAAGGAATGCCAGCTTTCCTACAACCCGCTGCAGATGGCGCTCATCTGGGAATCCCTGGCGACGCGGGATGTGTCGCTCCTTGCCCAGGCACTGCACCGGCGGCACAACATCCCGGCCGGCACCGCGTGGGTGAACTACGTCCGCAGCCATGACGACATCGGCTGGACCTTCGCGGACGAGGACGCGGCCGAACTGGGCATCAACGGCTTCGACCACCGGCGCTTCCTGAACTCCTTCTACGTCAACCGGTTTCCCGGCAGTTTTGCCCGCGGCGTCCCCTTCCAGGACAACCCCAAGACCGGCGACTGCAGGATTTCAGGCACGACGGCGTCCCTGTGCGGGATGGAGGTTGACCCGGCCGAGGCGGTGGAACGGATCCTCCTGGCCCATTCGGTGCCCTTCAGCACCGGCGGCGTCCCGCTGCTGTACCTGGGCGACGAGGTGGGGCAGGTCAACGACTACGCCTACGCCTCGGAACCTGGCCACGAGGAGGACAGCCGGTGGGTGCACCGGCCGCATTTCCCCGCGGAGCAGTACGCCCGCCGCCTGGACCCGGCCACACCGGAAGGCGCGGTGTACGCCGGGCTGAAGCGGATGATCGAGGTCCGGACCAGCACCCCCGGGCTGGCGGGGACCACGCTGATCGATTTCGGCACCAACAACCGCGCAGTGCTCGGCTACCAGCGGCCGGGCGCGACGGAGGGCGGCCCCATCATCCTGGTCCTGGCCAACTTCAGCGACTCAGCCCAGACCCTCCCGGCGGAAACGTTCAGCGGGTTCTCCCCTGCCGCCGTCGACCTTCTCTCCGAAGCAACCCTGCAGTTGGATGACGGCGTCACCCTCCTGCCCCGGCAGTACCTCTGGCTGCGCGTTACGCCGCAGTAATTGGGAGCTGGCGCCGGGGCGTGAAACCATACGGATCATGGCCTCCAAGATTGCGTACCAGGGTGAGCCCGGCGCCAACTCCAACATCGCGTGTCAGCAAATGTTCCCGGACATGGAGAGCGTGCCGTGCGCCAGCTTCGAGGATGCCTTTGAGCTGGTGGCAAGCGGCGAGGCGGAGCTCGCCATGATCCCCATCGAGAACTCGATCGCCGGGCGGGTGGCGGATATCCACATCCTGCTGCCGCAGTCCAGCCTGCAGATCGTGGGCGAGTACTTCCTGCCCATCCACTTCGACCTGCTGGGCATCCCTGGCAGCACCATCGAAGGCGCCACCGAGGTGCACAGCCACATCCACGCCCTGGGCCAGTGCCGGAAGCTGATCCGCGACCATGGCCTCAAGCCCGTCATCGCCGGCGACACCGCCGGGTCCGCCCGGGAAGTGGCGGAGTGGAACGATCCCCGCAAACTCTCGCTCGCGCCGCCGCTGGCAGCCCAGATCTACGGACTTGAGGTCCTGGCCTCCCGGGTGGAGGACGACCCCTCCAACACCACCCGCTTCGTGGTCCTGGCCCGCGAAAAGGCGCTTCCGGCCAAGGACGAACTTCCCGGTCCGGCCGTCACCAGCTTCGTGTTCCGCGTCCGCAACGTCCCGTCCGCCCTGTACAAGGCACTCGGCGGCTTCGCCACCAACGGCGTGAACATGACCCGGCTGGAAAGCTACATGGTGGGCAACGAGTTCGCCGCCACCATGTTCATGGCCGACGTCGAAGGCCACCCCGAGGACCTGCCGCTGAAGCTGGCCCTCGAGGAACTGGACTTCTTCACCACCGAGGTACGGATCCTCGGCGTGTACGCCGCGGCCGACTACCGGGCCGCAGCCGCCACCGCCTGACGCGGCGCCGCGGGGGCGGCCTTCAACACGGGCGCGAAGAACGCGCCGAGTTCCGTGGTTGCCGTCAACGGCAGCACGTTGGCCACGTACTGGTCCGGACGGACCACCACCACAGCTCCGGAACGGTCCACGCCGCGAAGGTCGAAGATGTCGGCCTTGGGATCGGTGGCATACACCTTCTCGTAGTCGGTCAGCTTGAAGGGCCCCACCAGCGGCTTGAACACTGCGGGCACGGCATTGATGTCGACGGCGGTGTGCGGCTGCTGGTAGATGACCTTCAGGTCGAACCACGCGTCAGGGTCGGCACCGGTGGGCGTCGCGGCCAGCGGGGACTCCGGCGATTTCGCGAACCAGTCCGCCAGCCTGTCCGTTGCCGAGCTGGTGCCCGGCAGGGCGGGATCGGCGAAGACGTAGATCCGCCAGCGGCCGTCAGCGGTGGCGTGGTGGCCCAGGTGGAGGGGGTTGGTGTCCCCCACCCGGACCACGGGGGCCGACTTGAAGCGCTTGCCCACCGGGAACCCGGTGGCCAGGTCCTGATGGTCAGGGGTGCCAACGATCAGGGACGGCGTGTACTGCGTCATGAAGCCGGCCGGGAATTCGGCGGTCTGCACGTAGAAGTCCTCAAGGTCGGAGGGGTGCTCGAACTCCTCCGGCTTCTTGGCCATCATGGTGGACCATTCCTTGTCGAAGTCGATGAGGTTCTTGGCCACCACCTGCCGTTCCTCGGAATACGTGGTGAGCAGGCTCTCGGGGCTGCGGCCTTCGAGCACGTGGCCCAGCTTCCAGGCGATGTTGAAGCCGTCCTGCATGGACACGTTCATGCCCTGGCCGGCTTTGGCGCTGTGGGTGTGGCAGGCATCGCCGGTGATGAACACCCGCGGGGTGCGCGTGCCGCGCTCGGCTGGCAGGACGTCGTCGAACCTGTCCGTAAGCCGGTGGCCCACCTCGTACACGCTGTGCCATGCCACGTTCCGGACGTCCAGCGTGTAGGGGTGGAGGATCGCATTGGCCTTGGCGATGATCTGCTCGATGGTGGTCTCACGGACCGAGTGCTGGCTGGCGGGGTCCACTTCGCCCAGGTCCACGTACATGCGGAACAGGTGGCCGCCTTCGCGCGGGATCAGCAGGATGCTGCCTTCGGCACCCTGGATGGCGCACTTGGTCCTGATGTCCGGGAAGTCGGTGACGGCAAGCACGTCCATGACGCCCCAGGCATGGTTCGCCTGGTCACCGGCGAGCGTGCAGCCGATGGCCTGGCGCACCTTGCTGCGCGCACCGTCCGCTCCCACGACGTACTTCGCGCGGACAACACGGTCCTGGCCTTCATTCGGGCCTGATGTGTGCCGGAGCGTCACCGTCACCGGGTAATCGCCTTCACCGGTCACCGTCAGTCCCTGGAAGTCATAGCCGTAGTCAGGCTTCATCCGGGTGGGAGCGTTGGCCATGTACTCGGCGAAGTAGTCGAGCACGCGGGCCTGGTTGACGATCAGGTGCGGGAACTCACTGATGCCCATCTCGTCATCCACGGCCCGGGCGGTCCGGATGATGTTCGCATGGTTGGCGGGATCCGGCTTCCAGAAGGCCATTTCAGTGATGCGGTACGCCTCGGCGATGATCCGCTCCGCGAAGCCGAAGGCCTGGAACGTCTCCACGCTGCGCGCCTGGATGCCGTCAGCCTGCCCGATGGCGAGCCTGCCGGGACGGCGTTCGATGATGCGGGTGGTCACGCTGGGGAACATGGACAGCTGGGCCGCGGCGAGCATGCCGGCAGGTCCGGTACCCACAATGAGGACGTCCACTTCGTCGGGAAGTTCCTCGGGGCGGTTAAGGCCGACGCCGGCCGCCGGCTGGACTCGCGGGTCACCGGATACGTATCCGTGGTGGTGGAACTGCACGGGCTTTCCTCACTTCGTTGTGGATGGCAATCGCTGGGGTAGTGTTCCATATGAGAACACAAGGTTCGATAATCGAAAAATAGAAACTTGGTTTCAACTGTACGCTCGATGTGATCCGGGCGACAAGTACCGTCGGTCCAGCCGCCAAAAGCCCGGAAAACCGGGGGTTGACGGCTAGCTCGGGATGGGTAATAGTGATCGTATACGATTTCGTACCTGATGAGGAGATGGCTTTGGAGCAGGTCAACGGCGACACCCTGGCGGCAGCACGCAAGGTGGTCGCAGTGCACATCAACTACCCCAGCCGGGCGGCACAGCGGGGCCGCACCCCGGCCCAGCCGTCCTATTTCCTCAAGCCTTCCAGCTCGCTGGCACTGGGCGGAAGCCCTGTGGAGCGGCCCGCCGGCTGCGAACTGCTGGGCTACGAGGGCGAGATCGCCCTGGTGATCGGCAAGGCCGCCCGCCGCGTTTCGATCGAGGACGCCTGGAGCCACGTCGCAGCCGTCACCGCCAGCAACGATCTCGGCGTCTACGACCTCCGCTACGCGGACAAGGGCTCCAACCTCCGGTCCAAGGGCGGCGACGGGTTCACCCCGGTGGGCCCGGCACTGATCCCGGCAGACGCCGTCGACCCTTCCAAACTGCGCATCCGCACCTGGCACAACGGGGACCTGGTCCAGGACGACACCACCGAAGACCTGCTCTTCCCGTTCGCCCGGCTCATCGCGGACCTCTCCCAGCTCCTCACCCTCGAGGAGGGCGACATCATCCTCACCGGCACCCCGGCCGGCGCCTCCGTTGCCGCACCCGGCGACGTCCTGGAAGTTGAGGTGGGCACGCTTGATGGCAGCCTCACCACCGGACGCCTGGCCACCACCGTGGAGCAGGGAACGACTGCGTTCGCGGACTTTGGTGCCCAACCCAAGGTCGATGACCTGCAGCGGGAGGAAGCCTACGGGTCCCGTGAAGCAGCGGGCCTCGCCGCCGTCGAACCCGTCCTCACCCCGGAACTGAAAGCCAAGCTCGAGTCCGTCGCCACCGCCACCCTGTCCTCCCAGATGCGCAAGCGCGGCCTGAACAACGTCAGCATCGACGGGCTGCAGGCCACCCGCCCGGACCGCCGGGTGGTGGGCGTGGCCCGCACCCTCCGTTACGTTCCCAACCGCGAGGACCTGTTCAAAACGCACGGCGGCGGCTTCAACGCCCAGAAGAAGGCCATCGACTCCGTCAACGAGGGCGAAATCCTGGTGATGGAAGCCCGCGGTGAAAAAGGAACCGGCACCGTGGGCGACATCCTGGCCCTCCGGGCCCAGGTCCGCGGCGCCGCGGCCATCATCACCGACGGGGGCGTCCGCGACTACTCCGCCGTGGCTGGCCTGGAGATGCCCACCTACTTCGCCAACCCGCATCCCGCGGTGCTGGGCCGCCGCCACATCCCGTGGGACACCGACATCACCATCGCCTGCGGCGGCGCCACCGTCCAGCCCGGCGACATCATCGTGGCCGATTCCGACGGCATCCTGGTGATCCCGCCGGCCATCGCCGAAGAACTGGTGGCGGACTGCATCCAGCAGGAGAGGGAAGAAACCTTCATCTTCGAGATGGTCAAGCAGGGCAACAGCGTTGACGGCCTCTACCCCATGAACTCCGAATGGCAGGCCCGTTACCAGGAGTGGGAAGCAGGAAACCACAATGACTGAGGCCACCATGGTCGCCGGCAGCAAGTCCGAGCAGGCCTACCAGGCCGTCAAGGCCCGGATCGTCGAAGGCACCTACACCCCCGGCTACCGGCTTGTCCTCGGCTCCATCGCCAAGGACCTCGGGTTCAGCGTGGTCCCCGTCCGCGAAGCCATCCGCCGGCTCGAAGCCGAAGGCCTGGTGACCTTCGAACGCAACGTGGGCGCCACCGTCGCCGGCATCGACCCCACCGAGTACCTCTACACCATGCAGACCCTCAGCATCGTGGAAGGCGCAGCCACCGCGCTGTCCGCGCCGCTGATCGATCCCGCGGCCGTGGCCCGGGCCCGCGCCGTGAACGAGGAGATGCGCGCATGCCTGGACCACTTCGACCCGGTCCGGTTCACGCAGCTCAACCAGGACTTCCACAGCGTCCTGTTCGAGCACTGCCCCAACCCGCACATCCTGGACCTGGTGCACCGCGGCTGGAACAGGCTCGCCGCACTCCGGTCCTCCACGTTCCGTTTCGTCCCGGGCCGCGCCCGCGACTCCGTGGACGAGCACGAAAACCTGCTGAAGCTCATTGAAACCGGAGCCGACGCGGAGCAGATCGAAAAAGCCGCCCGCCAGCACCGGGCCGCCACCCTTGACGCATATCTCGCCCAAGCCAAGCACCAGTAAGGACTTCAACGATGACGACCTCAGTAGAAACCGCCAAGCACCACGTCCCTGAGGACCTGCCCACTCACATCCAGCACTACATCAACGGCCAGTTCGTTGACTCCGTGGGCGGCAAGACCTTCGACGTCCTGGACCCGGTCTCCAACCGGAACTACGCCACCGCCGCCGCCGGCCAGAAAGAAGACATCGACCTCGCCGTCGCCGCAGCCCGCGAAGCGTTCGTGAACGGTCCCTGGCCGAAGATGAAGCCGCGCGAGCGTGCCCGAGTCCTGAACAGGATCGCCGACGCCGTCGAAGCCCAGGAAGCCCGCCTCGCGGAACTCGAAACCTTCGATACCGGCCTGCCGATTACCCAGGCCAAGGGCCAGGCCCTCCGCGCCGCCGAGAACTTCCGCTTTTTCGCGGACCTCATCGTGGCCCAATTCGACGACGCCATGAAGGTCCCCGGCTCCCAGATCAACTATGTGAACCGGAAGCCGATCGGCGTGGCCGGCCTGATCACCCCGTGGAACACCCCGTTCATGCTCGAATCCTGGAAGCTGGCCCCGGCCCTGGCCACCGGCAACACCGTGGTCCTGAAGCCGGCCGAGTTCACCCCGCTCTCCGCCTCCCTGTGGGCCAC
This sequence comes from Pseudarthrobacter sp. NIBRBAC000502770, assembly GCF_006517815.1. Taxonomy (NCBI): domain Bacteria; kingdom Bacillati; phylum Actinomycetota; class Actinomycetes; order Micrococcales; family Micrococcaceae; genus Pseudarthrobacter; species Pseudarthrobacter sp. NIBRBAC000502770. The sequence continues at coordinate 3,405,039 of NZ_CP041198.1, forward strand.
CATCTTCAAGGACGCCGGCCTGCCCGACGGCGTCTTCAACCTGGTCAACGGCCTGGGCGAGGAAGCAGGGGACGCCCTGGTCAAGCACCCGGACGTCCCGCTGATCTCCTTCACCGGGGAGACCACCACCGGCCAGACGATCTTCCGGAACGCCGCCACCAACCTCAAGGGCCTCTCCATGGAGCTCGGCGGCAAGTCCCCCTGCGTCGTCTTCGCCGACGCCGACCTGGACGCCGCCATTGACTCCGCCCTCTTCGGCGTCTTCTCCCTCAACGGCGAGCGCTGCACCGCCGGCTCGCGCATCCTCGTGGAACGCGCCATCTACGACGAATTCTGTGAAAAGTACGCCGCCCGGGCCAAGAACATCGTGGTGGGCGATCCGCACGATCCCAAGACCCAGGTGGGCGCCCTGGTCCACCCGGAGCACTACGAAAAGGTGGCCTCCTACGTGGAGATCGGCAAGTCCGAAGGCCGGCTCCTCGCCGGCGGCGGCCGCCCCGGCCACCTGCCCGAGGGCAACTACATCGCGCCCACGGTGTTCGCCGACGTCGCCCCGGACGCGCGGATCTTCCAGGAGGAAATCTTCGGCCCGGTGGTTGCCATCACCCCGTTCGAGAACGACGACGAAGCCCTCGCCCTGGCGAACAACACCAAGTACGGCCTGGCTGCCTACATCTGGACCCAGAACCTGACCCGCGCCCACAACTTCTCGCAGAACGTCGAGGCCGGCATGGTGTGGCTGAACAGCCACAACGTCCGCGACCTGCGCACGCCGTTTGGCGGCGTCAAGGCCTCGGGCCTGGGCCATGAAGGCGGCTACCGCTCCATCGACTTCTACACCGACCAGCAAGCCGTGCACATCACCCTCGGCACCGTCCACACCCCCAAATTCGGCGCCTAAGCCAGCCGGCCGCCGTCGTACTTTCCACGCCCCCTTTCAAAGAAGAGAGACTCCAATGACCAACTTCGTCCCCACCCCCACCGTCCCGGCTCCGGACATCGTCCGCTGCGCCTACATGGAAATCGTGGTCACGGACCTCGCCAGGTCCCGCGAGTTCTACGTGGACGTCCTGGGCCTGCATGTCACCGAAGAGGACGAAAACAACATCTACCTGCGCTCCCTGGAGGAGTTCATCCACCACAACCTGGTGCTGCGCAAGGGCCCGGTCGCCGCCGTCGCGGCCTTCGCCTACCGCGTGAAGTCCCCCGCCGAGGTGGACGCCGCGGAGGCCTACTACAAGGAGCTCGGCTGCCGGGTGGAGCGCCGCAAGGACGGCTTCACGAAGGGCGTGGGCGACTCCGTCCGTGTGGAGGACCCGCTGGGCTTCCCCTACGAGTTCTTCTACGAGGTGGAGCACGTGGAGCGGCTCACCCAGCGCTACGACCTCTACTCAGCCGGCGAACTGGTCCGCCTGGACCACTTCAACCAGGTCACCCCGGACGTTCCCCGCGGCCGCAAATACCTGGAGGACCTGGGCTTCCGCGTCTCCGAGGACATCAAGGATTCCGACGGCGTCACGTACGCCGCGTGGATGCACCGCAAGCAGACCGTGCACGACACCGCCCTCACCGGCGGCAACGGCCCGCGCATGCACCACGTCGCCTTCGCCACGCACGAGAAGCACAACATCATCCAGATCTGCGACAAGATGGGCGCCCTGCGCATCAGCGACCGGATCGAACGCGGCCCCGGCCGGCACGGCGTCTCCAACGCCTTCTACCTCTACATCCTGGACCCGGACGGCCACCGCATCGAGATCTACACCCAGGACTACTACACCGGCGACCCGGACAACCCCACCATCACCTGGGACGTCCACGACAACCAGCGCCGCGACTGGTGGGGCAACCCCGTGGTCCCGTCCTGGTACACCGAAGCCTCCCTGGTCCTGGACCTGGACGGCAACCCCCAGCCGGTCATCGTCCGCGAGGAAAAGTCCGAGATGGCCGTGACCGTGGGCGCCGACGGCTTCTCCTACACCCGCAAGCCCGAAGGCGAAGCCGCTGAGGGCTTCAAGCTGGGAGTCCAGGTCTGACCATGCTGGAGCCAAAGACGATTGAGGCCATCGCGGACGAGCTGGTGGAAGCCGGCCGGACCCGCACCCCTGTTCCCCGCCTGACGGCCCGCTATCCGGAGATGACGGTGGAGGACTCCTACGCCGTGCAGCAGCTGTGGCGCCGCCGCAACGAGGACGCCGGCCGGACGCTGGTGGGGCGCAAGATCGGCCTCACGTCCAAGGCGATGCAGGCCGCCACCGGCATCACCGAACCTGACTACGGCGCCATATTCGATGACATGGTGCTGGAGACCGGCTGCTCCGTGGAGTGGGACAAGTACACCCATCCGCGGGTGGAGGTGGAGCTGGCGTTCGTATTAAAGGATGGACTCAAAGGCCCGGGCGTGACCATTTTCGATGTCCTGAAGGCCACCGACTACGTGGTTCCGGCCCTCGAGATCCTGGATTCCCGGATTGAGATGGAGGGCCGGACCATCGTGGACACCATCTCGGACAACGCCGCGATGGGTGCCATGGTGATCGGCGGCAACCCGGTGAAGCCGGACACTGTGGACCTTCGTTGGGTCTCCGCCATCCTGTACAAGAACCAGACCGTGGAGGAAACCGGCGTGGCGGCCGGCGTCCTGGACCATCCCGCCAATGGGGTCCACTGGCTGGCCAACAAGATCGCCGCCCACGGCGACGCCCTGAAGGCCGGGGACATCATCCTGGCCGGGTCCTTTACCCGGCCCATGTGGGTCTACAAGGGCGATACCGTCCACGCCGACTACGGACCCCTGGGGAGCGTGACATGCCGTTTCGAGTAGAGGACACCTTCCGGTCCGCGTTGGCCCAGGCGGACCGCCCGCTGGCAGGTATGTGGGTGTGTTCCGGCAGCCCGCTGGTCGCGGAACTGTGCGCCGGGTCCGGCCTGGACTGGCTCCTGGTGGATGCCGAGCACAGCCCCAACGGGCTCGAATCCATCCTGGCCCAGCTCCAGGCCGTCAACGGCTACCCGGTCCACACCCTGGTCCGGCCGCCCGTGAACGACACCGTAATGATCAAGCAGTACCTGGACCTTGGCGTGCAGAACCTGCTGGTCCCCATGGTCAACTCGGTGGCAGAGGCGGAAGCCGCGGTGGCGGCCACCCGCTACCCGCCGCAGGGAGTCCGCGGGGTGGGGTCCGCCCTGGCCCGCGCCGCCCGCTGGAACCGGGTCCCCGACTACCTGGCCCGCGCCAACGAGACCATCAGCGTCACCGTCCAGATCGAATCCACCGCCGCCGTCGAGGCTGTCGAGGACATCCTCAAGGTCGACGGCGTCGACGCGGTGTTCATCGGCCCATCAGACCTCGCCGCCTCCATGGGCCTGCTGGGACAGCAGGAACACCCGGAGGTGCGTGCCGCCGTCGACCACTGCCTGTCCGCCGCGAGGGCGGCCGGAAAGCCCGCCGGGGTGAACGCCTTCAACCCGGACACCGCCACGCACTACCTCGCGAACGGTGCCGACTTCATCCTGGTTGGGGCCGACGTCGCCCTCCTCGCCCGCGGCTCCGAAGCCCTCGCCGCCAAGTACATCAAACCTGCCGACGGCGGCACCCCCGCCAGTTACTGACTTTCCCTTCCAAAGGACTTCTGATGACACTTTCTGCGATCTCCCCTGCCTTCTCGCCGGAGCATGAAGCCTCGCTCCTGGCTTCCGTCCCTACCGGCCTGCTCATCAACGGTCAGTGGCGCGAGGCGTCCGACGGCGGCACGTTCGATGTGAACGACCCCGCCACCGGCGAGGTCCTCGCCACCCTCGCCTCCGCCACCAGCGACGACGCGGTGGCCGCTCTGGACGCGGCCGACGCCGTCCAGGCCTCCTGGGCGCGCACCGCACCCCGGGTACGCGCAGACATCCTCCGCCGCGCCTTTGACCTCGTCACCGAACGCGCCGAACACTTCGCCCTGCTGATGACCCTGGAAATGGGCAAACCCCTGGCAGAAGCCCGCGGCGAAGTCACCTACGGGGCGGAGTTCCTGCGCTGGTTCGCCGAGGAAGCCGTCCGGGACTACGGCCGCTACCTCACCACCCCCGAAGGCAAGAACAAGATCCTGGTCCAGCACAAACCCGTCGGCCCCTGCCTGCTCATCACCCCCTGGAACTTCCCCCTGGCCATGGCCACCCGCAAAGTCGCCCCGGCAGTGGCCGCCGGCTGCACCATGGTCCTCAAACCCGCCAAGCTCACACCGCTCACGGCCCAGTACTTCGCCCAGACCATGCTCGACGCCGGCCTCCCGCCCGGGGTCCTCAACGTCGTCGCCTCCTCCTCCGCCTCAGGGGTTTCCGGGCCGCTGCTGAAGGACTCCCGCCTCCGGAAGGTCTCCTTCACCGGCTCCACCCCGGTCGGGAAACGGCTCATGGCCGACGCGGCGAAGAACGTGCTGCGGACCTCCATGGAACTCGGCGGCAACGCCCCCTTCATCGTCTTCGAGGACGCAGACCTCGACGCCGCCGTGGAAGGGGCCATGGCGGCGAAGATGCGGAACATGGGCGAAGCCTGCACCGCAGCCAACCGCTTCCTCGTCCACGAAACCGTCGCCCAGGAATTCACCCGCAAGTTCGCCGCCGCCATGGGCGCCCTGACCACCGGCCGCGGCACCCACCCGGAGACGAAGGTTGGCCCGCTCATCGACGGCGGCGCCCGTGACGACGTCCACGCCCTGGTGTCAGCGGCAGTCGCCGCCGGAGCCGTGGCCGTCACCGGCGGCGCCCCCGTGGACGGGCCCGGCTACTTCTACCAGCCCACCGTCCTGGCCAACGTCCCCAACGACGCTGCGATCCTGGGCCAGGAAATCTTCGGACCCGTCGCCCCCATCACCACCTTCACCACTGACGAAGAAGCCATCACACTCGCCAACGCCAGTGAGTACGGGCTGGCGTCCTACCTCTACAGCCGCGACTTCAACCGCCTCCTTCGTGTGGCGGAGCAGATCGAATTCGGCATGGTCGGGTTCAACGCCGGCGTCATCTCCAACGCCGCAGCACCCTTCGGCGGCGTCAAACAATCCGGCCTCGGCCGCGAAGGCGGCTCCGAAGGCATCGCCGAATACACCACCACCCAATACATCGGCATCGCAGACCCCTACGCCGGATAACCGCCGGGTACGACGGCGTCACGCACGGCACCCTTCAAGCCCACCTTCGGCGTCCGGACCCCGGAAACACGGGGTCCCGACACCGTCCGGTGCGCAAAAGCGTGCTTGGCGTGACATTGCGTTCGCTACCGAACAAGCGCTCTGCGCACAAAGACAAGAGACTCGACCGGGTTGCCAACCACACTGTGAGTAACCCGCTACGCCGACCGGCTGGCGTCCTTGCCTACTCGAAGTGGAGTATCCCTTGGAAACCTATGATGCGCTTCTCGCGTCCGTTGCCCCCGCCGCCGGCTCCGGCCGGACCATCTTTGACCCGGCCACCGGCGAAGCTGTGGGCGAAGCCCCCATCCACGAACTCGACTACCTGGAAAGTGCCGTGTCCGCCGCCGCCGCCGCCCAGCCCGCGTGGGCTGCCCTGGGCCACGACGCCCGGTCCGCCGCGCTCCTCAAAGCAGCCGACGCCGTCGAACGCTCCGCCGAGGAACTCGCCCAGGTGCTCTCCCGCGAGCAGGGCAAACCCCTCAACGGCCCTAACGCCCGCTTCGAAGTCGGCGCCTGCGTCGCGTGGCTCCGCGCCACCGCCGGCCTGCCGCTGGAACCGGAAACCATCGTGGACGACGGCGAAACCCGCGCCGAACTGCACTACCGGCCCATCGGCGTCGTCGGCGCCATCGGTCCCTGGAACTGGCCCATGATGATCGCCGTCTGGCAGCTCGCCCCGGCCCTGCGGATGGGCAACGCCGTGGTGGTCAAGCCCTCCGGCAACACTCCGCTGTCCGTGCTGGCCCTGGTGAAGGTCATCAACGAAGAGCTCCCCGACGGCATCCTCTCGGCCGTTTCCTGCGGCCGCGAAGTAGGCGCCCGCCTCACCGACCACCCGGCGATCGGCAAGATCATGTTCACCGGCTCCACCGCCGGCGGCCGCGCCATCATCAAGTCCTCCGCGGACACCGTCAAGCGGCTCACCCTGGAACTGGGCGGCAACGACGCCGGCATCGTCCTGCCCGATGCCGACCCCAAGGCCATCGCCCAGGACATCTTCTGGGGCGCGTTCCTGAACACCGGCCAGACCTGCGCCGCGCTCAAGCGCCTCTACGTCCACGACGACATTTACGACTCCGTTTGTGACGAGCTCGTGGCGGTCGCCAAGCAGATGCCCATGGGCAACGGCCTGGACGAGAACAACGTCCTGGGACCGCTGCAGAACAAAGCCCAGTACGACGTCGTCGCCAACCTCGTGGAGGCGGCAAAGGCTTCCGGAGCACGCATCCTGCTCGGCGGCAACCCGGACACCAGCCGGCCCGGCTACTTCTACCCCACTACCCTGGTGGCGGACATCGACAACGACAACCCGCTGGTGGCCGAGGAACAGTTCGGCCCGGCCCTGCCGATCATCCGCTACAGCACCATCGACGAAGCGGTGGAGATGGCGAACGGGCTTGACGTCGGACTGGGCGCCTCCGTCTGGTCCGCGGACCTGAAGGCCGCCCGCGACGTCGCAGCCCGCATCCAGGCCGGCACCGTGTGGATCAACCGGCACGGCGCCGTGGACCCCCGCATCCCGTTCGGCGGCGCGAAACAGTCCGGCTACGGGGTGGAGTTCGGCGTCGAAGGCCTCAAGGCCCTCGGCGTCCCCCAGGTCATCAACGGTTAGGGTTTCTGGCCGGAAACTGCCCCGGTCCCGGGATTGCTAGCCCATGGCCGGGGCAGTGGATGACCGGCCGGCGAACTGGCGGCGGGCCCAGCGGGCGAGCTTCTTTCCCTTGCCCTTCCACCAGTTGTCCTCGTCCTTGTTGTAGTGGAAGCGGAAAACGATGGCCACCAGCACGAACATGCCCATCACCACGTCCACCCAGGACGACACCACCAGCGCGATGAAGACCGTCAGCGCGTTGGCCATGACCGACGGGATGGCCAGGGTCCGGAAGACAGTGCTGGCCACGAAGCGCCGGTGCGACCTCGGGACGGACAACTCGCGGACCATGTCGAAGCAGACACAGACCACCACGATGGTCTGCCCGAGGGCCAACAGGATCTGCCCCGGCATGGAGCCGCTGAAGGCAGTGACCGCTTCCATTCCCGGGCTCACGGCCGGGCCTTGCTGTGAAGAGTTTTGCTGAGAACCTTAAACACGGAAAACCCCCAGAACTTGCGGAACCATCGCCGCTGATCCGGCGATGGTTCCATTCAAGTTTCGGGGGGCTTTTCCGTCACGAGTAGTCGGTACTCTATTTTCGCGGGACGCCGGGAAGCGGTACCTGCTGGGCCCTACTGTCCAATGGCCCGGGGGCGCCACACCACCATGGCCTGGGACCTGGGCCGTGGCCGCTGCCCGCGCGCCAGGCTCACCACGTCACCGGCGGCGCCGGCGGCAAAGATCCGGGAGTCCACCGCGCGCGGGCGGCGCCCGAGTTCCTCGGTGAGTTCCGAGATCCGGCTTTGGAGCGCGGCCACCTGGTTTTCGAGTTCCAGGATGCGCTTGATCCCCTCCAGCGACACACCCTCGTGGGAGAGGCGCTGCACTTCGCGCAGCATGTTCACGTCACGCTGCGAGTAGCGCCGGGACTTGCCCGGGGCACGGCTGGGCTTGACGATGCCGAGCCGGTCATACTGCCGCAGCGTCTGCGGGTGCATGTCCGCCAGCTCGGCCGCCACGGAGATCACGAAGATCGGCTGGTCAGCACTGATGTCCACGGCTCACCTCAGCTCCTAGAGCCGGGCCTTGGCTGCCAGGCCCTCACGGACATCCGCCGACGATGTGGCCTCGGCGAACGCCTTGACCGCAGCTTCGGCATCCTTGTTGAGATTCTTGGGAACCGCGACGTCGATGGTCACCAGGAGGTCGCCCGTTGCCTTGGACGTCTTCACGCCTTTGCCCTTGACCCGCAGGGTACGGCCCGACGGCGTGCCCGCCGGAACGCGGACCTTTACCTTCTCCCCGTCGATGGTGGGAACTTCGATGTCCGCTCCCAAAGCAGCTTCCGGGAAGGTGACGGGTACATGGATGCGGAGGTTGTCGCCGTCGCGCGTGTAGAAGGCGTGGGGCTGGACGGAGACGGAGACCACCAGGTCGCCGTTGCCGGCAGCACCAGGCTGGCCCTTGCCGCGGACGCGGACCTTCTGGCCGTCCTTGATGCCGGCCGGTACACGCACGTCGATGACCTCGCCGCTGGGCTCGCGAAGCCCAATGGTGGTCCCGCGGATGGAGCCGGCGAACGAGATGCTGGTGGATGCGGTACGGTCGGCACCTTTTTGCGGCGTGCGCTGGAAGCCCGGAGCACCGCCGAAGCCGCCGAAGAGGTCTGCGAATTCGGGCGGGATGCCGCCGCCTGCGGGGTTGAACCCGCCCGCGTGCCGCCCGGTGTTGCCCGTGAAGAGGCCGCCGAACATGTCCTCGAACCCGCCGTTCGTGGCGCCGGCGCCACCGGGAGCAAACCGGGCGCCGCTGCCCATGGCCCGGATGGCGTCATACTGCTGGCGCTCTTCGGGATCCGAGAGCACCGAATAAGCCTCGGAGATGTCCTTGAACTTCTTCTCGGAAGCAGCGTTCCCGGCATTGGTATCAGGGTGGTGCTGCCGCGCAAGCTTCCGGTAGGCCTTCTTGATGTCGGCTTCGGAAGCGTCCTTGGCAACACCAAGGATCTTGTAAAAGTCCTTGTCCACCCAATCCTGGCTAGCCAATGGCGTTTCCTTTCTTAAACAAAACCTAAGTGCCCGGCGGGGCGACGCTCCGCCGGGTAGGGGGCCGTGCCCGCTTCGCGGTGCCCGCCACGCCGCGGCCCCCTACCCAGGTGCGCTTCGAGCTTGTGGTCATCTCACCTTAGGTGACACAACCGCCGAGCGACGGACGGATAAGGGGCCCGGGAGTGGCATCGGGCCTGCCGAAGCGTGGCGGCTTAGGTCCGTAGGACCAAGCCGCCACGCGTAGGGGCGGGGCCCCTTATCCGTTCGGCGCGACCAGACCAGCTGACCCCGACTAAGCCGGAACGGCCACAATCACCTGCGCGGCGCGGAGGACGCGGTCTCCTGATTTGTAGCCGGAGCGGAGGACCTGGCTGACGGTGTCAACCTCGATGTCCTCGCCGGGCTGCTGGATCAGGGCCTCGTGGATCGTGGGATCGAACTCCACGCCGGTCTCGTTGATCCGGACCAGGCCGTACGTCTTCAGCGCGTTCTCCAGCTTGGTGGCGATCGCGGCGAAGGGACCATCGGCCAGGTCACCGTGCTGCCGGGCGGCGTCGACGTCGTCCAGGACCGGGAGCAGGGAGTTCAGGACGCCGATGACGGCCATCTCCCCTGCCACGGCGCGGTCGCGTTCAACGCGCTTGCGGTAGTTGACGTACTCAGCCTGCAGGCGGAGCAGGTCGTTGCGCAGTTCGGCGGCCTCGGCGTTGCCGGCTGCTGCCGGAGCCCCCTGGGCCACGGAGTCCTCGGCCGGCACGTCCACGCCGTTGAGAATCTCTTCGGCCTGGGCCAGCGCGTCGCCGTCGGAATCCGCTGCCCCGGCCTGGGACCCGGCCCCGGGGGCGGCGTGGCCGCCCTCGGGGTGCCGGGCCTGCCCGGTCACCGGGTCAACCTTGCGGTTGTCCCGGATGACCGGTTCCTGGCCGTTGCCGTGCGCGTTCTGCTGGCCGGCGGATGCGTTGTGCTCTTCCTCGTTACCGTGGTGCGGCATGGGTTACTTCTTCGCTTCGTCTTCGTCGATGATCTCGGCGTCGACGATGTCCTCGTCCGAGGAACCTGCCGAAGCTCCTGCGGCACCCTCAGCGCCGGGCGCGGCTGCGCCGTCCGGCGAACCGGCCTGGGCATAGATGGCCTCGCCCAGCTTGGTCTGGGAAGCCTGCAACTTCTCGAATGCGGACTTCACAGCGGCGTCGTCAGTGCCTTCTAGGGCCTTCTTGAGGGCGTCGACGTCGGCCTGGACCTCGGTCTTGACCTCGTCGGGCAGCTTGTCGGCGTTGTCGGCGATCAGCTTGTCCACGGAGTAGGCCAGCTGCTCGGCGGTGTTGCGGGTGTCGGTCGCCTCGCGGCGTGCCTTGTCCTCGGCTGCGTGCTCCTCGGCGTCCTTGACCATGCGGTCGATGTCTTCCTTGGAGAGGCTGGAGCCACCGGTGATGGTCATGGACTGTTCCTTGCCGGTGCCCTTGTCCTTCGCGGAGACGTGGACGATGCCGTTGGCGTCGATGTCAAAGGTGACCTCAACCTGGGGAACGCCGCGCGGTGCAGGGGCGATACCGGTCAGTTCGAACGTGCCCAGCGGCTTGTTGTCGCGGGTGAACTCGCGCTCGCCCTGGAAGACCTGGATGGCCACCGACGGCTGGTTGTCATCCGCCGTGGTGAAGGTCTCGGACCGCTTGGTGGGAATGGCGGTATTGCGCTCGATCAGGTGCGTCATCACGCCGCCCTTGGTCTCGATGCCGAGGGACAGGGGGGTGACGTCGATCAGGAGGACGTCCTTGCGCTCACCCTTCAGCACGCCGGCCTGCAGTGCGGCACCGACGGCCACGACCTCGTCCGGGTTGACGCCCTTGTTGGGCTCCTTGCCGCCGGCCAGTTCCTTGACCAGGTCGGAGACGGCAGGCATACGGGTTGAGCCGCCGACCAGCACGATGTGGTTGATGTCGGAGAGCTTGATGCCGGCTTCCTTGATGACGTCGTGGAACGGCTTCTTGGTGCGCTCCAGCAGGTCCTTGGTGAGGTCCTGGAACTTGGCCCGGGTGAGCTGCTCGTCCAGGTGGACCGGGCCGTCGGGGGTGACGGAGAGGTACTGGAGGGAGACGTTGGTGCTGGAGGAGGAAGAGAGTTCCTTCTTGGCCTGCTCTGCGGCTTCGCGGAGGCGCTGCAGGGCGATCTTGTCCTTGGAGAGGTCGATGCCCTTCACCTTGAGCTGGTTCAGCAGGTAGTCGACGACGCGCTGGTCCCAGTCGTCGCCGCCCAGGCGGTTGTCGCCCGCGGTGGCGCGGACCTGGATGGTGGAGAAGTTGTCTTCGTCCTTGCCCACTTCCAGCAGGGAGACGTCGAAGGTTCCGCCACCGAGGTCGAAGACCAGGATGAGTTCGTCTTCCTTGCCCTTGTCCAGGCCGTAGGCGAGGGCCGCGGCGGTGGGCTCGTTGACGATGCGCAGGACGTTGAGGCCTGCGATTTCGCCGGCCTCCTTGGTGGCCTGGCGCTCGGCGTCGTTGAAGTAGGCCGGGACGGTGATGACCGCGTCGGTGACCTTTTCACCCAGGTAGGACTCGGCGTCGTTCTTCAGCTTCATGAGGATACGCGCGGAGATTTCCTGCGGGGTGTACTTCTTGTCGTCGATCGCGACAGTCCAGTCGGTGCCCATGTGGCGCTTGACGGAGGCGATGGTGCGGTCGATGTTGTTGACGGCCTGGCGCTTGGCGATTTCGCCAACCAGCACTTCGCCGGACTTGGAGAATGCAACCACCGACGGCGTGGTGCGGCCACCCTCGGCGTTGGCAATAACGGTGGGCTCGCCACCTTCGAGAACGGAGACGACGGAGTTGGTGGTTCCGAGGTCGATACCTACTGCACGTGACATGTGTTGCTTCCTTCTTTCCTTGGAAACTGGTTGGCGCCCTAAGCATTGAGCGTTCTGCACTCAACTTTACTCAGGGCGCCAGCGATGTCAATCCAAAGTTGAGTTAAGTACACTCAACTTTGGATGCGGCAATAGATGGACGGGCGAAAATTCCGCGCCATTCCGGGCATCCGGGCGCCGAATTACGACGGCGGCACCACAGTTCGCTTTAGGAGAACGGCCCCTCCGGCTGGTTCAGCGCTCCGGATTCCGGTCGCCATGCAGCGGACCGCGCTGCTCATCGGTCGCCTGGACCTGGCCGTCGGTGAGGCCCTCGCGGACAGCACGCTCCGTCCGGGCGCCTCCGGTGGTCCCGGCGTCGCCGTAGTCGCCTTCCTCGTATTCGCCATCGGCAAGGTCCCGCCGGGGCTCGCTGCCGGTGCCGGCGGCACCGTGGTCGGCATCCACATAATGTCCGCCCTCCCCCGCGCCTGCCGAAGGGGCCCCAACTGTTCCGGCGTCGCCGTAGTTGCCTTCCGGATATTGGTCGTCCCGTTCATCCGCCGGGCGCTCCACGGCGCCGGCATCACCATAGTCACCGTCCACATACTGCCCGCCTTCACCCTCCAGTCCGGGTGCACTGCTTCCCTTGCGTGGCTCTTCGGCTGCAACTTCGGGATTCTCGGTCATGGTGCATCTCTCCTTCGAGGCTCCGCGTCCATGCGGGCGCACTGGCAGTCTATCGACGGCCCGCGCACACCAACAGGGCTCCGCCGGCACCTATCTGGAGGCGCCTGCAGGCAGGCCCGCGATGCCTGCCAGGACGGCGAGGTGATGGTCGAAGAGCTCAGCGGGCGCATGGAACGTGTCCGGTCCGTACTGGTTGAAAACCTCGAAGCTGACTGCACCGAAGAGGGAGCTCCACACCAGGACGCCCCGCGCCACGAGTTCCTCCGGAATGTCCAGGCCAAACCCGGAACGGATGGCGGCGAGGTCCCCGCCCAGGGTTGGCGGCAGTTGCGTGGCGCCTACGGCCGGAACTGCCAGCCGCCCCGCCCGGGAAGCCGCGTCCAGGATGCCGATGAGGCTGACAATGACCCTCGTGCCGGGGCCCGTTGTTCGCTCCGCCGGGGCGCTGTAGCCGGGAACGGGGCTGCCGAAAAGGAGCGCGTAGCTGGCAGGCTCCCGCAAAGCCCACTCCCTGACCGCCCGGCCCAGCGCCCGGAAACGGGCAGTGTGGTCATCCTCCGGCGCTTTGGCGACGGCGGCATCCACCTCGTCCCCAAGTTCACCAAACGCGTCGATCAGCAACAAGGTCAGGAGCTCGTCCCGGCTCTCCACGTACCGGTAGACCGCGGAGGACACCACCCCCAGATCCCGCGCCACCGCGCGCAGGGAGAGCGGGGCAGCACCATGCGTTGCCAGGTGCTGCCGCCCCAGGCGGATGATATCCGCCACGGTTTGCGCCCTTGCCCGCTGCCGCGGGGTGAGGGGGCGGGCAGCGGCGCCGGTTGTTTTCCCGTCTTCAGTCACGGGTCCAGCATGCCACAACCGAGAGCGCGGGAATCAAAAAAGAGCACCGCTCTTGACTTGGTCGGCTTTCGGGCTCATCCTGTTTGGAGAGCAGTGCTCTCCAAACAGGAACCAAGGAGGCCACCATGGCAGATGTGTATGTAGTGACGGGAGCGGGACCGGTGGGGTGGACGGTCGCCGAACAGTTGGCAGCCCTGGGACGGCGGGTGCGCGTACTTACGCGGTCGGGCAGTGGACCACAGCACCCCCTGATCGAGCGTATTGCCGGGGATGCAAAGGACCCGGAAGTTCTGCATACTGCCCTCGCGGGCGCCCGGGCTGTCTTCCACTGCATTCACGGTTCGGCCTACACCGCCGCCGCCTGGCGGGCGGAACTTCCCGCAGCCGAGCAGGCGGTCCTGACCGCGGCGCACGAGGCGGGCGCCGTCGTCGTGTTCCCCGAGAGCCTCTATTCCTACAGCGAGCCGGACAGCGTGATGAAAGAGGACAGCCCGCGCCAGGCTGTGGGCGGCAAACGCGGGGTGCGGACGGAGCTGCTCCGGGCCCGCGAGGCTGCCGCAACACCAACGGTGAGCGTGGTGGCAGGCGACTTTTTTGGTCCGCGCGTCAGGATGGCGCACGGCGGGGAACGGATGGTGGCGCCCATCCTGGCAGGAAAGAGCGTCAGCGTAGTGGGCAGTACCCGGCAGCCTCACTCGTTCACGTACGTACCGGATCTGGCCACGGCAATGGTCGCGGCGGCGGACAGGCCCTCCGCCTGGAATGCCGTATGGCACGCCCCCACGGGGCCGGCGCTTACCCAGATGGAACTGGCCCACGCCTTCGCCGCTGCGGCCGGACGGCCGGCCCCCAAGGTGCGCGCCCTGCCCGGCTGGGCCCTTCGCGCTGCGGCGATGTTCTCAGCCGGGGCCCGCGAGCTGGCCGAAATGCTGTACCAGTTTGAGCGGCCGTTCATCATGGACTCGGCGGCGTCCCAGGCGGCCCTGGAAGTAGCCCCCACGCCGCTGGAAACGGCTGCTGCCGCCACCGTGGATTGGTGGCGGCAGCAGGGTTAGTGCTCCGAGACTCCGCTCTTTGCGCGTAGGGGTCAGTGGCTGGGCACTTCTTCCAGCGGTTCGACCCCGGGCTGCCGCGGCCGTGCCGCAGTTCCGCCTTCGGTGCGCCCCAGCTTGCTGGGCCACCAGATCTTCGGCCCGATGTCGTAGGCCAGCGCCGGCACCAGCAGCGAGCGCACCAGCACGGTGTCCAGGAGGACGCCGAATGCCACGATGAAGGCCAGCTGCACCAGGAACATGATGGGGATGACACCGAGGGCGGCGAATGTGGCGGCGAGAACCACGCCGGCGGAGGTGATGACGCCGCCGGTCACCACCAGGCCACGCAGGATGCCGGGCCGGGTGCCGTGCTTGAGCGATTCCTCGCGGACCCGGCTCATCAGGAAGATGTTGTAGTCCACGCCCAGGGCCACCAGGAAGACGAAGCCGAACAGCGGGACGGTGGCGTCGGCTCCCGGGAAACCGAAGAGGTTGTTGAACACGAAGGCTGACACTCCCAGCGCTGCCGCGTAGGACACCACCACCGAGAGCACCAGCAGGACCGGGGCCACGATGGAGCGCAGGAGCAGCATCAGGATGAAGAGGATCACCACCAGGACCACCGGGATGATGACCACCAGGTCATGCTGGGCGGTGGTGTTGGTGTCGAGGGCCGTGGCAGTCACGCCACCTACCAGGGCACTGGGATCGACGGCCTTCACCTCGGTGCGCAGGGCCTTGATGGTCTCCTCCGCTTCCAGCGAGTCCGCGGCATTCTTCAGCGTGGCGTTGATGAGGACCTTCCCGTCCCGGACGTCGGGTGTGGTGGGGGCACCCGGGGCTCCGGTGACCGGCACGCTGCCGCGGCCCAGCAGGTAGGCCTCGCCCACGCCGTCGTCGGCCTTAACCTTGCCCAGCACCTCCGCTGCCTTGCCCTGGTCAGCAACCACGACGGCGGGGCTGCCGCTGCCGCCATCGAAGTGACGGGCCAGCGCGTCCTGGCCGTCCACCGCGTTGGAGGCCGTGAGGATGACGTCCGTCTGCGGTACACCGTTGGCTTTCAGCTGGAACAGGCCGCCCGCGGCCACGAGCAGCAGGAGGACCGAGGCAACCCACACCGTCCTGGGGCGCCGCGAGACGAGCGAACCGGTGGCCCGCCACAGGCCCTTTTGGCCTTCCAGCCCGGTGACCAGCTCGGGTTCACGCTGGTCTGCAGGCAGCAGCTTGGGCCGGAAGGGCCAGAACGCGGCCCGGCCGAACAGTGCCATCAGGGCGGGCAGCAGGGTCAGGGCGGCGAACAGGGCGCACAAGATGCCGGCGGCGGCCACCGGGCCCAGGGCCTTGTTGGAGTTCAGGTCGGAGAAGAGCAGGCACAGGAGCGCAATGATCACGGTGGCGCCGGAAGCCAGGATGGGCTCAAAGGATGCTTTCCAGGCGGTAAGGACGGCTGCCGTGCGGTTGGTGGTGTGGGTCAGCGCTTCGCGGAAGCGGGCCACGAAGAGCAGGGCGTAGTCCGTGGCGGCACCGATCACCAGGATGGAGAGGATGCCTTGGCTTTGGCCGTTGAGCTGGATCCAGCCGGCCTTGGCCATGCCGAACACCAGCAGGATGGCCGCACACAGGGCAAACACCGAGGTCAGCAGCACCATGACGGGCAGCAGCAGGGACCGGTAGACCACCAGGAGGATCACGAAAACGGCGGACAGGGCAACGAGCAGGAGGATCCCGTCGATGCCGCCGAACGCCGCGGTGAGGTCCGCCGCAAGCCCGGCGGGACCGGTCACGAAGGTCTGGGTACCCTCCGGCGCCGCGCCCTTCACCGTTGCGCGGAGTTCCTTGACGGCGTCCTTGATCTCAGCGGACGAGCCAATGGGGACCACGAACTGGACGGCCTTGGCGTCCTTGGACTGGATCGGCCCGATGACGGTGCTGCCCAGCTTAAGGTTTTCGAGGTCGGTCTTCAGTGTGGCCAGGCCGCCCAGCTGCTGGGGCGTGAAGGCCTCGTTTTTCTCGATGACGATGATGCCGGGAACCTCGTCCGAGTCGCGGAACTTCGCCTGCCAGTCCTGTGCCTCGGTTGCCTCGGCGCTGGCGGGCAGGAAGGATGCCTGGTCGTTGGACGAGACCTCGTCCAGGCGGCCGAAGGTGGGTCCGCCGACCCCGGCCAGCCCCAGCCAGGCCAGCACCAGGACAACGGGGACCAGCCAGCGCAGCCAGAACGGAACCCGTTCCCTGCCAACTTTTGTGAGTTTCATGGTGCCTTCCTTATCGGGCAGGTGGAGTAGTATTTGTTCCAGCATAGATTATCTCCATAACAGAGATAAGTGCCAGTCAAGCTTTTTTTGCCCGGATTGAGTGACGGGGTCCGGCAGCGTCACCACGGCCCAACCGGCCCTGGAGTAATATCCGTCAGTACGCTTGGGCAAATACGCAGCCCGGGACATAGCAGCCGGGAGGTGGAGATGGCAGGGGACACGGCACACGGCGCATCACCTTCCGCCCCGGCCGGGCCGGAGTTCGGCCACCCGCTGCTCCGGATCCTGCAGGAGTTCACCCTTGAAGCGAACCGCTACGTGGATGCGGCCGGGGACCGCAAGGACATGCACCGCACGGACATGAACGCCCTCGCAGTGATCATGCGCCACACGGCCAGGGGAAATGTGGTGACGCCGGGGCTGCTGCGGAAAGAACTGAACCTGAGCTCCCCCGCCACGACTGCCCTCATAGACCGCCTGGACAGCGCCGGCCATGTGGTCCGCGAACGCCACAGCACGGACCGGCGGCAGGTCCAGCTGAAGATGACCCCCAAGGCTTTCCGTGAGGGCGGAGCCATCTTCGCCCCGCTGGCCAAGCACATGGGAAGCGCGCTGGCCGGCTTCTCCGACGCCGAGCTGGATACTGTCACGCGATTCATGACCGCCATGATCGAAGCCACCATTGCGGCAAGGACGGAAACTGGGTAAGTGCGCCACTCGTGGGGGTAGCGTTTGCTTATGAGTGCGCAGCAGCCTGAAGACGACGTCTACACGCACGGCCACCACGAATCGGTGGTCCGTGCCCATGCCGCCAGGACCGCCGAAAACTCCGCGGCCTTCGTCCTGCCCTACCTGACTCCGGGGTCCACCCTGCTCGACGTCGGTTGCGGACCGGGTACCATCACCTGCGACTTCGCAGCCCTGGTCAGCCCCGGCAAGGTCACCGGCCTGGACCGCTCACCGGACATCGTCGCCCAGGCCCAGGCGCTCGCCGTCGAACGCGAAGTGCCCAACGTCGAATTCGTGGCAGGGAACATCTACGACCTGGACTTCGCCGACGAAACGTTCGACGTGGTCCACGCCCACCAGGTCCTCCAGCACCTGACCGACCCCGTCGAGGCACTCCGCGAAATGCGGCGCGTCGCGAAGCCCGGAGGCATCGTTGCCGTGCGCGACGCCGACTTCCATGGCATGAGCTGGTATCCCGACGTCCCCGAGCTGGACGAGTGGATGGACCTGTACCAGAGGATCGCACGGCGCAACGGAGCAGAGCCCGACGCCGGGCGGCGGCTGGTCAGCTGGGCACAGGCCGCAGGCTTCACCGACGTCGCGCCCACCAGCAGCAACTGGCTGTACGCCACGGCGCAGCAGCGCCGCTGGCAGGCACGCGTCTGGGGCGAGCGGGTGCTGCATTCGGCCTTCGCCGAGCAGGCATTGGAGTACGGATTCGCCGACGCAGCAGGCCTTGCCCGGATCTCTGCCGGCTGGCACCGCTGGGGATCCACGGACGACGGCTGGTTCCTGATCCCCAACGGTGAAGTCATCGCGCGGGCCTGACTCCTGGTTGCCCGGACAGCGTCACAGGGACTGAAAGAATCGGCAGCCAATTGCCACCGTAAGATTGTCAAGTGCAATTTTCCCTATGGCTGGCCTTGGCAGGCGCCGGCGCCCTGATCAGCTTCACCCCGGGTGCAGGGGCCATCAACACCATGAGCAACTCGCTGAACGCCGGGTTCCGCCGATCCATATGGGGAATCCTGGGGCAGCAGGCGGCCCTGGTGGTGCACGTCCTGATCGTCGCGCTCGGTGTCGGCGTCCTGGTGGCAAGCTCCCCGGTTGCCTTCAACGTGATCCGCTACGCCGGGGCGGCCTACCTGGTCTACCTGGGTGTCCGCCAGTTCCTCAGCAAGCCCGCCGCGGCCCGGGAGCAGGCTGCCACCCTTCGCAGCGAACCTGCATGGTCCATCTTCCGGCGCGGCTTCTGGGTCAACCTGCTGAACCCGAAGGCGATCGTGTTCTTCCTCGCCTTCACACCCCAGTTCATCCGGCCCGAACAGCCCCTCTTTACGCAGTACGCCGTGCTGACCGCCACCATTGTGGTCATCGACATTCTGGTGATGTGGTTCTTCTTTGCCGCGGCAGCCAGGTCATTCCAACGCGTCACCAGCACCGAACGGGGCCAGCTGGTCCTGAGCAGGGTGTTTGGTGTCCTGTTCGTGGGTGTGGGCATCCTGCTGGCCCTGATCCACTAGCGGCCGGCGCCCAAGCGGAAACCCCCGATCACACAACGTGGGCCCGTACCCGTTTTCATACCTCGTAATGCATCTTTACAACCCAGTAAAACTTTGTGAACAGGCAGCTGGCCAAAGGTGGCCGGAGCGCGCATGCTTAGTTCCATGACCTCAACGTCGAGCGCCTACCGCGTCATCACTGTCTGCACGGGCAACATTTGCCGGTCCCCGATGGCCGAGCTGATGCTCCAGTCAGCACTTGAACGCGAGGGCCTCGACATGCTGGTTGAAGTGGATTCCGCAGGCATCACGGGGTACGAGGCCGGCCGGCCTATTGATCCCCGCGCTGCCCGCCGCCTCGCGGTGACCCAGCTGGCCTCGGAACAGCACGTGGCCCGCCAGTGGGAGCCGGCGTGGTTCCGCGAGCGCGACCTAATCCTCGCGCTCGACATCGACCACTACGCCTGGCTGAGCGAAGCGGCTCCGGACCAGGATTGCCTGGACAAAATCCGGATGTTCCGCAGCTTCGATCCCGCCATGGCCGACCGGGACCGGCTGGACCAAGGCATCGAAGATCCCTGGTACGGCGGGCATGCTGATTTCGACGCCGTCTGGCACCAGATCCACACGGCACTTCCAGGCCTGGTCCAGCACATCAAGTCAGAGGTCCTGCAGAACACCCACCTCCAACTGCACTAGCTGCAGCGCCAGGAAAAGCCTCCGGGCGCAAAAAAGGCGTGCGGCCCGGCGGCACCAGGAGTATTTTGTGCTCATGCACGCCGCTTCCAGCCCCGGCAGGTACACCCGACTCCTTGGCAACCTTGAAGATGCCACCTCATTGGACGCCGCCGTCGACGCAGCGGATCCACTGGCGTCCCGGCTGATGTCGCAGCCCCGGATCCGGTCACTTATCCGCGGTGACACCACCGGCATACCGCTTCACACCATCCTCACCGACGGCCCCTTCGGCGCCTGGTGGTCGGCAGTGTTCCTGGACCTCTTCGACGACGACGCTTCCCGCCGTTCCTCCCAGCGCCTGGTGGCCCTCGGCGTCGTCGCCGCCGTTCCCACCGCCCTGTCCGGCTGGGCGACCTGGTCCGGCAAGGACCGGCCCTTGAAGCGCGTGGGCATCCTCCACGCCGGCGCCAATGCTGCAGCCACCGCCGTATACATCGCCTCCTGGCGTGCCCGCTCCCGCGGCAATCATCGGCTGGGCGTCCGGCTGGCACGGGCCGGGGCAATCCTGCTGCTGGTGAGCGGGTTCCTGGGCGGCCACCTCAGCAGCGGCCGCCATGCGTCCGGGCAGCGCGCACTTCATGGCTGAAAGCGGGCAACGGAAAACGGTACGCTCTAGTCCATGAGCCCAGCCCCCGTCATCATCGCCGTGGACGGGCGTTCCGGCGCAGGGAAGACCACCCTCGCCGTCGAACTTGCTGCACGGCTCCGCGCCCACCACAAGGTTTCACTGTTCCACCTGGAAGACATCTACCCGGGGTGGGACGGACTGGCTGCCGGCGTGGAACGCTATGTCTCCACGGTGCTCACCCCCTTGAGCCGTGGCGAGGCGGCCACCTGGACCAGCTGGGACTGGGAGAACCATTACGACGGCGAAGCCCGGGTCACACTGCCCGCCGAGATTGTCATCGTGGAGGGAGTGGGTGCCGCCGCTGAGGCTGCCCGGCCCATGCTGGACGCCGTCGTTTGGGCCGAGTCTCCGGACGACGTCCGGCGCACCCGGGCGCTGGACCGCGACGGCGCCACCTACGAGCCCTACTGGGACCAGTGGGCCGCCCAGGAGGAAGAGTGGCTGGGCCTGGACGACGTCCCCGGGAACGCGGACCTCCGGGTGCAGAACCTCGCTGACGGATCGGCCCCCACGGACCTGCTGCACCTCCTCCCCTGCCTGCCGGCGCTGGCGCCCGTGCTGGCCCCCGAACTGTCCGCACGCCGCGGCCTCCGGCTCCACGCTGAGCGCCTCGACGCCCTCCCGGACGCGCCGGCCCTGTTCCAGTCGCTGTACGGAACTTCACCCAATGCAGTGTGGCTGGATTCCTCCAACGCCGGCGCCGCCGCGGCTGCCGCCGGGCAGGAAGAGGGCACGGAGCCGGAGGCCCGCACGGCCGCCGAGCGCAGCCGGTTCAGCATCATGGCGGACGACGCCGGCACGTTCGGACAGTTCGTGACGCACCGTGCCGGGATAAGCCTGGTCAGCACCGGTTCCGCAACTGCCAAGGTGCCGGGCCCCTTCTTCCGCTGGCTGGATACCGTCTGGGGGCGCCGTGCCGTCCGCACGCCCGATGGGTATCCCGGTGAGTTCACGCTGGGCTGGCTCGGTTGCCTGGGCTACGAGCTGAAGCGCGAAACCGGCGGCAGCGACCTCTCCGCCCCCACTCCGGACGCTGCCCTGATCTTTGCCGGCCGGGCCGTCGTCCTTGACCATGCCGGGGGCGCGGCCTGGCTCCTCGCGCTGGAGGCCTCGGACGCCGGGGAGTGGCTGGCCCGGGCCAGGGCCGCAGTGGAAGCCGCCGGCAGCGGCTCCCCGGCGGCCATTCTTGGCCCGGCACCGGAAACCGGCGGCAGCACCGACGTCGTGCTTGCCGCGCCGCCTGCTTTCCGGAGCCGGGACACGGGTGCGGAGTACCGGGAGAAAATCACGGCAGCCCAGCACCAGATCGCCCAGGGCAACACCTATGAGGTCTGCCTGACCACGACGCTCGAAGCCAGGGTCCCGGAACACGCACTGGATCCGTGGACCACCTATCTGGCGCTGCGCCGCCGGAACCCGGCGCCGTTCGCCAGCTATCTCCGCCTGGGGAACCTCGCCGTTGCCAGCACCTCGCCTGAGCGGTTCCTGAAGATCGCGTCCGACGGCGGCATGCGCGCCGAGCCGATCAAGGGCACCCGCCGCCGGGCTGCCGACCCGCAGGAGGACCAGCTGCTGCGCGAGGACCTGGCCGCATCACTGAAGGACCGGGCCGAGAACATCATGATCGTGGACCTGCTGCGCAACGACCTCAGCCATTTTGCCGAGCCCGGCTCCGTTACCGTGAGCAGGCTCTGCGCGATCGAAAGCTACGCCACGGTCCACCAGATGGTCAGCACCATCGACGCCCGCCTCCTCCCGGGCGCGCCCCGGGCCGAGGCCGTGGCTGCATGCTTCCCGGCCGGCTCCATGACCGGAGCCCCCAAGATCAGCACGATGGCCATCCTGGACCGGCTGGAGGCCGGGCCCCGGGGGCTCTATTCGGGGGCCATCGGCTACTTCTCCCTCAATGCCGCAGCCGACCTCGCCGTCGCCATCAGGACACTGGTGGTCAGCGCGGAAGGTGACGGAACCGCTGAACTGTCTCTCGGCGTCGGCGGTGCCATCACCTCGGACTCCGTGCCCGACGACGAATACGAGGAAATCCGGACCAAGGCCTACGGGGTCCTGTCCACCCTCGGCTCCGTCTTTCCCGGAGACTGACTCCGGTTTAGGCATACGCGGCCGTCTTACTGCACCGTGGCCGTCAGCCGGGCCACGTTGTCCACGTACCGGGCGGCGAGCGGCCGGCCGATCCAGTCCGCGAGCTTGAGCTCGTGCGAGATGTCCCGGTAGGTGTCTTCCACCGCCCGCATCTTGTTCACGATGTCCTCGCCCAGGAGCATCACGGAAACCTCCAGGTTCAGCGAGAAGGACCGCATGTCCATGTTGCTGGAGCCCAGCACGGCCACCTCGTCGTCAATGGTGAAGTGCTTGGCGTGCAGCACGAACGGGGCCTTGTACAGGTAGATCCGCACACCGGCTTCGAGGAGTGCCTCGTAATAGGACCGCTGGGCGTGGTGGACCAGGAATTGGTCGCCCTTCTCCGAGACGAACAGTTCCACGTCAACGCCCCGCTGGGCGGCGGTGGTGATGGCGTAGAGCAGGGAATCGTCCGGCACGAAGTACGGGCTGCAGATGGAGATGCGGTGCTGGGCGGAGTAGATCAGGGTGTTGAAGAGCCGCAGGTTGTTTTCCGTGATGAACCCGGGGCCGCTGGGCACCACCTGGGCTGTGACGTTCCCGGGCTCCGGGTTCGGTGCGAGCTGCAGCTGGTGTTCCAGCGACTCGTCGGTCTCGCTCAGCCAGTCGGTGGCGAAGACGACGTTCAGGGTGGTCACGATGGGTCCGCGCAGGCGTGCCATCAGTTCCACCCATTCGCGGCCTGCCTTGCGGTGCCGCGGGTTGTTGTAGGAGGGCTCGATCAGGTTCTGCGAACCCGTGAAGGCAATCTCGCCGTCAATGACCATGATCTTGCGGTGGTTCCGCAGGTCAGGGCGACGCCACTGTCCGTGGATGGGCAGCAGCGGCAGCATCCGCTTCCACTGGATCTTGCCTGCGCGGAGACGCTTGAGCAGCTTCCGGTACCCCTTGATGCGGAGGGTTCCGATGTGGTCGAACAGGAGCCGCACCTCCACGCCCCGCTCCGCGGCCTCCTCCATGGCGGTCAGCAGGTCATTGGTGACATGGTCCGAACTCATGATGTAGAACTCGGCGTTGACGAACTTCTTCGCCTTCCGCACCGCCTGGGTCATTTCCAGGATGGAGTCGGGATAGCCGGGGATGAGGTCCACGGAGTTGCCGTCCACCATGGGCAGGGAACCGAGGGTGCGGTTGAGTTCAGCCGCGGACTTCACCCATTCCGGGCCGGGGTAGTCGCTTTCCGCGTCCGAGAGTGCGGAGATGCCTGCCTGCACGCGTTCATTTACCAGTTGCTGCTGTGCCCGCCTGCGGCTGGACAACCGGAAGTTGCCAAAGAGCAGGAACAGGACGATGCCCAGGAACGGAATGAAGAAGATGCCCAGCAGCCAGGCCATGGCGGTGGTGGGGCGCCGGTTGCCGGGGATGATACCCAGCGCCAGCACCCTGATCACCAGGTCGGCGAAACCCAGGAGCACCACCACCCACGTCGGAGCGGTGCCGGCAAGTGAAAAAGGCCACAACACGTCTTAAACCCCCGGGGAGATCGGGCTCCGGAGGACGGCTTCCGGCCGGTGCACTCTGCCCAGCTTATCCGCGGTACCGCACTAAGCTGGTGCCATGACCTCTCCAGCCCCCGTGGTTCTCGCCTTCCTCGATCCCGCTTACCCTGATGGCCGGGTGGCCGATGCCTCCAAGCCGCAACTCCTGGTCACCGACCTGGGGGTCACGCGGGGCGACGGCGTCTTTGAAACCATGCTGGCCGTGGGCGGAACAGTACGGAAGATGCAGGCCCACCTTGACCGCCTTGCCGGCTCCGCGGCGGCGTTGGACCTGGACATCCCGGACCAGGAGGCCTGGCGGCGCGTCATTGCCGCGGCGGTGGCCCGGCACCGGCTGGAGAACCCGCCCGCAGACCCGGCTGCTGATGAGCTGGTGGTCAAACTGGTGGTCACCCGGGGCGTGGAAGGCGCGCCCACCCCCACAGCCTGGGTGCAGGCCACCCCGGCCGGGGCAGCCGGGCGCCGGCAGCGTGAAACGGGCATCGACGTCATCCTCCTTGACCGTGGCTATGACAGCGACGTGGCCGACCGGGCGCCCTGGCTGCTCCTCGGCGCCAAAACGCTTTCCTACGCCGTCAACATGGCGGCCCTGCGCCACGCCCACAAACAGGGCGCCGACGACGTCATCTTCTTCTCCTCCGATGGCCGTGTGCTGGAAGGGCCCACCTCAACGGTGCTGCTCGCACATGTGGAAAAGTCCGACGACGGCACCACGGTGAAGCGCCTCATCACCCCGCAGCTGGACAGCGGCATCCTGGCCGGGACCTCCCAGGGCGCCCTTTTCGCCGCCGCCAAGGCCGCCGGCTGGGAACTGGGCTACGGTCCGCTGGAACCCCGGGACCTCATGGACGCTGACGCGGTCTGGCTGATTTCGAGCGTCCGCCTGCTTGCCCCCGTGAACAGGATCGATGGCAAGGAGATCGGCACCCCGGCCCTCCAGAAGGAACTGACCGCGGAGTTGGGTGAGCTGTTCGCCGGCATCCAGTAGCGGCGAAACAAGCGGCGCAATCCCTTTTCCCGCTCCCGCAACACCCGTAAGGTGTGGACCATGGACTCGCGAAACCTGCCGAAGATTGAAAACCTGTCCTTCGACGACTGCTGGGAACTCCTCGACAACGACACGGTGGGCAGGTTGGCCATCGTGGTGGACGAACATCCCGAGATCTTCCCCGTGAACTACGCTGTCCACCTGCGCAGCATCGTCTTCCGCACCGCACCCGGTTCAAAGCTGTGGGGCGCCCGGATGGAACGTCCGGCAGCCCTGGAAATCGACGGCTACGACCCTGCCTCCGAACAGGCCTGGAGCGTGGTGGTGCGCGGCGAAACGGAGATCATCGAGGACCAGGGCGTGAAAGATGCCGTGGACGGGCTGGGCCTGGAACCTTGGCAGCCGGGCGAAAAGGCCAACTACGTCCGGCTTAACGCCAAAGCCCTGACGGGGCGCCGGTTCCGCGTCAACAAGCCGGACATCTGGAACACCCGCCTGCAGGACCGTCGTCGGGCGTCCTTCGAATAGGCCACGCCCGGTAATACCGCCTCCACAAGGCCCGGAGCGTCAGGCGGCGGGGCCGGCCGCCTGGCGTGACAGCTGGGCTTCCAGCCCGGACAGCAGGATGCCAAGTCCCTGGTCAAGCTCCGCCTCGCCGTCGTACTCAGACAGGGCCGGAGCCAGTGCACGAAGCTTGGGGAACTCCTTCGCGGGCAGCCGGTGGAGCCCCAGCCGCAGCAGCACCTCGTTCTCTTCAGGGTCCACCACGTACTCCTGCAGTTCGTTCAGGATGTGTCCGTAGAGGAAGCCGTAGTAGGCGCGGTAGACGTGGAGTGCATCGGCCGCACCGAATCCTGCAGCGCCGAGAAGGGACAGGATCTGTTCCAAGGGACGCAGCGTGCCCAGCGGCCTAAGGCCGAGGGGCGTGGACAGGGGCCGGGTGACCAGCAGCGGCACAACATTGGGGTGCTGGAGGGCAAGCGTTCGCAGGCCATGGGCAATCCCGCGCAGCTGGGCCTTCCAGTCGGGGTCCTCCGGATGGATGCGGAGCTGGTTGAGCACCAACTCCGTAACTCCATCCAACAAAGCTGCACGGTTCTGGGCATAGCGGTAAAGGCTCATCGGGTCCCGGCCAAGCTCCTGCCCAAGGCGGCGCATGGTCAGCGCGTCCAGGCCCTCGGCGTCCACCAGCTCCAGCGCTTTGGCCAGTACCAGGTCCCTGCTCAGCCTCGGCTTGGTGCCCGCCGTTCCCGAAGTATTGGCTGAAGTCATTATTTGATCCTTACTGGGGGCAGCCGGCTGATTTATTCAATACGGTTGCCTCAGTTGTAGTCTACGAGTAAAGTCTACAGCGTAGACATGCCTCAAGAACGCTGATATTCCCAAGTTCTCCTGATGGGATCGAACCTACAGACCCACCGCCCCCGTGCAGGGCATCGAGGGTTTTGCTGCTGTAGCCGAACGGCGGCACCGCGCACCGAGCGAAGGGACGCCGTCATGGCCAATTCGCAGTTTGATCTTTTCCTCCACGAAGCCACCTACGCCGACCAGGCCTCCGAATCAAGCCTCGACCGTGACCGCCTCTTTGGGCTGTACACCAGCTGGTGCTTCGTCAACGAGCAGCCGGCCGGCACCGAGTCCAGCTTCTGGGCTGCCATGAAACACCGGGTCTCCGCCCGCCGGAACGGACTGCGCATGAAGGGGCCCGCCGCCGCGGACTACATCATGACCAGTTACCCACGGCTGGTCTAAGCCCCAACGGGCTGTCAGATGGGGCGCCGGGTAACCGGCGCCCCACCATCAGATGCTGTGGCACTTGACATATGTGCCACAGCATTTTTCATGCCCCGGGACGTCCCCGCTGCCGCCTAGGTGGGAATAATCCGGAAGAGGAACCTGGCTCGGACCATCACCCACAGAAGGCCCAGCACCACGGCGTAGGCGACGGTGTTGAGGAAGATGCTCTGCTGCTGCAGCGCCGGGATGTTGGCCACGACGGCGATCAGCACCACGTGCATGATGAATACGTAGAGCGTGGCGCGGCCCAGCGGGATCAGGAACCAACCCAGGGCCCGCTGCACTGGTTTCCAGTAGGCGCTAAGGAAGGCGTAGGCGGCCACCACCAAGACCAGGACGTTGAGCAGGCGGCCGGGCGCCACGTAGGTCCGGCCGAACAGCGCGTCATACATGGCCCGGTAGGCGGCGTCCGGCATGAGCGCCAGCCGGACGTCATAGTTGTTGGCCAGGTACGGGTTGCCCCAGGACAGGAAGGCCAGCGCGAACGCCGCTGCGGTGCAGGCTGCCACCACCCAGGTGTGCGCCGACAGCCAGGCGACTATGCTGCGGCGGTGGTAGCCGACAACCAGGCCGACGACAAAGAGTACCTGCCATACCAACAGGGGGAACGAATCCTCGAACTGCGATGGCAGGAGCCTGACCCTGGTTACGGCCCCGACCGCATACACGGCCAGGGACGCCAGCAACACCCAGATGGCCTTGCCGCGGTTGAGTGCCGCCAGGATCAGGGGGCTGGCCAGCAGGAGCACCACGTAAAGGCCCATGACGTTGAACTGCCAGGGCCCGAACTGCAGCAGCACGATGGCCGGAAGCACCTGCGGCGGCACGGGGAACTGGAACAGCGACGACATGCCCGCGTACAGGTCGTAGGTCCGGCCCGCGCCGCTGTGCCCGGCGCCGCCGGTTCCCTGGTCCACGAACGTGGTCAGGGCCTCGGTGTGGAAGAACGGGAGCAGCGACAGCAGGAAGACGCCGACCAGCACGGCCAGGGCAGTGACATAGAGCTTCCCGGCACGGCGGGACGTCAGGTCCACCACCCGGCCGAAATCCTCCTTCGCTTTGGGGCCGTACACCATGCCCACCACCAGGCCGGAGAACAGGACAAACAACTCAGCGCCTGATACGAAGCCCACCGCCTCCTGGGTGAGCAGCTGGAACAGCGAGGCCATGCCCAGGTGGTTGACCACCACGAAGACAATGGCCATTCCGCGCAGCAGGTCCACCCGCGAATCCCTGGCAGAAGGATCCTGGTAACTCCAGGCCGTGGCAGCGTTGATCCGGCGCGGAACCTGCCACAGGGCCACCAGGAGGATGACCATGGCGGCAGCAACGGTCCACGGGGCGGCGCCCGCAAGTGTGTTGGCGCGGACATACGTGCCTGCGGACGCCACATCCGTGACAGGCCCGGTGACCATGGGCGATGCCTTCAACCGGTCCAGGGCAGTTTTGGCGATGTCCGGGCTTCCCGTGAGCAGCCAGCTGATGCTTGCTACGCCGGTGTCCCGCGTGCTGGTCCGTTCGTCCCACACCACGGCGGCCGTTCCGGCGAAATGCGGAGAGGTGGCAGTTGCCACCACCTGGTCCCACCAGCGCGTTTTGATGTCCGCCTCGGGCGCCCCGCCGGATGCAGGGCTGTAGAAGGCCGAGGTCTGGAGCAGGAAGGGCTTTTTGTGTCCTTCGGCGTAGGTACCGTAGAAGTTTTCGTTGCCGGAGGCCGTCAGCATGTCTTCGAGTTCGCCGGCGTGCGGCAGGGAGTTGACGGCGGCCGCGCCGGCAGTGTCGTCATGGTAGGCGGCCAACCCCACCCAGTCCACCGCGTCGTCGCCCGGGTAATACGGGGCATAGGCGCTGTCGCTCCCGTTCCAGGTTCCGTCCCCATTTGTATCCAGGAGGGAAAACCCGTCGCTTCCCGGCTGTGGCGCATTCCTGTTCCGGTCGAAGGGGTAGTCCTTCCCCAGGTAGGGCGCCCACACCATGGTGGCCCGGCCGCCGTCGTCCTTCCTGAAGGCTGCCGACACCGCTTGGAAAGCCTGCCGGTACGCAGCCGGCTGCTGGCCCCAGGCCACCCAGCTGGCGTTCATGTCGGGGGCAAAGCGGACCAGCAGTTGGCCCTTGAATCCCGCGGTCAGGTCGCGCACCTGCGCTGCGAACGCTTCCGCCTCCGCGGCGCCGAGCTGGTCCAGCGGCACGGACGGCTTGACCGTGAGCATGGCGTGGGCGCCCTTCGCTGCGGTCTGCTGCAGGAAGCCCCCGATGTCATTCCGCTCGGATTCGCGGTACGGCATGGTGATGTCATGGCCGTAGAGCGCCGGGGTTGCGCCCAGCCGGTCGCTGAAGCCCGCGGCGGTATCCTCACCCCATTCGAGGACCGCCCCCAGCCAGGGTTTGCCCCTGTCCGGCGCGGGGCCGGCCGCCTGCGCCGGGGCTGCCGGGGCCACCACTGCCAGGAGGGCGATGAGAACCGCGGCCAGGAAGGACGCGGCGGAACGCGGACGGTTACGCCGGATGGCGGCGCGGTGGTGCGATACGTGTGCCCGCATGCTGACAAGGACCCCCGGTACTCATTGCTCTGGATACGGGGCGGCGCCCCCGGTATGAACCTTATCGGTCCGCAGCAGGCTACGTGCCGCATGGCGGGCAGCTCAATGACGGAACATGACGACGTCGGCGATGCGGCTTGGCGCGGCAGGTGTTACGTTTTTGGGGAGTAATGAGTACCGGCGCCAAGCCCTGACTTGCCGGTCGGCAACCCTCCCTTTCGCGGCGGGGTGCCTCAGGTGAATACTCGGCATATCGACCGATTCGAGCTGCAAGCGTGAGAGAAGGAGATCCGTCGTGTCCGACGCACCCGCCCTTGACGAAAGACTGTCCTACCGCCTGATAACCGGCGCGGACACCCGTGAATTCTGCGAGCGGATCTCCGCCGCACTCGCCGACGGCTACGTGCTGCACGGCAGCCCGGCAGCTACTTTCAACGGCACCAGCGTCATCGTGGCGCAGGCAATCGTCCTTCCGGCCGCCATCGCCTCAGCCGATGCCGCCGTCGCCACAGCGGTGGACCAGCTCGACGCCGGCCTTGAAGGCGATTTCGACGGCGAGGGCCACGCATGAGCTACGCCGGAGACCTGACGCCCCAGGAAGCATGGGCCAAGCTGGAGCAGGGCGCCATCCTGGTGGACGTCCGCACCGAGGGCGAATGGGCCCACATCGGCATCCCGGACACCAAGGCCACGGACAACGATCCCCTGTTCATCCAGTGGACCTTCCCCGGCGGCATCCCCAATCCCGACTTCGTCAAGGACCTCCAGGCGCAGGCGCCGGAGGATCCCCAGGCGGAACTGCTCTTCCTCTGCCGCTCCGGCCAGCGGTCCATCGCGGCTGCAACTGCCGCCACCCAGGCCGGTTTTACCGCCTACAACGTGCTGGAGGGCTTCGAAGGCGAGCCGGACCGCTACGGCGAACGCACCGTCAACGGCTGGAAGAACCGCGGCCTCCCCACCAACCTCGGAAAGAACTAAGTGACCTTCAACCCAGACGCCCCCGGCTGGAACCCCGATACGCAGGCAGTCCGCGGCGGCCTGGACCGCTCCAACTTCCAGGAAACGTCCGAGGCCATCTTCCTGAACTCCGGCTTCGTCTACGAATCCGCTGCGGCAGCTGAACGCGCGTTCACCGGCGAGGACGAGCGCTTTGTCTACTCCCGCTACGGCAACCCGTCCGTTGCCACCTTCCAGGAACGGCTCAGGCTGCTGGAAGGCACCGAAGCCTGCTTTGCGACGGCGTCGGGCATGTCTGCCGTGTTCACCGCGCTGGGTGCCCTGCTGGCTGCCGGCGACCGCGTGGTGGCTGCCCGTTCGCTGTTCGGTTCGTGCTTTGTGATCCTGAACGAGATCCTCCCGCGCTGGGGTGTGGAAACGGTCTTCGTGGACGGTCCGGACCTGGACCAGTGGCGCGAAGCCCTGTCCAAGCCCACCACCGCCGTCTTCTTCGAGTCCCCGTCCAACCCCATGCAGGAAATCGTCGACATCGCCGCCGTCAGTGAGCTGGCGCATGCGGCCGGCGCCACCGTGGTGGCTGACAACGTCTTTGCCACTCCCCTGCTGCAGCGCTGCGGGGACCTCGGCGCCGACGTCATCGTCTACTCGGGTACCAAGCACATCGATGGGCAGGGCAGGGTGATGGGCGGTGCCATCCTGGGCACCAAGGAATTCATCGACGGACCCGTCAAGCAGCTGATGCGCCATACCGGCCCCGCACTGTCCGCCTTCAACGCCTGGGTCCTGACCAAGGGCCTGGAAACCATGGGCCTG
Source organism: Pseudarthrobacter sp. NIBRBAC000502770 (assembly GCF_006517815.1). NCBI lineage: Bacteria > Bacillati > Actinomycetota > Actinomycetes > Micrococcales > Micrococcaceae > Pseudarthrobacter > Pseudarthrobacter sp. NIBRBAC000502770. The sequence goes on from NZ_CP041198.1 coordinate 3,435,855, forward strand.
CGCGTCAACCACTCGTCCGCCACCGCGCTGCGGCTGGCTGAATGGCTCGAGGAACAGCCGGCGGTAGGCTGGGTGAAGTATCCGCTCCTGAAGTCGCACCCGCAGTACGGGCTGGCCGCCAAGCAGATGAGTGCCGGCGGAACGGTCCTGACCTTCGAACTGGCCCCGACCGGCGGGCGCTCCGGCAAGGAAGCGGCATTCGCCCTCCTGGACGGGCTGCGGATCATCGATATTTCCAACAACCTCGGTGATGCCAAGTCCCTGATCACGCACCCGGCCACCACCACCCACCGCGCCATGGGCCCGGAGGGGCGGGCCGCCATTGGGCTCAGCGACGGCGTGGTGCGGCTCTCGGTGGGGCTCGAGGACCCGGATGACCTCCTCCGCGACCTCGAGCAGGCGCTGAAGCAGATCTAGCCTTTTCGACGCGCCTCCCCGTTTTCGACGCGCAGATTCCCTGGCGCGCACGGAATGCGGCGTGCGCAAAGGAGTGTGCGCGTCGAAAAGGAATATGCATGCCGCGGACCGGCAACCCAAGCGGCAGGTCAGGCCTGCCGCACGCGCAGCAGCTCGGGCGTGTCCGCCATGTCTGACAGGTCCAGCGTGTCGCGCATCGTCAGGTGGACGGCCTGCCGCACCACGGCACCGAACCCCATGTCCTCAGGCGGCTGCCCCGCCAGGGCCTTGTCGCGGGCACGGCGCTGTTCAGCGGCCCCGGTTCCGCGGGAAATGATGTCCTCCACCCCCTGCCTGGCCAGGGCCAGCTCCCCCTGTTCGGCCAGGACGGGGGCAAGGTAGTCCACCAGGGAACGGACCACGTCCGCGGCCGGTGCGGGCCTGAAGTTGCCGAAGTCCAGGAGTTCGCCGCTCAGCCCGGCGCTGCTGGCCTGCCAGGACGCCATCCGCAGCAGGACTGTGGGTACAGGCGCGGGATCCACGTCCTCGCGCCATTCCCGGCCCGCGGATTCCACCAATGCCCGTACCAGCACCGCGATGAGGGCTGCGTCCCCGGCACGGAGGCACACGTCCGCCACCCGCACTTCCACCGTCGGATGGTTCCGGGAGAGACGGGCGTCGAAATACAGCATGCCCTCATCGAGCATGACGCCGCTGTCCAGCAGCCGGGTCACCACGCGGCGGTACGCGGGATACGTCCCGTAAATACCTGCCGGGCCCGCAGTGGGCCAGCGGTTCCAGGCCTGGGTCCGGTAGCTTTCGAAACCGGTGGGGACGCCATTCCAAAATGGCGAGTTGGCGCTCAGTGCCGTGAGCACCGCCAGCTTGTCGCGGATCCGGTCCAGGACCGCCACGCCTTCCTCCGGCGATTCAATGAAGGTGTGGACGTGGAAACCGCAGGTCAGCTGCTCCTGGGCGGTGAGGCCAAAGCGTTCCAGCATCCTGGCATAGCGCGGGTCCGGCGTGGTGTGGCTGGGCGAGGCCACGGGAGAGGTGGCGAGCGCCGCAACCCGGGCCCCGTGCTTTTGGGCAGCCTGGTCCGCCAGCGCCCGGCCGGCCCGGATCTGTTCCAGCAGGCTTCCGTAGTCGGTGCACGGCCGGGTCTGTGTCTCGATCTGCTCAAGCTTGAGCTCGGCACTCAAGCCCATCTCGTCGTCGTAATCCGCCTGGTTGCCGGCATGGCGGCTTTCCAGCTCCACCGGCGCATCATCGGCTGCCACGCGCCGGCCAGCGAGGAGGGCATCGGCCAGGGCAAGCGGCTCCCCGGACTCCGGATCAACAATCAGGAGTTCTTCCTCGACGCCGAATGTACGCATACGAATATTCTGCCGCGCCCGCCGGGCATTCACAGGGGCGCCTCCCTTCATGACGAAGGATGAATGCCTAGTCCTGGAAGTACTCCACCTTGGCGCCGATGGTGTTCAGCCGCTCCGCCAGGTCCTCGTAGCCCCGCTCGATCACATAGATGTTCCGCAGCTCGGACACGCCCCGCGCGGCCAGCATGGCCAGCAGCAGGCAGGCGGCCGGGCGGAGCGCCGGCGGGCAGCCCACCTCGGCGGCGCGCCACTTCGTGGGGCCGTTGACGTAGATCCGGTGCGGGTCCAGCAGCTGCACCTGTGCGCCGAGCCGGTTCAGCTCCGTCAGGTAGATGGCCCGGTTCTCGTAAACCCAGTCGTGGATCATGGTCTGGCCATGGGCGTTCGCTGCAATGACGGCGAAGAAGGGCAGGTTGTCGATGTTCAGCCCGGGGAACGGCATGGGGTGGATCTTGTCCTCGGGGGCACGCAGCTCGGAGGGCTTGGTGGTGACGTCCACCAGCCGGGTGCGGCCGTTGCGGGCCATGTATTCGCCGGATATTTCGAGCTTCTGGCCCATCTGGCCCAGCGTGGCCAGTTCGATTTCCATGAACTCGATGGGGACCCGGCGGACCGTGACCTCGGAGTTGGTGACGATGCCGGCCGTAATCAGGCTCATGGCCTCGATGGGGTCCTCGGACGGGAAATACTCGATCTCGGCGTCGATCACGGGCCTGCCGGTGATCCGCAGGGTGGTGGTTCCCACGCCCTCGATGGCCACCCCGAGCATCTGCAGGTAAAAGCAGAGGTCCTGCACCATGTAGTTGGGGCTGGCGTTGCGGATCACGGTTGTTCCGGGCCGGTGGGCCGCCGCCATGATCGCATTCTCGGTAACGGTGTCCCCCCGTTCGGTGAGGACGAAGGAGCGGTCCCGGCTATCCGCGGGCGGGGCCTGCACGGTGTAGAACCCGGCCGTGGCCTCCACTGACAGGTCGAACTCGCGCAGTGCCTGCATGTGGGGCTCCACGGTCCGGGTGCCCAGGTCGCAGCCGCCGGCGTAGGGCAGCCGGTACTCCCGGGACTCATCCAGCAGGGGGCCCAGCAGCATGATGACGCTGCGGGTGCGGCGTGCCGCGTCCACGTCCATGGCGTCCAGGTCCAGGACGGCGGGGCGGCGCAGGCGGAGGTCCGTGTCATTGAGCCACGTGCACTCGACGCCGATGCTGGTCAGCACCTCGACGATGCGGTTGACTTCCTCGATCCGGGCCAGGCGGCGCAGCACGGTGGTGCCGCGGTTGATCAGGCTGGCGCACAGCAGTGCCACGCCGGCGTTCTTGCTGCTGTTGACGTCAACGGCGCCGGACAGGGTGCGGCCGCCCTCCACCCGCAGGTGCGTCATCCGCGGCTTGGCCACGTTCACGATGCTGCGGTCAAAGATGTTTTCCAGCCGCTGGATCATTTTCAGGCTCAGGTTCTGCTTGCCCTGTTCCATCCGCGCCACGGCACTTTGGCTGGTGCCGAGTTCGGCGGCCAGCTGGCCCTGGGTCCACCCTTTCTCGCCCCGGGCGTCCCTCAGCATGGCGGCAACGTGTTCAGCGGTTCTCTGGGTCATACCGCGAATATATCATAAATGAGTTATCCCTCCCCTTTCGAGGAGCAGGTGAAGGCCACCACCCCCAGGCTACCCACCCGATGCGATAGGAACGCGTACAGAGCTTCCAGCGGGAGTCAGCTGCCCAGCCAGACCATGTTCCACGTGCCGGCAGAGACGGCCGCCACCAGGGCCAGTCCGGCCACCAGCACACCGCCGGCAACCACCCAGGAGTCCAGCGGGCTGAAGGTGGATTCCCTGGCCCACGTCCGCCGGCCCCCGCCGAACCCACGCGCTTCCATGGTCACGGCGAGCCTCGACGCCCGCCTGATGGCCTGGACCAGCAGTCCGAAGCTCTGGCCCAGCGTCGCCTTCACCCGCTGGACGAGGCTGCCGCGGGCGCCCACGCCCCGGGCACGGCGCGCCATCCCGATGGTCTGCCACTCCTCTGCCATGAGCCCCACCAGGCGCATCGCGGCGAGGGTGCCCAGGACGAACCGGTGCGGCAGGCGGGCCTTTTGCGCCAGTGCATCCGCCAGGTCCGTGGGGTCGGTGCAGCTCATCAGGAGCACCGCGGGCAGGGCGATCGCAAAGCCGCGCAGGAGGAAGCCGATGCCCAACTGGAGGGAACCTTCGCTCATGCTCCAGATGCCGACGTCGAGCAGGATCCTGCCGCTGTCCGGCGCCAGGATGGCGGTACTCCAGCCTCCGATGGCTGCGGCGAGGATCAGCGGCCATCCGCGCTGCCACAGCAGGGACACGGTGAGCCCGGCAAGGGGGAACAGCATCAGTTCGAAGGCGAGGGCCACTGAGGCGGACACCCAGTCGATGGACAAGGCCAGGACCGCCGTGATGAGCAGGACCGCCGCGAACTTGCTGAGCGGGTTGGCGCGGGCCAGGAGTGCATGGTTGCCGCTCAAGGTGAGTTCCTGCCTCATGGTGCCACCGCCTCCGCGGCAGCCATCCGCAGTTCCGTCCCGCCCAGGGCCGAGGTGAACTCCGCGTCATGGGTCACGGAAACCACCGCCGTACCCGCATCCAGAAGCTCGGACAGGAATGATGCGAGTTCGGCCCAGGTATTGGCATCCTGCCCGAACGTGGGCTCGTCCAGGATCAGCACCTGGGGGCTGGCGGCAAGGACGGTGGCCACGGAGAGGCGCCGCTTTTCCCCGCCGGAGAGCGTGTAGGGGTTGGCGTCCACCAGCTGGGTGAGCCGCAGGCGCTCCAGCAGTTCGTCCACCCTGTCCGCGCCGTGCCCCAGGTGCCGCGGGCCGAACTGCAGTTCGTCCAGTACCTTCCCGGTGACGAACTGGTGTTCCGGCTCCTGGAACACCGTGCCCACCCGCGAGATCAGCTGCTGGGCCTTCCACTTGTAGGGGTCGATGCCGGCGCCGCGGCTGAGGTCCAGCGTGGCTGAAACCTTCCCCGCCACGGGCTCCAGCAGACCGGCCAGGGTCAGGGCGAAGGTTGACTTGCCGGCACCGTTGGGACCGGTGATGGCCAGGGCCTGCCCGGCGCGGACCTGTGCAGCCACGTCCTCCTGGACCGGCACCGGCGAAATCTTCCGAAAGCCCTGCCGGCGGGCGCGTCCGCGGGACACGGCAAGCTGCTCAGCGGCCAACAACAGGTTCCCCGTTCCCGCGGCCGGGACGGCGGCGCGGGGACGGGTCGCGGGCACATACCCGGGCACCCACACGCCGGCAGCGGCCAGCATGGTCCTCGCCTCACTGAGCACACGGTCCGGCGGGCCGTCCAGGAGCACGGCGGGATCCGAGGCCGAGCCCGGCTGCAGGACAATGATCCGGTCCACCAGGTCCTTCCAGACGGAAACCCGGTGCTCCACCACCACAAGGGTGGCCCCGGTCTTGTCCAGGCAGCGGGCCACGGCGTCGCGGACCTCCAGGACGCCGTCCGGGTCGAGGTTGGCGGTGGGTTCGTCCAGCAGGATCAGGCCGGGACGCATCGCCAGGATGCCCGCCAGCGCCAGGCGCTGCTTTTGCCCGCCGGACAGGGCCGACGTCGGGTGGTCCAGCGGGAGGTGGGAGAGTCCGACGTCGGCAAGCGCCGCGTGCACCCGGGGCCAGATCGCGGCGCGGGGCACCGCGAGGTTTTCGGCGCCGAAGGCGACGTCGTCCCCCACCCGGGAGAGGACCACCTGCGTTTCGGGGTCCTGCTGCATCAGGCCGGCGCGGCCGCGCTGGGCGCGGGGCGCGGCTCCGTCCACCCGGAGCGAACCGGACTCGTCGGCGTCGCCTGATTCGCCGTCGTCGTCGATGTCTCCCAGGACGCCGGCCAGCGCGTGCAGCAGCGTGGACTTCCCTGCGCCGGAGGGGCCGAGCAGGAGCACCCGCTCCCCGGGGGCGATGTCCAGGTCAAGGCCGTGGACGGCGGGTTTGGCCCTGCCGGCATGCCGCCAGCCCCAGCCACGGGCGGTGACGGCGGCGGGGCGGACCGCGCCGGAGTCCTGGGAGGGTGCCATCAGGAGAAGACGGGCTCCGTTGCGGCCTTGCGGGACGCGAAGGAGCTCAGCACCCCGGTGCGTGCCAGGCCGCGGGTGGCAACCCAGGCCAGGGCACCCGCAAGGATGGCCCCGGAAATGGTGGTGAGGACAATGTAGGCCAGCTTGTCGGCGCCGGAGTAGGCGATGTTCCAGCCCCACGGTGCAAACGAATCGTTCAGGCCGCAGAAGAATCCGGCCGCGGCGCCTGCCAGCAGGGACACGGGCAGGTTGAACTTGCGGTAGACGAAGATTGCGAAGATGATTTCCGCGCCCAGGCCCTGGATGAAACCGGAGAACAGGACCGAGGCGCCGTACTGGGAACCCATCAGCAGTTCGCCGGTGGCGGCGACGGTCTCGCAGAACAGGGCGGCCCCGGGCTTGCGGATGATCAGCATTCCCAGCACGCCGGGAATCATCCAGCCCCCGGCGAGCAGGCCGGTCAGGGGTGGGTAGGCTGCGTTCATGGGGGCGGACAGGGCGGCGGCACCCTGGTCCCATGCCCAGAAAATAACGCCGCCCGCGATGGCCACCAGCGCGGCGACGACGATGTCCACGACGCGCCAGGACTTGCTGGTGGTCTTCTTGATTGCTGCAGTACTCATGTGGTCCTCCTGGGAAACAGGAGGGGAAAGTGGACCCGGCCGGCGGCCTGTGGCCGTGGAACCGCGACACTTTGAGAACTCGACTCCCTTGCGCCGGTACTAACCGGATCAGGTTCGAGGGTCTGCGGCTGTCCGCACTCTCAGCGCCCACCTGCGGTGCCCGGCTAATGCCAGGTTGTCCGACGGCGGCGCTCCCCTGTCGTTTTTAGTGTTGCTTTTGGTGTGGGTAACGCTTGTTGTTGTGCCCGGTTGGGCGTGGTCAAGTTTACACCTGGCCGGGCTGGATTGCGGGCTGCCGGCGCCAATCACCCGGATATGACCGGCCCCGGTCCCGGATGCGCCGCGCCCCGGCCGGAAAGCGGCCTTAACTGCCAATGGCAGCGGCACGGACCCAGGAAGGTTCGAGCCGCTGCCGCTGGCAGGCGGCTTGGAGGTTCTCAGGGAGAGAGCTCTTCGAGGACCCTGCCCTTGGTTTCGATGGCGAAGAAGATGGTGACGAGGCCGCCGACGAGGGCTACGGCTGCGAACACCGTGAAGACGAGGCTGATGCCGTAGTTGTCGACGATCCAACCGACCAGGATGGGTCCGATAGCGGAGCCTGCCCGGAGCCAGGCGCTGCCGAATCCAGTGCCGATGGCGCGGAGCCGGGTGGGGTAGAGCTCGGCGGAGTAGAGGTAGAGCGAGAAGGAGACGGTCTGCAGGATGGCGTACGCGATGCTGGCGAACACCACCACCTGGGTCGCGGATACGGCGCCGAGCGCGGTGAGGATGACAAGCGGGACGGTCGCGGTCAGGAACGCGACGGTGTACCAGCGTTTGCGGCCGACGCGGTCGATCAGGAGAGCGCAGAGGACCGATGCCACGACGCCGGCGGCGGAGGTGACCCAGCCGTACGCGAGGCTGGTTTGCAGGGGCAGGTTGAATGTTTGCTTGTAGAGCGTCGGCAGCCAGGTGACCAGGCCGTTGTTGACCATGTAGACGCAGATCCAGAGCATCCAGATCATGAAGGTGCGCTTCTTGTAGATCCCGGAGAACAGTTCGCGCCAATCAGTGCGGGCCGTGGCTTTCGGGTCAACAGGACGCACCACGGGCTCAGAAAGGGTGTGCCCTGCCGCGACCGCTTCCTTTTCGAGCATGGCAACGACGGTTTCGGCTTTGTGGACGTGGCCCCGGGAGGCGAGCCAGCGCGGTGATTCGGGCATCAGCCAACGCATCGGGATGGTGAGAAGGGCCGGGACGATGCCAACGATGAACATGGCCTTCCAGCCCACCACCGGGACCAGGAAGTATCCGGCGATGCCTGCGAACATCAGGCCGACGGGGAAGATCACCTCGTAGAGGAGGAAGAAGCGGCCGCGCTTCTTGGCGCCCACGAATTCGTTGATATAGGCACTGGCGACCGGCACTTCACCGCCGGTGCCGATGCCTTGGATAAATCGGAAGATGATCATGGACGTGGCGCCCCACGCGAAAAGGCATGCGATGTCCATGGAGACGAAGAGCAGGATCGTAAAGAGCAGGACCGGAAGGCGGCCGATTCTTTCGGCGAGTTGGCCAAAGAAGAGGGATCCGAAGATCTGGCCGACGTAGCCGGCGGAGAGGATCATTCCAATTTCCCCGGCGGTGAGGTGCCATTCGGAGGACAATTGGGGCATCGCGAAGGCGATGGCCAGGACGGTGTACGCGTCGAAGAACGTGGCCGACCCGATGACAACGCGAATCAGGGTCAGCCGTCGGGTGAGCGGGAGCCGTTCGAGTCGGGCTACAAGCTCTGAGTTGATCCTGGCGGCGCTGGGGCCGCCAGCCATGGTTGTGGTGTTGTTCGGCTCGCGCATTGCGAGTCCTCCTTCTCCAGCACTGATGCTGGGGTCCTCATTGACCGAGAGTGGAGATGGCTAAAGCCTAGGGGAGGATGGCGGGAGTTGCTCCCGCCATCCTCAAGATCCGTGGATCAGGCGTTGACGGTGACCTTGCCGATGTTGGCGGCGGCGAAGGCTTCCGCAATCTCGGCATCTGCGCCCTCGGGCAGTGGCAGGAGCGGAGTGCGCACTGTGGCGTGGTCCAGGATGCCGCGGTTAACGAGGCCCCACTTCAGGGCGACGGTGCCCTCCATGTGGGACCCGCGGTGGTAGACGTTCCTGGTCACCGGCAGCAGCCGCTCATGAATGGCATGGGCACGCGGGTAGTCCTGCGCCTTGCCGGCTTCGATGAGTTCGACGAGCAGTTCGGGGGCGATGTTGCCGTAGCCGACGAGCAGCCCGTCGACATCGAACATTGTCGGCAGCAGGTACTCGTCATGACAGGAAAGCACCTGCAATTCGGGGTACGCGGCGCGCAGCGCGGGGATTTCGGTGTACCAGCGGCGCATGTTCCGGACACCGTTCTTCGTGGCAAAGACGCCCTCCTGGCCGGCGATCTCCAACTGGGTTTCGAGGTCGTAGCTCGCTTTGGTGTTGTCGGGGTACTGGAACAGGATCAGCGGCAGGCCGGACTCTTCATAGATCTCCTTGTAACGCGACTGCGGTGCGCCCTTCTGGTATCCGAAGCGCAGCCACCCGTGCGAGGGGTAGACAAGACCAGCTGACGCGCCGGCTTCGACGGCCTTCCTGGCTTCGAGTGCTGCGGTCTTGTTGCCCTCCTTCGTAATACCCGCCACGACCGGTACACGGCCGTCGGTGGACGCCACGAAGGCGCGAATAACGTCCAGCTGCTCCTCTTCTGTGAGGAACGTACCTTCGCCGGCATGTCCCAGGACGACGAGGCTCTTCACACCTTCGATCGATCCGAGCCACGATCCCAGGCGCTGGATCGCAGCGAAGTCGACAGCGCCATCTTCGGTGAACGGGGTGACAGGTGCGGGGCTGAGTCCGCGGAGATCGAGTGCCATTGCAGCTACCTTCTTGTCTTCTTTGATGGTCGGTAGTCCCGCTATTATGAAATCGTTTGCGGGAACGTTTTCAAGTTTGCACGTGTCGCAGGTCACTGTCAAGAGAACGTTTGCAGGAAGGAGGAATTAGAGTGGCTGTTACACCCTTGCTGAAGAGGAGAACCGCGATGGAACGGGCCGTCCCCGCCGCAATCGTCACCCTGAAGGACGTCGCGGCCGCCAGCGGCGTGAGCATCTCCACCGCCAGCCGCGCCCTGGATGAACGCACCACGTCCAGATCAGCGGCTGCAGCCCATGTCCGGAAGATCGCCGAAGAACTCGGGTACCGGAGGAATTCCTTCGCCTCCAGCCTGCGCCGCGGCGAGACAAGGACCCTGGGCGTCCTGGTTCCCAGGCTCAGCGACACGGTCATGGCCCTGATGTTTGAAGAGCTCGAAAAGGCCGCCTCGTCCCGGGGATACTTTGCGATGGTCGCCACCAGCGGGGACGACCCCGACGATGAACGCCGCGCCGCGGAGACCCTCCTGGACAGGAACGTCGACGGCATTATCCTTGCCACCGCGCGCCTCGATGACGAACTGCCCCGGCTGCTGCGTGAACGCCGTGTGGCGCACGCCCTGGTACTCCGCACCGACGGCGTCAGCCCCTCCGCGCTTGGCGACGATGAGGTTGGCGGCTATCTCGCCGTGCGCCACCTCATCGACCTCGGCCACCGCGACATTGCCGTTGTCACCGGCCCTGCCTTTACCTCGACGGGGACGGCGCGCCTGGCAGGAGCCCGCAAAGCCTTGAACGAAGCAGGCATCCAGTCCCGGGAAGATTGGCTGATCGCTGCGGGTTACGGCATCGAAAACGGCTACACGGCCGGCGAAACCCTCCTGGCAGGAACCCAGCAAAGCCGCCCTACGGCGATCTTCGCCGCCAATGACAACATTGCCATGGGTGTGATGGCGGCGGCCCACCGCCGCGGTATCAGCATCCCCGACGATCTGGCCTTGGTCGGATATAACGACACGCCACTGTCCGCACGGTTGCCCACGCCCCTCAGCTCAGTCCGCGTACCCCTGGACCAGATCGCGGCCACCGCCATCGACCTCATCGTCAACCCAGGCACGGAGCCCCACATCCGCCGGTCAATGCCTACCCTCATCCCACGCCAATCCAGCGGAACACCCCGGCGGCAGCCAACGCCCCGGGCGTGAGCCGGTTCGATCCCAATTCCTGCCGGATGGAAGGCTAGGCTGGGAGCAGTCCGTTTTCCGCCCGCAAGGAGTACCTGGAATGAACCTTCTCATCAAACTGCTCGGGACAGGCGTGAGCCTCGGCGCAGGCCTCGCCGGTACCAAACTGGTCAATGCCATATGGGAAAAGACCACCGGACAGAAGCCGCCCACCGGCAAACACGAGGACGTACCCACCAGCCTGCGTTCGGCACTGACCTTTGCGCTGATCTCGGCGTCGGTCAGTGCCATCATCCAGGTCCTGGCCAACCGCGGCACCCAGCGCGCCATCACCCGCTTCGCGAAGACCCAGGACATCGTCTAGCGTCCTGCCCCAGCGTTACCGGCCGTCGTCGGGGCTGTCCTTCCGGGCAGTCTCGGCGGCGGCTTTTTGCACCACGGCTTCGAGTTCATCGGTGGTGAGCAGTTCCCGGTGCAGGTGCTTGGTGCGGTAGCCGGCACGGCCCACCATGTGGGCGGACACGGGCACCGTGAGGAGTTGGAAGATCCACGCCACCACCAGGACCGGCCACACCCACCACGTCCGCAGCTGCAGCCCGATGGCCGCCAGCAGCAGGAAGAGCCCCAGCACCTGCGGCTTCGTGGCGGCGTGCATGCGGCTCAGGAGGTCCGGGAACCGCAGCAGGCCTATCGCGGCGCCCAGGGACATGAGGGCACCCACCACCATGAACACGGCGGAGGCGAGGTCGATCCAGGCGTCGGGCCCGGAGAAGTCAGGATTCATTGGGCTTGACCCTCCTGTCTGCCACGAACCGGGCTACGGTCACGGAACCGATGAACCCGATGATGGAGATGGCCACCACCAGCATCAGGTTGTTCAGGTGCCGGTTCACCGCCATATCGATGCACAGCGCCCCGGCAAGGATTGCGAGCAGCACGTCGGCAGCCAGCACCCGGTCCAGCAGCGACGGGCCACGGGCGATCCGGATGATGGCACCGGCGGCCGCCAGCGAGAAAATGACGGCTGTGACAGCCAGGACAACGGGCATCATGCGCCGGCCTCCATACGGACCTCTTCCAGTTCATCCGCGGTGCCCATGATGCGGATCAGGCCCGCTTCAATGGAGCGGACCTCGTTCCGCAGGCCTTCCACGTCCTTCTTGGAGGTGATGTTGAGTGCGTGCAGGTACAGCGTGGACGTGGAACGGTCCACGTCCACCACCAGGGAACCCGGGATCAGGGAAATCACGTGTCCCGTGGCAGTGACGATCAGGTCCTGGTGGCTGCGCAGTTTCACCGCGACCACGGCATTGGTCACCTTGGGGCCGCGGACAGCTGCCAGATACAGGACCTGTGCGCTGGCCACCACCACCTTGCCCACGAACGCCAGCGCAAACGGCACGGCGTGGAGAATATTGAACCGGCCGCTGAGCTCCACCGGCGGGAGGTAGAAGAGCCGGGCCACGCCCACGGCCAGCAGGGTCCCGAAGAGGAGGTTGCCGGGGCTGAAATCCTGCCACAAGGCGCCCCACACAATCACCAGCCAGACCAGGAGCGGAAGTTCCTGGCGCAGCGAAATGCGTTTACGGCTCATCGTCCTCCTCCCGCCGCGGTGGTGCCGGGAACGGCGATGCCCTCGCCCAGCACCGCCTGGATGTACGGCGTCCGGTCAAGCATGTCCCGGGCTGCCCGGTCCGAAAGTGCGAACAATGGTCCGGCGAAGACGGTCAGGGCAACACCGAGCACCACCAGGCCGGCCGTGGAGCCCACCATGGTGCGCGGCAGGAGGGTCACCGTGTTGTTCACCTTGGCTCCCGGCCCGGAGACCCTCGCAGCGGGAGTGGCAAGGAGCACGGGGTCGGGGTGCTCGGCGTCCTCCGGCTTCCGCCAGAACGCACGGTTCCACACCCGGGCGATGGCCAGAAGCGTCAGGAGGCTGGTCACCACGCCGCCGATCACCAGCGCGTAGGCCAGCGGCGTGCCCAGCTCCACGCCGGCTTGCAGCAGGCCAACCTTGCCGAGGAATCCGGAGAACGGCGGGATGCCGGCCAGGTTCATCCCGGGGATGAAGAACAACAGCGCCAGCATGGGTGAGAGCTTGGCGAGTCCGCCCAGCCGGTCCACGGACGAGCTGCCGCCGCGCCGTTCGATGAGGCCGGTGACCAGGAAGAGGCTGGTCTGGATGGTGATGTGGTGCGCCACGTAGAAGACCGCCGCCGCCAGCCCAACAGCCGAGGACATGGCCAGCCCGAACACCATGTAGCCGATGTGGCTGACCAGGGTGAACGAGAGGAGGCGCTTGATGTCGCTTTGGGCCAGGGCACCGAGGATGCCCACAAGCATGGTCAGCAGCGCCACCACCATCAGCGGCGTGTTCAACGTATCGCCGGGGAACAGCAGTGTCTCGGTGCGGACCATCGCGTAGACACCCACCTTGGTCAGCAGGCCCGCGAACACGGCCGTGACCGGTGCCGGAGCGGTCGGGTAGGAGTCGGGAAGCCAGAAGGACAAGGGGAAGACGGCGGCCTTGATGCCGAAGGCCACCAGGAGCATCACGTGCAGCAGGGTTTTGGTGCCCTGGTCCAGTTCGCCCAGCTTGATGGCAAGGTCCGCCATGTTCACGGTCCCGGTGGCCCCGTAGACCATGGCGATGGCAATCAGGAACAGCACCGAGGACACGACGGACACCACCACATAGGTGACGCCGGCGCGGATCCGCGGCCCGGTGCCGCCCAGGGTCATCAGCACGTAGCTTGCAGTCAGCAGGATCTCGAAGCCGACATAGAGGTTGAAGAGGTCCCCGGACAGGAACGCGTTGGACACCCCGGCCACCAGGATCAGGTAGGTGGGGTGGAAGATGGACACCGGCGCGTCGCGGTCGCCGTCGGCCATGCCCTGGCCTGTGGCGTATACGAGCACCGCAAGGCTGACGGCTGAGGACACCACCAGCATCAGGGAGGAGAACTGGTCCACCACCATGACGATGCCAAACGGCGGGATCCAGCCACCGATGGTCACCGCGGCGGTGCCGCCGTTCCATGCGGACGCCAGCAGGAGGCATTCAAGTGCCAGCGTCAGTGACAGCAGGCCAATGCTCACCGCCCGCTGGGCCCGGGAGTGCCGGATCAGCAGGAAGGTCAGGGCGGCGCCCAGGATGGGAAGTACGACGGCGAGCGGGGCAAAGCTTGCGATGTTCACTTTCCGCCTCCTTCCGGGCTGTGGTCAACGTTGAGGGAGCCGGGCTTTTCCTCCGCGGCAGCATGTTCGGCGGGCATTTCCCGGCCGCCTGCCACCAGCGTGGCCACCCGGTCCGTGTCCCGGTCCGTGTCCCCGCCGGAGGCACCGCGGTCCGAAACATCCTTGCCGTCGGAACCGAGCATGGTGAGCGGGAACTCTGATGTTTCCGCGGGGACTTCGGCGTCATCCTCGGCATCAAAGCTGGGGGTCACGGCCACCCGGAGGTCCTCGGCGTCGTCCTGGATGTCGTCCTGGCGGGCCAGCACCCAGGTGCGGTAGATAATGCCCAGCATGAAGGCGGTGACCGCGAAGGAAATCACGATCGATGTCAGGATCAGTGCCTGCGGCAGCGGATCGTTGTAGTCCCGGGCGGGCGTGTCCTTGCTGAAGAGCGGCGCCAGTCCCGCGTATCCCCCGGTGGCAAGGATCAGCAGGTTGGTGGCGTTGGCCAGCAGCATCAGCCCCAGCAGCACCCTCGTGAGGCTGCGTTCCAGGATCAGGTAGATGCCGCAGGCGTACAGGGCTCCCATGACAATCAGCAGGGTCAGGTTGACGCTCATGCGTGTCCCCTTGCGGTGGTCTCGGCAGGAATCCCGTCCGGTTCCTGTTCCAGCTCCCCGGCGCCCTGCCCGTCCCTGGCAACGCCAGGCTCCTGGCCAGCTTCCTGGGACCGTTCCGGCTCCTGTGCGCCGGGCCCGGACTGTTCCTCCAAATGCTCATCGATCTCGGCCCCCAGGCTGCGCAGCACGTCAAGCACCAGGCCCACCACCACGACGTATACGCCGATATCGAAGATGGTGGAGGTGACGAACTTGATGTCCCCGAACACGGGCAGCCAGACCTGGATGATGGCGGACTGGAACACCTGCCCGCCCAGCAGCAGCGGCGCCATGCCCGAGGCGGCTGCGAGTGCCAGGCCGATGCCCAGGAGCGCCCCCGGGCTCAAGGGCGCAGCCTCCCGAAGCTCGAAGCGGCCGCCTGCCAGGTAGCGGATGGTCAGGGCGAGGCCGGCAGTAAGGCCACCGGCGAATCCGCCGCCGGGCAGGTTGTGCCCCGCCAGCAGCAGGTAGAGCGAAAAGATGATCATGGAGTGGAAGATCAGCCGCGTGACCACCTCGAAGATGATGGAGCGGCGTTCCGGGGCCAGGGTCCGGCCGGCCACAATCCAGGCGTCCCGGGTGGAGGCCGCAAACCTCCGGCTGATGGCCAGGGCTGCAGCGTCGCGGGAGCCGGGGTCCACCCCGGGATGCCTGCCCACCGTGCCCGCCGCAACGCTCGCGGATGCCTGGAGCCGGTCGCCGCGGCCGCGCACGAAGATCAGGCTTGCCACGCCGGTGGCGGCCAGTGCCAGGACGCTGATCTCGCCGAACGTGTCCCAGGCGCGGATGTCCACCAGGGTCACGTTGACCACGTTCAGGCCGCCACCACCTTCGTAGGCGAGCTGCGGGAACTGCAGTGACACCGGGATGGCCGTCCTGGCACCCATGGCGAAAATGGCCGCGAATACCATGGTGACGCCGAAGCCGGCACCGATGATGACGCGAAGTACGCGGTATTTTCCGCCGGTGCGGTCGCGCAGTTCGGGAGGCAGCCTGCGCATGGCCAGGACGAAGGCCACCAGGATGATGGTTTCCACCAGCATCTGGGTCAGGGCCAAGTCCGGGGCACCCTGCAGGGCGAACACCAGCGCGATGCCGTAGCCGGTTACGGAGACCATCAGCACCGCAAGGAAACGCTTGTTGGCCTTGACGGCCGCCAAGGCGCCGATGACGATGCCCGCGCCGGCCACCAGCTGCAGTGGCGAATTCGGGTCCACCAGGTAGACGTTCGGCGGGAGTGCGTTGCCGCCCAGGAGTATGGCCACCAGTGGCAGGACGAATGCCACGCTCAGGATCACTGCGAGGTAGAAGTACAGGGAACCGCGCTGGGTCCGGCCGGTGATCCAGACGGCAGCGTCGTCCAGCGCTCCGATGGTCAGCTGGTAGGCGCGGTCGCCGTCCACCCAGGCCGGGACCAGGGACTGGGCGCGGGCCACCGCGGTGCGGCCGAAGTACATGGCTGCGCCGAGCACGAAGGTGATGGCCGTCAGCCCAAGCGCCGGGGTGAACCCGTGCCACAGCGCAAGGTGGCCTGCCTGCGCTGCGGGCGTGCCGGCGTCGGACGCTGTGGATGCGAACAGCGCGGCGTACGGCTGGATCCAGGCGTCCACCGGAACCGGCCAGAGCCCGTAGGCGATGGTCAGGAGGCTGAGGACGGCGGGCGCCGCCAGGAAGGAAGGCCTGATGGCCTTGAACGGTGTGGGGTCCACCCCGGGTTTGACCGCGAACGCACCCCACATGAAGCGGGCACTGTAGGCGAAGGTCAGGATGGAGCCCACCACCAGCCCCACCAGGACCACCATGCCCCACGGACCGGAATGCGGGTCCGTGGCGTGGTGGACGAAGGCTTCCAGCACCGATTCCTTGGCTACGAACCCTGCCAGCAATGGCACACCGGCCATGGACGCGGCGCCGATGCCGGCAACGATGCCGAGGGCGCGGGAGGAGCGGAAGACGCCTGACAGTTTCCGGACGTCGCGGGTCCCGGACTGGTGGTCGATGATGCCCACCACCAGGAACAGCGTGGCTTTGAACAGGCCGTGTGCCAGCAGCATGGCCAGGCCGGCCAGCGCGGCATCGGGCGTTCCCAGGCCTACCACCATAGTGAGGAAGCCCAGTTGGCTGACGGTGCCGTAGGCCAGGATCAGCTTGATGTCGGACTGGCGCAGGGCCCGGTAGCCGCCCACCAGCATGGTGGCCAGCCCCAGCCCCATGACCACGGGCTGCCAGTAGGCAGTCTCCGCGAAGCCCGGGGCAAGCCGTGCCACCAGGTAGATGCCTGCCTTGACCATCGCCGCAGCGTGCAGGTAGGCGCTGACCGGGGTGGGCGCGGCCATGGCGCCAGGCAGCCAGAAGTGGAACGGGACCAGCGCCGACTTGGTGATGGCACCTACCAGGATGAGTACGACGGCGGCGCTCACCATGGCCCCGGACGTCCCGTCGGCCAGCGCGGGGGCCTGCTCCAGGATGCCGGAGATACGGTAGGTGCCGGCGGCCGTGCCCAGCATGATCAGGCCTACCAGCATGGCCAGGCCGCCGGCGGTGGTGACCATCAGCGCCTGGAGGGCGGAGCGCCGGGCGGCAAGCCTGGTCCGCGCGAAGCCGATCAGCAGGTAGGACAGGATGGTGGTCAGTTCCCAGAAAATGAACAGCAGCAGGAGGTCATCCGCTGTGACCAGGCCGAACATGGCGCCTGCGAACGCCAGCAGCTGGGCACCGAAGCCGCCGAGGTCCTGGTCCGTCCGCTTGAAGTACCGCGCACAGTAGACCAGCACCAGGGAGCCGACGCCGAGCACCAGGAGGGACATGACCCACGCCAGCGCGTCCATCCGGAAGGCAAGTTCCAGATGGAGGCCGGGGATCCACTCGAAGGACTCGGTGATGGCGCCCGGGCCTGAGTAAATGGGGTTGTGCTGGAACATCAGCCAGCCGAAGGAAACCGCCGGGACGGCCGCCAGTGCATAGAAAGCGTTGCGGCCCCAGAGCCGGAAGAGGAAGGGCGCGAGGACAGCCACCGAAAACTGCACGGTAAGGACTGTGATCACTGTATTCTCCGCAACGTCAGGAATTCGATTGTCAAAAGTTGGAGCAGGCGGCAAAAAGTAAGGTCCGGGAGGACCCAGTTTATCAAGGCCGGTCCGGCGTCTTCCCCGGTTTAACCCACCGCCCCTGCCCGAATCCCCGGCATCAAGGGCCCGTGGTCCCCGAGTGTTCGCCACGGGCGGATACGATGCATCGTATGAACAGCGCCAGCGCTCCCGGGGCGATGCAGCCCGCCTCGGATCTTGTTGCCGGAACCGGTTCCTCCAAAGGGCAGGTCCTGGCCTGGGCTTCCTGGGACTGGGGCTCCGCTGCTTTCAACGCCGTCATGACGACGTTTGTCTTCACGGTCTACCTGACGTCCAACGCCTTCGGCGGCGAGGACAGTGCCTCGGCGGTACTCGGCGGCGCGTTGGCGGTTGCCGGGTTCGCCATCGCGCTGCTGGCACCTGTCACCGGCCAGCGTTCGGATGCGGGGGGCCGGCGCAAGCTGTGGCTGGGAGTCAACTCGGCCGCCGTCGCCATCCTGACCGCACTGTGCTTCTTCGTGTTCCCGCACCCGGAATTCCTGCTCCTCGGCGTCTCGCTGATCGCACTGGGCAACGTCTTCTTCGAATTCGCCGGCGTCAACTACAACGCCATGCTCGCGCAGGTGTCCACGCCGCGGAACATCGGAAAGGTCAGCGGTTTCGGCTGGGGCGCCGGCTACCTGGGCGGCATCGTCGCGCTCCTGATCGTCCTGCAGCTCTTCGTCCAGCCTGCCTTCGAATGGTTCGGCGCCTCCACGCAGGACAGCCTGAACATCAGGCTGGTGGCCGTTTTCTCAGCCCTGTGGTTCTTGGTCTTCGCCCTCCCCGTCCTGTTCGCCGTTCCCGAAGTGCCGCGCTCCGGCCAAGCCGCGCGGCTGGGATTGGCCGCCAGCTACCGGCTGCTGTTCCGGCGGATCAAGGCGATCTACGCCACCAGCCCGCACACCATCTACTTCCTCCTGGCCAGCGCCGTGTTCCGGGACGGCCTCGCAGCAGTCTTCACATTCGGCGGCATCATCGCGGCCGGCACATTCGGGTTTGCCCTGTCCCAGGTCATCTTCTTCGCCATCTTCGGGAACGTCGTGGCCGCCGTCGGCGCCGTCATCGGCGGGTTCCTGGACGACAAGGTAGGCCCCAAGGCTGTTATCACCGGTTCCCTGGTGGGCCTTTTGATTGCCGGGACCGCCATTCTGGCCCTGGGTAACGGCAACTATTCCCTCTTCGGCATGGAATGGGCCGGCAGCACGACGTTCTGGGTCTTCGGACTGTTCCTCTGCCTGTTTGTGGGTCCCGCCCAATCCTCGTCCCGCGCCTACCTGGCCCGGCTCGCGCCACACGGTGAGTCCGGTGAGCTCTTCGGCCTGTACGCCACCACGGGCCGGGCCGTCAGCTTCCTGGCGCCTGCCCTGTTCACGCTCTGCATCACGGTGGCAACTCCGCTGGTGCCCGCCGGGCAGGCACAGCGGTGGGGCATCCTGGGCATTATGGTGGTCCTCCTCGCAGGGCTCCTTGTGCTGCTGCCGGTGAAGGCACCGGAAAGGGCCCCCATCGCCGTGGTGCCGGCCAGCTGAAAACTCGTTCCGATGCTGGTGCAGCCCGCCGCCCGGTGTTGCCAGGCCGACTAGGCTGGAGTCATGAACGTGGACGAAACGAACCTTCCCGGCCTGGGCCGCCGGAAGGATTTCATGACCGCCTCCGGACGCCGCATCGGCGTCGTGGAGCTCCGGGAAGGCCAGACGGAACTCATCGTTTCCACCTGGGACGACCCCGATACCTGCCAGGCCTCGATTCCGCTCACCAGCGATGAAGCCGCCACCCTGGGCAACCTCCTGGGCGGTATGCACCTGGCCATGAAGCTCGCGGAAGAGCACAAGGACGTCCCTGGCATCGTCACCCGGCAGTTCTCCATTGCTGCGGACTCCCCTTTCCAGAACCAGCCCATGGGCAAGGCGTCCATCCGCACGCGGTGCGGCGTTTCGATCGTGGCCATCATGCGGGAAGGTGAGGTGCTGCCTTCGCCGGGACCCGACGTCGTCCTCCACGCCGGTGACCTGCTGGTGGCAGTCGGCACCCAGGAAGGCCTGGACTCAGCGGCCGATATCCTTCGCCGCGGCTAGATTCCATGGACCCGTTGGCCCAGACCCTCATTGAACTGGGGGCCGTTGTGTTCTTCCTCGGCCTCCTGGCCAGGTTGGCCGGACGGATCGGCATGTCCCCCATCCCGTTCTACCTGCTGGGCGGGCTGGCTTTTGGCGCCGGCGGCATCGTCAAACTTGAAGGTATGCACGAGTTCGCACATCTGTCGGGCGAGATCGGCGTCATCCTCCTGCTGCTTATGCTCGGTTTGGAATATACAGCGGCTGAGCTCTTCACCGGCCTTCGCCGCTCCTGGCAGGCGGGCGTGCTGGACCTCGTCCTGAACTTCCTGCCCGGTGCCGGCCTTGCCCTGCTGCTGGGATGGGGCGGTGTGGGGGCCATGGTCATGGGCGGGGTGACGTACATTTCCTCGTCCGGCATCGCCGCCAAGGTGATCACTGACCTGGGCCGGCTGGGCAACCGGGAAACCCCGGTCGTGCTGTCCATCCTGGTCTTCGAGGACCTGGCCATGGCCGTCTACCTGCCCATCCTCACGGCGACGCTCGCGGGTGTGGGTTTCCTGGGCGGGCTCACCACCGTGGGGATCGCTCTGGCAGTGGTCAGTGTGGTGCTCATGGTGGCACTGCGGCACGGGCACCACGTCTCCAAAGCGGTGCACAGCGAGAACTCCGAGGTCTTCCTGCTCAACGTCCTCGGCGCCGCCCTGCTGGTGGCGGGCGCGGCGTCCGCCATGCAGGTTTCGGCAGCAGTGGGAGCCTTCATGCTGGGCATCGCCATCTCGGGGTCCACTGCCCACAATGCCACCCGGATCCTCGAGCCGCTGCGGGACCTGTTTGCGGCCATCTTCTTTGTGGCGTTCGGGCTCAACACGGACCCTTCATCCATCCCGCCGGTCCTGGGATGGGCCCTGGTCCTGGCCGTGGCTACTGCGGCAACCAAGATGCTGACCGGGATCTGGGCGGCAAAACGGGCAGGGATCGCCCGGCCCGGACGCTTCCGTGCCGGCGCCGCTCTCGTTGCCCGCGGCGAATTCTCCATTGTGATTGCAGGCTTGGCGGTTGCGTCAGGGGCAGTCCCGCATGAGCTCGCGGCGCTGGCCACCGCCTATGTGCTGCTGATGGCGGTGGTGGGCCCACTGGCCGCACGCTACGTCGAACCGCTGGCCAGGCCGTTCGTCCGAAGGCCCGCGGTAGCTCCGCAGACCTGATGTGGCCGGCGTCGCTCCTAGATGCTGGTGCGGTGGAAGTTCAGGTGGCTGCGGCTGGCGGTAGGACCGCGCTGGCCCTGGTAGCGGTTGCCGTATTCGCCTTGACCGTACGGGTATTCCGCGGCAGAGCTTAGCCTGAAGAAGCAGAGCTGGCCGATCTTCATGCCCGGCCACAGCTTGATGGGCAGCGTTGCCATGTTGGACAGCTCAAGGGTGACGTGGCCGGAAAAACCGGGATCGATGAAGCCCGCGGTTGAGTGCGTCAGCAGGCCCAGCCGGCCCAGGGACGACTTTCCTTCCAGGCGGGCCGCGATGTCGTCGGGCAGGGTGACCGTCTCATACGTGGAGCCCAGGACAAACTCCCCGGGGTGCAGGATGAACGCCTCGTCCTGCTCCACTTCCACCAGCCGGGTCAGCTCGGGCTGCTCCTGCGCGGGATCGATGTGCGCGTACTTGTGGTTGTCGAACAACCGGAAGAACTTGTCGATCCGGACATCCACGGACGACGGCTGGACCATCGCGGGGTCGTAAGGTTCCAGCACAATCCGCTGGGAATCAATTTCGGCACGAATGTCGCGGTCAGAGATCAGCACGGCTCCCAAATTACCGTATCGGTTATCCACACCCGCATTTTCCCGTTGTTGCTGTGGCCTCGTGGGGCTAATGTTGCGAATGAAAGCCGCCGGAATGGTCTCCCGGGATGGCATAACAGAGCTGGGGATGTTGTGAATAAATTAGTGGCACCGTCTTTTCTTGGCGTGCTCTGTGCGTTGGCGCTGGTCTCGTCGTCAGCCACTGCACCGCCCTCGCCGTTGCCGCTGACCCAGGCGGGGGCGGCGGGCATTTCGCTTGCAGCCCCGCTGGTGCATGGCGGCGGTGCGTCCACAGCGGGTGACGCTTCCGCCGGGCGCCTCACCCCGGCCGTGGACCCGGATATCCGGGTGGCGTCACCGCTGACGGATGCCGCGCCCGCGCCGGCACCCAACCCCGCGCCTGCTGCCCCTTCCACGCCCGCGGTCCAGCCCGCCACCGAACCTACGCCCCCGCCGGCACCTGCGGCGTCCACCGTGGAGCCTGCTCCCCGGACCGTGTCCATCCCGCCGCTCTGGGCGCCGGACCAGGATCTGGCATCGCCCCCGGCCACCCGGCTCACGGCTCCGGAACCGGCCGCCCCCAGCCTGTCCACGGAAGCCCTGGTCCCGGACAACAATTCAGCGGCCATCCTCACCGTCTTTACCAAGATCAACGAATACCGTGTGGCCAACGGCCTGAACAAGGTCAAGTACCACCCCACTGTGGCGGGGTTGTCCCAGGACTGGTCCGACAACATCGCCACCCGTGAGGTGATCGAACACCGGGCCAATTTCTGGACCGACCCCCGCGCCATGAGTCCGAACAACGGCGCCGGCGAGATCATCGCCATCCGCACGGACCGGGACGCAGCCCAGCTGGTGGAATGGTGGAAGGGTTCGCCCGGCCACAACGCCATGCTCCTTGACCCGCGCTTCAACGTGATGGGCGCCGGCATCTCGTACACCAACTCCACCTACCAGATCTGGGGCGTGGTGAACTTCTTCGGCTACACCACGCTCCCGGCAGGCACCCTCGATTCACCGGGCGGTTCGGCATCGGGTGATGCCTTCCCGCCGTCACCGCCAAGCCTGTGCGACGCACCTGTGAAGCACATGCCGCCCACCCTTAATCTCAGCGCCGCGGCAATCACCGGCCCTGCCGACCTCGTGTCGGTCGACTCCGCCGGGCAACTGCTGGACCGGGCCTCCACCGGGCCCCGCACCTATGCCGCCGCAAAGGTAATCGGCTCAGGCTTCAGCGGGGCCAAGGAAGTCTTCGTGACCGACTGGGACCGCGATGGCGCCTTTGACGTCCTGACCCAATGGGCCAACGGCAACCTCACACTGCACCGGGGCATCGCCGGCGGCAGGTTCCAGGCGCCCATCACCCTGGGCCTGGGCGGATGGGACTCCCTGACCCTTGCCGTGGGCGGATGGTGCGCAAACAACCGGATGCCGCAGATCCTGGCCCTGGACGGCGGCGGAAATCTCTACCTCTACGGCAATAAGGGCACCGGCGATATTGCAGACCGCGTCACCGTGGCCACGGGCGTGTACGCCTCCCGGCTCGCCATGGTGGACTACGACGGTGACGGCTTCCAGGACATCCTGGGGCTGCGGACCGACGGCACCGTCCAGCTCTACCGGGGGTGGGGCAGCACCGCCCTCCGCGCCGAAGCCCGGGCCACGGTCGCTACCGGCTGGGCGGACGTCACAGGGATCCGGTCCCTGCGTGATGCCACCGGCCTGAACACCAGGGGCGTGGCGCTCCGCCGCGCCAACGACACCGTGCAGTACTGGGACCTGGGCTCCGGAAGCCTCGCGTCGCCGTCGAACATTGCCGGTCCCTGGACCGGGCAGCGGCTGGCGCAGTAAAGGCGAAGGGAGCGGCTCAGATGGCCGGCTGGAGCTCCAGCACGTTCTTCAGCCGGTCCAGCTGGGCCACATCGGAACTGACCCGGCGCTGGAGCATCCCGTTAAAGAAGGGCCACCTGCCGAGGACCCCGAACCGCCCCTCGCGTTTGGCTTCCACGGAAAACCGGACCCGGGTTCCGGCTTCTTCCGTGCTGAGATAGTAGCCGCCCCACCGGGTGGCAGGACCGGAAACCACGTGGAACTGGATTTCGGCGCCGGGCCGGACATTGGTGATCTCCAATTCGGCGGGAATGCTCAGGCCGGAGCGTCCGGCCACCATCTTCCGGTAAACGGCGCCCCTGGCTTCGGCCGGACCCTCCACAAGCTTCACGCTGCGGACGTCGCTGCGCCAGGCGGGGAGGTTGGTGGCGTCAAGGAGGTACTGGTAGACGGCCATGGCGTCGCGCTCTATGAGGACCTCGTGCTCTGCGATTGCCATGAAGAAATTCCTGTGGTTGACGTCGGCTGCCCGCAATAGCTGCCTCCCCCCAAAGCGGCCGCTACCCGGATCAGGTTAGCCACCGCCCCACGCCCGGGCCTAGCCGGCGGCGCGGACGTTATTGAAGAGTTACTGGATGACGCCACGGTTCGCGGGACACGGCGCGGCTGCCGGCCCGGGTTGGCGGGGAGCCTGCAGATCTGCGCTAAGCTAAGTTCTGCCCCGCGCGAGCGAGGGCATTGCGGCTGTAGCTCAATGGTAGAGCGCTAGCTTCCCAAGCTTGATACGCGGGTTCGATTCCCGTCAGCCGCTCCATTCCTGCAGCACTCAAAGGGCCGCGCACCCCCGGCTGATGATTAGGTCCACGGGTGTAGTCTCAGTAGTCAGGAACCTATTCGGTTCCGCTACAGGAGCAATCATGGCTGATAAGTCCCCGCGTCAAACGGCATCAAAAAAGTCCGGCAAGTCCATCAAGGAAAAGCGCGCAGACAAGAAGGCCGCCGCAGCGCCGGCCAGCTCCCTGGACATCACGTCCACCAAGGCCGCAAAGAAGAAGTGAGCGGCCACGAACCCCGGCTGAGCCTGGGCGTCCTGGCTTCCTCGCGCAAACCGGACGAGCGCCGCGTACCCCTCCACCCCCTGCACGTCGAACGGATCGCTCCCGCACTGCGGCAGCGCATCATCCTGGAGCGTGGCTACGGTGAGCGCTTCGGCGTCCCGGACAGCCACCTCTCCACGCTGGTGGGACGCATGGCGGCCCGGGAAGAACTGCTGGCCGCGGCCGACGTCGTCCTCCTGCCCAAACCGCAGCCGGAAGACCTGGCGGAGATGCGGGACGGGCAGGTCCTCTGGGGGTGGCCGCACTGCGTCCAGGACCGCGCCATCACCCAGCTGGCAATTGACAAGAAACTGACCCTCATCGCGTTTGAGGCGATGAACCACTGGGCCAGCGACGGCGGGTTCGGCCTGCACGTGTTCCACAAGAACAATGAGCTGGCCGGCTACTGCTCGGTCCTGCACGCGCTGGCGCTGACAGGTTCCACCGGGGACTACGGGCGCCGGCTGAGCGCCGTCGTGATTGGCTTCGGTGCCACGGCGCGCGGGGCGGTGACGGCGCTGAACGCGCACGGCATCCACGACGTCCAGGTGCTGACCAACCGCGGCGTGGCAGCGGTGGGCGCCCCCATCCATTCAGTGAACATCGTGCAGTTCGACCACGACGACGAGGCTCCCTTCCTGAACCAGGTCATCACCGAACGGGGCAGGGTTCCGCTGGCCCCGTTCCTCGCCGAGAGCGACATCGTGGTCAACTGCACGCTGCAGGACCCGAACAACCCGCTCACGTACCTCCGGACCGAGGACCTGGCAGCGTTCAACCCGGGCAGTCTTATCGTCGATGTTTCCTGCGATGACGGCATGGGCTTCAGCTGGGCCAAGTCCACCACGTTTGCGGCCCCGATGATCACGGTCGGTGACCACATCAACTACTACGCGGTGGACCACAGCCCGTCCTACCTGTGGAACTCCTCGAGTTGGGAGATCAGCCAGGCGCTCCAACCGTTCCTCGGGACAGTCATGGGCGGACCGGCCGCGTGGGACGCGAACGACACCATTGCACGGGCCATCGAGATCCGCGACGGCGTCATCCGAAACGAGGCTGTGCTGCAGTTCCAGGAGCGCGTCCCGGAATACCCGCACAAGGCGTTGCACCTGGCAGTTCTTTAGGCAGCTCCCCTTAACGGCAACCGGGCGCACCGCGCCCGGTTGCCTTCAGCAGTTGCCCGCGCGCCCTCCCTAGGCGCGGGCGTGCCGGCTGACGATCCGCAGGGGGCGGCGCCCCTTCAGGTCCATCCGGAGCTGCAGGCCGCCCTTGCGGGCCAGTATGGCCCCCACCGACAGCGCGGCCAGCGCGGGTACGCCGCCGGACACCAGCAGCGCAGCGTGCGGGTTTACATGCTCGGCGATCCAGCCCAGCATGGGGCCGCCCAGCGCCTGGCCTCCGATCAGCACCATGATGTACAGGCTCATGACCCGGCCGCGGATGGCCATGTTGGAGCTGACCTGCACCAGCTGGTTGGACCCGGTGAGGAACATCAGGCACCAGAACCCGGACAGGACCATCACCGCGCCGAACCACACCATGGACGGGGCAACGGCAGCCAGGCAGAGCATCAGGCCGTACATCCCGGCGCAGAACACCACGGACCGCAGGCGCAGCTGCCGACGCCGGGTGGACGCCACGGCGCCGGACAGTGCTCCGAGTGCCACCAGGGCGTTGAGGAGTCCATACCCGCCGGCCCCCACCTGGTAGACGTGGTCCGCGAAAGCGGCAAGCAGCACCGGCAGGCTCATGGCGAACACCGCGATGAACCCTGCCATGAGCCACGGCCAGTAGATGGTGGGCTTGCTCAGGGCGTAGCGCAGCCCCTCCCGGAGCATGCCCTTGCTCTTGGGCGTCGGGGCGCTGACGTAAAGCTGGTCCTTGCGCAGGAGCAGGAGCATGGTCACCGTGGAGCAGCAGGCCAGCGCGTTTGCCGCGAACGCCCAGCCGGCCCCCACTGCCGTCAGGAGCACCCCCGCGATGGCCGGTCCGATCAGGCCGCCCAGCTGGAAGGTGGTGGAGTTGACGCTGATGGCGTTCCGCAAGTACTTCGGGCCCACGAGCTCGTTGACGAACACCTGGCGGGCGGGCTGGTCAAGCACGGTCACCAGGCCCAGGACAAACGCGATGACGTAGACGTGCCACACCATGATCACGCCGGTCAGGGCCAGGACGGCCAGGGCCGCCGCAAGGATGGCGGCCACGCTCTGGCACAGGATGAGGATCTTCCGTTTGGCGAACCGGTCCGCGATCATACCGCCCCAAGGGCCAAGCACCAGGGACGGCATGAACTGCAGGGCCACCGTGAACCCCACGGCCGTCACGGACCCCGAGAGCTGCAGCACCAGCCAGTCCTGGGCGATGCGCTGCATCCAGATGGCGATGACGGCGATGAAGTGGCCCATGGCGAAGATCCGGAAGTTAGGCACTTTCAGCGAGATGAAGGTGTGCCGCCAGGGCAGCTTTTCAGTGACGACGGCGAGCGGCTGGGTCTGGTTGTCCGGCGGCGCTGAGCCCGCCGCGGCGATAACTGGCTGGGTGACGGAGGCCGACGAAGGCGGTGGGGGTGCCACAGGTGTGTCCTCAAACTTGCGGGCGGGCTGGGATGCCCTTAACGCTAGGCTGGCGGAGGCAATTATGGAGCGGTATGGTCCCTATAACTCGTATTGCGAAACGCAATACACGCCGACTCGAATGCCGCGGGGGACCCAAGATGTTTGAACCAGCCCAGTTGCGTTCCTTCCTGGCGGTGGCGGACACCCTGAGCTTTACCAAGGCCGCCGAACGCCTGGGGCTGGCGCAGCCCACCATCAGCCAGCACATCCGCAAGCTTGAGGCAGCCGCCAAGCGCAGCCTGGTCACACGGGACACCCGGGACGTCCGGCTCACGGACAACGGCGACGCCATGGCCGGTTTTGCCCGCAGCATCCTGTCAGCGCATGACGCCGCGGCCCGCTATTTCTCGGGCTCCGCGATGCGGGGACGGCTGCGGTTCGGCACGGCGGATGACCTCGCCATCACCGGACTGCCGCGGATCCTGCGTGAATTCCGGCAGATCTACCCGCAGATCAACCTGGAACTCACAGTGGGCCAAAGTGACCAGCTCTACCGGAAACTCAACGCCGGCCAACTGGACCTGGTGTTCGTGAAATGGGTGGCCGGGGCTAAGGACGGCACGGTAGTCCAGCACGATTCGTTCTCCTGGGTGGGCCTTGAACAAACATCGCTGGAGCCGGGAGCTCCCGTGCCCCTGATTGCCTATCCGGCCCCCAGCCTCAGCCGGAAATTGGCCATCGATGCGCTGGAGGCCAACGGCAGGACGTGGCGGATCACCTGCACCACCCGGCAAATCAGCGGCGTCCTGGCGGCAGTCAGAGCGGGCATCGGCGTGGCCGTTATGCCCACGTCGCTGGTGCCCGAAGACCTGAAGATCATTACCCGGCGCTTTGACCTTCCCGCCGTGGGTGACGTTGATTTCACCCTGATCCGCAATCCGCTGGCCAATGCCGAGGTGATTGACGCCCTTACCCAGACGATTGTCGGCAGGACCATTAACCGCCAAACTTAACTCTCCAGCGGCTCAATTTCCAGCATTTAGGGGAGTTAGGGGGCCCGTGTCCATTGATAGGGGAAGTGGCATCACCTATGCTGGTTTTCCAAGGTCAAGCAGCAGGCCGGTTCACCGAAGCAAGCGAGTCTCCGCATGCCGGAAACCACCGCTTGGGACAGGCAGCCAATGACGACAGCCAGGAATATCCACCCAGGTTCTGCGCACGCACGCCCGTACTCCACCGCACGGCCGTCCACCCGCCAGAACACCCTCGGAACCGGACACGCCTCCGTGGACTCCGGTTATGTGGGGAAACCCACCTGCGACAAGTGCCGTACGGACGAGTTCGTCTACCTCGAATCGTACATTCCGCCCACCTACCGGCGTGACGGGACGGTGGCCACCCTTGGCGAGGTGGCCTACACCTGCACCCGCTGCGAGGATTTCTCCGCCCACAGCGTCCCCGCCACCTGGACGCCGCCCGGCTGGTACCTGGGCTAGCGGGACAAACAAAAGGTCCGGCGGTTGGGCTTGTGGAAACAAGCCCAACCGCCGGACCTTCTGTGTGCCCGCAGGCGCTAGATCAGCGCGTCCGAGAGGTGGTTCGGGGTGCCGAACCGGTGCGCGGTGATGCTGACGGCCTGCTCATGCAGGAAGGGCAGCAGCTCCACGCGGCCCGCCTCCGTGACCGGGTGTGCGTAGATGGCCAGGTCCGGCCGCCCGCCCGTGGCCTCGGCGAGCGCGGAGGCGTTGCCGCCGATCAGGCGGATGCGGCCCCCTGACAGTTTGCCCGCCGAGGCGAGGTGTCCGGCGGAAGCCAGCCAGCCGGCGTCGGACTCCACCGTCACGTCGATGTCCTGTGCGGTGAGCACGGAGCGCAGCTGCGCGGGAAGTTCGACGGCGGTGGACACGGTGAGTGCCGAACCGGCCAGCACGCCCGCCGCCACCGTCCGGACCAGGTGTGCCAGCGGAGCACCTTCGGAAAGGCGGATGGTGACCGGCAGGCTGCGGTAGCGGAAGATGTTGCGCTCGGCGCCCAGCCCGGAGACGTCCTTGGCGGTGCCGAACTCGTCAGCCCAGGCTTCGGCGTCGGATGCCAGGGCCCGCTGGACGGACTCGAGGCCTGCCGGGTCCAGGGCGGGGCCGGCGGCGTTGAGGATGCGGCGGACGGCCGCGTTGGATACCGGAGCCTTCGCGGATGCCTCCGCGGGAAGCCAGTCACCCAGGCCGGCCAGGTAGTTGGGGCCACCTGCCTTGGTGCCGGCACCGACCGCCGACTTCTTCCAGCCGCCGAACGGCTGGCGCTGGACGATGGCGCCGGTGATGCCGCGGTTGATGTAGAGGTTGCCGGCCTGGATGGTGTCCAGCCAGATGCCCAGTTCCTCGGAGTTGAGGGAGTGCAGGCCCGCCGTGAGGCCGTATTCGATCTGGTTCTGGATGGCGATGGCCTCTTCCAGCGTTTCGGCGGTCATGACGCCCAGGACCGGGCCGAAGAACTCGGTCAGGTGGAAGTAGGAGCCACGCTTGACGCCGTAGCGCACGCCCGGGCTCCACAGCCGGCCGGTGCTGTCCAACTTCTTCGGTTCAACGGCCCAGTTCTCGCCCTCGCCCAGCGTGGTGAGGGCATTGAGGAGCTTGCCGTTGGCGGGCTCGATGATGGGGCCCATTTGGCTGGTGGGGTCCTGCGGGTAGCCCACCTTAAGGGAAGTGACGGCGTCGATCAGCTGGTTGTGGAACCGCTTGGAGGTGGCCACGGAACCTACCAGGATCACCAGCGAGGCGGCGGAGCATTTCTGGCCGGCGTGGCCGAACGCTGAGTAGGCCACGTCCTTGGCGGCGAGGTCCAGGTCGGCGCTGGGGGTAACGATGATGGCGTTCTTGCCGCTGGTTTCGGCCAGCAGCGGCAGGTCCTTGCGGAAGGACCGGAACAGCTCGGCGGTTTCGTAGCCGCCGGTGAGGATCACGCGGTCCACGGCAGGGTGGCTGATGAGCTGGGTGCCCAGTTCCCGCTCCCCCAGCTGCACCATGGTCAGTACGCCCTTGGGCACGCCGGCCTCCCACAGCGCCTCGACCATGACAGCGCCGCTGCGGGCGGCCTGCTTGGCGGGCTTGATGACGACGGCGGAGCCGGCGGCGAGTGCCGCGAGGGTGGACCCTGCCGGGATGGCGACCGGGAAGTTCCAGGGCGGGGTGACGACGGTGAGCCTGGCTGGGACGAACGTGGCGCCGTCGACCGTGTCCAGCCGGCGGGCGGACTCGGCATAGTAGTGGGCAAAGTCCACGGCCTCGCTGACCTCGGGGTCGCCCTGGTCGATGGTCTTGCCGGTCTCGCTGGCCATGACCTCGAGCAGATCCGCACGGCGGGCTTCCAGGATCTCCCCGGCGCGGTGCAGGATGTCCGCACGTTCGTTGCCGGACAGTTCGCCCCAGGCCTTGCCCTTCTCCACTGCGTTGGCAATGGCCGAGTCGAGGGTGTCCTCGTCATTGATGAATGCGGCCTTCACCGATGCGTCGCCCAGCGTGGAGGACGGGACGCGCTCAAGGATGGCCCGGCCCCAGGTCCGGTTGGCCGGAAGGGCGGGATCCGTGTCCGGGGTGTTCCGGAATCCGGTGTGCGGCATGGCCTCCGGGGGAAGGTTCCGGTCCTGCCGGCGGTTGGGCAGGGGAACTGTGTTGTCCAGTGCCTCCAGGGATGAGAGGAAACGCTGCTTCTCGCGCTCGAACAGCCCTTCGTTTTCGCTGAGCTCGAAGACCGCAGACATGAAGTTTTCCTGGCTGGCGCCTTCTTCCAGGCGGCGGATCAGGTATGCGATGGCGACGTCGAACTCGGACGGGTGCACCACCGGCGTGTAGAGCAGGAGTGAGCCGACGTCCTTCTTGACGGCCTCGGCCTGGCCCTGCGCCATGCCGAGCAGCATCTCGAATTCGATGCCGGACTCCACGCCGCGCTGCTTGGCCAGGAGCCACGCGAAGGCGATGTCGAACAGGTTGTGGCCGGCCACGCCGATCCGGATGTTCTTGATGCGTTCGGGGTGCAGGGCGTAGTTGATGACGCTCTTGTAGCTGGTATCCGAGTCCTGCTTTGAACCCCAGGTGGCCAGCGGCCAGTCGTGCAGCGAGGCTTCCACCTGCTCCATGGGCAGGTTGGCCCCCTTGACTACGCGGACCTTGATGCCGGCGCCGCCGTTGGCGCGGCGCTCTGCGGCCCAGTCCTGCAGCCGGATCATGGCGGACAGCGCATCCGGGAGGTAGGCCTGGAGCACGATGCCGGCCTCGAGGTCCTGGAACTCGGGCTTGTCCAGGATCCGGGTGAAGACCGCGATGGTCATGTCCAGGTCCTTGTACTCCTCCATGTCCAGGTTGATGAACTTGTTCTTCTGTCCGCTGCCGGAGTAGGAGGCGGCGCGCCGGAAGAGCGGGGTGAGCTTTTCGACGACGTGTTCCACGGCTTCGTCGAAGGCCCAGGCGGAGTGCGGGGCCACAGTGGAGGAGACCTTGATGGAGACGTAGTCGACGTCGGGTCGCGCCAGCAGCGTGTGGGTTCCCTCGAGGCGCCGGGAGGCTTCGTGCTCGCCGAGGACTGCCTCGCCCAGGAGGTTGACGTTGAGCTTGATGCCGTCCTTCTTGATCTTGGCGATGGCGGGGCCCAGCTTGGCGTCGGTGGCATCCACGATCAAGTGGCCCACCATTTCGCGGAGGACCCTGCGGGCGATGGGGATGACCAGCCGCGGCATTGCCGGGGCCATGGTGCCGCCCAGTGCCACGGCGCTGCGCATGTACCACGGCAGGAAGGCGGGAACCTTGGGGGCCAGCTTGGCGAGGTTGCGGGCGGCGACGTTGAGGTCCTCGGGGCGGACCACGCCGTCAACGAAGCCCACCGTGAAGTCCAGGCCGTTGGGGTCCTTCAGGACGCCGGCCAACTGCTCTGCGGAGGCGTCCACCGGGACCTTGGCGGCCTCGGTAAGCCAGCGCCGGACCAAGGCTACCGCTTCATTGGCGAGGGCCTTGGCCTGGGGGACGTCGACGTCGACAGTCTGCGGGGTGGCCGCCTTTGCGACTGCCGGTTCCATTGCAACGTGGGTCATTGTTTTCCCGATCTTTCTGGTGTCCTGGGAGGTCTTTCCACCAGTATGAGCTTCAACTCACATAAGATAAAGCGATCTTTTCCAACCAATACAGGTTAGGAAAACCAATGTTTCATCCCCCTCCCAACGCCCCATCACATTCCGCCCGCAAACCGCCAACGCCCCATCACCTCCCGTCGAAAGCAACGAACCCTCCCCCACCGAATGTGGGGGAGGGTTCGGCTGGACGCCGCATTATCTGATGGCGCGTTGGGAGAAAGCAGTCAGAACGTGATGGGGCGTTGGGGGAAAACGGGCAGAAGGTGATGGGGCGTCCGGGGAGAAGTCAGGAAAGCGGGCGGTGCAGGTCTGCGAGCTCCTGGTGCCGCGGGCTGTCGGGGTTCATCAGCGAATGCTTGCGTCCATAGCTGAAATAGATCACCAAGCCGATGATCAGCCAAACCACGAACCGCAGCCAGGTCTCCCAGTGCAGCTGCAGCATGAGGAAGGCCGAAGCCAGGACGCCGAACGCCGGGATCACGGGCATTAGGGGCAGGCGGAACGTGCGGGGAGCATCAGGCCGCTTGTAACGGAAGATGATCACGGACAGGCAGACGACGACGAACGCGGCCAGGATGCCGATGTTGGTCAGGTCCGCGACTGCCTTGATGGGGAACACGCCGGCCAGGAAGGCGGAGGCGATGCCGCCGATCCAGGTGACGCGCTGCGGGGTGCCGCGGTGGTCCGTCTTGGCGAACCAGCCGGGGAGCAGTCCGTCACGGCTCATGGAGAACCACACGCGGGTAACGCCCAGGAGGAACGTGAGCATCACGGTGAGGATGGACAGCACGGCGAACACCGAAATGATGGTGGCGATAACCGGCAGCCCCACGGAGGTGAAGGCCGAGGCGAAGCCTGCCTTGGGGTCGATGTCCTTGTAGTTCTGCATGCCGGTGAGGACGAGCGTGGCAGCAACGTAGAGCAGCATGGCGATGATGAGCGAGAGCACGATGGCCTTGGGCATGTGCTTCTTGCCGTCCTTGGCTTCCTCGGCCGCGGTGCTCATGGCGTCGTAACCAAAGACTGCGAAGAAGACGGTGGCGGAGCCTGCCACCACGGGGCCGAAGCCGCTGGGCATGAACGGGTTGTAGTTGTTGGTGTCGATGTAGAACACGCCAAGCCCGATGATGAAGAGGATCAGGACCACCTTGATGGCCACGGCTGCCAGCTCGAACCGGCCAAACGCCTTGGTGCCGCGGGACAGGATCCAGGTGACCAGGAGGCAGACCAGGATGGCAGGGATGTTGATGATGCCGCCCTTGCCTTCGTCAAAGGTGGAGGTCATCCAGCTTGGCAGGTGGATGCCGATGCCGGCCAGGAAGGCGTCAAGGTAACCGGAGATGCCGATCGCCACCACCGCCACGATGGCGATGTATTCCAGCAGCAGGTCCCAGCCGATGAACCAACCGATGACCTCGCCGAGCGCTACGTAGCCGTAGGTGTAGGCGGAGCCGGCGCGCGGGATCATTCCCGCGAACTCCGCGTAGGACAGGGCTGCGGCCGCTGAGGCCAGCCCTGCGATCAGGAAGGAAATCAGTACCGCGGGCCCCACCCCGGGTGTGCCTTCGCTGCCGGCGGCCACCAGTCCCGCGAGGGAGAAGATGCCGACGCCGATAATGCCGCCAACGCCGATGGCGGTGAGCTGCCACAGGCCAAGGGACTTGAACAGTCCACTGTGCTTGTTTTCTTCTTCGATGTCATCAATGGGCTTTCGCCGCATGATCGATTGGCTCAAATCTTTGCTGCTCATCAGGAACTCCTGGTTGGGGTGCGACCCCGCCGCGGCACGCCAAGAAACCTGGCTGTGACGGGGGTAACTCGGTTTCAACAGTATGCGTGCGCAATTGCGTTAGATAAAGTGACTACTTCTAACCTATATTCATTAGTTTCAGTTAGGAATTCACCATGCTTGATGTCCGCAGGCTGCGGCTGCTCCGGGAGTTAAGCATCCGTGGGACGCTCGCGGAGGTGGCCGAGGCACTGCAGTACAGCCCGTCGTCGGTATCCCAGCAGCTGGCCCTGCTGGAGAAGGAAGTGGGCGTGGAACTGCTCCGGAAGACCGGGCGGCGGGTGCAACTGACGCCCCAGGCCGAGGTGCTCGTGGCGCACACGGCGCAGCTGCTCGAAACCATGGAGCAGGCCGAGGCGGACCTGGCCGCGTCCCTGACCACGGTGACCGGCACGGTGCGGATCGCGGTCTTCCAGTCGGCGGCGCTGGCGTTGATGCCGGACACGTTGACGCGCATGGCCGCCGCCTACCCCGAGGTGCGGATCGAAATGATCCAGCGCGAGCCCGAGACGGCGCTGCATGAGACGTGGGCGCGGGACTTCGACCTGGTGATTGCCGAGCAGTATCCGGGACACGCGGCCCCGCGCTACCCGGAACTGGACAAGGTGAAACTGACCACTGACGCCATCCGCCTGGCCGTTCCCCCGGCCTCCGGCAGCGGACCCGGGATCCGTTCCCTGGAGGACACGGCAGACCTGGCCTGGGTCATGGAACCGCGCGGCGCCGCTTCGCGCCACTGGGCGGAACAAGCCTGCCGCAGCGCAGGATTCGAGCCCGATGTCCGCTTTGAAACCGCCGACCTGCAGGCCCAGGCACGCCTGATCGAGTCCGGCAACGCCGTGGCCCTGATGCCGGACCTGGTGTGGACGGGCCGCGGCACCACCGCGCAGCTTCTTGAGCTTCCCGGCAAGCCGCACCGCACCATCTTCACCTCGGTCCGCCGCTCCAGCACCCAGCGCCCGGCCATCCTGGCCGCCCGGGAGACCCTGGCTGCGGCTGCCGCGGCGGTGGCAACGGACGACGCCGGGTGACCGGCCGCCGTCGTCCGCGTCCTTCCGTGCGCAGCCACGCCGCCCGGCGTTGCGCAGGTGCGTTCCCTGCGCCCTGAGAACCCGCGCCGGTGCGCAGGCGCGGCGTGGCCCGTATGTTTCGTGCGTCACTGCGGGTAAAGGGCCGCAGGACTAGACTGGAGCCGTTATGAATCGAACAATGTTCAAGTCCAAAATCCACCGGGCCACCGTCACGCACGCCGACCTGCACTACGTCGGCTCGGTCACCGTTGACCTCGACCTGCTCGAAGCCGCCGACATCCTGCCCGGCGAGCTGGTGTCCATTGTGGACGTCACCAACGGCGCGCGGCTTGAAACCTACACCATCGCCGGCGAGCGCGGTTCCGGCGTCATCGGCATCAACGGTGCAGCGGCGCACCTGATGCACGAGAATGACATCGTCATCCTCATCACCTACGCCGAAATGACCACCGAAGAAGCCAAGGCCTACCAGCCCAAGGTGGTCCACGTCGACCAGGACAACCGGATCATCCAGCTGGGCAATGATCCCGCCGAAGGCCTGACTCCCGGCATGATGCGCCCCCCTTTCGCGCTTAACAACGCCACCCTGTAGCCGGAGCGTGTGTCCCGGTCCCTGCCTCCGCCGTGCCCGAACGGCTGACCCTTGCTAGGGGTGCTGGCGGGATTCTTCGTCGTTTGGTGCATCATCCTGGTGGGTTGGTTCGTGGGCCGGAAGCGGATCCTTGGTGATAACGCCCGCCCCGTCCTGAGCGGCCTGACGTTCTTCGTCGCCAGTCCGGCGCTCCTCTTTGAAACCCTGAGCAAGGCCCGCCTGCAGGAAGTCTTCGCCGAACCGCTCCTGGTCACGGCGGTGGCGGCCATCGCCACGGCCGGGATCTACCTGGTGCTGGCCAGGTTCTGGCTGAAGCGCGCCCTCCCGGAATCGCTGATGTCCGCCATGTCCGCGTCCCTTGCCAACTCGGCGAACCTGGGTATTCCCATCGCGGTATATGTCCTGGGCGATGCGAGCTATGTGGCGCCCCTGCTGATCTTCCAGCTGGCCTTCTTCACGCCAACGTTCCTGATGATCCTGGACTCGAGCACCAGCACGCACCGGACCACGGTTTTGGGCTTCTTCCTGATGATCCTGCGCAATCCGATGATCGTGGGCTCCGGACTGGGGCTGCTGGTGGCAGGCACCGGATTCCAGGTGCCGGCGCTCGTCATGGAGCCGATCCACCTGATTGGCGGGGCCGCGATTCCGGCCATGCTGATGGCATTCGGGATGAGCCTGAACGGCAGCCGCCCGCTGCAGGCCTCCGCCGGCCGGCGCGTGGACACCCTGCTGGCCAGCGGCTTCAAGCTCGCGGTCCAGCCGGCCCTGGCCTACGTCTTTGCCCGCTTCGCGCTCGGGATGGAGGGGCATGCCCTGTTCGCGGTGGTGGTGACGTCCTCGCTGCCCACCGCGCAGAATGTGTTCGTAGCCGCCAGCCGGTACCAGACCGGGCTTACCGTCGCCAAGGACACCGTGCTCATCACCACCGTGGTGGCGGTGCCGGCGATGATCGGCGTGGCACTGCTGCTGGCCTGAGCGCCGGCCAACCGACATAACTGCAGCTTGGAGGGCTGATGAATACTGTGCTGGACACCGTCGTGATCGGCGGCGGGGCCATGGGCTCTGCGGCCGCGTGGGCACTGTCCCGCCGCGGCCGGCAGGTGACGCTGGTGGAACAATTCGGCCCAGGCCACAAGATCGGCGCCTCCCACGGTGCTACCCGGAACCTCAACCCTGGCTACCACCAGCCCGACTACGTGGCCATGCTGGCAGAGGGGCTCGCCCTGTGGGACGAGCTGGAGCAGGACGGCGGCGTGCAGCTGCTGGCGCGCACCGGCGTGGTGGCCCATGGTCCCGGCGGCGACCTCCCCAAGGTTGCCGAGGCCCTCACCGAGGCCGGCATCCGCGCCGAATTCCTGGACCCTGCCGAGGCCGGCGGGCGCTGGCGCGGCATCCGCTTCGACCAGCAGGTCCTGCATATGCCCGACGGCGGCCAGCTCAACCCGGAGGCGGCGCTGCCCGCCTTCCAGCGTCTCGCCTCCGCCCGCGGCGCCGAGATCCGGCACCATACCAAGGTGGTGGACTTCGAGGTGTTCGACGATGGCGTGCGGCTGGGCCTTGAATCCGCTGCGGGCACGGAAGTGGTCACCGCAGCCCAGGCCGTCGTGACCGCCGGCGGCTGGACGGAAAAGCTGCTGGCCAGGGTTGCGGGCACGGGCGCCGCAGCGTTGCGGATCCCGAAGCTGAGGGTGACGCAGGAGCAGCCGGCGCATTTCCGGGTGGCGGACCCCGGCGCGGTGTGGCCCGGCTTCAACCACTATCCCGGCCCGGATTACCAGGGCTGGCACTCCCCCGTGTACGGCATGCAGACCCCCGGCGAAGGCATCAAGGCCGGCTGGCACGGGGTGGGCCCGGTGGTGGACCCGGACCACCGCGATTTTCTGCCCGAACCAACGCAGCTGGCAGCGCTGCAGGAGTACGCACGGCAGTGGCTGCCCGGCGTGGACCCTGATTCGTTCGAGGCCATCAGCTGCACGTACACCACCACCCCGGACGAGGACTTCATTTTGGACCGGGTGGGGCCGGTGGTGATCGGCGCGGGCTTCTCCGGCCATGGCTTCAAGTTCACCCCGGTGGTGGGGCGGATCCTGGCCGACCTTGCCACCGGGACCCGGCCAGCGCCGTCGATCTTCCGGGCGTCCCGCTAGCGGCGCTGCCACCCAGGGCGGGCGGCGCCGCCGGGCTGGCGTGCCGGTCTGGCGGGATTCCCTAGTCCGGGCTGCCGTCCGCGTTGGTGGGCACTGGCTCCGCGCCGGAATTGCCGTTGTCCTCGGCCTTGACCGCCGGCATGGACAGCACCGCTGCCACCGTGAGGAGGCCGGCCACGAGCGCGGCCAGGAACACGGCACCCGAAGCGCTGATTACCGTGGCGGGGTCGGCCTCCCCACCGCTGCTGCCGCCGTAAATGGAGTTGGCCACGGCGCCGAACACGGCCACGCCCAGGGCACTGCCGATGGACCGGGCGAACATGTTGGTGCTGGTCACCACGCCGCGTTCGTGCCAGGGAACGCTGGACTGGGCGGAAATCAGCGTGGGGGTGGCCAGCAGGCCCAGGCCAAGACCGACGACGAAGCAGCTGACCGCGATCAGCGCCACGTTGGGCGACGACGCCGTCAGCGACAGGATCAGCAGCCCCGCCACGGCGATGGCAATGCCGATCAGGGCGGTGGACTTGAACCCGATCCGCAGGTAGAACTTCCCGGCCTGCGAGGCGCTGAGCGGCCAGCCGAGGGTCAGGGCTGCAAGCGCCAGGCCGGCCACGAGCGGCGAGGAGGACAGGGCGCCTTCGAGGAAGGTGGGCACGTAGGAGGTCAGGCCGATCATCATCGCGCCGACGCCGAAGGACACCAGCGCTGTGGTGGCCAGCAGGCGCCGGGACACCACCCAGGCCGGGAGGATGGGCTCCGCCGCCCGCCGCTCCACCAGGAGGTAGGCCACCAGCAGCACCGCCCCGACGACGAAGACGCCAATGCTGATGGGCGAATTCCAGGCCCACGCCTGGCCGCCCTGCAGCGCACCGAGGATGAGCAGGCCGAGCGATCCGGCCAGGAGGACGGCGCCGGCGTAGTCCACCTTGTGCCTCTTCCGTTCCACATTCTCGTGCAGGGTACGGACCAGCATCCAGCCGGCCAGCAGGCAGAGCGGCACGTTGACCAGGAAGATGCCGCGCCATATGCCGAGGGCGGAGAAGACGCCGCCCAGGCTGGGGCCCACCACGGACGAGATGGCCCAGACACTGGCCAGGTAGCCCTGGACCTTGGCACGCTCCTGCAGGGTGTAGATGTCCCCGGCGATGGTCACGGCCACGGGCAGCACCGCGCCGGCGCCGAGTCCCTGCAGGGCCCGAAAAGCGATCAGGGAGGGCATGCTCCACGCCACGCCGCAGAGCACCGAGCCCAGCAGGAACAGGCCGATGCCGGTGAGGATGATCGGTTTGCGGCCGGCCATGTCGGAGAGCGTGCCGTAGATGGGGACGGACACCGCCTGCGCCAGCAGGTATGCGGAGAAAAGCCATGGGAAGGATGCGAAGCCGCCCACGTCCCGGACGATCGACGGGACGGCCGTGGCCACGATGGTGGAGTCGATGGCCACGAGTCCCGTGGACAGCATCAGGGCGATGAGGATGGGGCCGCGGTCGGACCGGAACCCTACTCCCTGGGCGCGGGCGGTCGTCATCAGTCTCGTTTCAGTAAGGTGGATCCCTGTTACCTCCACTCTACGTACCCACGACGGGAGCCGACTATCTCCTGTCCTGGTGTTCGTCCAGCAGCCGGGCACAGCGGATGAAGCCCAGGTGTGAGTAGGCCTGCGGATGGTTGCCCAGGTGGGTCTCGGTGCCGGGGTCGTATTCCTCGGGGAGCAGCCCGGTGGGGCCGAAAAGGTTCACCAGCTGGTCAAACAGGTCCCAGGCTTCATCGATGCGGCCGACGGCCACGTACGCCTCGATCAGCCAGGTGGTGCAGATGTGGAACCCGCCCTCCAGGCCCGGCAGCCCGTCGTCGTACCTGTAGCGGAAGACCGTTGGACCCACCCGCAGCTCC
This sequence comes from Pseudarthrobacter sp. NIBRBAC000502770, assembly GCF_006517815.1. Taxonomy (NCBI): domain Bacteria; kingdom Bacillati; phylum Actinomycetota; class Actinomycetes; order Micrococcales; family Micrococcaceae; genus Pseudarthrobacter; species Pseudarthrobacter sp. NIBRBAC000502770. The sequence goes on from NZ_CP041198.1 coordinate 3,475,230, forward strand.
CGCTCCACGGCGGTGACGGTGTCCAGGAAGCGCTGGTCCGTGACGTCCAGCAGGCCGGAGAGGCCGATGTGCAGGACGGCGGCATCCAGGTCCGGGCTGTCGTAGGCAACAGTGTAGGACTTCGCGGACTCGTCCCAGCCCTCCCGGAGCACTTCCGCACGGATCGTGGCTGCCGCCGGCGCCCAGGCCGGGTCCGGCTCCCGGCCGTGCCGCGCCGCGGTCCGCAGCGCGCGGTCCAGGGTCACCCAGCACATCACCTTTGAATACACGTGATGCCGTGCCGCCCGCCGGGCTTCCCAGATCCCGTGGTCCGGTTCATGCCAGCGGGCCAGGACCGCCGAGGCCATCTGGTTCATCAGCTCCCAGTGGTCGTCGGCGAGCGCGTCCTCGCGTTCACTCAGCGAGTGGATAAGTTCGGCCACCGGCCCAAAGACGTCCAGCTGGACCTGGTGATCCGCCGCATTGCCGATCCGCACCGGACGGGATCCCGCGTACCCCGGCAGGCTGTCGACGACGGCTTCCGTGGACAGCGGCGCGCCCGTAACCGAGTACAGGGGGTGCAGCCATTCGGGGCCCGGTGCGTGTTCGAGGATCCGGCCCAGCCAGCCCAGGAATCCGGCCGCCTCCGCCGTGGAGCCCAGGTCCACCAGCGCATTCACGGTCATGGAGGCATCCCGCAGCCAGCAGTACCGGTAATCCCAGTTCCTGGTCCCGCCGATTCCCTCGGGCAGGGAAGTGGTGGGGGCCGCGAGTACGGCGCCCGTGGGTTCATGCACCAGGGCGCGGAGCACCAGCGCCGACCGCCGTACCAGCGAGGGCTTAACCGATGGCAGGGAAAGGTTCTGCACCCACTGCCGGGCATGGAGCGCCACCCGGGCCCGCCGTTCCGTCTCCCCGCCGGGGTCCGCGGACTGCGGCTCGGTGTCCCCGCAGCGGAGGTTGAGCACCACGGGCCCGTCCTGGAGGTTCACGGACGCCGTTGCCGTGGCATGGCGGCCGTCCGAGGTGATGCTGAACGCGGCGCCCGGCGCGAACAGGATGATGGGCTCCGAGGTGCCCAGCACGTGCAGTTCCCCGCCCCGCGCCTCCATGCTGAACGGGGCGTTGGCGTAGTCAGGCCGCGGAGCAAATGTGATCCTGGCTGCGCCGTGGCCCGTCAGCACCCGGACCAGGCTGGTGATGCCTTCCGGTGCAGGCTCCAGGTAGTCGGTGACCGTGACGTCCGCCCAGCGGGTTTCGACAATCATGGTGCTGTCCACGTAGCGCTGCCCCAGCACCTGGGAGGCTTTGACCGGTTCCACCGAGAAGTGCCCGGCGGCATCGCCGCCCAAAATGTGGGCGAACAGGGAACCGGAGTCCGGCAGCGGGTGGCTCATCCAGCAGATCTTCGCGTCGGGCGTCAGCAGCGCGGTGGAGGACCCGTTGCCGATCATCGAGTGGCGTTCAAGGCCCACCGCGTCCTCCCCGAACAGCCACGCCCGCCGCAGTTCGAAGAGGAACGCCAAGACGCGGGCGAAGGATTGGGGGTCGCGGAGGCGGTGCGGGGCTGCCGTCTCGCCCTGGCCCACGTGCAGGCCGAGGTCGGGCCCGCGCAGGGTGGCAATGGCCAGTTCGTCGCTGGCGGCGTCCCCCGCGAACATCGCCGCGCTGGCCCCCAGCCGGGACCTGAGGGTTTCCAATGCCTCGCCCTTGGACGGTTCCACCACGGACAGGTCCAGCACGGAGCCGTCCACGATGAAGAACAGCCCGTGGGCAGCAGCGATCTGCCGGGAAATTTCCGTCACGGTGGCCACCACGTCCGGCCGGGCCGGCCGGGTGTGCACCGAAACTGCCACCGGTTTGCGTTCGATCCAGATGCCCTCGTGGAAGCCGACGGCCTCGTTGAGGGCGGCATTGACCTTTTGCAGGACGGACTCGGTGGCCAGGGTCTGCGCGTGGGCGAACCCCATGTCCGCTTCGGCGCCGTGCGAACCGATGAGGTGCACCTCCGCGGGCAGCCGTGACACCGCTGCCAGGTCACGCAGTGAGCGGCCCGAGATGATCGCCGCATGGGTATTGGGCAGCGCTGCCAGCGCACGAAGCGCAATGGCCGCGCTGCCCAGCGGGAGCGTCTCGGTGGAAATGCCTTCGGCGTCGCACAGCGTTCCGCCGTAATTGCAGGCCACCAGGAGGCTGGGGACGCGGGCCAGCACCTTGAGTTCCGTGAGCAGGGCGGGGGTCAGCCCGTTGTCCGCCGCATCGGACTGGATGAAGGCGCGCAGCATGTCCAGCGGAAGGGACCGTGTGAGCAGCGCGGAATCCGCCACGCTCTGGTTCAATGGCGTCGGCATCCAAAACCCCTTTGAGGCAGGGCCAGGCCGGGAACACAGCCGCACGGACGGTCCGCGGGCTACCGGTTGGCGCCCCGGGGTTCCGGGTGGATGACCCGGGGCACATCCCATCCTCAGCCCGGGCAGTTACCCCCGGAAGTCCCCTTCATTGCGTATGTGTAAAAGTCCGACCGGCCGAGTGGCGTTGCATGTTGCGCACCGCCGGCAAACCACAGCGGCTACACCCGGACCAGCCCGGCCGCCTCGGCCAGGAGTTCCACGGACCGGAGGCGTGCCTCGGTGCCCGGGCTCTGGTGCGCCACGATGAGTTCGTCGGCGTCGGCGTGCTTACCGAAGCTGTCCAGGTAATCGATGACGGCGTCGGGCGTCCCCACCGCGGAGTACGTCATCATTTGTGCCATGTGCTGTCCCTGGGGCGAGTCCAGGATCATGTCAGCTTCGTCGTCGGTGAACTCGCGGGTGCCCCCACCGAAGAACAGGGAGACGCGGGCCCGCTTGGTGGCCTGGAACATGGCCTGCGCTTCGGAGGCGGAGTCGGCGGCGATCACGTTGACGCCGGCAATCACGTGCGGGGCGTCCAACTGGGCGGACGGCTTGAACTCGCGCCGGTAGATGGCCACCGCGTCCTGCAGCGCGGCGGGTGCGAAATGCGAGGCGAACGCGTACGGGAGGCCAAGCTGGGCGGCCAGGCGCGCGCCGAACAGGGACGACCCCAGGATGTACAGCGGCACGTTGGTCCCCTTGCCCGGGGTGGCCTCGACGCCCTCGATGCGGGTGGGGCCGGTCAGGTAGCCCTGCAGTTCAAGGACGTCCTGCGGGAAGCTGTCCGCGGACATCGGGTCCCGGCGCAGCGCCCGCATGGTGTTCTGGTCACTGCCCGGGGCCCGGCCCAGGCCCAGGTCGATCCGTCCGGGGTGCAGCGTTTCCAGGGTGCCGAACTGCTCTGCGATGGTCAGCGGGGAATGGTTGGGCAGCATGACGCCGCCGGCGCCCAGCCGGATGCTTTCGGTGTGCGCCGCCACGTGGGCGATCAGCACGCTGGTGGCGGAGGAGGCGATGGAGGACATGTTGTGGTGCTCGGCGTACCAGACGCGCCGGTAGCCCAGCTTCTCGGCGTCCTGCGCCATGGCCACGCTGCCTGCGAAACTCTCCGCCGCCGTCTGGCCTTTGCCGATGGTTGCCAGGTCAAGGATGGAGAGGGGAAGAGTCACGTCAGGTGCCGGCCTTTCAAAATGTTTCGTAGGGGGTGCCGGCCGGATGGCGGCGGGCACGTGATGCATAACGACGGCGGGCCCCGCCTTATTTCTGTGAGCTGGGGAATACTCAGCATACTGATGAGGTTGCCGCCCCTATGAGCCATGATTCAACGAAGCAGCTGGAACTGTCCGCAACGATCGACCTCAAGGACCTGGGAACCGTGCACCGGCTGGGTTTTGGTGCCATGCGCATTGTGGGTGACGGCGTCTGGGGTGAGCCCGCAGACCGGCAGGCCGCCGTGGCCGTGGTGCGCCGCGCCGTCGAACTCGGCGTGGATTTCATTGACACCGCCGACTCGTACGGCCCCAACATCAGCGAGGAAATCATTGCCGAGGCCCTCCACCCCTACAAGGAGGGGCTGAAGATCGCCACCAAGGTGGGCTTCACACGCACGGGGCCCAACAAATGGGTTCCCGTTGGCCGGCCGGAATACCTGCGCCAGCAGACGGAACTGAGCCTGCGCAAGCTGAAGGTGGACACGCTGGACCTGCTGCAGCTGCACCGCATCGATCCCAAGGTGGACGCCGAGGAGCAGTTCGGCGTGCTGCGTGAGCTCCAGGACGAAGGCAAGGTCCGTGCCCTGGGACTGTCCCAGGTAGGCGTGGCGGAACTCGAAGCCGCCGGAAAGCACTTCACGGTGTCCACCGTCCAGAACCGCTATAACCTGACGGACCGCAGCTCTGAGGACGTGCTGCGCTACTCCGAGGAGAACGGAATCGGCTTCATCCCGTGGGCGCCGATCTCCGCCGGCGAGCTCGCCCGGCCCGGCGGACCGCTGGATGAGGCCGCCAAGCGCCTTGGCGCCACCACCTCCCAGGTGGCCCTGGCCTGGCTGCTGCGCCGCTCCCCCGTGATGATGCCCATCCCCGGCACCGGCTCCGTGCAGCACCTCGAAGAGAACATGGCCGCTGCAGGCATCACGCTCGATGACGATACGTACGCGGAGCTTGAAGCGGCCGGCAAGTAGAGCATCAGAGACAGGAGAAACACCATGGCAAACATTTTGATGGTCGTCTCGGCCGCGGATTCCCTCACCATGAAGGACGGCAGCGAGCACCCCACCGGCTACTGGGCAGAGGAACTGGTGGTGGCCCACCAGACCCTGACGCAGGCCGGCAACACCGTCCACATCGCAACCCCCGGCGGCCGGAAGCCCACCGTGGACCAAGTCAGCCTGGCTGCCGAATCGGCCGGTGGCGAGGACCGGGCACAGGGCTTCCGGGACTACCTGGAAAAGATCGACGGCGAGCTGGCGCACCCGCTGGTGCTGGCCGACGTCGACGCCGCAGCGTATGACGCCGTGGTGATGCCCGGCGGCCACGGCCCCATGGCGGACCTCTACCAGGACGCCGACCTGGGACGCCTGCTGGTGTCAGCCAACAGGGACGGCAAGATCATTGCGCCGTTCTGCCACGGTCCGGCGGGACTGCTGAGTGCAACGGACGACGACGGCGGGTTCGCGTTCAAGGGCCGGCGTTTGACGGTCTTCACCAACGAGGAGGAGCTGGGCGGCGGGACCGGGGAGAACACCCCGTGGCTGGTGGAGGATGCGCTGAAGGAGAAGGGCGCGGTGATCGAAAACGGTGCCGCCTGGTCCTCCAACGTGGTCCGCGACGGCAACCTCATCACCGGGCAGAACCCGCAGTCCAGCGAGGACGTGGCCAAGGAAGTCCTGGCTGCACTGAGCTAGTTCAGCAAGCACAAACGGCCATAAAAGAGGGGACCAGTTCGCAATGAGCTGGTCCCCTCCTTGCGGCGCGCGTCATTGGGCGCCGGCCTTCAGACGACCCCCTGGTCAGACGGCGCAGCCCCCGTTCCCGATCGTGGGATCGATGGCCATGATCTGCTTCTGGATGTCCGCCAGTTGGGTTTGCAGGCTGGCTACCAGGAGTTTCTGCACCTTGATCGGATCCGCGTAGTTCCCCTTCTTGGCTTGGAGGGCCCGAAGAGTGTCCTGGGCAGCGGTAACCTGGGCGTCCACCGTGCTCAGCTGGCTTTGGAGGGCTGCGAGGTTTGCTTCCGCCGCGCTGATCTCCCCGTTGAGACTGCTGAGCTGGTCCAGTAAAGGCTTGACCCGGCCCTGCAGGTCAAGAACGTTGGCTTCGGCTTCGGCGATCTGGGCATTGAGCGACGAAATCCGGGCCACCAGGTCGTCCCCGATCTTGTTGAGCGATGCGATCTCCGCCGTTTTGGTGCCAACCGCGGTGTTTGCGGCGTCCAGGGTGGCCTGCAGTGCCGGAAGCTGAGCCTGAAGCGCTGAAATCTCAGCGTTCTTGCCGTCCACCGCGCCGTTGGCCGCCGCCAGAACATCCTTTGCCTGGGTCAAGGTGCCATTCAACCCGTCGAGGATTGCCCGCTGGTCTGTGATGGCCTGTTGGGCCTGCGCCACGTTTTCGGTGAGGGTGGGCAGGGCCGCTTCGAGGCCCGCCACCACCTGCTGCTGGGCCGTCACCGCGTCAGCAGCATCCTTCGCTGCCTGCTCCAGGGCCGGAAGCTGGCCCTGCAGGGTGGTGAGCTCCCCCTGTTTGGTGGTGACAGCCGCGTTGGCTTGGTTCACGGCATCCTGGAGTGCCGGCACCTGGGCCTTAAGGGTGGCAATGTCGTTCTGTTTTGCCGTCACCGCTGCATTCGCTGCATCCAGTGCTGCCTGCAGCGGCGCAGCGTTCTGCTGCAGGGTGCTGCTTTCCTGCTGCTTGGCCAGCAGCTGGGAGTTCAGGCTGTCCACCTGCTTTTGGAGGGTAGCCAGGTCGCCCTGAAGGCCGGAGATGGTGGCGCTCTTATCGGCGATCTGGCTGTTCACGCCATTCAACTGGACCTGGAGGCCATCGCGTTGGGCCTGGAGAGTTCGTTTCTTGATGGAATTTCCATTGATGGCGGCAATTTGACTGTCCAGGTCAGCGATCTGCCTCGTGAGATCGGCCTGCTGTGTCTGCAGTGCAGTCAGGTCGTTCTGGGCTTGGGCCAGCTCGGTCTGCTTCGAGGCGATCTGGCTGTTCACCGTGGCAATCTGGCCCTGGAGGCTGGTGATGCCGGCATTAACCGCGGCAATCTTGGCGGTGTTGTCGCTGACAGCCTTTGCTGCGGCCGCCGCATTGGTCTGGAGGGTCTGCAGGTCCGTCTGGGCTTTGGCGATCTCGGCGTTCTTGGCATCGAGGGCCGCCTTGGCAGTGGTGGCTGTGGACTGCAGGGTAGTGAGCTCGGCCTGTGCCGTCGCGATCTGGTCCTTTTTGCCGGTGACGGCAGCGTTGGCGGCTGCAGCGGTTTCCTGCAGCCCGGCCAGTGTCGCCTTCGCAGTATCCACCTTGTCCTGTTGGGCCTGCAGCTCTGCTGCCGCAGTGTTTCCGGCTGCCACCAGCGCGTTCAGCTGGGTTTCGGCGTTGGCGACGGCCTGCTGCGCATCATCCACGGCAGCGGCGGCCTGCAGCGCCTGCGCGGCCAGGGCTGTCAACTGATCCTGGGCCTGCTGGATCTGGATTTCCTTGGTGGCCAGGTCAGAGGCTGCCTGGTCCGCGGCCTGCTGCAGCGCGGAGAGCTCCGTCTGGGCGGCTGCGATGGCCTGGCTGTTGGCCACCAGGGCTGCTGCCACCTGGTCGGCCTGGGCCTGAAGGTCCGCGGAGGCGGCCTTTGCAGTTGCCAGTTCCTCCTGCAGCGGTGCCAGCTGGCTCTCCACGTCTGCCTTCTTGCCCTGAAGGTCGGTGATGGCCGTTTTCGCCGCCGCTACCTGCGTGGTGAGGCCTTCCTGCTCAGCGGTCACCCTGTCCAGTTCTGCCTGCGCTGCCGTTGCCTGGCTGTCCAGCTGCGTCTCCTGGGCAGCGAGGTCAGCCAGCGCCTTCTCCGCGTCGGCTTTCTGCGCTGCCAAGGCATCCGCCTGGGCCTGCAGTTTGGCCTTGTCGGCCTGCAAGGCAGCGATCGCGTCTGCGTTCTTCTTGGCGGCTGCCTTAAGAAGGTTCTCCTGGACGGCGCCACGGTGCGCCAGCTGGTTGACCACGCCGTTGCACATGCCGGTGGTGGAGGTTGTAGCGGCAACGGCAGGCTGGACCAGAACCATGCTGGTGGTGAGCAGCCCGGGCAGGACAACGGCGGCGGCCAGGCTCCGGGAAAGGGGGGACTTGGACGGGGAAGTGCGCATGCGAGCTCCTGTTGAGACCATTGCGGCGGCCAACTCTGGCCGCCTCATGGCCCAACCGTAGAGTCCGCCATCGGCGGAGAACACGCGTAGTCACCACCTGTCTTTTCCGGCCGGGTACTCGTTTTCTGATGGATCCGTGACGCGCCATGGGGGGTAGTGGCCCGGGCCGGGGTGAATATGACTGCCGCGGTCCTCCGGTTAACCGCCGTTACTCCCTGTATCCCCGGGTTTCGCGGCCTTTGATTCCACCGCGGAGGCTGCCGGATAGTGGCCTGCAACGCGCACATCCCGCTGCATCTTCCACCCTCGTTCCAAGGAGGAACCATGGCCATCACCACCAGGCCGGCCGCCGTCGTGGCCCTTACCGTTTCAGCACTGCTGGGACTGTCTGCCTGCTCTGACCCCGGCGCTTCGGCGGCGACAGTACCGTCGTCGTCGGCCACCAGCTCTGCCGGCAAGACCTTCAACCTGTCCCCGGAGCAGGACCGCTTCAAAGTCTCTGCCGACCCCGCCGCTGCCGCCCTGGTGCCGGAGGCCATCAAAGCGGACGGCAAGCTGACCGTAGTGACCACCGGCGGGGCGGCGCCGCTCAGCCTGTTCGCCACGGACAACAGGACCCTGATTGGCAGCGAGGTGGACATCGCCTACGCGGTGGGCGAGGCGCTGGGCCTGGACGTGGAGGTCCTTCCCGTGGCGTGGGCAGAGTGGCCGCTGGGCGTGGAGTCTGCCAAGTACGAGGCCGTGCTTTCCAACGTGACCGTCACCGAGGCGCGGAAGGAGAAGTTCGATTTCGCCACCTACCGCAATGACCTGCTGGGCTTCTACGCCAAGAGCGATTCCGGCATCGGTGAAATCAAGGAAGCCAAGGACGTGGCCGGCAAGAGGATCATCGTGGGCTCCGGCACCAACCAGGAAGCCATCCTGGTGCGCTGGGACGAGGAGAACAAGAAGAACGGCCTGGCGCCGGTCCAGTTCCAGTATTACGACGACGACTCCGCCTCGAGCCTGGCCCTTCAGTCAGGACGTGCGGACCTGACGTTCGGCCCCAACGCGGCTGCCGCCTACAAGGCAGCGCAGGACGGAAAGACGAAGCAGGTGGGCACATTGAACGGCGGCTGGCCGCTGACGGCACAGATCGCCTTCACCACCAAGAAGGGCAACGGCCTGGCGGTGGCCGCCCAGGCTGCGCTGAACCACCTGATCGAGGACGGCACCTACGCGAAAATCCTGGACCGCTGGGGCCTCTCCTCCGAGGCCATCCAGAAGTCCGAGCTGAACCCGGCGGGCCTGCCCAAGAAATAAGGCAGCCTGCCGACGAAGGAATCCCCGCCCTGCCGGCAGCAGGGCGGGGATTCTTCTGTTTGAGTGCGGATCCGCGAAAGTGCGCTCCCGGCCGGTTAGGCAATAGTCTGGCCAGATGGGGACCAGTGCCGTTAACTCCGGCGAACAAGTGGACAGGCAGACGCGCATACTCGAGGCGGCCATGGACCTGCTGTCCCGGCACGGCATTTCCGGAGTGAGCATGCGGTCCGTGGCGCGGGAAGCCGGCGTGGCGCTGGGCCTGGTCAACTACTACTACGACGACAAAACCACCCTGATCCGGGCAGCCCTGCGCCGGGTGGATGAGCATGACCTTCTGCTCGTCGCCCCCGATCCGTCCACTCCCCCGGATGAACAGCTGCGCAAGGCCCTGCGGCGGGTTGCCGGCGCCGACCTGCTGACCACGCGCTACCTGTCCCTGCGCCTCCACCTTTGGGCCCTCGCCCAGGCCGACGAGGACTACGCCCAGATCAACGCCGCCGCCTTCGACCGCTACATCGACGGGCTCGCAGCACTGGTATCCAGCGCCAGGCCAGGGCTCTCCTGGGAGGCATGCCGGGAGCGCGCATCGGACATCGTGGTCATCCAGAACGGCATGTGGCTGACCGCACTGCTCGGGGTGGACAAGGCCTCCATCCAGCGGAGCATCGCACGCACGGAGCAGATCGCGTTCGCACCGGTTCCGGACGAAAACGCCGGCGGTCAGGTTACCTTCCTGCCCTGAAAACCCGCTTCAGGGGCAACAGTAGCGGCGCAAGAAGCATTGAACAAGTGTTCAAGAAATCTATTGAACACCTGTTCAACTTGAACTACTGTCCTTCCTATGACTTACGCCACACAGGCCCAGGAAGCCGCCCCGAGCACCGAAACCAAGACAGCCGCCACCCTGTTCATCAACGGCAAATGGGAACCGGCAGCCTCCGGCGCCGTCCGTGAAATCCGCAACCCCGCAGACGGCGAGCTGGTGGCCACCGTCTCGGAAGCGGGCCGGGAGGACGCCGAACGCGCCATCGCAGCGGCCCGCGCCGCCTTCGACTCCGGCGTCTGGTCCAGCGTCCCGGCACCGGAGCGGGGCGCCTTCCTCCTGAAGGTCGCCGCCGGACTGCGGGAGCGACGGGAAAAGTTTGCCCGCGCGGAATCGCTGGACACCGGCAAGCGGATGGTGGAAAGCCGCATCGACATGGACGACATCGCCGCCTGCTTCGAATACTTCGGCAGGCTCGCCGGGCAGCAGGCGGGCCGAATGGTGGACGCCGGGAACGCCGACGTCGTCAGCAGGATCGTCTACGAACCCGTGGGCGTCTGCGGGCTCATCACGCCGTGGAACTATCCCCTGCTCCAGGCGGCGTGGAAGATCGCCCCCGCCCTGGCCGCCGGCTGCACCTTCGTCCTCAAGCCCTCCGAACTGACGCCCTCCACCAGCATCCTGGCCATGCAGCTGCTGCAGGACCTCGGCCTGCCGGACGGCGTGGCGAACCTCGTCACCGGTGCCGGCGCCCAGGCGGGCGCCCCGCTCTCGGAACATCCCGACGTCGATCTTGTCTCCTTCACCGGCGGCTTGGAAACCGGCAAGCGCATCGCCGCGGCCGCCGCCGCCACCGTCAAGAAGGTGGCGCTGGAGCTCGGCGGCAAGAACCCCAACGTGGTGTTCGCCGACGCGGACTTCGACGCCGCCGTCGACAACGCCCTGAACGGCGCGTTCGTCCACTCCGGGCAGGTCTGCTCGGCCGGCGCCCGGCTGCTGGTGGAGGAATCCATCGCCGAACGCTTCGTGGACGAACTGGTCCGCCGCGCAGAGGGCATCCGGCTCGGCGGCCCCTTCGACGACGACGCCGAAACCGGCCCCCTGATCTCCGCCGCCCACCGGGACAAGGTGGACGCCTACGTCCAGCGGGGAATCCAGGAGGGCGCGCGGCTCCGCACCGGCGGCGCCGCACCTTCCGGGGAGAAGTACGACGGCGGTTTCTACTACCAGCCGACCATCCTGGACCAGGTGCAGCGCGGCATGTCCGTGGTCACCGACGAGGCGTTCGGCCCGGTGGTCACGGTGGAAACGTTCCGCACCGAGGACGAAGCAGTGGCCACCGCCAACGACACGATCTATGGCCTGGCCGGCGCCGTCTGGACCCAGGATGCCGGCAAGGCGCAGCGCGTGGCCTCCCGGCTGCGGCACGGCACGATCTGGATCAACGACTACCACCCCTACCTCCCCCAGGCCGAGTGGGGCGGCTTCGGCCAGTCCGGCGTCGGCCGCGAGCTGGGCCCCACCGGCCTGGCCGAGTACCAGGAAGCCAAGCACATCTACCAGAACACCAGCCCGCAGGTGACCGGCTGGTTTGCTGACCACGGCAAGGAGAACTAGATGCACTACGACAACATCGAGGACGTGACCGAACGCGGGTTCGACTACGTCGTTATCGGCGGCGGGTCCGCGGGAGCGGCGGTGGCCGCACGGCTGAGCGAGGATCCGGACGTGACCGTGGCCCTCGTGGAGGCCGGCCCGGACGACCGCAATATCCCGGAGATCCTGCAGCTGGACCGCTGGATGGAACTGCTGGAATCCGGCTACGACTGGGACTACCCCATCGAACCGCAGGAAAACGGCAACTCCTTCATGCGCCACGCCCGCGCCAAGGTGATGGGCGGCTGCTCCAGCCACAACTCCTGCATCGCCTTTTGGGCACCGCGCGAGGACCTGGACGAATGGGAGTCCAAGTACGGCGCCACCGGCTGGAACGCCGCCAACGCCTGGCCGCTGTACAAGCGGCTGGAAACCAATGAAGATGCCGGCCCCGACGCAACGCACCACGGCGACTCCGGCCCCGTGCACCTGATGAACGTGCCCCCGGCGGATCCTGCCGGCGTCGCACTTCTGGACGCCTGCGAGCAGTCGGGCATCCCGCGGGCGAAGTTCAACACCGGCACAACCGTGGTCAACGGCGCCAACTTCTTCCAGATCAACCGCCGCGCGGACGGCACCCGCTCCTCCAGCTCTGTCTCCTACATCCACCCCATCATCGACCGGCCCAACTTCACCCTGCTGACCGGCCTGCGCGCCCGCCAGCTCGTGTTCGATGCGGACAAGCGCTGCACCGGCGTGGACGTGGTCGACGGAGCATTCGGCCGCACGCACCGGCTTACCGCACACCAGGAAGTCGTCGTGTCCACCGGCGCCATCGACTCCCCCAAGCTGCTCATGCTCTCCGGCATCGGCCCCGCAGCACACCTGGCCCAGCACGGCATCGAGGTGCTGGTGGACTCCCCCGGCGTGGGCGAGAACCTGCAGGACCACCCGGAAGGCGTGGTGCAGTTCGAGGCCAGGCAGCCTATGGTGCAGACCTCCACCCAGTGGTGGGAGATCGGCATCTTCACCCCCACCGAGGACGGCCTGGACCGCCCCGACCTGATGATGCACTACGGCTCCGTCCCGTTCGACATGAACACGCTGCGGCACGGCTACCCCACCACGGAGAACGGCTTCAGCCTCACCCCCAACGTCACCCACGCCCGCTCCCGCGGGACGGTCCGGCTGCGCAGCCGCGACTTCCGCGACAAGCCGATGGTGGATCCGCGCTACTTCACGGACCCGGAAGGCCATGATATGCGCGTCATGGTGGCCGGCATCCGCAAGGCCCGCGAGATCGCCGCCCAGCCCGCCATGGCGGAATGGACCGGCCGCGAGCTCTCGCCCGGCGTTGAGGCCCAGACCGACGAGGAACTGCAGGACTACATCCGCAAGACCCACAACACCGTCTACCACCCGGTGGGCACCGTCCGCCTGGGGCCAGCCGACGACGACATGTCGCCGCTGGATCCGGAGCTGCGGGTCAAGGGTGTCACCAGCCTCCGGGTGGCCGATGCGTCCGTCATGCCTGAACACGTCACCGTCAATCCCAACATCACCGTCATGATGATCGGCGAGCGCTGTGCCGACCTGATCAAGGCGGACTACGCCGGCGCCGACGCCCTGGAAAAGAAGGAGCTCACCACGTCCCTCGCCTGAGCGGCGGGTCAAAAGGGGCAGCGCTCCCAACAGCGCGGCCCCCGCAGAACATTATTCCGCCGCACCCCAGGGCGGCCGTTCCCTTCGTGCTTTTCTGATCTAGGAGTCCATATTGGAACCCAGCAAGAGTATTGATTCAAGCGGCATGGATGAATTTGGCTACACCCAGACCCTCGACCGGAGCATCGGCAAGTTCGCCAGCTTCGCCGCCGGTGTCAGCTACATCTCCATCCTCACCGGTGTTTTCCAACTGTTCTACTTCGGCTTTTCCATGGCCGGCCCGGCGTACGCCTGGTCCTGGCCCATCGTGTTCGTCGGGCAGCTGATGGTGGCCCTCTGTTTCGCCGAGCTGGCCGGCCGCTACCCGGTTGCGGGCTCGGTCTACAACTGGGCCAAGCGGCTGTCCTCAGGAACCTCGTCCTGGCTGGCCGGCTGGCTGCTGCTGCTGTCCTCCATCATGGCGCTGGGCTCCGTGGCCCTGGCCCTGCAGATCACGCTCCCCCAGCTCTGGGAGGGCTTCCAGTTCGTCGGCGACGGCACGGGCCCCTATGACTTCGCGATGAACGGGGTGGTGCTGGCCACCATCATGATCACCATCTCCACCCTCATCAACGCGTTCGGCGTGAAGCTGATGACCCGGATCAACAGCATCGGCGTCTTCGTGGAGCTCATCGCCGCCGTGCTGCTGATCCTCGCACTGGCCTGGCACGTGGTCCGCGGGCCGGAGGTCTTCTTCCAGACCAACGGCTTCGGCGAGGGCAAGGACCTGGGCTTCTTCGGCGTTTTCCTGATCGGCGCCATGGCCTCCGGCTACGTCATGTACGGCTTCGACACCGCCAGCTCCCTGGGCGAGGAAACCAAGGATCCCAAGAAGACCGCGCCCAAGGCCATCCTGCGCTCCGTCACGGCATCATTCCTGCTGGGCGGGGGGATCCTGTTGTTCGGCATCCTGGCTGCACCGGACCTCACGGACCCGCAGATCGGCTCACCCGACGGCGGCCTGCAGCACATCGTGCTCTCCGTCCTAGGCGGCCCCTTCGGCAAGGCCTTCCTGGCCTGCATCGTGGTGGCCGTGGTGGTCTGCACCCTGGCCGTCCACGCCGCCGCCATCCGGATGATGTTCGCCATGGCCCGTGACAACAACCTGCCCTTCAGCCGGCAGCTGGGCAAGGTGGACCCGGTCCGCCGGACCCCCACGGTGGCAGCGATCGTCATCGGCGTCCTGGCGGTCATCCCGCTGCTGGTCAACGTGATGCAGCCGGCCATCTTCACCATCCTGTCCAGCATCAGCATCGTGCTGATCTACCTGTCCTACCTCCTGGTCACGGTTCCCCTGCTCCGCAATCGGATCCTGAAGAAGTGGCCGCTGGTCGCGGGCGGTTCCGAGCCCGGGTTCAGCATGGGCAAATGGGGGCTACCCGTGAACATCCTGGCCGTCCTGTGGGGCGCCGCCATGACGGTGAACCTGGTCTGGCCCCGCCCGGAGATCTACAACTCGGTGCCGCCGTTCGAGTGGTACCTGCAGTGGGGCGGCGTGATCTTCGTGGCCGCGGTGGTGGTTGGAGGGACCCTGCTCTACCGGCTGAAGATCCGCCACCAGACCGGCGTGCTGGCCGAACACGCCGCGGCGGTCTCCGCCCACCCGTCGTCCAACGACCCCCGCTACGACGCTCCCGGGGAAACGGTGCCGGCCAACGCGGCCATGGCAACCGAAAGCTAGCAGCATCAAGACAGAACGGCCGACGACGGCGCCCACCCGGGTGCCGTCGTCGGCCTTTGCGCGGGGCCCGGCGCGCGCCGGGCAGAGACGTTGCGTCACACAAGGCGACAGCCTCCGGTTCCCGGCCCGGCACGCCCTACCCTTGACAGGTGACATTGACGAAGACCCGCACCGCCGCCGCGAGCTCCCTCGCCGCCGCCGGCCTCCTGCTGACCCTTGCCGCCTGCTCCACGCCGGCCGCCACCCAGTCCGCTCCCTCCGCATCCGCTTCCCCCTCGGCATCGGCGAGCGCCTCTGCCTCCGCCGGGCCCTGCACCGGGGTGAAGGTAGTGGTGGATTCCGCCTCCCTGAAGCAGTCCGCCGCCGACACCGCCGCCTGCGTGCCCGCGGACGGGCCCACCCTGGCATCGGACGTGCTGGGCAAGGCCAATGTGAAGATCGAGGGCACCGCCAAGTACCCCACGAGCTTCGCGTGCCGCGTCAACGGCGTGCCCGCTGCCGACTTCGACATCAAGCACAAGGGCGGCACCACCCGCGAAGCGTGCGATGACAAAAACACGGTCTCTTATTGGGCCCTCTGGGTGAAGCCCGCCGCCGGCACATGGGCCTACGCGCAGGAAGGCCTGGACACCCTCAAGCTCAGCCCCGGCGAGAGCCTTGAACTGCTCTACACCGTGGACAACGAACCGGCTGCACCCGCGTCATGACCTTCCGGCCCGCGCCGTTGCGCGCAGCAGCGGTTCTCGCTGCTGTGTTCATTGCGGCGCGGGTCCTCTACCGGGTCCTCTTTAACGGGGCGGGCATCGGGGCGCCGCTCCTGCTGGCCCTGCCGCCGCTGCGGCTTCCGGCTCCGTACGCCCACGTGGTGTTCCTGGGCCCGGTCACGGCGCCCGGTCTCTGGCAGGCGGTCCTGTCCGCGCTGCCCATCGCACTCACCATCCTGGGCTTCGGCCTGCTCAATGCGTGGGTGGATGTGTCCCGCGGCTTCGTCCGGTTGGCCCGGGGCGGCCCGCTGCAGGGCGTGGCCCGGATGCTGGTGGTGGCGTGGGCGGCGCTCCCGGCGCTGGCCGACGCGGTGGCCTCGGTTCGGTTGGCCTTCCGGTTGCGGGGCGAACGCTTTGGGCCGCGGGCCTTGGTGCCCGTCCTGGAGCGTACCCTCGAACATGCGGGCCGGGTTGCGGCGGCCCTGGAGCTGCGCGGCTTCGCTGGCCGGCCCGTACCGCCACCGGCCTCCGGAAGCGATGCGCCGCTGGTGGTCCGGGACGCGCTGTTCCGGGTGGGCGGGGCGCAGGTGCACGCGGCCGGGTTCACGCCCGCCGGCGGATCCCTCACCGTGATCACCGGGCCAACGGGGTCCGGCAAGTCCACCGTCCTGCGCGGCATCGCGGGGTTGCTCTCCCACGTCGACGGCGGTGCCATCACCGGCACGGTGCAGGTGGCCGGCGTCGACCGCACTGCCGCCCCGCCGCGGGACACCGCGCGCCTGATCGGCGTGGTCCTGCAGAATCCCCGCGCCGCCTTTGCCAGCACACGGGTCCGGGACGAGATTGGCCTGGCCCTGGAGCTGCGTGGCGTGGGCCGGCCGGCCGCCAAGGCCAGGGTGCTGGAGGTGGCGGAACGGATCGGGGTTTCGGCGCTGTTGGATCGGGATCCCAGCACCCTCTCGGCGGGCGAGGCAACTCTGGTGGCCATCGCCGCCGCCGTCGTGGACCATCCCGCCCTGCTCCTGGTGGACGAGCCGCTGGCCGACCTGGACTCCACCGCCCGCAGCCGCGTCACTGCCGTGCTCGGCAGCCTTGCGCACCACTCCGGCGTGTGCGTGATCGTGGCGGAGCACCGGGCGGAAGCGCTGGTCCCCGTCGCCGATTCCTGGTGGTCACTTGAGAATGGCGCGCTGGTGCCCGGCGCGGCCCCAACGCCCGCGCCCCCGCGTCCCCTTGTTGGTCCAGCCACGGAGCCGCCGGCCTCCGCGCCCGTGCTGGCGGCCGTAAACCTGGCCGTGCACCGCGGCGGCACGCCCGTGGTGCGCGAGGCTTCCCTGGCCCTGCACCCCGGCGAAATCGTGGCGCTGGTGGGCCCGAACGGTGCCGGGAAGTCCTCCCTCCTGGTGGCGCTGGCCCTCGGCGAGGGGACCAGCGGTGCAAGGACGGACGGCGGCGGCCGGGTGGCGTTGGTGCCGGACGCCTCGGACGACCTCTTCACCAGGGACACCGTCGCCGGTGAGTTGCGGGCGGCGGAGCGGCGCCTGGCGCGCAAGAAACACGGCGCGGCGGTTGCTGCCGGTGCCGCGGCGGCACGCGTTGCCCGGCTGCGGGGAGACGTTCATATTCCGGTCGGGAACGGGCATCCGCGGGACCTCTCCGCCGGCGAGCGCAGGATCCTGGCCATCGCCGTGCAGACCATGGACAGCCCCGGGGTGCTGCTGATTGACGAGCCCACGCGCGGACTCGATCCGGCCGCACGCGGAGCGGTGGCGAATGCCCTGCGCACGGCGGCAGAGGATGGCGCGGCGGTCCTGATCGCCACCCACGATCTGGAGTTTGCGCACCGGATTGGGGCCCGGATCCTGCCGATGCGGGACGGGGTGGCGCCGGCCGCCGTGACAGCCGTGCCGGACGAGCCAGTAGATTTCGCCGCTGCCGTTCTCGCGGCGCAACCCCTGGCCCCGGCCGGGGCCGCCGAGCGCCGGCCTGACCTGCCTGCCGCGAAGCCGGCCCGCCGCCCCCGGATGCCGCGGGGCGCCGAGCTGGCCGTCCTGGCGGCAGCAAACCTGGTGGCCCTGGCGGCGTTCTGCTGGCCGCTGCTGGCCGCGGCGCTGCCGCAGGATGCCGCTGCTGCCACCCCATACGCTGCCCTGGCCATCGCACCCCTGGCAGCGGCCGCCGTCGTGGTGTCCCTGGACGGCTCGGTCCGTTCAGCACACACCGTGGCGATGCTCGGCGTCCTCGCCGCGGTAGGTTCCGCGGTCCGGGTGGCGAGTACCGGCGTCGGCGGCGTGGAGGCCGTGTTCATCCTGCTGGTCCTGGCGGGCCGGGCGTTCGGTCCGCGGTTTGGCCTGCTCCTCGGCGCCGCCACCATCGCCGTTTCCAGCGTGCTGTGGGGCGGGATCGGGCCGTGGACGCCATTCCAGATGTTCGCCTGCGCCTGGGTGGGTGCGGGAGCCGGGCTGCTCCCCCGCCGGGTGCGCGGCAGGGCGGAGCTGTGGATGCTTGCCGGGTACGGCGTGGTGGCGTCCTATGTGTTCGGCCTGCTGCTCAACCTGTGGTTCTGGCCCTTCGCGGTGGGCAGCGGCACGGGGATTTCCTATGTGCCGGGCGCACCGCTGGGGACCAACCTCAGCAGCTTCCTGCTCTACTCACTGCTGACGTCGACGGCGGGCTGGGACACCCTGCGGGCCGTCACCACGGTCATCGGCATCGCCGTGGTGGGGCGGGCTGTCCTGGCCTCGCTCCGGCGGGTGAAGCCGGTGGCCGGCGCCGCTTCGGGCGCGGACGGCCGGGCCGCCAGCGTGCCGTCCCCAGACGCCCGGGACAGGCGCCAGCTCACACCTTGACGCAGACAGGTTGCCTCCAGCCAACGAATTTGTGACACTGTTGTCCTCTGTTCCCCAGTGTTAGGCAATGTTTTGACGGGCATTTCAGGTTTCGCGACGCAATCCGCGCGCTGACACTTCCCTGATGCCCCAAGGGCCGGCAAGTTCAGCGCTTCACCCGCTGAAACCACCCGGAGCCCGATGCCGATCCACGGCTTTCTCCCTGCACTGATTTCCTGCCCCGCAGCATACGCCTGCCCATTCCCCGGGGAGCCGTGGCCGCCCACCGCCACGTCCCGTCCACCTTAGGACCCCCGCCTTACGGACCTGACCTTGGCGAACCGCGGCCCAGCCGCCCAACATTCCTGTTTTGGGAGCACCATGCCTGCAATAAAAAATCCATCCATTGTCCTCACGGACGTGCATTTCCGGTGGCCGGACGGCTCGCCGGCGTTGTCCGGGATCTCCGGCAGCTTCGGGCCCGGGAAAACCGGGCTCGTCGGAACGAATGGCTCCGGAAAGTCCACGCTGCTGCGACTCGTGGCGGGGACCCTCACACCGACGGCCGGCAGCATCACCACGGGAGCCGCCGTCGGCTACCTTCCACAGACCCTGACGCTGCACGACGATGCCACCCTGATGGAGCTGCTCGGGATCAAGGACAAAGTCAGTGCCCTGCGGGCTATCGAATCCGGCGACGCAGCGGTGGAGCACTTCGATGTGCTGGGCGACGACTGGGACATCGAGGCCCGCGCGGAGGAGGCGCTGGAGGGGATCGGCCTTACCGGCGTCGGACTGGACCGGCGCGTGGGCGAACTGTCCGGCGGGGAAGCCATGCTGGCCGCCATCTCCGGGCTCCGGATCCGGCGCACCCCCATCACTTTGCTGGACGAACCGACGAACAACCTGGACCGCCGGGCACGCTCGGCCCTCGGACGCATGCTGGCTGACTGGCCGGGCAGCCTGGTGGTGGTCAGCCACGATCTGGCACTGCTGGAACTCATGGGCAGCACGGCCGAACTGTACGAGGGAGGGCTCACGGTGTTCGGCGGCCCCTACAGCGAGTTTCAGGCGTACCTGGACAGCCAGCAAGCCGCAGCCGCGCAGGCAACCCGTGCCGCTGAGCAACTGGTGAAGAAGGAAAAGCGGCAAAAGCAGGAGGCCGAATCGAAGCTCGCCCAGAGGGCCAGGACGGGCCAGGCAAGCTACGACAATAAGAAGGGATCCAAGATCCTGATGAACCAGCGGGCCTCTGATGCCCAGGTCTCAGCCGGACGAATGCGTTCCGGCATGGACGCCAAAGTGCAGGCCGCGCAAGCGGCCCTGGACGCCGCAGCAGCGAGGGTGCGGGACCAGGAGCGGATATCCCTGAACCTTCCCGACCCGGACGTTCCGCGCGGCCGGCGGATCGCGGAACTGCGGGGCACCAACCGGTCCTTCGTGGTGCAGGGCCCGGAGAAGG
The DNA here is from genome assembly GCF_006517815.1 of Pseudarthrobacter sp. NIBRBAC000502770. NCBI lineage: Bacteria > Bacillati > Actinomycetota > Actinomycetes > Micrococcales > Micrococcaceae > Pseudarthrobacter > Pseudarthrobacter sp. NIBRBAC000502770. Next base: position 3,494,983 of record NZ_CP041198.1, read on the forward strand.
TGGCCATCACCGGACCCAACGGCGCCGGCAAGACCACACTGCTGGAACGCTTGATGGGCGGTGTCCCGTGCATCGAGGGCCAAGCCGGTGGAAGCCTGCTGACGGACCGCGCGGGCTACCTGCGTCAACGCCTCGACGGGCTGCGGGAACAGGCAACAACCCTCGAAAACGTGCAGGACGCCGCGCCGGACGTGCCTGCGGGCGATATCCGCAACCAACTGGCCCGGTTCCTCCTCCGCGGCGACAGCGTGAACCGGCCAGTGCACACGCTCTCGGGCGGTGAGCGGTTCAGGGTTTCCCTGGCCCGGCTGCTTTTCGCCGACCCGCCGCCTCAAGTCTTGATCCTGGATGAGCCAACCAACAACCTGGACATCCGGAGCGTTGACCAGCTGGTGGAGTCCCTCGGGGCCTACGGCGGCGCCGTCATCGTGGTCAGCCACGATGACGGCTTCCTGGACCGGTTGGACCTGGACCTCATCCTCGGCATGGGACGCGACGGGTCGTTGACGGAGCTGGCCTCGCTGCCTGGCACGGAATGACAAGAGCCCGGCGCCGGCAGCGCGGTCCCCACGGCCGGCGCCGGCTCACACCTTGAAGTACTTGGCCTCCGTCTACCTACTCCCACCGCAGGTAAATGCCTTCGCCGGATTCGCGTACCTGCCACCCGGGTGCCCGTTGGTCCCGTGGCCGTACCGTGGAGGGAGACGTTGCTGCGCCCCTACGCGCCGGGGTGAAGCGGCAAGATATTTGAAGGAGACCGGCCAGCATGACCCCTCGCGAAGCACCAACCTACGAGCCGAGGCACTACCAAGCCGGATGGCGGTTGAAGCCGCGCCCGTGGCCTGTTGGCCCCAGCGAGAGCTACGGCAAAGTGGACTTTGACGACAGCGAGGGAAAGACCGTCCTCACCCTCTACATCCAGCGCGCGCCCGAAGAAGGTTACGTCCTCCACGTCGAGCACTTAGGCGCGCCGTTACGGGTGGACGGCACGCTCCTTCGCCTGAGCCCGGTTCCCACCGTGAACAGGCAGGCCGCGGACTACCGCCGGATTTCCGCGGCACGTACGGCTGCCGCGAAGGCCGAGGCCGAGCTCGAAGCAGCAGTCAGCGCCGCGCGCGCGAAGGGCGACTCGTGGGGGGGGTTATCGGTGCCGCCCTCGGCACATCCGCCCGAGCTGCCCGGGAGCGGTTCGGACACCACTAAGCCAACTCACACCTTGAAGTACTTGGCCTCCGGGTGGTGGAACACGAACGCGTCGGTGGACTGCTCGGGGTGCAGCATCAGCTCGTCGCTCAGGATGACGCCCATGCGCTCGGGCTTCAACAGCTCGGTGACCTTGCGGCGGTCCTCCATGTCAGGGCAGGCGGGGTAGCCCAGCGAGAACCGGGCACCGCGGTAGTCCAGCTTGAAGTACCCTGCTGTGTCCTTGGGCTCCTCGGACGCGAAGCCGAGCTCCTTGCGGATGCGGGCGTGCCAGAACTCGGCCAGCGCCTCGGTGAGCTGCATGACCAGGCCGTTGAGTTCGTAGTAGTCGCGATACTGGTTTGCCGCGAACATCTTGGACGTGAACTCTTCGATCCTGGAGCCGGCGGTGACCAGCTGGACCGGCAGCACGTCGATCTGGCCGGACTCGCGGGACTTCACGAAGTCGGCGAGGCACAGGTGCCGGTCGCGGCGCTGCCGTGGGAAGTCGAACCGCAGGCGGTCGGTGCCGATCGGGCCGCCTGAACCACCGTCCGGGGCAAGCAGACCTGCCTGGCCCAGGACGCCGTCGGGATCCTCTCCGTGGTGCAGCACCACCACCTGCTCACCCTCCGAGACCACGGGGAAGTAGCCGTAGGCGACGGACGCATCGAGCATGCCTTCGCCCAGGATGCGGTCCAGCCAGTAGCGCAGGCGCGGCCGGCCCTCGCGTTCCACGAGTTCCTCGTAGGAGGCGCCGTCCTCGCCGCGGCCGGGCTTGAGGCCCCACTGGCCCATGAAGGTGGCACGCTCGTCGAGGAACGCGGAGTAGTCGTGGAGCGAGACGCCGCGGACGATCCTGGTGCCCCAGAACGGCGGCACGGGGACGGGGTTGTCGGTGGCGACGTCGGAGCGGCCGGGCATGGCCTCCGGCTCGGTGATGGTGAACTTCGCCCCGCCCTTGTGGATGCGCTTCTTCAACGGCGGCAGGCCGACGTCGTCCGGTGATTCACCGCGGGCCACGCGGACCAGTGGTTCCATGAGGGACAGGCCCTCGAAGGCGTCCTTGGCGTAGCGGACCACGCCGTCGAACTGCTCCGCCAGGTCCTGCTCCACGTAGGCGCGGGTGAGTGCCGCGCCGCCCAGGATGACCGGCCATTTCTTGGCCAGGCCGCGGGACTGCAGCTCGGCGAGGTTTTCCTTCATCACCACGGTGGACTTGACCAGCAGGCCGGACATGCCGATCACGTCGGCGTTGTGCTGCTCGGCTGCGGCGATGATCTCGGCGATGCCCTGCTTGATGCCGATGTTGATGACCTTGTAGCCGTTGTTGGTGAGGATGATGTCCACCAGGTTCTTGCCGATGTCGTGCACGTCGCCGCGCACGGTGGCGATCACCATGGTCCCCTTGCCGGAGGAGTCCGACTTCTCCATGTGCGGTTCGAGCAGCGCGACGGCGTTCTTCATCACCTCGGCGGACTGCAGCACGAACGGCAGCTGCATTTCGCCGGCGCCGAAGCGTTCGCCCACCACCTTCATGCCCTCGAGCAGGTGGTCGTTGATGATGCCCAGCGGGGTCATGCCTTCGCTGCGGGCCAGGTCCAGGTCTGCTTCGAGGCCCTTGCCTTCGCCGTCGATGATGCGCCGTTCCAGCCGCGCGCCGGTGGGCAGGGCCGCGAGTTCGGCGGCGCGCTGGTCCTTGAGCGCTGCGGTGTCGACGCCGGCGAACATGTCCAGCATTATGGCCAGGGGGTCGTAGGTGGTGTTGCCGTCGGCGTCGTATTCGCGGCGGTCCCAGACGAGGTCCAGGGCCACCTTGCGCTGCTCATCGGGGAGGGAGGCGAGCGGGACGATCTTGGCGGCGTCGATGATGCCGCTGGTCAGGCCGGCCTGGACGGCCTCGTGCAGGAACACGGAGTTCAGGACGATGCGCGCGGCGGGGTTCAGGCCGAAGGAGACGTTGGAGACGCCGAGGGTGGTGTTGATGCCGGGGTATTTGGCGGTGATCTGGCGGATGGCCTCGATGGTTTCGATGCCGTCGCGGCGGGTTTCCTCCTGGCCGGTGGCGACGGGGAAGGTGAGGCAGTCGACGATGATGTCCTCGACCCGCATGCCCCAGTCGCCCACCAGGGCGTCGACGAGGCGGGAGGCGATGGCCACCTTGCCTTCGGTGGTGCGGGCCTGGCCTTCTTCGTTGATGGTCAGGGCGATGACGGCGGTGCCGTGTTCCTTGACCAGGGGCATGATGCGGGCGAAGCGGCTGTTGGGGCCGTCGCCGTCCTCGTAGTTGACGGAGTTGACCACGGGGCGGCCGCCGATGAGTTCCAGGCCGGCCTGCAGGACGGGCGGTTCGGTGGAGTCGATGACCAGCGGGAGGGTGGAGGCGGACGCGAAGCGGGAGACGATTTCCTTGACGTCCGCGACGCCGTCGCGGCCCACGTAGTCGACGCAGACGTCCAGCAGGTGTGCGCCGACGCGGATCTGTTCGCGGGCGATGTCCACGCAGTCGTCCCAGCGCTCCTCGAGCATGGCCTGGCGGAAGGCTTTGGAGCCGTTGGCGTTGGTTCGCTCACCGATAGCCAGGTACGCGGATTCCTGGTCAAAGTTCACGTGCTGGTAGAGGGAGGCGACGCCGGCCTCGCGCTCGGTGGGGATTCGCGCCGGTGCTGTTTTGTCCCCTGCCGCGGCCACGGCTTTGGTGCGGAAGGGCGCCAAACGTTCGACGACGGCGGCCATGTGCTCCGGCGTCGTACCGCAGCAGCCGCCCACCAGGCCCAGGCCGAATTCGCGCACGAACTGCTCGTGCGCGGTGGCGAGTTCGGTGGGGGTGAGCGGGTAGTGTGCACCGTTGGCGCCGAGGATGGGCAGGCCGGCGTTGGGCATGCAGGCGATGGCGACGGAGGACTGCTTGGCGAGGTGGCGGAGGTGCTCGCTCATCTCGTCCGGGCCGGTGGCGCAGTTCAGGCCGATGGCGTCGACGCCGAGCGGTTCCAGGGCGGTAAGCGCGGCGCCGATTTCGGAGCCCATGAGCATGGTGCCGGTGGTCTCGACCGTCACCTCAACGAAGATGGGGAGGCGGACGCCCTTGGAGACGATGGCCTGCTTGCAGCCGTTGACCGCGGCCTTAGTCTGCAGGAGGTCCTGGCTGGTTTCGATGAGGAAGGCGTCCGCGCCGCCGTCGATGAGGCCCTCTGCCTGGAGGGCGAAGGTCTGCTTGAGGTAGTCGTAGCTGGTGTGGCCCAGGCTGGGGAGCTTGGTGCCGGGGCCCATGGAGCCGAGGACCCAGCGCATGCGGCCGTCTGTTTCCTCTGCAGCTTCGGCCCGTTCGCGCGCGATCCTGGCGCCCTTTTGTGCGAGCTCGGCGATGCGGTCATCGATGCCGTAGTCGGAGAGGTTGGACCAGTTGGCGCCGAAGGTATTGGTTTCGACCGCGTCGATGCCCGTGGCGAAGTAGGCGTCATGGATATCCGCAATGACGTCCGGACGGGTGTCGTTGAGGATCTCGTTGCAGCCTTCCAGGTTCTGGAAGTCCGTTTCGAGCGAGAGGTCCCGGCCTTGCAGCATGGTGCCCATGGCGCCGTCGGCAATGACCACCCGCTGGTTCACGGCGTCCAGGAGTTCCTGGGCACGGGCGGGGCGGGGGACGGACTCGATGTCCAGTGCGAAACGAGGCATTTAATCAGGTTACGTGTGGGGGCGCCAACGTTGCGCTGTGTGTCCGGATGCTACGGCAGCTGGGGCAGCCTGGATGTGACGACGGTATTCGCACATCAACACGTCTCCACATCCCAGTAGTCGACGGCTTGGACTCTAGTCGTGATGCACTTTTCGCAAGGCGAACTCCACGAAAGCGGTAATAGATCGAAGATCTCTTTTGCTAACCTCCGCCCGGCCCGGGAGCCGTTCCGCGGTTATAGGACTACCGCATATAATCAAGGCACAGTAGATGAACTAAGCAACTACATTCAAGGGGAAATGTGGACTTTACACCGTTTATGGCTGGCGCTCCGGCGGCGCTGGCTACAGTCGCCGGTTTTGCCGCAATTATTGTCGCTTTGGGAATTTTCTTCGAAGCTATTGGCACTGCGGAGGAAAAAGCAGCTTCCCAGCCAGTCCTCAAGCAAATGCGTACGATAGCAATGGCGTTTAAAGCGTTCGGAGGCTTGGCAGCCCTTTTTGCGGCAACTCTCGCGTTGGCTTCCGCCGACCAGTTGAAACCCTACGGATGGCCAATTGCGATCACTCTGCTAGCAATAATCGTGTTCTTATGTGTAGTCATCTTGATCGCCGCCCGACGCGTCGCGGACCTAGGTCCCGCTAACATCACGACCACCAGTCCCGTCAATTGCGAAATCTGCGGGCACTCCGTGGCAACTATTCATACAATAGCGACACACTAACGCAGAGTTGCGAGGTATTCGCAGGGTACCTTCGGCACTTTGGTTGCCGTCATTTTGAGTCATTCGAGCGTCTCCGAACAAGGCAGCCTAGGGAACGCGACGGACCTTCGGGAATCGATGACGGAACCCCCTACTCTTTGAACCTGAACCTCGACGCGCGCCCCTGTCTCCGTCTACGCCCCACCACGACCGTGCAGCGACAGCATAAGCTCAGCGCTCAGGTGCCATAGGCTTGTGCCGCAACCCTATGAAATCGAGCTGAGCATTGTTCATAACAACCCAGAATCTGGCAGAATTATAGTGTGACCGAAGTACACGTACATCGAACGACACGCTCACGTGCCGGACGCCGGTTCATAGCCGTGCAAGAAGCGGAGCTCTATCCCGTCGCAATTGAGGCTGCAAGGCGCCTACCGGGGTCATCGGCAGGCGGCGTACTTGTTGTTCCGGAAATGTCAGGCCCCCTTGGCGTCCCCGATTTTCTAGCTATCGTCGGCGGACGCCGCGCTCTGGAAAGGCGCCTAGACTCAGGGATACCACCACTACTCAACGAAATGGACTGCAGTATTATCGCGGCCCTGTATCCGTCGCGACCAAAATCCTTAGAACGCTTGACCCTGGAACTCGGGTTACCAGAGGAGTACACCAGAACGCGAATTCTTGGACTTAAAAAAAGGGGCGCGGTGCTGCCGACGCCTTCAGGAAAATTCGTGAGGCATGAGGCACTTAGTAGTTCCGGTACCTTGTACGCCATCGAGACAAAAGTCCGCGATTGGCAGCAAGGATTACGTCAGGCGCGCGGTTACCGAACCTGGGTCACTAACTACGTCTTAATTTTTGGTCCGCTCGGACCACAGAGTACTGAATCCATAAAAGCTGAGGTCACTGCTGACGGAGCGGGACTTATTGTTGACGGGAAATGGCAGCATAGACCCTCTTCCCGGAAATTACGACCCCAAAAAGCACTATTGGGATTCGAGCACCTGGTGGCTTCGCTCGAAAATTACCAACCCTCTCCCCGGATAAACAATTCCACGCCATCCAGCAATGGGGCAACCCAAGAAGTCCCACCCGCAGCGCAGCCCGATATCCTTTGAGCCTCAGGCCACTCCTTCAAGGCGTCCGAATACCACGCCTGCAATTGACGAACTCTTGCCTCGCCTGATAGCTGGTTTAAGTTCTCAACCGCTTCCGCTAGGACACGAATATGGTGTTGAAAAGCTTCTCCAGGCGTATCGATAAAGTGACCAGGCGTAAGTCGCTGGGCTAGTGCTTGATCCTGATCTAGGAGAACGTTGTACTCGTTAGTCGACATTGCACCAAATAGGCCCCCCAAGGTGGGGCGTTTGTACCAAGAGCCAAAATCGCTCCCGTTGAGCGGCCTCGCGACATAATCTGTGTAAGAACAAACGCGCTGTCGAATGTCGCCCCCGGAACCGATGGTCTTTGCACCTGCAGCTACGCCTGGTAGCCCAGCAAAATCGCCGTGGCCAATGATGACAGGGCGATCTTGGCTCAAGGCGAACACGGTGCGCATCATTCCGGCTATTTCTTCGCCATGAGCCGCCACCGGGATCGTCGATTGCGGACGAACGACTGAGACCATCCACCCTGCGGGTTCAAGTTGATCCAAGACACCGATGTGGGCGTCAAGGTCAGCTCCAGAAGCCCAAAACTGCGAGTCACCCACTATGGAAAGCCACACGTCACGGCTTCCCGCTTCACTCCGCGCTACTTCTGCGAGGTCAATGGCCTGCAGGCTCTTCTGGCTCTGGGAGCTGTGCAGCAAGACTGTCGGGCCGAGAAGGGGCACTCCGAGCTGGTCCTGGATGTTAAAGACCCGACGCACGTGCTCTCGCTGGTCCGCGGCGGTTTCCAATCGGTTTCGGTCTCCGGACCACAGGTCCCATTCGTCATAATAACGAAAATCCCCCGCTTGCGGCATTTGCAGGGCGTGCGTGGTGGGATCAAACCAAAACTCACCGCCAGCCTTCCGAATTCTGTCCGCTATTCGTGTCGCATCAATCTTGTAACTGTTGCCAGTTTTTGGGGAGCTGAACGGCGACAGTATAGCCCCGGCAGCGGTCCCTCGCTTCAAGCCGGTTGTAGTCCATCCCGCCAAAGTATTCCGCGCGGTGTCTTGTATGAGAACGCTCATTTCGTTCCCTCCAGAGCTACTCGCAGGGCATCTCCATTTCGGTATCTACGGGCAGGCTGGGGGTGCAGAGCTCTTTCAATAACAGCCAACAGTTCTGCCGGATAATCCGAACGCACCTGGGCTAGGGGAGTGTAGTGCCCGGCGCTAAGCCTTGTGATGTACTCCGCATCGTCCCCCTTGTACGGATACGGTGCGAATCCCGTCGCGGCAAAGTACATCAACTGACCCACGGCAAAGACATCTGAGGCAGCAGTAGGGCCCGTATACGCCTGTAAGTGCTCGGGCGTCATGAAGCCACGAGTCCCCGGCTGCCCTCCGACGGTCAGTCCGGTACGAAGGGTGTGCTTAGCGAATCCGGGGTCCATCACCTTGTACGTCCCATCCGCGAGCCTTCGGACATTGCTGGCACTCAGGTCCCTGTGGACCACCTGCTGCAAATGTAGGGCAGAAAGCCCGGCGGATACGGCTATGCCCATCTCCCGGACCTCGGCTGCCGGCCAAGGTCCACCGAGGAAGTCGCTTAGGTCGCCCCCATCCAGAAACTCCTCCATCCAAGCTGCTCCGCGCACGGGGTTGCCAAGCTCAGTTAGGGGCGAAACGACCTTGACGACATTGGCGTGCTCGGTTCCGGCCAGAAGCGCGACTTCCCTTCGCGCGCGCTCAAGAGCATTTGGCTCGGCCGCCGGAATTTCGACTAGTTTGAGTACCCGGGAAACGCCCTCGTGATCCACCAGATGCACAGTTTTTTGGCCTCCGGCCTTGAGGTCTCGAATCAAAGTTATTCCGAGCTCATCGAGTGCCAGCTTGAGCAGCGCCGCTTCATTCCCCATGGACGGAATCCTAATCGACGGAGGCGAACAAACCGGAATCATGTTTCGACCGGTGCGCTGTTTCAGCCTCGGACCCCGAAGCAGCAAACTCATTAAGCCGAGCATACGAACGGTCCACGTACGTCGCCCGCACGCGAGGTTGTCCTGGACGGTCTCGCCAAACAGTAATGGGTTCCATCCGCAAGCGCAGGTCGTGCCGGGTCATGTTGGTGCTACCCACGCCGTCCAGCGTGATCTTGCTCGTACCCGCGTGCACTCAACAAGAGCCATTGTCTAGTCCGGTTCCACCACAAACCCGAGGTTAGAAATCAGCGACTTGTCCGGCGATTATGCGAAGGTTACGCTTCAAATAAAAGCCTGCCGCGCTGACCGCACGGCCGCTGACGATGACGCAAAGGGTTGCATCCCTACCGCAACGACCCCGACCCCTCACCCGGAGCCCAACCCAGAGCCGGCCCCAATTTGCCCGCGATATCGGTAAGGATCTGGACGTAGTCCTCGTGGTCGAAGCTGAACGGAAGCGCGAACGCCACCTCATCCACTTCCTGGAAACCGGCGTGGGAGTACAGCTTCTCCGCGATCTCCTCGCTGGTGCCGATGAGGTCGGCGGCAAACATCATGCCCCTCGGCCCCTGCGGAGAAGCGGTGCGCGGCGTGCGTTCGTCGACGTACCGCTGGTACTTCTCCCGCTGGGTCGGAGTCGCCGAGTCGGTCGGAATCACCACCAACCCCTGCGAGACCCGCGCCTGAACATGCCCGGCAGCAGCAGCCGCTTCCCGGAACGCCCGGATCTGCGACTGCTGGACCAAGGCGAAGTCCGGTTCCTGGTCCTTGCCGGGGAAGATCACGCTGCTGGAGAGCAGATTGAAGCCATTGGCCCCGGCCCATATCGCTGACTTCGTACTCCCGGCTCCGTACCAAAGGCGCTCACGCAGCCCCGGTGAATGCGGCTCCACGCGGTTGGAGAACTCCTCCACCACGCCGTGCTTGCCGGAAAATTCCCGCACCGGCTCACCCGCCACCAGCCGCGCAAACCGCTCCACGCGGGCGTAGCTGAAATCCTCCACGTCCGCCGTATCCGGGTACAGCTCATGCTTCACGGTGTCGTACTGCATCGGCTCCCCAACGCTTACGCCTGGGTTGATGCGTCCACCGGCGAGCAGGTCCACTGTGGCCAGGTCCTCGGCCAGGCGCAGAGGGTTTTCCCAGCCCAGCGGCGTCACCGCAGTGCCCAGTTCAATCCGCGAGGTCCGTTGGCTCGCCGCCGCCATCACCGCGACAGGAGAAGAGATGCCGAACTGCAGGTGCCGGTGGCGCAGCCAGGCACTGTCGAACCCCAGTCGCTCCCCCAGTTCGATGATTTCCAGCGTGGATTCATGGCCCGCAGCCGGATTGGCGGGATCAAAGAGGCCAATAGTGAGGAATCCCAGCTTGCGCAGGGGACGGTCGGGGTGCGGCATCGGCTTCCTTCAAAGCGGCGGACGGGGCTGGTTTCAGACTAGGCGGAAGCCCCTTAAATGAACCAGCAAGCATTGACGCACATGACGGCCTTGTGGTTAGGCTCACCACGGGCAGGCGACGGCGCCGCCACAGGAGGAATACATGTCACTGCAGGAAATCGAATTCACGTCCGCCAACGGCCGCGACACCATCCAGGCCTGGGTCTACGAACCCATCGGCCAACCCAAGGCCATCGTGCAGCTGATCCACGGGCTCGGCGAGCACTCCCGCCGCTACCTCCACCTCATCTCCACCCTGGTGGACGCGGGATTCATCGTGGTGGCAGGCGACCACTCCGGGCACGGACGCACGGCGATGCAGCAGGGCACCTGGGGCGACGCCGGCGAGGACGCCGCCAGCGTGGTGGTCGCGGACGAGGTCACCCTCCAGGCCAAAGCCAGGGAGGCACTCCCCCCGCTCCCGTACGTGGTGTTCGGCCACAGCTGGGGCTCCATGATCGCCCGCGGCATGGCCGTGGACCCACGGACCCAGCTTTCCGGCCTGATCCTCTGCGGCATCGCCGCCCAGATGCGGGGCATCGAGAAAAGAATCAACCGTCCCGAACTTGCCGGGCTTGCCTCCGGCGAGAGTGCGGCGGAGCCCGCGCCTGAGGAACTGGTGGGCCAGTTGTTCGACGGCTTCCTGGGCCGCCTCGGCGAAAACGCCGGCCCCACCGCCTGGGTGGCGCTGGACGCCGACGTCGTCGCCGACCACGGGAGGGACCCCTTCAACAACTTCGGCGCACCGCTCAGCGCCCGTTTCCTGCAGGGCTTCGTTGACCTCTACGATCAGGTCACCTCGGACGACTGGTACAAACAGCTCCCCGCCGACCTCCCCGTGCTGATCCTCGCCGGCGACCAGGACCCCGTGACCAACTACGGCGAAGGCGCCTACCACGTGGCCAACCGCCTGGCGGATTCGGGCCACGCGGACGTCCGCACCCGCGTCTTCCCCGGCGTCCGGCATGAAGTGCACAACGAACCCACCACCCGCGCAGAGACAGAGCGCGAGACGGTCGAGTTCATCCAGCGGGTAGCCGGCAGCTGACGGCCCCGGAGAAAAGCGCGCCGCTGGAAGGTTCGACGGCGGCACTCACCCGCCGCCGTCGTCGAACCTCCCAGCAAAACCAGCCGGTCACGTCAGGTGTGCGTAGCTTTCTGCTGCCAGCGGGACAGGCGTGCGAACGTGGGGCCAGCCGGCGGCGGGATTTTGACTGGGTTGGCGCCCGGCCGCCGTCGGCGCAGTTCCAGCGCCAGCGCCTCCTGTCCGCGCGCCATCGCCCACCGGTGGTTCGCGGCAAAAGCCGGCTTGAGCAGCCAGCCCAGCCGCCGCAGCAACGGTTTCGCCGCACTGACCCGCCAGTCATAGGTGACCACCGTTTCAGGCCCGTCCTGCTCGAACGTCCAGCGTCCCGTGCCGTTGAGGTCGCCCCGCGCGGACAGCGCGAAACCCTGCTCCGTCACGGGCTCCGTGAGGGTGAGCTGCCACTTGAGCGTGTAGGGCAGCCAGCCTTTGGTGTGGAGGAAGAACGCCTTGCCTGTGCCGTCCGGATTGCCCGTATCCCGGGGCTCGACGTCCAGATACACCGATGGCCACCAGCGCGGAAGCGTGCCGGCATCGCCCAGGACGTCCACCACCTCCCGTGGTGTCCCGGCCACGCGCCAGACGGTCAGGAACTCATAGTCGGTGCTGCTTTTCGAATCGCCCATGGCTGCCTCCGCGGCGAGGATGAATAGGCGGCCCACAGTACTCACGCCGTTGTTTGTGGTCAACGGGCGCCGCGCCTCGATGACTACGGCCGCGCCGGCCGGGACCGGTAAACGTGCCCGGGCAGCAGCGGAATCCCCTCGAAGAGCTGGGGGACGGACACCAGCTTGTAGCCCTGCCCCTGCAAGCCCGCAATCAGCTCCTGCTGCCCGGATATTGTCGACGGCTGGACGTCATGCATGAGCACCATCGCGCCGGGCGTGACCTCCTTCAGCACCTTGGGCACGAAGGCCGCCGGATTCTTGCTCTGCCAGTCCAGCGAGTCCACTGCCCAGATCATCAATGGTTTGCCCACTGCTGCCTGGACCGCTGCATCGGCCGCGCCGTACGGCGGACGCATCATGCTGGGAGTGGAACCCGTGGCGGCCAGGATCGCGGCATCCGTCCGGTCCATCTCTTTCCTGATCGCGGGCGGTGACAGCTTGGTCAGGTAGGGGTGGCTGAAGGTGTGGTTGCCGATTGCGTACCCGGCCTCGGCAACCTGCCTGGCGGTGGCCGGGTTGGCGGTGGTGTTGGACCCGGTCATGAAGAACGTGGCCTGCGCGTCGTTGGCCTTCAGGATGTCCAGTAACTGGGGCGTGGTGCGGGGGTCGGGCCCGTCGTCGTAGGTCAGTGCAGCGCACGGGACAATATCGCAGTTCACATGCCTGTGGGCCGGGGCGCTGGCCGGGCGCGGTGCTGCGGCGGCGTTCAGCTGCCCCAGCACCTGGCGGCCGTAATCGCTGAGGGCAGCCGCCGTGTCCGCGGCATTCATCGTGGCCGTCACCTCCCGGCCGGGCATGCCGGGCTGCCCTGCGGAGACGGTCAGTTCGCCTTCCGGACTGAGGACAAGGTCGGTCGGGATTCCTTGAGGGGCGCGGGCGGCGATGTCGGCAGGGATGCCCGCCGCGCGTGCCTGGATGGCGGGGATGGCGTCAGGCCTCAGCAGGTCGGTGCCGCTCCGGACCGCGCCGGAGGCCAGGTCGATATAAACGGTGGCGGCCGCCATCGCACTGACTCCCTCCGGCCCGGCGTCCGACACTCTTTGACGGACCACAAGCACATTGCCCTTGGCCTGGACGGGTTTGGCCGAGATGACCATTTCCCGGCCCTGGTGCTGGCCGGCGTTCAGTGCCATCGCGGGCCGGTAGCGGCCACCCGCCGGAGCCGCCGCATCCAGGAGTCCCAGCAGCCACGAGTCGATGTGGGCGTTGAAGGCGGGCAGCCCGTCAACGTAGGTCCAGGACGCATGGACGTGGTGGTTTCCCACCTGGGCCGTCAAGGCCATCGGGTACCCGCCCGGGACAGCGGCCGGCTGATCCAGCACGTCCGACAATGGCGGTGGCATCGGCACCACCCGCGGCTGGCTGGAAACCCGGTCATGGGGCTGCAGCAGGGAAGGGGACACCGCACTGCCAGCACCGCTGGCCAGCACCGCCGCGGCGCAGAGCGAGGCAACGAGCAAACGCAGGCAGGCAACAGCCACGCTCCCGCGGGTGCGCCCCATACCCAGCCCCATCGATCCGCACGCTCCTCAGGTGTTGACCTCTCGATTGTCCCTTACTACCAGGCCCACATGACGAAACCGGAGGCAGTGGCTCGGAACGGGGAGCTGCGGCAGCCTAGATTGTCACGTTGAGCCCGGCCGTGTAGCCAGCAGCAGCGGACCCGGTCATCGTTGCCAGCTGGTAGATGCCGCCGTCGTTCCCGAACACGTTGTCCGACTTGAGCGTTGTGCGGGTCATGTTCGCGACGCTGCGCTCGTACCCGGGGGTGGCGTACACGTCGTCGCAGGCCGCCTGCGGCAGCGCGATCTGGGAGACGGCCAGGACCTGCCCGGCAGCCGTTGCATTGTTCATGGACTCGAACACCTCGAAATGGATGTGCGGCCAGCGCCCGGAGTAGGCGGCCGGGAAGATCGACGTGAAGGTGACCTGCCCGTTGGCATCGGCTTCCTGCACACCGCGCAGGTAGTTTTCGTTCTTCAGGCTCGAGTCGTACATCGAGTATTTCCCGTCCCGGTCACAGTGCCACGCGTACACCGCGGCGCCGGCCATCGGGGCGCAGCCGTTGGCGTTGTCCAGGAGGGTCAGCGTGAACGTCAGCGGAATGCCCTCGGCCTTCGCTGAAGCTGTACCGAAGCTGGAGGTGATGTCCTTCCGCACCACCCCGGACGCCTCCAGGACGTTCGGCCCGTTGGACCCATCGCCAGGATAGGGGCCCGCCGTTTCCTGCGGAATTTCCACCCCGCACTCGGCGATGGCCCGCGTCAACGTTGGCGTGCCGGTGCCGGCGTCCGGGGCCGTGGCAGACGCTGCGGACGTGGTGGCTGCCGCCGTCGTGGTTGTTGACGGCGAGGTGGAACCCGTGTTTCCGGCCGGTGAGCACGCGGCGAGCGCGGCCACCGCACCGCCCGCGCCCAGGAACAGTCCCAGGGACCTGCGGCTCACCAGGGTGTTCAGGTCAAACTCCAGCCCCCGGTCATGGTCGGGGTGCGGCTGGTCAAGGTCGGGCTGGCGGGGTGCGCGTGAAGTGCTCATGATGCAAGGAAACCGCACCAGGCTATGCCGTGGGCCGGTTGCTGCTGTGCCGATGCTGTGCGTTCGGACGGAGCTTCTTGCACGGCCGGCCGGGGGAAGGTACGACGGCGGCACCCGCCCGCCGCCGTCGTCGTCCCTTCCAGCGAAGCCGGCCCGGCGCATAAGGCGCCGGAAAAGCGAGGCGGGGCAGGCCCATTGGAGCCTGCCCCGCCTCTTTGCACCGGCCGATGCCCTGCGCCCGACTTTCGGGTTTCCTGTTGCGATGGAGTATGCAGGAACATCTGCCGGCGGGTCTGGTGCGGACGCTGCGGCCTAGAGCGTCCTGGGATCCTCGGCGTACATCTTCAGCCGGATGTTCAAGGCGTCGGACATGTGGCGGGCGGCGATCTCACCCGCACGCCCGGAGTCGCCGTCCCCGATGGCGGCCAGCAGCTCGGCGTAGTCCGCCAGCACCACCGGCCACCGTCCCGGGTAGGTCAGGGTGGTGAGGGTGTACCGGCGCACCTGCTGGTCAAGGCGTTCCAGCAGTCCGATCAGCGACGGGCTGTGCGTGGCGTGCCACAGCTGGGCGTGGAAGGCGCGGTTGGTTTCGGCGAGCGCCCGGCCGTCACTGGGATCCAGCTGCTGCATCTGCGTCAGCAGCCCCGTGAGCAGCTGGCGGTCCAGGGCCGTTGCCTTGACGGCAGCCTTGGCGGCGGCTGCCTGCTCCAGGATGATCCTCGACTCGTAAATGTCGATGATCTCCTCGGCCGAATGCGTGCGGACCACCACCGCCTTGCCGCGCCGCTCCACCAGCCCGTCCTGCTCCAGCCGCTGCAGCGCCTCCCGCACCGGGGTCCGGGATGCCCCGTAACGCTCGGTGAGCTTGGCCTCCGTGAGGGGCTCGTCAGGCGCAAACACACTCGCGAGGACATCCTCGCGGAGCCGCTGGTGGATGGTACTGGCCACTTTTTCCTCTTTTCCGTTGCTGGTGGGGGCTGCTGGGTTGCCTAGGCGATGGAGCCGGCGCGGCGGCCGAAGACGGCGCCCGCCGCAAGCCCGGAGCCGCCGGGGTAGTTTCCACTGAACAGTCCGCCCAGCGCTTCCCCGCAGGCATACAGCCCTTCGAGCGGCTCCGCGTCTTCGGTGAGCACGCGGCCCCAGGTGTCCGTCTTGAGGCCACCGAAGGTGAAGGTGATGCCGCAGGTCACCGGGAAAGCGTAGAACGGGCCGGTGGCGGTGCTGCGGGCCCAGTTACTCTTCGGCGGCTGGGTGTCGGCCCGGCGTCCGTCCTTGACGTTGGGGTCGAAGGGCGAGCTGCCGGTGATCGAAGCGTTGAAGTTGTGCACCGTCTCCTCCAAGCCTTCCGGGCTGATGCCGGCTTTCTGCGCCAACTCGGCGAGGGTTGGAGCGGTGACCACCGAGACGCCCGGCATGTCGTACTCCTCGGCGCGCAGCATGGGGCGGGACGAAGCGTCGAAGATCTGGAAGGCGGCCGAGCCCGGCTGGGCAAGGATGTCCCGGCCGTACTTCGCGTAGGTGTAGTTCCTGTAGTCGGCGCCCTCGTCCACGAACCGCTTCCCGTCGCTGTTCACCACGATGCCCAGCGGGTACCCGCCGCGGGTGAGCTGGTTGGTGAGTTCCAGGTTGCCCTCGTTCTCCGGGTGCCAGGCGTCCCAGGCGACGCTGTGGCAGGTGGACCAGTCGCCGCCCCTGGCCGCGCCGGCGTCCAATGCGGCGAGGATCATCTCTCCCGTGTTGCCCGGCGTACCGCGTACCTTCGCGTTCTGCCAGCCCTCCCCCAGGTGCCGGCGGCGCAGTTCAGGTGATGCTTCAAAACCTCCCGAGGCGAGGATGACCGACTCGGCCCGGAGCTCACCTTCTCCGGATGAGCTGCGGTACCGGACCCCGCGCACCCGGCCGTCCTCCTGGATCAGTCCGGTGGCTGCGCAGTCGTAGATGACCTCAACGCCCATCCGCTCAGCAGCTGCGCGGTGGTCGGCCATCAGCCCCTTGCCGCCGCCCACATTGCCCACGTGCAGTCCGCCCCAGAACAGGTACCCGCCGTCCTGGGTCCGGTACGCCTGGCGTTCGTACATCAGGCGGTATTTGAGTCCCATGCCCTGAAGCCAGCGCAGGGTCGGGTTGCTTTCGCGGACCAGGACCGCGGAGAGTTCGGGGTCGTTGCGCCCCTCGGAGACCTTGGACAGATCGGCAAGGTATTCGGCGGCGGTGTAGGCGGGGACCTCGCTGGCGGCGTGCCGCTCATCAGGTTCCACGAACTCGATGAGTTCCTGGAGCCCGTCATGGGAGATACGCGTAGCACCGGCCGTGTAGAAGCTGTTGCCTCCCGAGGAGGCCTCCTGCGCCTTTTCCAGCAGGACAACTTTGCGGCCACGCTCGGCGGCTGCAAGTGCTGCCGCAAATCCGGCGTTGCCGCCGCCCACTACCAAAACGTCGCTCTTGATCATCATCAGTCTCCTCAGCTCCATCGCTGTACACGATTGTATACATAAGTATGCCGTCGCATGCAATAGCGCATTTGGGGGCGTTGAGACGGGGTTGTGCCGGAATCAGGCCGTTACGCCAGGCGGGGGCTGCTGATTTCCTGGGCGTCGATGTACATCTGGATGCGAATGTTCTTTGCTTCGTCCATATGGGCGCTGGCGATGCGGCCGGCCTCCTCCGCGTTCCGGGCACGGATGGCCACCAGCAGCTCCTCGTGTTCCTTCAGCACGCGGTCCCAGCGCTCCTTGGTGGAGAGCGTGGTGCCCGGGTAGCGGATGAAGTGGACCAGGATCCGGTCGAGCAGGTCAAGGAGGGCGGCGCTGTGGCTGGCGGCCCAGATGCGCTCATGGAAGGTGCGGTTGGCGGCGGCCAGTTCAGCCGGAGTGGCGGCCTCAAAATCAAGGGTGACCATGGCCTGGTGCGCGCGGTCGATCAGCATCAGGTCCATGTCCGTGTGCCGGAGAGCAGCAGTTTTAGCCGCCGCCTCCTCCAGGAAGGTCCGCACCTCATAGAGGTCCAGCATCTCCTCCGGGCGATACTCCCGCACCTGCATGCGTGAACCGTAGCGCTCCACGAGCCCCTCGGTTTCGAGGCGCCGCAACGCTTCCCTGATGGGCGTCCGGGAGACGTTGTACTTCTTGGCCAGGGCGCTTTCGACGAGCTGGGCACGGGGAGGCAGCTCCTGCGAGATGATGGCGTTCCTGATCATCAGGTAGGGGCTTGTCTCTGGTTGCGACGCCACGGGCGGCCTCCGGTCTTCATGGAAACAAGCGGCAGGACGCGCCGGCGCCATACCTTTAGCCGCAATTCTAACGCACTGCATACCGTTTGGGCGCGCTGTGAACACCGTGCCGATTTTCCGCACACCATCTCGCCCCGCAAGGCACCAAGGCTGCCGTGTCGGTATTCATATTCAAATGACTGTTGCTTAAGTCATATCAACGGTATACCGTTTGTGACCAACGCCATACAGCACAGCAATTACCGGATTCCGGTTTGCTCAGCTTTGAACATTTATCCGGCGACTGCACACGGCAGCGCGGGGTATTTCAGGAGAACCAATGACGCTTCTATTCAGGGAAGAGCCGCAGGCCGGCACCCTCCCGGTCACCCCGGTACCGGCCACCCTCGTCCGTGGCGGCACCAGCAAGTGCTGGATATTCCGTGACGAGGACCTTCCGGCTGACGCCCTGGAGACGGACCGTCTCCTCATCCGCACCTTCGGCTCGCCGGACCTCCGCCAGATCGACGGAGTGGGGGGCGCCTCGTCCACCACCAGCAAGGCGATCACTGTGGCGGGCACCGACCCGGACGGAACGGTCCGCTACCGGTTCGCCCAGGTGGCCATCGACAAGCCGGCCGTGGAGTGGGCCAGCAACTGCGGCAACTGCGCCACAGCGCTGGGCCTGTACGCGCTCCACGCCGGACTGGTCGCTCCCACCGGGGAAGTCACCCGGGTCCCCATCCTGAACACCGTGACCGGGCTTCGCCTCGTTTGCGAAATCCCCACACCCGAGGCGCAGGTGCCGGCCTACGGCGGGCGGCGCCTCGACGGCCAGCACTACCCCGGCGTCCCCATCGACGTCATCTTCCAGAAGTCCTCCTGGTCCAGCTACGGAGCACAGTTCCCCACGGGCAACGCCATCGATGACATCGAGGTCGACGGGCGCAGCTTCCAGGCAACACTGATCGACGCCGGAGCCCCGGCGGCGCTCTTCGACGCACAGGACCTGGGGCTGGACGCCACCGGCAGCGAGGAGGACTTGGAGGCACTGGTCCGGATCGCCCCTCAGCTGCGCGCAGCGGCCGCCCGTCTGATGGGCCTTCCGCAGGACCTCACATCCATTCCGAAGGTTGGCATCGTGGGACCTCCGCCCGCAGGCGCAACCGGCGTCTCGGCCCGAATGATCTCGATGACCGCACTGCACCCCGCCATCGGCCTCACCAGCGCGGTCGCCGTCGCGGCCGCCTCGGGCACACCAGGCAGCGTGGTGCAGCGCAGCGTGGTTCCGGCGGCGGAGGCCGGACTCTTTATCCACCTGCTGAAAGGCAAGACGGCGCTGGCATTGGATGCAGCCGATCCCGCCGAAGTCTCCTTTCAACGCTCGGCCCGCGTCATCAGCGAAAGCACCATCCTGGTGCCCAGTGACTGAAGAAACCCCTACCGGAAAAACCCAGCCAAGGAATCAGCCATGAAAATCAGCATTCAAAACCTGCAGCTGAAGTACGGAAGCTTCACTGCCATCGAAAACCTCAACCTCGACATTGAAGACGGCGAGGCCCTGGTCCTCCTGGGCCAGTCCGGTTGCGGCAAGACCAGCACCATGCGCTGCATCGCCGGCCTGGAAGAGCCCACCTCGGGGCGGATCATCATCGACGACGTGGTGGTGTTCGACTCCGAAAAAGGCATCAACCTGCCCCCGAACAAGCGCAACGTCGGCATGGTCTTCCAGTCCTACGCGGTATGGCCGCACATGACGGTGGCCCAGAACGTTGCCTACTCCCTCAAGCAGAAGAAGCTTTCCAAGAACGAAATCGATGAGCGGGTCATGGAGGCCCTCACGCTGGTGGGCCTGGAGCCCTACGCCGACCGCGGCGCCAGCCTGCTCAGCGGCGGCCAGATGCAGCGCGTGGCCCTGGCACGCAGCCTGGTCATGCGGCCGAGCGTGCTCATGCTCGACGAACCGCTCTCCAACCTTGACGCCCGCCTGCGTGACCGGCTCCGGGTTGAACTGCGTGAAATCCAGCTCCAGCTGGGGCTCACCTGCGTGTACGTCACCCACGACCAGCACGAAGCCTTCGCCCTGGCAGACCGCATCGCCCTGCTCCAGGGCGGCCGGATTGTGCAGATGGGAGCCCCGCAGCACATGTACGAGGCACCCGCCAGCGCGTCAATCGCCCACTTCCTCGGTGTTTCCAACATCATGGACTGCACCCCGGAGGGCACCGCCGCCGGGTCCACCACCGCACGCATCACCAACAGCGAGCTCACGGTCCAGTCGGCGCAGCAGGCCGGCGATGCCGGCACATCCCCCAAGGTGTGCATCCGGGCCGAGGACCTGCAGATCACCGCCATGCCCACCGAACACCCCAACTCATGGCCGGGGACAGTACGCGTGGCAGGGTTCCAGGGGAACGACATCCGGTACGCCGTCCAGCTGGAATCCGGGCCCGAACTGGACGCACTGGGCGGACTTCGCCGCGGCGAACAGCACAAAGTGGGAGACCGCGTGTGGGTGACCGTCAACCCCCGCGAAGTCCAGATCCTCCCGGCTGAGGTCCTCGCATGAGCCTCAAGACCACCGAGGCGGCCACCCGCGCCGACGCCCGCCTCGCACCCATGCCGGCGCCCCGGGACTACCGTGCAGCCCGGACCCTTTCGGGCCTCCGGAAGAACACGCCGGGCCTGATCGTCCTGGTCATCCTTGGTGTCCTCATCGTCCTCCCCCTTGCCCTGGTGTTGCTGGCCGCGTTCTCGGACAGTGTTCCCCGGCCGGGCAGCATCTCCCTGGGCGGCCTGACGCTGTCCAACCTGGCCCTGCTGGCCACGCCGGAAGCACTCGGGGCCCTGGTCAACTCACTCATGGTCGGCGCCGGCTCGGCGCTCATCGCCCTCCTGATCGGCGCCTTCCTGGCCTTCGTGTGTGCCCGCTCCGATGCGCCGTGGCGGAAGTTCATCTTCTTCATCGGCATGGCGCCGATGTTCATCCCCGCACTGGTGGGTGCCCTGGCCTGGTCGCTCCTGTGCTCGCCCAGCGCCGGCTACATCAACATCTTCCTCCGTGACCTGGGCATTGACGCCGCCATCAACATCTACAGCCTCCCGGGCCTGGTGTTCGTGCTGGGAATCTTCTACGCCCCGTACGCCTTCCTGCTGCTGCACAGCTCACTGTCCATGATGAACGCCGACCTCGAAGAGGCCGCCACCGTCCACGGGGCGCCCCTGCGCACCATGCTGCGGACCGTCACCCTGCCCCTGGCCCTTCCCGCCATCCTGGGCTCCGCCGTCCTGGTCTTCGCCTTGACCATGGAGAACTTCCCGGTGGCCCAGGTCATCGGCAACCCCGCCGGCGTGGACACGCTGCCCACCTACATCTACCGCCTCATGAGCGCCACGCCCGCCAAGAGCAACCAGGCGGCGAGTGTCGCCGTGATCCTGACCGTTGCGCTGATGGCCGTGACCCTCATCCAGCAGCGCATCATCAACAAGCGCAAGTTCACCACCATGACCGGCAAGGGCAACCGTCCCCGCCAGGTGCCGCTGCGCAAGATGCGCTGGCCCTTCACGATCATCGCCTTGGCCTACTTCGCGGTGTCCGTCGTCCTGCCGATGCTGGCCCTGCTGGCCGCTTCGATGCAGGCCACCCCGTTCGTGTCCTCGATGTCGCAGCTGCTCGAAGCCAACTCCCTTAGCTTCGCGAAGCTGATCGAGGTCCTGGGATCCAACGACTTCCAGCTCGCCCTGAAGAACAGTGTCCTGGTGGCCCTGATCGCAGCCTTCGCCGGCACCACCCTCAGCTTCATCGCCTCCTACATCCGGTACCGCACCAAGTCCAAGGTGGGGCGGCTGATTGAACTGGTGGCCATGACCCCCCTTGCCGTCCCCGCCATCGTGATGGGCATCGGACTGCTCTGGACCTGGCTGCTGCTGCCGCTGCCCATCTACGGCACCCTGGCGATCCTCGCCGTCGCCTGCGTGGCCGTGTTCATGCCGCAGGGCTACCGCGGCGTCTCCGCGTCAATGCTCCAGATGGACCAGGACCTCGAGGACAGCGCCGTGATGCTCGGCGCCGGGCGCACCAGGTCCGTCCTGGACGTGACCCTGCCCCTGATGCGGGTGGGCATCATGTCCTCGTTCCTGCTGTTCCTCATGCTCTCCATGCGTGAGCTCAGCGCCTCCATCTTCCTCTTCACCTCGAACACCCGGATCCTGTCCATCCTCGTGTTCGACAACTTCGACAACGGCCAGAGCCAGGCAGCTGCCGCCGTCAGCGTCCTGTACTGCCTCGTCATCGGAATCCTCGCCGTCATCGCCCAAAAAGTCGGCGGCGAACGCAAGACCAAGAACTGACCTCACACCCACCTTTGAAAGGGACACCCTCAATGAAGTTAGCGTCCAAACTCCCCGCCCTCACCGCCGCCGGAGTGCTCCTGGCCCTCAGCCTGACCGGCTGTGGAAGCGCCGCCCAGAGTGCCGGCGTAGTCACTGCCACCGCAGCCGTGAACACCGACAACGGACTGGTGATCAATGGCGAATCCATCGCGGACAAGGACATCTATGAGAAGGCCAAGACCCAGACCCTGTCCCTCTACTCCGGCTACACCGATTCCTCGGAAAGCGCGCTGGTGGACGCCTTCACCAAGGACACCGGCATCAAGGTCAACGTTGTCCGGCTCACCCCGAACAAACTGTCCGAACGCGTTCTCTCCGAGCAGGGTGCCGGCAAGCTCAGCGCCGATGTCATCCGCACGTCCGACTACCGGATTGCCAAGTCCATGGAGGATGCCAAGGTCTGGAAGGCCTATGACGTCCCCGGCGCCTCCGCACTCAAGGACGTCTCCGTGGACGGCGGCCAGTTCACCCGCATGTTCAACTCCGTCTACACCCTGGGCTACAACACCCAGCTGGTGAAGGAAGCCGACGCCCCCAAGTCATGGGCGGATGCCGTCGGCGGCAAGTGGCAGGGCAAGCTGGGCATCGTCCAGGGCGGCTCGGGCGGCAGCACCGCTGCGCTGAACCGGTTCATGGAAACCAAGATGGGCGGCGACTACTTCGCCAAGTACGCTGCGCAGAAGCCCAAGATCTACGACTCCCTGGGCGCTGAAGCCACGGCCCTGGCCCGCGGCGAAGTGGCCGTGGGCACGGTCACCATCAGCGGCACCAACATCTCGGCCGTCCAGGACAAGGCTCCGGTCAAGTTCATCGTCCCCGAGGAAGGACTCGTCTCGTACGACTACTACCTGGGCATGACGGGCACCGCCACGAACGTGGAAGCCGCGAAGGTCTTCATGAACTACAACCTTTCCAAGCAGGGCCAGCAGGTCTTCGCGCAGATCGGTGAATACCCGGTCCGCACCGACGTGGCACCGCCCACCATCATGGGCGTAACCCTCCCCGCCGTCGATTCCGGCAAGGTCTACCGCATGCAGAACAGCGACGCCACCACTTACGGCAAGGACGACCTGGCCAAGTGGAACCAGGTGTTCGGCTACACCAAGTAACCCCGAAATCCCGCGCCTGGGGACCCGGCCTCCGCCGGGTCCCCAGGCTTTTTCGTTCCACACCATCCACCAGGAGGCCCCGTGACCGCCGCCCCGGACATTTCGATGCCCCGGAACACCACGTCCCTGCTGGTCCTCCAGGACGGCAGCACCGTCGTCGAACTCGGCGACACCACCCGCGCCAGCTACATCGCCTCCGTCCGCAAAAGCCTGCTCTCGATCCTTTTCGGCATCCAGGTGCACGCCGGCACGGTCAGCCTCGACGCCACACTCGATGAGCTCGGTGTTGATGATGTGGGCGGCCTGCTGCCCATCGAGCGGACGGCGCGGCTCCGTGACCTCCTGACCTCGCGCTCGGGGGTCTACCATCCGCCGTCCAGCCCGGGCAGTGACGAGGATGCTTTCCCTGCACGTGGCACAAAGGCGCCCGGGCAATATTTCGTCTACAACAACTGGGATTTCAACGCCGCGGGCGCCATCTTCGAGAAGGCCAGCGGCCTGACCGTCTTCGAAGCGTTCCAGAAACACCTGGCCGGTCCGCTGGGGTTCGACGACTACGACCCCACACGCCAGCGCATGCTCGGGGACACCCGAAAGTCCGCCTTCCCTGCCTACCATTTCTTCCTCTCCGCCCGGGACCTGGCCAAGATCGGGATGCTGATGGCAGCCGGCGGCCAGTGGGAGGGACGGCAGCTTGTCCCCCGGGAGTGGGCCACGGACAGCGTGGCCACCCATGTCAGGCGCGCAGACATGGCGCCGTCCACCGGTTTTGGCACCTGCGACTACGGCTATCTGTGGTGGCTCCCCCGGGAATCCGGCCCGCAGTGGCAGGGGGCGTTCCTGGCCGCGGGCAACTACGGCCAGTTCCTGCTGGTCCTGCCGGCGATCGGGAGCGTCATTGCGCACCGGCGCTTCGTCAGCGACAGCTTCGCCGTCGCCCGGAACACCCCCACGGCAGCTGCCTCGACGGCAGGCCCCGCTCCGGTGACCCACGCCGACTTCATGGACCTTGCCCGGGCTCTGGTTGCCGGGCCCCTGGCCCGGTAGGCGTCAGGAAAGGCACCGTACGACGGCGGCACCCTCCTTGTCAGGAAGCCGCGCCCTTGGCGATGGACCGGAACACCTTGGTGGCCTGCTGCGCGGCGGGGCTGAGCCGCCGGTTTGCCAGGTGGGCCAGGAGGATCCGGCGCTTCGGGGACCCGGCGAGCGGGACCGCCACGACGTCGGGGCGCAGGGCCGTCAGGGCCAGCCTGGGTGCCAGGGCGATCCCGATGCCGGCCGCCACCATGCCCTGTGTCTCCTGGTAATCGTTGGCGGCGAAGGCGATCCGCGGTTCGAACCCGGCGTCGCGGCATACCCGGCTGAGGACGTCGGCCACGGGGTGCTCGTCGCGCACCACCCATTCCTGGTCGCTCAATGCGCCGATGCGGACCGAGCCCAGTTTCGCAATGGGGTGCTCCCGCGGGACCAGCAGCACTGTTGGATCGTTGGTCAGCCTGACCAGGGCGAGGTCGGGGTCCTCGATCTGCTGCCAGGGATAGTCCCACAGCAGGGTCAGTTCGATTTCCCGCCGCCGCAGCCGTTCCAGCAGGCCGTCCCGGCGGGCGCTGACAACCGTCACTGCCACCTCGGGGTGGCGGGCGCGGAACGCCAGCACCACGTCGGGCATCAGGGAGGCTCCGCCGGTGGGAAAGGTTCCAAGCCGGAGCTGGCCGCGCCGAAGGCCCGCGAACTCCCCCATTTCGGCGCGGGCAGCTTCCACGGTCCTGTCGATGTCGTCGGCGTAGTGCAGCAGGGCGTGCCCCGCCTCGGTCAGGACCACGCCCCGGGGATGGCGCTCGATGAGGACCACGCCCATCTCCTGCTCGAGTTTGGCTATCTGCTGCGACACCGCCGAGGTGGTGAAGGAAAGGGCGGCAGCAGCAGAGGTCAGGGAGCCGGAACGGCCCACCTCGCGGAGCACGTGGAGCCGGTGGAGGTCGAGGATTGCCATGCACTGAGTTTAGCAAAAGTAGATAGTCGTCCATTTATTTGCGATTGTGCTGAAGGCTCCCATCCCGGATCGTAGAAGTACAAGGTGCTGTGAAGTAGAGCACCTGCAAGTTACGAGGGAGAAATACAGTGGGACTCAAAGGACATTGGTACCGGGGCGGCACCAGCAAGTGCTGGCTCTTCGATGCCAGGGACGTGGCCCTCCACGCCCCCACCCGCGAGGAAATCCCCGCACTGCTGTCAGCCGCATTCGGCGCAGCGGACGCGCGGCAGCTGGACGGCGTCGGGGGCGGAACGTCCACCACGTCCAAGGCTGCGGTCATCTGGGCAACCCCTGGTGCCGAGGCAGACCTCGACTACCTTTTCGCCCAGGTGGGGATCGGTGACCCCACCGTTGAGCTGGGTTCCAACTGCGGCAACTGCGCCACCGCCATTGCCCTGTTCGCAGTCCAGACGGGCATCGTTCCCGCCCGGGACGGCATGACCAAGGTCCGCATGCGCCACGTCACTTCCGGTGCCGTGCTGAGCGGATCGGTTCCCACCCCGGGCGGACACATTCCCAAGTCCGGCCTGGCCCGGGTTCCGGGCAGCAGCGCCGCCGGTGTTCCTGTCAGCCTCTCGTTCCATGGCCCCTGGGGCCAGAACACCGGTGCACTCCTGCCTACCGGCAACACGGTGGACGAGCTCCAGGTCAACGGCCGGACCCTGGCCGCCACGATGGTGGACGCCGGCGCCCCTGCCGTGCTCCTGGCAGCCGACCAGGCCGGCGTCGATCTTTCCTCAATGACTGGCAACCTCACCGCCCAGCTGCCGGACCTCATCGCGGCACGGGCATCAGCCGGCCTCATCATGGGGCTGCGGAAGCCTGAGGATCCGCCGCAGAACGCCGTCCCGAAAGTCGGGGTGGTGGCTCCTGCAGGCGACTACACCGCCGCGGACGGAACAACCATCACCGCCGGCAGCCACGACGTGCGGGTGCGGATGCTGTCCATGCTGGCACCCCACCCGGCCATCGGCCTGACCTCAGCCGTGGCAGTTGCCCTGGCATCCTCGCTGCAGTCATCGGTCGTAGCCAACGCAGCAGGCCAATCACCATCCACCGGCACCGGAACTCCCCGCTTGCTGCGGGTCGGGACGCCCGCCGGCGTGATCACCGCCGAAATCATCACCGATGACACCGGCAACGTCAGCGAAGTGGCCCTCCACCGGGCAGCCCGCCACATCGCCACCGCAGATATCGACGTGGCCCTGGCCGCCGAGCTGTCTGCCTAACACCCCTATCTCTTTGCCCCATCATTAA
This sequence comes from Pseudarthrobacter sp. NIBRBAC000502770, assembly GCF_006517815.1. Classification (NCBI taxonomy): domain Bacteria; kingdom Bacillati; phylum Actinomycetota; class Actinomycetes; order Micrococcales; family Micrococcaceae; genus Pseudarthrobacter; species Pseudarthrobacter sp. NIBRBAC000502770. Next base: position 3,521,340 of record NZ_CP041198.1, read on the forward strand.
GGGGCCGCACCAACCAGGAAGTTGTTCAATGAAGATCAAATCCATCCTCGGACACCTGTATGTCCAGGTACTCATCGGAGTCGCCCTCGGCGTCGTTGTAGGCGCACTGTGGCCGGACCTCGGCTCGTCCCTGAAGCCCATCGGCGACGGATTCGTGAAACTCGTGAAGTTCATGATCGCCCCCATCGTGTTCTGCACCATCGTCGGAGGCATCACCTCCCTGCGGGACACCAGGAAGGTGGGGCCCACCCTGATCCGTTCGCTGGGCCTCTTCTACGCACTGACCGCACTCGCCCTGGCCCTGGGCCTGGCCGCGGTGACGCTGTTCCAGCCCGGCGCCGGGATGCACATCGATCCCGCGCACCTGGACTCTTCGGTGGCGCAGAAGTACACCACGCAGCTGCCCAGCAGCAACCCCGTGGACTTCATCCTCAGCATCATCCCCACCACCTTCGTGGGCGCCTTCGCGGACGGTGAAGTCCTGCCCGTGCTGGTCATTGCACTGCTGTGCGGCTTCGCCTTCAGCAAGCTCGGCGCACCGGGCCAGCTGGCGCTGAACGTGGTCAACAGCTTCAACAAGCTGCTCTTCATCATGTTCGGCTACATCATGAAGGTGGCTCCGCTGGGAGCCTTTGGGGCCATGGCCTTCACCGTTGGCAAGTACGGCGCCCACTCCATCGGAAACCTCGGCATGCTGATCCTTGCCTTCTACGCCGCCTGCATCGTCTTCGTGGTGGTGGGCCTGGGCATCCTGGCCAAGGTGACCGGCTTCAGCCTCTGGCAGATCCTGCGCTACTTCAAGGATGAGTTCCTGATCGTCCTGGCCACGTCCTCCAGCGAACCGGTCCTGCCGCGCCTGCTGTCCAAGCTTGAAAGGATCGGCTGCGACCGCAGCGTTGTGGGGCTCGTGGTCCCCACCGGCTACTCCTTCAACCTGACCGGAACGGCCATCTACCTCACCCTCGCCTCCATGTTCATCGCCCAGGCCTGCGACATCCACCTCAGCTGGGGCCAGATCCTGCTGATGCTCGGCATGATGCTGCTGACCTCCAAGGGTGCGGCCGGCGTCACGGGCAGTGGTTTCGTGGCCCTGGTGGCAACCCTGACGGTCATGCCCACCCTGCCGGTGGCCGGCGTGGCCCTCATCGTTGGCATCGACCGTTTCATGAGCGAGGCCCGTGCCCTCACCAGCACGGTTTGCAACATCGTCTCCTGCGTGGCAATCGCCAAGTGGCAGGGCGAGCTGGACATGGGCAAGCTCCGCTCCGAACTCCAGGCGGGCTTCGTGCCCACCGAGGCGGAGAAGGTCCAGCTGGCCGAACCGGCCCTGGCCCACTAACCGGCCGGCAGGCCACCACCCCCAGTGTTTGCCCGGGATCCCAGCAGGGGTCCCGGGCAAACCCTTGCAAGGGGGACTACTTCACAACCCCTACGGAAAGGACCCGGAATGAGTGAGCGCCAAACGGAGCAGGAAACGTCAGAAGACTGCGACGCCGGCACGTGCTTCTACTGCCAGAGCCCGGAAACCGACTAGGTCCCAAGGAGAGGCGGGGCGGCCGGCCTACAGCCACTGCTCCCACACCGTCAGCTGGAGGGTGACGGTCCCGGGCGAACCAGCCCCCACAGCACCAGCCCCCACGGAAGGTTCGACGGCGGCACCCGCCGTGCCGCCGTCGTCGTCCCGTCCGGCAAAACCAGCCTTCCCGGCAATGCCGGCCCAGGCGGCAAAACCTGCCCGGCGCATCAGGCGCGGACCGCCTCAACAGCCCCGTCAGGCAAGCGCACCGGCGTTTCCAGCCCGAGGTGCTCGCGGAGGGTGCTGCCCCGGTATTCAGTGGGGTACACGCCGCGTTCCTGGAGTTCGGGGACCAGGTGGTTCACGATGTCGTCCAGGCCGGTGGGGATCAGCCACGGGGAAATGTTGAACCCGTCCACCGCGCCCACCCGCGCATACTCCGTCAGCTGGTCTGCCACCGCGGTATAGGAGCCGGTGAAGGTGGAATCGACCCGCGCCGTCTTCGAGGTGACGAACTGCCGGATGGACAGCCCCTTGTCCTTGGCCTCAGCCCGCCACTGGTCCGCCAGCTGCCGGGCCTTGGCGCCGTGGAAACCGCTGCCGCGGGTTTCAGACGTTTCCTCCACCACCGGATCGATCTCCGGCAGCGGGCCGTCCGGATCGTAGGAGGACAGCTCGCGGCCCCAGAACTGCTCCAGGTAGGCGATGGCCTGCTGCGGGCCGATCTGCAGGCTCCGCACCCACGCCTTCTTCTCGGCGGCTTCGGCGGCAGTGGGCGCCAGGATGAACTCACTGGCCGGCATGATTTGGACGGCATTGGCGCCACGGCCGGCGGCCACGGACCGCTCCACCAGGTCCTTCCGGAACTCCACGGCGTCGTCGAACTTGGGGTGGGCCGAGAAGATCACGTCCGCCTGCCGCGCGGCGAAGTTGCGGCCCTCCGGCGAATCCCCGGCCTGGAACAGCACCGGCCGGTACTGCGCACTGCGCGGCAGCCGGGGCGTGACGTCCACGGTGTAATGCTGCCCGTGGTGCACCACACGGCGGGCGGGACCGTCCGGCGTCTCCCAGGAATCCCAGATGCGCTTGGCCGTCTCCACGAAGGCCTCGGCGTGCTTGTACCGGTCGGCGTGGTCCAGGTAGCCGCCGCGGCGGAAGTTCGCTCCGGTCCAGGCGTTGTCAGTGGTCACGATGTTCCACGCCGCACGGCCGCCCGATATCAGGTCCAGTGAGGCGAGCCGGTGCGCCAAATCGGCGGGATCGTTGTAGGTGGTGTTCTGGGTGGCCACCAGGCCGATGTTCTTCGTCACCGACGCCAGGGCGGCGAGCATGGTCTGCGCATCCGGCCTGCCCACCACGTCCAGCGCGTGCGGGCGGCCCAGATGCTCCCGCAGGCGCAGCCCCTCGCCCAGGAAGAACGCGGCGAACAGGCCCCGCTCCGCCGTCTGGGCGATGCGGCGGAACGATTCGAAGTCCGTCTGGGAGCCCGATTCGGCGGCCTTCCAGATGGTGCCGGAGTTCACGCCCTGGAAGAAGACGCCGAACTGGATCTGGCCGCTTGGCGTGAAGGCCTCGGATTTGGCACGGGTGTGCTGTGTCATGGTTTTTCCCTTACTTTCCGGTGCCGGCTGCCGCGGCGGAGACGGTTGCATAGCGGCTGGCCGGGCGCTCCAGGCCCAGCAGGTCGCGGAAGGTGCCGTCCTGCACCACCGGGCGGAGGACTCCGCGGCTGCGCAGTTCCGGAAGGACCAGCCGGCCCAGCTCCTCGAGATCGACAAAAAGCGACGCCGGGTGCAGCCGCACGCCGTCGGCCGCCCTTAAAAGGTCGGACAGGAAGTCGGTGAGACCGGCTGCGGAACCTGCAAAAGCCGCCCGGCCGCCGTCGAACGCTGCATCCCTCGCAGCCGCAGCCTGCCCGCGGGCGTCCAGGACGACGTCGAGCTCGGCGATCACGGCAACGGACGCCCCCACCCGGGCCCGGACGTCGCGGACCTCGGCGGCCAGCAGTTCCGCTGCGGGCGCAGTCACCAGCACGGCATCCACTGCGTCCGCCGGAACTTCTCCGAGCAGGGACGCGGGAACCAGTACCGGCAACTGCCCCTGGAGCGGCCGCGGAATGATGGATGGCCCCTTGACGGAATAGCCCGCGCCGGAAAAATCGGCAGGCGTCTGGAAATCGACATAGTGCAGCTTGTCCACGTCGATGTACCGGCCGGTGGCAACATCGCGGATCACGGCGTCGTCCTCCCAGGAATCCCACAGGCGGCGGGACACCTCGATGGATGCGGCCGCTTCCTGCCCCAGCGCCTCGCCGGCAACGGAAGCACGGCCGACGGCGGCAGCCGCCCCAGGTGCGTCGGCGGCGGTGGCGATCCACCCGGCCCGGCCGCCGGACACGTAGTCCAGGCTGGCCAGCTGGGTGGAGACGTGGAAGGGCTCGGTGTAGACGGTGTCCACCTCCGGGACCAGCGCAATGGTGTGCGTCACCGGCCCGGCGAAGGCCGCCCGCTGCAGCGCGTTGGCGCGGCCCGGAGCGGGTGCGTCGGTGAAGGTTGCTGCATGGAAGCCCGCGGACTCTGCTGCCAGCACGGCCCGGGTGAGGTGCGCGCCGTCCCAGCCGGCGCCGTCGAGCTCGATCGCCAGGAAGCCCGGCTTTTCAAAGGTACTCACTGCTGGTCCTGACGTTCGTAGGGAGTCTTTTCGCCGGCTTCGATGGCCACGGGAAGCCGGTTTTCGGCCGGCGGCAGCGGGCAGGTGGCCAGGTCCGTGTAGGCGCACGGCAGGTTCACGGCCCGGTTGAAGTCCAGCACCACGGACCCGTCCGCGGCGGGCACCACCGAAAGGGAGCGGTTGGCCGCGTAGGTGGTCTTGCCGGAGGTCTGGTCGGTGAACAGCACGGACAGGGAGCCGGGCGCGTGGCCGTTGAACGCGGTCAGCGCCAGCTCCTGGCCGGCCAGCTTGAAGCGGATCTCGCCGGGTGCCTCGTAGACATGCTGGATGCCTTCCACGGCTGCACCCACGGTGGTGGGCCGCGGCGCCTCGAACGGCACGAAGGTCCCGCGGACGGCGTACGCAGCATCCGGGGAGTAGGCGGGCGTGCCCTGGTAGGCCTGCAACAGCGGGTTTTCGGGGTGACGCGGCCGCACGATGTACTCGCCGCCCCGCTTGGCCAGTTCAATGACGGTCTCGCCGGACACCAGGTTGATGCCGCCGCGTTCTTCAACGGGGCCAAACTCCAGCGACGCGCCGGCTTCCGTGTTCAGCTCCGTGCCGTCCTGCTGCAGGCTGTCACCCGGTTCCAAAAGGACGCGGACAACGTCGGCCGCCACGCTCCAGGTGCCCGGGGCGCCTTCCAGCCGGGTGGGTTCGCTGCCCAGCCAGTGCAGGTGGGTCACCGCCAGGAAGCCGTGCGGGTGGGCGCGCTGCTGTTCGTGGGCGGCGTGCCATTCCTGCCAGTCGGCGTCGAAGGACTCGAGGGCGGTTTCCGTGCGTACTGCGTTCATGATGCCTTCCCCGCCTGTGACGGAGCGGCCGTGGCGGTTGCCGGCGTGGCCGCGAAGTTTTCCGCTGTGATGGTCTTGGATTCCGGCAGGGCTTCCTCTGACAGGCCCCAGCGTTCCAGGACCTTCCCGTAGGAGCCGTCCCCGATGACCTCGTTGAGGGCCTCGGAAATCACCGGCGCCAGCCCGTTGCCGCGCAGCGTGGTGGCGGCCACCAGGGTCTCGGACGGCCAACCGGCGTTGACCTTGCCCACCACTTTCAGGTCGTCCCGGGTGTTTTCCCGGTACACGGTGGAGGGGTACGGCGCGATGTTCAGGTCCGTCCGGCCGGAGGAGAGCGCCAGGATGGTGTCGGCGTCGGAGGAGTAGTACTGCAGCGTGGCCGGGGCCTTGCCTTTGGCCTCCAGCTCCTTGTTCCAGGCCAGCAGGATCTTCTCCTGGTTGGTTCCGGAGCCCACGGAGACCTTCAGGCCGGAGATGTCGTCCGCGCCCTTGATGTCATAGGTGGCGGACTTCTTCGCCTCGAACCCCATGTACGCGGCCCGGTAGCTGGCAAAGTCGAACAGCTTCACCCGGTCCTTGTTCACGCCCACGTTGGAGAAGACGGCCTCGAAGTCGCCGGACTGGGTCTTCAGCGGCCAGTTCTCCCAGGACGTGACCTGCACGTCCAGCTCCAGGCCCAGCTTGTCCGCCACCAGCTGCGCGACGTCCAGCTCGGAGCCGATCGGCGTCTTGTCGTCCGTTGCGTGGAAGGACAGCGGGATGGAACCGGCCGTCGTGGCCACCGTCAGCTTGCCGTCCTTGCTGATCAGCGCGGGAACCTTGGCGGCGAGCGCCGCGTCCTTCTCCGCGCGGATCCGCTGCTGGTCCGGGGAGGTGTTGTAGACCACGCCGTTTCGGGCCGCCGTCGCCTGCGCCCCTCCGGTGGGGTTGCCGGCGGCGGAGGCGCCGGGGTCCGCGCAGCCGGCGAGCGCGGCTGAACCAAGGAGTGCCGTGCCGAGGAGTACGACGGCGGGACGCGCCGCGAGGGCGCGGCGGCGGCTGGTGGGGAAAGCCATGGGAGTTCCTTAGATGTTGAAGGCCGGTTCAAGCACCTTGGAGAAGAAGCTCCGGGTGCGCGGTTCCTGGGGGTTGCTGAAGATGTCCTGCGGGGTGCCCTGTTCCACGATCTGGCCTTGGTCCATGAACACCACGGTGTCCGCCACGTCGCGGGCGAAGCCCATCTCGTGGGTGACGATAATCAGCGTGGTGCCGGACTTGGCGAGTTCACGGATGACGTCCAGGACCTCGTTCACCAGTTCGGGGTCCAGGGCGGAGGTGGGCTCGTCGAACAGCAGGATCTTGGGGTCCAGGGCCAGCGCGCGGGCAATCGCCACGCGCTGCTGCTGGCCGCCGGAGAGCTGGCGCGGGTAGGCGTCAGCCCGGTCCTTGAGGCCCACCCGGTCCAGCAGTTCCAGGCCGCGGCGGCGGGCTTCCGCCTTGGAGCGGCCCTGCGCCACCACCGGCGCTTCCGCCACGTTCTCCAGCGCGGTCAGGTGCGGGAACAGGTTGAAGTTCTGGAACACCATGCCAATGTCGGTGCGCTGTTTCAGGATCTCCTTTTCCCGCAGTTCGTGCAGCCGGTCGCCGCGGACTTCGTAGCCCACCAGCCGGCCGTCGATGGTGATGTGGCCGCCGTCCACCTTCTCCAGGTGGTTGATGGTGCGCAGCAGGGTGGACTTGCCGGATCCGGAGGGGCCCACGATCACGGCTACTCCCCCGGGTTCCACGGTGAGGCTGACGCCTTTGAGGACTTCCGTGGGGCCGAAGGATTTGCGGACGCCGGTGATCTCCACCAGGCCGCGGGTGGCAGTGGGGGCGGTAAGGGTCTCAGTCATCAGAAGTTCCTCCGGGTGGGGACTGCCGCGTGGGTGGCGAAGAATTTGCGGGCCTTCTGCAGGGGCGTCAGCGGCAGGTTCCGCACCGCGCCCTTGGAGTAGTGCCGTTCGATGTAGTACTGGAAGACGCTCAGCACGGAGGTGATCACGATGTACCAGAGCGTGGCCACCAGCAGCAGCGGCAGGACCTGCTGCGTGCGGTTGTAGATGACCTGCACCGTGTAGAACAGCTCGGAGTAGGCCAGGACGTAGACGATCGAGGTGCCCTTGACCAGGCCGATGATCTCGTTGAACGCGGTGGGCAGGATGGCGCGCATGGCCTGCGGCAGGACGATCCGGGTGGAACGGCGCCAGGCCGGGATGCCCAGGGCGGCCGCGGCTTCCAGCTGGCCCTGGTCCACGGACAGGATGCCGCCGCGGATGATCTCCGCCGAGTACGCCGCCTGGTTCAGGGTCAACCCCAGCACTGCTGCCGCGAACTGGCTGATCAGTGTGGTGGTCTGGACCTCGAAGAAGCGGACATCGGTGAACGGGATCCCTAAGCTGATCTTCTCGTACAGGTAGCCCAGGTTGTACCAAAGAAGCATCTGGACCAGCAGCGGCGTGGACCGGAAGATCCAGGAGAAGGTCCAGGACACCGAGACCAGCAGCGGCGATGCGGACAGCCGCATCAGCGCCAGGATGAAGCCCAGCACGAACCCCAGGATGCCGGAGATGGCGGTCAGCTTCAGCGTTTCCACCAGCCCGTTGACCACCGACTGGGCGGTGAACCACTGCGCCACCACGCCCCACTCCCAGCGCGGGTTGGTGGCCAGGGACCACGCCACCGCCAGGACGCCGAGCGCGACGACGGCAGTCCCCACCCAGCGCCACGGATGCTTTGCTGCCACCACCCGGTAGGACGAGTAGTCCGGGGCCTTCCGGGCGGCCGCCCCATCTTCGGGCCGCCGGGTTTTCGGTGGCGTTTCCGCCGGCGGTGCCGGCTGGCTGTTGTGACTGCGCCACGGTCGTTGCTGCTGAACTCATGTGCCACCTCGCTTCTCGTCGTGGGATCCGGATGGGCGTTGCCCCGGGTGGGACCGTTCGGCCCCTTGCTGGCTGCAAATCTAGGACCGGCCGGAACGGCCCAGCAAGGCGGCAGGTTGCAATAGTTCACGGGGCTTCGTACGGCGTCATGAGTCGATTCTTTGCGTCCCGTAACGCGCCGTGACGCGGAGTTAACGGCCGTGACCAGGCGCTCGACCGCCGTCGTCACGGCTGCCTAGCATGGGCACTCAATCCCAGCCCCCACTGTCAGGAGCATCCATGCCAGCCACCATCCCGGCCATCGTCTTCATTGGCGGCGGACCGCGCACGGCCGGTGTGCTGGAACGGATAGCGGCCAACCGGCCTGACGTCTTCGCGGGCCCGCTGCAGATCCATGTGGTGGAACCGCACGTCCCCGGTTCGGGCCGGATCTGGCGGTACGACCAGGACCCCGGCCTCCTGCTGAACTCCATGGCGGAGGACATCACCATGTTCACGGACGAGTCGGTGGACTGCGCCGGCCCCGCCGCCCCCGGCCCCGGTTTGGCCGAGTGGGCCGCAGGCGTCCTGGATGCCACCATCATCGACGTGCCGGACTTCCCGCAGCAGCTGTGGGACCAGCTCCGCGCGCTGACGGGCAGCACCTTCCCCACCCGCCGGCTGCAGAGCCAGTACCTGGAGTGGTTCTTCCGCCGGGCCGCCAAGTCGCTGGGCCGCAGCGTGGCGGTGCACCGGACCACCGCCCTCGGCATTGCCGCTGTGGATGGCGGCCATGAGGTGGAGCTGGCCAATGGCCGGACGCTGCACGCAGACATTGTCGTCACCGCCCTGGGGCACACTGACTCCCGCCCGGACGCCGTCTCCGCCGGGTTCGCGGACTTCGCCGCCCGGCACGGCGGCTACCACGCGGCACCCAGCTACACCACCGACGTCGACTACTCCCCCATCGCCGCCGGGCAGGACGTGATCGTCGCCGGGATGGGCCTGGCGTTTGTTGACCTGCTGGTCCTGCTCATGGAGGGGCGCGGCGGCAGGTTCCAGGAAACGGACGACGGCGGGCTGCGCTACCTTCCGTCCGGACGGGAACCACGGCTGTGGGCAGGGTCGCGCCGTGGGGTTCCGTACCACTCCAAGATTTCCGCACCCCTGCGCGGCCAGGCTCCAGGGCCGCTGCGGTTCTTCACTGCTGGTGCCGTGGACGCCCTCCTGGACGCCCACGGCGAACTGGACTTCCGGCAGCACCTCTGGCCGCTCATTGCCAAGGAAGCAGGCTACTGCTACTACCGCGAACTCCTCACGGGCAGCCCGGAACGCGCGGCCATGGAATGGGAAGTGTTTGCCGCCCGTTATGCCGGGGTGGACTGGTACAGCGGCGAGCGCACGGACCTCGTGGCGGCTGCCGTGCCGGACCCGGGCCTGCACCTGGACCTGGAGCGGCTGGACCGTCCCTTCGACGGTGTCCACTTTGCCGGCCACCAGGAGCTGCAGGACGCCGTGGCCGGGTATATAGAGAACGATCTCTCTTTACGGGACGGCCCGGACCATCCGGAAACCCTGGCCCTGTTCCTGGCCCTGCTGCACGTGTACATGGAGGTGGGACGCGTGGTTCCGGCGGAACGCCTCAATGCCCGCTCGCAGCAGGTCATTCACGGCTGGTGGCACGGCTTTTTCAGCTTCGTGGATTCCGGTCCGCCGCCGCACAGGCTGCGCCAGATGCTGGCGCTGCACCGCGCCGGGGTGCTGCAGTTCCTTGGCCCCGGCCTGGAGGTATCCGCCGACGACGCCAGCGGGCTCTTTGTTGCTTCCTCCACGCAGTCGGGGGTGACCGTCACGGCCGCGGCCCTGATTGAGGCGCGGTTGCCGTCCACGTCCGTGGCCCGCTCGCTCAACCCGGTACTTTCTTCGCTGTATGACGGCGGCCTGGGCAGCGAACAGCAGCTGCTGACCTCGGACGGCATCCACTCCACCGGGAAGCTGCTGGTCTCTCCCGGGCACCACCTGGTGGACGCGGACGGCCGGGCGCAGGCAACCCTCTTCGGCGTCGGGCCGGGAACCTCCGGCTGGGGCGCCGGCGCCTTCGCCAGGCCCAACACCAACGCGGCGCCCTTCCGCGAGAACGATGCCCTGGCCCGGACCGTCCTCGGGGTTGCCCGGGACATCGCCTCCCAGGTGTCCGCCACAATGAGTCCAGAACCAGCCGCCGCCGGAAAGAACTAGCACCATGACCGCAGAGTCCGATCTCAAGCCCCGCCCCCTCGATCCCGCCAGGCTGTCGGTCCTCAGCCTTCCCATGCACGATCCGCGGGTCCGGCCGCTCCTGGACGAGCTCGCCGTCGAATATGACACCCGCTACGGGGACCTGTTTGGCCGCGGGGCCGCGGCAGAGGAACTGAACCGCTACCCGGCGGCCGAATTCGAGGGCCCGCACGGCGCCCTGCTGGTGATCCAGGAAGACGGCGAGTCAATCGCCGGCGGCGCGTTCCGCCGGTACGACCCCGCCACGGCGGAACTGAAGCGGATCTGGACGCACTCGGCACACCGCCGTCGTGGGCTGGCACGCCTGGTGCTCGCCGAACTCGAGGCGCTGGCCGCCGCCCGCGGCTACACCAGGCTGTACCTCACCACCGGTCCACGGCAGCCGGAGGCCAAGCACCTCTACCTGAACACCGGCTACCAGGCGCAGTTCGATCTCGACGCCGACCCGGAAACCATCGGGCCGCTGGCCTTCACCAAGGACCTGCCGAAAATTTGAGTGCCCGGCCTGCCCGCCAGATGGGGTGACGCCGCTAAGCTGGCGCCATGGCCACGAAAACCACAGCAGAGAAGCTTGCCACCATCCAGCAGGGCTACACGCTGGAAGGCGCCACCATCGAGTTGGGAGCCGCCATCATCGACGGCGAACTCCACAAGGACGCGCCGGTGCGGCTGCCGCTGGCCATGATGAACCGGCACGGGCTGGTGGCCGGGGCTACCGGTACCGGCAAAACCGTCACGCTGCACATGATGGCCGAGCAGCTGTCCACGGCAGGCGTGCCCGTGTTCCTGGCCGACATCAAAGGTGACCTTTCCGGCCTGGCGACGGCCGCCGTCGGCAGCGACAAATTGAAGGCCCGCACGGACAGCATCGGCCAGCCGTGGCAGGGTAAGACGTTCCCCGTGGAATTCCTCGCGCTGGGCGGCGACGGCAACGGCGTCCCGGTCCGCGCCACGGTGACCTCCTTCGGTCCCGTCCTGCTTTCGCGCATCATGGAGCTGAATGACACGCAGGAATCCAGCCTTCAGCTGGTCTTCTACTTCGCGGACAAGAACGGCCTGGAGCTGAAAGACCTCAAGGACCTCCGCGCGGTCATCCAGTTCCTCACCTCGGACGAGGGCAAGGACAAGCTGGAGGAACTCGGCGGCCTGTCCAAGGCAACCGCAGGCGTGATCCTGCGGGAGATCGTGAACCTGGAGGCGCAGGGGCTGGAGAAGTTCTTCGGTGAGCCGGAATTCGATACGGCCGAGCTGCTGCGCACCGCCCCCGACGGCCGCGGCGTGGTCACCTGCCTGGAACTGCCCACCCTGCAGACCAAGCCCATGCTGTTCTCCACCTTCCTGATGTGGCTGCTGGCAGACCTGTTCGAGGACCTTCCCGAGGCCGGCGACCTGGACAAACCCAAGCTCGTGTTCTTCCTCGACGAAGCACACCTGCTGTTCAACGGGGCCTCCAAAGCCTTCCTGGACGCCATCACCACCACCGTCCGGCTGATCCGGTCCAAGGGTGTGGGCATCTTCTTCGTCACGCAGACGCCAAAGGATGTCCCCGCCGACGTCCTGGGCCAGCTGGCAAACCGGGTCCAGCACGCCCTGCGCGCCTTCACCCCGGAGGACGCCAAAGCGCTCAAGGCCACGGTCTCCACGTTCCCGGTCAGCGACTACGACCTGGAAGAGACGCTGACGTCCGCGGGCATCGGCGAGGCCGTCATCACCGTCATGAACGAGAAGGGTGCACCCACCCCGGTGGCCCTCACCCGGCTGCGCGCCCCTGAATCCGTCATGGGTCCCAGCGAGGAAGCGCTGGTCCGGAGCACGGTGGCCGGCTCCGCCCTGCTCGGGAAGTACGGGACCACCGTGGACAACCCCTCCGCCTACGAGAAGCTCACCGGCAAAGCCGCAGCCCCCACGGGCCCGGCGGTCCCCGGGCCTGCTGCCGGCACACCTGCCCCGGGTGCACCTTCAACTCCGGGCACGTACGACGTGGACGCCGAGGCCCGCCGGATCGAGGAAGAAATCCTGGGCCGGCCCAGCAGCAGGCCAGCCCAGGCCCCGGAACCGCAATACAGCGAGCCCCAATTCGACGAAGCCCGGGACCCTGGGCCGCGCCAGTCCCGGGCCAAAGCGCCCCGGACGCGCCAACCGCAGCCAAGCCAGCCGGAGCCACAAGCCGGCGGCATGATGGGCGACCTTGGCGGCGTACTCGGCGGTGCCCTGGGCGGGGGGCTGAAGAGCATGGCGCGGTCCGTGGGCACGCAGCTGGGACGCGAACTGCTCCGCGGCGTGTTCGGAACGTCGTCCCGGCGCCGGCGCCGCTAACCCCGCCACCGGGGCCGCCGGAGGCAGGGTCCAAGGCGCTGGTGGGCGTTGTTCCGGCGCCCCGCCGTCGGGAGTTAACGGGTGCTGCCCGCCAGATTAGGGGGACACCAACTTTAGTGTGCGTCCGCACTGACGTTACTGTGTAGAACGTGCAGATGAGTCAAGCGTTGGTGAGGATCGCGGCCGGGTGGCTGCTGGGCCTCATGCTTGCCATCGCCGGAGCCGTGGTGGCCATCAATGTCGTGAACAATACCGTGGCCAGTCCGCAGCAGCCCGTCAGGGAATACCTGGACGCGCTGAAGAGCGGCGACGGCGGGCGTGCGCTGGGGATCCTGCGGGCGGCTGTCCCGCCCAGCAACGCCGCCATGCTGGATGGGCCAGGGCTGCAGACCTCCGCGTCCCGCGTCACGAATGTGGATATCGGCGATCCCGAGGAACGTCCGGGGAACCAGGTCATGGTCCCGATGGAATACACCATCGACGGCAGCCGGCTGCACACGGAGTTCCTGCTGCAGAAGACCGGTACCGAGTGGCTGTTCTTCAACACCTGGGCATTCGTCCCGTCCCGCCTGCCCACCGTCGATATCACCGTGGTCAACGGCAACGAGGCGGTGCTGAACGGCGTCCCGGTGAACATGCCCAACGGCCGCAATTCCTTCGCGGTCTTCTACCCGGGCGAGTACGAGGCCTCCCTCAACGGGCAGTACTTCTCGGCTCCCGCCACCCGGGCCACGGTCACCGCCAAGGACGCGCCCGTGGCGCCACTGAACCTGCTGACCCAGGCCACGGACAAGCTGAAGAACGATGTCGCGGCCAAAATCAGGGAATTCCTGGACGGCTGCGCGGCCCAGGCCGTCAAGGAACAGAAGCTCCAGCCGGACTGCCCCTTCTACTACGCCAGCAACAACCGGGTCCAGGACGGCACCATCAAGTGGACCGTCACCGAATACCCGGGCGTCTCGGTGGAACCCTTCGACGGCCGGTGGGTGGTGTCCCCGCTGGACGGCAAGGCCAAGGTCGAAGCGCTCCAGCAGAACTCCTTCACCGGCGCCTGGTACCCGCTGGACGCCGAGGTGGACTTCAGCTTCACCACCCGCCTCGACGTGGCCGGTGACACGGTCAAGGTCACCCCGCAGCTGAGCTTCTAGCCCCCTCCCCTACCCGCCGCGTCACACCAGGCACGCTTTCAGCAGTGGCGCAGGACGCAGCCCCTGAGTTCGCGGGGTTGCGTCGGCGCAAGGAACGCAAAAACCTGCTCCGCGTGACGCCGCAGGCAAGTTAGCGCCGCCGCTGCAGGACAGCCAGCACCTGCTCCACCATCGCCTGCGGCCCGTACACCACGTCGACGTAGTAGTAGCGGAGGGCTGTATATCCCTGGAGGACCGACTCATTGTTTCGGCGATGATCCTTTTGAACCTGTTTCCACTCCGCGTGGTGCCTCCCGTCCAGTTCAACGACCGGCCATCCGTCCAGCAACAGATCCACATACCCCACCCGCTCCAGGTACACCTGCGGCTGCACCTGGATTCCCGCTTGCCGGAAGTATGTGCGTGCCAGCGTCTCGAGGAGGGAATCCGCCCCGCTATCCACCCAGTCCAGGACCGCATTGGTCTTTTCGTTGCGTTTTCCCGGCAAGCGCCGGCGCAGGAAATCAACAGTCATGTCGCCGCGGGTTACGGCGCACTCCACCATAACCAGCGATCCCGCGAAAGACAGGCATCGAAGCGCGTGGATCAGCACATCAGCCAGGGCGGCCACAGGCTGGACCCGGGAGGGTGGCAGCAGGAGCCCGGAATGATGGATTGCATCCCCACCGACCGCCTCCTGCCGGCGGTGGTAGACGTGGCGTTTTCCGTCCGAGGGCAGCGACCACAGGCTATATGCAGTCGCAGCGCTGGAACACGTCAACAACTCCCGGTTTTGGAGCACGGCAACCAAGTCCGGAGGCGCCGTCGGAAGCGCATACAGGCCCCGGTCCGGTTGCAGGACCCCCGCCCGTACCGCCCTCCTGAGGGCGGCGTCATCCACTCCCAGCCTGGCCAGGGCGGGTCTCCGTGCGGCTCCGCCGCAGACTTCCAAGGCTCTGAGGGCATCCACCCGGCCATGGTGCCCCGCTTCTGAGAGCCGCCCATACCCCGCCGCCGCCCTATGTGGACAGCGGAGGATCTGGCCAGCGTCACGCAGAGCACGCTTTCAGAGCCGGCAGTCTGCGAAAAGCCCGGAATTCCGGGACGGCCGCCGTGCTGGGAACGCGAAAGGCTGCCTCCCGTGACGCGGAGTCACATGGAAGCAGCCGTTCAGCAAACCACAGGCGGGTCAGTCCATTCCGCGGAGGTCCAGGACCAGTTCGGTGTCACCGTCGGCCTGCAGGACCACCGGGATGCCCCAGTCCTGCTGGTAGAGGTGGCAGGCGGCGTGGTCGGGGATCTCGCCGTCCTCGGTCTCGGGGCCGTCGCAGGCCGCGGCGCGGGCGGTAATGTGCAGCACGCCCTCGGGAACGTCCGGGGACAGCTCCAGGGTGCGGAGCAGTCCCACCGAGGTGCCGCCGCCGGCCACCAGCAGTTCCGGCGGGGTGGAGGAGATCTTCAGCTGCGTCGGATCGCCCCAGCGGTCATCGAGCTTCTGCCCGGTGGGAGCGGTGAAGCGGACGGTCAGGTCCAGGGCGCCGGGGGCCACAGGGCTCTTGGGCCGCTGGGTCTGGGATGCGCCCTCATCCACCTGCTGCGCTTCCTTGGGGATGGGAACGTACACCAGCTGGTGCTTGTTCGCCTCGACCACCACCAGCAGGGGCTCGGAGCCGGCGGATTCCGTGTGGTCCACAATCACGTCGGACGGCTCGGCAAGCCCGCGGGCCAGCGTGGACACGGTGCCGGACGCGGGGTCGTAGCGGCGCACGGCTCCGTTGTAGGTGTCTGCGATCGCCACGGAGCCGTCGGGCAGGACGGTCACACCGAGCGGGTGCTGCAGCCGTGCTTCGGCGGCCGGGCCGTCGCGGAAGCCGAAGTCGAACAGGCCCTTGCCCACGGCGGACTCCACGGTGATGGAGGCGTCGTCTGCGATGTTCAGCTTGCGGAGGGCCGACGTTTCGGAGTCCGCCACCCAGATGTTGCCGTCGGCATCTTCGGCCAAGCCTGAGGACTGGGCGAACCAGGACTCGTGCGCGGGACCGTCGAGAAGCCCTTCCAGGCCGTTGCCGGCAATGATCGACACGGCGCCGGAGACGGGGTCAAAGCTGAAAATCTGGTGCGTGCCGGCCATGGCCACCACCACCGCATTGAGCTTGCGCGACCATACGACATCCCACGGCGAGCTCAGCGCCACATCCAGCGGGTCCGTGCCCAGTGAGCCGCTGAAGCCGGCGCCTTCCTCGTCCACCCGGGCCGGGCCGGTTTCCAGCAGGCGCTGGATGCCGTTTCCAGCCAGGGTGGAGGCCTTGCCGTCCGTGAGCGAAAGTCCACGCAGCCGGTGGTTGACCGAGTCGGCAATGACGACGTCGTAGCCCGCCTTGGCTGCCACGTCTTCCGGGAGCAGGACCAGGCCTTGGGGCTCGTTGAACTGGGCGCTGGCGGTGTCCCCCGCGGCGGGGCCGTCGGCGTAGCCCTTGGTGCCCGAGCCGAAGGTGGCCAGGACTGTTTCGAAGTCGGTGGCCAGTTCCACCAGGCGGTGGTGGCCCGTGTCGGTGACCAGCCAGGACCCCTTCTCCGCAGCAACGGAAGCGGCTGCACCTGCGGGCGTGCCGCCGTCGGCTGTTCCAGCCAAAGCCGTGGAACCGCGGCCCGGCGGGAGGAACAATGCCTTGCCGGGGAAGCGCAGGGTGCCGGACGTTGCCTCGGGGGCCACGTACGGGCCGGAACCGCGGTGCAGGGTGCCCTTGGCCTCGTGCTCGGCGATCAGCTCCGGGATCAGCACCGCGAGCCCGTCCGCGTGGCCCTCACCGGAAAGGTGCGCCACGATGTAGCCCTCGGGATCGATGACCACCAGGGTGGGCCATGCACGGGCTGTGTACGCCTTCCAGGTGTCCAGTTCGGGGTCGTCCAGGACAGGGTGGTGGATCTCGTAGCGCTCCACGGCGGCCGCCAGCGCCACAGGGTCCGCCTCGTGCTCGAACTTGGGCGAGTGGACTCCCACGGTGACCAGCACGTCGGAGTACTGCTGCTCAAGCGGCCGCAGCTCATCGAGGACGTGCAGGCAGTTGATGCAGCAGAAGGTCCAGAAATCGAGCAGCACGATCTTGCCGCGCAGGGCTTCGAGGTCCAGGGACTTGCCACCGGTGTTCAGCCAGTTGCGGCCCACCAGTTCGGAGGCCCGGACCCGGGCATGCGTGCGTACGGTTTCGCTCATCAGCGTCCTTCCAGCTTGTTGCGTTCAGCCAGCTTGGCATCGCGTTCGGCCAATTTGGCAAACATATCGTTGTAAGCGGTCAGATCGGCGTCGTTATTCCTGTCCGCCGCCCGGTCCACCCGCTTGGTCTCCCGCTGGTCCGACCTGGACCACATGATGGCGACGCCGATCGCCACCAGCAGCGTGGGCACTTCGCCAATGCCCCAGGCCACCGCGCCGCCGGCCTGCTGGTCGGCAAGGGCGGACGGTCCCCAGGCACGGCCCAGGTTGCCAAAGTAGTCCGCAGCCATCAGGCCCGTGCCGCCCATGATGGACACGCCGAAGAAGGCGTGGAAGCCCATGGTGGCCAGGAGCAGGAGCAGCCGCATGGGGTACGGGGCGCGGCGCGGCAGCGGGTCGGTGCCGATCATGCTCAGCACGAAGATGTAGCCGGTCAGCAGGAAGTGCAGGTTCATCAGCTCGTGGCCCACATGATCGCGCATGGCGAAGCCGAAGAGGTCCGAGTAGTAGAACAGGATGATGGAACCGGCGAAATTAGCTGCCGCGAACAGCGGGTGGGTGACCAGTTGGGAGAACTTCGAGTGCACGAAGACCAGGAGCCACTCGCGGGCACCGCGTGAGCCGTCACCGCGGGCGGGCAGGGCGCGCAGGGCCAGCGTCACCGGCGCCCCGAGCACCAGGAAGATCGGGGCCACCATGGTCAGCGCCATGTGGTCCACCATGTGCGCAGAAAACAGGATGCGTCCGTAGACCGACGGCGGCCCGGACGTGATGTATGTCAGCACCACCAGGCCGATGACCCAGTTGACGGACCGGAACCACTGCCAGGAGTCTCCCCGCCGCCGGATCCTGGCAACGCCCAGGAAGTAGGCGACCAGCCCGAAGAGGGCCACGCCGACCCAGATCCAGTCCAGGCGCCACTCAGTGAGCCAGCGTTCGGAAGTGAGCTCGGGGGGAAGCTCGTAGCCGCTGAGGATGAAGGCGGGTGAGGCGTTGGGTGCCAGCTCTGTTGGCTGCGGCGGGGCTGAGCGGCCCAGTGCCACGGCGATGCCCGAGGTGGCACCCATGACCAGCAGCTCCGCCAGGATCAACTGCCACAGCACGCGCCGCGAGGACATAGTGGCCCCCTTGCGGCCCAGCTGCGGGATGACCCACTGCCGGTGCATGAAGCCGATGCCGCCCAGCACCACCGCGCCCGCGGTCTTGGCCAGGATCAGCTGCCCGTACGCCGAGCCGAAGAGATCATGCCAGCTGGTGACGCGGATTGCTGCGTTGATAATGCCGGAGGCGAAAACCAGCACGAATGCGAAGCCCGCCAGGGTGGAGAAGCGCTTGAGCGTGGGTTCGGTGATATCGGAAGCTGCCCCGGCTTTGGGCCCCGTCAGGATTCCAGACAGCAGGGCCAGGATGATGATGCCGCCCACCCATGTGCTGACGCCGAGCAGGTGCAGGCCGAGCGAGTTGATGGCGCCCTCGTGGTCCGACGAGCTTGAAGAGTGTCCGATCAGGGCGGTAGGCACCAAACCGATGAGGGCCAGGATGAGGGTGAGGGCCAGGCCACCAAGGGACCTGACGCCGAAGAGTGCCGTCGTCACTATCGCGGCGATGATGGTGACGGCGAGCCAGGCCCGCCCTGTATCGATGTCCGTCATGAAGTACACCAGGGCCTGCGTGAAAGCAGGATCGCCCGACAGTCCCTGCCCGGCCACATCGGCGTACGTGAGCACCAGGACCGCTATAGCGGACAAGGTCCACACCGCGCCCGCAACGGCCGCCACAGCGAGCACGCGGGTGAAGGCGGGATGCTCGGGTGCCCCGCTGCCTGCTTTCTCCCGGTCCCGCCCGCGCCCGTTGAGGTTCTTGGGCAGGATGCCGACGGCGAAGATGAGCCCGCCGACGACGGTCGCCAGGGACACGTTGTGGATGGCCTTGCTGATGGGGAGTCCCCAACGGACCAAGGCGCCGGGATCGGCTACGCTGCGGGCCGCTGACTCTCCGGAGAAGATCAGCGCTGCTGCAAGGCCCAGGAAAAGTGCCGCCAAGCCAGCCACTTGCCAGGCAACCGGTACCCCCCGGGTGCCGGCGTCCCGGACCGCAGCCCCCTTGCCAGGGCTGGACTGTGGCGGGGTGGAGCGTGGTTTTGCGGCAGAAGACACCATTCCATTGTCCGCTACGCCCGCCCGGGCGGCGAATCCGGGGTTAAACGCCAAGGAGCGGCAACCCGACGGGTTGCCGCTCCTGTTCCAGCCGGCTGCATGCCGGCCGGGAATAAGCTCTACTTCTTGGAGACTGCAGCCTTCAGCTTGGAGCCGGCGGTCAGCTTAACGCTGTGGCCTGCTGCAATCTGGATGGTCTCGCCGGTCTGCGGGTTGCGGCCGGTGCGGGCTGCACGGTCGGTACGCTCGACGGCGAGCCAGCCCGGGATGGTGATCTTCTCGCCGGCGGCGACGGAAGTCTCGAAAACCTCGAACAGTGCGTCGAGGACGGAGTTGACGGCAGCCTGGCTGGTGCCGGCCTTGCCAGCTACCTCTGCAACAAGTTCACTACGGTTCTTAGCCATTGATGTCCTCCTGGACGGTTCTGATTCTGGAGCCTGCACACGGCATGCGCGCAGGCCACTGTTCGAAAACTTACCAGCTTGGGCGGTTGCGGGCCGCAAATTCCGCGTGTTTCCGCCATTTTTTGAGGTTAATCACCGATTCTTCGGCCGTTTTCACCCTCGTCAACGCATCACGGGCACCAGCAGCACCGCGGTCCACGCTCGGCTGGCAGGTAAGTACGACGGCGGCCGGCACCTCCCAGCCACGGCCCGCCAGGGTGGATGGCCGGAAGGCCCGCGGCATGCGGTGTGCGGTGTTTTGTGTGTTAAATGTGGGAGGCCCCAACCGTGTGGTTGGGGCCTCGACCATTAATAGTTGTTCCGGCGGTGACCTACTCTCCCACACCCTCCCGGGTGCAGTACCATCGGCGCTGTGGGTCTTAGCTTCCGGGTTCGGAATGGGACCGGGCGTTTCCCCCACGCTATGACCGCCGTAACCCTTGTACCCGAAACCCGCAGGGGGTTGGGAAGTCTTGTGGTTACAACATCCCTGCCCGTGGGCAGGGGGTGGTGTTGTATTCAATTGTTAGGTTCCGCCAACAGGGTTGTTGGTTGGGAACCACATAGTGGACGCAAGCAGAGTTTTGTATGTATCTGTGTGGTGTAAGTTGTTGGCCTATTAGTACCGGTCAGCTTCACGAGTCGTTAGTCCTCGCTTCCACATCCGGCCTATCAACCCAGTGGTCTGGCTGGGGGCCTCTCACACATAAATGTGTATGGAAATCTCATCTTGAAGCGAGCTTCCCGCTTAGATGCTTTCAGCGGTTATCCCATCCGAACGTAGCTAATCAGCGGTGCACTTGGCAGTACAACTGACACACCAGAGGTTCGTCCGTCCCGGTCCTCTCGTACTAAGGACAGCCCTTCTCAAATTTCCTGCGCGCGCAGCGGATAGGGACCGAACTGTCTCACGACGTTCTAAACCCAGCTCGCGTACCGCTTTAATGGGCGAACAGCCCAACCCTTGGGACCTACTCCAGCCCCAGGATGCGACGAGCCGACATCGAGGTGCCAAACCATGCCGTCGATATGGACTCTTGGGCAAGATCAGCCTGTTATCCCCGAGGTACCTTTTATCCGTTGAGCGACGGCCATTCCACAATGTACCGCCGGATCACTAGTCCCGACTTTCGTCCCTGCTCGAGATGTCTCTCTCACAGTCAAGCTCCCTTGTGCACTTACACTCGACACCTGATTGCCAACCAGGCTGAGGGAACCTTTGGGCGCCTCCGTTACTTTTTAGGAGGCAACCGCCCCAGTTAAACTACCCATCAGGCACTGTCCCTGACCCGGATTACGGGCCGAAGTTAGATGTCCAAAGTGACCAGAGTGGTATTTCAACGATGACTCCACCCGAACTGGCGTCCGGGCTTCAACGTCTCCCACCTATCCTACACAAGCCACTCCGAACACCAATACCAAACTATAGTAAAGGTCTCGGGGTCTTTCCGTCCTGCTGCGCGTAACGAGCATCTTTACTCGTACTGCAATTTCGCCGAGTTTATGGTTGAGACAGCGGGGAAGTCGTTACTCCATTCGTGCAGGTCGGAACTTACCCGACAAGGAATTTCGCTACCTTAGGATGGTTATAGTTACCACCGCCGTTTACTGGGGCTTAAATTCTCAGCTTCGCCTTGCGGCTAACCGGTCCTCTTAACCTTCCAGCACCGGGCAGGAGTCAGTCCGTATACATCGTCTTGCGACTTCGCACGGACCTGTGTTTTTAGTAAACAGTCGCTTCCCCCTGGTCTCTGCGGCCCCGATCCCCTCCACACCGCGAAGGTGTATCAAGGTTGGGGC
Organism: Pseudarthrobacter sp. NIBRBAC000502770; assembly: GCF_006517815.1. Classification (NCBI taxonomy): domain Bacteria; kingdom Bacillati; phylum Actinomycetota; class Actinomycetes; order Micrococcales; family Micrococcaceae; genus Pseudarthrobacter; species Pseudarthrobacter sp. NIBRBAC000502770. The sequence continues at coordinate 3,542,571 of NZ_CP041198.1, forward strand.
CCCCCTTCTCCCGAAGTTACGGGGGCATTTTGCCGAGTTCCTTAACCATAATTCTCTCGATCGCCTTAGTATTCTCTACCTGATCACCTGTGTCGGTTTGGGGTACGGGCGGCTAAAACCTCGCGTCGATGCTTTTCTCGGCAGCATAGGATCACCAAATCCCCCCAAACGGGGGTCCCATCAGATCTCAGGCACCATGAATGGCGGATTTGCCTACCACTCGCCCTACATCCTTAGACCGGGACAACCATCGCCCGGCTCGGCTACCTTCCTGCGTCACACCTGTTAATACGCTTGCCTCCCAGGATCAGGTCCCGCGCTCCACCAAAACCCTTCACCCACAAGGGGTGTCAGGCAGGTCTCGGGCGGTTAGTATCCCCTGTTCAACATGGACGGTTTTTCGCCGGTACGGGAATATCAACCCGTTGTCCATCGACTACGCCTGTCGGCCTCGCCTTAGGTCCCGACTTACCCAGGGCAGATTAGCTTGACCCTGGAACCCTTGATCATTCGGCGGACGGGTTTCTCACCCGTCTTTCGCTACTCATGCCTGCATTCTCACTCGTGTAGGCTCCACCACTGGTTTACACCGCAGCTTCACTGCCCACACGACGCTCCCCTACCCATCCACACTCCTGAACCACAAAGGCTTGGAAAATATGTGAATGCCACAACTTCGGCGGTGTACTTGAGCCCCGCTACATTGTCGGCGCGGAATCACTTGACCAGTGAGCTATTACGCACTCTTTTAAGGGTGGCTGCTTCTAAGCCAACCTCCTGGTTGTCTGGGCAACTCCACATCCTTTCCCACTTAGCACACGCTTAGGGGCCTTAGTTGGTGGTCTGGGCTGTTTCCCTCTCGACTATGAAGCTTATCCCCCACAGTCTCACTGCTGCGCTCTCACTTACCGGCATTCGGAGTTTGGCTGACGTCAGTAACCTTGTAGGGCCCATTAGCCATCCAGTAGCTCTACCTCCAGCAAGAAACACGCAACGCTGCACCTAAATGCATTTCGGGGAGAACCAGCTATCACGAAGTTTGATTGGCCTTTCACCCCTACCCACAGCTCATCCCCTCCATTTTCAACTGAAGTGGGTTCGGTCCTCCACGACGTCTTACCGTCGCTTCAACCTGGCCATGGGTAGATCACTTCGCTTCGGGTCTAGATCACGCCACTCACACGCCCTATTCAGACTCGCTTTCGCTACGGCTGCCCCACACGGGTTAACCTCGCGACGTAACACTAACTCGCAGGCTCATTCTTCAAAAGGCACGCCGTCACCAGAACAGAGCCGGCTCCGACGGATTGTAAGCACACGGTTTCAGGTACTGTTTCACTCCCCTCCCGGGGTACTTTTCACCTTTCCCTCACGGTACTGGTCCGCTATCGGTCATTAGGGAGTATTTAGGCTTATCAGGTGGTCCTGACAGATTCGCACGGGATTTCTCGGGCCCCGTACTACTTGGGATACTCTCACAGGCGGTACAAACACATTACGGTTACGGGACTAACACCCTCTCTGGCCGGCCTTTCAAAACCGTTCACCTATGCGCGCACATCACACCCCACCAGCCCGGCAGAACTGGTACGGAAAGTCCCACAACCCCGACCATGCAACGCCCGCCGGCTATCACACATGGAACGGTTTAGCCTGATCCGCGTTCGCTCGCCACTACTAACGGAATCACTATTGTTTTCTCTTCCTGCGGGTACTGAGATGTTTCACTTCCCCGCGTTCCCCCCACGCACCCTATGTGTTCAGGTACGGGTCACCAAGTCACTCGCGCGCTCAGCGGGGTTTCCCCATTCGGACACCCTGGGATCACAGTCCGGTTATCGACTCCCCCAGGCTTATCGCAGATTCCTACGTCCTTCTTCGGCTCCTAATGCCAAGGCATCCACCGTGTGCTCTTAAAAACTTGACCACAAAGATCAAAAACAAAAAACACTCGAGAGAACCACAGAAACTGCCCCGCACACCCAAAAGGGCACACGAACCAGATCCAGGTTCATATTCTTGGAAATTGCTTCTTATACAAGATGCTCGCGTCCACTATGTAGTTCTCAAACAACAACCCCACACCACACACCCCACACACACCAAGTGCGCAGAGACGTCATGGCAGGGAAACCAGAAACAAACAAACCCACCAGAACACCACCCACACCCCAAAAGGCGAAGACAGCGAACCCGTGGCCCTGTTGCCTCAGGACCCAACAGTGTGCCAAACACTACCCAGAACACCAGACCACACAACGTTCCTGAACCCCCGAAGGAATCCGTACTGATCAATGGTCCGTGCCACCAGGCACCTATTTGTTGATATTCCACCCATGAGCACCCGCCACGGAACAATCGTCCGTGCTACGGGCTTGCTTCCTGACAACACCACACCACCAACATGCGCTGGTGACCGGTTGTTGTAGGTGCTCCTTAGAAAGGAGGTGATCCAGCCGCACCTTCCGGTACGGCTACCTTGTTACGACTTAGTCCCAATCGCCAGTCCCACCTTCGACAGCTCCCTCCCACAAGGGGTTAGGCCACCGGCTTCGGGTGTTACCAACTTTCGTGACTTGACGGGCGGTGTGTACAAGGCCCGGGAACGTATTCACCGCAGCGTTGCTGATCTGCGATTACTAGCGACTCCGACTTCATGGGGTCGAGTTGCAGACCCCAATCCGAACTGAGACCGGCTTTTTGGGATTAGCTCCACCTCACAGTATCGCAACCCTTTGTACCGGCCATTGTAGCATGCGTGAAGCCCAAGACATAAGGGGCATGATGATTTGACGTCGTCCCCACCTTCCTCCGAGTTGACCCCGGCAGTCTCCTATGAGTCCCCACCATCACGTGCTGGCAACATAGAACGAGGGTTGCGCTCGTTGCGGGACTTAACCCAACATCTCACGACACGAGCTGACGACAACCATGCACCACCTGTAAACCGACCACAAGTGGGGGACCTGTTTCCAGATCTTTCCGGTTCATGTCAAGCCTTGGTAAGGTTCTTCGCGTTGCATCGAATTAATCCGCATGCTCCGCCGCTTGTGCGGGCCCCCGTCAATTCCTTTGAGTTTTAGCCTTGCGGCCGTACTCCCCAGGCGGGGCACTTAATGCGTTAGCTACGGCGCGGAAAACGTGGAATGTCCCCCACACCTAGTGCCCAACGTTTACGGCATGGACTACCAGGGTATCTAATCCTGTTCGCTCCCCATGCTTTCGCTCCTCAGCGTCAGTTAATGCCCAGAGACCTGCCTTCGCCATCGGTGTTCCTCCTGATATCTGCGCATTTCACCGCTACACCAGGAATTCCAGTCTCCCCTACATCACTCTAGTCTGCCCGTACCCACCGCAGATCCGGAGTTGAGCCCCGGACTTTCACGGCAGACGCGACAAACCGCCTACGAGCTCTTTACGCCCAATAATTCCGGATAACGCTTGCGCCCTACGTATTACCGCGGCTGCTGGCACGTAGTTAGCCGGCGCTTCTTCTGCAGGTACCGTCACTTACGCTTCTTCCCTACTGAAAGAGGTTTACAACCCGAAGGCCGTCATCCCTCACGCGGCGTCGCTGCATCAGGCTTGCGCCCATTGTGCAATATTCCCCACTGCTGCCTCCCGTAGGAGTCTGGGCCGTGTCTCAGTCCCAGTGTGGCCGGTCACCCTCTCAGGCCGGCTACCCGTCGTCGCCTTGGTAGGCCATTACCCCACCAACAAGCTGATAGGCCGCGAGTCCATCCAAAACCACAAAAGCTTTCCACCAACCACCATGCGATGGAAGGTCATATCCGGTATTAGACCCAGTTTCCCAGGCTTATCCCAGAGTCAAGGGCAGGTTACTCACGTGTTACTCACCCGTTCGCCACTAATCCACCCACAAGTGGGCATCATCGTTCGACTTGCATGTGTTAAGCACGCCGCCAGCGTTCATCCTGAGCCAGGATCAAACTCTCCGTTGAAGAAAAACAGACACAACCAAAACCACCGGAAATAACGGCGCCAATGGCTGCACAAAATTTGAAACCAGCTAAAAACACCAAACCACACCACAGGGGCGGCACGATTCGGCAAATTCAACCAATCACATACATAATCGGTATCAACAAACTTGGCACACTATTGAGTTCTCAAACAACAGACACACCCGGCACCACCCAAACCAAACATTCAGGATCGCTCCGGAGCAACTTTTCAAACTTACCCGATCCCCCGCCCCGAAGCAAATCCATCTTTCAGGACCCACATCGAAGAGAAGACCGCCCCAACCGATTGCCAGCGCCCTAAAGAGCAACCAGAATCTGGCTTTGATTTGGGGGTTTTGGCCACCCGGTGAACAGTTCTTCACTGTCTCCCCCGCGGCGACTTAGAAAACAATACACGCCCACCCGGCCCACCGCAAACCGGCCAAGGCCCCAACCCCCACCACGCCAAAAACCCCGAGAAACCGAGGTTTTCCGGGCCCCCGCATCGGGTTTTGACGTTCCGGAGGCAGTTCCGGCTTTCTATGGAGTGGCTCACATCTGTGGCAGTGATCGCCAATTACCTGGAAGTGCGTTTAGTGGTTCGCCGCCGGCGGTCCCACCCGGCATTGCTCTCCAGGGAGCCGGGCCGCACGCAGCTGTACCGGCACCCTCCATGGCTTGATCAGGGCAGGCGTAGGTTGGTCCTCCGGCCCGCGCTCCAATCTGCTGCCTACCGCCTCCAGAGCCTGGGTGCCTGGTGGCCTGTAGCGCTCGTGGGACGCTGGCCGAACCCGCCAGGGGTGCTAGTACCGGCGCACACCGCCAGCTCTGGTCCGCGTTGAAGCCGGCGGCAGCCCATCCCACTGCCGGAAAGGGGAAGTGGATGCAATATGCGGGACCGCACGGTTGGACCACCAGTTGGCAATCACCACCATGGACTGCTTGTCACATGCTCCGTGCACGTGCTGACGTGAATGTGCTCGGCCGCAAAGCGCGTTATTTCGGAACTGGTAGATGGACGCCTTGGAGTCGCGGGTGCCAGCCAACTCCACGGGGGCAGGATCGTGCAGCGGCACCACCCGTACCGCGCCCCTCCTGCCGCCACAGCAGACTGCCACGTACCGGACGACTGCTGCCGGCAGCACCGCAACTGCCCCTGAGCCGCCGGGCACGACGGGCCCCGTAGTCTGGGTCTCCTCATGGAACGCCTTCGCCGTGCGCGCATTGGTGTCCACCGGGACAGAGACGGCGCCCTGCACCAGGTCATTGCCAGAGCGCGCCGCACATACGCCGAGGCGAATAGTTTGTCCCCCTCTTGGTACTTGTTGTCGTACCTAGGCGACAGCGTAGTCAGTTCAGGGGCGTTGGCGCCTGACACGCCGGGTCCAGGAAAGAGACGTGCCCGGTGAGGGGTTGGTTGACAGATACGGACGACGGCGGCCGGCACCTCCCAGCCAAGGGGCGCCAGAGTGGATGGCCGGAAGGCCCAACCCTGGACTGGTTTTGTTTGTTAAATGTGGGAGGCCCCAACCGTGTGGTTGGGGCCTCGACCATTAATAGTTGTTCCGGCGGTGACCTACTCTCCCACACCCTCCCGGGTGCAGTACCATCGGCGCTGTGGGTCTTAGCTTCCGGGTTCGGAATGGGACCGGGCGTTTCCCCCACGCTATGACCGCCGTAACCCTTGTACCCGGCCAACCCTGGGGGGTTGGTGGGAAGTTTTGTGGTTACAACATGGTGTTGTTATTTAGTTGTGTTGGTTCCGTGCCGTGACAACCCGTGTTGGGGGTTGTTGGTTGGGAACCACATAGTGGACGCAAGCAGAGTTTTGTATGTATCTGTGTGGTGTAAGTTGTTGGCCTATTAGTACCGGTCAGCTTCACGAGTCGTTAGTCCTCGCTTCCACATCCGGCCTATCAACCCAGTGGTCTGGCTGGGGGCCTCTCACACATAAATGTGTATGGAAATCTCATCTTGAAGCGAGCTTCCCGCTTAGATGCTTTCAGCGGTTATCCCATCCGAACGTAGCTAATCAGCGGTGCACTTGGCAGTACAACTGACACACCAGAGGTTCGTCCGTCCCGGTCCTCTCGTACTAAGGACAGCCCTTCTCAAATTTCCTGCGCGCGCAGCGGATAGGGACCGAACTGTCTCACGACGTTCTAAACCCAGCTCGCGTACCGCTTTAATGGGCGAACAGCCCAACCCTTGGGACCTACTCCAGCCCCAGGATGCGACGAGCCGACATCGAGGTGCCAAACCATGCCGTCGATATGGACTCTTGGGCAAGATCAGCCTGTTATCCCCGAGGTACCTTTTATCCGTTGAGCGACGGCCATTCCACAATGTACCGCCGGATCACTAGTCCCGACTTTCGTCCCTGCTCGAGATGTCTCTCTCACAGTCAAGCTCCCTTGTGCACTTACACTCGACACCTGATTGCCAACCAGGCTGAGGGAACCTTTGGGCGCCTCCGTTACTTTTTAGGAGGCAACCGCCCCAGTTAAACTACCCATCAGGCACTGTCCCTGACCCGGATTACGGGCCGAAGTTAGATGTCCAAAGTGACCAGAGTGGTATTTCAACGATGACTCCACCCGAACTGGCGTCCGGGCTTCAACGTCTCCCACCTATCCTACACAAGCCACTCCGAACACCAATACCAAACTATAGTAAAGGTCTCGGGGTCTTTCCGTCCTGCTGCGCGTAACGAGCATCTTTACTCGTACTGCAATTTCGCCGAGTTTATGGTTGAGACAGCGGGGAAGTCGTTACTCCATTCGTGCAGGTCGGAACTTACCCGACAAGGAATTTCGCTACCTTAGGATGGTTATAGTTACCACCGCCGTTTACTGGGGCTTAAATTCTCAGCTTCGCCTTGCGGCTAACCGGTCCTCTTAACCTTCCAGCACCGGGCAGGAGTCAGTCCGTATACATCGTCTTGCGACTTCGCACGGACCTGTGTTTTTAGTAAACAGTCGCTTCCCCCTGGTCTCTGCGGCCCCGATCCCCTCCACACCGCGAAGGTGTATCAAGGTTGGGGCCCCCCTTCTCCCGAAGTTACGGGGGCATTTTGCCGAGTTCCTTAACCATAATTCTCTCGATCGCCTTAGTATTCTCTACCTGATCACCTGTGTCGGTTTGGGGTACGGGCGGCTAAAACCTCGCGTCGATGCTTTTCTCGGCAGCATAGGATCACCAAATCCCCCCAAACGGGGGTCCCATCAGATCTCAGGCACCATGAGTGGCGGATTTGCCTACCACTCGCCCTACATCCTTAGACCGGGACAACCATCGCCCGGCTCGGCTACCTTCCTGCGTCACACCTGTTAATACGCTTGCCTCCCAGGATCAGGTCCCGCGCTCCACCAAAACCCTTCACCCACAAGGGGTGTCGGGCAGGTCTCGGGCGGTTAGTATCCCCTGTTCAACATGGACGGTTTTTCGCCGGTACGGGAATATCAACCCGTTGTCCATCGACTACGCCTGTCGGCCTCGCCTTAGGTCCCGACTTACCCAGGGCAGATTAGCTTGACCCTGGAACCCTTGATCATTCGGCGGACGGGTTTCTCACCCGTCTTTCGCTACTCATGCCTGCATTCTCACTCGTGTAGGCTCCACCACTGGTTTACACCGCAGCTTCACTGCCCACACGACGCTCCCCTACCCATCCACACTCCTGAACCACAAAGGCTTGGAAAATATGTGAATGCCACAACTTCGGCGGTGTACTTGAGCCCCGCTACATTGTCGGCGCGGAATCACTTGACCAGTGAGCTATTACGCACTCTTTTAAGGGTGGCTGCTTCTAAGCCAACCTCCTGGTTGTCTGGGCAACTCCACATCCTTTCCCACTTAGCACACGCTTAGGGGCCTTAGTTGGTGGTCTGGGCTGTTTCCCTCTCGACTATGAAGCTTATCCCCCACAGTCTCACTGCTGCGCTCTCACTTACCGGCATTCGGAGTTTGGCTGACGTCAGTAACCTTGTAGGGCCCATTAGCCATCCAGTAGCTCTACCTCCAGCAAGAAACACGCAACGCTGCACCTAAATGCATTTCGGGGAGAACCAGCTATCACGAAGTTTGATTGGCCTTTCACCCCTACCCACAGCTCATCCCCTCCATTTTCAACTGAAGTGGGTTCGGTCCTCCACGACGTCTTACCGTCGCTTCAACCTGGCCATGGGTAGATCACTTCGCTTCGGGTCTAGATCACGCCACTCACACGCCCTATTCAGACTCGCTTTCGCTACGGCTGCCCCACACGGGTTAACCTCGCGACGTAACACTAACTCGCAGGCTCATTCTTCAAAAGGCACGCCGTCACCAGAACAGAGCCGGCTCCGACGGATTGTAAGCACACGGTTTCAGGTACTGTTTCACTCCCCTCCCGGGGTACTTTTCACCTTTCCCTCACGGTACTGGTCCGCTATCGGTCATTAGGGAGTATTTAGGCTTATCAGGTGGTCCTGACAGATTCGCACGGGATTTCTCGGGCCCCGTACTACTTGGGATACTCTCACAGGCGGTACAAACACATTACGGTTACGGGACTAACACCCTCTCTGGCCGGCCTTTCAAAACCGTTCACCTATGCGCGCACATCACACCCCACCAGCCCGGCAGAACTGGTACGGAAAGTCCCACAACCCCGACCATGCAACGCCCGCCGGCTATCACACATGGAACGGTTTAGCCTGATCCGCGTTCGCTCGCCACTACTAACGGAATCACTATTGTTTTCTCTTCCTGCGGGTACTGAGATGTTTCACTTCCCCGCGTTCCCCCCACGCACCCTATGTGTTCAGGTACGGGTCACCAAGTCACTCGCGCGCTCAGCGGGGTTTCCCCATTCGGACACCCTGGGATCACAGTCCGGTTATCGACTCCCCCAGGCTTATCGCAGATTCCTACGTCCTTCTTCGGCTCCTAATGCCAAGGCATCCACCGTGTGCTCTTAAAAACTTGACCACAAAGATCAAAAACAAAAAACACTCGAGAGAACCACAGAAACTGCCCCGCACACCCAAAAGGGCACACGAACCAGATCCAGGTTCATATTCTTGGAAATTGCTTCTTATACAAGATGCTCGCGTCCACTATGTAGTTCTCAAACAACAACCCCACACCACACACCCCACACACACGTGCGTGGACCGTCATGGCAGGGAAACCAGAAACACACAAACCCACCAGAACAACCCCCACCAAAGGCAGGGACCATTCCCGTGGTCCTGTTGCCTCAGGACCCAACAGTGTGCCAAACACAAAACCACGCATCCCCACGCCCACCGTTCCAGAACCATCACTGGCTCGTACTAGACAAGACACAAAAACACGCGGCCGCTATTTGTTGATATTCCACCCATGAGCACCCGCCACGGAACAATCGTCCGTGCTACGGGCTTGCTTCCTGACAACACCACACCACCAACATGCGCTGGTGACCGGTTGTTGTAGGTGCTCCTTAGAAAGGAGGTGATCCAGCCGCACCTTCCGGTACGGCTACCTTGTTACGACTTAGTCCCAATCGCCAGTCCCACCTTCGACAGCTCCCTCCCACAAGGGGTTAGGCCACCGGCTTCGGGTGTTACCAACTTTCGTGACTTGACGGGCGGTGTGTACAAGGCCCGGGAACGTATTCACCGCAGCGTTGCTGATCTGCGATTACTAGCGACTCCGACTTCATGGGGTCGAGTTGCAGACCCCAATCCGAACTGAGACCGGCTTTTTGGGATTAGCTCCACCTCACAGTATCGCAACCCTTTGTACCGGCCATTGTAGCATGCGTGAAGCCCAAGACATAAGGGGCATGATGATTTGACGTCGTCCCCACCTTCCTCCGAGTTGACCCCGGCAGTCTCCTATGAGTCCCCACCATCACGTGCTGGCAACATAGAACGAGGGTTGCGCTCGTTGCGGGACTTAACCCAACATCTCACGACACGAGCTGACGACAACCATGCACCACCTGTAAACCGACCACAAGTGGGGGACCTGTTTCCAGATCTTTCCGGTTCATGTCAAGCCTTGGTAAGGTTCTTCGCGTTGCATCGAATTAATCCGCATGCTCCGCCGCTTGTGCGGGCCCCCGTCAATTCCTTTGAGTTTTAGCCTTGCGGCCGTACTCCCCAGGCGGGGCACTTAATGCGTTAGCTACGGCGCGGAAAACGTGGAATGTCCCCCACACCTAGTGCCCAACGTTTACGGCATGGACTACCAGGGTATCTAATCCTGTTCGCTCCCCATGCTTTCGCTCCTCAGCGTCAGTTAATGCCCAGAGACCTGCCTTCGCCATCGGTGTTCCTCCTGATATCTGCGCATTTCACCGCTACACCAGGAATTCCAGTCTCCCCTACATCACTCTAGTCTGCCCGTACCCACCGCAGATCCGGAGTTGAGCCCCGGACTTTCACGGCAGACGCGACAAACCGCCTACGAGCTCTTTACGCCCAATAATTCCGGATAACGCTTGCGCCCTACGTATTACCGCGGCTGCTGGCACGTAGTTAGCCGGCGCTTCTTCTGCAGGTACCGTCACTTACGCTTCTTCCCTACTGAAAGAGGTTTACAACCCGAAGGCCGTCATCCCTCACGCGGCGTCGCTGCATCAGGCTTGCGCCCATTGTGCAATATTCCCCACTGCTGCCTCCCGTAGGAGTCTGGGCCGTGTCTCAGTCCCAGTGTGGCCGGTCACCCTCTCAGGCCGGCTACCCGTCGTCGCCTTGGTAGGCCATTACCCCACCAACAAGCTGATAGGCCGCGAGTCCATCCAAAACCACAAAAGCTTTCCACCAACCACCATGCGATGGAAGGTCATATCCGGTATTAGACCCAGTTTCCCAGGCTTATCCCAGAGTCAAGGGCAGGTTACTCACGTGTTACTCACCCGTTCGCCACTAATCCACCCACAAGTGGGCATCATCGTTCGACTTGCATGTGTTAAGCACGCCGCCAGCGTTCATCCTGAGCCAGGATCAAACTCTCCGTTGAAAACAAACAGACACAACCAAAACCACCGGAAATAACGGTCATAACGGCTGCACAAAATTTGAAACCAGCTAAAAACACCAAACCAATACCACAGGGGCGGCACGATTCGGCAAATTCAACCAATTACATACATAATCGGTATCAACAAACTTGGCACACTATTGAGTTCTCAAACAACAGACACACCCGGCACCACCCAAACCAACGTTCAGGATCGCTCCGAAGCAACTTTTCAAACTTACCCGATCCCCACCTCCGAAGCAAATCCATCTTTCAGGACTCACATCGAATTGAAGACCGCCCCATACCGATTACCCGGCGCCCTAAAGAGCAACCAGAATCTGGCTTTGATTTGGGGGTTTTGGCCACCCGGTGAACAGTTCTTCACTGTCTCCCCCGCGGCGACTTAGAAAACAATACACGCCCACCCGGCCCACCGCAAACCGGCCCTCACAGGGCCGAAGATCCGCGGTATTCCGCGGCGAAACCCGGGGTGGAGCGCCTGCGCAACCTGCCGTCGTCGTCATTCTGCCGGTGTGTGCTGCCGCACAGGTGTTTCCTGGCTGGCCCAGCCGCTGAACAAGTAACGGCTTAAACGCCGAAGGGCCGGCAACCCTAAGGTTGCCGGCCCTTCTCAAGCAGCTGGAATCAGCGGTGCCGGATTACCAGGAAGACTTGGTGATGCCCGGGAGTTCACCCTTGTGTGCCATGTCGCGGAAACGGACACGGGAGATGCCGAACTTCTGGAACGTGCCACGGGGCCGGCCGTCGATGATGTCGCGGTTACGCAGACGGATCGGGGACGCGTTGCGCGGCAGCTTCTGCAGGCCCAGGCGGGCCGCTTCGCGTGCTTCGTCGGTTGCGTTCAGGTCAACCAGGGTCTTCTTCAGCTCGAGGCGCTTGGCAGCGTAACGCTCAACGATGACCTTGCGCTGCTCGTTGCGAGCAATCTTGGACTTCTTAGCCATGTTTAGCGCTCCTCTCGGAATTCGACGTGCTGGCGGATCTTGGGGTCGTACTTCTTCAGGACCATGCGGTCCGGGTCGTTACGACGGTTCTTGCGGGTTACGTAGGTGTAACCCGTTCCCGCGGTCGACTTGAGCTTGATGATCGGACGTACGTCCTTGTCCTTAGCCACTAGAGCTTCACCCCACGAGCCAGAATGTCGGCGACGACTGCGTCGATGCCGCGCACGTCGATGGTCTTGATGCCACGTGCAGAGACCTGCAGCGTGACGTTACGGCGCAGGGACGGAACCCAGTAGCGCTTCTTCTGGATGTTCGGATCGAACCGACGCTTGTTGCGGCGGTGCGAGTGCGAAATGCTGTGCCCAAAGCCCGGCTCGGCCCCGGTCACTTGGCAGTGTGCTGCCATGACTTCTCCTCAAGAATTGAAAGTAATGATCCGCATATCTGCTGCTGGACCATGCAGCTAAGGGCGACCCACAGAATGTACGGGCAACGGTTAGTCACGCAACTTGAGCCCCTAACTACCGGCCACCCTGGAGAAAATTACCGGGCAACCGGAGCAATTGCGCACGCTCCGCGCACTTAGCGCCTACCAAGTCTACGAGTTGCCGCAATTAAAGACCAATCGGGTGTATAAGCGCTGGCCAATGGATGAAGGTCACAGCAGCCGCTGGCCCCTTTTCACAGCAGGGACATAGCTTCCCCGCGCATGTTTGATGCATGAACACGCAGCTCCTGCCGGCATCACCGGCCGCAAGCAGCTCCGGCCGCCCGGAGCTACCACCAACGAAGATACCCGCCCGCGGCTGGTTCGCCCGCCAGCATCGCCAGCGCATGCTGCGGACGGACCTCCTGACCGTCATTGCCTGGGCATCCGTCGCCGCCGCCATCGCCTTGTGGCTGGCCGACGGCGGGGCCACCAACATCACTTCGGCCGCCTCACTGTTCACGGCGGCGGGAATTGTGGCCGGCCTGGCGGGCATGGACCTGGTCCTGCTGATGCTGCTCCTGGCCGCGAGGATCCCGTTCATCGACCGCACCATCGGCCATGACCGCGCCCTGGAATTCCACGGCAAATTGGGCAAGCCTTCCCTCTACCTCCTCCTGGCGCACGGACTCCTGCTGGTCATCGGGTACGGCATGGCCGAGGGACCGGATCCGGTCAGCGAGTCCATCAACCTGTGGGTCCAGGTCCCCGATATGTGGCTGGCGTTCGTCTCCATGGCCCTGTTCATCGCCGTCGTGGTGACGTCCCTGGTGGCTGTGCGCCGGCGCTTCCCGTACGAGTTTTGGTACCTGGTCCACCTGCTGACCTACGCCGCGGTGGCAACGTCGATTCCGCACCAGTTCAGCGTGGGCGGCCTCTTCGCCGCCGGGACCTGGCAGCGCTGGTACTGGCTCGCCATTTGCATCTACACCGGCAGTGCCCTGGTGTACTTCCGGATCCTTGAGCCGGTGCTGGCCACGGCACGGCACCAGCTCACCGTGGCACGGGTGGAAAGGGTTGCCCCAGGTGTGGTGAACATCGTCATACGCGGCCGGAAGCTGGACCAGCTGGCAGGGACCGGCGGACGCTTCTTCATCTGGCGCTTCCTGGCTCCGGGCATGTGGTGCCACCCCCACCCGTTCAGCCTGTCCGCGGAGCCTGTGGTCAACGGCCGGGACGGCCAGGGGACGCTGCGGGTCACCGTGCGGAACCTCGGCGACGGCTCCGCCCAGCTGCTCCGGCTGCGGAAAGGCACCAAAGTGGCCCTGGAAGGCCCCTACGGCCTGCTCAGCACGGCAGCCCGCACGAAGAACAAGGTGGTGATGATTGGCGCCGGCATCGGCATCACACCACTGCGCGCGCTGCTCGAAACCACCCCGTTCGCGCCCGGCGAGGCCACAGTCCTGCTCCGCGGCCATACTGACCAGGAGCTGTACCTGGGCAACGAAATCCTTGACCTCTGCCGGGCGCGCGGGGTCCGGCTCTTCCACCTCACCGGGCCGCGCGCCCGCGGCCAGTCCACGTGGCTTCCCGCGGACTCGGTGCACAACGGCTACAGCCTCACCTCCTACGTGCCGGACATCAGGGATGCGGACGTCTACGTCTGCGGCCCGTCGGCGTGGGCGGCCAACGTCATAGCGGATGCCGGGAAAGCCGGCGTCCCCGAGGAGCAGATCCATCACGAAAGGTTTGACTGGTGAAAATACGCGGAACAGTCGCAGCAGCTTTGGCCTCCGCCGGGATCCTCCTGGTGGGCTGGCAGACGGGCACCCAGGCGGGCGGCATCAGTACCGTCGCGTCGAGCACGACGGCGACCGGCACCACGGGTGGAACTGGCACCGGGTCCACGGGGACGGGTTCGTCCGGGTCGGCCGGGTCCTCCAGCCCATCAGGCACCACAGGGTCGTCCGGGTCCGCAAGCTCCGGGTCCTCCAGTTCGTCCGGTTCCACGGGCTCCGGCACCTACAAGGGAAACACGGTCCAGACCCGGTTTGGCCCCGTGCAGGTCCAGATCACGGTAGCGAACGGAAAGATCACTGATGTCACGGCGCTGCAGCTGACCAATACGGACGGCAAATCGATCCAGATCAGCAACCGTGCGGCGCCTCTGCTCCGCAGCAAGGTCCTGGCGGCGCAGTCTGCCGATGTACAGACCGTGAGCGGGGCCACCATCACAAGCGACGCCTACCTCACCTCACTCCAGGCAGCCATCGATGCAGCGAACCTCTGATTCCCTGCGCGCCACGGCCGGCACCAGCCTGAAGGCCCGCACTTTTGAGTGCATGGGAACGGTCATCGGACTGACAATGCCCGTCGGCGACCCTGCGGAAGGGCAGCCGGGGCTCGACGAGCTCGCTGCCGCCACCGACGTCGTCGAACGCCTTTTCCGGGACCTTGACGAAACCTTCAGCCTGTACCGCCCGGACTCGGAAGCCAGCAGCCTGGCGCGTGGGGAACTGACGCTGCCCCACGCCTCGGCGCAGATGCGCGAAGCATACGCCGAGGCGCATGAGTGGCGGCTGCGCACGGAGGGAGCGTTCACGCCCGAAAGGCCGGACGGGGTGCTGGACCTTTCCGGCCTCATCAAGGGCCACGCCATCCGTGAGGCGGGAACATCACTTCTGGCCCTGGGCCGCCGGGACTGGTGCCTGAACGCCGGCGGAGACGTCCTGGTCAGCGGCTCGCCGCACCCCGGCAGCGCCGAACCCTGGAAAGCCGGCGTAGTGGATCCCGCGGACCGCAAAACCCTCATTACCGGATATGCCCTCGGCGGCAACAACCCGCACCACGCCCTCGCCACCTCAGGATCCGCCGAACGCGGGGAACACATTTGGCGGGTGGGAAGCGGCACACCGGACGCGGGGGCCTTTGTCCAGGTCACCGTTGCCGCCGCCGACATAGTCACCGCCGACGTCCTTGCCACCGCCATCGTTGCCGGAGGGACACGGACGCTGGACCAGGTTGCGGACCAATGGGATGTAGCCGTGCTGGCCATCCGCGCGGACCGCTCCATGCTGGCTACTCCAGCGTTCCAGCCAGGGTAGGAGACCCGCGCTACAGCCGCGTGAGCTGGGGGTACTTGGCCTGCAGGTTGTCCCCGGAAGACCTGCCGGTGACGCGGCGGACCACCCACGGCGCGGCGTACTCCCGGAACCACCGGGCGTTGGCGCGGATGGCGTCGGCCCCGCTCAGTTCCGGCACCGGCGTCATGGGCGGGACGTCGATGGAGTGGTCATATTTGAGGACCTCAAGCACGCGCTTGGCCATGTTCGCATGGCCGGCGGCGGACATGTGCATCCGGTCGTGGGCCCACATGCCCCAGTCGTAATATTCGCTGAAGCGCCAGTAGTCCACCAGCAGGGCGCCGTGGTCCCCGGCGATCCCACGGACCAGTTCGTTGTAGATGGCAGTGCGGCCGCGCATGGTGCCGAACACCTTCGACCCCCGGGCGTCGAAACCCGTGAACATCACCACGGTGGCGCCGGTGGCAGCGAGTTTCCCCACGGCATCGTTGTACTCCACCAGCAGGTCATCGATGTCCACGCGCGGGCGGAGGATGTCATTGGCACCGGCGTAGATGCTTACCAGGGTGGGACGAAGGGCGACGGCGGCGTCCACCTGTTCAGCCAGTATCTGGCGGAGTTTCCGGCCGCGGATGGCCAGGTTTGCGTAGCCGAAATTGGGGTCGGCGGCGCCGAGCTGCTCGGCCACGCGGTCTGCCCAGCCCCGGACGCCATTGGGGCGGTCCGGGTCGTCGTCGCCCACCCCTTCCGTGAAGGAGTCGCCGAGTGCCACAAGCCGGGAAGTGAAATCCATGCGGTTAGTTTGCCACCCGTTGCCGGAAGCAACCAATCGCCTCGGTCGCTCTTAGGTCAGTCCTGGGTTTCGCGCAGGATCCAGTGGTCGGAGTCCAGGCGGCCCACCACTTTTTCACCGATCCGTGCCAGGTCCAGGACATCCTGCTCGGTGAGCGCATCAAGGAACAGGTCACGGACGTCCTCCACGTGGGCCGGGGCCAGCCCGACAATGGTGGCCATGCCTTCCTCCGTGAGATGCGCGGTGGTGACCCTGGCATCGTGGGGGTGCGGGCGGCGCTCCACCCAGCCGCGCTTCTGCAGCTTGGTCACGACGTGTGAGAGCCGGGACAGGGAGGCGCTGGTGCGGGCGGCAAGCTCACTCATGGGCAGGAACCGCTCCTCAGCCTCGGACAGCATGGCCAGGACCGTGTAGTCGAAGAGGGATAGTTTTCCTGCCGCATGCAGCTTGGTGTCCAGAGCCGCAGGCAGCAGCGTATTGATGCTTACCAGCGCCAGCCAGGCACGGCGTTCGTCAGCGTTGAGCCAGCGGGGATCGGTCATGGTCACCATTCTACGATTGATCCTTCAAGTAGCTGGCCGGGCGCCGGTAGGCTTGCCCCATGTATGTTGTCTCCCTCACCTACCGCGTGCCCCAGGAGATCGTCGATTTCCACAACGACGCCCACATCGGCTGGCTGCAGAAGGCCTTTGACGACGGCGTGTTCATCGCCGCCGGCCGCAAGATCCCGCGCACCGGTGGACTGCTCCTGTCGCAGGCTGACCGGGAAACCCTCGACGCCAGCCTGGCCCAGGATCCGTTCTACACCAACGGGGTTGCCGACTTCGAAGTCATGGAGTTCCACGCCGGCCGGGTGGCCCCGGGGTACGAGATCCTGCTGGACACCCCGCCCCAGCCCACTCCCTAACGCGGGCTGCTTCCCGAAGGTGTGCTGCCGGCGTCGGACGTTCCGGCGGCGAGCTTCTTCAGCCCGCCCTTCCGCGGGACCTTCACCGGCTGGGGCCAGCGCGGGGTGAGGGTGTCCCCCAGCGTGACACCACGGAGCTTGCGGCCGAAGAGCGGCAGGACCCAGTCATGGACCCAGCGCCGCTGGCGCCGCTCCCACTCGCGCAGGCTGGGCCGGGCGGGTGGTTCCCAGTCTTTGGGCTTGATCTTGTGCGGCACGCCCAGCTGGTCCAGCACCTGCCCGGCCAGGTACTTATGCCCGGCCTTGGACATGTGGAGCCGGTCCGAGTCCCACATCCGCCGGTCGTGGAAGGCGTCAAGGCACCAGTAGTCCACCAGCACGGCCCCGTATTTCTCCGCGATGTTCCGCACCCGCTGGTTGTAGTAGGTGTTGCGTTTCTTCAGGGGCTCCAGCAGCGCGGAGACCTTGACGTCGAAGCCGGTGAAGAGAACCACCGTGGCCCCGGTGCCTGCCAGCGCTGCCACCAGCTGCTCATAGTCCGCCATAAGCGCGGACATGTCGGTTTTGAGGTCCAGGATGTCGTTCCCTCCGGCGTAGAGGGTGACCAGCGTTGGCCGCATCCCCAGCGCCGGTTCCAGCTGCTCGTCCACGATGTGCCGCAGCCGCTTGCTCCTGATGGCCAGGTTGGCGTATTTCCACCCCGGCTGCGCCTTCGCCAGTTTCTCGGCCACGCGGTCGGCCCACCCCCGCACCCCGTTGGGCAGCCGCTCATCCCGGTCCCCCACCCCCTCGGTGAAGGAATCCCCAAGGGCAACAAACACCCGCCGCCCGGAGTCAGGAAGCAGGGGATCAAAGGGCACAGGCACGAACGTAGCGGGACAAGTCAAAGCAATCACGACGCCGGGATGAACAGTAAGTGATGGGGCGTCCCGGAAATGCCGCAGGATCTGATGGGGCGTCCCGGAAATGCCGGCAGGATCTGATGGCGCGTTTGGCTAGCCTTCGGCTTTGCCCTGCCGCCAGTACCCCATGAACGCCACCTGTTTCCGGTCGATCCCCACGTCGCGGACCAGGTAGCGCCGCAGTTCCTTGATAACCCCTGCTTCGCCTGCCAGCCAGGCATAGAAGGGCAGGGCACCGGCGGGCAGGTGCGGGTTCCTCGAACCGCTGACGGCTGAGGTTTCCAGGCGGGACGGGGTCTCCCACAGGATGTCTTCATCCACGTTGATGTCATCGGGCTCGGGCCCGGCGCCGCCGTCGTCTGCTGTTATGCCCACCCAGCCGGGCACGGGGACAGCCTTGCGCACGGCTTCCTGCAGCAGTTGCCCGTGCTGCCGGGACCGTCCGATGGCGGTGCCGCGGGCCAGCCAGGTGATTTCGATGTCCGCCGGGGAGGTGAGCTGCATGAAGTCGCCGGCCTGCGGAACTTCCAGGAAGGCATGGCCACTCATGTACGACGGGAGGGATTCCAGGACCGCGGAGATGGCGGGGACGGCGGTTTCGTCGCCGGCAAGCAGGACGCGCTGGGCCATTCCGGGGCGCCACTCGATGCCGGAATAGGTTGCGGCGGTGATGCAATGCGCGGCACGGTTGTTTGGGCCGATGATGGTGAGCGGGTCGCCCGGTTTGGCCTTGGACGCCCAGTTTGCCGCCGGCCCGGCGTGCCCATGCCCGTCGGTGTGCATCACGAAGTCGATGTCAATCTCCGGGTACACCGCATCCAGCCGCGCCTCCCGGACCGTATAGGTCCGCATCGAGCCGCGCACGGCCGGGTCCATCGCCAGCCAGTCCCGGTACCAGCCGGCGTGGCCGGTGTCGAAGACGGGGAGCGGCAGCGGTGCGCCGCCCAAGTCCTGCGACGGGATGACGAGCTTGACCCGGAGGTCCAGGGTGTGGCCGTGGACGCCGAAGTCACGCAGCGGGTAGCCGCCGAAAGTGATCCTGCGGAACGTGGGGCTCAGCTCCTGGACGGCGGACACGGCCACCTCGAAGGCCACGCTCATCGGCTGGGCTGTCCGCTGTTGGGTGGAGGCGCTTTGCCGGGTCTTCATGAAACGAGCTCCAGTTCGTTGGCTGTGGCGTGGTGGCGGCCGATGGGAAGAATCAGCGGAGTACCGGAGACGGGGTCCGGGATGACGCGGCTTTCGAGGCCGAAGACCTCGCGGACTAGATCCTCCGTTACCACGTCCTCCGGGGAGCCCAGTGCCGCCACGGCGCCGTCCTTCATGGCGATGACGTGGTCCGCGTAGCGTGCGGCGAGGTTGAGGTCGTGCAGGACGATGGCCACCGTGGTGCCGCGCTTACGGTTCAGGTCGGTTACCAGGTCCAGGACCTCCACCTGGTGGGCCAGGTCCAGGTAGGTGGTGGGCTCATCCAGCAGCAGGACGTCGGTTTCCTGCGCAAGGGCCATGGCGATCCATGCCCGCTGCCGCTGCCCGCCGGACAGTTCATCCACGTCCCGCCCGGCGAGCCCCGCCGTTCCGGTGGCCTCCAGCGCGCGCTGCACGGCGGCGTCGTCCTTGTCACTCCAGCTGCGGAAGAAGCCCTGGTGCGGGTAGCGCCCCCGGCCCACCAGGTCGCGGACGGTGATCCCGTCCGGGGCGCTGGGATGCTGGGGAAGCAGGCCCAGGGTGCGGGCCAGTTCGCGTGCCGGACGGGAATGGATGTCCTTGCCGTCCAGTGTCACGGTGCCGCCGGCGGGTTTAAGGAGCCGCGACAGGCCCCGCAGCAGGGTCGACTTCCCGCAGGCGTTGGCACCCACGATCATGGTGACCATGCCTTCGGGGATCCGGACACTGAGCCCGTCCACCACGCATCGCTGGTGGTAGGTGAGCGTCAGGTCCCTGGCTTGGAGTACTGCCACGTCAGGCATCCTTTCGGTTGGCTGTGACCAGGAGCCACAGCAGGAACGGGGCGCCAAGCGCGCCGGTGACCACGCCCACCGGCAGGACGGTGCCGCCCAGCAGGAAGGGGGCCAGGTTGGCGGCGAAGTAGTCTGCCGCCAGGACAATCAGGGCGCCCACCATGGCCGACGCCGGCAGGCTGGCTTTGCGGGTGAAGCGGCGGCCGATGGGACCGGCCAGGAAGGCGACGAACGAGACCGGTCCGGCAGCCGCCGTCGCCACTGCTGCCAGTGACACGGCGGTAACCACCAGTGCCAGGCGCGCGGTGTTGACCCGGACGCCCAGGCCGGCGGCTGCGTCATCCCCCAGTTCCAGGACGCGCAGCGGCCCGGCGATAAGGCCCGTGGCGGGAACCAGGGCGGCGAGCGCGAGGAACAGGATGCCGGCGCGGTCCCAGTTGGCGGAGTTCAGGGATCCGTTCAGCCAGACCAAGGCGTCGGCGGCCGTGCGGATGTCGGCCCGGGTCATCAGGAAGCTGACCACGGCCTGGAGGGCGGCCGCGGTCCCCACACCGGCCAGGACCAGCCGGTTTCCGGCAGCGCTTCCCCTGCCGGTTCGGCCGGCGCCGCGGGAAATTGCGTAAATCAGGACCGCCACTGCAAGGGCTCCGACGAGCGCCGCCCCGGACACGGCGGCACCGGATGCGCCGAAAACAACGATCGCAACAACCGCCGCCGCGCTTGCCCCCGAGCTGATGCCGATGACGTCGGGGCTGGCGAGGGGGTTCCGCAGCATGGTCTGGAAAAGGGCGCCGGCCAGGCCGAACGCGATCCCGATCAGGGTGCCGACGACGGCGCGCGGAAGCTTGTTCTCCATCACGATGAAGCTGGCGCCGGGAATCTTCGGGCCGCCGGTGAGGTGGTTGCCGACGATGGTGAGGAAATCCGGGACGGTCACCGTGTAGCTGCCCAGCAGGACGGACGCAAGAAACAGGATCACGACGGCGGCGGCCAGCACCGCGGTCCGGTTCAGTCGCCCGCGTCCCCCACGTTGCTCCATCACTTTTGGTCCTGTAGGACCGGTTTTGGCAGCCATCTCTGATAGGGCAGCACGGCTCATAGCCCGGCTCCTTTCCCGCGGCGGACCAGCCATACGAACACGGGGGCGCCGATCAGGGCGGTCATGATGCCCGCGGGGATCTCACCGGGAAGCAGCACCACCCGGCCAACGATGTCCGCACCCAGCAGCAGCGCCGGGGCGGCCACCAGGGACAACGGCAGGATCCAGCGGTAGTCCGGGCCGGCGAGGAAGCGGACGGCGTGCGGCACCACCAGGCCCACGAACCCGATGGGCCCCGCCAGCGCGGTGGCCGTGCCGCACAGCAGGACCACGCCCAGGGCCACCACGGCGCGGGACAGCCCCACGCGTTGGCCCAGTCCGCGGGCAACGTCGTCCCCCAAGGCAAGGCTGTTGAGGGTCCGCCCGGCCAGCAGCACCACCAGCGCACCGGCCGCCACGAACGGCAGTCCGGGCAGCAGCACCGACCAGTCACGGCCCGCGATGCCGCCCACCTGCCAGAAGCGGAACCGGTCAAGGGTGTCCTGGCTGGAGACCAGGATGACGTTCATGAGCGAAGACAGTCCGGCGCTCAAGGCTGCTCCGGCCAGCGCGAGCTTCACCGGCGTTGCACCCTCCCGGCCCAGCGAGGCGATGAGGTACACCACGATGGCGGCCGCGGCGGCCCCCGTGAACGCGAACCAGATGTGGCCGGTGAAGGTGGTGACGCCGAACAGGTAGATTCCGGCGACTACCGCCAGCGCTGCCCCGGCGTTGACTCCGATGATGCCGGGATCGGCCAGCGGATTCCGGGCAACACCCTGCATCGCTGCACCGGCCAGGCCCAGCGCGCCGCCGGCCAGCAGGCCCAGGACGGTCCGCGGGATGCGGGCGTGCACCACGGCGTGGTCCCCGTTGAGGGGATCGAACGCCGTGAGTGCCTGCCACACGGTGCCGGGGGGAACGTCACGGGCGCCCACGGCCAGCGATGTGCCGGTGAGGAGCACCAGCACGACGACGGCGGCCAGCAGCCAGGCGGCCCGTTCCCTTCCCCGAGGATCACCCCGGAGGGTGCCGGGGGCTGCCGTGGCCGGCACCTGGGTGCCGTTGTCCGCTGCCGGAAGCGCCGTCGTCGTACTCATGGAGGTGCGCCTACTTCACTGCGTCCGCTGCCGTGGCCAGCTGCGGGAGGAACGCGTCCAGGGACCACGGGAGGCTCAGGGGTGATGATGCCGAGATGGACAGGGTCAGCGTGTTGTCGGAATCGGCCACCAGGGCGCCGTTTTTGATGGCCGGGATCTGGCCCAGGAGCGGGTCCGCCTTGATCGCGTCGGCGGTGGAGGCATCCGGAACCCAGGTGATGAAGATGTCTGACTGCAGTTCGTTGGCCTTTTCGGCGGACCACGGAATGTAGAACTCCCTGGAGCCCTTGGAGTTGTCCGCCACCACCGGGGCCAGGGTCATGCCGATTTCACTAAGGAAGCGGGGGCGGTTGTCGTTGGCGGTGTAGACGTTCACGCCGTCGCCCTTGGCGGGCTCCAGGTTGCCGTAGATAAAGCTCTTGCCCTGGATCTGCGGGAACCGGGCCACCTTGTCCTTGACGGTCGATTCGGTGTCGGAAACCAGTTTGGAAGCTTCGGCCTCCTTGCCCAGGGCCTTGCCGATGATGGTGGTGGCGTCCTGCCAGGAGGTTCCGTAGGCGACGTCCGGGTGGGCCACCACGGGGGCGATTTCGCTGAGTTTCTTGTAGTCCTCCGCCGTGAGGCCCGAATAGGCGGCGAGGATGACGTCCGGGCTGAGCTTGGCAATCTCGGTGAAGTTGATCCCGTCGGCCTCCGAGTACTGGGCGGGAGCCTTGGCCGAACCGAACCCGGCGCCCAGCTTTTCGAGCGCTGCGTCCTTCCAGGGGGTGGAGCCCTTGCCATTGCCGCCCCACTCGTTCCTGGGGACGCCTACCGGGACCACGCCCAGCGCGATGGCGACGTCATCGTTCACCCAGGACACGGTGGCAACCCGGGTGGGCTGCTTCTCGATGGTGGTGCTGCCGTACACGTGATCGATGGTGACCGGGAACGCGGTGCTGTTGCTGGAACTGCCTGCATCGGCAACCGTGGTGGCGGGACCCGTGCTGCATGCAGACAGCGTGAGGGTCGCCGCAGCCAGCACCGCGGCAGCTTTGCCGGCCGAGGAGAACAGCATGCGGCGGGTGGGCGAAGGGCCGGGCAAGAGGGGGAACGTCACGGGGCTCCTTGGATCAGGCTGATGGAAACTTAAGTAAGGCTAACCTATGTAAATCGCCATTACGCAACACTTTCGTCACCTAATACCGGAAGGTGACGAAGGACACACTCCATCCGCGTTCCTTGGACAGCCGACTCTCAATTTGGCAGGATGGCCCTTGCCGGTCCGGACTCAGAGACGCCGGACGGCTGGACAGGAAAAGGACAACGGGAACGATGCGCATGCAGATGGCCAACTGGGCCGCCGCTGCCGTGGAGAGCGGGGTGGCCGCTTTGGCCTGCACCGCGGAGACTGACTGACTCCCCCGTTACCTCCTGGCCCGGCTCCGGGCCGCCCACCCTTTCACGAAAGTCCAGCCATGCAATCAGTCACGCCCCAGGAAATCCGTTCATCCTTCGTCAATGCCAGCCGCTCGGAAGCCGCAAAGCTCACACTGCCCAAAAACTTCGACTCCCTCGACTGGGACCGCCTGGAGTTCCTGGGCTGGCGGGACGAGAAGATGCCGCTGCGCGGTTACATGGTGGTTCCGGGACGAAAGGGCCTCACCGGGATCATGCTCCGGGCACCCGAGGGAGGGGCCAAAAAGAACCGGTCGGTGCTGTGTGAGCTCTGCCGGGATGTGCTGTCCAAGGAGGACGTCCTGCTCTGGGTCGCCAAGCGGGCGGGCCAGTCCGGGCGGAACGGCAATACCGTCGGTACCCTGATCTGCGCCGACTTCGTGTGCTGTGGCAACGTCCGCAGGGAGCCGCCTGCCAATGAGATCAATCCTGATCCCGCCGCTGTGGTGGAACGCCAGATCCAGGGGCTGCATGACCGCACGGCGCAGTTCCTTGGGCGCGTTCAGGGCACATAGAACGTCAGGCGAAGCCCGCGGGCAGGGGGAAGCCCCGTTCGCGGCCGTGATTGGGGCTTCCTGCCTGCCGGTTAGCGCAGGACGATATCCACCGGGTTCGCCTCCGACCGCCAGGCGCCCTCCTCGCCGGCGCGGGGACGGATCACCGGCGCGGTGAGGACCCCGGAGCGGTTGGTGCGCCGGTCGCGGAGGATCTCCGTGACCGAGCCCAGGTGGCGGGACAGGTCGATCACGTTCTCCGGAGCCGCGAGCAGCAGCTGGAAGCCGAACTCGTGCAGCGCCTTGATTCCGGCGCCGGCGAACTCCTCCGAGGCGAGCACAAAAGCCTCGTCCATCATCACGGTGCCGTAGGTGGTGAAGCCCTGCTCGGCGATGCCCAGCTGGTAGCTCAGGGCCGCGGCCATGATGAACGCCGTGAACCGCTGGCGCTCGCCGCCGGACATGGAGCCGGTGTCGGCGTGCATGAACACTTCGGTCTTCTTGCCGCCTCGCGGACCGGTGACTTCCCGGTGCTCTTTGCACTGGATGAACAAGTGCCCGCGCACGTCCAGCACCTCGGCACGCCAGCGCCGGTCCTCGGGCGCCTGGGAACCGAGCCGCTTGACCAGGGTTTCCAGGGACTTGTAGCGGGCGGTAAGCTCGCCGTCGTCGTCCCCTTCAGCGCCGGAACCTTCTGCCCGGCCGGCGTCGGACTTCACCGGCCGCGTGTGGCGGGCCTTCAGGGCGTTCTGGATGGCGTCCTTGAACTGCTTTGCCGTGGATGGCAGCGTCTGCTTGATGTCCAGTTCCAGGTAGCTGCCCTCGTGGAAGTTCACCTGCGAAAGGATGCCGTTAAGGGGCAGGATGCGGCTGGTGATGGAGCGGCGTTCCTCGTCCAGCAGGTGCAGCAGGGTGCTGAAGGATTCGTGCGTGCGCTGGTTGAAGAACTGGCGGAATTCCGCCTCCTGCGCGGGCAGGCCGTCGTTGACGATTGCGTGGTAGCGCGCCTCAAACTCGCCTGCCGCACCGATGCTGGTGCCGTGGTCGGCCGAGATGGCGCTGCCCCACTCGCGCACGAAGCCTTCGAAAATGCGGGTCAGCCGCTCGGCCGTCGCCTGTCCCCGGGACTCCGCGGTGTGCAGTTCACCCAGCAGCGCGGTCCGGACCCGGTTGGCCAGGTTGTCCAGTTCGTGCATTTCCGTGATGTCGCCGAAGTCGGCGAAGTAGGGTTCCAGGGCCTTGGCGGTGGCGTCCGACGGCGGCCCCTGGGCCAGGCGGTCGCGCGCGGCTTCCAGCAGGGTGTCGGCGGCCGTCAGCTGGCGGTCGAGTGCCTTGTATTCGCTTTGCAGGACCGCGGCGGACTCGGTGCTGGACTGGTGCTTCTGCCGGACGTCCTCGATGGTGGCCCGGAGCGGCTCCAGGTCAGCCTGGGCAGCAAGGGCGTCCTTGAGCCGTTGCTCGATCCGGGCCAGCTCGTCGGCGGCAACCGCGGCGGACACCTGTTCCCAGGGGCGGTCGTCTTCGGCGATCCGGCGCAGGGCGTCGAGCTGCCTGCTCATGCCCTGGTGCGAGTCCTCGCGGCTCTGGGCCAGCTCAGCGGCCTTGGCCACTTCCTGCCGGAGGTCCTCCACCTGCCCGGCCACGAGCTCCAGCTTGGCCGCGTTGTCGAAGCCCAGCACGTAATCCTGGCGGCTCGTGAAGCGGTCGTCCTTCTCCACCGTGTGCCGGTTGCGCTTGACCACGCCGCCCAGGCTGAGGCCCTTGTCGAGGGCCGCCAGTTCGTCAGGGTCCTCCACGCAGGGGTACGCGAAGTCCAGGGCGATCCGCTCGCGGACCCATTCCCCTGCCTCAGCAGCCGCACCCGAGGCAAGGATGTCCAGCTTGGTCAGCAGGTCGCCGTCGCGCGCGTCCTCCACGGCGAGCGCGCCGCCGGCGAGCGGCT
The DNA here is from genome assembly GCF_006517815.1 of Pseudarthrobacter sp. NIBRBAC000502770. Classification (NCBI taxonomy): domain Bacteria; kingdom Bacillati; phylum Actinomycetota; class Actinomycetes; order Micrococcales; family Micrococcaceae; genus Pseudarthrobacter; species Pseudarthrobacter sp. NIBRBAC000502770. The sequence continues at coordinate 3,568,621 of NZ_CP041198.1, forward strand.
TGGAGACATCCACTGCCCGCAGCGCGCCGCGGACGTTGTGGCCATTGAGGTAGCGGGTCACGGCGCCGAAGTGCTCGCCCGGAACCAGCAGGGTGGTGGCCAGGTTGCGGAGCGCGCGCTCGGCAGCTGGGCGCCACCGTTCCTCACCCTCAGCGAGGTCCATAAGCTCACCGGCGAAGGGCATGCGGTCCTCGGGGATGCCGGTGGCGGCAGCAATCGCGGCGCGGTTTTCAATGCTCGACGGCGGCAGCAGGGATTTGCGCGTCTTCAGTGAGACGAGTTCCTGCTCAGCCGCCGCCAGTTCGCGTTTCCGGGCAGCGTGCGCGTCGAAGGCCTCGAACCTGAGCTCCTGCAGGGCCTGGGAATCATCCTTCAGCTCGGCCGACCGGGCCGCCGCCTGCTCGTGCGCCCGCTCCCAGCCGGCAGCGCTCCACTCAAGTTGCAGGCCGGCGTCGGCCAGTGCCTGCTGGGCTGCCCCCTCCACCTGTTGGCGGAGCTTCAGGCCAACCCGGGCGTTCTCGAGGGACTGCTCGATCGCGGAAATCGCGTTGCCGCCCTGGTTGTTGTAGTCGGCCTCCAGCTCCCGCAAGTCCTTGGCAAAACCGTCCCTGACTGCACGCTCGGCACCCAGCTCCTTGGCCTTTGCCTGCGCCAGCCCGCGGAAACGGACCAGCGTCTTCTGGTGCACCGTGACGGCGAGCTGCTGCTTGTACGCCTCGAATTCCCCGCCTACAAGCTCCCGGAGCCGGTTGGCGTCCAGCAGCGACTGCGCGTACTCCCGGTTCAGGCCAGGAACCGGCGCCAGCTGGTCCCGCTGCTGCCGCACGTCTTCCAGCCGCTGGCGGATGGACATCAGGTTGCTGAACTCCTCCACCACATCGTCCGCGGCGGCCAGCGTTGCCGGCGCGTCAAGGACCTGGTCGCGGAAGAAGGTGTTGACGCTGCCGCCCAGCCCCTTGCCTGCCTGGATGACGCGCAGCAGGGGCAGCGCCTGGTCCGAGCTGATCCCCAGGAGGCGCCGGAACCGCTCCGCGAATGCCTTGTGCACGTCGAAAACCTGGGCGTGCGGGAAGAGCGCCTCCAGGGCGCCCTTGGCGAAGCGCTTGTCCGCGATGCCCTCCACGGCTTCCAGGTCCAGCGGCACGTTGTCAATCAGGTAGAACCGGCCCACGCTGGACTCGGTCCCGTTCTTCGGCAGGTCGAACAGCGCCGACACCGTCACCCGCGTGCCGGCGGCGTTATCGAACGTCAGCGCGACGGCGGACCAGGTGGCACCCGGGCGCTGGAAAGCACTCGCCGAGCCCTCCCCCACGGCCTTGTCCCCCACTTTGCCGCGCATGTACGTGAAAGTGGTCCGCTTGTCCTCCACGGCGCCACCCGAACGCTGGGCGGCGGCCTCGTTGGACCTCGGCCGCGCATCGAACACCCGCAGCATGGCATCGAACAGCGTGGACTTGCCCACGCCGGAGTTGCCTGTCAGCAGGGTGCCGTTCCGGTCCACGTGCATGGTGTGCGCCCCATGGAACGTCCCCCAGTTGACCACCTGCACCAGGGCAAGCCGCATCTGCCCCGGGTTGGTCACATCCCCCAGCGGGAGCATGCTTGCGATGGTCACTGGTCATCCTCCTCGGACGTGGTTCCGTTCGTCTCCGCGTCGCCGTCAAGATCCAGGAGCGGTTCTGTTCCTGACTGGTCTGCCGATGCCGCCACGAGGGCTTCGATGTGGGCCGGGATGTCGCCGATGTTTTCGAACGGGAGGGCCAGGGGCAGGGCGTTGGAGATGGTGTAGACGTCGTCCAGTCCAGTAGGGAGCAGGAGCTGGCGGGCCAGGAGCTTGGTGATGGCGCGGGTGACCACATCGGAGTCGCGCAGGGCGTCCTGCTGCCCGGCGGGCTGGTAGTGCGCCACCAGGTCCGTGATCTCCTCGCGGGTGATGGTGGGGTCCGTCTGGGCAGTGACGTGCCGGTCCAGCAGCAGGCGCAGCCGGAGCAGCACGATGGTTTCCACCCGGCTGAGGGCGCGCTGCTGGCGCAGGATGCTGGACCGGGTATTGCCGCCGATCACTTCCGGATCCACGGGACGCAGGACGGCGATCTTCCGCTCATGGTCCAGCTGCAGGGCCAGGAACAGCTCGGAAAGGCGGCTGCGCAGGATCACCTGGTTGTCCAGCAGCACAGTCCAGAGCTTTTCGTCCCGGCCACCGTCAATGTAAGGGCCCTTGAGGAGCTTCACCAGGGCCTGCCGCACCTTCATGGACAGGACGCCCGTGTCCCCGGGGAACAAGGCCGCGCCGTCAACGAAGGTATCGCGGGGGGAGACTGCGAAAGTGTGCTCAACGCCCGATGCCGCCCCGGGAGTGGCGTCGGGCGCTGAGTCCTGTGCGTGCGTAACCTCAGTCATCTGAATCCTTTGCGAGCGTGACCACCGGCAGGTAGGCCTTGCGGGTGGAGCCGTCTATTTGTTCGAAGTCCAGGCCACCCCAGGCGCCGCGGTTGAAGTCCGCCCCGGCATGGAGGGCCTCCGACAACAGGGCGCGGATGGAGTTGATGTGCTGCTCTTCAGGCGGCAGCTGGTGCCAGGCGTCGGCCAGGGTTGCGGCCCCGGCCATGGCCGCCCGGACCACCGCCGGTTTGGCCTTGCCGGTCCTCGGCGAGCGCACCCGGTCCGAGTCGGTGAAGGCGATGGGATCGGCCAGGCGGGGCGGTGCCGCGAACTCGTCCGGATCGAACAGCTTCACCATGGACAGGGACTCAAAGCCGGCGTTGTAAAGGACCGGCCCGGGGACCAGCCCTGGACGTTCCCGCTCGTAGGGCAGGGACCGGATGGCCTGCTCCGCTTCGCGCAGGACCTGGCGCAGCCTGACCGACTGGCGGAAGTCGTCGCTTTGGACGTACGTGTTGAGGCTTTCGCTGAGTTTGCCGTAGATGCGCTGGATCTGGCTGTGCTGCTGGCGGAGTTCAGCCACCAGGTTCTTGAGTGTTTCCCGGTCATCAGGCGAGAGGTCGTCGGCGAACTGGCGGCTCAGGACCTCGCCGATCGCCGACCGGAAGCGAAGCTGCTGCTGCGGGTCCTCAAGGAAGGCGGTGAAGGACCGGAAGGTCCTGCCTTCGGGGCTTTGGCGCAGCCGTTTATCGGCTTCCAGGACCTGGGCCATGGTGGCACCCTTGGTCAGGGACTCCTCGATGATCTGGTTGCGGAGCCCGCCCACCAGTTCCTCGATCCGGTCACGCATCTTCTTGTAGTCCGCTGGCAGGCTGGCTGCCAGGTCCAGGATGTTCCCCGCGGCTTCCACGGCGTCATCGTCGTCGAGCAGGCCGTCGAACTCGCCGGTGTTGATGTCCTGGATGAGCTGCTGCCGCTCTTCGATTTCCCCTTCAAGGGCTTCCAACCGGGCGCTCTGGTCCGGGTTGGTCTCATTGGCGAGCTTCTCCACGTCACCCAGCAGCGTGCCCAGGCGGGAACCGTTCAAGGTGGACCGCTCGCTGGAGAGGCTGTCCAGGAAGGCGAGCACACGCGAGGCCGGCTCCGTTGCCTCATAGACGATCTGGCCCGACTGGTTCCGGCGGGTCAGGAACTGCCGCCGCGTCCATTCATCGCCAAAGGCCTTGCCGTTGGCCCCTCCCCCAGCCCGGGATCCTGGCGCCGGAGCTCTTCAAGGAAGGTGTCGACGTCGGCATGGAATTCCTCGAGCGGCACCTGCGGCCGGGTGCGGGTAAAGGAGGCCTGGAGCACCGCAATGACCCAGGGCGCCGAACGGGTCAGGGCCCACGCAGGACCCTTGGTGAGGAGTTCGAGGTCCCGGAGCCGGGCGCTGATGGCGTCAGCGGATGACCTGGCGGAGCGGGGCACACACTCTCCTTGGGCTGTTGGCTGTGGACTGTTCCGGGGCTGGGCAGGGGCGGTCCGACATGGCCGGACCGGAAAACTGCCAACTACAAGGTTAACGCAGGGCGCCGCGACCGCTTCGTGACCTACCTGTGGGTAGTGTTTCGATCCCGTATCAACAGGTGCCGCCGTCCGCGCCGGGTCTGGCTGCGCCCACAGCCGTCCACCTACGCTTCTGCTACCGGTCTTCAATACAGCAGTCTTTCGCAAGCAATGTCGCAGCAGGGGGATACATGCAGTTCGATCTAAGCTCCGTGGAAACGGCCACCTTGGTCTTCATCGGGACACTGGTGTTCGGCGCAGTCCTGGCCGGATTCGTCCTGACGGCGGGGCTGGTGGCCCTGGTGGTGCTGGGCGCGGGCAAACTCACCTGGATGGTTATTGTCAATACGCTCATGGCGGTGGTCCACGGGATCAATTCAGGGTGGGACAGGCTGGTCCACCGCGCTTCCGCCGTCGAGCTTCCGGGGGACTTCCAGGGCCAGCCGGCCCCTAGCACCGGAACCTACCCGCGGGTAATCTTGAGGGACAGCTGAAGGGTTCTCCAACCCGGCGGATCCATGGCTACACCGGCCAATCCGGCCAAGGAGATAACCCATGACCTCCGCAACTGACAGCCAGGCCAAAGACGCCCCGGCTGAAGAAACCCCCGTCCCCGCCGGCAACATCGGCGCCGGTGCCACCGCAGAAGATGCCCGCGCCGTCGCCGAGGCCGCCCGGGAGTCAGGCTGGGACCATCCCAGCTTCGCCAAAGGCCTCTACCTGGGCAGTTTTGATCTGGACCTGGTCCACCCGTGGCCGGCCGCGGACCCAGCCTCCGTCCAAAAGGGCGAGGAGTTCATGGCCCGCCTGACCGACTTCGCCCGGACCATGTCCGGGCGCGTTATCGAGCGGGACGCGAAGATTCCGGACGAATACATCAAGGACCTGGCGGACCTGGGCGTCTTTGGCATGAAGATCCCGGAGGAATACGGGGGCCTGGGCCTCTCGCTGGTGTACTACGGACGCGCCCTTGCCCTGCTGGGCAGCGTGCACCCCAGCCTGGGCGCCCTGATTTCCGCCCACCAGTCAATCGGCGTCCCCGAGCCCGTCAAGGTCTTCGGGACGCCCGAACAGAAGCGCGAGTACCTGCCAAGGTGTGCCGGCGGCGCCGTCACTGCCTTCCTCCTCACCGAACCGGACGTGGGCAGCGACCCCGCCCGGCTGGGCAGCACGGCAACGCCCACGGACGACGGCGAAGCGTACCTTTTGGACGGCGTGAAACTGTGGACCACCAACGGGGTGATCGCCGAGCTGGTGGTGGTCATGGCGGTGGTTCCGGCGCACACCGGTCAGGACGGCACCAGGCACAAGGGCGGCATCAGCGCGTTCGTGGTGGAAATGGACTCGCCGGGGATCACGGTGGAAAACCGCAACGCCTTCATGGGCCTGCGCGGGATAGAGAACGGGGTGACCCGCTTCCACCAGGTACGGGTGCCCGCCGCCAACCGGCTGGGGCGCGAGGGCCAGGGCCTGAAGATCGCACTGACCACGCTCAACACCGGCCGCCTGGCCCTGCCCGCGCTGTGCGTGGCATCGGGACGGTGGAGCCTGAAGATTGCCCGCGAGTGGTCGAATGCCCGCACGCAGTGGGGCAGGCCAGTGGGCGAACACGAGGCCGTGGGCAAGAAGATTGCCTTCATCGCCGCCTCGGCCTTTGCGCTGGACGCCGTGTTTGAGCTGTCCGCGGAACTCGCCGATGCGGGGCAGAAGGATGTCCGCATCGAGGCCGCGCTCGCAAAGCTTTGGGCCACGGAAATCAGTTGCCGGATAGCCGATGAACTGGTCCAGATCCGGGGCGGCCGCGGGTTTGAAACGGCGGAGTCGCTGGCCGCCCGCGGGGAACGCGCGGTGCCGGCCGAGCAGCAGCTTCGGGACCTCCGCATCAACCGGATCTTCGAGGGTTCCTCGGAAATCATGCGGCTGCTGATTGCACGGGAAGCGGTGGACGCGCACCTTGCCGCCGCGGGCGATCTCGCTTCCCTTGGTGCGAGCCTGGCCGACAAAGCAAAGGCCGCCGTCGGCGCTTCCGGCTTCTACGCCAAGTGGCTGCCCAAGCTGGTGGCGGGGGCGGGCATGGACCCGCGGTCCTACGGTGAGTTCGGCCGGCTTGCCAAGCACCTTCGGTTCGTGGAGCGGTCGTCGCGGAGGCTCGCGCGCCAGACGTTTTACGGCATGGGCCGGTGGCAGGCCAAACTCGAGCGCAAGCAGGCTTTCCTCGGCCGGGTGGTGGACATCGGCGCGGAACTCTTCGCTATGACCGCATGCTGCTCCCGCGCCGAAATGCTCCTGAAGACCTCCCCCGGCAAGGCAGCCAGCGCCTACGAGCTCGCCGATGCCTACTGTGAGCAGGCGAGGGTGCGGGTGGACGAATATTTCGACCAGCTGTGGCGGAACACGGACGACGCCGACCAGGCCCTGACGCGCAAAGTCCTCGCCGGTGACTATGAGTGGCTGGAGGCGGGGGTCCTGGACCAGTCCGAGGGCACGGGCCCGTGGATCGCCGATGCCTCGCCCGGCGCATCAACCAAGGAGGACCTGCACCGGAGATACCGGTAAAACCGCAGGTCACAAAATAGTAAGCACGCTTGCTATCGCCCGGGGCGGGTGGTTGAGTTGAGTCATGAGCAGCTCAACGGACCCAGAGAACCTGCCTCCCCGACGCGCCCGGGAGGACGACACCACCCGCAGCGGAAGCTACCGGGACGGAAGCGCGGACGACGCCGCCACGCGCTCGATGGACCAGGCGCCCGCCCGGTCCGGCGAGCGGAACCCCACCCGGAACATCGGGGCGGAGCGGTCCTACCAACCTGACCCGCCCACCGCGGAGCGCGAGTACCGTGCGGCCCCCACTACGGCAACTCCGGCGGTGGACCCCACGCTCGCGAACAGGGAAACCGCAGTGGCACGCCAGAAGGAGCGGTTCGGCGGCATCAAGGTCGGCTCCGCCTTCTTTGGCTGGCTGGCCGCCACCGGCATGGCCGTCCTGCTGACCGCCCTGGTGGCGGCCGCCGGGACAGCCGTGGGCCTGGCGAACAACACCGATGTCAACGAGGCCGTGAACCAGGCCGCCCGGAACAGCGGCACGGTTGGGCTGGTGGGGATCATCGTCCTGCTGGTGATCCTGTTCCTTTCCTATTACTGCGGCGGCTACGTTGCCGGCCGCATGGCCCGCTTCAACGGCGCCAAGCAGGGACTTATGGTGTGGGTCTGGGCTTTGATCGCAGCCATCGTCGTGGCCATCCTGGGGCTCGTGGCCGGGCAGCAGTTCAATGTCCTGGCCAACCTGAACAGCTTCCCGCGCATCCCCATCAACGAAGGACAGCTGACCACCACCAGCATCATCGCTGCGGTTGTGGTGGCTGTGGTGGCCCTCGTGGGCGCTGTGCTGGGCGGCCTGGCGGGTATGCGGTTCCACCGGAAGGTTGACCGCGCCGGCTTCACCCCGGACAGCGAGTATTACGACGGCGAGGAGTAGTCAGGCGAGGATGTCGCCGTCCACATAGAGCCAGCGCCCGCCCTCCCTGACGAACCTGCTGCTCTCATGCAGGATCCCGCGTTCGCTGCCACGGCGGTAGTACGCCTTGAACTCCACGGTGCCCGAGGTGTCGAACGGTCCGCCGCCGGACGTGGCCACGATGTCCAGGCGGCGCCAGTCCATGGCAGCGTCCAGATCCAGGGCCTTCGGTGCCGTGGATGCGTGGTGGGTGCGCAGCAGATAGCCCTCGTCCAGCAGGGCAAAAGCGCTGTACCGGGAACGCATCAGCTGTTCCGCCGTGGCGGCCTCCGCGCCGCCGGAATGGAACCGCCCACAGCAGGCCGCGTATGGCTCTCCGGACAGACATATGCAGTTTGCGGAATCTATTGATGCGGTCACCCGGTGATGCTGTCATATCCGGTAACAGCTTCGCTACAACCTGGGACGGGGCCACGCCTGCCGGGGCACGGCCGGGCAAAAATCCGTAAGGTGGAGGGGAGTCCGCCGCCGGCAATGTAAACCGGATGCGGGCACAGCACGTGGGCAGAGAGGAGAGATGACGTGGAGCACCCTGACACTCTCGTCCTCAACCTGACTTTCCTTGGCACCATGGGCCTGGCCCTCCTGATGTTCCTGGTCCTCTTCCTGCTTGGCGTCATCACCCTGGTCCTTGCCGGTCTGGGACGACTCACTGCCGTCATCCTCATGACCCTGTTCGGGCGGGCCCCCGGCAAACGCGATTCCACGGGTTTTGTCGGCGCCCCCGCCAAGCAGGGCCGCCCCCGCAGGCGGCTCCGGGAACGCACCGCCGCGCTCAAGCCGGACCGGCTCAAGGAGTCGCTCCGCACCGCCGTCGTACGCCATCCGAAGCCTGCCGCCGCCCGGCCCGAACCGCCGGTCCTCGCCGAAGACTGGGCCTCCGCGGTTGCCCAGGCCGATAAGCGTGCCGAAGCAAGGGCGAGGGCCGAACGGCCGGAAATCAAGCTGTCCGTGCGGGATCTTCCGGACCCGGCGGTACCTGCGGACAAGGTCTCCGAAGTGGCCCCCCTGGTGGAGTCCGCCCTGCACAACCACCGGCCCCCGCACGAAATGCCGCGGTCCTTCAAGAAACCCCAGCCGCTGCATCCGCTGCCCCCGCTGGACACCGGGTCCCTCGTGTCCCTGGCCGGTCCCCACCAGGTACCCAAGGAGCAGTCCAAGGAGAATGGCTAGGCCCTTACCCTGAGCAACCATCTGGGTTAGCGTGAAACCCATGGAATTCAGATACCTCGGAAACAGCGGCTTCAAAGTCTCGGAAATCACCTTCGGCAACTGGCTGACGCACGGTTCGCAGGTGGAAAACGACGTCGCGACCCAGTGCGTGCGCGCGGCGCTCGACGCCGGCATCAGCACCTTCGACACCGCGGACGTCTATGCCAACACCGCCGCTGAAACCGTCCTGGGCGACGCACTCAAGGATGAGCGCCGCGAGTCCGTGGAGATCTTCACCAAGGTCTTCGGCCCCACCGGCCCCAAAGGCAAGAACGATCTTGGCTTGTCCCGCAAGCACATCATGGAATCCATCAACGGCTCGCTGCGCCGGCTGCAGACGGACTACGTCGACCTTTACCAGGCCCACCGGTACGACTTCGAAACGCCCCTGGAAGAGACCATGCAGGCGTTCGCGGACATTGTCCGGCAGGGCAAGGCACTCTACATCGGGGTGAGCGAGTGGACTGCCGAGCAGCTCCGCGAGGGCCACCGGCTGTCCAAGGAATTGGGCTTCCAGCTCATCTCCAACCAGCCGCAGTACTCCATGCTCTGGCGCGTGATCGAGGCCGAGGTGGTCCCGGCGTCGGAAGAGCTGGGCGTGTCCCAGATTGTCTGGTCGCCCATGGCCCAGGGTGTCCTCAGCGGCAAGTACCTGCCCGGCCAGCCTGCCCCCGAAGGCAGCCGCGCCACGGACGAAAAGGGCGGGGCCAAGATGATCCAGCGGTGGATGCGCGACGACGTCCTGGCCGCCGTGCAGGAGCTGAAGCCGATTGCCCAGGAGGCGGGCCTCACCATGGCGCAGCTGGCCGTTGCCTGGGTGCTGCAGAACCCCAACGTGGCGTCCGCCATTGTCGGCGCCTCCCGGCCGGAGCAGATCGCCGACAGCGTTGGCGCCGCCGGAGTGAAGCTGGAGGCCGAGGTCCTCAAGAGGATTGACGACGCCGTCGGAGGCCTCGCCGAACGTGACCCGGCGCAGACCAAGTCGCCGGCCACCCGGGAAGCCTGAATGGCGTCCCCAGTGGAACTGCCGGACCTCGCCGTCACCGGGTCCACCGGAGGCCTGGGCGGAATGGTGGCACGGCAGCTTGCCGGGTCCGGTTTCGCCCAGCGCCTGCTGGTCCGGGATTCCGCGCGGGCCCCGCAGCTGGAGGACGCGCATCCGGTGGTGTGTTCCTACGGGGACGGCGCTACCTCCCGGCAGGCGCTGGACGGGGCGAAGGTGCTGTTCATGGTCTCTGCTGCCGAGGCCGAAGACCGCCTCCAGCAGCATTACGCGTTCCTGGATGCCGCGGCCGCTGCCGGGGTGGAGCACGTGGTGTACACGTCCTTCTACGGGGCGGCCCCGGATGCCACCTTCACGCTGGCCCGGGACCATTACGCCACCGAAGAGCGGATCAAGGCGTCCGGGATGGAATACACCTTCCTGCGCGACAACTTCTACCTGGATTTCCTGCCGCTGATGACCGGGGAAGACGGCGTGATCCGCGGGCCTGCCGGGGACGGCGTCTTTTCAGGGGTGGCCCGGGAGGACATTGCCCGCTGCGCGCACGCCGTGCTGCGGGATCCCGCCATCCACAGGGGCAAGACCTACAACCTGACCGGCCCTGAGGAACTGAGCATGGCCCGGGCTGCCGAGGTGCTGAGCGCCGGCACGGGGCGGCAGGTGCGCTACCACGCGGAGTCGGTGGAGGAGGCGTACGCGTCGCGGGCCTCCTACGACGCCCCGCAATGGCAGCTGGATGCGTGGGTCAGCACCTACACGGCCATGGCCGCCGGCGAAATGGCAGGACTTTCGCCGGACGTGCATGGCCTGACCGGGCAGGACCCCATCAGCCTGGCCGAGTTCCTGACCCGGCCGGTACTGTAGCCGGGCTAAAGTCGTTGACGTGGCGGCTGGGCCCGGCGTAGACCTGTGGCGGGGGCCTTTAGTCCACCGAGCAGAATCGCACCGCCATGAAGTCCAGCAACCAGCAATCCACCCGGCAGGAGCCGGCGCCGGCCCCTGCCGCCGCCGCGGAGCCTACGTCGGGGCCGCTCACCCGGGAGGAACTGCAGCTCGCGGCCCGCAACCATTCGATGCCGCTGGAGGCGCTCCGCCGCGAGCTGACCCCGCCCGGGCTCCATTACGTACTCACGCACTTCGACATTCCTGACCTGGACGCCTCATCCTGGCACCTGCGGATCGGGGGTGCGGTGGAACGCGCCCTGGAGCTGAGCATGGCCGCGCTCCTACGGGACCCGGCAATCACTGTGCCGGTGACCCTCGAATGCGCGGGCAACGGCAGGTCGCTCCTGGAACCGCGGCCCGTCAGCCAGCCCTGGGTCATGGAAGCCGTAGGCACCGCGCACTGGACCGGGGTGCCGCTGGCCTACCTCCTCGGCAAGGCCGGGGTGCTGCCGGATGCGGTGGAGGTGGTCTTCACCGGGGCCGATGCCGGCATCCAGGGCGGCGTCCCCCAGCAGTACGCGCGCAGCCTGCCGATCCGTGAGGCGTTGCGTCCCGACGTCGTCCTTGCATACAAGATGAATGGCGCCGACCTGCCGCCACAGCACGGCTACCCACTGCGGCTGGTGGTCCCGGGCTGGTACGGGATGGCCAGTGTCAAGTGGCTGGCGTCCATAGAGGTGGCAAAGGCACCGTTCCCAGGGTTCCAGCAGAAGGTTGCCTACCGGTACCAGGAGTCCGTGGACGACGCCGGCACCCCGGTTACGCGGATCAGGGTGCGTTCGTTGATGGTTCCGCCCGGTGTCCCGGACTTCTTTACCCGGAAGCGTTTCCTGCGCGCGGGCCCGGTGATGCTGGAAGGCAGGGCATGGTCCGGCGAAGGTGCCGTGGTCGCCGTCGAGGTGGGGATTGACGGCACCTGGCTGCCGGCCCACCTGGATAAACCGGTGGGCGGTTACGCCTGGCGGAAGTGGAGCCTTCCATGGGTCGCGGACCCCGGCGAGCACGTCCTTGCTTGCCGCGCCACGGACATTACGGGCGCCAGCCAGCCCCTGGAGCAGGACTGGAACTACCAGGGGATGGGCAACAACGTGGTACAGCGCGTCAGCGTGACGGTGGAGTGAAGCCGGACCTGCTTCCTGGGGCGGCACCCCCTGGGGCTATACTCGGTGCCAACCATGACCAGCCTCCCGTCCGCTCCCGCCAGTGTCCGAATCGATGCGTGGCTGTGGGCAGTCCGCGCCTACAAGACGCGGTCTGCCGCCACTGCAGCCTGCCGCGCCGGGCATGTCCGCCTCAACGGCAGCCCCTCGAAAGCTTCGGCAACGCTGGTCACGGGTGACACCGTCACCGTCCGGATGCCCGGGTACGAGCGCATCCTTGAGGTGCGCCGGCTCATAGCCAAACGCGTAGGGGCGGAGGCGGCGTCGCACTGCTTTACCGACCACACTCCCCCGCGCCCCGTTCTTCCGGCACTGGGGTTGCCGCAACGCGACCGGGGCGCCGGGCGTCCCACCAAGAAGGACCGGCGCGAGATGGATCGTCTGCGGGGACCTGCGTAGCTGGCTTGCTGCCGGCGTCAGGCACGCGCGTTGGTGCGGGCCTGCACCAGGTTGGCGAACGGCAACCGGCCAAATTCCTCCACGAAGGCAGCGTGGCAACCCGCTTCGGCGCCGGCCAGTTGGCCAGCCGGAAGTTCCTTCCACGCGATGGTCAGTGATCCAGCGTCAGCGAGCTGCCAGATAAGCCGCCCGTCCCAGTGGCCTGGAGGCTTTCCCTGCCCGAAGTCAACGAACTCCTGGATCTGGCGCCGAAGTCCCCGGTTGCCCTTGCTTCCGGGTCCGGCCTTCCCCACGTAAAGGACGACGGCGCCGTCCACCCACTCGGCGGCCAGCGCTGCGGCGGAGAGGGATGGGTCCTTCTTCTTGAAGATGCCCGCGGTGCTTTTGGTGAGAAAGCGCGCCTGGAAATCTTCCGGCGCCACGACCGTGAAGAGTCCTGTCCCCTGCGGAATCCGCATCGTCTCGAGGCTTCGGATAGGCCGGAAGCCAGCGAACCCTTCGGCCTTCAGGCCCTTCCTGGTGAACTGCATAATCCATTGAACAGCACGGCCCGCGCCGTTGCTGGGTTTGCGTTTTCCACATAGGGGTTTTGGGTGGCTGGGATTGCCAGGGGCTGGTGGAAGAGTTTGGCTATGGGAGTGATTGTGGAATCGGCGGGAGTGGACCGGGCTGCGCGGTGGGCGGAACCGTCTGCTGTTGGCGCTGTTTCATACCTGCCCGCTGCTCCTTGCATCGCGGATGTGCTTAACCTGTTGGCCCGTGTTCCCCTGGCTGCTGATGGTGCGGGGTTGATTGACCAGATTCGCGGGCTGGAGGAGTTGAAGTGCTTTGCCGGTGCCCGGCAGGCTGAGGCCGCGGTCGCTTTTGACCTGTCCCAGCGGCGGGAACAGGCCGACGCCGGGGTCCCGGCCGCCGATCAGGGTGCCGGAGTCTCGGCGCAGATCGCCCTGGCAAGGCGGGAGTCCCCGGCCCGGGGTTCCCGGCTGCTGGGCCTGGCCAAGGCGTTGACCGGGATGCCGCACACGTTCGCCGCGTTCCGTGCCGGGCTGCTCAATGAGTGGCGGACCACCCTGATCGTGAAGGAAACCATCTGCCTCACGCCCGGGGACCGGGCCGGGGTGGATGAGGAACTCGCCGATACCGGTGCCCTGGACGGTGCGGGAGACAAAGCGATCATCGCCGCCGTCCGCGCCGCGGCGTACCGGCGCGACCCGGCCTCCGCCGCCAAACGCGCGGCCCGGGCCGTGAGCGAGCGGTGTGTGAGCCTGCGCCCGGCCCCGGACACCATGGCCTACCTGACCGCGCTCCTCCCGGTCGCCCAGGGCGTGGCCGCCTACGCCGCCCTGGTCCGGGACGCGGACACCGCCCGGGCGGCCGGAGATGACCGGTCCCGCGGGCAGGTCATGGCCGATACCCTCATCGAACGCCTCACCGGCGCCCCCGGCGGCATCACCGGGGTCCAGATCCAGCTCGTCATGACCGACCGCACCCTCCTCCGGGCCGACGCAGAACCAGCACGGCTCCCCGGCTACGGCACCATCCCCGCCGAACCGGCTCGGGCCATCGCCCTCGCCGGCGGACCAGCCCCGGGAAAACCGGTGACCGGCGAGGGAGCCGCTCATGAACTCGACCTGTGGGTCCGGCGGCTTTACACCGCCCCGGGCAGCGGCGAGCTCGTGGCGATGGACTCCACAGCCCGGCTCTTCCCGGCCGGGTTGAAACGGTTTCTCCAGGTCCGGGACGACACCTGCCGCACCCCGTACTGCGACGCCCCGATCAGGCACCACGACCACATCACCGCCTGGCACACCGGTGGACCCACCAGCGTGAATAATGGCCAAGGTTTGTGCGAAGCATGCAACCACACCAAAGAAACCCCCGGCTGGACGGCCCAAACCATCCAGGGACAGCGGCATACCGTGGCAACCACCACCCCCACCGGCCACACCTACCACTCCACCGCCCCACCACTCCCCGGCGCTCCGATATGCCAAAGCCCCGCACACGGCAACCAGTCAGGCCATTCTCAGGAACGACGCCTAGCATTGGCCCGTGCCACCCCTTGAGATCCTCCTTTCCTCCTGGCGACTCGATTGGGCCGCTGCAGCTTTCGTCGCGGTGACCGGCATCCTGTACGGGTGGGGAATGCGGTCCGCCGCACTCGGCGGCCATCGATGGCCGGTGTGGCGGGCGGTAGCGTTCTACGTCCTGGGCCTGGGCTCGTTCACCATCCTTACCTGCGGCTTTACCGGGGTTTACGGCGCTGAGCAACGGTGGGCGTTCACCCTCAAAATATCCCTGCTGCTGTTTGTTGTGCCCCTGCTGATCGGGCTTGGCAAACCCCTCACCCTTGCCCGGGCGGCATTGGCCCCCAAGGGCAGGTCGGCCTTGGACAAAGTCCTGTCCAGCAGGCCAGTTCGATTCGTGAGCAACTCATTCGGTGCGCCGCTGCTGGGCCTGGCACTCTTCTCCACTTTCCTCACGCCGGCCTTCTTCACATTGCGGACCGACCCCGTGGCCGGCGCGCTGCTCACCCTTGGAGTACCTCTTTTGGGAATGCTGATGGCGTTGCCCATCATCGAAGAATCCGACTTCCAGCGGTCCAGCGCCTACCTGACCCTTGAATTCATGTTCGTATTCATCGAGCTGCTGATCGACGCGGTCCCGGGCATCCTGCTGAGCCTCAACGGCCAGGTACTCGACCATGTGATGTCCGTTTCCAATCCCCAATGGTGGTTCCGGGACGCCCTCCAAGACCAGCAGTTCGCCGGGAACCTGCTGTGGTTCATCTGCGAGGTCCTGGACCTGCCGTTGATCATTCTCATGTTCATCCGCTTCTCGCGCAGTGACAAAAGGGAAGCCGGCGCGTTCGATGATCTAACAGATGAGCAGCTCGATGAACTTCAAAACCAGCACCTGCGCGGACGGCACTAGGCCAACCGGCAGCGGGCGGAAGCAACCTGGACGTCTCCCCAAAATCTGGTGTGCCCACCCCTACCCGGGGAAGCGTAGAGTGACATAGGACGCCTGATTCTGGACGCCTCGCTGCCAAGGGAGTAATCGTGACGATTGATTGGGACGAAAAAAAGGCCCTGCTACAGAAACCGAATATCGCGAAGGTAACCCAACTTTGCGATGAACTGATGGAAAAGAAGCCCGGTTCCAATGTCCCCTACATCGACCCCGTCCACGACGAAGACGAGTGCAGAATCATCAGCCTCCAGGCGAGCCCCGGCAAGGGGACCGAATCCGGGTTCGTCTCCCACAACAATGATGACGAGGCTGCCCGCAGGGCCACCCAGATCTATGAACTCGCCGAGCTGGATCCCCGGTACGTCATGCCGTGGAATGCCTACCCCTGGGTGCGGGAGAGTGGCAGCCCCTCGGCGTTGAGTGTCCAGGAAAAGACCGACGGCCTCCGCCCGTTCCGCCAGTTCCTCAAAATAAATTCCCGCGTTTCGGCCATCATCGCGCACGGCACGGACGCTTCCACGTTCCTGACCCTCTTTGAGAAGACCTACCACTCATCGTTGAAGAACAGCGGCATCAAGATCTACAAGGCCTCCGCCCTCGGCGGCAGGGCCTTTGCTGTTTCCGAGGCCAAACAGGAAGAGCTGCTCACCAAGAGCGTCGAAACTTACCGCGACGCGATGCAGCGGGCGGGCATTCAGCACCTTTAGGCCCGGGGTTGCCCGTATTCGATAAAACTGCGCCCTCCTTGATCCGCCCTTGATGAATTCTTGACCCTCCATCTCCAGCATTGGTGGAGTAAACACTCAGGAATCTCCGAGGTATGCCTTTGAACAGCCTCGTTTCCTGGTTTAAATCGGGGGAACTTGGCATGAAGAAGATACTCATCGCGTCGTTGCTGACAACGGGCCTGGTCGCCGGATCGTTCGCTGCGGGTGCAGCTGCCAACGCCGGCAACGGCACTGTTGTCCGCGTCATCGACGGGGACACACTGGTGGTTTCCATCAACAACAGCGACCAAACAATTCGCCTGTTGAACATCGACACCCCTGAAACCAAGGACCCGAACCAGCCGGTCGAATGCCTCGGCCCGGAGGCCTCAAAGTATCTTGAGGGCCTGCTGCCGAAGGGAACCCAGGTTAGGTTGGAGTTCGACGCCGAGCGTCACGACAAGTACGGCCGGACTCTCGCCGGCGTCTTCACCGCAGACGGTTCCCTGGTCAATGCCAAAATTGCGCAGCAGGGACTGGGAATTCCAGTCGAGTATGGCGGCAACAGAAGGTTCCTCCCGCCCGTGACAGCGGCATACGAAGAGGCCAGGGCGGCAAAGACCGGCCTCTTCTCGGAGGGCATTGGCTGCACCCTTCCAGCCCAGTTGGCTGAGGCGACCCAAGGACTGGAAACCGCCACCGCGGCTTCGCCGGCAACTACTTCCGCCGCGGCAGGTACTGCGGCAGGCGTACTCGCCGCCAAGGTGGCAGCGGCCAAGGCCTTGCGCAAGATCCTGAACGGTGACAAGGCGACAGAGCGGGCGCTCTTCTGGGCTGGCCTTTCAACTGTCGTGCTGGCCAAGCACGTATCCAACCTCGACAAAAAGATCTCCGCCGCAGAAGCGAAAGCAGAAGATACAAAGGCCCTGAAAGCTACCCTGGCCGCGGCGGAGAAGAAAGCCGAGGAGGAGCGGGCGGCGGCTGCAGCCCGGGCGGCCGCTGAACGCAAAGCGGCAGAAGAGCGGGCTGCCGCGGAAAAGAAGATGGCGGAAGAGGCCGCGGCGGCCGAGGCTGCTGCAAAAGCCGCAGCAGCCGAAGCAGCCCGGAAAGCGGCGGCTGAGGCTGAACGCCTGCGCAGTCTTCCGGCACCAGCACCAATCCCAGCGCCCTACGTCGCGCCGGCGCCGCAGCCATACGTTCCTCCTGCCCCCTCCACCAAGTACACCGGCCCACGCTGCTATGCGCCGGGCGGTAAGACGTGGCGGCCATGCTGACCCCCCAAACCCGTCTTCGGAGATAACGGAGATGGCAGATTTACAGGATTCTTTCAGCCATGCGGGTGCATACTCATAGGAACCCTGACCGGCGATAGAACCAGGCTGAACCTTGACGCCCCGTACCAACCATTCCCCCGGGGCGGCGTCCCAAGCGGACGCCGCGGCCGTGCGCATGGCGGTCCTCCCCCAGCTTCGGCACTGGATCGCCGTCCCGGCGTGCCAGGCCTGACCCGCTGCCATGTCGGGCTTCATTGACAGCCTCCTGAACGTCAGCCCGCTGGTGGCGTACATTGCCGTCTTCTGCCTCGTGTTCGCCGAGGACGCCTTGTTCGTCGGCTTCGTCATCCCCGGCGAAACCGCAGCTGTCCTGGGTGGAGTGGTGGCCAGCCGCGGTGAAGTGCAGCTCGGCGTCATGATGGCCCTGGTGGTGGCCGCTGCCATCATTGGCGACACTGTTGGCTACGAGGTGGGCAAGCACCTGGGCAGCCGCCTCGTGAAAACCAAGGCACTCGCCCGCCATGCTTCAAAACTGGAATACGCCCAGGACCTGCTGCGCCGCAGGGGCGGTTCCGCGGTTTTCCTGGGCCGCTTCACCGCCTTCTTCCGCGCCGTCATGCCCGCCCTGGCAGGTACGTCCCGCATGCCCTACGGCAGGTTCTTTGCCTACAACGCGGCAGGGGGCCTGGTCTGGGGCATCGGCTTCGTCCTTCTGGGGTACCTCGCCGGCAACTCCTACGAGGCCGTCGCCAAAGCGGTGGGACAAGACCTCGCCCTCGTCATTGCCGCCGTGGCAGTGGTGGCACTCGCCGTCTGGCACTTCCGCTCACGACTCCGGAGGCAGCAGCGGCGCCCGGCAGGCCGACGGCGGGACAGCGCCCCGAATTCATGAGCAAGGTTTGACAGCAAACTGTGACCAGTGCCATATTTAAGGCGTGAACCTGTCAGACAGCCGGACAGCAGGACAGCCTGCATTCCGTCCCCTTGCCCGGCTAAGCGCTGCCGAGGCGGTGTTCAACGCCATCCGCGGGGACATCGAGTCCGGCAACATCCCGGTTGGCAGCAAACTCAGCTCAGAGGCCACACTCTCCCAGCAGTACGGAGTAAGCCGCTCGGTGATCCGGGAGGCCCTCCGCTCGTGCACCGCCCTCGGCATGACCGTCACCCGCACCGGCAAGGGCACGTTCGTCATTGCCAACAAGGTGGCAAATGACCTCACCTTGGGCCAGTACTCCGCCCGCGACCTTACCGAAGCCCGCCCCCACATCGAAATCCCCGCTGCCGGACTTGCCGCTGAGCGGCGCACGGAAGAAGAACTCGATACCCTTCGCCACATCATGGGCGCCATGTCCACCGAAACCGACCTGGAATCGTGGGTGGCCCTGGACTCCAGCTTCCACGCCACGATTGCCCGCGCCAGCGGCAACAAGGTGTTCGCAACAGTCGTGGCTGACATCCGGGACGCACTTGCGCACCAATCCGAGACCCTGAACATGGTGGCAGACCGCCAGCACGCTTCAGACATCGAGCACCAGGAAATCCTCGCTGCCATCGAAACCGGCTCCGCGGAAAAAGCCCGTGCCGCCATGGCCCACCATCTCGAAGCCGTGGGCGTAGCCCTGGACTCCATCCTTAACAGCTAGCAAGATCCAACCGACCTTCCCAAGGACCCCATGCCCTCCCCCGTTTTTTCTGCTGCCCACACCGCTGCCCCGGCCGGGGTGACCCTTCCGCAGCATGCCCCCTTGGTCGCGGCCATCCGCGACCAACTGGTGGAAAGCATCCACTACGGCTCCGCCATTGCCCTCGCGGCTGACGGTTCCGTGGCAGCGTCCGCGGGCGATCCCCTGGCACCGTTCTACCCCCGCTCTGCGCTCAAGCCCCTCCAGGCGGTGGCCATGGTCCGCGCGGGCCTTGAACTTCCGGCAGACCTGCTGGCACTGGCCGCCGCGAGCCATTCGGGCGCGGCAGCACACCGCGACGGTGCGCTGCGAATCCTCGAACTGCACGGACTGGCCCCCGCGGACCTGGAGAACAGCATTGACCTCCCCTACGGCACCGCCGAACGGGAAGACTGGCTGCGCGCCGGCGGAAGCGCCACCCACATCGCCCAGAACTGCTCGGGCAAGCACGCCGCCATGGTGGCCACCTGCAAAATCAACGGCTGGCCTGTGAAGGGTTACCTGGACCCATCCCGCCCGTTGCAGCGGCTCGTGGCGCAAACGGTCATCGACCTGACCAACGAAGAGCCGGCCGCCGCGAGCACGGACGGCTGCGGCACCCCCTTGTTCGCCCTCACGCTGCGCGGCATGGCCCGCGCCTTCGGCCGGATTGCCAAGGCTGCGGCGGACGACGACGGCAGCCCGGAAGCCGTCGTCGGCCTCGCCATGCAGCAGCACCCCGAGATGGTGGCCGGCGAGGGGCGCGACGTCACCGCACTGATGCGCCTGCTGCCCGGCACCGTGGCAAAGGACGGCTTTGAGGGCGTGCAGCTGGTGGGCCTGCCCTCCGGCAGCGCCGTGGCCGTCAAGATCTCCGACGGCGGCGACCGCGCCCGGATGCCCGCCACCGTCCGCCTGCTGGAGGCACTGGACATCGACACCGACGAGCTCGCCGGCATCGCCACCGCCCCGGTACTGGGCGGCGGCCGCGAGGTGGGCCGGCTGTTGGCCACTGATTTCCTTGCTCCTGTATCCGCATAACGACTGTCCGAACCCGACAACGACGCCCCGTAAGGACCCCATGACCATCACCCAAACCACCGCAGACGTCCGGTCCGAACACGACCTGCTCGGCGACCGGGACGTGCCCGCGCACGCCTACTGGGGCGTGCACACGCTCCGGGCCGTGGAAAACTTCCCCATCACCGGCCAGAAGCTCTCCTCCAACATGCACCTGGTCCGGGGCCTTGCCGCCGTGAAACTGGCCGCCGCGCGCACCAACCGCGAGCTGGGCCTGCTGGATGCCGAACGCGCCGAAGCCATCGAGCAAGCCTGCCAGGATGTCATGGCCGGACGCCTTGCCGACCAGTTCGTGGTGGACGTGGTCCAGGGCGGTGCCGGGACGTCGTCGAACATGAACGCCAACGAGGTCATTGCCAACCGGGCCCTGGAGATCCTGGGCCACCCCAAGGGCGACTACGCGCGGCTTCACCCCAACGACCACGTCAACCTCAGCCAGTCCACCAACGACGTGTACCCCACGGCCGTGAAGCTGGGCACCATCTTCGCCGCCCGTGAGCTGCTGGCTGCACTCGAAGAACTCGAGGATGCCTGCGCTGCCAAGGCCATGGAATTCCGCACCGTGGTCAAGATGGGCCGCACCCAGCTGCAGGACGCCGTACCCATGACCCTGGGCCAGGAGTTCGGCAGCTACGCCGTGACCATCGGCGAGGACCGGCTGCGCCTGGCTGAAGCCGAACTGCTGATCCACGAGATCAACCTGGGCGCCACCGCCATCGGCACTGGCCTGAACGCCCCCGCCGGCTACGCCGACACAGCCTGCCGGCACCTGGCGGAAATCACCGGACTGCCGCTGGTCACCGCCGTCGACCTCATCGAAGCAACCCAGGACGTGGGCGCGTTCGTCCACCTCTCCGGCGTCCTCAAGCGCGTGGCCGTGAAGCTGTCCAAGATCTGCAACGACCTCCGCCTCCTCTCCTCCGGCCCCCGGGCCGGCTTCGGCGAGATCAACCTGCCGGCCGTCCAGTCGGGGTCCTCCATCATGCCCGGCAAGATCAACCCGGTCATCCCGGAAGTGGTCTCGCAGGTGGCCTACGAGGTCATCGGCAACGACGTCACCATCACCATGGCCGCCGAAGCCGGGCAGCTGCAGCTCAACGCCTTCGAACCGATCATTGTCCACAGCCTCCACAAGAGCATCTCCCACCTCGAAGCAGCCTGCCGCACCCTCACGGCCCGCTGCATCAGTGGAATCACCGCCAACACCGACCACCTGCGCCGCACCGTGGAGCAGTCCATCGGCCTGGTCACCGCATTGAATCCCCACCTCGGCTACGCCACCGCCACTGCCATCGCGCAGGAAGCACTTGCCACCGGCAAGGGCGTGGCCGAGCTCGTCCTGGAACACGGGCTCCTCACCGACGCCCAGCTCCTGGACCTCCTCAGCCCCGAACGCCTGGCAAACCTCAGCAAGTAGTCCCCACCTGCTCCGAAGGACACACCAATGACAAATACTCCCCTTCCCGACCACCTGATTGATGGTGGTCACGCGCATGCGTCCGAGACCTCCCTGCACGCGGAGGACAAGGGCTACCACAAGAACCTCAAGCCGCGGCAGATCCAGATGATCGCGATCGGCGGTGCGATCGGTACCGGCCTGTTCCTGGGCGCCGGCGGCCGGCTCAACGCGGCCGGCCCGTCCCTGGTCATCGCCTACGCGGTGTGCGGGTTCTTCGCGTTCCTGATCCTGCGCGCCCTGGGCGAACTGGTCCTGCACCGGCCCTCATCGGGCTCGTTCGTTTCCTACGCCCGCGAATTCTTCGGCGAAAAAGCCGCGTTCGTCTCCGGCTGGTTCTACTGGATCAACTGGGCCACCACCACCATCGTGGACATCACCGCCGCCGCCCTCTACATGCACTTCTTCGGCAACTACATCCCCTGGATGGCCGACGTCCCGCAGTGGGCCTGGGCACTGACCGCCCTCCTCGTCGTCCTGGCCCTGAACCTGGTCTCCGTGAAAGTCTTCGGCGAAATGGAATTCTGGTTCGCCCTCATCAAAGTCGCCGCCCTCGTCGCGTTCCTGATCATCGGCACCTACTTCGTCATCTTCGGCACCCCCGTCGACGGCCAGCAGGTCGGCATCAGCCTCCTGTCCGACAACGGCGGAATCTTCCCCAACGGCCTGCTCCCCATGATCATCCTCATGCAGGGCGTCCTCTTCGCCTACGCCTCCATCGAACTCGTCGGCACCGCCGCCGGCGAAACCGAAAACCCCGAAAAAATCATGCCCAAAGCCATCAACTCCGTGGTCTTCCGCATCGCCGTGTTCTACGTCGGCTCCGTCATCCTCCTCGCCCTGCTGCTGCCCTTCACCTCCTACCAAAAAGGCGTCAGCCCCTTCGTGACGTTCTTCGGCTCCATCGGCGTCCAGGGCGTGGACGTCATCATGAACCTCGTCGTCCTCACCGCCGCCCTGTCCTCCCTGAACGCCGGACTCTACTCCACCGGCCGGATCCTGCGCTCCATGTCCGTCAACGGCTCCGCCCCCAAATTCGCCTCCCGCATGAACAAAGCAGGCGTCCCCTACGGCGGCATCGCCATCACCGCCACCGTCTCCCTCCTCGGCGTCCCCCTGAACTACCTCGTCCCCGCCGAAGCCTTCGAAATCGTCCTCAACATCGCCTCCGTCGGCATCATCATGACCTGGGCCACCATCGTGCTCTGCCAAATCCAACTCAAACGCTGGGCCGACAAAGGCTGGGTCGAACGCCCCACCTTCCGCATGTTCGGCGCCCCCTACACCGGCTACCTCTCCCTGCTCTTCCTCATCGGCGTCCTGGCCATGGTCTTCATCGACTCACCCCTGACCATGCTCGTCACCGCCATCGCCTCCATCCTCATGGTCGCCGGCTGGTACGCCTGCCGCACCCGCATCCGCCACATCGCCGAAACCCGCGACGGCTACACCGGCACGTCCCCGGTAGTCGCCAACGCGCCGGCTGACACCTTCAAGAAGTAGCTGCCGCAAGACGTCCGACGGCGGCACCCGGGTTCTGGAATTCGCAGAACCCGGGTGCCGCCGTCGGGGTTTAAGGGCAGTTCCCGGCCGTCACTTGGACGGCTTGACCACCAACGCTGACCCTCCGCCGCGCCTTACCGGCTCGGCTGCGGCCAGGGTGCGCCCGTCCTCGAGGAATTCGATGGCGGTGGCCGCCCCAATCTCCGAGGCGGAAGTTCCCGGGGCACCGGCCGCCATAAACGTGTGGCCATAGCGGGCCGCCAGGACCTTGCCTGACGGGGAGTCAATGAAGGCCTGTTCCGCTGTCACATTGGCGGTATTCCGCTGGGACGCACGGGGGGCCGCGATGGCGTCCGGGATGCTCATGCCCAGGTCAATGCGGTTGACGATCGTCTGCAGGACGGTGGTGATGATGGTGGAACCGCCCGGTGAGCCCAGTGCCAGGAACGGCTTGCCGTCCTCCAGCAGGATGGTGGGGGACATGGACGAACGCGGCCGCTTGCCCGGCTCGATCCGGTTGGGATCGGCCTTGTCGTACACGGCTGAGAAGTCCGTGAGCTCGTTGTTCAGGATGAACCCGCGTCCGGGAACCACCATGCCGGAGCCGCCGGTCTGTTCAATGGTCAGCGTGTACTCCACCACGTTGCCCCACTTGTCCGACACGGTCATGTTGGTGGTGTTGATGTTTTCCGTGTCCTTCTCGTCCTCGGCAGCGGCAGGTTTCACCGGGCAGGTTCCGTCGTAGTTGCTGACGTCACCTGGCAGCACCGGCTTGGTTGCGGCATGGGTGGGATCAAGCTCGCAGGCGCGTTCCTTGCCGAAGATGGGATCCGTCAGGGCCTTGGTGGGCACCTTCACAAACGCCGGGTCCCCCACGTACTTGGCACGGTCCGCAAAAGCCAGCGCGCTGGCCTCGAGGTAGTGGTGCAGCACTGCAGGCTGGTCCCTTTTCAGTCCCGGCAGGTCGAACACGTCCAGGATGTTCAGCGATTCGCCCACCGTGGTGCCGCCGCTGCTGGAAGGCGCCATGCCGTAGACGTCGTAGCCCCGGTAGTTCACATGCGTTGGGTCCTGGTCCAGGGCTTTGTAGTGCTCCAGGTCCTCCTCGGTCATCGAGCCTTTGGGGACTGGGAGGGTGGTGTCCTTGGACTTGGGCGGGTTCTGCACGGTGTTGGCGATCTCCTTGGCCAGCGGTCCGTTGTAGAACGCGTCCATTCCCTTGTCTGCCAATAGCCGGTAGGTGTCTGCGAGGTCGGGGTTCTTCAGGACTGATCCTACGGCGGGCGCCTCGCCGCCCGGAAGGTAGATCTCGCTGGTGGCGGGGAAAGCGGAGAAGCGGACCTTGTTCTCTGTGGTCTGAAGATTGAACGTCTTGTCCACCACGAATCCGCGGTCAGCGACCCCAATGGCAGGTTCCAGCGCCTTCTTCAGGCTGAACTTCCCCCAACGCTCCAGCGCGCGTTCCCACGTGGCGGGCGTTCCCGGGACGCCCACCGAGACGCCGCTGGTGACGAGTTCTGGCGTGAAGTTGTAAGGTTTGCCGGTCTTCGGATCGATAAAGGCATCATGGGTGATGCCCGCCGGCGCCGTTTCCCGCCCATCGATGGTGCTGACTTTCCCGGACTTCGCGTCGTAGTAGACGAAGTAACCGCCACCGCCAATTCCGGCGCTGTACGGTTCGGTGACCCCCAGGGTGGCTGCCGCGGCTACGGCGGCATCAACGGCATTTCCGCCATGCCTGAGGACATCGATGGCCGCCGCTGACGCTTCCGGGTCCACAGTACTCACCGCGCCGCCGTAACCGGTGGCCGTGGGGTTCTTGTCGGTGTGGCGCCCGTCGCCTTCATGCGGGTTTGTCGCGACTGCGGGGCTGACGGCCCCCGTGGTGACGCTTATGGCCAGCGCGGCAGTAACAGCTGCGAGCCGGCGTCCGAAATGTGGCATGGTGGCTCCTAAATGGGGGTTTGAGTGATGTGGGCCACGCTACTCTTCGGGTAGGACACACTCAACGGCTCCGGAAAGGAAGGGTGCACCATGGCAGGATCCAAGCTCGCGGTGGTAGGCGCGGGAAGCGTCGGAACCTCGCTGGCGTACGCAGCATTGATCCGCGGCTCTGCCAGCAACATCGCACTGTTCGATGTCAACGCGCCCAAGGCGGAGGCTGAAGCCCTGGACCTTGCCCATGGCAGCCAGTTCGCCGCGGCGTCGGCCACCGTAACAGGCGGCGGGGACATCGCCGTTACGGAAGGCGCCGACGTCGTGGTCATCACGGCCGGCGCCAAGCAGAACCCCGGCCAGAGCCGGCTGGACCTGGCCGGCACCAATGTGCGGATCCTGGAGCAGTTGATGCCGCCGCTGCTGGAGCAGGCACCGGATGCTGTCTATGTCCTGGTGACCAACCCGTGCGATGTCCTGACGGTGGCCGCGCAGCGGATTTCCGGACTGCCCCCGGAGCGGATCTTCTCCTCCGGAACGGTACTGGACACGTCCCGGCTGCGCTGGCTGTTGGCCCGCCGGGCAGGGGTCTCCGTCACCAGCGTCCACGCCAGCATGGTGGGCGAGCACGGTGACACCGAGTTCCCGCTGTGGTCCGGCGCCACCATCGGCCCGGTGCCGATCCGCGATTGGACGGTTGGCGGGGAACGGATCTTCACGCCCGAATCCCTCACTGGCGCCGCCAAGGAAGTGGTGCAGGCCGCTTACAAGGTCATCGCGGGCAAGGGGGCCACGAACTACGCCATCGGCCTCTCCGGCGCCCGCATCGTGGAAGCGCTGCTCCGCGACGACAACGCCGTCCTGCCCGTTTCCACGGTCCTGTCGGGGCTCTACGGGATCTCCGGGGTGGCGCTGTCCCTGCCCAGCGTGGTGGGCCGCGGCGGCGTGCACCGGGTTCTTGAGACACCCATGGACGACGACGAGCTGGCAGCACTGCGTCACTCTGCGGACACCCTGCGGCACTCCATGGACGCGCTGGGCCTGTGAGTGGACGTCATGCAACGCCGCCGCAACCCTCCCGGGCGGCGGCTTCGCATAAGCTCACTTCCAGGTGCCAAACGCTGGCCCACCGGGACTGGCTCGACGACGAACCAACAGGAGTAACGCATGACCAACTGGCGGATCAGGGATTTCCATTCGGCGGACCTGGACGGGATCCTGCACCTGTGGGAGACGCTGAA
This sequence comes from Pseudarthrobacter sp. NIBRBAC000502770, assembly GCF_006517815.1. Taxonomy (NCBI): domain Bacteria; kingdom Bacillati; phylum Actinomycetota; class Actinomycetes; order Micrococcales; family Micrococcaceae; genus Pseudarthrobacter; species Pseudarthrobacter sp. NIBRBAC000502770. The sequence continues at coordinate 3,594,611 of NZ_CP041198.1, forward strand.
GGCCAACAACGTGGAGCCCGTCTATGCCCTGTCCGAGGTCCTCGCCTCCTGCGAAAAAGACCATGCAGTGGTGGCGGTGCTGGGTGAGCAGGTGGTGGGCGCCGCCGTCGGGCGGGCCGCCCACGACCAGGGCTGGATTGTCTTCCTCGCCACCCTGCCCGAATACCGGGGCCGCGGCATCGGCACCTCGCTGCTGGCCGCCGTCGAAAACCGGATGGCCCCGCATGGCCTGAACAAGCTCTCGGCGCTGATGCCGGAATCCGAAACCCGGGTGGAGGCGTTCCTGGGCCGCGGCTTCGCGCTCAAGAAGAACCTCCGCTACTTCGAACGCACCATCCCGGTCCAGCGGCAGGAGCTCGGTGCCCTCGGCCAGCTCGGCGGCCGGGTCCTGGCACGCGACCTGTGGGAAAACGTGGCGGGGATGCGCAAGGAAAAGGAACTGCTCGAACGCCGCCTGGTGCTTCCACTCGCCGAGGCAGACCTGGCCGATGAATTCGGCGTGGTGCCGCCGCGCGCCGTCGTCCTGTTCGGCCCGCCAGGCACCGGCAAGACCACCTTCGCCAAGGCCATCGCGTCCCGGCTCGAATGGCCGTTCGTGGAAGTGTTCCCCTCCCGGCTGGCCGGTGATCCCCAGGGCCTGGCCGGCGCACTGCGCGAAACCTTCCTGGAAATCGCCGAGTTGGAGCACGCGGTGGTGTTCATCGACGAGGTGGAGGAAATCGCCTCGCAACGGGCCGGGGACCCGCCGTCGCCGCTGCAGGGCGTGACCAACGAGCTGCTCAAGATCATCCCGGCGTTCCGCGAACAGCCCGGCAGGCTCCTGGTCTGCGCCACCAACTTCATCCGCGCCCTGGACTCTGCATTCCTGCGCCACGGCCGGTTCGACTACGTCATCCCCATCGGGTTGCCGGACCGGCAGGCACGCGAAGCCATGTGGCAGCGCTTCATCCCCGCCACCGTGGTGGACGGCGTGGACGTGGAACTCCTGGTGGAGCGCACCGAGGGTTTCTCCCCGGCGGATATCGAGTACGCCGCCCGGAGCGCGTCACAGCGGGCACTGGAAAAGGCAGTGTACGACGACGGCGGGCTGGCCTCGGGGGGCGATGTGTCCGTCCGTGAGGCGGTGCGGAAGGGCCCTTCCACCCAGGACTACCTGGACGCCATCGGTGACACCCGGACCACCGTGAGCGCTGAAGTGCAGGCGGATTTCCTTGAGGACATCGAGGCGCTGGGGCGGGTCTAGCTCCCGGAACCGGAGTCGTACCGGAGGTTTTCGTAGTCCGTGTCGTCGGCCTCGTCCAGCTGGGCGTCGAATTCCTCAAGCAACCATGGGTTGGCCCGGGCCAGGATCTTCCGGACTTCTTCCACCTCTACGGCGGCATACAGCACGGGCCTGGCATCACGGTACTTGGTGACCGGAGGCTTGTCCGGCCACTTCGCCGCGAGCGCCTGGACACGTTCCGGCAGCGAATTGTGGGCATTGTCGGCGATCTTGACCAGGGCGGCGTCATGGTCCTGGGCGATCTCGAGCATGCCGGCCTGGTAATCATCCGGGTTGCTGTGCAGTCGGTTAGTGACGCGCTCGATGATGTCCACCGAACGCTCCGGGACCCCCATGTCCAGCAGTGCCTGGCGGGTGATAGGTGTGTCCTCGGCGATGTCGTGGAGATACCCGGCGATCCGGATCTCGTCGTCGAAGTCCGCCAGGGCATCGCCCACGGCAAGGACGTGCTCCCGGTACGGGCGCTTCAGCTTGTCCTTTTGCCTGTTGTGGGCCACTTCGGCCAGGACCTTGGCTGTTTCCACCGTAAACCTGGGTGCGGGGTTCTGCTCCGGAAAGTGCTCGCGTGACATGCACTAAGCCTAGGGCGTGGTTGCCGCCTTGGGTGTCCACACCCAAGGTTCCCGGGGCAGGGCTCCGGGGCGGAAGGCCGGCAACGCCTGCCCCAGCGTCCCGCCCGGCAGTCCGACGGACGCCAGCAGCCTGTCCCGGACCTCCCCTGCCGCCACCCCGGTCTTCGCCAGGTCAGCGAGCGTGACCGCACCGTCACGCTTGGCCAGCCGCACGCCGTCGTGGTTCACCACAAGGGGAACATGCGCATATTCCGGTATTCGAATATTCAAGAGGCTTGCGAGATACGCCTGGCGGGGGGTGGACGGGAGCAAGTCATCACCGCGGACCACCTGGTCTATGCCCTGTTCGGCATCGTCCACCACCACGGCAAGGTTATAGGCCGTGACGCCGTCGTTGCGCCGCAGCACAAAGTCGTCCACTACCCCCGTGAACTGTCCGCGGAGGACATCCGTCACGGTGAACTCCGCGACGCCGGCCCGCAGGCGGAGGGCGGCGGGCCGGACGGAACGCTTGAACTCCAGCTCCGCGCGGTCCAGGTTTCGGCAGGTTCCCGGGTAGGCGCCCTGCGGGGCATGCGGCGCGGACGCCGCCTCCTGGATCTCCCGGCGGGTGCAGAAACACTCGTACGTGAGGCCCGCCCGCGTGAGCCGGGTGATTGCCTCGGCATAGAGGGGCCCCCGGGCCGTCTGCCTCACCACGTCGCCGTCCCAGGTGACGCCGATGGCGGCCAAGTCCCGTAACTGCTCCGCCTCCGCCCCGGCGCGGGCACGGTCGAGGTCCTCCACCCGCAACAGGAAGGCCCGGCCGGTGGAGCGGGCGAAGAGCCAGGCGAGCATGGCGGTGCGGAGGTTCCCGATATGTAGTTCGCCGGAGGGGCTGGGGGCGAAGCGGCCGGCGGAGGTCATGAACCAACCCTAGACCGAACGACACAAGAGCCCCTCAGCTACCGATGACAGCGGAATCCGACGTCGGTAACCCAGGGGCTCTTGCCGTGTTTGCAGAGTGAGCATGGTGTGAACAAGCCTCATTCAGCGGCGGCCTCCTTGCGGGAGGCGGTGTCCAGGGTGCGGGTGGTGTGCCGGGAAACCTGTAAGCCTGCGGGTTCGAGCGGTAGCTTTTGCCCTTATTGCCACCATTCCAACAGACCACCTACAGTTGGTACAACAAGCAGGACTTTGGTTAGTCATACTGATCAATTTCTTACGCGGGAGCAGGCAGGAAGTGATCAGATTGCAGGAACTGGACGCAACAGACAAGCGGATCCTGAATGCACTGGATCAGGACCCCCGGATCCCGGTCATGGTGCTCGCGCAAAAGCTGGGCCTGGCACGCGGAACCGTGCAGTCACGGATGGAGCGGATGGCGGCGTCGGGCGCCCTCCGGCCCAACAGCAGCCGCGTCCTGCCATCGGCCCTGGGGCGCGGCGTCGCGGCGGCCGTCAGCGCAGAACTTGACCAAAGCCACTTGAATGAGGCCATCGATGCACTGCGGCGGATCCCCGAAGTCCTGGAGTGCCACGCGCCGGCCGGGGACACCGACCTCCTCATCCGCGTGGTGGCCAAAAGCCCTGACGACCTCTACCGCGTCTCCGAAGAAATCCGTCTCTGCCCCGGCATCGTCAGGACGTCCACGAGCATGTTCCTGCGCGAGGTCATCCCGTACCGCACCACCGGATTGCTCGAAGGGTAACCGTTGCCCAGCGGCTACACCGGCGGCCCGGCGTTCGACTTCAGGTTCTTCATGACCAGCGTTGACGTCAGCCGCTCCACGCCAGGAAGGGATGTGAGCTCGGTGTCATAGAAACGCTGGTAGGCCGGCAGGTCTTCGGCGATGATCTTCAGCAGGTAGTCCGGCGAGCCGAACAGCCGCTGGGCCTCAATGATGTTCGGGTTCGCTGCCACCCGGTTCTCAAAGATCTCCATCGTGGACCTGTCCACCTGGCGGAGCGTGACGAACACGATCGCCTCGAACCCCAGGCCCACCGCAGCCGGGTCGACGTCCGCCTTGTAGCCGCGGATGACTCCGGACTGTTCCAGTTCCCTCAGTCTCCGGTGGCATGGTGCCACCGTCAGCCCCACCTTGGCAGCAAGCGCCGTGGCCGTCATCCTGCCATCCTCCTGGAGGTGGCGCAAAATATTCCTGTCGATACTGTCGATCACGCAATAAACATATCGGTTCGGCGGTGGGTCGGGCGAAAACCGGACAGCACTTTTGGCTGAATTCTCCCTATGGTTGCTCCTGAGAGTATTCCCGACAGGAGAAAACCATGAATCCGCAGCTGTTCCTGGCCTTTTTGGTGGTGGCCGCCGCCCTGGCGTGCACGCCGGGAGTGGACTGGGCCTACACCATCGCAGCGGGACTGAGGCAGCGCAGTTTCGTTCCGGCGGTGGCAGGACTATGCGGCGGATATATCCTGCACACGGTCCTGCTGGTGGCAGGACTGGCCGCGGTGCTGGCCGGGTTGCCCGGCGTCCTGGGCTGGATCACCCTGGCAGGTGCCGGCTACCTGCTGTGGCTCGGGGTGGGAACCCTCCGGTCCTGGCGGAGGGCCACCTTCAGCGCCCATGCCGACGGCGGCTCCGGCACCCAGCTGCGCACCTTCCTGCAGGGCATGGGCACCAGCGGGATCAACCCCAAGGGCCTGCTCTTCTACGTGGCGCTCATCCCACAGTTCATCAGCGCCGATGCTTCCCTGCCCGTGCCAGTGCAGTCCGGACTGCTCGGCATGACGTTCGTTGTCCTGGTGGGCGTGGTCTACACCGTGGTGGCCCTGCTCTCACGCACGCTGCTGCGAAGCAGGCCCGGCGCCGCCCGGGCGGTGACCCTCGCCAGTGGCATCATCATGGTGGTGCTGGGGGCCGTGCTGCTCGGTGAGCAGCTGGTGCCGTTTCTGGCCGCCCGGGCGTAGCACCGGGTCAGGGGGGCTCCTAGTCCCCGTTGAGTTCCTTCCAGTCCTGCTCCCAGATCCGCCGCATCTCCTCGTCCTTGCGGATGGGTACCGGCGCCCCAAGCTCGCGCTGCGGTTCCGGGTCCGGGCGCCGGCGGCCCCAGTCACGCGGGTTCAGCGTCCGGCGGCTTGATTCCAGCACCAGCAGCGCCCGGTCAGTCAACGCATCATTGCGGAGCGTCAGGTGGGTCTTGCGACGGCGGAGTACCTCAGCGATGGCTTGGTGTGCGGCGTCCAGTCGGCCCTCCCTGCGCAAGGCACGGGCGCGGACCAGCAGCAGGGCGGCGGAAAGATCGTCCGCGTTCAGCAGTCCGTCGGTCCAGTCGATGACGGTCCGGGTTCGACCCAGCGCAAGGGCCAGAGAGCAGCGCGCCAGGGCCATGGGCAGCGACGGCGGCAGCCCGGTGAGCGCATCGAGAGCAGCTTCCGTGCGGCCCGTCTCGCGGAGCGAGTGGGCGAGGGCCAGGAACACCGATTCCTCACTGAACAGGACGGGGATCTCCACCCGCTCGGCCAGTTCTATCCTGGTGACGATCCGGGTGAGGTAGGTGGAGGAGTAGCGGTTCGCCTCGTCATCGTTCCTGGTGGTGAGGCCGCGCTGGAGGAGCTCGGAAGCCCTCAGGTAGCCGCCATGCTTGTATATCAGCAGTCCGGCCATCAGGTAGCAGAGACCGGCCCAGCCGGGGTAGGCGCGCGCCAGGGTGATCAGGCGTTCCGGTTCGCGGCTCGTGAAGACAGCCTCGTGGACCGCCTTGGCCGGCTTGGGCATCAGCCGCTTGAGCCGGGGCACCTCGCCGTCGACGGACAGCAGGGCGGGATTGCGCCCGCCCAGGACGCCGGTCAGCAGGCCGCCCACACCTCCAGCAAGGTCGTGGACCGGAGTGCGCAGGTATGGCTGGCCGAAGGGAGTGAGGTCGCGGCTGTCCCAGTAGATCGGTGCAGTTTCCCCGGAGCCCATCCTTCCATGCTAACCGCGGCCGGCCGGAGGCGGACGCCCATCCCGGAAGGCGGCGCCGGACTGGGGGCCTTGGACTCTAAGCGCCGGCCGCGGCTATCCACACCCCGATCACCCAGGTACTGGCAGCCAGGCAGGCGAGCCCGAATTCGGCAAGCATTCCCAGGCCCGTGGCCTTCAGTGCCGCCCAGCTGGACCTTGACGCGGTCGAGATGTTCCGGGTGCGGAGGAACTCGCTGGCCAGCAGCCCGGCGGCGAAGCCAACGAAGAGTCCCACTACCGGGATGATGAACATTCCCGCCACACCCGCCACCAAAGCCACCACGACGCTGCGGCTTGGAATGGCGTGCTGCTTCAGTTTCCGGCCGGTGAGGACGGCGCCAGCTGTCATTCCTGCGGCCACGAAGATCATGGCCACTGCGAATACCACCCATCCCGCCGTTCCGGCACCGCCCCAGATGGCCCACGCCAGCAGGCTCACGCCGATCAGGACGCTCCCGGGCAGGACAGGAATGATGGTGCCGGCCACCCCCACCAGGATCGCCAGGCCGCACAGGATGGTCACCACGGTTTCGGAGCTCATGGTGCCCAGTCTAGGGTGCTGCCTTAATGCCCGACGGCGGTACCTCCTTCAGGAAAGGAGGCACCGCCGTCGTGGTTTCCGGGGAAGGAAGCCCTACCCTGCTTCGACCGCTGCGGCGACCGCGGCGGTGACTGCCGGGGCCACGCGGGGGTCCAGGGGGCTGGGCACGATGTAGTCGGCCGACAGCTCCTCTTCGGCGAGCTCGGCGATGGCGCGTGCCGCCGCAAGCTTCATGGCAGGGGTGATGCGGCGGGCGCCGGCGTCGAGGGCACCGCGGAAAATGCCGGGGAACGCCAGGACGTTGTTGATCTGGTTCGGGAAATCACTGCGGCCCGTGGCCACAACGGCGGCGTACTTCACGGCAACCTCAGGCAGGACTTCGGGGTCCGGGTTGGACAGCGCGAACACGATGGCGTCCTTGTTCATGGTGGCCAGGTGCGCCTCGTCCAGCTTGGAGGAGGAGACGCCGATGAAGACGTCGGCACCGGCCAGCGCCTCGGCGGGTCCGCCCGAAATGCCGCGGGGGTTGCTGCGGCCGGCGATGTCGGCTTTCTTGCCCGCGGGGCTGGCGGCGAGGTCGGCCCGGTTGCTGTTGATGACACCCCGGGAATCGAGCAGCACCACGTCGGTGATGCCCGCTGCCAGCAGGATTTCGGCAACGGCGATTCCGGCCGCGCCTGCACCAGACACCACGACCTTGAGCCGTTCGAGGCCGCGGCCGGTTACCTTCGCGGCGTTGGTGAGGGCAGCAAGGGCCACCACGGCGGTGCCGTGCTGGTCGTCGTGCATGACCGGGCAGTCCAGGGCTTCGATGAGCTTTTCCTCAAGCTCGAAGCAGCGCGGTGCCGAGATGTCTTCGAGGTTCACGGCGCCGAAGCTGGGGCGGAGGCGGACCAGGGTCTCCACGATCTCGTCCACATCGGTGGTGTTGAGTACCAGCGGGATGGAGTCAAGGTCGCCAAAGGTCTTGAAGAGGGCGGACTTGCCTTCCATCACCGGAAGCGAGGCGCTGGCGCCAATGTTGCCCAGGCCCAGGACGGCGGTGCCATCGCTGACCACGACCACCAGGCGTTCCGCCCAGGTCAGTGTGCGGGCGAGTTCGGGCTTGGCATGGATGGCACGGCTGACCTCGGCGACACCCGGCGTGTAGGCGATGGACAGGTCCCGCTTGTTGGACAGCGGAACAGTACTGGTGACGGACAGCTTGCCGCCCTGGTGGGCGCCGAAGATCTCTTCTTCGGTCAGGGCAGTGGCTGCTGAGTTGTCGGTGGCGGTGATTGCGTCAATGGACACGTCGTTGTCTCCTGGTGCTTGCCGTGGGCGCACGGCACATGGGGCTGGAGCCCGGCAGCGGGCCCAGCATGGAAAGTAGTGCGACAGGAAACCCAGGGGTGGCGGGTCCGTGGGGAACGCCGGGGATGTTTCCGCCCTGCCGCTCCTGTGCCTCCATGGTAGGCAGCCCCAGGGGTGCGGTCCGGCCACCCTTGACACGAAGCAACCCTGCTAAAACGCTTACGCAGGACATCTTGTGGTCCGCATCACGTGATTATGGCGGATTTAATGCCGTTTTGGTCTAGACCAGTTACGCGGTTTTGCCCACTGTGAACCCTGATTCAGCACCGGGGGACAGCCGTCCGCAGGCCTTTTTGAGGTCCTCCTCGGCTTCGAAGAGCGAGAGGCGGCGGTTGCGCACTGACTGGACCAGACCAGTGACGGTCAGGAGCAGGACCCGGGCGCCAACGGCATCACCGCAGGCTCCGGCCACAAGCTTCTCACTGAGCGCGTCGATCTCGCGCAGCAGATCCGTGGTGTCCTTCTCGGGGAGGTAGACGCCCCGGCTGAGGCACTGCTCCACCGCGGGCTGCATGACGCGCATGTGGAAGATCTCCATCAGCAGGCCGGAAAGCGCCCGGCCGCGGAAGCGCGGGGACGAGCCGCGGGACCCTGCCTGCAGCTCATCCAGCTGCTGGCGGTACAAGGCGAGCATCAGATGCGTTGGGGAGGGAAAGTACCGGTAGAGCGTGCCGAGCGGAACGTCCGCTTTTTCCGCGACCTCGGAGAGTTCCACGGCGTCAAGCCCGGTCCGGGCAAACCCTGCAGCGGTGTCGAGGATCCGTGCATAGCGGAGCCGCTGGCGCGGAGCGGAAGGCCTGGCGGCCATGGGCGGATGGTCTGAAAAAGTCTCGGGCATCAGCATTCCGGGGTTGTGTGTTAGCGACTGCGGCCAGGAGCGCCCCCACTTCCGTACCGCCCTGCAGCCGGTTCAACTATACGGCACAGGTCCGTGCCCTAATTCGTCAGCCACCCTTACTATCAAGGGCCGCAAGGTCAGTCGACGCCCTTGATCTTCACCACGAAGACGGCGCCCAACAGTCCGATGACCGCCGCCGTGAGGAACAGCGTCCGGTAGCCACCCCAGTAGGCCACTGCCAGCAGCGCCAGCCCCGGGGCAACCACCTGCGGCAGCGAGTTGGCCACGTTGATGACCCCCATGTCCTTGCCGCGGCTAACCGCGAAGGGCAGGACCTGGGTCAACAGTGCGAAGTCAACGGCAAGGTAGGCGCCAAACCCAATGCCCAGGACGGCGGCACCGGCCAGGGCTCCGGGCCACACGGGAAAGAACGCCATGATGGCACCCGCCATCGCGATGGTGGCGGAGGAGGCGATGACGAAGGGCTTCCGGCGGCCCACCCGGTCGCTCCAGGGCCCAGCGGCCACGGCGGTGATCATCACCATGACGGCGTAAATGCCCGTCAGGACCAGCACTCCCGCGGCGGGGTCCTCATGGTGGATGACGTCCCGCAGGAAGAAGAGCAGGTAGACGATGGTCAGTTGGTTGCCAACGTTCACCAGGAAGCGTGTCAGCCAGGCCCAGGCGAAGTCCGGGTAGATAAACGGGCTGATCCAGAAGCCCCTGATGAATACCCGGGGGCGGAAAGCCTCCAGTTCCGACTTGGGCAGAGCGGGGTCATTGCGGTGGAACAGGTACGGCAGAACGGACAGCAGCAGGGCCCCCGCGCAGAGCCAATAGCCCACCAGGAAGTTTCCCGAGACCACGGCTCCGAAAACTGCCCCGGTGAGGATGCCGAGGGTCTGGCCCATCGCTGCGAGGCCGCCCACTCCCCCGCGCTGGACCACGGGGACCCGGTCGGGGACCGCAGCGGTGATCGCTGCGTAGGCGGCATTTGCGCCCAGCTGCACCAGGCACCAGAAGAGGACCATCAGGGCCACGGCGCCCGAGAAGGACATAGCCACAAGCGCCGCAGCAGCAAGCACTGCCCCGGCCAGCACCCACGGAGCCCGGCGGCCGAAGCGCGACGTTGTCCGGTCCGAGAACGCGCCGGCCAGGGGATTGGCCACCAGGGAAACAGCCGCGCCGCAGGCCGTGACCAGCGAGAGGATGGCTTCCTTGCTGGGCGCGTCGATGCTGATGGCCTGTTGGCCGATGAAAACGTTAATCGGCCCGAAAAATGCCGCGTTGATACCCACGTTCACCAGCACCAGGCCGGTCACCCAGCGGGCGGTGACCTTTCGCACCGGCTCGGCGAGCGCCGCCCCGGTGCTCTCCTCTTCCGCGGGCGGCCCCGAGGGCGCGGGAGTGTTGGACAGGCTCATTGCGTGGCTCCCCCCGGTGCGGCCGTTTGGCAGTGGGATCAGACTATCGTGGGCGGTATCGCGCCGCCCGTCCCAAGGCGCCGCATGTGCATAATCCACCACCAGGCGAGGAGAGCCACGTGACCACACCAGCAGGAACCGGATCCGCCCCGGCCGTGAACACCGCCGATCTTTATGATGAGCGCGGCGACGGGCTGGCGTCCGTCTCGCTGCAGTTCCAGTCCCTGGGCGGCCGCTCCCACTTCAGCGGCCCGGTCCGGACCATCCGCTGTTACCAGGACAACGCCCTGGTGAAGTCCACGCTCGGCTCCCCGGGGAACGGTGCGGTCCTGGTGGTGGACGGCGGCGGCTCGCTGGGGACTGCCCTGATGGGGGACATGATTGCCGAAAGCGCCGTGGCCAACGGCTGGGCCGGCGTCGTCATTAATGGCGCCATCCGCGACCGGCTGGCCATCGCGGAACTGGATCTTGGCGTCAAGGCGCTCGGCAGCAACCCCCGCAAAAGCCAGAAGGCCGGAGCCGGCGAGGTTGACGTGGATGTAGTGATCGACGGCGTGACCTTCCGCCCCGGAGCCACCGTCTGGTGCGACCCGGACGGCATCCTCGTGGAGCCGTGAGGAAGGGCGGGCAAAACTTCTTCGGTAAAAATCCGAGGACGGGGAATAGAAAGAACCGGTAAGATAGTTACTGAAAGCAACTATCGCTGCTTATATCCTTTTCTTTCCTTGGAGCACCCATGTCCAAAGCCCCTTCCGCGCCCCGTGCCGGAGAAACACTGACGCAACGACAGATCGTCACGGTAATGGTGGGCCTGATGCTGGGCATGTTCCTGGCGTCGCTTGACCAGACCATCGTCTCCACGTCCATCTACACCATCGCCAACGACCTCGACGGGCTCTCGCTGCAGGCCTGGGCCACCACCGCGTACCTCATCACGTCCACCGTCAGCACGCCGCTGTACGGCAAGTTGAGCGACATCTTCGGGCGCCGGCCGCTGTACCTGACGGCGATCCTCATCTTCCTGGTGGGCTCGCTGTACGCCGGCTCGGTCCACTCGATGACCGAACTCGCAGTTGCCCGCGGCATCCAGGGCCTGGGCGCCGGTGGCCTGCTGGCCCTGGCGCTGACCATCATCGGCGACATCGTCTCTCTCAAGGACCGCGCCAAGTTCCAGGGCTACTTCATGTCGGTGTTCGGCATCTCCTCCGTCCTGGGCCCGGTGGTGGGCGGCGCGTTCGCCGGTTCCGCCAACATCCTCGGTTTTGACGGCTGGCGCTGGGTCTTCTTCATCAACATCCCCATTGGCCTCGCCGCGCTCACGGTGGTCTTCCTGTTCCTGCACCTGCCCGCCAAGCACCTGAAGCAGAAGATCGACTACTGGGGCGCAGCCGCGATCACCGTCGCCATCGTTCCGCTCCTGCTGGTGGCCGAACAGGGCCGCACCTGGGGCTGGACGTCGCTGAACTCCTTCCTTTGCTATGGCCTGGGCGTGGTGGGCATTGCGTGGTTCCTGCTGGCGGAAAAGCGTGCCGGCGACTACGCCCTGATCCCGCTCCGGCTCTTCCACAACGTCACGTTCGGGCTGTCTTCCCTGCTGAACTTCATCATCGGCATCGGGATGTTCGGCGCCATCGCGATGCTCCCCATGTACCTCCAGCTCGTGAAGGGCCTCACCCCCACCCAAGCCGGCCTGATGATGATCACCTTCACCGTGGGCATCCTGTTCGGTTCCATCACCGCCGGCCGCACCATCTCCGCCTCCGGGACGTTCCGCATCTTCCCCATCATGGGCACCGGCATCCTGACCGCGGCCGCCCTGGTGATGGGCTTCTCCCTGGGCGTTGACACCGGGCTCTGGGTGCCGGGCGGCATCGCGGTCTTCTTCGGCGTCGGCCTGGGCTTCTGCATGCAGCCGCTCACCCTGGCCATGCAGACCTCGGTCCCGCCGCGCGACATGGGCGTGGGAACCTCCTCGGCCGCGTTCTTCCGCTCCATGGGCGGCGCCGTGGGAACCGCAGTCTTCATCTCCATGCTCTTCAGCCTGGCCGCAAACCGGATTGCCGACGGCATGAAGGCCGCCACCACGGACCCCGCCTACCTGGCCGTCCTGAAGGATCCCGCCGTCGCGTCGGACCCGGCCAATGCCAAGCTGTACGACTTCTTCAAGAACGGCGCGTCCAACGACTCCCTGAACGACACCAGCTGGCTCCACACCGCCAACAGCACGCTCACCAGGCCCATTACCGAAGGCTTCGCCACGTCCATTGACACGGTGATGCTGACGGCCGCGGCCCTGACGGGCCTGGCATTCCTCATCAGCTTCGCCCTTCCCCGCAAGAAGCTGACGGACCAGAAAGCATCCCCGCAGGACGACGACAGCATGCAGATCCCGGCGCACTGACGCCGGTCACCCCGCCCGGGTGAGCGGGACAGTGCGATGAGACGACGACGGCGGCACGGCCCGCCGTCGCCGTCGTTCCTTAAGGCCCGGGCAGACCCTGCCAAGTGGAACCTGCGGCGGTGACGTGCCACACTGTTTAGCGCGTGTGCGCCGGCCCCTCCGGCCGGTACCGCAGCCGACGACGTCCGCACCGCATCCATAAACCCCCAAACCCAGGGAGAACCATGCCCACTGCACAGGAGCAGACCAATACCGGGATACCGCGGCGGGTGATCTGGCTGGCACTTGCGGGGGCGGTGGGCGGATTCCTCTTCGGCTTCGACTCGTCCGTGGTCAACGGGGCCGTGGACGCCATGAAGGAAGAATTTGCCCTGTCCGAGGCAGTGACCGGCTTTGCCGTGGCCATCGCCTTGCTGGGCTGCGCGGCCGGAGCCTTCCTGGCCGGCAAAGTGGCTGACCGCTACGGCCGCATTCCGGCCATGAAGCTGGGCGCGCTGCTGTTCCTGGTCAGCGCCATCGGTACCGGGTTCGCATTCGGCGTGTGGGACCTGGTGTTCTGGCGCCTGGTAGGCGGCCTGGGCATCGGCCTGGCCTCCGTGATCGCACCGGCATACATATCCGAGATTTCACCGCGAAAGGTCCGCGGCCGCCTCGCATCCCTGCAGCAACTGGCCATCACCACGGGTATCTTTGCCGCCCTGCTCTCCGACGCGCTCTTCGCCACCAGCGCAGGGGGCGCAGACCAGGCCTTCTGGCTGGGCATTGAGGCGTGGCGGTGGATGTTCCTCGGTGCTGCGGTGCCGGCCGTCGTGTACGGCTGGGTTGCCTTCACCCTGCCCGAATCCCCGCGGTTCCTGGTCTTCCAGGGCAAGGAGGACGAGGCCCGGACGATCTTCGACTCGATCGCACCCGCGGAGGACACGGAGCGCCATATCCGCGATATCCGCGAAGCCATCGAGGAGGACAAGGTGGCCGGCCAGAAGGGATCGCTGCGCGGCAAGACCCTGGGCCTGCAGGCAGTGGTCTGGGTGGGCATCATCCTCTCCGTACTGCAGCAGTTCGTTGGGATCAACGTGATCTTCTACTACTCCACCACCCTGTGGAAGGCTGTGGGGTTCCAGGAGAAGGACTCCCTGGCCATCTCGGTGGCAACGTCCATCACCAACATCCTGGTCACCCTGGTGGCCATTGCGCTGGTGGACCGTGTGGGCCGCAGGCCTATCCTGCTGGCCGGCTCCGTGGGCATGGCCGTATCCCTGGGCGCCATGGCCCTGGCCTTCTCCTCCGCCACCGGCTCAGGCGAGGACATCAGCCTCCCCGGCGCATGGGGTCCGGTTGCCCTCGTGGCCGCCAACATCTTCGTCATCAGCTTCGGTGCCTCCTGGGGTCCGCTGGTATGGGTGCTCCTGGGGGAGATCTTCCCGTCCCGGATCCGAGCCCGCGCGCTGGGCCTGGCAGCGGCGGCGCAGTGGGTGGCCAACTTCGCGATCACCCTCAGCTTCCCGGTCATGGCCTCGGCGTCCCTGCCGCTGACGTATGCCATGTACGCCATGTTCGCTGCCGCGTCCTTCTTCTTCGTCATGTTCAAGGTGCCGGAGACCAACGGCATGTCCCTGGAGCAGGCAGAGACGCTGTTCGTGCCGAAGGGTTCGGCGAAAGCCAGGTAACGCCCCATCACATCCTGCGGCCTTTCCGGGGACGCCCCATCGGCTTTCGCCGGAAAACAACAAACCCTCCATCACCTGGCGTGATGGAGGGTTTGTTCGTTGTCCGGATATCTACACGACGTGCGGTTCGTGCGAGGACAGGTAGGCCCTGCCACCGAACGCGATCAGGATGGCAATCACCATGGCCACGGCACCGGCGAAGAACGGGACCTGCGGACCGAAGTGTTCACCGAGCTGGGCTGCCAGGAAGGGGGCCAGGGCTCCGCCCATCCAGCGGACGAAGTTGTAGCCGGAGGACGCCACGGGCCGGGGCGAATCGGAGACGCCCATGGCCAGTTCGGTGTAAATGGTGTTGTTGACGCCCAGCAGGGCACCGGCAACGATCACCAGGACGACGACGGCAGGAACCGAGTGCCCGGCGGCCAGTCCCAGCCCGGCCAGGTCCAGCATGAGCAGGAACAGGGTGCCGGTCAGGACCTTGACGGCACCGAAGCGGGCCTGCAGGGGCGGGGCAACGAAGACGGAGAAGACCGCCACGGCTACGCCCCAGCCGAAGAACACGCCGCCGATGCCGTAGGCGTTCATGCCCAGGATGAAGGGGGTGAAAGCCAGGATGGTGAAGAAGCCGTAGTTGTAGAACAACCCGCTTGCCGCCGTCGTCCGCAGGCCCTTGTGGCCCAGTGCCAGCAGCGGGTCGCGCAGCCGCACCTTGCGTTCGGGCAGCGGCGTTTTGGGCAGCAGGGTGATCAGGGCGATGAAGGCGGCCGCCATCAGGACTGCAGTGCCGAAGAACGGTGCGCGCCACTGCCAGCCGCCCAGAAGGGCGCCCAGGAGCGGGCCAAGGGAGATGCCCAGGCCCAGGGCGGCTTCATAGAGGATGATGGCGGTGCCGGCACCGCCGCTGGCCACGCCCACGATTACAGCGAGGGCGGTGGCCACGAACAGGGCGTTGCCCAGGCCCCAGCCGGCGCGGAAGCCAACCAATTCACCGACGCTCGCGGACAGGCCGGACAGTGACGAGAAGACGACGATGACGGCCAGGCCGATCAGCAGGGTCTTCTTGCCCCCGATCCTGGAGGAAACATAGCCGGTGATCAGCATGGCGAGTGCGGTGACCAGGAAGTAGCTGGTGAAGAGCAGCGATACCTGGCTGGGGCTGGCATTGAGGTTGGTGGCGATTGCCGGGAGGATGGGGTCCACCAGCCCGATCCCCATGAAAGCGAACACTGCGGCGAGGGCGGTGGCCCATACTGCCTTGGGCTGCTTCAGGAACGAGGCCTTTTCGGCCTGCAGGGTGGATTCTGGTGCCGGCAGGGTTTCTGCGAGCTGGCCGTCCATGGAGGGTACTCCTAAGTTCGTGGGTGTTTCAGTGCGGGGTGGGTGGTTCAGTTCTGGAGTGACGCATTGATTTTGTCGATCACCGGAAGGGCCTCCGCCAGGGCTTTGCGGTCCCGGTCGGTAAGGCCGCTGAGGATGGCTGCCATCACCTGGTTGCGGCGCTTGTTCGCGGCGTCGACGGCGGCGCGGCCTTCGGGGGTGAGGATCACCCGGACGGCGCGGGAGTCTGCCGGGTCAGGTTCGCGGCGCGCAAGGCCTGCGCGTTCAAGCTTGATGATCTGCTCGGTGGCGCTGGGCACGCGGACCCCGAGGTTCCGCGCGATCTCGCCGACGCGCTGGCCTTCGCCGAGCAGCATCTTGAGGGTGCTGAGCTGGGCGGCGCTGAGTTCACCGTCCGCGTCGAGCCGCCGGACCAGGTAAACGCTGTGGCGGAGGGCTTCGCGGAACCCGCCGGCAAGTTCCTCCAACTGGGGATCTATGTCATTCATCGTTAGGTAGCCTAACATTTAGGTCACCTAACGGTCAAGGCCTAAAGAGTCAACTTCATCCCGATGTGGCTGGCCTCGAAACCCAGCTGTTCGTAAAACCGCTGCGCGGCCGTGCGGCTCTGGTGCGTTGTCAGCTGCATCAGGTTGCAACTGTGCCTGCGGGACTCCGCGATAGCCCAGCCCACCATCAGCTTCCCGATCCCCTGGTTGCGGAGGGACGCGTCTACCCGGACTCCCTCGAGCTGGGACCGCCATGCCCCGTGCCGGGAAATGCCGGGGATGAAGCTCAGCTGGAACGTGGCCACCACCGCTGGAGAATTTTCGCCGGGCCGCACCAATTCGCCCACCACCAGCATGTGGGAGGGGTCGGCCGCGATCGCTTCAAAAGCCAGTTCGTAGGGTTCCATGTCGGCGCCGTACTCCCGTCCGGCCCCCATGGCGTCGTCGGCCAGCAGCCGCACCATGGCGGGCAGGTCGGCGCGGGTGGCATGGCGGAGTCTGAACGTCCCGCCGTCGACGTCGGCGGTAAACAGGGCAGGAACGGCATCTTCAGCAGGGGTCACCTGCCCAGCTTTGCACAGGAACCGAACGACGCCGGCACTTGAGTAAGTGCCGGCGTCGTTGTGATGGGGCGTTGCCGGAATTCCTGCAGGATCGGATGGCGCGTTGCGTTAAAAGCCGCAGGAAGTGATGGCGCGTGCCGGGGGGCGCGTCAGGCCGGGGTGCGGGCCAGCTCCGCCTGCCGCTCCTCAACCAGGGTGGCAACGGCATTGAACAGTGGATGGTCCTTCCCCAGCCCGGTGATCTTCTCCGTGGCATCCGCCGGACTTTCCGAGCCCAGGATGGCCGCCAGCTCGGTGGCCTCGGCATCCGCGGGATCGGTGAAGCGCAGGGCGGCGGCAATGGCACCCAGCAGGGCTTCAGGCACCACGCCGCGTTCCGCCAGTTCCGCAGCCGGGCCGATGAACCGTTCATGCCGGCTCAGCTTCCGCAGCGGTGCACGGCCCACCCGGTTCACGGTGTCAGGCAGGTACGGGTTGGAGAACCGGACCAGGATCTTCTGGACGTAGGCCTCCTGTTCGTCGTTGCTGAACCCATGCTTGGCCACCAGGAGCTGCTTGGTTTCTTCAAGCACCGCCCGCACATCCTCGGCCACGTCCTGGTCCGCCATCGCGTCGGAAATCTTCTCCACGCCGGCTTGGAAGCCGAGGTACGCCGCCGAGGCATGTCCGGTATTGACGGTGAACAGCTTCCGCTCGATGTACGGCGACAGGTCATCCACGAACGTGGCACCAGGGATCACCGGGGCCGCGTCGCCGAAGGCGGTGCGGTCGATGACCCACTCGTAGAAGGTCTCCACGGTCACGTCCAGGCCCTGCCCGGCCTCCTGGTTGGGCACGATCCGGTCCACGGCTGTGTTGGCGAACACTGCCTTGCCGTCAAGGACTGCGGCGGTGACTCCCGGCTGGGACGCCACCTCCCTGGCCAAAATGTCCGTGGCGTTGATGGCGTTCTCGCAGGCCATCACCTGCAGGGGCGCCAGGCCCGGTTCCCTGGCAACAATGCCCTTGGCGATCACGGGTGCCACGAACTTCAGGATGTGCGGGCCCACCGCCGTGGTGACGATGTCCGCGGTCGAGATTTCCTGGACCAGCTCAGCCTCCTGGGCGTTGGAGTTCAGCGCCCGGAAGTTGTCCACCGTCCGCACGGCGGGGTTCTCACCCACCTCGTGCACCGCGTAGCTCTCGGCCTGCGAGAGCCGGGTGATGAGTTCGTCGGCCACGTCCGCGAACACCACCTCGTAGCCTGCGTCATGCAGGAGCAGGCCCACGAAGCCGCGGCCGATGTTGCCGGCACCGAAATGTACTGCCTTCACTATGCGTTGACCTTTCCGAAGAGCTCCAGGACTTCATCCTCGGACGTGGCAGCCTCGAGCCGCGCCACCTGCTCCTTGTTGGTGAAGACCTTGGCGATGGAGGACAGGATGTGCAGGTGCTCATTGTTGATGCCTGCCACGCCCACCACGAACTTGACCTGCTTGCCGTTCCAGTCGATGCCTTCCGGGTAGCGGATGACGGACACCGCCGATTTGCGGATGTGGTCCTTGGCGGCGTTGGTGCCGTGCGGGATGGCCAGGAAGCTGCCCATGTAGGTGGACACGGATTCCTCGCGTTCGTGCATGGCGGCAATGTAACCCTCGTCCACGGCACCGCGCGCCAGCAGGAGCCGGCCGGCCTCGTCGATGGCGGCGTCACGGGTGGTGGCCTTACCGGCCAGCACCACACTCTCGCGGGCCAGGATTTCGGAGGTTCCGTTGGCGGAAGCGCCGGACGCCGCAGCTGTTCCCGCGGCAGCGGGCGCTGCGTCAATGGGTGCGTCGGCGGCGTGCGCACCGTGGGTGGTGCCGGCGTCGGACTTTTCCCCTTCGGTGTTGCTCTCACGGACCAGCTCGACGATCTCGTCGTAGCGCGGGCTGCTCATGAAGTTGTCCACGGAGTAGTGGACGGCGCTGGACGTGGCCGGCTTGGCGCGTTCGGTGAGGTCCTGGTGGGTGACCACCACATCGTAGGTGTCCGTGAGGTTGGCAATCGAGGCATTGGTGACCTTGACGTCCGGGAAGCCGGCAGCCTTGATCTTGTTCCGCAGCACCGAGGCGCCCATGGCGCTGGAGCCCATACCGGCGTCGCAGGCGAACACGACGTTCCGCACGGGGCCCGCCAGGACGCCCACCCCGCCGCGGCCGGCGGCTGCACCAGCGGCAGTTCCTGCAGCGGCACCGGTGAGGGTTGAGGCAACCGAGCTCTTCTTGCCCTTCATGGCTTCCATGCGGGCGGTGGCGTCACCCAGGTCGGCCTCGTCGCTGTGCTTGGTGGTGCGCAGGATGACCGAGGACACCAGGAAGGAGACGGCCGCCGCGAGCACCACGGACAGGATGACGCCGAAGTAGCTGTCACGCGAGGTCTGCGCCAGCACGGCGAAGATGGAACCCGGGGCGGCCGGAGCGACCAGGCCGGAGTTGGTGACGGCCAGGGTGGCGATGCCGGTCATGCCGCCGGCGATGGTACCCAGGATCAGCAGCGGACGCATCAGGACGTACGGGAAGTAGATCTCGTGGATGCCGCCGAGGAACTGGATGATGGCTGCGCCGGGGGCCGATGCCTTGGCGGCGCCGCGGCCGAAGAACGCGTAGGCGAGCAGGAGGCCCAGGCCGGGACCGGGGTTGGCCTCCAGCAGGAACAGGATGGACTTGCCCTGCTCCAGCGACTGCTGCACGCCCAGCGGGGTGAGCACACCGTGGTTGATGGCGTTGTTCAGGAACAGGACCTTGGCCGGCTCGATAAAGATGCTGGTCAGCGGCAGGAGGCCGTTGTGGACCAGGAACTGCACGAAGTTGCCTGCGGCAGTACTGAACGCCGTGACCAGCGGCGATATGCCGTAGAAGCCCAGCAGCGCCAGCAGGGCGCCCCAGATGCCTGCGGAGAAGTTGTTGACCAGCATCTCGAAGCCGGGGCGGATCTTGCCGTCCCAGATCGAGTCGATCTTCTTCATGGTCCAGCCGCCCAGCGGGCCCATGATCATGGCGCCGATGAACATCGGGATGCCGGCGCCAACGATCACGCCCATGGTGCCGATTGCCCCCACCACGCCGCCGCGGACGTCGTAGACCATCTTGCCGCCGGTGTAGCCGATCAGCAGCGGCAAGAGGTAGGTGATCATGGGGCCTACCAGGCCAATGTTGGGCTTCCCGTCGGTCTCGCCGAAACCACCGAGCTGCGGTACGGGCAGCCACCCCTTCTCAATGAAGAGGGCGGTGATGATGCCCCAGGCGATGAACGCCCCGATGTTGGGCATGATCATGCCGGACAGGAATGTCCCGAACTTTTGGACGTGCACGCGCGCGCTGGTGCGGGGCTTTGCAACTGTCTCTGTTGCCATGTGATTTCCTAACCGTCATTCCTGCTGCTCCGCAGGATTGGTCCGATGATTACGACGACGTACTGCTGGGTAATGCGTGGTTGTGGGGCTACCCGGCCGGGCTGGTGGAGATCCGGTGGAGCCATTCGAGGAAAAGCTTGAGTTCCGAGCTGGAAAGCTGGTCAGAGTGCGAGGCCTGAAGTGCGGCGTTCAGGGCGATCGCTGCCACCACCACCGAGGACTTTCCGGCGCCGCCCGGGGCCGGG
Source organism: Pseudarthrobacter sp. NIBRBAC000502770 (assembly GCF_006517815.1). Lineage (NCBI taxonomy): Bacteria > Bacillati > Actinomycetota > Actinomycetes > Micrococcales > Micrococcaceae > Pseudarthrobacter > Pseudarthrobacter sp. NIBRBAC000502770. Next base: position 3,614,641 of record NZ_CP041198.1, read on the forward strand.
CCGCTGGCGGGCTCGGCGGACACCGCGAAAATCATGGCGTCCCGGGTCATGGTGGACAGTTCGAGGTTGCGTTCGGTGGCGGGCTCCGCAATCAGCATCAGCGTCACGCCCACGTTGGCCGCCAGGATGGACCTGGCCGCTTCCCGGGGCTGGACGTTCAGCTGGCCCGCCGCCGCTGCCTTGTTCAGCATCTCCTCCATCAGCGCCTCGGCGTCCGCCACGATGGCGGGCCGGCTTTCCGGACGGATATTGCCGAACATCACCAGGTACAGCTCGGGCTGGTTGAGCCCGAACTGGACGTGGTTGTCCCACATTCTCCGGATGTCCTCGAGGGGCTGTCCGGAAGGGGCGAAATCCCTTTCGCCCGCGACATATTCTTCAAATCCTGCGGCGACGACGGCGTCGAACAGACCTTCCTTGTCACCGAAGTGGTGGTACAGGGTGGGAGCGGAGACCCCTGCCAGCTGGGTGATCTGGCGGGTGGAAACCGGAGCTCCCGCGGAATTTGCCAGCAGTTCCGCGGCAGCACGGAGCAGCCGCATTTTGGGGGGAAGCTGGCCATCCAAACTCATAACCGCTACCCTAGCACCTATAGCGTTGCTATATGAACTGAATCACATACAATTTTTTCAGGCTCGTTTCCACCTCCTGACGTGGCAGTCCGGCGGTGTTCCGGCACGGCGCCGGAAATGTTTGGCGGGCCTGGCTACCGGCAGAGAATGAGGACCTTCAGTGCAGAACTTCCCAGGAGTAGGCGTCAGTCCAGGCCGCGTCATCGGCACCATCCTCCAGATGCCCAAACCGATCAGTGAGCCTCCTGCCGGTGAGCAGCTGGCGCCGGACACCACGGCGGAAGAAGCCACGGCTGCCCTGAAGGCGGCCTCGCAGGCCGTGCACGACGAGCTGAAGGACCGCGCCGCGCACGCCACCGGAGACGGAAAGGCGGTCCTTGAAGCCACTGCACTGATGGCCAAGGACACCATGCTGATCAAGGGCGCGGCCAAGCTGGTGGCCCGGGGCACCTCCGCCGAGCGCGCCATCTGGGAATCAGGCTCCTCGGTGTCGGAGATGCTGCACAACCTGGGCGGCTACATGGCCGAACGCGCCACCGACGTCCTGGACGTCCGCGCCCGGATCGTCGCTGAGCTGCGGGGCGTCCCCGCGCCCGGCATTCCCGCCTCCAGCACCCCGTTCATCCTGGTGGCAGAAGACCTGGCCCCCGCGGATACCGCCACGCTGGACCCCAACAAGATCCTGGCGCTGGTCACCGCCGGCGGCGGACCCCAGTCCCACACTGCCATCATCGCCCGCTCGCTCGGCCTGCCCGCCGTGGTCGCAGCCGTGGGCGTTGATGAACTTCCGGACGGCACCGAGGTGTACGTGGACGGCGCGGCCGGCAGCATCACCGCCGAACCCGACGAGACCCTCCGTGCCACGGCCGAAGCCTGGGCGGCAACGGCCTCCCTGCTGGCCGAATTCACCGGCACGGGTACGACGGCGGACGGCCACGAGGTGCCGCTCCTCGCCAACGTGGGCGGCGGCAAGGACGCCCAAGCAGCTGCCAAGCTGGGCGCCCAGGGCGTGGGCCTGTTCCGCACCGAGTTCTGCTTCCTGGAACGGGACACGGAACCTTCCGTGGAGGAGCAGGCGGCGGCCTACAAGAGCGTGTTTGATGCATTCCCCGGCAAGAAGGTGGTGCTCCGCACGCTCGACGCCGGCGCCGACAAGCCGCTTCCGTTCCTGACCGACTCCACGGAGCCCAACCCTGCCCTGGGCGTCCGCGGCTACCGCACCGACTTCACCACGCCGGGCGTCCTGGACCGGCAGCTGGAAGCCATTGCCCTGGCCCAGCAGCAGTCCGAAGCCGACGTCTGGGTCATGGCTCCCATGATCTCCACGGCCGAGGAAGCCTCCCGCTTCGCCTCCATGTGCGCGGACGCCGGGATCAAGACCCCCGGCGTCATGGTGGAGGTCCCCTCCGCCGCCCTCACCGCAGAAGCGATCCTCCGCGAAGTGGAATTCGCCAGCCTGGGCACCAACGACCTTACGCAGTACGCCATGGCGGCCGACCGCCAGCTGGGCCCGCTGGCCAACCTGAACACCCCGTGGCAGCCCGCAGTCCTGCGCCTCGTCGGACTGACCGTCGAAGGATCCCGCGCCGAGGGCCACAACAAACCCGTTGGAGTCTGTGGTGAGGCTGCCGCCGATCCTGCCCTCGCCGTCGTCCTTACCGGCCTTGGCGTCAATACACTCTCCATGACCGCGCGTTCGCTGGCCGCAGTGGCCGCGGTCCTGAAGACGGTAACCCTGTCCGAGGCCCAGGAACTGGCCAAGCTGGCCCTCTCCGCCCCGAGTGCCACCGAGGCGCGGGCCTGGGTGCGCGAAAAGCTGCCGGTCCTGGAGGAACTGGGACTCTGACCAGCCGGGGGCGGCCGGGCGGCACCCGGGATAGGCTACGTCCATGGCACTGATAGCCCCCCGGGTCTCGGCCGGCCTGCCCGCCGGCGAGGCCCGCGCCCTGACGCGCGCCCTCGAGGACAGCAACGACGTCACCGTGTTCGTGGACGGCACCGTCCACCGGCTGCCCGCGGAGGCCCGGGACGCCGTCGTCGATCTCCTCGCCAGGCTGGGACGCGGCGAAACGGTGACGGTGAGCAGCGTGGAGGAGATGCTGACAACCTCCCAGGCCGCCGAACTGGCCGGGATTTCGCACACCTACCTGCGGAACATGACCGATCGCGGGGAAATCCCGGTGGAGTACCGCGGATCGCACCGCCGGATCCGCACGGCCCACATCATGGCCTGGCTGGAGCAGCAGAAGCTTGCCGAACAGAAGCGCAAGCAAGGCAAGAACGCGGCCGTCGACGCCGGCGCGGGCGAATAGTGCGGGCCCCCCTGTCCTGGCCACGGCGCCGGAAGGATATTGTGCTCCACTCAGCCGACATGGAAGCGAACGGTCTAACGGGCCGGATCCTCTGGGCTGACGGGACACCCGCCCCTGGACCGGATGCCGCAGGCGCCTCCACGGCACCCGCCTACATCCTCATTCACGGCATCGGCGTTTCACACCGCTACCTTCGCCGCTTGCACGGTGAGCTCGCCGCCGTTGCCCCAACGTACTCCTTGGAACTGCCGGGCTTCGCTGGAACGCCCAGGCCGGAGCGGCAGCTGTCCGTGGCCGACTACGGCGCCTTCATCGCCCAGGCACTCAAGGCAAGCGGCATCGCCTCCTACATCCTGGTGGGGCATTCCATGGGCGTGCAGTTCGCCATCGAGGCAGCGCTCCATGCTCCCGGCCAGGCGCAACGGCTGGTCCTCATGGGTCCGGTGGTGGACTCGCGGCACAGGACCGTCGTGCGGCAGGGCATGGCGCTGTTCCTGGACGCCCTCCTCAGGGAGAGCCCAGGGTCGAACTGGCTCGTGCTCTCGGACTACTTCCGCTGCGGGCCCCGCTGGTATTTCACCGTGCTCCCCGTCATGATGGCCTACCCTACGGAGCGGAGGCTGGCCGGGATCAACGTTCCGGTCCTGGTGCTGCGCGGCGACAACGACCAGGTGGCAGGCGCTGACTGGTCGCTCCAACTCTCCCGGGCAGTGCCGGAGGGAAGCTTCGCGGAGATCCAGCACGCCGGGCACGTGGTCCAGCACCTGCGCCCGCGGCAGGTGGCGGATGCCATCAAATCCTGGGCCGCCCTGCCCAGCGCCGCATCTTGAGGGCCGCGTGCAGCTCCAGCCGGGGCATCCCCTTCAGCGGGTCCACGCCCAGCAGCTGCCGGATCCGTCCCAGCCGGTTGTAGATGCTGCTGCGGTGCAGGTGGAGCCTGGTGGCCACGTCCTGGACCGAGCCGTCGTTGTCATAGAGCAGCTCCAGGACCGGAATGAGCTCACCGTTGCGGTCATGGTCCTCGAGCATTCGGAAGTACACCGACCCGGAGTCCGCCCAGGCACCTACTCCTCCCCCGGCGGAGGCCAGCAGCTGGTACACGCCGGTGGCCCTGCAGTCCACCAGCTCGCCCAGCTGCGGATCCACCGCGGCCGCCTGGGCTGCCATCCGTGACTGCCGGTACGCCTCCGAGAGCTGCCGGGTCTTCGCGAAGCCTTCACTGATGCCAAGGATGATCCGGTGCACCGGGCGGCCGGAACGCTTCGCCAGCTCCAGCTGGTAGTGCACCAGGACCTGGGCATGGTTTGCCCGGCCGGTCGATTCGCGGAACAGCACCACCGAATGCGTCTCCGTCCCCGCGCTGAAGAGGGCGGCATCCACGCCCACCGTGGCCTGCAGCGCGGTGGACCGGTGGATCAGGGTGGAGGCGATGGGGTCCGGGCCGCTGGCCCAGCCGTCTGCGTCCAGGACCGTGACCATCTGCCACGGCCCCCTCCCCTGGACTTCCTTCCAGCCGGCCACCGCAGCCACCGCATTGGGCTCCCCGGCGCAGGCGGCCAGGAACTCCCGCTCGCGGCCCCGCCGGAATTCGGATTCAGCCGTGTTCGAGTCGAGCAGGAGCCCTGACAGCAGCTCAAGCTCGTGGTTGACGCCCGGCAGCTGGGTGAGGATCGCCGTCGGGCTTTCCTCCGCCGAGTCCTGCTGCACCCAGAGATAGCCCACCCGGAAACCGCGAACCATCAGCGGGACGCACACGCGGCCCAGCATGCCCAGGTCCGGGTTGGCCGGCACCACAACAGGCCGTACGGCGGTGGCGATCCCGTGCGCGAGCTGCCACGCGCTCACGTCCGCCGGGACCTTCTTGCTCAGCAGGAAGTTGACCCGGACGCGGTCAGCGTGGGACTGGTTGGAACTGTAGGCGAGCAGCAGCCCGTCCAAATCCTCCAGGGACAGCCCCCGGCCCAGCTTCTGCGCCACCTGTTCGACGAGCTGTTCCACACCCTGCTGCTGCATGGGCCAACAGTACTGCCCCGGCGGCCCCGCGGACGAACGGACACGAGGCGACACCTGACGCTCCAAGGCTCGACGAATGTCGAGCTAAAGGATCCAAAAACCGCGGAATCCCGCGGTTCCGGCCAGCCCGAGGGCACGGGATCATGTCGCCTGGCTCACAACGGGATTTATCGTTGAAACACGAAAATCCTTCCACCTGTACGGCCTACCGGCCCCCAAAAACTGGAGCAGACGATGATCATCGGCGTCCCCAAAGAAATCAAGAACAACGAATTCCGGGTAGCCATCACCGCGGCCGGCGTCCACGAGTTCCTCACCCACGGGCACACCGTCCTGGTGGAGCGCGGCGCAGGCCTGGGCTCGGGAATCACCGACGAGGAATACTCGATCGCCGGCGCCGAGATCGTCAACGAGGCGGACGACGTCTGGGCCCGCGCCGACATGGTGATGAAGGTCAAGGAACCGATCAAGTCCGAATACCACCGCTTCCGCAAGGGCCTGATCCTCTTCACCTACCTGCACCTGGCCGCCGAGCCCGAGCTCACCGCGGAGCTCATCAATTCCGGCGTCACCGCCATCGCCTACGAAACCGTGCAGGAGGGCAGGTCGCTGCCGCTGCTGGCTCCGATGTCCGAAGTTGCCGGCCGCCTGTCCGTCCAGGTGGGCGCCACCTCCCTGATGGCCCCGGCCGGCGGCAAGGGTGTCCTGCTGGGCGGCGTGCCCGGCGTGCGGCCCGCGAAGGTGGTTGTCCTGGGCGCCGGCGTGGCCGGAACCAACGCCGCTGCCATGGCCCTGGGCCTGGGCGCCGACGTCACCATCCTGGACATCAACATCAACCGCCTGCGCGAACTTGATGCCCAGTACCAGGGCCGGCTGAAGACCGTTGCCTCCAACAAGTACGAGATCGAGAAGTCAGTGGTGGACGCCGACCTGGTGATTGGTTCCGTCCTGATCCCCGGCGCCAAGGCTCCCAAGCTGGTCACCAACGACCTCGTGGCCCGCATGAAGCCCGGCTCGGTCCTGGTGGACATCGCCGTGGACCAGGGCGGCTGCTTCGAGGACACACACCCCACCACCCACCAGGAGCCCACGTACAAGGTGCATAACACCATCTTCTACTGCGTGGCCAACATGCCTGGCGCCGTGCCCAACACCTCCACGTACGCGCTGACCAACGTCACCCTGCGCTACGCGGTGTCCCTGGCAAACCTGGGCGTCAAGGCCGCCTTCGACCGCGACCCCGCCCTTGCCGCCGGCCTTAACATCGCCGCAGGCCACGTGGCGCACCACTCCGTGTCCGAGGCCCACAACCTGCCCCTCGTCGCCGACTGGCACGAGCTGGTCTCCGCCTAAGCCCTCTCCATCGATTGCTCCGTAATCGTCCTTTTGAACCCTCAGAACGGCGCTTACGGAGCAATCGATGAGTCATTTAACCAGTTCCCTGGCCCTCTCGATGATTTTGAGGACCTCGACGGCGTCTTCCGGGTTTACGGGGAGGGGCAGGGATGACTGCGCTCCGCCGTCGAGGATCTTGTCCCCCAGCAGGCGGTAGAACTCCGGGTAGTTCCCGCGTTCGGTGGCGAGGCGGTCCAGGTGCCCGTCGCGGCCCAGAAGCCCGGCCCATTCCGGTGCCTCCAGGCCATAGTCCGCATCCCGCGGACTGCCGCCGGCCGCCATGTAAGGCTCCTGCGGGTCCACCCCGTTCTTGGTGAAGCCGCCGATCGAACCCAACACCCGGAAGCGCGGCCCCTGCTGGGCGCACAGCATGTTCATGGCCAGGTGGCTGGTCACACCGGACTGGTGCCGCAGGGCCAGGAAGGCGTCATCATCCGCCCGCTCGTCGGACCGGCGCGCCTGCAGCTCCGCGTGGAGGACGGTGGCCGGGCCGAACAGCTGCAGGGCCTGGTCGATCAGGTGGGTGCCCAGGTCGAACAGGACGCCTCCGCCGTCGGCAGCAGTGGCCCGCGCCTTCCAGGCCTTGGCAATGGAGGGGGACCACCGCTCGAACGTCGACTCGAACCGGGCCACCTTGCCCAGGGACTGGGTTGCCAGCAACTTCCGGAGCGTGAGGAAATCCCCATCCCACCGGCGGTTGTGGAACACCGTCAGCACGCGTCCCTCCGCCCGTGCCAGCGCAACGAGTTCCTGTCCCTGGGTGCTGGTGACCGCGAACGGCTTGTCCACCACCACGTCCAGCCCCGCTTCCAGCGCGGCCTTGGCCAGCGGATAGTGCGTGTCCGGCGGCGTCGCCAATACCACCAGGTCAAGGTCTGCGGCCCGCTGAAGGACGGCGGCGCCGTCGCGCACCACCGCCACCCCCGGAAGCCGGGACGAGGCAGCTCCCTGCCGCCCGGCGTCGGACGTTGCAATGACGTCCAGCGAGTAGCTGGCGTTGGCTGCCAGCAGCGGCGCGTGGAAAACGCTGCCGGCGAGTCCGTATCCGACGACGGCGGTGCGGATGGTGCGGGGGTCCGCTGCAGTTCCGGTCATGGAAGCAACGCTACCCCCGGTCCCGTATGGATAAGGCGCCGGGTTAAAGGAAGCCGGCACCCCTGGAAGACCAGGGGTGCCGGCTACTCGACAGGGCTGGGGGTGGTTACTTCTTTACCCAGCCGATGGTGGTCCAGTCCGGGACCTGCGAGGTGCTCTGGAAGAGCGACGGGCCGTAGTTGGCCAGTCCGGTGCGGACGAAGGAGATCTGCGGGCCGTTGAAGACCACGCCCATGGAGTAGTACTTGGCCATGTGCTCCTTCTCCACGTCCATGGCTGCCTTGTTGCGGGCTGCGTTGTCCTCGATGGAGGCGAGGTCGGCGATCTTCTTGTCCAGGTCGGCGTCGCCCAGCTTGTTCTCGTTGACCTTGGAGTCGTAGTACTGCTTGACGGCGTCGGTGGCATCCGGGCCCACCGTGTAGCCGGAGATGCTCAGGTCGAATTCGCGGCTGCCCAGCACCTTGCCGAAGTCGGCGGAGGCGCGCTGGTCGATGCCCACATCCATGCCGCCGGCCTGGAGCTGCTTCTGCAGGGTCTGGGCCACTGCCAGGGTGGTGGGGTCGTCGCCGAAGTTGCTGATCTTGAAGGCGGCGGGCTTGCCGTCCTTCTCCATTATGCCGTTGGCGTTGGCCGTGTAGCCGGCGTCAGTGAGGACCTTCTTGGCCGCATCAGCTCCGGTTTCCTTCACCGGGTAGTTGTCCTGGTAGTACTCGGAGAACGGCAGCAGCATCATGGAACCGGAGCTGGGCTCTTCCCAGTTCAGTCCATTGAAGCGGACCTTGCGGAGGGCTTCGCGGTCCACGGCGGCAAAGATGGCCTTGCGGACGTTGACGTCGGTGATGCGCTGGGCGTTGAGGTTCAGGCCACCGGCGAAGAGGCGCTGGCCGCGGCGGATGTCCGAATCCTTGGTGCCGTCCAGCTGCTTGTACAGCGAGATGGTGTTGGCGGACATGGCGTCGATTTCACCGTTCTTGAAGGCGGCGATCTGTGCGCTGGTTTCCAGCTGGCGGAACGTCACGTTGGCAAGGACCGGCTTCTGGCCCCACCACTTGTCGTTCGGCACCATGGTTACCGTCTTGGCGGCGGTGTCGTACTGGTCAAGCTTGAAGGGGCCCGCCATCCACTCCGGGTGCATGTTGCCGTTGAAGCCCTCGTTGAAGATCTCGGGGGTGTTGACGGCGGGGTGGATGAGTCCGAAGAAGAGCGAATCCACGGGGAAGACCGGGCGGCTGGTCTTGACGATGACTTCCTTGTCGTTGCTGCCTGCCTCGACGGAGTCAACGAACTCGTAGGCGCCCGAGCTGACGATGTCGTAGCCGTTGTCCGGGCTCTTGAGGATGTTCCAGGTGTTCTTGAAGGCCTTGACGTCGATGGGCGTGCCGTCGTTGTACGTGGCCTTGGGGTTCACCTTGATGGTGATGGTCTGCTTGCCGTCCTTGACCTCGCTGTCCACTGATTCGCAGAAGTCAGGGTTTGGCGTGACCTTGCCCTTGAAGTCCACCTTCCAGCAGCCGCCGATGCCGCCGCTGTTCATGGCAACCGGGTTCATGGGGATCTGCAGGGCGGAGTTGTCCGCACTGTTGCCGTTGTTGGAGAACCCGTTGAAGTCCGGGCCAATGTTGCCCAGCGGCAGGGTGACCTTGCCGCCCTGCTGGAGGTCGGACGCCGGCTTCTCGTTGATGCTGATCAGCTTGGACAGATCGCTCCCGGATTCCTGTCCTTTGGCTGTTTCGGGGCCGCTGGCACCGCCACCGCCGCAGGCCGTCAGCGCCAGGGCGGCAGCAATGGCTGCAGCTCCGCCGATCCTGTTCAGTTTCCTCATGGTTTTCCCTTCATTTGGTGCGAGTGGTGGTGCTTGGGGTCGAAAAGTCCTTAGGGCGCATGGTGGTCCGCCGGTTCGTGGACCACCAGCATGTCCTCATCCAGTTCCCCGTCCGGGAAGAAGCAGGCGAACTGCTGGTCCGTGGCAGTGGACGCCGTTTCCAGGGGCGGCTCAACGGTGAGGCACTTCTCCTGCTTGGCAGGCGGGAGTGCGGCGAAGACTGGACAGCGGGTGGCGAAGTTGCAGCCTTTGGGGGCCTGCAGTGGGGAGGGCAGGTCGCCCTGGAGGATGATGCGTTCGCGGGTGCGTTCCAGCCGGGGATCGGGCACCGGGATCGCGGAGAGGAGGGCGCGGGTGTAGGGGTGCCGCGGGTTGTCGAACACCCGGTCCACGGCGCCGACCTCCACGATCTTGCCGAGGTACATCACGGCCACCCGGTTGGAGATGTGGCGCACTACCGAGAGGTCGTGTGCCACCAGCAGGTAGCTCAGGCCCAGCTCGGCGCGCAGCTGGTCCAGGAGGTTGATGACCCCGGCCTGGACCGAGACATCCAGGGCCGAGACCGGCTCGTCGAGGACCACCAGCTTGGGGTTCACGGCCAGTGCCCGGGCGATCCCGATCCGCTGGCGCTGGCCGCCGGAGAACTGGTTGGGGAAGCGGTTGACGTGGTCCGGCTGCAGGCCCACGAGCTTCATCAGCTCCATGATCCGCTTCCTGGTCGCGGCCCGGTCCATGCCCGCGTTCTGCAGGGGTTCGGCCAGGACTTCGTACACCGTGAAGCGCGGATCAAGGGCGCCGGTAGGGTCCTGGAACACCATTTGGAGTTCGCGCCGCATCTTGCCCTTGGTCTTGGCATCAGCCGCCTGCTTGTTGCTCAGGCCGCCGATCACCACCTCGCCGTCCTGGTCCGGATGGAACTCCATGATTTCCAGGAGCGTCGTGGTCTTTCCCGAACCCGATTCGCCCACGATCGAAAAGCATTCGCCTTCGCGGATGTCGAAGCTCAGGCCGTCCACCGCCTTGACGGTGCCGATCCTGCGTTTGATGAGGGCTCCCCTGGTCAGGGGGAAGTGCTTGCGCACGTCCTTGAGCTGCAGGACGGTGGACCGCTCCTCCCGGGGAATCGCGTCGAAGCGGGACACCGCCACCGGCGGGGCGGCGAACACGTCGTGCACATCCACGGAGCCGCCCAGGGACCCTGCTTTGATGCAGGCGGCGCGGTGCTGGGCGTCGCCGTCAACGGATGCCAGCGCAGGTTCGCCGTGCAGGCAGGCGTCCGAGGCCAGGGGGCAGCGCGGAGCGAACGAGCAGCCGGTGGGAGTGTGCAGCAGGTTCGGCGGCATGCCTTCGATGGGAACGAGCGAGGACTTCTCGGCCACATCCACGCGGGGCACCGCGCCCAGCAGGCCCATGGTGTAGGGCATCCGCGGGTTGTAGTAGATGTCCTCCACGGCGCCGGTTTCCACCGGTTTTCCTGCGTACATGACCATGATGTCGTCTGCCATCCCCGCCACCACGCCAAGATCGTGGGTGATCATGACCACCGCCGCGCCCGTCTCCTCCTGGGCCGTGTGAAGCACCTCGAGGACCTGGGCCTGGATGGTGACGTCCAGGGCCGTGGTGGGCTCATCCGCAACCAGGACGCGGGGGTTGTTGGCAATGGCGATGGCGATCATGACGCGTTGGCGCATGCCGCCGGAAAATTCATGCGGGAAGGCCTTCAGCCTGTCCTTGGGGCTGGGGATCCCCACCATGGCCAGGAGTTCGACGGCGCGGGCCTCCTTGGCCGTCCTGCTCATGGTGGGGTGGTGGATGGTGAGCGCTTCGATGATCTGGGTGCCCACGGTGAACACCGGGGTGAGGGATGACAACGGGTCCTGGAAGACCATGGCAAGGTCGTTGCCGCGGTACTTGCACATGTCCTTGTCGCTGAGCCCCAGCAGCTCCCGGCCCTTGAGCCGGACAGAGCCGGAGACCTGGGCGGTGGGCGGGAGGAGCCCCATGACGGCCAGCGAGGTGACGGACTTGCCGGACCCCGATTCGCCAACGATCCCGAGTGTCTTGCCCGGCATCAGGTCGAAGTCGACGCCCCTGACGGCGTGCACAACGCCGTTCTCCGTATTGAAGCGGACGTTCAGGTCGCGGACCGACAAGACGGCGTCGCCGGGGGCGTGCAGGCCTGCCACATGCAGGCGTTCCACGGTTGAACGTGATGGGTCCGTGGCTCCGGTGGTGGTTTCGCTGCTCATGCCGCCTTCTTTTCCGCGGTGGTTTTCCGGGCTTTGGCTTTTTTGGCCCTGCCGCTGGAGGTGGAGCTGGGGTCAAAGGCGTCGCGCAGGCCGTCGTTCATCATGGCCAGGGAACCGGTCAGCAGGAACATCACGGTGAGCGGCACCCAGAACATCCAGGGGAAGGTTTGCACCTGGGAGGTCGCCTGGCCGATCAGGACGCCCAGGCTCACGTCCGGGACCTTGATGCCGATGCCGATGAAGGAGAAGGCGACCTCGGCCAGGATGGCGGCGGTGACGCCGCGGGTGATGTCGAGGATCAGCAGTGAGCCGATGTTTGGTACCAGGTGCCGCCAGACGATCCGGCGTGGCGGGACGCCCATGTACTGCGCCGCCTTGACGAAGTCACGCTGCATCAGCGACATGGACATGGACCGGATCAGGCGGGCGGTGCCCATCCAGCTGAACACCAGCAGGACGATGATGAGGAGCAGCCAGGAGGGAAGGTCGCGCTTCAGCCCGGCCCCGCCGCCGCTCGTGGCGACAGCGACCACCAGGAGCGCCGGCATCATGATCAGCGCTTCGAGGATGAACAGCATGACCTTGTCCACCTTGCCGCCGAAGTAGGCCATGGTGCAGCCGTAGACGGCGGCGATCAGGACCGACACCAGTCCCACCACCAGGCCGATCAGGATGGAGATCCTGGTGCCCTCCACGGTCATGGCGTAAAGGTCGATGCCTGCCTGCGAGGTTCCGAGGTAGTGGTCGGCCGACGGGGGCATGCCGATATTGAATGGATCGATGGTTTCCTTGTCCCACTGGGTGAAGAATCCGCCGATGAACGAGAAAACGGTCAGGGCCAGGAAGATGGCCAGGCCCGCAACGGCCGTCTTGTTCCGCAGGAAGCGGCGGAAGATGATGGTGGTTTTGCCGATGACGACGTCGGCGCTTTCCAGGTGCGCATCCTGCGCCACTGCTGCCGGGTCCACCGCGTTCAGGTTGGTCATGGCTACTGCACCCGTACTCTCGGGTCGACAAGCGTGGTGGCGAAGTCCGCCAGGATGGCGCCCAGGGCGAAGATCACGGAGCCGTAGGCCAGTGTGGCCGTGGCCGCGTTGACGTCCTGCAGCGAGATGGCGTCGATGCTCCAGGACCCGACGCCCGGCCACGCGAAGATCTTTTCGGCGAAGAAGCCGCCGGCGAAGATGGCCGGGATGGTGAAGGCGATGCTCTGGGCCACCGGGATGAAGGACACGCGAAGCGCGTGCCGGGCAATCGCCTGGTTCCGGGTCAGCCCCTTGGCCCGTGCGGTGCGGACAAAATCCGCGTTGACGTTGTCCAGCAGGTATTGCCGCTGCGCGATCTGGTAGGCACCCCAGCCAACCAGGGTGATGGCCACGGTGGGCACTACGTAGTGGCCCAGCATGTCAACGAACTGGGCCCAGCCTGGGGCGAGGCCGGGGGTGGAGATGCCGGTGACGAAGAAGATCCGGTCGCCCACGGACTCATTGATGTTGATGGCGCCCAGCTGGACCAGGAAGTAGGCGATGGGCGCCGGCACGATATAGGCGAGGTAGCTGTAGGACGTGATGACCCGGTCCTGGAACTTGTACTGGCGTGCCGCCGAATAAACGCCGAGCGCGACGCCGATCACCAGGGTCAGGATGATGGACGCCAGGAACAGCCGGGTGGAGATCCAGACACGGTCCCCGAACTCGGCGTTGATATAGGCGCCGTTGGGGCTGCGGCCCCAGTCCCAGCGGGTGACGATGCCGGTGAGCCAGTCAACGTAGCGCTCCCACGGGCTGAGCGCCGGGTCCAGGCCTTTGAGCCGCATGGAATTCGCCACCTGCTCGGGGGTGGGCCGCGGGATGCGCTCCTGTTCGAGCAGTGCCGGCTTGAGCGAGCTGACGGCCAGGAAGTAGCCGGCGGATGTGGTGAGGAAGATCATGACCACATACGTGATGCCGCGCTTGGCGAGGTACTTGAGCATGGGCGCTGCTGGATCCTTCCGTCCTCCCCGGACAAGCACGGATGGTGCCGCCTCACCGGGTCCCCTGTACCAGCGGGTAGCTGGCTTCCCGCAGCCCCTGGGGGCAGGTCCTGGTGGACTATGTTGCGGGTCACATTCCAGAGGAAACTATCACAAGCCTCGAGCCGAAAAGCCGGGGAATCCCCGGAAACCAGGCGCGCCGTATCAGATCGTTATGAATAGTTCTGTGAAGCCCGCGTGACTGGACGCAGGGTCCGCTCAGCGCGTACCATACGCGCTTGTGACAACCCGTGTCACAAGCTCTCGCCACGATGCAGCCAGCCGTTCGCATGTGACTCCATGTTCACGGATCAGGTGTAGAAGCCTCTCGGGGTCCAGAGTCGCGTTGAGGGATCCCGCCATCAGCCAGGGCTCCGGGGATTCTGCGCCGGCTTCACGCAGCAGCATCTCCACGTGGCGGTCCCAGAGGGCGGCAGCAGGGACTTCAAATCTTCCCCTCGAAGCATTTCCGGCTGCGAGCACCAACTCCCCGAATTCCACGACGTACGCGATCCGCCCGGCTCCAAAGGCGATGAGCCGGTCCAGTGGCGGTGCGCCCGGACCCAGGGGTGGCGGGCCGAACAGGAAGCGGGCCTGGAACGCGGCCTCCGAGTCGTTCAGCAGGGTGAGCATCAGCCCGGCCCGGCTCCCGAAGCGGCGGAAGACGGTGCCCTTGCCCACGCCGGCCTGCTCGGCCAGCCGGTCCATGGTGAGCGCGGCGGCCCCGCCTTGTTCGATCAACTCCCGGGCAGCCAGCAGGAGGCGTTCACGGTTCCGGGCGGCGTCGCTGCGTTCCGCGGCCGTCACGGGGGCCACGACCGGCCGCACTGGGATGGACCTCACACAGACAGTGTAGCCATGCGGAATATAAACGGACTGCGGTCCGTTTAGTCTGGTGAAGGCTCCATGAGCCGGAAGTTTGACCGAATGCGGCCCCCGCCGCTCCCCTAGCCAGGAGTTCCCATGACCAAGAGCACAGTCCTTACCCTTGTCGGCAGCCTCCGCGCCGAGTCCACCAACCAAAAGCTGGCCGAGGCCATCCAGCTCAATGCGCCGGAGCAGGTGGACGTGGTGATCCACGAGAGCCTGGGCAACATCCCGTTCTACAACGAGGACCTCGACGTCGAGGGCCAGGTCCCTGCAGCCGCAGCGGCCCTGCGGGCCGCTGCCGAAGAGGCGGACACCGTCCTTTTGGTTACCCCCGAGCACAACGGCACCGTGCCCGCCGCACTGAAGAATGCCATCGACTGGCTGTCCCGCCCCTTCGGCGCCGGCGCCCTTGCCGGCAAGCCCACCGCCGTCGTCGGTACCGCGTTTGGCCAGTACGGCGGCGTCTGGGCCCAGGATGAAGCCCGCAAGGCCGCCGGCATCGCCGGTGCGCAGATCCTGGAAGACGTCAAGCTCGCCGTCCCCGGTTCCATGGTGCGCTTCGCTGAAGTCCACCCCAAGGACGACGCCGAGGTCGTGGAGCAGATCAAGGGCGTTTTCGATGCCCTTGCGGCAGCAGCACCGGCGGCCTAGCCCGACCGGCAACGCGCCCGGCACGCTATGTCGCGTGCCGGGCGCTCTCATGTCCACGGAACGTCTCGCTCGTCCGGGATAAACAGGTGTTGCCCTGCAAGCAACATCGGGCTGTATCCTGACTCTGTGACCCACGAAACACTGGATGCCTCCGCCGGAACGCTGCCTGCCGAAGCCATCGATGCGATCGAGCGCGCAGCCACCTCGGCCCACCGCCACGAGGAACTGTTCTCGGAGCGGGCGGCGAACATCCGCCAGTCCGCCGTCAGGGACGTTTTCGACATTTCCATGCGGCCCGGACTGGTCTCCCTCGCGGGCGGAAGCCCGTATCTCCAGTCGCTGCCCCTTGACCGCCTGTCAGCGACGGCAGCGGACATCATTGCCAAGGATGGACTTACTGCCCTGCAGTACGGCGCCGGACAGGGCACCCCCGAGCTCCGGGAGCAGATCTGCGAGGTCATGGCCGCCGAAGGCATCCTGGACGCCCGCCCCCAGAACGTAGTGGTCACCGCGGGATCACAGTCGGCCCAGGATGTGGCCACCAAGCTCTTCTGCAATCCGGGAGACGTGGTCCTGGTGGAGGACCCCACCTACGTCGGCGCACTGAACACCTTCGAGGCATACCAGGTCCAGGTGGAAACGGTGGAGATGGACCAGTTCGGCCTGGTCCCGGAACTGCTGGAGGCGCGGATTGCCGCGCTCCAGCTCGCCGGCAGGAGCATCAAGTTCCTTTACACCATCCCGAACTTCAACAACCCCTCCGGCATCACCCTGGCCCGGGAACGGCGGCAGCAGGTGGTCGATATATGCCGCAGGGCGAATATCCTGGTCCTGGAGGACAACCCGTACGGACTCCTCCGCTTCGAAGGTGAGCCGCTGCCCCCACTGCGCGCGGCCAACCCGGACGACGTCATCTACCTCGGCTCCTTCTCCAAGATCTTCGCGCCCGGCCTCCGGATCGGCTGGGCCCTGGTTCCGGAACACCTGCAGCGCCGCTACTACCTCGCCGCGGAATCGGTCACGCTCTGCCCGCCCGCCCTGAACCAGATGCTGGTTTCCGCCTACCTGCGCGACTACGACTGGCAGGGCCAGATCGAAACCTACCGCGGACTGTACGCCGAGCGGTGCCGGGCCATGCTCGCCGCCCTCAAGGAATACATGCCCGCCGGGACCACCTGGACCAGCCCACAGGGCGGCTTCTTCGTCTGGGTGACGCTGCCGGAGGGCATTGACACCTACCCACTGCTGCGCAAGGCGATCGATGCCGGCGTCGTGTTTATCCCCGGCGCTGCGTTCACGCCGTCGGACGAGCCGTCCAACAAGCTCAGGCTCGCCTTCAGCGCCGTCCCTCCCGATACCATCGCCGAGGGAGTGCGCCGGTTGGCGCCGGTGCTGCAGGAAGCCATCGCCGCGCTGTAGCGTAAGCCACACGGACGCCGAAAACCGAGCAAAGGAGCATGCATATGGGTGGAATCATCGTTGTAGGGGTCGACGGCAGCGAAACCGCAAAGAGGGCAGCGGAATCGGCCAAGAACCTGGCGGCGGGACTGGACGCCTCGCTGCACGTCGTGTCGGCCTTTGACAGCGACCGGACCGAGGTGTTCGGCAGCGGCAGCGACCGCTGGATCGTCTCCGACGCCGACGCCGCAGAACAGGTGGCCCGGACCGTGGCGGAATCCTTGGGCCGCGACGTCGCGGTCACCTATTCGGCGGCCCGCGGGCGGCCCGCCGATGCCCTCATCAAGGAAGCCGTCCGAATGGATGCCCGCATCATCGTGGTGGGAAACCGCCGCATGCACGGCATCGGCCGGGTCCTGGGCAGCGTGGCAAACAGCGTGGCCCACAACGCCCCTTGCGACGTGTACATCGCCAACACCTACGACGCCGACTAGAGCCAGGAACCCCCTTGGGGTAACGCAGGACACCACCCGTGGTGGCGGATATCGCTGCGGGTGGTGTCCGTTCTCACCGCATTGTCATCATTTAAGCTGCTGGCGCAACGATAAAATTGGATGGGCCCCCAACGGCGTGGACACTGACGAATCCACCCACCAGCGAAGGGCTCCCCTTGATCACCATGCAGCGCCGCCAGCTTGTTGGCCACGACATCCTCCTGGCCCGCCACGGCAACCACATCAGCTCCATGCGGGTGGACCGCAGCAACGACCGTGTGGTTGCGCTGCTGGACGACGGCAGCCTGGACAGTGCGCCCAACCTCATTACCCCGGGGCTCCAGCTCCCCGCCACCGTGCGCAGCGTCCTGCGCGAGGACTGGAAGCTCCTGAGCGCCTGGGCCGGCGTGGCCGCGCTCATGGGCGGCCTGATGACCGCCGCCGCAGTAGTGCTGGGAACCACCGCGGATCCGGCCATACTCGAAGCCTTCACCGCATACGCCGCCTACTAGGCCGGCAATTCCCCCGGCCGCGCAGAAGGTCAGCCCACCAGCCAACCCTGCAGCAGCCACCAGATCCCGGCCATCACCAGGCCGCCGAAGAGCGATCCCGCCACCACCTGTGCCAGGGAATGGGCCCGCAGCACCACCCGCGACCAGCTGACCGCCGGGACCAGGAGCAGCAGCGGTGACCACGCAGCGCCGAGCATCAGCACCGATACGACGGCCGCGCAGGACACGGCAGCGGCGTGGCCGCTCATCTTCCAGAACGGGCTGACCACGGCCAGGACCGCCACGCCGCCCACTACCGCCAGCACCATCGCAACGACGCTTTGGGGCGCATCCAAGGCGCCCAGCACCAGCAGCCCCAGAACGATGCAGCCCAGCGCCATCAGCAGCACGGGTGCACGCTGCTTCCGGTCGCTGACGTGGTGGTCCGTGACTTTGCCCAGCCTGACCAGGACTAGCAGCACCACCAGCGGAAGCACGCACACGAAGAGGGCCGCCAGCGCGCCGTAGCCGATGGTTCCCGGGAATCCCGGCTGGGCCAGTGGGCTGACCAGCAGCTGCAGGGAAACCACCACCGGCGGCTGGAAGACCTCCGTCAGCCATTTGGCTGTGCGGTTCCTGGCCCGGATCGTCCCGTTGCCTGCTGCCATGTCCTGGGCCGGTGCCCTAGTCCAGGAGGAGCGCGGGCTCCTCCAGGATGGCTGCGACGTCGGCCATGAAGCGGGCGGAAAGGTCACCATCGACCACGCGGTGGTCGAAGGATCCGCCCAGGGTGGTGATCCAGCGGGGAATCACCTCTCCGTCCAGGACCCACGGCTTCTGCTTGATGGTTCCGAAGGCAACAATGGCCACCTCCCCCGGATTGATGATCGGCGTACCGGTGTCGATGCCCAGGGCCCCGATGTTGGTGATGGTCAGCGTCCCGCCCTGCATCTGCGCCGGCTGCGTCTTCCCGGCCCTGGCCGTGGTGGCAAGGTCGTTCAGCGCCAGGGCCAGCTCCTTCAAGGACAGGTCCTGCGCATTCTTGATGTTGGGCACCATGAGGCCGCGCGGAGTGGCCGCGGCAATGCCCAGGTTCATGAAGTGCTTGACCTGGATCTCGGCGCTGCCGTCTTCGTTGTCCACCCAGGCTGCGTTCACGCTGGGATTCCTTGCGGCGGCCCAGATGACGGCCTTGGCCAGGATGAGCAGCGGCGAGACCTTGATTCCCTCGAAGTCCCGGGAGGCCTTGAGCCGCTTGACGAATTCCATGGTGCGGCTCGCGTCGACGTCCACGAAGATGCTGACGTGCGGTGCCGCGAAGGCAGATTCCACCATCGCCTTGGCCGTGGCCTTCCGGACGCCCTTGACCGGAATGCTCTCCACGCGCTGGTCCTGCGGCTTTCCGGCCGCGCCCCAGAAGCCGTCCGCCTTGTCCAGTTCGGCGTCGCGCTGCGCCTGGTAGCTGACCAGGTCTTCGCGGGTCACCTCGCCGCGCGAACCCGTTGCGACGACGTCGGCGAGGTCGATGCCAAGGTCGCGCGCAATTTTGCGGACCGGGGGCTTGGCCAGTACCCGGTTGACAAGGCCCGTGATGGTGCCGCCGAGGGTCGGCCTGGTGTCGACGGCGGAAGGTGCGCCGGCGGAAACTTCGGCCGGCGTGCGGGGCTGGACCGGTTCGACCTCGGGGGCGTTCACTGTCATGGCGGCTGACGGTGCGGTCTTCCGGGGCCGGCGCTTGACGGCATCGGCCTTCGGCCCGGAACCCACCAGGGGTGCGGTGGAGGTCTCCCCCGCCTCCCCTGCGTCTGCGGGCAGCGTGCCGTAGAGCGGCTGGGTGGAGGCACCGGAAGCGACGGTGGCCTGGGGTGCGCGGACGTCGGCGGGGGTGGGGTCGCCGGAGACTTCGTCGCTGACACTGATGATGGCGGTCCCGACGTCGACCGTCACCCCTTCCTCCACCAGCAGTTCGGTGACGGTGCCGGCGAACGGGGACGGCAGTTCCACGATCGACTTAGCGGTTTCGATCTCGCAGATGACGTCGTTGATGGCCACGGTGTCGCCGGGCTTGACCTTCCAGGAGACGATTTCCGCCTCCGTGAGGCCCTCGCCGACGTCGGGCAGGTTGAACTTATTAAGGGTCATGGTGTCCTCAGTAGGAGAGAGCGCGGTCCAGCGCCTCGAGGATGCGGTCGATGTCCGGAAGGTAGTCTTCCTCCACCTTGGCAACGGGGTAGGGCATGTGGAAGCCGCCGACGCGGATCACCGGCGCCTCGAGGGAGTGGAATGCCCGCTCGCTGATCCGGGCGGCGATTTCGCCTCCGATTCCGCCGAATGTGGGGGCCTCGTGGGTCACGATCAGCCGGCCGGTTTTTTGGACGGAGGCGGTGACGGTGTCGAAGTCGATGGGGGAAATGGACCGGAGGTCGATGACCTCGAGGCTCCGGCCGTCCTCCTCCGCTGCGTTGGCGGCCGCCAATGCCACGGGAACCAGGGGTCCGTAAGCCACCACGGTGGCGTCGGTACCCTCGCGAAGAACGTGGGCCTTGAACGGATCCTCCGACGGCCCGGGCGCCTCGACGTCGACCTCCCCTTTGAGCCAGTAGCGGCGCTTGGGTTCGAAAACGATGACGGGGTCCTGGCACTCCACGGCCTGCTGGATCATCCAGTAGGCGTCATGCGGGTTGGACGGGGTGATGATGCGCAGGCCGGCCGTATGGGCGAACAGGGCCTCCGGGGATTCGGAGTGGTGCTCAATGGAGCCGATGCCGCCGCCGTAGGGGATGCGGATGACCACGGGGACGGTGAGGTTGCCGTTGCTGCGTGAGTGGATTTTGGCCAGCTGGGTGGTGATCTGGTTGAAGCCGGGGAAGACGAACCCGTCGAACTGGATCTCGCAGACCGGGCTGTACCCCCTCAGCGCCAGGCCGATGGCGGTGCCGATGATTCCGGACTCGGCCAGCGGGGTGTCCACCACGCGGTCCGGGCCGAACTCGCCGATCAGTCCGTCAGTGACGCGGTAGACGCCGCCTAGGGGTCCGATGTCCTCGCCCATCAGCAACGACTTGGGGTTGGCGGCCAGGGTGGCGCGGAGGCCTTCGTTGATGGCCTTCGCGATGGTCATGGTGGTCATCAGTGGCCTGCCTTTGCTGCGTGCCCGGCGGATTCTTCCCCGCCGGCGAATCCTGCGCTGTATTCCTCGAACCACGCCAGTTCCTCGGCCACCAGCGGGTGGGCCTCCCTGTAGACGCTGGCGAAGGCCTGCCGGATGTCCGGGTTCTGAAGATCGTGGGCGGTGCGCCTGACATAAGCGGCCAGGTCGTCACCGTCGGCCTTCACCTTGGCGAAATAGGCGTCATCTGCCAGGCCTTCGGCGCGCAGGTACTTCTCCAGCCGGGCCAGCGGATCCTTGGCCCGCCAGGCATCCTCCTCCTCGGACTGCCGGTACTTGGTGGGATCGTCCGCCGTGGTGTGCGCCCCCACCCGGTACGTGAAGGCCTCAATGAGGACTGGCCCCTTGCCCTGGCGGGCATGCTCCAGCGCCCACTCGGTGACGGCGTGGACCGCGATCACGTCGTTGCCGTCCACCCGTATGCCGGGGAAGCCGTATCCCTTGGCACGGTTCGAGAGCGGAACGCGGGTCTGGACGTTGGTGGGCACGGAGATGGCCCAGTGGTTGTTCTGGCAGAAGAACACCACGGGGGCCTTGTAGGAGGAGGCAAACACCATGGACTCGTGGACGTCGCCTTCCGAGCTGGCGCCGTCGCCGAAGTACGCGATGACGGCGGCGTCAGGCTCCCTGCCGGCGGTATTGGAGGCGGCGGCGAGCTTCTGGTCCCGCTGGATCCCCATGGCGTATCCCACGGCGTGAAGGGTCTGCGCCGCCAGGACCAGGGTGTATAGGTGGAAATTGGTGTCCTTGGGGTTCCATCCGCCGTTGGAGACTCCGCGGAACTGGCGCAGGAGTTCGGCAAGGTCCACGTTCCGGGTAAGCGCCACGCCGTGTTCCCGGTAAGTGGGGAAGATGTAGTCCTGCGGCTGGCTGGCCCGGCCTGAACCGATCTGCGCCGCTTCCTGGCCTGTCAGCGGCACCCACAGGGCCAGCTGGCCCTGGCGCTGGAGGGCGGTCGCTTCGACGTCGAACCGCCGGATCGCGGCCATGTCGGCGTACAGGCCCCGCAGGTCGCCGGCGGTGAGCTTGTCCGCGTAGGCGCTGTAGACGGGATCGGTACCCAGCTTCCCGTCAGGACCGAGAAGCTGAACCATTTGTGCCGCGGGCTCGCCCATGACGGCTTCAGCATCGGCTTCCCGCTGGTCGTCTACCGCTGTTCCGTCGAACTCGGTGGAAGGCAGATGAGTGCCCATACCGTCTCCTTGCTTGCCGCATCCGGATGCAATGCAATGTCGCTGGGATATATGCCGCGCACGGAATACATTCCCGGCATGGCATATATATTGGCTTACTGATCCTAACTTTATCTTCGGTAAGTAGCCGGAGGGCTACTTGTTAAGTGCTAGGAAGTTGCAGGCGCCTTTGTATAGTCGGCACACAATTGGAGGAACCGCGTGTTGGCCTCAGGCTCCCCGATGCTGACCCTCACGCCTTCTCCGGCGAAGGCCCGCACCGAGAGAGCCCGCGTCCCCGCCAGCTCTGCGAAGGCGGCACTTTCGGCGCCAAGCGCGAGCCAGACGAAGTTGCCCTGGGCGTCAGGGACGCTCCAGCCGAGGTCCTTGAGGCCGTTGACCACCCGGTCCCTCTCGTCAACGAGTTTTTGTACCCTTTCCACAACCTGGCCAAAATTTGCCAGGGAGACAACCGCTGCCTGCTCGGCAATTTGGGAGACAGCGAATGGAGTCGCGGCCACCCTCAAATACTGCGTCAGCCCGGGATGGGAGACGCTGTAGCCCACACGGAGCCCTGCCAGGCCGTGCGCCTTGGAGAAGGTCCGGAGCACCACCACATTGGGATATTTCCGGTACAGCGCGATTCCGTCCACGGCGCCTTCCGCCCTGACAAACTCCTGGTACGCCTCATCGATCACCACCACCACGTCAGGCGGAACGGACCGGATGAAGGCTTCGGTTTCGGCCGCGTCCAGGGCCGGGCCGGTGGGGTTGTTGGGCGTGCAGAGAAGGATGACTTTGGTGCGGGCACTTACGGCCGCCGCCATGGCTGCGAGGTCGTGCCGGCCGTCGGCCGTGACGGGAACCTGGACACTTTCGGCGCCTGCCAGGCCAACGCTGATGGGGTAAGCCTCAAAAGAGCGCCACGCATAGATGACCTCGTCCGCTTTCCCGTCCTCGTTCTGGCCGGCAAAGGCGGCCAGGATCTGGTTCAGCGCGCCAAGGCTTCCTGCTCCGGTCACAATGTCGTCGGCGGGCACACCGAGGAATTCCGCAAGGGCAGCGCGAAGCTTGCTGCTCAGGGGATCCGGATACCGGTTGAAGTCGGACTGGTTGGCGATGGCTTCCAGCACTGCCGGGATCGGCGGTAACGGGTTTTCATTGGAGGACAGCTTGAAGCTGGCCAGACCGCTGACCGCGGCCGGCGGTTTTCCTGCCGCGTAGCGGGGCAGCCGGTCCAGCACCGGGCGCGGCGCAATTCCGCCCTCCCGGGTCTCAGGTGAAGTCATGGCCTCTAGCCTACGTCCCGCTCCCGCGAGGACCCGGGGTATGCGGGGCACAAATTCCTTGCCGTTCACCAGGTTCCCATGGGAACGGTATGGAAGCATGGGGGCATGGGTTCCTTCATCCTTCGGGTCGTCGTTAACGCCGCTGCGCTCTGGGTGGCCAGCTGGATCCTGCCGGGCATGGATATCTCGAGCACGGCGGCATCCGACGCCGTCGCCAGAACCGGGATTTCACAGGACACCGAGACCATTGGGATTGTCCTTGCCTACCTGTTCATCGGCCTCATCTTCGGCGTCGTCAATGCCTTTGTTCGGCCGCTTGTGCGCCTCCTCGCGCTGCCCATCACCATCCTGACGCTTGGCCTGTTCGCCATCGTCATCAACGCGGCCATGCTGTACCTGACGGCCTGGATCAGCAGCTATACGCCAGTGCACCTCACCATAGATTCCTTCTTCTGGACGGCGCTGCTCGCCGCCATCATCATCTCGCTGGTGTCCCTGGTGGCGGGGCTCCTGCCGGGAGGCCGGCGCTGACCCGGACCGCCTCCGACGTGAAGAAGCCCCCACGGTGCCTTGCCGCCAAGTAGCAGGGCGGCCGGCGGGCAGGTACCCATCAGGTGCCATTCCCAGAATCAGCAGCACAAACTCCAGTACCAGCCACCCATGACCCCTGCGCTGGCGGCCGCCTAGGCTGCAATTCAGGCCAGGCACGGCCCGTCGCTGTCGGTTCCGGAACATTGGGGTCAAGGTATGAAGTCCATCAGGATATGTCTCGCTGCCTGCCTGCTCCTGGCATGGCAAGCCGGCCCGGCACGTGCGGAATCCGGCACCGCACCGCACGGCCCCGCGGGGTTGGGCAACGACATCTCCTGGCCGCAATGCGGCGCTGATCTTCCTGCGCCCCCGCCCTTCGCGATCGTCGGGGTGAACGGCGGGCGTCCCGACACCGCCAACCCTTGCCTGGCCGCCCAACTGGCGTGGGCGGATCAAAGTGCGGAGGCGGCAGGCGGCACCCCGGCTGCAGTGTATGTGAACACTGCCGCGACCGGGCCCGCGGACTCGTTATGGTGGCCGGCCGGGAACACTTACGGGGAAACCGCTGTCAGCAATCCATATGGTTTGTGCGACGGCAACGCGTCCCCGGCCTGCGCCTACGTGCACGGCTACGCCATGGCCGCCACGTCAGCCGGCATCCTGGCGGCAGCCGGGCAGGACATACACCGCATGTGGTGGCTGGATGTTGAGTTTGGAAACACCTGGCTGTGGGACAAGGCAGCCAATGCAGCCGAACTGGAAGGCATGACGGCCTACCTGCAGGGGGCCGGGGTGGAAGTGGGGATCTATTCAACCGGATATCAGTTCAACGAGATTGCGGGCGACGTCAGTCCCGGCAGCAACCTCTACAAACTCCAGAACTGGCTTGCGGGCCCCGACTCGGCAGAGTCGGCAGAAGAGTATTGCGGCGCTCCGCCGTTGACGCCGGGCGGAACTGTCACCACAACGCAGTTCACGGAAAACGACCTCGACTACAACTACCGGTGCCCTGCCGCCGTCCCGGCACCTGCCCCACAGCCGGCTGCCCCCGCCCCGCAACCCGAACAGTTGCGCTCCAGCCGGTACATGGAATTGCACGCCGCCCCAATCTCCTGACGCCTGCCGCGCGTGCGGAGAAACTCCCTAGCGGGCTCCCGGTTGTGGCCGCCCGGAAAAGGGATCCCTGCGGTCCTTGGGGACGGTGGGCGGAGTCCTGGACAGGGAGAATCGCGTAGCCGTGACGGCCCCGCCTGCGCCCAGGACAGCACCCAGCGCCGCGGTGGACTGGACCAGTGAGGGATCTTTGCTGGCGCCAACCAGGCTTGCCGCCTCTCCATAACCGCTGAGTCGGTGGCCTGGCCCCAGCCCCGCGCTTTCCCCCTCTGGAGTGGTTACCGGATTTGTCAGAGTGACCGTTACCCTGTCTCGGGTGTCGGGGTTTGGTGCTCCGTCTGCGCCCGGAACCCAGTCTGCTTCATGCTCCAGGTGCAGCGAACTGACCCCCACTCCAGGTGTAATTCCGGCAACCGGCGATCCAGCGGTAAGCACGTAGCGGACATCGTAGGTGCGGAGGACTTCGGGATCGGCAGCAAGGTTCATGGCATGGATGCCGCCCTGGCTGTACCCCACCGCTACCAGCGGAGCTCCCCGCTTTGCCCCGGCCGCCTCAAGTGCCTCAAGGATTGCCTGGTTGACTTCCGAGGAACTGTAGAACATTCCCTCGCCGATGCCTGCTTCATCGAAGGGGTTGTCGCCCCCTGCCTGGATTCCTGCCGCTTGAGTGCCGGGAATGACCACGACATAAGCTGTTTCCCCTCCTTTTGGCACCTCAAGGACTTCGATGAACCCGGGTCCCCGTGCCTCAATCTGCCGTATCCGCTCCAACAGGCCGGCCGGCGAAGCCTCCAGGTCCACTGCCATATTCTCTTCGCGCTGCACATCAATGTGCCTTGGCCTGAGGCCCGATGCAATGCCAAATACGGCGTCCCGGACCCAGGGGTTTTGTCCAATGTTGGTTTTCATTGCCGAGGCCTGCGCGCCCAGTTGGCTCACCAGCCATTCCATAGTCTTTCCGTCGGCAGCCTTGGAAGTCAGGATCACGATGGCCGAGTGCAGGAGATCCTGATGGCTGCGGTACCCGAAATACTGGCTTGTTTTTGCGTGCTCTTCAGCCTTCTCGTAGTCCCGGATGCAGGTGCGGACCTCGGCACTGATCCGTTGCATCTCTGCCCGGACCGTCCGCAGCGCCCATGCACTGTCGCGCACGCTCGCCACGTAGCCCGCGCCGGACCAGGCTGGCTGGTGGTCCGCCCGGCAAAGCTCGTCCAGGATGCGGCCGGATTCCTCTTCGGCCCACAACAGATCCTGTGCGAGCCCGTCGAGTTTCTCCGCGCCGGCCATGAGTTCCTCAAGCTGCACGCTGAACCCCGAGACGCCTCCGCTCACGGTGATACTGCCGTTCCGGGACGGGCCATACAGCCCAATGTCGCCCTCCCCCCGTGGAGCCGCGGTGCTCATCCTGGCCAGCCGGACGTGGCGATTGGCACCCCGGTGTCTTCCTGGGCCCGCCGTGCTACCGCGAGCCGCGCCTCCTGCAGACGGTCGAGGGCGCGGCGCAGGCTGGAGGCCTGGAGAGTGACAGCATCCCGGTAAGCGCGCCCGGCCGGAGATTGCCAGTCGAGCAGCTGAATGTCATGGAATCCGCCAAGTACCTGTTCGACCTTGGCGCTGCAGGTTTCAAGGCGGCCCGCGACCGACATCAGCGTGGCATCCAGCTGCTGCCGGCTGTCCCAGCTCCCGTCCATCGGACCGTCCCCCTGCTTTCCGACCCAGCCTCCCCGGCCGGATAATCCGTCCCAACCCTGCTGCTCCCAACGCTAGGCACGCGGCCCCGCCCCCGTAAGCGCCGCCGTCGGCTATGTGGACAAGTAACGTGGACGACCACGCTTAAGGCGGCCCCGGACTTCATGAAAGAATCAGCACATGCCTGAAACTGCCGCCACAGCTGATACCCGTACGCCCTCAGGACGCCTGGCCCTCGCCGCGTCATCGGAAAAGATCGCGCTTGGACCCCTGGACGGCCGTTACCAGTCCGCCGTCGCGCCCCTCGTTGACTACCTGTCCGAGGCCGCCCTGAACCGGGACCGCGTGGCGGTCGAAGTGGAATGGCTCATCCACCTGACCAGCAACAACGTCCTTCCCGGCGCCGGTCCCCTGAGCCCGGAGCAGCAGGACCAGCTCCGAGCCATCGTCACTGAATTCGACGCCGCGTCCGTCGCCGAACTGGCTGAAATCGAAGCCGTGACCGTGCACGATGTGAAGGCC
The DNA here is from genome assembly GCF_006517815.1 of Pseudarthrobacter sp. NIBRBAC000502770. Lineage (NCBI taxonomy): Bacteria > Bacillati > Actinomycetota > Actinomycetes > Micrococcales > Micrococcaceae > Pseudarthrobacter > Pseudarthrobacter sp. NIBRBAC000502770. The sequence goes on from NZ_CP041198.1 coordinate 3,641,499, forward strand.
GTGGAGTACTACATCGGCCGCCGCCTCCCCGCCATCGGCATCGAAAACCTGACCGCCATGGTCCACTTCGGCTGCACCTCCGAGGACATCAACAACCTGTCCTACGCCCTCGGCGTGAAGGGTGCCGTGGAGGACGTGTGGCTCCCCGCTGCCCGCAAGCTCGTGGCGCAAATCAGCACCATGGCGGAGGAGAACCGCGCAGTTCCCATGCTGTCCCGCACCCACGGGCAGCCGGCCACCCCCACCACCCTGGGCAAGGAACTGGCCGTCATCGCGCACCGCCTGACCCGCCAGCTGGACCGGATCGCCAAGACCGAATACCTGGGCAAGATCAACGGGGCCACCGGCACCTACGCCGCCCACGTGGCCTCCGTCCCCGGCGCCGACTGGCAGCAGGTTTCCGAATCCTTCGTGGAGGGGCTGGGCCTTACCTGGAACCCGCTCACCACGCAGATCGAAAGCCACGACTGGCAGGCTGAGCTCTACGCCGACGTTGCCCGCTTCAACCGCATCCTGCACAACGTCTGCACCGACATCTGGAGCTACATCTCCATCGGCTACTTTGCCCAGATCCCGGTGGCCGGTGCCACGGGTTCCTCCACCATGCCGCACAAGGTCAACCCCATCCGCTTCGAAAACGCCGAGGCAAACCTGGAGATCTCCTCCGGACTGCTCGATGTCCTGGGCTCCACCCTGGTGACCTCCCGCTGGCAGCGCGACCTCACCGATTCCTCCAGCCAGCGCAACATCGGCGTCGCATTCGGGCACTCCCTCCTGGCCATCTCCAACGTTGCCAAGGGCCTGGAGCGCCTGGATGTCGCCGAAGACGTCCTGGCAGCGGACCTGGACACCAACTGGGAGGTCCTGGGCGAGGCCATCCAGATGGTCATGCGCGCCGAGGCGATTGCCGGCGTCGAGGGCATGGAAAACCCCTACGAGCGCCTCAAGGACCTCACCCGCGGCCAGCGCGTGGACGCTGCGCGCATGCAGGAGTTCGTGCAGGGCCTGGGCCTCTCCCCCGAGGCTGAGGCCCGCCTCCTGGCCCTCACGCCCGGCAAATACACGGGTATCGCGGACCAGCTGGTGGACCACCTGAAGTAAGCCCCGCAAGGCAGGAACGTACGACGACGGCGCCGGGCCCGGGAGGGTCCGGCGCCTTTCGTTTGTCCAGGCAGGGCGTGCCTCCCGGGCCCGGATGCAGGCGTTTCGGCAGCACTGCGGCGGGATGGGAAACTGGAGTCATGAAGTTGCTCCTGATCCGCCACGGCGAAACCCCGGGAAATGTGCTGGGCCAGCTGGACACCGACCACCCGGGACCGGGCCTCACCGAACTGGGCGAACGGCAGGCAGAGGCGATGGCGCGGTCCCTGGTCAACGAACCCATCGGCGCCCTGTACGCGTCAACCTTGATCCGCACCCAGATCACCGCGGCACCCCTGGGCAGGCTCCGGGGCCTGGAAACCACGGTGCTGGAGGGGCTGCACGAGATCGAGGCGGGAGCACTGGAGAAGCTCACGGACCACGAGTCGCATAAGCGGTACATGGGAACGGTCATTTCCTGGGCTGCAGGTGAACTGGACAACCGCATGCCCGCAGGACCCGACGGCCACGCGTTCTTCGACCGGTTCGACGCCGCCATCGCCAGGGTGGTCGACAGGGCATCCGGGCAGCACAACACAGTGGCAGTGGTGAGCCATGGTGCGGCCATCAGGACCTGGGCCGGGCTCCGGGCCGACGGCATCGACCACGAATTCGCCGCCAGGCACGTGCTGGCCAATACCGGCATTGTGGCGCTGGAGGGTGACCCGGACACCGGCTGGAAGCTGATCCACTGGGAAGGCAGCCCGGTGGGCGGCCTCGCCCTGGCGGACCCCGCCGCCGGGGACCCGACGGGCCGGGACGCAGCCGCCCCCTAGGCCTGCTGCCGGTGGCGCCGGTGGGGCAGCGCCCGCGCGGCGGGACATGGGCCCACGTCCGCCCGGCTGCGCACGGCCGGTATGCCGCGGCGGGCTGACGGGACCCCGGGAATCAGCTGCGCTGCCATCACCGCGGCATCTGCCGCCGTCGGCCGTTCCCCGGGGTCCATGGCCGTCAGGGACCGCAGCAGGGGGACCCAGCCCCCGAGGTACTCCGGGACGTCGGGGGACCGAAGGGTCCGGGCCACCAGGGATTCAATGGCGGTGCCCGGAAAGGCCTTGTTGCCGGTGAGGAGCTCCAGCAGGACAAGCCCCGTGGAGTACACGTCCCAGGACGGCGCAACGGTGCCGCCGGATGCCTGCTCGGGACTCATATAGTGCACTGTCCCGGACGAAATTCCGGGCTCGGGCGCCGAACCGGTGGCGGCGGCAATGCCGAAATCGATGATCCGGACTGGACTTCTCCGCAGGCCGCTGAGCATCAGGTTCGCGGGTTTGACGTCGCGGTGCACCAGCCCGCCGGCATGCAGGTGGGCGAGTGCACCGAAGAGGCCCCGGGCCCACAGTGCCACATCACCGGACCCAGGGGGGTCCGCGCGGATGACCTCGGCAAGGCTGGCGCCCAGGGCCAGTTCCTCCACGAGGTACGGGCGCCCGGCACGGGAACCGCTGCCTGCCACCACGCCCTGGTCCACCAGGCTCACGATGGATGGATGGCTGAAGCGGGCCAGGACGGCAGCCTCATTCCGGATCCGCTGGTGCTGCTTCCGGCCGCCGGCCGTCGCGATCTTCACCGCAACGTCCGGGCCGCCCTCCAGGTCCACCGCGCGAAATACTTCGGCCGCGGATCCCCGGCCAAGGCGTTCCCTCAACTGGTACCGGCCGGCAAGGGGCGCCGCCCCGCTGTTCAGCAACGAATGCGGCGGCGCCGCAGCTGCCGTCCCGTTGGCGCTCATGCGGAGAGGTCAGCGGAACGACGTGCCACGCGGGGTCCGGCGCTACAGGCGTCAAGCTGGAACCCGCAGGCGCAACGCCACACGGGCGGAAGCTCGCTGTCCCCGGGGGCAGTTGGGGCAAAGGTGTAGCTGGCACGCTGCCACCCAAGTGCCGGCGTCACCAGCTGCATCGGCGTACCGCAGTGGACGGCGGTGTGTCCCGGCGGCGCTGTGGTGCCGTCCAGGGTGGACCGCGTCAGGTCCGTGCGGGCATCCGGAATGGTCACGCCCATGGCGGGTTTACGCGGTGAAACTTCGGTGTAAGAGACCAACACACTCACGACTCCGTTGGGAAGCAACTTCGGGAACAATCGTAAGCTTACATATAACTAGGTGAACTAGCTAGTCAGGCTAGTGAACTTTTAATTCTTCTTCCCGGAGCTGAAGTGAATCGGTCATGCGCTGCAGGAAATCGACCACGATCCGCGCCTCTTCGGCGCTCAGGCCTTCCGCAACTGCCATCATGCGGCGGTGCATCGCGCCGAGCGTCTCCCGGACCTCCTTGTCCGACTCCACGGTGGGAACCACCACCACCGAACGGCGGTCGGAAGGGTGCGCCTCGCGGCGAACGTGCCCACTGGCCACCAGGCGGTCGATGAGCGATGTGGTGGAAGCGCTAGTAATATTGAGGAACCGGCTAAGGTCCTTGGGGACAACCTGCTTCCCCGATGCCTGGACCCGCAGCAGGTACCGCAGGGCGAGGATGTCCGTTTCGCCCATGCCCATGGAGTCCCTGGTGCTTCGGCGAATCTCGGTTTCGGCCGCGCGGTAGTCGCGCAGGGCCTTCAGCACCGCCGCACTGTAGTCCAGTTGCCCGTCAGGTCCGTACCAGTAGCCGGATCCCTCGTTGCCCATAGAAACCATGACATCATTTTAGACCAACTGGTAACTAGACTGCCAAGTAATCTACTTTATGGTCGCTTGGGGGGTTATCCGGGTGCTAACCCCTTGGAAACACCTGCGTAACTCGCCCCACCTAGCCTTGTCAGGCATACCCCTCCGGCGAATCGAGGCAGATATGCAGACCAACCCCAGGCTCAACATTCGGCAGGTCTCCTGGTCCAACCCCGTGGGCGCGGACCTTCGCCGCGCGCAGCAGGCAGAACTCGACGCCCGCTTCGGCCGGCCCGACCATGAGCCTGGGCCGCCGCCGTCGGGCGCTGACTGCGCCGTCTTCCTGGTGGCGTACGACAAAGGCTCGGGGCAACCGGTGGGTTGCGGCGGGCTCCGGCTCCTGGACGGAACGACGGCCGAAATCAAGCGGCTCTACGTGCTGCCGTACACCCGTGGCTCCGGGGTGGCCAGCTCCATCCTCGCGGCCCTGGAGGCGGAGGCCTTCAGCCAGGGCATAACCAGGATCAAGGCCGAGGCCGGGTCGGCACAACCGGACGGCCGGAACTTCTACGAAAATTCAGGTTTCGAGCCGATCCCGAACTTTGGGCCCTACACGGGCGTGGAGCACTCGTACTGCTATGCCAAACGCATCAACGCCCACAGCGCCGCCCAGACGGCCATGGCCTAGCGTCCGGCCGACCCGGGAAGCCGTCACACTGGGACTGTGGCGGGCGGCATCAGCTAACCTCGGCCGTATGGAAGCAGCAGACATCACCTTCCGGACCCGCAAATGGGTCCGGCCGGAGGACCTCAACGCCAACGGAACCCTTTTCGGCGGCAGCCTGCTGAAGTGGATCGACGAAGAAGCCGCCATCTACGCCATCCTCCAATTGGGGAACGGCCGCGCGGTCACCAAGTACATCTCTGAAATCAACTTTGTCAGCTCCGCGGTCCAGGGTGACCTCATCGAGATGGGCCTGACGGCAACCCGGTTCGGCCGGACCTCACTGACCATGCGCGCCGAGGTCCGCAACATGATCACCAGGCAGAGCATCCTCACCATCGAGGAGATCGTCTTCGTGAACCTGGGCCGGGACGGAAAGCCGGAACCGCACGGCTACACGGAGATCACCTACGACCGGGACCGAATCCCCACCCACCACCTCGGCGGAACCCCCGACCAGGACTGAAACGTTTCCCGCCGGTTCACGCCGGGGGCCCCAGCCGTTTTCCCGACAGGTCCAAAGTGAGAAGCCGGGCTGTTTATCGAATCGATAGCTATAACAGCCCGGTTTTTGTCATGCCCGGCTATAGGCTGTGCGGACATGCTCTGATTCCAGTCCAGAAATGAGTCCTGATCGTGCGTAAATTGCAGACTTTGGTTGCCGCCGCCGTTGCCGCCACCCTCCTCGCCGGTTGCGGCGGGGGCTCCACCCCGCCGGCCTCCACCGGTGAAGCCTCCGGAGCTTCCGCGGGAGCGTCGGGGGACACCTTGGTGATCTACACCAACTCCAACGGGGAGGGCCGGGGCGACTGGTTGGCCGCCAAGGCGGCCGAGGCTGGATTCAAGATCGAGATCGTGGGGGCCGGAGGCGCCGATGCCACCAACAAGCTCATTGCCGAGAAGAACAACCCCATCGCCGACGTCGCGTTCGGCCTGAACAACATGTACTTCTCCCAGGTCAAGAACGAGGGCGCGCTGGAGGCGTACCAGCCCGCGTGGGCGGGCGAGGTGGACAAGGGCCTGGGCGACGGGGAGACGTACTGGCCCCTGGTGAAGCAGGCCATCCTTCTGGGCTACAACTCGGACAAGATCTCCAAGGACGCCGCACCGAAGGACTGGACGGACCTGTGGTCCAAGGACGAGTTCAAGAGCCGCTATGAGCGGGTCACCGGCCTGGGCACCGCAACGGCGCAGCTGGTTTTCGCCGGCATCCTTTCGCGTTACCGGGATGACTCGGGCGATCTTGGGATTTCCGACGACGGGTGGAAGCAGGTTGAGCAGTACTTCAAGAACGGCAGCCCCGCAGTGGCCAAGACCGACCTGTTTGCCCGCATCGCGTCCGGCGAGGTGGACATGGGCCAGATGCCGTCCTCGATCATTGCCGACCGCGAAAAGTCCTTCAAAGTGAACGTGGACACGGTCATTCCCTCCGTGGGGGTCCCGCTTGCCGTGGAGCAGATAGCCCTGGTGAAAGGCACCAAGAAAAAGGAGCAGGCGCAGAAGTTCATCGACTGGTTCGGCAGCGCGGACGTGCAGGGCGAGTTCGCCCAGAAGTTCAATTCCATGCCCGTCAACAAAAGCGCCCAGGCGAAAGCCAACCCGGAGGTGGTGGACTTTTTCGCCGGCCTGAAGCAGCAGGACATCGACTGGAACTTCGTTCAGAAGAACATGGGCGCCTGGGTGGAGAAGATCGAACTCGAATACATGACGTAGCCCGTCCTGCCAGCCGCCGTTTCCGCGTTCCATCAGACAGGGTTGCCATGATCCGCTTGGAAGACATCGAAGTTACTTTTGGCGATTTCACCGCCATTCCGCACTTGGACCTGCATGTCCAGCCGGGTGAGTTTTTCACCCTCCTGGGGCCCTCCGGCTGTGGGAAGACGACGGCGCTGCGCACCCTGGCCGGCTTCATCCAGCCGGCCAGGGGGACGGTCCGGGTGGACGGGAAGGACGTGACCCGCCTTCCGAGCGACAAGCGTCAGGTGGGCATGGTGTTCCAGAACTATGCCCTGTTCCCGAGCATGAGCGTATGGGAGAACATCGCCTTCGGGCTCCGGGTCCGGAAGGAAAAACCTGCCGACAGCGACCGCCTTGTGCGGGACATTGCGCGGCGCGTGGACCTCAGCGACGAGCAGCTGGCCAAGAACGTGGCCGAGCTGTCCGGCGGCCAGCAGCAGCGCGTGGCCGTGGCCCGCGCCCTGGTGCTGCGGCCCAAGATCCTGCTGCTGGACGAGCCGCTGTCCAACCTCGATGCCAAGCTCCGCCACCAGTTGCGCCAGCAGCTCAAGGACCTGCAGAGCGAGTTCGGCATCACCACCGTGTACGTCACCCACGACCAGGACGAGGCCCTTGCCATGAGTGACCGGGTGGCGGTCTTCAACAAGGGGGTGGTTGAACAGGTTGGGACGCCCCAGGACATCTACGACCATGCTGCTACGGAGTTTGTCTGCAACTTCATCGGTGACAGCTCAGCCCTGACGCCGGACTTCGTGGCGGAGGTCAACCGGCTCTCCGGGGCCGGCCTCAGTACGGATGCCAGGTCCTACCTGCGCGTTGAAAAAGCCTCCCTGGACCGGCCCTCGGACGGAGGGACCGCCGTCGGGCTTCCCGCCACCGTGGTTTCCCGGACGTACCACGGCCTGCACAGCCGCTATGTGGTCCGCAGCCATGGCGCGGACATCCGCCTCCTGGTCCGTGAAGACGGCGCCGCCCACCCTGGGGCCGGCACGGCCACGACGGTCTACGTCCAGCCCGGGCATGTCCTCCAGTACCATCCGGGAACCGGCGCCGCACTGGCACAGGACCCGGCGGTTGCCCTGAAATGAGCGTCAACAGCCCGGTGCGCAGCATGGCCCGCTCCCCGTTCGTCCTGGTGGTGGGGGTCATCCTCACCTGGTTCATCGCCGCATTCCTGGTGTGGCCCAACGTCAACATCCTGATCGCCACCTTCTTCCCCGACGGCAGCTTTTCGGGCCGCGCCGCGGAGAAGCTGTTTTCCTCCCAGCGGGCCATGAAGGCACTGGGCAACAGCTTCCTGCTGGCCGTGGCGCTGTCCGTCACCGTGAACCTGGTGGGCGTCTTCATCGTCCTGGTAACGCATTACTTTCGGATCCGCGGCTCGAGGATCCTGTTCCTCGGCTACGCGTCCACGTTCATCTATGGCGGCATCGTGCTGGCGGCGGGGTACAAATTCATCTACGGGGACAGGGGCATTGTCACGTCGCTGCTGGTCCGGATTTTTCCCGGAATGGACCCCGGCTGGTTTTCCGGGTTCTTGGCCGTGCTGGCAGTCATGACCTTTGCCACCACCACTAACCACATGCTGTTCGTTGCCAACGCCCTCAAAGGCATCGACTACCAGACCATCGAGGCCGCGCGGAACCTTGGTGCCTCCACATGGACCATCCTGCGCCGCATCGTCCTGCCGATGCTTAAACCCACGCTGTTCGCTGTCACCATCCTGTCCTTCCTCACCGGCCTGGGCGCCCTCAGCGCCCCACAGGTGCTGGGCGGCCGCGAGTTCCAGACCATCACACCGATGATCCTGACCTTCACCAACAGCCCCACTTCGCGCGACCTGGCCGCGCTGCTGGCCGTGATCCTTGGCCTGGCCACCATGGTGATGCTCGCAGTGATGTCCCGGCTGGAGAAGGGCGGCACCTACTTTTCGGTGTCAAAGGTGTCCTCCGAGCTGCAGAAGCAGGACATTGCCCACCCCGTGGCCAACGTGGCCGTGCACGCCGTGGCCTATCTCCTTTTTGCCGTCTACACGCTGCCCGTGGTGCTGATCGTGCTTTATTCATTTGCCGATGGCGCAGCCATCCAGACCGGACAGCTCTCGCTTTCCAACCTGACCCTCGACAACTATGTCCGCGTCCTCACGCAGCAATCCGGGCTCCGGCCGTTCATCGTCAGTGTGGTGTACAGCGCCCTGGCTGCGGTCATCGCCGTCGGCGGCCTGCTCTTTGTGGCCCGGCTGCTGCAAAAGTACAAAAACTGGCTGTCCTCAACATTTGAATACCTGCTGCACATTCCGTGGATCCTGCCGTCGGCACTGCTGGCCCTGGGCCTGATTGTCAGCTACGACCATCCCAATCCCCTGGTGGGGGCGCCGTCCTCACCGGGACAACGGTGATCCTGCTCATCGCCTTCGTCACGGTGAAGATCCCGTTCACGCTCCGGATGCTCAAGGCGTCCTTTGCGGCAGTGAACTCTTCCCTGGAGGAGGCCGCCGCCATCATGGGCGCCAAGACGCTGTATGTCTTCCGCCGGATCCTCCTGCCGCTGGTACTTCCGGCAGCTGCAGCCATCACGGCCCTGAACTTCAACAGCCTGCTGGACGACTACGACACCGCGATCTTCCTGGCCCATCCGCTGGTGCAGCCGCTGGGCCTGGTGATCAAAGCCAACACCGACGGGGCAGAAGGCACGGAGGGGATCGCGAACACTTTCGTTTACACGGTGCTCCTCATGGTGATCACCGGCGTGACGATGTATCTGGTGTACGGCAGGTCCGGGCGGCGGAAGGGCAGGAAGCGGCTGCCCGCAGCGCCGGCCGGCCAGCAGGCCTCCGGCGCCGGACTTTCCGGCGCACAGGCACCGGGTGAGGACGACGCCACGCGCCCGGCCGCCGCCGTCCGTTGACTACCGCCCCGAACCGCTGCCGACGGCGGTCCGTGTGTTCCGCCGCCGGGCCAGGTTGAGCAGGCGGTCACGCAGCGGCTGGGCACGGTCTGCCAGCGCGACACGTCCGAGCGCCGAGGAGGCCACGCTCACGGCGCGGGTGCGGAGTCTCCGCTGCCGGTTGTAGGCACGCAGTGCTTGGTCTTCGGGAAGCGTGTTAAGCAGGTCTGCCAGTGTCACCGCGTCCACCAGGGATTCGCACGCACCGCGGCCAAGGGTGGGCAGCATGCCGTGCGCGGCATCGCCGATAAGCACCGTCCGGCCCGTGACGTAGGAGCGCAGGCGTGGAACCGTCCACAGGCGCTGGGCCAGGCATTCCTCCGGCGTGGCTGCTGCCAGGGTTCGACGGATGGCAGGTGCATGGCCGGCAAAGCGTGCCCGAGCCTGTTCCAGGGCCAATGGAACATCGATTCCATAGGGGCCCAGTCCGGACCGGTAGCTGGCGTACCAAAAGGACCCGCCCCGGGCGGCGGCCATGCCGAACAGGTCGCCGCGGCCCCAGTACTCGCCCACCTCGTCCGGGGCGACCGGCGTCGGGAGGGTACCGCGGAGGGCGAGGTAGGGCGTGAGCCGGGCCTCCGTGGCGCTGCCCCATCCCGCACGGCGAACCATGCTGTGGACACCGTCGGCGCCCACTACCAGGCTGCCGTCCGCGGGGACCGACTGCACGGTGTCGGTGACGCGGAGGACGGTGGCGGGCACGGCGCCATCCAGCAGCCGGATCAGGTCGATCCGGGAGATGCCGAACATCTCCCCCGCCTCGACGGTGAACCACGGTTCACCCTGTGCATTGCGGACCGACCCGCTGCCCAGCACCGGGCTGACGGCCCGAGCCTGGTCCAGGATCCCCAACCGGGCCAGGGCGCGTTGGGCGTTAGGCCACATCCCGAGGGCGTTGCCGACGGTGGGCAGTTCCGGCCGTTTCTCGTACACCGCCACGTGGAAGCGGCTGGGGTCCAGGGCTGCTGCCAGGGCCAGGCCGGCGATGCCGCCGCCAACGATCGTGATCGTTTCCATGCCTACCAGTTTACTACTTTTGTAGTGGCCGGGAAGGGGTCCACTTACACTGGATCCATGCCGGACCGACGCACCCTATTGCTCGACGCCGCCCTGGCCGTAGTGGCGGACAAGGGCATGAAGGGCCTCACCCACCGGGCCGTGGACACCGCCGCGGGCCTGTCGGAAGGCACTACGTCCAACTACTACCGCAACCGCGCTGCCCTGGTTGACGCCGTACTGGACCGCCTGCTTGAACTGGACGCCGCGCTCCTCCGGGAGCAGGGACCTGCTGGTCCGCCGAAGGATGCGGGTGAACTGGCAAGCCAGCTCGCCTCCATGGTGGTAATGCTTGCCGGCCGGCATGCCGGCCTGACCCGGGCCCGGCTGGCACTTTCCCTGGACAAACCGGAGTCCGTAACGGCGGGCCACTTCCAGCTGGTGGGCGGCCTGGAACATGCGCTGGCCGCGCTGGGTGTCCCGGATTCGCAGGCCCGGGCCCGGGACGTGGCCGACTACGGCGACGGGGTGCTGCTTCACCTGCTCACCGTCAGGCGGGACGAGCAGCCCGACGCTGCCGCCATCGCGGCCGCCGTCCGGCGGCTGGTGGGCAATTGAACGCTGCCCGGCCGGCCGCCGTCGTACGTTCCCGGCATCTTTAGGCCGAAGCTGGCCAGCCCGTGTACGCCTCAGCCAGGTAGGCCTTGCCGTGGCGGGAGGAGACCACGGAGTTCAGTTCGCCGAGCTGGCGGGCACGGGAGAAATCGTCCGCGTCGGCAGGGGTGTGCAGCATGGTGGTCATCCAGTACGAGAACTGCTGGGCCTTCCACACCCGGTCCAAGGCACGGTCGCTGTAGGTCTCGAGGAGCCGGTCCGAACCGGAGTTGTAGTGGCTGTCCAGCCCCTCGAAAAGGAACTTGACGTCATTGATGGCCAGGTTCAGGCCCTTGGCACCGGTAGGCGGCACGGTGTGCGCAGCATCCCCGGCCAGGAACAGGTTGCCGTGGCGCATGGGAGTGTGGACGAAGCTGCGGAAGGGCAGCACCATTTTTTCCAGGACAGGGCCTTCCTTGAGCTCGAAGCCGTTGCCGTTGACACGGCTCCGGAATTCGGCCCAGATCCTCTCGTCGTCCCATTCCGCCACGTTCTCCTTGGGGTCGCATTGGAAATACATCCGCTGGACTGTCTCCGTACGCTGGCTGATCAGGGCGAATCCGTTGGCCGAGTTGGCGTAGATCAGTTCATCGGAGCTGCGCGGGGCCTCGGCCAGGATGCCGAACCAGGCGAAGGGGTACTCGTGGAAGTACCACTTGCGGTGGGCTTCCGGGATCTGGAACCGGCAGTGGCTGCGGGAGCCGTCGGCACCCACCAGGAAATCCGCCTGGATCTCGAACTCAACGCCTTCGGAGTCGGTAAACCGGACTTTCGGGCTGCCTTCCAGGTCGTGGACAGTGGTGTCGGTGACGCTGTAGCGGACGTCGCCGCCGTCGTCCTTCCTCCGCGCGGCGAGGTCCAGGAAGACGTCCGTCTGCGGGTACAGCCAGACGGACTCGCCCACGAGGTCCTTGAAGTCGATGCGGTGGCTCTCGCCGTTGAACCGCAGTTCGATGCCATCGTGCCGGTCGCCCTCGCGCAGCACCCGGTCGGAGACGCCGCTGTCCACCAGCAGGTTGACGGTTCCGTGCTCCAGGATGCCGGCACGGACAGTGTGGGAGATTTCCTCGTGGCTGCGGATCTCGACCACCGTGGACTCGATGCCGGCCTTGGCCAGCAAATGGGAGAGCATCAAGCCCGCCGGGCCGCCTCCCATGATGGCTACCTGGGTGGTAATGACTTTTCGTGCCATGGCTGCGTCTCGCTTCGTTGCGGGCCCGGGAGGGGCGGATGGATGCCTGGCTTTCAGTGTGCAGCAGGGCGGGTGACCGGCGTTACAGGAATTCCGTTCAACGGATTCCGGGGCAGCTCCGGGACCGTTGCTCAGGCCTCGGCCAGGCCCCTCGCAATCCCGCGGGCAGCCGTCTGCAGCGCCGGAACCAGCGCCTGCAGCCGCATTTCCCGCAGGGGAACCACGACGCCGAGGGATGCCACCGCGCGCTGGCGGCGGTTCAGGACGGGCACGGCGATGCCCCACGTGTCCGGATCAACCACGCCTTTGAGTTGGGCGAAGCCCTGCCGCGAGGTATCGGCGAGCAGCGTACGGACGTCGTCGGCAACCAGCTTGCCGTAGGGATCCTGGAACTGGGCGAGGTATTCATGTTGGAGGGTCCTGTCCTGGTGGGCCATGAGCGCCAGTCCGGCGGACGATATGTGGATGGGCATCCTGCCGGCCACCTGGGCCCGGTTGGCCACCGACCCGCGGCGGGAGAGGCGTTCCACGAACAGCGCCTCCCAGCCGTCCAGTACAGCCAGGTTCACGTTCTGGTTCAGGACCTGCTGGATGTCCTCCATGAACGGCATGGCCGCCTGGCGCAGCGCCAGGGCAGGCGAGGCGCGGTTCACCAGTTCCCACAGCCGGAGGCCCGGGCGGACGATACCGCCGGGGGCGGTCTCCAGCAGCCCGTGGCCGGCCAGTTGGCCCACCAGCCGGTGCGCCGTCGTCAGTGGGAGGCCTGCACGCTCGGCGAGCTCCGACAACCGGAGGTCGGCAACGTCCTGCGGGAAGGCGGAGATCAGACGCACAATCCGGTCCACTACCGAATCGCCCGAAGTTGAGTTCGCCACTGCCGCCGCCTTCCGTTGAACGGGAAGTCCAGCGTACCGCGGCCGGGCGGCGGACCGCAGCGGGAGCCGGTCAGGCCGGCGTCCCGGCCCTTTCCGCACCGGCCCGCAGCCGGCGCCACGCCCCGGGGGCCAGCACCACCACGATGCCGACGGCGGCGCCAATGACGGTCTCGACGATGCGGTCGCGCAACAGGATGGAGGCTGAGGCGGGGACCACCAGGAGCGTGGACACCAGCGCCAGGGGCGTGACGAACACCTGGGCCAAAAGGTACTGGCGGATAATGAACAGCTCGGCGCCGAACTGGCAGAGCGCCATGACCAGCACCGTCTGCCAGGGCTGCAGCCCCACCAGCAGGACGGCAGCCAGGACCAGCAGGCCCAGCACGGTCCCGATGATCCTTTGGATGCCCCGGCGCACCCGGTGCCTGGTGCTGTGGCCCACGAGGGGAACCACGGCGGCCACCATGGCCCAGTAGTTGTGGCCGAAGCCGAGCTGGCTTCCTGCCCACGTGGCCAACGACCCGGCCAGGCCCGCCGCCACCAGGTAGCCGAAGCCTTCAAGCCACGCCGTCCGCTTCTCAGCGGGGGTGCGACGGATGCGGGGAGGCCTGGTCCAGGGGGTGCGGTGGCTGGGAAGGATCCTTGACGAGAAGCCGACGAACAACGCGAACATGGTGGTAAGGACCGCAACCAGCATGCCTTCCCACAGCGGCGGCTGGTTGGGAATGGAGGCGATGGCAGCGAACGCGAAAATGTGGAAGAGGGAGCCTGCCGGGCGCAGCCGGAGCCAGGAAATCGCCACCGAGCAGGCGCCCGCCACCACGGTGGTGGCCAGGACCAGCAGCCATGTGTGCGCGGAGGTATCCAGGCCCAGGGCAGGACCCAACCGGGCCGCGAGGGCGGCCAGGAAGATGACCAGCAGCATCAGCAGCCCGGCCCGCAGCTGCAGCATGAAGCGGACGGCGTGCGGCTCGCCGCGGCCGTAGATTCCAGTGAAGGCTCCGAACGACGCGAAGATCGCCAGGTCCAGCCTGCCCAGCAGCACCAGGGTGATCAGGGGGACAAAGACGCCGACGGCGCACCTGATGGCCGGGTGGTGGTCTTTGTTGCCGGGGGCAATGCTGAACATTTCAGCAAGCATCTTCACGGGGGCAGCGCCTTCCTTGGGGGTGGATTCCGGGGTGGCGGCCGCGCTGACGTTCCTGGTAAATCCTACGCCGGAGGCCTCAGAAACCGGCCAACACGTTCCCATGAATGGAATCAGGAGGCAATGCGGCGGAAACAGCGCCCGCTGATGCTTGAGTCATGAACCGCCCTCCGCGCAATGCGCCTGCCGCTGAATTGAGCTGCGAAGTCTGCGGCCGGATGCCGGAACCGCACAAGGCCCGGCTGACCTTGGCCAATGTCGCCGCGATGCTGCCCATCGAGCTTCTGGTCCACGCCCTCGTGGTGGAAGCCCACCTCCCTTACGTGGCCAAGGTGCTGGTGCTGACCCTCACCGCCACGGTCCTGGTGATCTGGGTGGCCGAGCCGTCCGCCGCCCGGGTCCTTCGCAGCTGGCTGCACGCCCCGGCACTGCGTCACCGCCGGCGGCTGGCAGCGGCACCGTCGCTGTGGCGGGCGCGGACGCTGCTCCGGGACCAGCCCGGGTCGCTGCAGCGGATCACGCGGGCTTTGGCCAGGCTGGATGCGAACATCCTTGGCATCCACGTCCACCCGGCACCGGGCGGGGTCCTGGATGAGTTCGTGCTCTCGGCCCCGGGCACCGTGGGTGAGCGTGAATTGCTTGCAGCGCTGTCCAACGGCGGCGGGAGCCACTCGCACGTCTGGCCCACCACCGCACTGGCCATGGCAGACGGACAGACCAGGGCGCTGAGCCTGGCGGCCAGGATCGCTGCCGCTCCGGACGAACTGCCCCTGGCGGTGGCCGAGCTGCTGCACGCGGGCATCGTGCCGCCGTCGGACGCCGGCACCAAAGGGCCCGACGACGGGACCCGGCTTAAGATCCCCACGGCATGGCACGGTCCCATCACCTTCACCCGGCCCGGCGAGCCGTTCACCCCGGCCGAATCGGCCCGGGCGCACCGCCTGGCGGAGCTTGCCGAGATCCTCTCGCACCGGCGGACGGAGGGACCCCGCGCGTAACGGGCCTCCGACCGCAGTCCCTACATCCGCAGGGTCAGGGCTCCGGGCTCCATGGTCATCAGGACGTGCTTGCCCTCGCCTTCGTGGTCGCCGTCCAGCTGGTAGTCGTCGTTGTGCTCGAGGGTGATCTCCACGGTCTTGCCCTGGAAGTACTCCACGGCGGTGTCCCTGTTCTTGCCCCGGCCGATGATGCCGGCCAGCACGGACAGCCAGCCCAGCTTGCCGTGGTGGGGTGCCAGGACGGCAATGTCCAGCAGACCGTCGTCCATCTTGGCATCGGGGAAGATTTCCAGGCCGCCCTGGACCTTGCCGCAGTTGCCCACCATCACGCTGCGGACCCCGCGGTGCACCACGTCCTTGCCGTCGATCACCACGGTCGCCTTGATCGGCTTGCCGGGCAGGTTACGGATGCCGGCGTCAACGTAGGCCAGCCAGCCCACCTTGTCCTTCAGGTCCTCATTGGTGTCCGCCATGATGGTGGCGTCATATCCCACGCCGGCCATGACCAGGAACACCTGCTCCTTGTCCGGGTCGCTGCGCCGGGCACGGACAACGTCGATCTTCCGTTCGGTGCCAATCAGGGCCCCGGCCATGGCGGCGTCGTAATCGGTCACGTCCAGGCCGAGGTTCCGGGCCAACAGGTTGCCGGTGCCCAGCGGCAGCAGGCCCATGGGGGTGTCCCCGCCGGCCAGGACCTCAGCGACACAGCGCACGGTACCGTCACCGCCGGCAGCGATAACGATGTCCGCACCCTGGGCCAGCGCTTCCTTCGCCTGCCCGACCCCGGGATCCTCCTTGGTGGTTTCCAGCCAAATGGCCTCGCCCCAGCCGTTTTCCACGCAGTGCTTGGCCACCAGCCCGCGCACGTCGATGTCCACCGGCTTGGCTGGATTGACGATGATGGCGGCACGTTTGGGCGAAGTGGAGCTGATGTCAGTCATGGCGTCCTCTGATGGCGGATGGAAAGCAAGCTTCTGAGAGAAGGGTAACCCGCCGCGGGGGCCGTTCCCCGCCTACAGTGCCTTGACCGCGCCCAGCACCTGGGCCAGGGAGTCCTTGGCGTCGCCGAACAGCAGGGATGTCTGTGGCTCGTACAGCAGGTCGTTTTCGATGCCGGCGAAGCCCGGGCGCATGGAGCGCTTAAGGAAGACCACCTGCCGCGCGTCGGCCACTTCCAGGATGGGCATGCCGTAAATCGGGGACCCGGAGGACGTCTTGGCGGCCGGGTTCACCACGTCGTTGGCACCCACCACCAAGGCCACATCGGTGGTCTTGAACTGCGGGTTGATCTCGCCCATTTCCTTGAGCGACTCGTACGGAACGTTGGCTTCGGCCAGGAGCACATTCATGTGTCCGGGCATCCGGCCGGCCACAGGATGGATGGCAAAGTCCACTTCGATCCCTCGGGCCTCCAGGGCCAGCGCCAACTCGGCGGCAGTATGCTGGCCCTGCGCCACCGCCAGCCCGTAGCCGGGGACGATGATCACGCGCTGGGCATACCCCAGCAGCACCGCCACGTCTTCAGCCGAGGACGACCGGACCGGACGTTCGCTCACGGCCGTGGACCCCGCCGTCGAACCTCCACGGAAAGCGCCGAACAGGATGCCCGCCACGCTCCGGCCCATGGCGGCCGCCATGGCCCGGGTGAGGATGGTGCCCGAGGCGCCCACCAGCGTGCCGGCCACCACCAGCAGGACGTTGCCGAGCACCACGCCGGACGCCGCGACGGCCAGGCCGGTGAAGGCGTTGAGCAGCGAGATGACGATGGGCACGTCCGCGCCGCCCACGGGCAGCACCAGCAGGACGCCCGCGGCAAGGCCCAGGACCAGCAGCAGGACCGCAAGGGGCAGCGACCCGGAAACGACGACGGCGACGCCGGAGCCCACTGCCGCCAGCAGCACCACCGACATCACCACGGGCAGCCCGGGGAACACCACGGGCCGGGTGGTCATCAGCTCCTGCAGCTTGGCGAACGTGATCCCGGAACCGGCGAAGGACACCGCACCCACCAAGAGCGTGAAAACGATGGCCACGCGGACCCACGGTTCCCCCGCATGGCCCAGCTCGAGGAGGGCCACCAGGGCGGCAGCGCCGCCGCCCACCCCGTTGAACAGGGCCACGAGCTGCGGCATCTGCGTCATTTTCACCCGCCGCGCCACGGGTGCCGCCACCGCGGAACCCACGGCGATGGCGGCCAGGATCCAGGGGACGTTCTCCAGCCGGGCGGACAGGAAGACGGTGATGACGGCGATCAGCGCCCCAAGTGCCCCCACCAGGTTTCCGCGGCGTGCCGTACGGGGGGAACTGAGTCCGCGCAGGGCCAGGATGAAGCAGACCGCGGCGGCGAGGTAGAGCAGTGAGGTCCAGACGGGGTCGAGGAGGCTCATTTACTGCCTGCCTTGGGCTGGGCGCCTGCCTTGACCGGATCCTTCTTGGCATGGAACATGTGCAGCATCCGGTCCGTCACCACGAACCCGCCCACCAAGTTGGCGGTGGCGAGGACGACGGCGACGAGCGCCACCGCGAGAACCCACGGGTCGGCCGCCTGGCCGGCGACGATGATGGCCCCTACCAGGATGATCCCGTGGATGGCGTTGGCGCCGGACATCAACGGCGTGTGCAGGGTGCTGGAGACCTTGGAGACCACCTCGAAGCCAACGAACACCGCCAGCACGGTGATGGTCAGCAGGGCGATTCCATCCATCAGCGTGTTCCTTCCTGCCCGGCCGCTGCCGTGGCCGTCCGGGCCGCGAGCAGG
Organism: Pseudarthrobacter sp. NIBRBAC000502770; assembly: GCF_006517815.1. Classification (NCBI taxonomy): domain Bacteria; kingdom Bacillati; phylum Actinomycetota; class Actinomycetes; order Micrococcales; family Micrococcaceae; genus Pseudarthrobacter; species Pseudarthrobacter sp. NIBRBAC000502770. The sequence goes on from NZ_CP041198.1 coordinate 3,659,271, forward strand.
TCCGCGGTGGGCCGGTGCCGCACTTCCCCGGCGTGGGTGAGGCACGCACCGGCCACCACTTCGTCCCCGAAATCCAGCGCGAGGTGCCCGTCCTGGACCAGGAGTGCCAGCAGGTTGGCCACGTTCTTGGCGTACAGGCGGGAGGCGTCCGACGCCATCGCGGAGGCCGGATCCTTCAAGCCGACCAGGGTGATGTGCCCGGTTCCGTCGGCGGTGGGTATGGGGATGTCCCGGCCGGGCACGGAGCCTTCCACGTTGCCGCCGGACTCGGCGGCGAGGTCGACGACGACCGATCCCGGGCGCATGCCCTGCACCATCTCGCGGGTCACCAGGAGGGGCGCCGGGCGCCCGGGAACGGCCGCCGTCGTAATCAGGACGTCCGACTCCGCCACGTGGGGTGCCAGCAGCTGCCGCTGCCGGGTGCCGGCATCGGAACTCAGTTGCCGTGCGTAGCCGCCGGCCGCTTCAGCAGTCTCCAGGTCCAGCCGGATGAAGGTGCCACCCATGGACGCGACCTCGTCGGCGGAGGCAGGGCGGATGTCGTTCGCGAAGACGCGCGCACCCAGCCGTTTGGCGGTGCCTATCGCCTGCAGCCCTGCCACGCCGGCACCAAGCACCAGGACGCGGGCGGGCGGGATGGTCCCTGCCGCGGTCATGTAGAGCGGGAAGAACCGGGGCAGCCTGATGGCGGCCTCCAGGACGCACCGGTAGCCGGCCACCAGGGCCTGGGAGGTCAGGGCGTCCATGGACTGGGCGCGGGAGATGCGGGGCACCAGTTCCAGGGCGAACGAGGTCACCGCGTTATCAGCGAGCGCCTGGACCGCGGGCAGGTCGGACGACGGCGACGCGAGCCCCACCGTGACGGCTCCCTTGTGCAGGGACGCGGCGGTGTTCGGGTCAAGGGGCCGGACATGGGCCAGGACATCCAGGGCCGTTGTGTCCAGTACGGGGACGATGGTGGCACCGGCCTGCTGATAGCCCGCATCGGCATGCCCGGCGCCGTCCCCCGCCCCGGTTTCCACCAGGACGTCCAGTCCCATCGCCACCAGCTGCCTGACGGTATCAGGAGTGGCGGCGACGCGCCGCTCGCCCTCCCTGCGTTCCCGCGGAATCCCCAGTTTCACCCGCCGACTCCTCTTCCTGACGAGCTGTGCAGCGGCTCTGCTGCACGCAGTTGGCTTGAGTCTAGAGCGCGGCGGCCCGCGGCGGGAGTAGCCGGCGGGGAGGTTGTGGGTAACGATTCGCCTGTCAGGCCGCGCCTCCCATGCTGCGGCGGCCCCTGGCCAGACCGGCTGCGGGTTACTTGTTGCTGGCGCGGATGGCGTCCGCCACGCTTTCCAGGTGGACCCGCATGGCCTCGGCGGCGGCATCGGCATCATGCGCGCAGACGGCATCAATGACGGCAAGGTGCTGCGGGAGCGAGACGGCCGGGCGCCCCGGCTGGCGCGCCAGGCGGAACTGGAAGCGGACCGCCTGTCCGCGCAGGCGCTGGATGGTGGCTGCGGCGGTCTTCTGCGCACTCATGGCGATGATCTTTTCGTGCATCGCCTGGTTGCCTTCCGAGTAGGACTCACGGTCTCCGCGGTCCACGGCGCCCTGCATCCGGGCGGCCAGCTCCTGCAGCTCTTCAATGTCCCTCTCGGTGGCCCGTTCCGCGGCTTTGCGGGCACACAACGCCTCCAGCGCAGCCCGCACCTCGGTGATTTCAACGGCCTCGTCCACTGAGACGGCGCGCACCCTGGCGCCGCGGTTCTGGACCCGTTCCACCAGGCCTTCCACGCTCAACTCCGAGAGGGCCACCCTGATGTTCCCGCGGCTTGCTCCGTACTCGGCAGCGAGGTCCCCTTCCACCAGGCGCTGGTTGGGAACCAGCTCACCGCTGACGATGGCGGTGCGCAGCAGCTCCGCGAGCTCGGCAGCCGTGAGGGCCCGGCCCGTTCCATCCACGGTTTCCACTGCCCACCATCTCCCTGCTCGGCCGGTTGCCACATTTGCTGACGATTTTCCGGATTCAGCGTACTCCAGACTTGTCCGCCTGGGCCCGGGAAACCATTGATTGTTAACTATATTGCTGACAACATTTGCATGTGCGGTTATCGAGTTAGAACGGCGCCGTTTGGCAGGCGCCCCTGCCAGGAGCATGCGCGATGATTATTGACATCCACGGCCACTACACCACGGCCCCGGCCGCCCTCGGGTTGTGGCGTGACCGGCAGGTGGCGGCCCTGGAGGATCCTTCACTGGCGCCGTCCCGCACCGACCTGTCCATTTCCGACGACGACCTGCGTGAAAGCATCGAGGCGAACCAGCTGCGGCTCATGGACGAACGCGGCATCGACCTCACCGTCTTCTCACCGCGCGCGTCCTTCATGGCGCACCATGTCGGTTCCCTCGCAACCTCGGCGGAGTGGGCTGCCATCTGCAACGAACTCTGCCACCGGGTCAGCCGGCTCTACCCCGGGAGGTTCGTCCCGGCCGCCATGCTCCCCCAGTCCCCCGGCGTGGACACCGAAACCTGCCTCCCCGAGCTCACCCGCTGCGTGGAGGAATACGGGGCGGTGGCGCTGAACCTGAACCCCGACCCGTCCGGCGGGCACTGGACTGCCCCGCCCCTGACGGACCGGTACTGGTATCCCGTCTACGAGAAGATGGTTGAGTACGGCGTCCCTGCCATGGTCCACGTCAGCACCAGCATCAACGCCGCCTTCCACACCACCGGCGCGCACTACCTCAATGCGGACACCACCGCTTTCATGCAGCTCATCCAGGGGACCTGTTCAAGGACTTCCCCACCCTGAAGCTCATCATTCCCCATGGCGGCGGCGCAGTGCCCTACCACTGGGGGCGCTTCCGTGGGCTTGCCATGGCCCTGGGGAAGCCCACGCTGGAAGAGCACCTGCTGGGAAATGTCTTCTTCGACACCTGCGTGTACCACCAGCCCGGAATCGACCTCCTGCTGGAAGTCATCCCCACGCAGAACATCCTCTTTGCCTCCGAAATGATCGGCGCGGTCCGGGACATCGATCCGTGGACGGGCCACCATTTCGACGACACGGCACGCTACATCGACGCCGCCGGCCTCGACGAGGCCGAACTCGGCGCCATCCACGAACACAACGCACGTACCGTCTATCCGCGCCTTGACGCCCTGCTCAAGCGGCAGGGCCGGTGAGACGCCGTCGAAGGGAGCCACGATGCAGGAACTTGGGGTAGTCCATACCAACATCACCCGCGCACCGGAGGACGCCGTCAAGGCCCTCTCCGCCTTCGGCGTCAGCACGGTCCATGAAGCCATGGGCAGGCTGGGCCTCATGCGCCCCTACATCCGCCCCGCCTACCCCGCTGCCACCCTGTGCGGCACCGCCGTGACCGTCCTGCTCCAGCCCGGCGACAACTGGATGCTGCATGTTGCGGCCGAACAGGTCCGGCCCGGTGACGTGGTGGTGGCCGGCTGCACCACCGAGTGCGAGGACGGCTTCTTTGGCGAACTGCTGGCAACATCGCTCCGGGCCCGGGGCGCAGCCGGCCTGGTCATTGATGGCGGCTGCCGCGATGTGGCAGCCCTCCAGGCCATGGACTTTCCCGTGTTCAGCCGGGCCATCAACTCAAAGGGCACCGTCAAGGCCACCCTCGGCTCAGTGAACATCCCGGTGGTCTGCGCCAACGCACTGGTGAACCCCGGGGACGTGGTGATTGCCGACGTCGACGGCGTGGCAGTGGTCCCCGCCTCCCGCGCCGCCGACGTTGCGGAAGCCGCGCGGAAACGCGAAGACAACGAGAAAGCCAAGCGTGGGCGTTTTGCCAGCGGGGAACTGGGGCTCGACATCTACAGCATGCGCGGACCGCTGGCGGAAGCCGGACTGCGGTACGTGGACTGAAGCCCGGGCTCCCGTTATCCCCGGGCGGTAAGGTCGGCGGAAATCAGCTTGGCGGTGGCAACGATCTCCTGCGCCACCGATGCCAGGTACGCCTGCGGGTCCGGTTTGGCCTCCACGGACTGGGCCTGCAGCGACACGTTCACGGCCGCCACCACCTTGGCTCCGTCATACACCGGCGCGGCCACGGACATCAGGCCCAGCTCCAGTTCCTGGTTCAGCAGGCACCAGCCCTGGGCCCGGACTCTGTCCAGCACCGCCACCAACTGGTCCACGGAGCCCAGGGCGCGCGGAGTGAGCGGCCTGACCTCGGCGGACGCGAGGTAGGCCTTCAGGTCCGCGGGCGGAAGGTAGGCCAGCAGCACCCGCCCCATCGAGGTGGCATAGGCGGGGAACCTGGTACCCACGGTGATGCCAACCGTCATGATCCGGCGGCTGGTCACCCGCGCAATGTAGGCGATGTCCGTTCCGTCCAGCACCGCCGCGGACGTGGATTCGCCCAGCTTGAGGGACAGTTCCTCCAGGTGCGGCTGTGCCAGCTGCGGCAGCGACAGCCCCGAAAGGTACGCGTACCCCAGCTGGAGGACCTTGGCGGTCAGCGCAAAGGTCTTGCCGTCGGTCCGCACGTAGCCGAGCTCCACCAGCGTGTGCAGGAAGCGGCGCGCCGTGGCCCGTGTCAGGCCGGTGCGGGAGGCGACCTCGGTGAGCGTCATGACCGGACGGTCGGCGTCGAAGGCACGGATTACCGCCAGCCCCCGGGCCAGCGACTGGACATACTGGTCGCCGGCCTGCGGGGCGGGCCTGGTGTCGGTACCTGCGGCGTCGGTCATGGTTACCAATCCTAGGATGCGCGCGGGTCCTGGCGTTCGGCGGGTGCGGCCTTGAGCGGGACCGGGACAAGTTCCTGGAGTTCCTCGAGGGTGCAGCCGAAGGTTTCGCGGACGCTGACGCCGTCCGGGCCGGTGAGGAACACTCCCTTGTCTGTGTAGACGCGGGTGACGCAGCCGACGCCGGTGACCGGGTAGGTGCAGGCGTCCACGATCTTTGAGGCGCCGTCGCGGGTCAGGAGGGTCATCATGACGAAGACGTCCTTGGCGCCGGTTGCCAGGTCCATGGCACCGCCGACGGCGGGAATCGCCCCGGGTGCCCCGGTGTGCCAGTTCGCCAGGTCCCCGGTGGCGGAGACCTGGAAAGCACCCAGGACGCAGATGTCCAGGTGGCCGCCGCGCATGATCGCGAACGAGTCCGCGTGGTGGAAGTAGGATGCGCCGGGCAGTTCGGTGACGGGGATCTTGCCGGCGTTGATCAGGTCCTCGTCGATCTCCCCGCCCTTGGCTTCCGGGCCCATGCCGAGCATGCCGTTCTCCGTGTGGAGGGTGATGTTCTGTTCCTCGGTGAGGTAGTTGGACACCAGGGTGGGCTGGCCGATGCCCAGGTTCACGAAGGACCCGGGCGCGATGTCCCTGGCCACCAGGCGGGCCAGGTCATCGCGGCCCAGGGGCGTCGCCGAGGTCTGGAGGGACTTTTCGTTGGACTGCACGCTCATCTCAGGCAACCTTTTCTGCTGCGCTGCCGCTGCCGGCAACTTTGACGATGCTGTTGACGTAGATCCCCGGGGTGACCACGTTTTCCGGGTCCAGGCCGCCGGTGGGGACGATCTCGGACACCTGGACGATGGTGTGCTTCGCCGCGGCGGCCATGATGGGGCCGAAGTTCCGGGCCGTCTTGCGGTATACCAGGTTGCCCTTCCCGTCCGCCTTCAGGGCCTTGATCAGGGCCACATCGGCGTGGATGGGGGTTTCGAAGACCTGCCCGCGGCCGTCAATGATGCGGGTTTCCTTGCCCTCGGCCAGCATGGTGCCGTACCCGGTGGGGGTGAAGAACCCGCCGATGCCGGCGCCGGCGGCGCGGATGCGTTCGGCGAGGTTGCCCTGCGGGACGAGTTCGAGTTCGATTTCGCCGGCCTTGTACTTGGCGTCGAAGTGCCAGGAGTCGGACTGCCGCGGGAAGGAGCAGATCATCTTCTTCACCCGGCCCTCCTTGATCAGCAGGGCCAGGCCCTGGTCGCCCTGGCCCGCGTTGTTGTTCACCACGGTCAGGTCCGTGGCGCCGCACTCCAGCAGCGCGTCGATCAGTTCGAACGGCTGGCCGGCGTTGCCGAACCCGCCGATCATCACGGTGGAGCCGTCCTTGATGCCGGCCACGGCGTCCTGGACCGAATCTACGAAGTTCAGCATTACTGGTCCTTTCCAGCGGTGACGTTTTCGAGCACGACGGCCAGGGCCTGGCCGACGCCGATGCAGATCGCAGCGACGCCCCAGCGTTCGCCGGAGGCCTGCAGGGACCGGGCCAAGGTGCCCAGGATCCGGGTCCCGGAAGCGCCCAGCGGGTGCCCCATGGCGATCGCTCCGCCGTGCCGGTTCACGATCGAGTGGTCGATCCCCCAGGCGTTGATGCACGCCAGGGACTGCGCGGCGAAGGCTTCGTTAAGTTCGACGGCGCCCACCTGCTCCCAGCCGATGCCCGCCTTTTCGAGGGCCTTGTTCGCGGCCTCGACGGGGGCGTAGCCGAAGTACTGCGGATCATTGGCGTGCGCCCCGCGCCCGGCGATGCGGGCCAGCGGATCCAGCCCCAGCAGCCCGGCGGCCGCCTCGGATCCGATCCACGCCGCGGAGGCGCCGTCGGACAACGGCGACGCGTTGCCCGCGGTGACCGTGCCGTCCTCGGTCCGGAACACGGTTTTGAGCCCGGCGAGTTTCTCGGCGGACGAACCCGCCCGGATGCCTTCGTCCCGGACCAGGTCCGTCCCGGGCACCGGGGCGACCAGGTTGTCATAGAACCCTTCATCCCACGCCGCGGCAGACAGGTTGTGCGAGGCAGCGGCGAACTCGTCCTGCGCCTCCCGGGTCACGCCGTACTTCTCGCGGAGCCGCTCGGTGGCCTCCCCCAGGGAGATGGTCCACTCCTTCGGCATCGCCTTGTTCACCAGCCGCCAGCCCAGCGTGGTGGAGGCCAGGGTCATGTCCCCGGCCGGGTACGGCTTTTCCGTCTTGGGCAGCACCCACGGGGCACGGGACATCGACTCGGCCCCGCCCACCAGCATCAGGTCGGCGTCGCCGGCGTTGACCTGGCGCGAGGCGATGATCGCGGCATCCAGCGAGGAGCCGCAGAGCCGGTTCACCGTGGTGCCCGGGATGGAAACCGGGAGCCCGGCCAGCAGCGTGCCCATCCGCGCGATGTTCCGGTTCTCCTCACCGGCGCCGTTCGCGTTGCCGAACACCACCTCATCGATCCGCTCCACATCGAGTCCCGGTGCACGCTGCACGGACTCCTTGATCACGTGCGCCGCAAGGTCATCCGGACGGACGGCCGCGAGGCCCGAGCCGAACTTGCCAAAGGGGGTGCGCACGGCGTCGTACACAAAAGCCTGGTTCATACGGTGGTATCCATTTCTCGAAAGACCTGCTGGGCGGTCTTGAAGGCGGTGTTGGCGGAGGGGACTCCGCAGTAGATGGCGGTCTGCAGCAGGATTTCCTTGATCTCGTCCCTGCTGAGGCCGTTCCGGAGGGCGGCGCGGATGTGCATGGCCAACTCCTCCCAGTGTCCGTGCGCCACCATGGCGGTGATGGTGACCGCGGAGCGCATCTGGCGGGTCAGGCCGGGCCGGGTCCAGATTCCGCCCCAGGCGATGCGGGTGATCATGTCCTGGAAGTCGTCGGTGAATTCATCTTTGTTGGCGTTGGCCCGGTCCACGTGCGCGTCGCCGAGCACTTCGCGCCGGACCACCATGCCGCCGTCGTAGATTTCCTGGCTGGTGGCACCGGGCTGGACCACTCCATGGCGCTCCAGGCCGCCCCCCTCAGCGCCGCTCACTTGGCGGCCTGCCGTGATTCGGCCCAGGTGGCCAGGCTGCGCATCAGGTCCGCGACGTGGGCCGGGGCCTCCGCGGGTGCCAGGTGCGAGATGCCCTCCACGGTCACCGCCGTCGCAGTGCCTCCCGCTGCGGTGATACCCCCTGCCACTTCCTCGGCCATGGCGGGGGTGGCGACGCCGTCCAGGGACCCGGCGATGACCTGGGTGGGGACGGTGATGCTGCCCAGCTCCTCCCGGACGTCGAAGGCGGCCAGCGCCTCGCAGCAGAAGGCGTAGCTGAAGCGGTCGGCGTCGCGCAGGGCGTGCAGGAGCCGGCTGCTGAACTCGGGTTCCCGGTCCATGAAGCCGGGCGCGAACCAGCGCTGGGCGGACCCCTGGATCATGACCGGCGTGCCCTGCGTGCGGACGGTTTCCGCGCGCTCCAGCCAGCCTTCGGGGGTGCCGATCTTGGCGCCGCTGTTCTGTACGGAGAGGCTCTTCAGCCGTTCACCGTGCTTGATGCCCAGCTGGAGGCCCACCGCGCCGCCCAGGGAAACCCCGGCATAGTGGAAGTTTTCGCCGGGGGCGATGGAGTCCACCAGGTCCACCACGGCGTCAGCGAGCGCGGCGACGTCGAATCCTTCGCTGGCAGCCGGCGAAACCCCGTGGCCGGGGAGGTCCCAGGCCACCACGTCGTAATCACCGCCGAGCAGGGACGCCACCCTGTTCCACAGGATCGTGGAGGTGCCCAGGGACGGCCCTGCCACGATCAGGGGGTGGTCGCCCAGGGGACGTTGGGGGGACAGCAGCGCTGCCTTCAAGGCCGGCTTAGCCACGGGAAGCTCCATTCGCGTCGGTGGTGGTGGAATCAAATTCGGGGTAGGCGGCAAGGATGCGGCGGGTAATCTCCGCCGATTGGCCCAGGTAGCTGGCGGGGTCCAGGAGTTCCTCCAGCCGGGCGTCAGGGACGACGGCGGCGGGAACGGCTTCGCGGAACAGCTTGCGGTAGGCGGCGGCCTGCTCCGAAGGAGGTGCTTCAAGGGTCCGGTCCACCACGTGCTGCAGCTGCTGCTTGCCGGTGCGCCCGTCCTGCTCCGCCAGCAGCGGAGCCACGGCGGCGGTGACGCCTTCGGCCAGCAGCAGCGGGCCGGACAGGTCGAGGTTGCGGCGCATGCCGTCCGGGAACACCCGGAGCCCTTCGGCGAGTTCCCGCAGATGGCCTGCGGCGCCGAGGGCCAGGGCCAGCAGCTGGCGGAGGGCCGGCCATTCGGTATGCCAGGCGCCGTCCGGGCGTTCGTCGTTGAAGTTGGCGGCGGCCACGTGCAGCTGGGCGGCCAGCTGTGGTGCCTGCAGCGCGGCGCTCCGGACCAGGACGGACAGCACCGGGTTCTGCTTCTGCGGCATGGCCGAGGACACGCCCCGCCCGGCCGCCCGCGGCTCGGCGACCTCAGCCACCTCGGGCCGGCTCAGGAACAGGACGTCGGCGGCGATCTTGCCAAAGGCGTCGAGTACGGATGCCAGCGCGTGCCCCAGGGATGTGATGGCCAAACGGTTGGTGTGCCAGGGAGCCGTGGCCGGGGCCAGGCCCAGCTGGTCCGCCAGGGCGTCGGCCAGGGTGAACGGCGTGGCCTGGGAGCCATCCGTCAGCACGGTTCCGGCGGCGAGTGTTCCCGCCGCCCCGCCGAACTGGACCGGGAACTCCAGGTTTTCCAGTTGCCGCCCCGCGGCGGCCACGCCCTGGAACCACTGCGCGGCCCGCAGCCCGAAGGTGTAGGGCAGCGAATGCTGCGTCAGGCTCCTGCCCACGCACAGCGTGTCCGCATGCTGCCCAGCAAGGTGCGCCAGCGCCGTCGTGGTGCCTTTCAGGTCCGCCAGCACCGCGTGGACGGTATTGCGGGCCAGTAGCATCAGGGCCGTGTCCAGGACGTCCTGGCTGGTCAGGGAGGTGTGCACGGCCTTCGTGGCACCGACTCCGGCGGCATCGAGCGCCGCCACGTTCTTCCGGAGGTCGGCCAGCAGCGGGATCACCGGGTTGCCGCCGCCCTGGGCGCGCAGCGCTATGCCTGCAAGGTCGTAGCGCCCCGCCTCGGCAGCGGAGGCCACGACGGCGGCCGAACCGGCGGGTGCCAGCCCGGCCCGTTCCAGCACGGCGGCCCAGCCGGCCTCGACGGCGAGGATGGCCGCCAGCACTGCCCGGTCCCCCGTCAGCGCCGCCACCAACGGCGACGCTGAGACGGGGGTGAGCAGGCCGGCGTCGCCCTCTTCCGCGAAGGCGCGCAAGTCTCCCAAAGCGGCGGCGTGGGTCACTGGAAGTCCAGGAAGACCGTCTCGCCCTCACCCTGGAGGCGGATGTCCCAGGTGAGGCCCCCATCGGGGTCGCGGCGTGCAATGAGCGTCTCGCGGCGCTCCGGCTCCAGGGAGCCCAGCAGCGGGTCGTTGGCCAGTGCCTCGGTGTCCTCCGGCAGGTAGATGCGGGTGAACAGCCGGTTGGTCAGGCCGCGGGCGAAGAGCGCCACGGAAATGAACGGGGCCGCACCCGGCTTGGTGGGGCCGGGGTTGACGGTGGTGAAGGTGAAGACGCCGGAGTTGCCCACGGCGCCGCGGCCCCAGCCGGTGAAGGTGTAGCCGTCGCGGACCAGGGAACCGGTGCGCTGGACAACCTTGCCGTCGGCGTCCGGCTGCCAGATCTCCAGGATGGCGTCCGGGATGGTGTGGCCGGCGCCGTCATAGACGGTGCCCTGCAGGCGGATGGAGCCCGGGAAGCCGGGGGGCAGGAGTTCGTTGTCCTTCTCGAACGGGAGCGCGTAGCCGTAGAACGGGCCCACGGTCTGGCCGGGGGTGGGTACCAGTTTGGTCATCTTTCCTACTCCTCGTCGCCTGCGGCGCCGAGCGCCTCGTTTTCGGTCCAGGTCCGCTTGGGACCGGTCAGGACGATGTCCCAGTTGTAGCCCAGGGCCCATTCGGGCTCGGTGATGCTGTGGTCATAGGTGGCCACCAGCCGGTCGCGGGCGTCCTGGTCCACGATGGTCTGGTAGATCGGGTCCAGCGGGAAGAGCTGGTCGCCGGGGAAGTACATCTGGGTGATGATGCGCTGGGTGAACTCGGTGCCGAACAGCGAGAAGTGGATGTGCGCCGGCCTCCACGCGTTCAGGTGGTTCTTCCACGGGTAAGCGCCGGGCTTGATGGTGGTGAACCGGTACGAGCCGTCCGGGCCGGTGATGCAGCGGCCAATGCCGGTGAAGTTGGGGTCGATGGGCGCGGGGTGCTGGTCACGCTTGTGGATGTAGCGGCCGGAGGAGTTGGCCTGCCAGATCTCCACCAGCTGTCCTGCCACCGGGCGGCCGTCGCCGTCCAGGACCTTGCCGGAGACGATGATGCGCTCGCCCAGGGGTTCGCCGTTGTGCTGGATGGTCAAATCCGATTCCAGCGCGTGCACGTCCTGGTGCCCGAAGGCCGGCGAGTAGAGCTCAATGGTTTCCGGGTCCGCGTGCTGCAGGCTCTTGGTGGGGTGGCGCAGGATGCTGCTGCGGTACGGCGGATAGTCCAGCCGGGGCTGGATCTCCGGCTGGCCGCCGTCCTTGAGCGCGCGGCGGTAGGCCTCGCCGATGGCGTTGATCTCTGCGCTGAGGTCCGCCTGCGACTCGATGGCCTTGTCCAGGGGCTGGTGGGCAGCCTTCGGTTCGGCCGGGGGCACGAGCTCTTCCGACTCCAGCTCGGCGTTGATGTCTTCCTTCACCGCTGGCTCCTTTCTGATCTGTTGGGTTTGTTGCGTCTGGGTAGTGGGTGGTGCGGGTTCAGGTGGTGCGGTGCAGCGAGTCGTATTGGACCGCGTGCCGGACCGGGGCGTTCGGGGCGCCGTAGCCGTCATAGCCGCCGCGGCGTTCCACCATTTCGAAGAACACGCTGCCCACGGTGGCGGTGTAGAAGTGCAGGAACTCGCCGTCGGCATCCCGGTCGAAGAGCAGGTTGAGCTCCTGCAGGGTGGCCAGGAATCCGGGTTCCAGGTCGAACCGGGCGTCCAGGTCCTCGTAGTAGTTGGCCGGGATCTGCAGGAATTCCAGGCCGCGCTCCCGGGCGGCCCGGGCGGTGGCCACCAGGTCCTCCACGGCGAAGGCGATGTGTTCCTGGTAGGTCTTGCGGGCCTCGTTTCTGGCCTGCTGGATCGGGGCGAGGTTCAGGACCAGCCGCACCGCGCCGTCGGAAGTCTGCATTACCTGCGAGCGCACCAGGCCGCTGGGACTGGGAACCTCCGCGAAGGGCTGCGGCTCCAGGGCCAGGGCGCTGGTGTAGAAGAGGACAGCTTCATCGAAGTGCTGCCACGGCTGGGCCAGGTTGACGTGGTCAATGACCGCCGTGGTCCCGGCCGACGGGTGTTCCAGCCCTTCGCCGAATTCGTGCGTCCAGGCCGCGGTGCCGTCCGGGCTGCCCTGGCAGAGGAAGATTTCGGTGGAGTCCGGGGCGGCAATGCCCTGGAACACTTCCTCGTCCGCCTGGACCTTCCGGGCCACCACGGGGGCCTTGAGCTGCTGGGCGCGGGCGGAGGCAATCACGGGTGAATCGACGTCGAATCCCAGCGCGGCGATGGCGGGCTCCGCGTGCTGCGCTGCCTGTTCGTTGATGATCACGCGTGCCTGGCCCATGGTCCACAGCTGAACGTCCTTGGTCCGGTGGCGGCCTTCGAACTGGAAACCGAGCTGGCCCAGGAGCTTCTCCAGCTGCGCGGTGTCGTCCGCCTTGACCTCGGCGAAGTTGAAGCCGGCGGGTTCGTTCACCTTGGGCAGTGTGGCCAGTTCCATGGGATAACGACGGCGGAGCGCGGCTGGGTTGCCGGGCGTGGCTTCATTGCCGGCGAGCCATTTGGCGCTTTGCTCCTCCAGCCAGATCAGTGAACGCATCGCATCCACGGCGGTGCGTTCCACGTCCGACTGGCGGAAGACGTCGTTGAAGACCTCGAGCGAAACCGGCCCGGTGTAGCCCGCGCGGACCACGTGGCCCATGAACTTGGCCAGCTCGAACTGTCCTTCGCCCGGGAACACCCGGTAGTGGCGGCTCCAGGACAGGACGTCCATGGACAGTTTGGGGGCATCCGCCACCTGGACGAAGAAGATCTTCTCCGCGTTGATCTGCTCGATCGGTGCGGTGTCCCAATCACGGGACAGGATGTGGAAGGAGTCGAGGCAGGTGCCCAAGTTGGGGTGGTCCACCATCTCCACCAGGCGGTAGGCGTGCTCGTAGTCGTTGACGTACTTGCCCCACGCCAGGGCCTCGTAGGCCACCTTGACGCCGTGGTCCCCGGCCAGGTTGGCGAGCTGTGCCAGTTGTTCGGCGCGGACGGCATCGTCGTCGATGGTGGCGGTGGCAACGTTCGAGCACACCAGGATGGTGTCCATGCCCAGGCGTGCCATGAGCTTGAACTTGGCCTCGGCGCGCCGGAGGTTGGCTTTGAGCAGGTCCGGGGTGACGCCGTCGAAGTCGCGGAAGGGCTGGTACAGGTCCAGGCCGAGCCCCAGGTCCGTTGCCATCCTGCGGACGTCCTCGGGGCTCAGGGGTGAGGTGACCAGGTCCTGCTCGAAGATCTCGATGCCGTCGAACCCGGCGATGGCGCAGGCCTGCATCTTTTCCTTCAGGGTGCCGGAGAGGCAGACCGTGGCGATTCCGGTGCGCATCAGGCGGCCACCTCCTCGGCGGCTACAAGGTCCAGGAAGTGGGAGCGCATGCGCTCCGGGTCAGCGTCCAGCCCGGTGAAGATCCGGAACGCGTCGGCGGCCTGGCCCACCGCCATGCGGCCACCGTCCAGGACCTCGCAGCCCTTGGCGCGGGCGCCGCGGACCAGTTCCGTGTCGATGGGGCGGTAGACAATGTCGGCCACCCAGTGCCGGGGCTCGAGCAGGTCCAGGTCCAGCGGGACGCCGGGGTGGGCTGCCATGCCAACGGGTGTGCAGTGCACCAGGCCGTCGGCCAGCGGCATCAGCTGCGGCAGCTCCGTCGTCGTGCGTGCCGCCACGGTGCTGTCCGGGAAGAAACCTGCCAGTTCGGCGGCGCGCGCTGCGGCGCGCTGCGGATCCATGTCCACCAGGTCCAGGGTCTTGACGCCTGCGCTGAGCAGGGCGTAGGCGACGGCGGAGCCGGCACCTCCTGCGCCGAGCTGCACCACGCGGTCCAGCCGCGCGCCGGGCAGGCCGGAGGCCAGGGCGGCGGCGAAGCCGGAAAAGTCCGTGTTGTGGCCGATGAAGCGGCCGTCCCGGATGACCACGGTGTTCACGGCGCCGAGCCGGCGGGCGTCCGGGCTGACCTCGTCCAGGTGCTGGAGGACCAGCTGCTTGCAGGGGTGGGTGATGTTCAGTCCGTTGAAACCCAGGGTGCGGGCACTCTGCAGGATGGCTCCCACCGCTTCCCCGGTCAACCCCAGTTCGAGCAGGTCGATGGGCCGGTACAGGTAGCGCAGGCCCTGCACGTCACCTTCCCGTTCGTGCATGGGTGGCGTGAGCGATGGCGTGACGCCGTCACCAACCAGTCCCACCAGGTAGGACTCAGTTCGAATGCTCATGCGTGCAGCTCCTTTGGTACGGCACCGGGCAGGCGCGGACCTCGGGCCGCGCTGCGGGGTGATAGGGATTACAGTACAACAGATGTTCACTTATCGCACTTATGTTCTTTATACGAACAAATGGGGGCGAAACGTTGTTGGGGCGCTGGGCCCGCTATCGCTGCGGCAGCCGGGCCGCAAGCTCGGCGGCGGCCTCCTGCAGCAGGGGAACATGGGCGATCAGGTCCTCAAGGTCCAGCCGGAAGACGGGAACAGCCGTTGCCAGTGACGCGAAGGCGTGGCCTTGGCTGTTGAGCAGCGGGACGGCAACCGCCCGCATGCCGGCCTCATTCTCTTCATCCATGACGGCGTAGCCCTGTCGGCGGACCTGGGCAATCTCGGCCCTGAACGCCTCCCGGTCCGTGATGGACTTCCCGGTCAGCGGCTCAAGCGGCAACTCCGCGAGGAGCTTTTCGCGCTCCCCGTCCTCGGCGAATGCCACCAGGGCCTTCCCGACGGCGGTGGTGGACAAAGATCCCAGGTGGCCGGGGTCGCTGGTCACCCGGAAGATCTGCGGGCCGTCCACTTTGCTGACGGTGAGGTGGTGGAGGCCGTCCCGGACGCTGAGGATGGTTGCTTCGCCGGTTTCGGCAGTTACCCTGCGCAATACCGGCATGGCCGTGCCGGCGAAACCGTGGTGGTTTGAAACACGCTGGCCCAGCTGGAAGATCCGGAGGCCGAGGTGGTAGCGGCGGCCATCCGGCTCGTAGTCCACGAATCCGTCGCGCGCCAGTGATCCGAGCAGCCGGTAGGTAGTGCTGAACGGCAGTTCCGCCCGGCGGGATATGTCGGCGGCACTTGCACCACGGGGCTCCTCCCCCAGCAGCACCAGCAGTCCCAGGGCTTTGCCCACCATGTCCGTCCGGTCCGCCGCCTTCTTTGTCCCCACCTTCTTCCCACCCTCGGGCTCTTCGGCCAGCGCGGCAGGGTCCGGCTGAACGTCGTCGTTCATTGTGGCTTGGTTCACACTCATGCTTCGATATTGCCACAATGTGAGAGCTATTTCTAGATGGTGATTATTTTCTTGACAGGTGACCATCCTCACAGTCATAGTTTCTGTATCGCACAAGTAGCTCCCACCATGTGGCTACCCCTGCCGGGTCTTTCCACCGGACTCCAGCCGCATCGCCGCCCGCACCAAGGCAACGGCGGCTGCGACCCCCAGATCCATCCGCGACAATGTCGTCACACCAAAGGAACACCATGAGCCAGACACTTCCGTCCGCCGGGGCGGGTGCCCTCACCTCCGGCGGGACGCCCAAGAAGGCAGCCCTCGCCAGCTTCCTCGGCAGCGCCGTCGAGTATTACGACTTCTTCATCTTCGGCTCCGCAGCCGCACTGATCTTCCCCAAGGTCTTCTTCCCCGACGCCGACACCAATGCGGCCATCATGTCCTTTGCGACGTTCGGCTTCGCCTACGTGGCCCGGCCGGTGGGCGCCATCATCCTGGGCCACTTCGGCGACCGCGTGGGCCGCCGCAAGGTGCTGATGTTTACGCTGTTGCTGATGGGTGCCTCCACCTTCGTGATCGGCTGCCTGCCGGACTTCAAGACCGTCGGCTGGTGGGCTCCCGTCCTGCTGGTGCTCGCCCGCCTCTGCCAGGGCCTCTCGGCCGCAGGCGAGCAAGCCGGCGCCTCCTCCATGACCCTCGAGCACGCGCCGGACAACCGCCGTTCCTTCTTCACCTCCTGGACCCTCACCGGCACCCAGGGCGGCCAGATCCTCGCAGCCCTGGTGTTCATCCCCGTCCTGGCCCTGCCGGATGAGATCAAGTTCGGCATCGGCTGGCGCATCCCGTTCTGGCTCAGCGCCGTGGTGGTGGTGGTGGCGTTCCTGATCCGCCGCACCCTGCACGAACCGCCCGCCTTCGAAGAAGCACGCAGGACCGCCCAGATCGCCAAGTTGCCCGTCGCCGACCTGCTCAAAGGCCACTGGCGCGACGTCCTCCGCGTCATCTGCTGCGCGTTCATCGCCGCCGTCTCCACCGTGTTCGGCACCCTGGCCATCAGCTACGCCAAGACCGTGGCCGGCGTGGACGGCACCACCACCCTGTGGCTCGTCGTGGGTGCAAACCTGGTGGCCCTGGGCACGCAGCCGCTCTTCGGGATGCTGGCGGACAAGATCGGCCGCAAGCCCGTCTTCATCTACGGCGCCGTGGCCAGCGCGATCCTCACCCCGGTGTTCCTGCTCAGCCTGGAGTCCGGCAGCATCCCCCTGATGTTCCTGGCCGCCATTGGCTACTTCTCCGGAGGCTACGCGGCAGCCAACGCCGTCTGGCCCTCCTTCTACGCCGAGATGTTCAGCACCAAGGTCCGCTTCTCCGGCCTGGCCATCGGCACGCAGCTCGGCTTCCTGATGGCAGGGTTCGCCCCGGCAATCGTTGCGGCCATGGGTGGCATCAAGCCCGGCGGCTGGGTGCAGATCAGCATCTTCACCGCCATCATCTGCGCCGTTGCAGCAGTGTCCGCCCTGACGGCCCGGGAGTCCTTCCGGACGCCCACCAGGCTGCTCGGCCTGAAGTAGGCCGTCCGCCGCTTACAGACTGGCCCGGTTTCCAGGCCGGAGAGCCCGCCATTCCCCCAAATGGCGGGCTCTCCCCCATTAAAACTGGGCCGGCCTGGGGCTATCGGCCCGTCGCCAGCACCGAGGCGAGGTCGAAGTTCACCGGCTCCTCCAGCTGCGCGTAGGTGCAGGATTCCGGGTCCCGGTCCGGCCGCCAGCGGTTGAACTGGGCCGTGTGCCGGAACCTCTCGCCTTCCATGTGGTCGTAGCGGACCTCCACCACCAGTTCGGGCTTCAGGGGCACGAAGGACAGGTCCTTCCCGGCGCTCCAGCGGCTGCCCTCCGCGTTCCGCGGGGTCCGTTCGCCTTCCTCCTGCCTGGCCCAGGCCCAGGGGTGGTTATCAAAGCCCGTCACCAGCGGCTGCAGCTCCTGGAACAACTCCTGCCGCCGCTTCATCGGGAAGGCGCCGATCACACCCACGCTGGCCAGGCCGCCGTCGTCCTTGTACAAGCCCAGCAGCAGCGAGCCGATGGCGTCCGGCCCGCTCTTGTGCAGGCGGTAGCCGGCCACCACGCAGTCCGCGGTGCGCTCGTGCTTGACCTTGAACATCACCCTCTTGTCCGGCTCGTACCGGCCGTCCAGCCGCTTGGCCACGATGCCGTCCAGCCCGGCACCCTCGAACTGCTCGAACCACTGCCCGGCGGTGTCCTTGTCCGTGGTGGCTGCGGTGAGGTGGACGGGCGCCTTGCTGCCGGCGAGCGCCTTCTCCAGGGCGGCCCGCCGCTCCGCAAAGGGCCGGCCGGTGTAGTCGTCCCCACCCAGGGCCAGGAGGTCGAAGGCCACAAAGCTTGCGGGGGTCTGTTCCGCCAGCAGCTTCACGCGGCTGGCGGCAGGGTGGATGCGCTGCTGCAGCGTGTCGAAATCCAGCCGGTCCCCGGACGCCCCCACCAGGATGATCTCGCCGTCCACCACGCAGCGCGGGGGCAGGTTTTCCTTGAGCGCAGCCACCAGTTCCGGAAAGTAGCGGGTCATGGGTTTCTCGTTGCGGCTGCCGATCTCCAGGTCATCCCCGTCGCGGAAAATGATGGACCGGAAGCCGTCCCACTTGGGTTCGTAACTGAGGCCTCCGCTGCCGGGGATGCCATCGATGCCGCTGACGGCCTTGGCGAGCATGGGCGGGACGGGCGGCATCACGGGAAGTTCCATGTGCCCATTCTTGCCCGGCCGGCGGCCCGGGCGGTAGGGCGGCGCGCCCGCTTCAGGCCGCCAGCAGCCACACCACCAGCACCAGCACCGGCGCAGCTGCGGCCGTGGAGAGCAGGATGGTCTCCCGCGCCACCGCCACCCCGCGACCGTACTTGCTGGCGAACAGGAACACGTTCTGGGCCGAGGGCAGCGCGGCCATGAGCACCACACCCAGGAGCATGTGGTGGTCCAGATTGAACAGGAAGCGTCCGACGACGAATGCCACGGCAGGCATCACAGCGGACTTCAGCGCCGTGGCAGTGAGGATTTCGGCCGTGTGCCCGCCGCTCCGGAGCATCCTGGTGCCGCGCAGCGACATGCCGAAGGCCAGCAGCACCACCGGGACAGCCGCACCGCCCAGCAGGGTCAGCGGCGCCATCACCGGGGCGGGCAACTCCACGTGGAACGCTGCCAGGACCACGCCGAGGAGCGAGGCGATGATCATGGGGTTGCGGAAGGGCTGCGTGAGCATCAGCCGCGGCGAGAACCGGCCGGCTTCCGAGAGGTCCAGCAGGGTCAGGACCAGGGGGGCGAACAGGAGGAGCTGGACCAGCAGGACCGGGGCCACCGGGGTGGCGTCCCCCAGGGCATAGAGCGTGATGGGGATGCCGATGTTGTTGGCGTTGACGTAGGAGCCGGCCATGGCACCCACCGCAGTCTCGGCAAGTGGTCGCCGGAACCAGATCCGGCTGGCGGCCACATAGAGGAGCGCAGTTGCCGCCGCCGTGATCATGGCCAGCGGAACATAGGCGGAAAAGACCACAGATAGGTCTGACTTGAGCACCACGGTGAACAGCAGGACCGGGTTGGTGATGAAGAAAGCGGTGCGGGTCAGTGCGTTGATGGTGGGTTCATCGCCCAGGCCACAGCGCGCAGCAAGATATCCGACGGCAATGACGACGCCGATCACCGCCAGTCCGACCAGCACACCGCCCACGTGGGGTACTTCCTTCCCGTTCCGCCGTGCACCACCGCAGGAAGGCAGTACTACAAGTTCACAACTTATCGAATAGGGAGCGCTGTGCCAGCAGGCGTCCACGGACTGGCCTTCCCCGCCGCCCGCCGCCCGTGCTGTGTGAAAAGATCAACCATGCGCGCCATGCAACACTCCAGCAAACTCCGGAATGTCCGCTATGAACTTCGCGGCCCCATCCATGAGGCGGCGAAGAACATGGAGGCCGAGGGGCACCGGATCCTCAAGATGAACCTCGGTGACACCGCGCCTTTCGGGCTGGAAGCGCCGGAGTCCGTGGTGGTGGACATGATCCACCACCTGCGCGGCGCCCAGGGGTACAGCGATTCGAAGGGCATCTTCACGGCGCGGACAGCCATTTCGCAGTACTACCAGACCCGGGGCCTCATGAACATCGGGGTCGAGGACATCGTCATCGGCAACGGCGTCAGCGAATTGATCTCCATGTGCCTCCAGGCGTTCATGGAGAACGGCGACGAAATCCTGGTCCCCGCGCCGGACTACCCCCTGTGGACCGCCGCCGTGACCCTGACCGGCGGCAAGGCCGTGCACTACATCTGCGACGAGGCCGAGAACTGGTGGCCGGACCTGGCCGACGTCGAAGCAAAGATCACCAGCCGCACCAAGGGCATTGTGATCATCAATCCGAACAACCCCACCGGCGCCGTCTACCCCCGGCACATCCTGGAACAGTTCGCCGGCCTGGCCCGGAAGCACAACCTGGTCCTGTTCTCCGACGAGATCTACGAGAAAGTGCTCTATGGCGACGCCACGCACATCCACACCGCTGCCGTGGCCGAGGACGTCTGCTGCCTGACCTTCAGTGGCCTGTCCAAGGCCTACAGGATGCCCGGCTACCGTGCCGGCTGGGTGGCCATCACCGGTCCACTGGCCGCCACCGCCGCCTACCGTGAAGCCCTGGAACTGCTGGCGTCGCTGCGCCTGTGCGCCAACGTTCCCGCGCAGCACGCCATCCAGACCTGCCTGGGCGGGTACCAGAGCATCGACGCGCTGGTGAAGCCTGGCGGCCGGCTGCGCGAACAGCGGGACCTGGCCCACAAGCTCCTCACTGCCATTCCCGGCGTGACGTGCGTCCCGGCGTCGGGCGCCATGTACCTGTTCCCGCGCCTGGACCCGGACCTGTACCCGATCGAGAGCGACGAGAAGTTTGTCCTGGACCTGCTCCGGGACCAAAAAATCCTGGTCTCCCACGGGTCGGCCTTCAACTGGCCGGCGCCGGACCACTTCCGCTTCGTCATCCTCCCCTCGGTGCTGGACATCGAGGAAGCCGTCCGGAGGATTTCCACGTTCCTGGCGGCCTACCGCGGCGGGGCGGCAGCCTGAAACCGGGGCGGCGCGAAGTACTAACCGCGCCCTAACCGCTGGGAAACCGGCACGCAACATTCGCGGCCCACACTTGGTATTGCAGGCAAGAGCCCGCACCAGCTCCAGCCAGGAGGCCCCGCGATGTTGAAGAAGGCGACCACGCATGTAACACGAGTCCGCGCCCTGGACCAGCTCCACCGCGGCGACGAAATCGAAGCCCGCCTTTCGGTGGGGCCCTCCTACGACGACGTGGTGATCCGCCGCGGCAGCGTGCAGGAGACAGCTCCCGGCATCGGCGTGGTCTGGATCCTCGACCGCATCAGCGGGGTGCGGAAGGCTATCAATACGGACGAGTGCAGCGTTTGGCGGGTGGCCTAGCCGGTCCGGGAAGACGGCTGCGGGCGTAGTCAGGAAGGACTGTCCGCAACCTGTTCCTGCTGCCGGAGCGCGAGCGAATGCAGCCACTCGATGCTGGCGTCCGTTACCGGATGGGCGGTCCCGAGCGACTCCAGGAACTCCCGCACCCCAACCATCTCCGCCTCCCTCCGGACGGCATGCAGCCGCGTCCCCTCAAGCATCCGCGCCACCAGCGCGTCGCCTGACGGGCCAAGTTCCGCTGCGATCTGGCTGATGATCCAGTCTTTTGCCCCTGCCGCCTCGGCGGCCGTGACCGCCTCCAGGACGGATGCGGCCAGTCCCTTCATGAACACGCTGCGGAGCAGCTTCCGGCCGGCGGCAGCACCGGCTTCGCCGCCTGCGCCGGCCGCCGGGATACCCCATCCGGTGAAGAGTGACAGCAGGGCATCAGCCCCCGTGCCGCTAATCAGCAGGGGCGAATTGATCCGCCCGCGGGGAACGGGCGCCAGGATGGCGACGTCGGCGAAAAGGACTCCGCTCCTGGCGGCCCGTTCCGCCAACTGCCGCTTTTGGCCCGGTGCCGCGGTGTTCAGGTCCGCGAAGACGGCTTCCGGGTCTATGGCGGCCAGCGCCTCCGCAAGGACGGTTTCCGCCGCGCCGGCACCCACCAGGCTGATCACCAGGCCGGCGCCGGCCACCGCTTCGCTGATTCCAGGGGCCTGCAGCACCCCCGGCGGAACTGCCTGGACCACCGGATCCGTCCCCGTCACCCGCAGTCCACGGCCGGCCAGGTCCTGGGCGTAGATGCTCCCGGCTTCTCCCAGGCCCAGGACGGCGACAGCGGGGCCGGCCGTTCCCACCGGCCTATCGGGCACCGGCGGCAGCGGTCCGCCAGCCGCCGTGGTATTCAGTGCGGGCTGTCACCGCGTAGGGGGCGGGGCTGACGACGGCCCGGACACTGATTTGTTCATGCGGTTCCACGGTAGTCTTCCGGGACCCTCCGTCGGGTTCGCCCCAGACAACCCGCACCTCGGTACCGATCTCCACGTTGGGGTCTACCGTGGCCAGCGAGAGGCCGCGGCGTTCGTTGGCCGTCACGCCGGTGAAGAGCGACAGGCCCACCCCCGTCCCGTCGGCGTCGATGACGGCGTCGTAGTTGGAGGACCCGTAGTTGGCGTTGGGGACGTCGAAGAACTGGTAGCCGGGCTTGTCCCGGTCCAGGAACGACGCCCAGATGGCGGCCAGGTCCTCGTCGTTCCAGGCGAGGGTGACTTTTTTTCGCTGCGCAGCAGGATCGACCCCCTGGAGGGCGTCGCGGCCAATGAAGTCGTGATCGAATTTCACGAAGGAGCCGTAGCCCAGTTCCCAGGGGGTGAGGTAGTAGTCCTCGATGTTGCCGGAGACAAACGAGCCGGCGAGCGCGTTGACCGCTTCATAGCTGGTTGCCGGCAGCCATTGGCGGTAGGCGCGCTCGGCGTCGCTGCTGTAGATTGCCGGCAGCGGCGAGGGGATCCAGCCCGATTCCAGTGTGTTCGAGGAGTAGGCCCGCGACCCGCACGGTTCCAGCCCGAACTCAGCCCCGGCCTCGAGCACGGCATCACGGATTTTTCCGTGCTGTTCGTAGGGTCCCCAGATTTCAAGCCCCGGCGCTCCCGCCATGCCGTGGCGCAGAGTCCGCACCTGTTCCCCGGCGATGCCCAGGTGGCCCATGTGGAAGAACTTCACCTGCTCCAGGGTTCCGCCGTTGAGTTTCTCGATGATCTGCCAGGCGCTGGGGCCCTGGATCTGGAAGCGGTAGTACTTACGGCTGACCGGCTGTCCGTACGGGCGCGACGGCGACCTGTCATCGTAGGTGCATTCGACGTCGTACCCGCCGGTTTCGGCGTGGAACTGGAGCCAGTTCGCAGCCGGCGCGCGGCCCACGTAGACAAACTCCTGGTCTTCCAGGTGGAACAGGATGCCGTCGCCGATCACCCCGCCGTTGGAGGCCGTGGGGACGAACTGTTTGGCGGTGTTGACCGGGAAGTTGGCGAAGCTGTTGATGCCGGTGTCCGAGAAGAGCTTCAGGGCATCGGGGCCCTTTACGAAGAAGTTGACCATGTGGTGGGACTGGTCGTAGAGCACCGCGGTTTCGCGCCACGCGCGCTGCTCGCGCCGCCAGTTGGTGAATTCTGCCGGGACCACGGGGTAGATGTAGGTGCCGAGTTGGGAATTGCGCAGCAGTTCGACGGTATTGCCCGCCGCATCGAGCACGTCCTGCAGGGATTTCGGGGCCATGGGCTGTTCTCCTTCGGTTCAGTGGGTGGCGCGGTAGCTCTCGCGTGCGTATTGCACGAAGGGAGCGGGGGCGACGGTGGCTCGGATGGGGACCTGCCGGTGGGGTTCCACCTGCAGTTTGGCGGAGTTGGGCTCTTCGCCCCAGAGCACGGTGACCTCGGCGCCGTCCTCCAGTCCCTCCACCGCCGCCAGGGAAACAAAAGAGTGCTCGTTGGCGATGTAGCCGCAGTCAAAGGACTGGCCCACCGTGACGCCGTCCTGGAGCACCCGGTCCACCTGGAAGAGGGCATAGCGGGCCTTGGGCAGGTCGATGTATTTGGCGGGGAGGCCGGGACGCAGGATGGAACCCATCACGTCCTGGAGGTCGTCGGGGTTCCAGACGAGTGTCACCTTGCGGCGGGAGGAGGTGCGGGAGAGCGCTTCCAGCGCCTCCCGCCCCACGAAGTCGTGGTCGAACGCGATGGAGCGGCCGTACCCGAGCTCGTACGGGGTCAGGAAGTAGTCCTCGATGTCCGCTGAATCGAAACTCCCGCCCAGGGAACCGGCCGCTGAAGCCGGAAGCCATTCGCGGTAGCCGCGCAACCGTTCGTCCGTGAAGACCGCCGGCACGGGCGAGGGCACCCAGCCGGACTCAAGGTTCGCCGTCGAATAGCCTTTTGCCCCCACCTGGGTCAGGCCGAACTCCCCGCCGGCCTGAAGCAGCGCGTCCCTGACGCGTCCGCCCTCTGCCCAGGGGCCGAACAGCTCAAAGCCGGGCTGTCCGGCCATGCCGTGCCGGATGGCCCGGACCTGCAGTCCGGCGATGGGGAGGTGCCCCATGTGGAAGAACCCGAGTTGCGGTACCGGGGCGCCGGTGAGTTTTTCGACGATGGCCATGGCGGTGGGCCCCTGGAGCTCGTAGCGGAACAGGCGGGGGTCACCGGCGCGGACGATCGAGTTTCCGTCCCGGGAAACTTTAACGTCGTGGCCTCCGGTTTCGGCGTGGTACTGCACCCAGTCGATGGCCATCGGGTGGCCCACCAGGTTGAAGGACCGTTCGTCAAGATGTGCCAAAATGGCGTCGCCGATGAGCTGCCCTGAATGGTTCACCGCAATGAACTGCTTGGCACGGTCCACGGGAAAGTTCGCGAAAGAGTTCACCGCGAGCCCGCGCAGCAGCCCCTCCGCGTCGGGCCCGGAGAGGAAGAGATCGGTCATGTGGTGGGACTGGTCCAGGAGGGCGCAGGCCGTACGCCAGGAATTCTGCTCGGAGCGCCAGTTGCTGAACTCCGCCCGGACGGGAAAAACGTGGGGGCCGGCCGGGGAATCACGTAGAAGCTGGACCGGTGAAGCGGCCCGGTCCAGCGCTTCCTGCAAAGTCCCTGTCACTGTGAAATGCCTGTCACTGCGAACTCCATCGTTCGGTCCACGGCGGAGGGCAGCCCGGGACGTCCAGTACCAACACGATTGCTAACAAAATTGTATCGGATGTCTTGACCAAAGTTCCAGAGCGTGGTTTTCTGGCACTGTCCGCCGGAAAGGACTGACCATGGGCCGTCCAGGCACCATGCCCGCCGTGGAACGCGAGGGTGCACATGCCGGGTACAGAGGGGATCCCCTGCCTCCTGATGCGGGGCGGGACCTCCAAGGGTGCGTTGTTTTTGGCCTCGGACCTGCCTGCCGACCCCGCAGAACGCGACGACCTGCTGTTGCGGATCATGGGCTCGCCTGATCCCCGCCAGGTGGACGGACTGGGTGGGGCGCACCCCTTGACCAGCAAGGTTGCCGTCATCTCGCCGTCTTCGGACGCCGGCGCGGACGTGGACTACCTGTTCCTCCAGGTCGCCGTGGACACCGCACTGGTCAGCAGCCGGCAGAACTGCGGGAACATCCTTGCGGCCGTGGGGCCCTTCGCCGTGGAGCGGGGCCTGGTGCAGCCGGCCGACGGCCAGACCGAGGTGCGCATCCGGATGCTGAACACGGGCAGCATGGCCACGGCGCGGTTTGCCACCCCCGGCGGGGTGGTGGATTACGACGGCGGCCCGGCGGCAGGCGGGGCGGTGGCCATCGACGGGGTTCCAGGTACGGCGGCAGCCATCCGGCTCAATTTCGAAGGCACCGCGGGATCTTCGACCGGTGCCCTGTTTCCCACAGGCCACGTCATGGACCGCGCGGACGGGGTGGACCTCACGTGCGTTGACAACGGAATGCCCACCGTCCTGATGCGCGCCGCCGACCTGGGCGTCGCCGGGGACGAGGCCCCCGCAGACCTTGAGGCCAATGCAGGCCTGGCACAACGGTTGGCCGGGCTCCGCCTCGCGGCGGCGGACCTGATGGGCATGGGCGATGTCAGCGCTGCCACCGTGCCCAAGCTGGTGCTGCTGGCGCCGCCGCGGGAGGGGGGTGCCATCGCCACCCGCAGCTTCCTTCCCGTCCGGGTCCACACCTCCATCGGCGTGCTGGGAGCACTCACCGTGGCGGCCGGAGTACTGGCCGAAGGATCGGTGGGCCACGGCCTGGGCGTCCTTCCTTCACCGGGAGAACCCTTCCGGGTGGAACACCCCAGCGGGCACTTCGACGTCGAGGTGTCCATCGAGGCCACCCCGGACGGCTACACCGTGACCCGCTCAACCGCCCTCAGGACGGCACGGAAGATTTTCGATGGACGCGTCTTCCCGCGCCCCTGACGCCTGCACAACGACCCCTTTTAGAGAGGACAGCTTCATGACCGGGTATACCTCGTTCGACGTCGCCCACCTGGGAAACGTGGAACTGCTGACCCCCGTCTTCGAGGAAAGCCTGTGGTTCTTCCGCGACCTGCTCGCCATGCGCGTCGTGGCGGAGACCAGCAGCGCCGGCACGAAGTCCGCCTACCTTCGCACCTGGGACGAATACCAGCTCTACACCGTCAAACTCACCGCCTCGGCCGATGCCGGCGTCGGGCGAACCACCTTCCGGGCCACCAGCCGGGAGGCACTGGAGCGCCGGGTCGCCGCCATCGAAGCCACCGGCCTGGGCATGGGCTGGGAAGACGGTGAAGTGGGAACCGGGCCCACCTATTCCTTCCGGGACCCCGACGGGCACCTCTTGGGCATCTATTACGAAACCGAACGGTACGTGGCCACGGACGACAAACCCGCCCTGAAGAACCAGGCCTCGGCCTTCCCCGGCCGGGGAGTCAACGCCCGGCGGCTGGACCACATCAATTTCCTGGCCAAGGACGTGGAGGCCAACGGGGAGTTCGTGGCCCAGGCGCTGTGCGGGCGGGAGAGTGAGCGCATCCGGCTCGACGACGGCGGATACGCCGCCTGGTGGTTCCACTTCAACAACAAGTCCTACGACATCGTGTATTCCGACGACTGGCTCAAGCACGGCAACCGGCTCCACCACGTGGCGTTCGCCCCCGATACCCGCGAGGACATCCTGAAGGCCGCGGACATCTTCCTTGAAAACGGCATCCACATCGAGTCCGGTCCGCACAAGCACGCCATCAACCAGACGTTCTTCCTGTATGTCTGGGAGCCCGGCGGCAACCGGATCGAACTGGCCAACGCCGGCGCCCGCCTGCTGCTTGACCCGGACTCGCCCGTGGTCGAGTGGAGCCAGGAGGAGCGCCGCAAAGGGCAGGCCTGGGGCATGAAAACCATCGAGACGTTCCATACGCACGGAACGCCGAACGTCAGCCAGTGAGAAAATTAAAGGATCCCGGCAGTACCGCACAGAGAGGTGCATCATCATGACCAACACAGTGGACACGTCCGCCCCGGTGACCACCGGCCTCTTCATCGGAGGCACCGAGCGCCAGGCCGCCGCCACCATGGAGATTGCCGATCCCGGCAAGCCCGGCACAGTGGTGGGCCACGCCGCGGCCGCCGGGCCGTCTGACGTCCAGGATGCCATCGCCGCGGCAAAGGCGGCCTACCCCGGATGGGCTGCCCTGGGGCTCAGGAGCGAGCGGACCGGATGCGGCAGGCGCTGGAAGGCATTGCGGACTTCCGCGATGAGGATGCAGCCATCCTTTCGCAGGAAAACGGCAAGATCCGCATGGAAGCCTGGGTGGACTCGCTGGTGTTCGAGATCAGGTGGAACCTCGCGCTGGAACTGGCTCCCGACGTCGACACCGCCAAGACGCTGCCGCCCGCGCCCGGCATTCCCGTCTCCACGTCTGTCACCTTCCAGCCCCTGGGCGTGGTGACGGTCATCGTGCCCTTCAACTGGCCCATTGCCATCCTCGCGGCCTCGCTGCCGCACGCACTGCTGGCAGGGAACACGGCAATCGTTAAGCCGCCGCCCACCGCGCCGCTGGCAACCACGCGCGTGGTCCAGCGGATTGCCGAAAAGCTTCCGCCAGGGGTGCTGAACGTGGTGACCGGCAAGGACGCGGACATGGCCGAACTCATCACCAGCCCGGACATTGCCAAGGTCTGCTTCACGGGAAGCGTGGGCGGCGGCAAGCGCATCATGGAAATGGCCGCGAAGTCCCTCACCCGCGTGACGCTTGAACTCGGCGGGAACGACGCCGCCGTCATCCTCCAGGACGCGGTCCTTGACGACACCCACCTGGACCGGCTCTATGCCGCCATCTTCGACACGACCGGCCAGATCTGCATGAACGCAAAGCGGGTCTACGTGCACCGTTCGCGCCTGGACGAGGTGGTGGACGGGCTCTCGCAGCGGCTTGAAAAGGCGGTCATCGGCTACGGGCTCGACGACGGGACCACCATGGGTCCGCTGCACTCCCCCGTGCAGAAAGCCTTCGTGGCCGAACTCATCGAGGAGGCCAAGGAAGCGGGCGCCGATGTCAGGGAGTTCGGCACCCTTCCCTCGGACCCTGAACTGCACGGCGGGAACTTCCTGCGCCCGGCACTGGTCATCGATCCGGACCCCTCGCTGCGGGTTGTCACCCAGGAACAGTTCGGGCCCGTGATCCCCCTGATCCCGTTCGACACGGAGGACGAGGCGGTGGAGGCGGCGAACGCCACCTGGGCGGGCCTGTGCGGTTCGGTGTGGACCGCCGACCCGGCAGCGGCCGACCGCGTGGGCGGCAGGCTGGTCTGCGGCTACGTCTGGGTGAACGACCACGGGGCAACCCGCCTGGACCTGCGCGCACCTTTCGGCGGCATGAAGCAGTCCGGCATGGGCCGGGAACAGGGCATCGAAGGGGTCCGGGCCTTCCAGGACACCCGCGCCATCGCCCATCTCGAACCGGGCGCAGCCGAAGGGTAGGGCCTGCGGACGGCCGGCAGGCAAGAAGGGATCAGCAATCCCCGAATAACTATCGACATTACCTATGCTCATAGGTAATCTTGGAGGCGGGTGCACCGCTGCACCCGCCGAAAGGATGACCTGATGGCGACTCGAACCATGCCCGCCCCCAACCGGGCAGCATCCCTGGAACTCATCAAGAACTTCTCGCTGGAGATGACCGGCAAGGACATTCCTGCCCTCATCGAGGCAAAGGACGGCATTCCGCCGGGCACCCGCATCAATGTCACCTTCCTCGGCAACGAGGACCTGGAGATGCGGGTGGCCGCGGCCAAGGCGGCCCGGGACCTGGGGTTCATCCCTGTGCCGCACGTTTCGGCGCGCCGGCTGAAGTCGAAGGGCGACTTTGAGGAGTTCCTTGGGCGGCTCCAGGAGGTGGGCGCCGCCGAGCATCTTTTCGTGGTGGGCGGCGACCCCGCAGAACCGGAGGGCCCGTACGGGGACTCCCTGGCACTGGTCAACACCGGGCTCCTGCAGCAGTACGGGGTTCGGGAGGTGGGAATCGGCGGGTATCCGGAAGGCCATCCGGACATCCGCAAGGAAGATCTCTGGCGTGCCCTGGAGGACAAGTCCGCAGCCCTCGCCGCGCAGGGGCTTAAGGCCTCCATCATCACGCAGTTCGCCTTCGACACGGCGCCGGTTGCCGCGTGGATCGACGAGGTCCGGGCCAGGGGCATCCAGGCTCCCATCCGCGTAGGCACGCCAGGCCCGGCCGGAGTCAAGCGGCTCCTCGGTTTCGCTCGGCGCTTCGGCGTGGGAGCCAACGCCATGATCGTGAAGAAATACGGCTTCTCGCTGACCAACCTGATGGGCGACGCCGGCCCGGACCGGTTCGTCAACGATCTGGCCGCCGTACTTGCAGACCACGCACCACGTCCGGACCACCACCTTCCGGCGCAGGTAGGGCTTCACTTCTACACTTTTGGCGGCCTGCTGGCCACGGCCAACTGGGTCCGGCACTTCACCGAAGAGGGCTAGGGCGGCAAGCCATGGTCCTGCACACCGAATCCCGCAAGGACCAGTCCTGCCTGATCGTCCACGGGCCGGACCAGCCGGGCATCGTGGCTGCCGTAGCCGCCCTGGTGACCCGCAACAGGGGAAACATCGTGTCCCTGGACCAATACTCCAGTGATCCTTCGTCGGGTGATTTCTTCCAGCGGGTGGTCTTCAACCGGCCGGACCTGTCCGCCGCCATGCCCGGGATCGAGGCCGACCTCGCCCGGACGCTCACGCCCCTGGGGCTGGCCTGGACGCTGACCGACCGCTCCATCCCCAAGCGCATGGCCATCCTGGTCTCCACCTCAGACCACTGCCTGCTCGAACTCCTGTGGCGGCACCGGAGGGGCGAACTGCCGGTGACCATCCCCATGGTGATCTCAAACCACACCAACACGGCGGAGGACGTGCGGTCCTTTGGTGTCCCGTTCTTCCACGTCCCTTCCGCCGGTCCGGACAAAGGCGCGGCCGAAGCCCAGATCCTGAAGCTCCTGGAAGGGAACGTGGACTTCGTGGTGCTGGCCCGGTACATGCAGATCCTGTCCCCCGGATTCCTGGACGCGGTTTCCGTACCGCTGATCAACATCCACCATTCCTTCCTGCCCGCGTTCGTGGGCGCCGCCCCCTACCGCAAGGCGAAGGACCGGGGCGTCAAGCTGATTGGCGCCACCTCGCACTACGTAACCAAGGACCTGGACGAGGGGCCCATCATCGAACAGGATGTGGCCCGCGTGACGCACGCCCACTCGGCGCAGGACCTCCAGGCGCGGGGCGCCTACGTGGAACGCGCGGTGCTCTCCCGCGCCGTCCAGTGGCATGCCGAAGACCGGGTCATCCGGCACGGCAACCAGACCATCGTCTTCTGAGACCCACCAACAATCCGATACAGAACAAGAGGTTCAACGTGGCACCGAAAAACCTGCAGGAAGTCCTCGACGCGTCGAAAGGGGCCGTGGATCTCCTCCGCAACTCCCAGATCGGCTCCTACATCTACCCGGTGGTGCCGGCCGACTTCCAGAACTGGATCAAGGAGCAGACCGCGTGGCGTCAGACGGCTGTGCTGTACGACCAGTCCCACCACATGGACAACCTGTTCCTGAAAGGCCCGGACGCCATCAAGCTGATCACGGCGACCGCCATCAACTCCACCGCCACCTTCCCGGTGAACAAAGCCAAGCAGTACGTGCCCACCACAGAGTCCGGGCACGTGATCGGCGACGGCATCCTCTTCCACGAGGCGGACGACGAGTACGTGTACGTGGGCCGCTCCCCGGCGGCCAACTGGCTGCTCTACCACGGCGAAACGGGCGGCTACCGGGACCTGGACATCACCGTGGACCGGCGCTCCCCGTCGCGGCCGTACGGCCACCCGGTGACCCGCCAGTACTACCGCTTCCAGATCCAGGGACCCAACGCCTGGCAGGTGATCGAAAAACTCAACGGCGGAGCCCTGGAGCAGCTCAAGTTCTTCAACATGTCCACCATGACCATTGCCGGCACCACGGTCCGCACGCTGCGCCACGGCATGGCCGGCGCGCCGGGACTGGAGGTGTGGGGACCGTACGCGGACCACGACCGCATCCGCGACGCGATCGTTGACGCCGGAGCCGAGTTCGGACTGGTCCCCGTCGGTTCCCGGGCGTACCCGTCCAACACCCTCGAATCGGGCTGGATCCCGTCTCCCCTTCCCGCCATCTACACCGGCGAAGCAGAGCGCGGCTACCGTGAATGGCTGCCGGCAGATGGCTACGAAGCAACCGGGACCCTGGCAGGATCCTTTGTGTCCGGGAACATCGAGGACTACTACCTGACCCCGTGGGAGCTGGGCTACGGCTCGTTCGTGAAATTCGACCACGACTTCATCGGCCGGGACGCGCTTCAGAAAATCGACCCCGCCGCCCAGCGCAGGAAAGTCACCCTGGCCTGGGACGCCGAAGATGTCACCTCCATCTTCGCGTCGCTGTTCGATGTGGACGGACCCAGCTACAAGTTCTTCGACCTGCCCTTGGCAAACTACGGCTCGGCCAACTACGACTCCGTGGTGGACGCCGACGGAACCGTGGTGGGCTACTCGATGTTCACCGGCTACAGCGCCAACGAACGCCGCGCCCTCTCGCTTGCAACGATTGATCCCAACGTTCCCGAAGGCACGGAACTGAAGGTGGTATGGGGTGAGCCCAACGGCGGCACTGCCAAGGCCGCCGTCGAACCCCATGTGCAGACCGAGGTGCGTGCGGTGGTCAGCCCCGTGCCCTACTCGACCGTGGCCCGCGCCACCTACCACGGCGGGTGGCGGACGAACTACCAGTCGGCCTAGGCTGGGGACCCCGGAGTGCGGGGGCGCGTGCGCCCCCGCACCTTCCTTGAGCCCTTGGAGGAGTACCGCATGAGCCTTCGGTACGCGCTGCTTGCGCTGCTGCGCGTGGGCCCGCTGTCAGGCTATGAACTGCAAAAGCAGTTCTCCATGTCGGTAGGCCACGTGTGGCACGCCCCCGACTCGCAGATCTACCCTGAGCTGCGCAAGATGGAGGCGGAAAACCTCATCGAAGGTGAGGAGCAGCCCCGGGGCCAGCGCGCCACGCGGCGGCTGTACCACGTGACGGATACCGGAAACCAGGCCTTCCTTGACTGGATGCAGACCCCCTTGGAGTACGCCCGGGTCCGCGACCCCGCCCACCTGCGGGCCGCCTACCTGGAAGCAGCGTCACCGGAGGCCGCGCGGGCGTTCTTCCGCCGGCATATGGACCAGTGGGAGTCCGAACTCGCCCAGTGGGAGGGTGAACTCCAGCGCATCGACCAGGTGGACAACCCAATGCTGGTGCGCCGCCTGGCCGTAACGGATCCGGCCGACCGTGAACGGACCATAGCCTTTAAGCGGTTTACCTACGAGGGCCTGGTGGACCGGGCCCATGTGGAGATCGCGTGGGCCCGGCGCGGGCTGGAACTGGTGGACACCCTCGAGTCCGGGGGCGGCGCCCGGCCGGAGCCGAGCGCCGCCCGCGCCTAGCGGATACCGCCCTGGTCAGCCAAAGTTCTCGGCCGTTGCGTAGCCCTTGCCGTTGTACTTCTGCACCACCACCGAGGACACTGCCGGCTGGCCGTCCACCGTGGTGTTGACCGACGTACCTTCCAGCATCAGCGGCGCCTTCAGGTCCTTGATGTCCCGCAGCGCCGTCATGAAGCTGT
This sequence comes from Pseudarthrobacter sp. NIBRBAC000502770, assembly GCF_006517815.1. Lineage (NCBI taxonomy): Bacteria > Bacillati > Actinomycetota > Actinomycetes > Micrococcales > Micrococcaceae > Pseudarthrobacter > Pseudarthrobacter sp. NIBRBAC000502770. The sequence continues at coordinate 3,691,691 of NZ_CP041198.1, forward strand.
CCCGGGTGGGTTCCTTCATGTTCTGGAACGCCTTCTCAAGGGTGGCGCCCACCATGTAGCTCCACATGCAGTGCGGGAAGGCCGGCATATCCGGGTAGTTCCCGTACTTCTTGAGTTCGTCAAGGAATTTCACGACGTCGGGGTCCTTGGCGAACGAAGGGCTCTGCGGTGCCTTGGCAAAGGACACCGAGTAGATGCCGGGGTAGGCGGCAGCACCGCCGGGCTCAAGGATCGCAGTGGGGCTGGACGTATTGGAGGGCAGGAACCAGCTGGGCTTCCAGCCGATCTGCTGCGCCTTCTGCAGCGCGGCGATGGTCAGCGGCGTGATGGACATGGCGTTGAAGAAGACGTCCGCTCCGGAGGAGGCCAGCTGGGTGAGCTGGGCATCAACGGATGTGTCGGTGGCCTCGTAAGTCTGCTCCCCCACCACCGAGATGTTGGATGCTCCCTGGATGGCTTCCTTGAAGCCGGCAACGTAGCCCTTGCCGTAGTCATCGTTCTGCGACAGGATGGCCACCTTGTGCTGCGCGCCCGACTTCGCCAGGAGCTTGCCGAAGGCGCCCCCCTCATTCTGGTAGATGGGCACGAAGCCCAGTTGCCACGGGCTCTGCTTCCGGTCGCTGAAGAGCGGGTCACCGGTCATCACCAGCACCTGCGGGACTTTCTGGCTGATCGCGGCGTCGCGGAAAGCACGGTTGGTGGGGGTGCCCAGGCCGGCCGTGGCGGCAAAGACGTTGTCCGACACCATCTGCTGGAAGTTGGCCAGCGACTTTTGCGGATCGTAGGCGTCGTCGTAGGACTTGATGTTCACGGTTCGCGTCTTGCCGTCGCCAAACTTCACGCCGCCGGCGGCGTTCGCGGCACCGAAGTAGGCCGAGACGCCGGCCACGGTGCACTTGCCCGGCCCTGCGGTGGCGCCGCTAAGGGGGGTGGTGATGCCAAGCGTGATCGCCGAGTCCGTGATCCCGGGAGAGGACGCAGAACCGCCGCCGCCCTGGCCGCCGCTATCGCCCCTGCAGCCGGACAGGGAGAGCGCGAGGGCGGCTGTCACGGCAACGATGCCAAGTACCCCGCCGGGCTTCTTTCTCATGTTCATGGTCCATCTTGCCTCTCTGTTTGTTCATGTCCCTCCAGCGCATCGTCCGGAACCGGGCGGTGCGCTGGAGCGGTCTGCTGGGAAGTCTCCCGAACCGGGCCGGCGGAGGACCGGCGGCCCGTGGAGCGGCCGGCACCGGTCCGGCGGGTCAGCCGCCGCACCACCCGGGGCACGCTCACCAGGCCGCCGGGCAGCAGGAACAGCACCGCGAGAAGGATGGCGCCCTGGCTGACGGTGGTGAGGTTGGGATCGATGGCGTTGGTCAGCTGTGGGACGAAGACGTAGTAGGCGCCGCCAAGGAGGGACCCGGCGATGCTGCCCGCGCCGCCGATGACCATGGCGGCCAGGAGGCTGATGGAGTGGCCGAAACTGAGCGTCTCAGGCGAGGTGTACTGCACGGCGGCGAGGTACAGGAAGCCGCTGGCCCCGCCGAAGATGGAGGCGATGGTAAAGGCGAGCACCTTGGTCCGGTAGGGGGAAATGCCCATGGAGGCCGCGACAGCCTCGTTCTCCCGGACCGCCGCGAACGCCCGCCCGTACTTGCCCCGGACCAGGCTCCGCGCCAGCAGGAAGGCCGCGGTTGCCACCACCAGGACGATGTAGAACTGCCATTGGTCGTTGTCCAGCCCGGACCAGTCGGGGGCGTCCGTGAACCGTGCGGAGATCCCCTGCGAGCCGCCGGTGAATTCGGAGAGGCGCTTGGCCAGGGGTACCCCGACGATGGGGAGGGCGATGGTGACCATCGCGATCGCCAGGCCGCCCAGGCGTGCGGCCGCGAGGGCCACCAGCAGCCCCACCACACCGGCCACGGCGCAGGCCGCGACGAACACCAGCAGGATGTTCCAGCCGTGGTTGACGCCGTAGGCGGTGACATAGGCTCCCAGCCCCACAAAGAAGATCTGCCCGAGGTTGACCTGGCCGGTGTAGCCCATGACGATGTTCAGCCCGAGCACCGCCACCGCATAGACACCGATGCGGACCAGCGTCTGGTTCGCAAAGGCCGGCAGGGCCAGTGGGGCCACGATCAGCACAATGGCCGCGAGGGCGGCGAGGAGTACCCGGACCCATGGCCTGCGTGCAGTGGCGGCAGCGGCATTCATCAGACCCTCACCACGACCTTCCTGCCGAACAGGCCTTGGGGACGGACGATGAGGATGACGAAGATCAGCGCGAAGGGCACGGCGATTTTGAGGTCGTGGCCGATGAGGGGAACGTAGACGGCCACCAGGTTTTCCAGGACACCGATTGCGGATGCCGCCACCACGCAGCCGATGGGACTGGTCAGGCCGCCGAGGATCACGGCGGCGAGCGCGTAAACGAGGGCGGTGTCCAGCATGCCGGGCGTCAACGTCAGCTGCGGAGCAACCAGGACGCCGGCAATCGCCCCCAGGGTGGCAGCGAGTCCCCAGCCCACCATGAGCAGGCGGCCCACCGGCAGGCCCGAAAAAGCGGCCGACGCCGGGTTGTCGGCAACGGCGCGGAGGGCCAGTCCCAGCTTGGTGCGCAGGAAGAGCAGTTGCAGGACCACCATGATCACAACGATGGTCACGGCGGTGGCAAGGGACCTGACGCTGACGACGGCCCCGAGGATTTCAACGCTGGTCAGCGGGAAGAGCGACGGGAACCCCAGGTTGTTGTAGCCCCACAGGACCGCGCAGATACCGGTGACCAGGGTGAGCAGGCCGATTGTCACCACCACTGCGGTGTCCGGATCTCCCCGTTCAAACCGCCGGATCAGGAAACGTTCCACCAGTGCGCCGAAGAGGAAGGACAGGACAATGGCAATGATGATGGCCAGGATGAGCGGCAGGCCGAGCTGCACGAACGCGTAGGCGAGGTAGGCGGACAGCACCGCCATGCCGCCCTGCGCGAAGTTGATCAGGCCGGTGGCCTGGTTCACCAGCACGATTGCCAGGGCCAGGGCCGCGTAGATGGAGCCGGTGGCCAGGCCGTCGACGACGAGTTGGATGAAGGTTCCCATTCGGTCAGCCCCCCAGGTAGGCGCGGCGGATTTCGTCCATGCCCTTGAGTTCGGCCGAGGTTCCGGTGAGGACATTCCGGCCCGTTTCCAGGACGGTGGCGGTGTCCACGAGGGAGAATGCGAGGTTTGCATTCTGTTCCACCACCAGCATCGCGATCCCGGATTCGAGCCGTAGCCGCCGGATGGCCTGGTACACCGTTTTGGCGGTGCTCGGTGCCAGCCCCAGCGAGGCTTCGTCCAGGAGCAACAGTTTGGGTTTGGCCATGAAGGCGCGGCCAACCGCGAGCATTTGTTGTTCGCCGCCCGAAAGCGCTGCTGCCCGCGAGCCAACCCTGTCCTGCAGTTGCGGAAACAGGTCCAGGCAGTAGTCGATGTCACCGGCGATGGCCTTCCGGTCCTTGCGCAGGTAGGAGCCCACCATCAGGTTCTCCCGCACGCTCAGCTGGCCCAGGGTGCCCCGCCCTTCAGGTACGTGTGCTACGCCGAGTGCTGCCACTTGGTCCGGCCGGAGGCCCCTGATGTCCCTGCCATCGAACCGGATGCTGCCGCCGGTCCGGACGCTGCCGCTGATGGCCCGGAGCGTGGTGGTTTTGCCCGCACCGTTCGCGCCCAGGATACCCACGGATCCGCCCTCCGGGACGCTGAGGGAGACCCCCTCCAGGACCTGCACGGGGCCGTAGGACGCTGTGACGCCGGTCAGTTCAAGCAGCGTCATCCGCGGCGTCCTTTCCGATGTAGGCCTCAATGACGCGGGGATCGGACTGGGCTTCCGCCGCGGTTCCCGACATCAGCTTCCGCCCGTGGTCCAGGACCACCACCTGGTCCGTCAGAGCGGAAATAAGTCCCATGTGGTGCTCCACGATGATGATGGTGAGGTCCTGCTCAGCGCGGAGGCGCTTCACGGTGGCGATGAGCTGTTCAACCTCCCCATGCGACAGGCCGGCTGCCGGTTCATCGAGAAGGAGCAACGTGGGCCTGGAAAGCAGCGCCCGCCACAGCTCGATGCCCTTGTGGAGCCCGTGGGACAGTTCGTCGGCAGGCACGTCCGCCGCCCATCCCAGCCCGGCGTTGGCCAGGAGGTCGAGTGCCTCGGCGCGGACGGCGCGCTCGGCGCGGACGGTGTACGGCATCCGCAGCGCCCACGAGACCGGGCCGCCTGGCAGCCGCGTGTGGCCCCCGAGGAGCACGTTCTGCAGGACTGTGGCGTTCAGCTGGAGCGCCGGGTGCTGGAAGGTGCGGGCAAGTCCAAGGCGTGCCATCCGGGACGGGGCACTGCCGGACACCTCGGTCCCGTCGATGGAAACTGAACCGGAACTGGGCTTGTAGTGGCCGCTGATGCAATTGAACAGGGATGTCTTGCCGGCACCGTTCGGGCCCACCAGGCCGAAGATCACGCCGGGCTCGACGTCGAAACTGACGTCCTGCAGCACCTTGACCCCGCCGAAGTGCAGGCTGACGTCCTTGAGGCTCAGGCTCGCGGCCACCCTGTACCTTCCTGTTGCATCATCGCTAGGAATGGATGCAGTTGATCACCACTGCACGAAACCGACGCTACGGATCGCGGACGAAATTGTCAACGATTTTGCACTCGGTTTGCGCCAACGGCTCCAGCCGCCGCTCAGCCGCCCGCAACAGACTGGATAACCAGCACTTCCTGGCCCGGCGCTACCTCGGTTTCCAGGCCCTGAAGCCGCCGCACCTCGTCACCGCCGACGTAGATGTTGACGAATCTGCGCAGCGCCCCGGTCTCGTCCCGGAGCCGGCGTCCCAGCACGGCATAGTCGGCGGCGACGGCATCGAGCAGGTGCCCCACCGTTACCGGCCCGTCGGCCGGAGTGGAGAGCACGGGTTGTCCGCCGGCCAGGGGTTGCAGGACACTGGGCAACAGCAGCGAAATCTCAGGCACCGGCTACCACTGCCGCCCGGACGCAGAGGACGTCCGGCAGGTGGGACGCTACCTCCGTGAACGTCTCCCCTTCATCAGCACTCGCGTAGACGGTCCCGCCCCGCGTGCCGAAGTAGACCCCGGCCGGTTCGGCCGTGTCCACCGAGGCAGCGTCCCTGAGCACACTGTTGTATTCCTGCTCGGGGAGGCCGGCGCTGAGCCCCATCCAGGTGTTCCCGGCGTCGTCCGTGCGATGGACGGCGAGCTTTCCGTCCGGAGGGATGCGTTCGCCGTCGGCCTTCAGCGGTATCACCCAGGCGGTGCCGTCCCGGCGCGGATGCGTCAGCATGACGAAGCCGAAGTCGGCCGGCAGGCCCTCCGCGATGGAGTTCCAGCTGTCGGCATTGTCGTCGGTCCGGTAGACCCCGTGGTGGTTCTGTGCGTAGAGGCGTCCTTCGACGGCGGCATCCGCGGCGATCTTGTGCACGCACTGGCCGAACTCCGGGTTGGGGTCCGGCATGAAGTAGGCCGAGATGCCCTTGTTGCGCGCTTCCCAGGACGACCCGCCGTCCAGCGAGCGGTACACACCTCCGGTGCTCATGGCGACGTGCACGGTTTCGCCCGCCGGGTCCACCACGATCGAATGTGCCGCCGCACCGCCGTAGCCTGCTCCCCACTCACTGCGGTGCGGGTGGTCCCACAGGCCCCGGTTCAACTCGAAGTGCTCGCCGCCGTCGGTCGATTTCCATACGGAGATGGGCTCCGCCCCCGCCCACACCACCCCGGGCCGGGACTCGGCGTCCGGGTAGATCTGCCATACGCGCTCCACGGCGGCGCCGGTGTCGCCAGGAAAGGTTATGGCGCCGTGTTCCGGCTCGGACCAGGTGGCACCAAGGTCATCGGAGTGTGCAACGGTGGGTCCCCAGTGCGGGCTGCGGACTCCCACCAGGATCCTGGTGCGGCCCTCCCGGGTATCGATTCCGATGCTGGGGATTTCGGCCATGAGGAAGTGGGGGCCGCTGAAGGACCATTCTCGCCGGTCCCGGCTGGTGGCGAGCCACAGCCCTTTCTTGGTGCCGATTGCCAGGATGAAGGATTCTGCCGCCGTTGCCATGCGGACCATGCAACCACCGTCAGGGGCAACGCGCAACGGTTTTGAGCCCGCCACCGGTGGGACAGCGGGCGGACAAGGGGTTAGTCCACGAATTCCGACTGCGTTTCGATGAAGTCCCAGTCAGCGGCGGTCAGCACGGCGGCGGGATTGCCCGGATGCGGGCCGCCGGCTTCCGCAATCCCCTGGAGTACCGGAAGCGGCAACTCCAGTGCGCGGAGGTTCTGCCGCAGCCACTCTTTGCTGGCCAGGTCCAGGTCCAGCCACCACATGTAGATTTCCACGATTCCCCCTCCCTGCTTCAGTTAAAACGGTAGGCGCGGCCCGCACTGCGGACAAGGTCCCGCCGCGGAAGCAGGTGGCGCGGGCCGGCTTTAGGGTACTGGCAGGTAACTTGGGCCGCCAGCCCCGCAGAAAGACGAGTACCCCCTACTGGCGACTGCCCCAGGCGGCGCCCCTAGCCTGAAATCTCAAAGCAAGCTGACCGTGCTGCTGGGGCATACGGCGCAATCGCTGGCCGTCCCCCGCCATGGTCCGTTTGACGCACACATATGGGGAGAAGACATGAAACGCACCTTAGCCACACTGGGGGTGGTTGGGCTCGGCCTGATCAGCCTCACAGCGCCTGCCATCGCAGCTTCCGACCCAGTGGTGATCACCCACTCCGGCGGAAGCGCGCTGATACCGCTGGTCAATGTCAACGGCACAGGCGGGAACGGCAACGGCGGAACCAACAACGGCGGCGCCAACAATACTGGCGGGAACGGCAACGGCGGAACCAACAACGGCGGCGCCAACAATACTGGCGGTAGCGGCAACAACGGCGGCGGCACCGGCGGAGGCGGCACCGACAACGGCGGCGGCAACGCTGGCGGCAACGGCGGCTCCAACGCTGGCGGCAACGGCGGAGGCGGCACCGGCAACGGCGGCTCCAACGCTGGCGGCAACGGCGGAGGCGGCTCCAACGCTGGCGGCAACGGCGGCGGCACCGGCAACGGCGGCTCCAACAACGGCGGCGGCAACGGCAACGGCGGCGGCAACAACGGCGGCGGCAACGGCGGCTCCAACAACGGCGGCGGCAACGGCGGCTCCAACAACGGCGGCGGCAACGGCAACGGCAACGGCAACGGCGGCGGCAACGGCAACGGCAACGGCAACGGCGGCGGCAACGGCAACGGCAACGGCAACGGCGGCGGCAACGGCGGCGGCAACGGCAACGGCGGCGGAGGCGGCAACAACGGAGGCGGCAACGGCGGCGGCGGCGGAGGCGGCAACAACGGAGGCGGCAACGGCGGCGGCACCGGCGGAGGCGGCACCGACAACACCGGCGGCGGCACCGGCGGAGGCGGCACCGACAACACCGGCGGCGGCACCGGCGGAGGCGGCACCGACAACACCGGCGGCGGCACCGGCGGAGGCGGCACCGACAACACCGGCGGCGGCACCGGCGGAGGCGGCACCGACAACACCGGCGGCGGCACCGGCGGAGGCGGCACCGACAACACCGGCGGCGGCAACACCAACGTCTCGGCGGCTTTGACCCCGGCCGCTGCCCCCAAGGCAGCCCCGCAGGCCGCTCCCGCCGCAGCCCCGGTCAGCGTGGGAACCAACCAGGGCTACAACGCCCAAACGGCCGTTGGGGCTGAGAGCACACCCGGCTGGCTTGCTGGCCTGGGAGCACTGGCCGCCGCAGGAGCGATGGTGGGGGTACGCCGTCGGCCACGTCCGCTGCACACCACCCGCTAGCCCACAATCCGCCACCCCGGTGGCTTAGAGACAAGGAAGGCGCCCTGCCAGTGCCCGGCAGGGCGCCTTCCTTCCTTCCTTTCCCCAGGCCACCCGTGAGGAGATGCCATGCCACAGGACCGACGCCGGCACGCAGCACCCGGGCGGGGCCTCACGAGGTGGCCGCCCCGGCAACGGTGGACCAAAGGCGACCTGGCCATCCTTGGCTGCGGCGTCCTCACCTTCCTGTCCTTCACGGCTGGCGCACCCCTCTTCCACGAGGCCCCCCTGCTGACGGTCCCCGGCATCCACGCGTCGGCTCCCGGCGTACGCGCCGCCGCTGCGCCTGCGGGGGCGGCAGCCCCGATGGCGGAGACCGGCATTCCGCAGGCCACCGGAACAGCGGCCGCCCAGCCCCAGCCCGTGGTGAATCCAGCGCCGGCAGCCGCCGTCCTGCCGCCGGCCGCCCAGCCGATCCACATCCGGTACCCGGCCGCCGCCTTCGATGTGCCCCTCCATCCGCTGGACCTGGACGGCGAAGCACAATCCAGCCGCACCATTGAGCCCCCCGCTACGAAGGACGGCTACTGGCTGTCAGCTTTCGGCACGCCGGGCAAGGGATCCGGCAACACCACGTACGTCATAGGCCACAGCTGGGAGGGTGCGGACGCTCCCTTTAACCATTTGAGCTCGGCGGCCGCCGTTGGTGACCGTTTTGATCTGGAAACCGCCGCCGGGTCCATCAGCTACCAGGTGGACAGCGTTACCACCTACCTGAAGTCCGGCCTCAAGGACAGCGCCGTCTGGGACATGGTGCCCAACCGCCTGGTCCTCATCAGCTGCTTTACCGAGGACCCGTGGGGCAAGAACGTTGTGGTCACCGCTTCCCCAGCTGCCCCGTAGCATCCGCCCGGCAACGCCTGAAACGTGCCCGGGCCTAACGTACCTGTTCACAAGGTCTTTGACTGGCGCACAATGGGCAGCATGACGTGGGAAAACTTCGATGGAGCTCCCCTGCTGGTGGGCATCATGCCGAATCAGCACCCGGAGGTCATCCAGACTGCGGCTGCCCTCGCTGCCCGACTGGCGGCACCCCTGGTCTGTGCGTATGTAGATGAAGCCAGCTACCTGGTCGAGTGGGATCCGGCCCGTTCCGCCCACCGCCTGTCCCGGCACCCGGGAGTGGATGACGACATGCTGGCACTGACAACCGAGCTGAAAGCGCTGGTCCAGTCCACCCTGGACCAGCTGCCGGCGGGCGCTGGACCGCCGGAGTGGTCCTTCCGCACCCTCACCGGGGACCCGGCCCGGGCACTCGGGCAGCTGGCCGCCGAAATGGACGCACCCTTGATCATTGTGGGTACCCCGGAACGGGGGTTTACCCATCGCCTCTCGGAAGCCCTCAGCGGCGCCGTGGGCACATGGCTCAGCCACCACCAGAGCCGGCCCGTGCTGGTGGTTCCCTACCGGATGCCCGCCCACGAGAACCGGCCGTGATGGGTGCTCCCGGGGGCAAAACCCCTTCTTCGGGGCCCCGCTAAAGTAAAGCGAAAGTAGTTATTCGGGGTGCTGGCGCGGTGCCGTACCAGCCAGTAAGCTGATTCAAGCAAGGCCGATCCACCTACCGTGGAAGCAGGAATTGCCCAAGAGCTGCTCCGGAGTGCGTATCCCCCAATAACGCACTCCGGAGCTTTTTTGTGCCATGAGGGGGTGCTATCGGCACCTTTAAATTACCCCCCGGGGTACTTGTGCATATACCCCCAAGGGGTATATGTTGACTGCATGAACGCTACCGGGGAAGCCATTGTGGACGCCGAACATCCGGCTATGGAGGAAGGCGCTGCCCCTCAGCACGGGTACACGGGAAACAAGGACGCCTACCTCCGCCGCCTGAAGCGCATCGAAGGCCAGGTGCGGGGCATAGCCCGGATGGTGGACGAGGACAAATACTGCATCGACATCCTGACCCAGGTTGCCGCCGTCACCAAGGCCCTGCACGCCGTCAGCCTGGGGCTGGTCGAGGAACACATCGGCCACTGTGTGGTGGGGGCCGCCTCCGAACCAGACCCCGACGTACGGGCAGAAGCCATCGATGCCAAGGTCAAGGAAGCTGCCGACGCAATCGGCCGCCTGCTTCGCTGACGCCACCACCATCCCAACCCGGCCACCGCCGGCACCACAAGAAGGAGCAAGCCATGAGCACCACCGCCCCCACCACCACGACCATCAGCGTCTCCGGCATGACCTGCGGACACTGCGTATCGGCCGTCAGCGAAGAACTCGAAGCCCTTGAAGGCGTTGAAGCAGTGAACGTGGACCTGAACGCCGGCGGCATCTCCACCGTGACCATCACCTCCGGCAAGGAACTGTCCCCCGCGGAAATCGGCGAAGCCGTGGCCGAGGCCGGCTACCTGGTGGTTGCCAACGAAGCCTGATCACCCTCCCACTACCGGAAAGCTGCCATGAGCCACCAGGAACTGCTGCACCCACCGGGCACCCGCGTCGTCGAACTCGACATCGAAGGGATGACCTGTGCGTCCTGCGTCAACCGGGTGGAAAAGAAGCTCGGCAAACTCGACGGCGTGGCCGCAACGGTCAACCTGCCCCTGGAGTCCGCGTACGTCACGGTCCCGGCAGGCATCACCGACGAGCAACTGGTGGAGACCGTCAACGCGGCCGGCTACCAGGCGAAGGTGCGCCGGCAGCAGCCGACGGGCGGCGAAAATACAGCTGCTGAACCTGCCGCAATGCCCGCCGCCGAGCTCCGTCCGCGGCTCATCCTGGCAGCCATCCTGACAGTTCCGGTATTCCTGGTCAGCATGGTCCCGGCGTTCCAGTTCCCCAACTGGGGGTGGGTTGCGGCGGCTCTGGCCCTTCCAGTGGTCACGTGGGCGGCGTGGCCCTTCCACCGCGCGGCGGCCGTCAATGCACGGCACCTGGCATCCACCATGGACACCCTGGTATCGCTTGGGGTGGCAGCGGCCTACCTGTTTTCGGCCTGGCAGCTGCTGGCAGATCCGCGCATGACCGAACACCCCGGCATGGAGGGCATGACCGGCGGCCTGTACTTCGAGGTGGCGGCCGTCGTCACCACCTTCCTGCTCCTGGGCCGGTACCTGGAGGCCAATGCCAAGCAGAAGGCCGGCGATGCCCTCAAGGCCCTGCTGAATTTGGGTGCCAAGGATGCCACGGTCCTGCGCGACGGCACAGAGCAGAAGATTTCCGCCGACCTGCTCCAGGTGGGCGACCTCCTGGTGGTCCGGCCAGGAGAGAAAATTGCCACAGACGGCGTGGTGGTGGACGGCGCCTCGGCCGTTGACGCGTCCCTGGTCACGGGTGAATCAGTCCCCGTCGAGGTAGGCCCGGACAGCCGCGTGACAGGTGCCACCATCAACACGTCCGGCCGCCTGCTGGTCAGGGCTACCCGGGTGGGCGCCCAAACCACCCTTGCCCAGATGGCGCGGCTGGTGTCACAAGCCCAGACCGGGAAGGCGCCCATCGCGCGGCTCGCGGACCGGATCAGCAGCGTCTTCGTGCCGGTAGTCCTGGCGCTGGCGGTGCTGACATTCGTACTCTGGCTGCTCTTCGCCGGGCCGGCCGCGGACGGGGACCACCTGCGGCAGGCGTTCACCGCCGCCGTCGCCGTCCTTGTCATTGCCTGCCCCTGCGCACTGGGCCTGGCCACGCCCGTCGGCCTGCTCACCGGTACCGGCCGCGGCGCGCAGCTGGGCATCCTGATCAAGGGCCCGCAGGTCCTTGAGGACACCCGCACCGTGGACACCATCCTCCTGGACAAGACCGGTACGGTCACCACTGGCGTCCTGGCCGTGGATGCCGCGGCAGCATTTCCAGGCTTCCAGGACCGGGACGTCCTTCGGCTTGCAGGCGCCGTCGAGGCCGCCTCGGAGCACCCGGTGGCCCGCGCCATCGCAGCAGCAGCCACGTCAGTGTCCGCAGGCAAAGCGGGCGACGCCGGGACATTGCCGGCCGTGCAGGGGTTCAGTTCCGCCCCGGGCGGCGGAGTGTCGGGCACCGTTGAGGGCATGGCCGTGATGGCAGGGCGGAGCGGTTGGCTGGAGCAGAACGGGATCGTCCTGGACGCCCGCCGGCAGGCCCTGCTCGCATCCGCTGAGCAGGGCGGAGCGACAACCATCTGCGTCGCCGTGGACGGGAAGGCTGCTGGAATCATCAGCCTCCGGGACACTGTCAAGGAAGGTTCCGCCGCCGCCGTCGAACGGTTGAAGGCATTGGGCCTGCGGCCCATCCTGCTGACCGGCGACAACGCCGCGGTCGCCGCCCGGGTGGCTGCCGTCGTCGGGATTGCTCCGGAGGATATCTACGCCGGCGTCCTGCCCGAAGGAAAAGTCGAGGCAGTCCGCAAGCTCCAGGCCGGCGGCGCCACGGTGGCCATGGCCGGGGACGGCGTCAACGACGCCGCTGCTTTGGCGCAGGCCGACCTCGGAATTGCGATGGGTTCGGGCACGGATGTGGCCATCGAGGCCGCGGACCTGACGGTGATGGGCAACGACCTGGCCCAGGTGGCGCAGGCCATTGAGCTGTCCAGGAAGACGCTGGGCACCATCAAGACGAACCTGTTCTGGGCGTTCTTCTACAACGCGGTGGGCATCCCGGTGGCCGCCCTGGGGCTGCTCAATCCGATGATCGCCGGCGCGGCCATGGCCGCCAGCTCGGTACTGGTGGTGGCCAACTCGCTGCGGCTGCGAAGTTTCGGCAAGTAGCCCCGGCGGCTGACCCCCGCGGTCAGGCCGCGCCGAAACGCACTGCGGAACGCGCCTTGGCCTTGGCCGCTTCCGCGTCCCGGTCCTTGGGCGGCGCCTGCGTTACCAGCGAATCCAGCAGGTGCTGTGTGATGTGGGCGATCTCATGGACGGCGTCGTCAAAGGCCTCCTGGTTGGCCTTTGACGGCTTGGTGCTGCCGCTGATCTTGCGGACGTACTGCAGCGCAGCCGCATGCACCTCCTCGGATGAGGCATGCGGCTCGAAGTTATGGAGGGTTCGGATATTCCGGCACATAACGCCATGCTAGGCTCTTCCAACGCCTGGGATCGACCCTTTTTTCATGGTCTTCACCCGGCGTCCATGGGGAGCCCGGCATGGGCAGGGCTGCCCATCGACACTGTTTGGGGGCCGGGATAGGTTCTAGGCAATGGATCTTCCGGATGAGCCGGGGGGCCGCTGGGGATGCCGATCTTGTTCGGATCCACACACCTAACAAGGAGAAACTGATGGCTATTTGGGGTGCAGACGTTGAGCAGCTTCGCCAGCTCGGCAGCAAGCTTCAGGCAGGTGCGTCCGAGATCGAGACGCAGAAGTCCACTCTCACGAAGGTTCTGAGCAGCACCAACTGGGAAGGTCCGGACGCCACCAAGTTCCGCAACGAGTGGTCCGGTACCCACACCGCCATGCTGACCAAGGTTGCCGAGGCACTGAAGGAAGCCGGCTCACAGGCCAAGCGCAACGCCGAAGAGCAGAGCCAGGCCTCCCACTAGGCTTTACCGCCGCCCGGCGGGGGCAGGGACACCATGAGGTGTCCCTGCCTTTTCTTTCTTGCGGCCGACGACGGCGCCCACGTGCTTAGGGGACGGGCTCGACGTCGTTCGCGTGCTCCAGCGGCGACGCCTGGACTTTCGTACCCGCTGCGCCTGCGGAGGCGCGAAGCTCGTCAAGCCGGACCAGGACCACACCGCCAACGATCAGGACTCCGCCGAGGAGCTGGATGGCACCGGGAAGTTCCCCAAGCAGCAGCCACGCCCACAGCACGGCAAACAGGACCTCGGTGAGCGACACGAAGGATGCAACCTTGGAGCCGAGCGCCCTGGCGGCCATGATGCCCGAGGTGTAGGCGAGTACCGTGGCCAGCACCACCAGCCCGGCAAGGGACACCCACCACGGGGTGGTCCAGGACCCAAGGGTGGTGTCCGCGGTGCTGAAGGCCATGGGCAGCAGGCCGGTGGCGGCTGCAAGCCACATCACGGCAGCGCCCGTCATGAGTCCCCCTGACGCCAGCACGATGGGGGGTAAGGTGTCGTTTTCCTTGGCGGTGATGAAGAAGTAGATGGCCAGGCAAACGGCGGCCGCCATGCCCCAAAGAACCCCCACCAGATCCACCTTGACGGCGCCCGTGAGGTCCAGGACCAGCACCAGGCCGGCCAGGGAGAGGAGTGTCCCGCCGGAGGTCAGCAGCCGGGGGCGCCGGCGGCTCGCGGCCCAGAGCCACAGGACGATGAGCACCGGGGCCAGGTACTCCAGCAGGAGTGCCACGCCCACGGACAAACGTGCCACAGCGTTGAAGTAGAACAACTGGCAGGCCGCCACGCCAATAAGCCCGAACAGCACGATGGTTAGCCAATTGTCCCTCAGCTGGTGCCAGCGGCCCTTGAGCGCGACGGCGGCCGGCAGTGCAAGGATCAGGGCCGCACCCGTCAAGCGGGCGGTGACGGCAGCTCCCGGCGACCAGCCGGTCTCCAGCAGTGACTTGGCAAAGGATCCGGACAGCCCGAAGACAGCGGAGGAGAACAGCGCAATCCCGAGCCCGGGTGCCAGGAAGCCTCGGCGTCCGGCGGGCAGCTCCGTGGTGGGGATGTGGTCTTTGGCGGCAGGCACCGTCGCCTCCTGTCAGGAGTAAAATGGGGTAATGCCCATGACATTACGCCCGGGCACTGTAAGGAGTCAACATGGTTTTCGCCCCTGACACGGAAGTGGCGCTGCGTACGGTGGTGAACCTCATCAACACGGCGGCGAATGGCAGGGAGGGACTGGCCACCCTCGAGGACCTCGATGCCTTCCTGGCCGCTGAGGGGTTTTCGGGCGGCCGGCGCCGGGATAACGCGGAACTGGAAAGCGTGCTGGAGCTGCGCCGTGAACTGGCGGCAGTCTGGACGGCGGATGAGGACGCGGCGGTCGACACCGTCAACCGGCTGCTGCGGGATGCGAATGCGCTTCCCCAGCTCATGAAGCACGACGGTTGGGACTGGCACCTGCACGCCACGGCACCGGATGCTCCCTTGGCGGACCGGATGAGCACCGAGGCAGCCATGGCCCTCGCGGACGTGATCCGCGGCAAGGAAATGGACAGGATGCGCACGTGCGAATCAGAAGACTGCGATGCCGCCGTGCTGGACCTGAGCCGCAACCGGTCCAAGAGGTATTGCGACACCGGAAACTGCGCCAACCGGGCACATGTGGCCGCGTATCGGGCCAGGCAGGCGGCAGCGAATTAGCAGGCTGAGGCTGCCTGGGGCTTTGGCGCAGGTGTGCCGCTAGCGCTGGGGCGTGCTGTCGGTGCCGTCGCCGGATGCCGGCGGGTTCTGGCGGCCGGGACCTCCATGGGGGGATGCCTTGGGCGCCGAACTCAGGTTGACGCCCGATCCCTTGCCCAGGTGTTCGGCGTTCTCCTTGTAGCTCATGGACAGCATTGCGGCGATGACCAGGGTCACGATGAAGGCGATGCCGGCGGCGGTGAAGGCGAGGTCGAAGCGGGGCGCGCGGGCGCTTCCCCCGGAGGCGAAAATCAGCACCGCAACGAAGGCGACGACGGCCCAGAACGCCGAAAACATCAGCGGCCCCTTCACCGAGGTCCGCAGCTTGCGCGGTTTTCCTTGATGCTGGTCAGCCACGGTGGTTCCTCCCTGCAGGCGGCGTACGGCCACCTGGTTTACGAATTGCGGTGTCGCACCCCGGCATTTCTACAGAAAGTAGAAGGGCGCTCCTCCTAGTTTACGGCTTTCCTGCGCCGGTGCGGGCATCGTGCCGGAGGGTCAGGCCGGACAGGACCCACAGGACGCCGGAAATAATGGCCCCTCCCCCGGCAACACCCAGCAGGGCATGGGCCCCGAGGTTGACGAAGAACGGCAGCAGGATGGCGGTGCCGATCCCGATGATGCCCGACGCGATCCAGTCCCGGGCCAGCACGTGGCGCCCCCGGCGCTGAAGGCCGCAGGCAAGCTCAAATACACCGGCCACGCCCAGCCCCAGCGCGGCAATGACTGCGAACAAGAGGTCACTGTGCAGCAGGACCACCGCAAAACCAGCCCCGGCCAGGACGGCGCCAGCGGCGGAAAGCAGCTTTCCAGGGGCGGAATTTCGGGCGAAACCCGCCGCCGGGACACTCCGGAGGGACAGTACACCCGTCGCCAATAGGTAGAGGCCTCCGGCCCAGCCCATGACCTCCACGGAAGGCGAAGTCCAAAACACCGTCACTGCGCCGAACACCAGGGCAGCCGCCGAGCGCAGCAGGACCGGCTTCCAGAGGTCGGTACGGGGGGCAGTTCCCTGGGCAGCATCCGCGGGGATGGAAGATTGCGTCACCGGTCCAGTTTAGTGGGGGCTGATGGAAGGTCGAACCGGGCGCTGTTGCCCGGTTTGCCTGCAGTCAATTCAGGCGGAGCCCAGCACCATCCAGCGGTCGGACCGGGCACGCACGCCCAGGGTGAGTGCCCGCGCGGCCATGTATCCCACGCCGAAAGCGGCCCACAGCCACCCCAGCCCTGCGGCGCCGGTTGCACCGGAGAGTGCCACCCAGGCGAGCAGCGGCACGTAGATGGCGATGTTCACCAGCCCTGCGAGGGCGAGGTAACGGGCGTCCCCCGCGCCGATCAGCACACCATCGAGCACAAAAACGTAGCCGGCGATGGGCTGTCCGGCGGCCAGGACCCAGAGCGCAACGGTGAGGACTGACTGCACGTGGGGATCCGTCGTGAACAGGGCTCCCGCCCAGGGGGCAACCGCAGCCAGCAGCAGGCCTGTCACTACGCCGAACCCGGCGCCCCACCTGATCATGGTCCCGGTCAGCAGGCGCGCCCTGCCGGCATTGGAGGCACCGAGCTCCTTGCCGATGAGCGCCTGCGCAGCGATGGCCAGGGCATCCAAAGCGAACGCCAGGAAGGAAAAGATGGTCATGGCCAACTGATGGGCGGCAAGGTTGACTTCACCCTGGGCCGTTACCACCAGCACGGTGGCCAGTATTGCGGCCCGCAGGCTGAGCGTGCGCAGCATGAGCCAGGATCCAACCCTCGTCATGCTGCGGATGCCCCGCCAACTGGGCAGCAGGCTGACTCCGTGCCGTACGGCGTTCCGGCGGACCATCGCCACGTAAACCGCAGCCATGGCCCACTGGGCAAGGCTGGTGCCGATCGCCGAACCGGTTACCGACAAGCCCAGCCCGTAGACAAGCCACAGGTTCAGCAGCGCGTTGACGCCGAATCCGGCCGTGGCCACCACCAGCGGGGTCCGGGTGTCCTGCAGGCCGCGCAGGACACCCGTGCCGGCAAAAATCAGCAGCATGGCCACCAGTCCCGGCATGGACCAGCGGAAGTAGTCGATGGCAAAGGTGCGGACACTGCCCTCCGCGCCCAGTAGGTCGATCAGCGGTTCGGCCGCAGCGAAGCCGGCGGCGGCGAGCAGCACGCCCAGGAGCGTGGCCAGCCACACGCCGTCGCGCCCTGCCGCGAGGGCCTTGCCGAGCTGTCCGTCCCCGATCGCGCGGGCCACGGCGGGCGTCGTCGAGTAAGCCAGGAAGACCATGAGCCCGACGGCGGTCTGCAGCACCGCTGATGCCAGCCCCACGCCTGCGAGCTGCGCGACACCAAGGTGCCCCACAATCGCCGAGTCGGCCAGCAGGAACAGGGGTTCAGCCACCAGCGCCCCGAACGCAGGGATGGCGAGGCGGAGAATTTCACGGGCAGGCCCGCGCCCTCCGGAGACGGCGGCAAGGGCAGGTTGTTGGGGCACGTTGCCAGCCTAACCGGGCCGCACGCGGGACCCTTCAAGGCATGACAAAGACCACAAGTATGACGAATTAGTTGACACTACAACTATTAATCCGGGACAGTGGAACCCATGAACAAGTCCGCACTGACCACCACTGCCCTGGCCGCCCTACGAATCATCCTCGGCTTCCTCTTCGCGGCCCATGGCTGGCAGAAGTTCAATGAATGGACCATCGCCGGCACCCAGGCGTCCTTCGCCAAGATGGGCGTCCCGGCCGCCGACGTCATGGCCCCCGCGATCGCCGTCCTCGAACTGGCAGGCGGCGTTGCCCTGATCCTGGGGATCCTGACACGGGTCGTGGCCGCCCTCCTCGTGGTGGACATGCTGGGCGCCCTGTTCCTGGTACATGCCCCCGCCGGTATCTTCGCGGCAAACGGAGGCTACGAACTCGTCCTCCTGCTGGCAGCGGCATCCTTCGCCCTGGCCCTTACCGGAGCCGGCCGGCTGTCCGTGGACCGCGCCCTCTTCGGCCGCCGTCCGGAATCCCGGCTGGCAGTCCTCGCGTAGCCCCTCCCCAAGCCACGAACGGCGGCAGGCCACCCAAAGGTGCCTGCCGCCGTCGGATTTTAAGCTGCGCTTCGCATTGTTGCAGCGCCAACCGGCCGGTAACCGGGGCCGCCAGTAGGATCGCAGCATGACTGAGACCGGCCGCCCCAACTCCGTGACCCTCCGCTTCCTCGCCGCCCCAACCGACGTGGGCCACAGCGGCTCGGTGGATGCCGGCACAGTGCTTGAGTGGGTGGACAAGGCCGCCTACGCCGCCGCGGTGGGGTGGGCCAAGTCCTACTGCGTGACCGCCTACGTGGGAAACATCCATTTCGCCGATCCCGTCAACAGCGGCGACATGGTGGAAGTGGAGGCCACCATCGTTTACACCGGCCGCTCCTCCATGCACATCCACACCGTGGTCTCCTCCGGCGACCCCAAAGGCGGCCCGGCCACGATGCGGAGCCAGTGCATGGTGATCTTTGTGGCGGTCGGCGAAGACGGCAGGCCGATCCCGGTTCAGCAGTTCCAGCCCTCCACCCCAGCCGAGATTGAGCAGCGGGACCACGCCTTGGCCAGGATCAAGGTCCGGGAACAGATTGTGGAAGCCATGAACCGGCAGGAATATACAGACGCCGGCACGGCCGAGCGTGTGACGCTGAGGTTCATGGCAGCCCCCACCGACGTGAACTGGGGCGGGAAGGTCCACGGCGGCATCGTCATGAAATGGATCGACGAAGCAGCCTACGTCTGCGCCTCCCGCTACTGCGGCAGGGATACCGTGGCCGTATTCTCCGGCGGCGTCCGCTTCTACCGGCCCCTGCTGATCGGGCACGTGGTGGAAGTGGAAGCCCGCCTGGTCTACACCGGGACCAAGGGCATGCACATCGCCGTCCACGTCCGCTCAGGCGACCCCAAGGGCCGGGAGCTGGATCTCACTACCTACTGCCTCACCGTAATGGTGGCGCGCGACGACGAAGGCAACTCGGTGCCGGTTCCCGCCTGGGTGCCGGTCAGCGAGGAGGACAAGCGGCTGCATGCCCACGCCCGCGAACTCCTGGAGATCCGGGGTACGGCGCCCGGGAACCGCCTGCCGAACCACCTGCTGGCCGCCGCGGGGCCTGCCGGCAGCGCCGCGGCCCGCTCCGGGAACGAAGGGGACTAGAAGCCTCCACCGCCAGCGTCGCCCGCCATGTTCGCAAAGCGGGAGTAGTGGCCCTGGAAGGCGACCACAATGTCCTTGGTGGGGCCGTTACGGTGCTTGGCCACCAGGATGTCCGCCTCACCGGCCCGGGGTGATTCCTTGTCGTAAACATCTTCGCGGTGGAGCAGGATCACCATGTCGGCATCCTGCTCGATGGACCCGGACTCACGGAGGTCCGAGACCATGGGGCGCTTGTCCTGGCGCTGTTCCGATCCACGGTTCAGCTGGGACAGGGCAATGACGGGAACCTGGAGTTCCTTGGCCAGGAGCTTCAGCGCCCGGGAGAACTCGGAAACTTCCTGCTGGCGGGATTCCACCTTCTTGCCCGAGCTCATAAGCTGCAGGTAGTCGAGGATCACCAGCTTGAGGTCGTGCTGCTGCTTCAGGCGGCGGCACTTGGCACGGATTTCCATCAGGGACATGTTGGGGCTGTCATCGATGAACAGCGGGGCATCGTTCATGCGGCCCATGGTGGTGGCGATCTTGGACCACTGCTCGTCCTTGATGGTTCCCTTACGGAGGTCCTGGAGCCCAATGGTGGCTTCGGCTGACAACAGGCGCATGGCGATCTCGTTCCGGCCCATTTCCAGGGAGAACATCACCGTGGCGAGGTTGTTCTTGATGGCCGCGGACCGGGCGAAGTCCAGGGCGAACGTCGACTTGCCAACGGCGGGGCGCGCGGCGATGACGATCATCTGGCCGGGGTGCAGCCCGTGGGTCAACTCGTCGAGTTCGTAGAAACCTGTGGGGACACCGGTCATGCCCTCCCCGCGGTGGCCGGACGCCTCAATTTCGTCCACCGTGGACTCCATGACGTCCTTCAGCACCACGTAATCCTCCGCGGTGCGGCGTTCGGCCACGGCGTAAACCTCGGCCTGGGCCTGGTTGACCAGGTCCTCCACCTCGCCGTCGGACCCATAGCCCAGCTGGACAATCTTGGTGCCGGCGTTGACCAGGCGGCGAAGCACCGCCCGTTCGGCCACGATCTCGGCATAATAGCCGGCGTTGGCGGCAGTGGGGACGGTCTGGATCAATTCGTGGAGGTAGGCGGGCCCACCGATCCTGTTGATCTCGGCCCGCTTGGTCAGTTCATCGGACACGGTAACCGCATCTGCAGGCTCGCCGCGGCCATAGAGGTCGATGATGGCCTCATAGATGGTCTCGTGCGCCGGGCGGTAAAAATCCTGGCCGCGGAGGATCTCGACAACATCCGCGATGGCATCCTTGGACAGCATCATTCCGCCCAGGACTGACTGCTCGGCCGCGATGTCCTGTGGCGGCTTCCGGCTCGCGTCCGATCCACGGGTTGCCTCGACAGGGTCCAGATGCGCGATTGACAAAGCTGCCGTCCTCCATTTGTACCGGGTGTGCAGTCCGGTGATCCATCCTGTTCGTGGCTCCGATATCCGATCCGCCACGCGTCCAGGTATACCCGCAGGCCCTGACAATCACGTGCCGGAGTTCCGGAAACCACCTCCGGACCGGAGTTATCCCCAATATCCACAGCTTTTCCACAAAAAGGTGTGGAGGAAGCATGGAGGAGGTCCCAGTGGCCAGAACAGGGATCCTGTTTCGGCCCCGGAGAACAGGTACCCCGCTACGCTAACTGGCATGGCGGCCGCCGCAAAGCCAGCATGCCGCACACCCTGTGGATAACCTGTGCAGTATGCGGCATAGCTTGTGCACAGCCTGTGGGGAAGTCTGTGGATACAAAGTTTTTTTCGCCCTCTTTATGCCCCTGAAATGGGAAAACACTGCCACCAGCATGTGGAGTAAATATTTCTTCCGCGGAATTTCATCCACAGGCACTGAGTGGGATCCCAGAGATGGAAGGTGCGGAACGGCCCCGGAAGAGCCCGGGCCCCCTGTCCGTGGCGCTCCTCATATTCCAGTGCGGGGGTTTGACTGGCGCCTGCGCGGCCCTGTATGCGGAAGAGTGAATATTGCTGTGGATAAACCCGATCTGGATTAGGCTCTAGGTATGGGCGATCTCCTGCTGGTGCTGTTGCCGGCGATTGTTTTGGTGGCCCTCCTATGGGGAGTCGCCACCGCGCTGCGGCCGCGCGATCCGGGCTTGTCGGAGGCCGCAAAGTACCAGCGCGAGCTTGCCGAGCGGTCGGCACGCCACTACGCGGCCCAGGTCCAGGCGGCCACTGCCGCCCGGGACCGCTTGGCCGCCGCTACCCACCCCAGCCAAAACGCCCAGCAGCACAACCAGCAGCAGGAATATATCCGTGCGGCCCGCCAGCAAAGCGAACGCACCTGGCAAAGGCCAGGAACAACAGAGAACGGCACGTGAAAATGGAATCCCTGGCGGTCCCGGTCCTTATCCTGCTCGCGGTTGTTACTGGCGTCATACTGGCGTACCGCGCCTTCCGCACCCGGAAGTCAACGCGCGGCACAGCCCCGGCCCAGGCCGCTGCCTCGTCGCAGGAATTGGCCCGCGCGGCTGCGGGCCGCTTGTCCGAGGACCAACACCGGCGGCTCTATGCCCTGATCGCCCAAGGGCAGGCCATGGCCGCCATCAAGCTCTACTACGAGGCCACCGGCGAGGGACTGCGGGCCTCCCGCGACGCTGTCGGCGCCATGGCAGCCCACCCCCAGCCTTACCGGGCCCAGGAACCGGTGCAGGTCCCGGAGGAGGACGACGACGAGCCAGAGCGGTTCCCGTACCGCTACCGGGCGATCGCGAGCAAAGGTGACGTCACCCGGGAAGTAAGCAGCAACATGCTTAACGACGAAATTTTCGGAAGGATCCGGACGCTGGCCCGGAGCGGAGAAACGGAGGCGGCAGCCACCGCGCTGACGCGGCACTCGGATATCTCGCTCAAGCAGGCCCGGGAGTTCATCGCGCTGCTGGACGACTAGGCGCGGATTACAAACTAACCCTTGAGCCCCCGGCGGGAGGCAGCACACAAGGAGAGGGCCGGGGCCCGCATCGTTTTCGAATGCAGCCCCGGCCCTCTTTTGCCGTGTTTGCCCGCCTACTGGAAGGTGAGGACGAGCTTGGGTGCTACGGCGCTGCCGGCCTCCCTGGAATTGAGGTCCAGGCCATCACTGCTGCTCGTATCGAGCCCCAGCGAGAGCTGGCTTCCCAGGTCCCCGGCCAATCCGGCAGCCGTGAGCGGGACGCTGTAGCTGGTGTTGGTCGCGGTCGGCCCTAAGGTTCCAATAGTCGTTCCCAGCGCGGGGCGGCTGTTATAGGTCACCCCGGTCTCGGTCCAGCCGTCGTCAGCCACCAGCTTGACGTTCTGCTTGCCAGTCGAGCCGCTCCCGGCGCTGACCAGCTGCAACGTGGCGCTTTGGATCGTC
Source organism: Pseudarthrobacter sp. NIBRBAC000502770 (assembly GCF_006517815.1). NCBI lineage: Bacteria > Bacillati > Actinomycetota > Actinomycetes > Micrococcales > Micrococcaceae > Pseudarthrobacter > Pseudarthrobacter sp. NIBRBAC000502770. The sequence continues at coordinate 3,714,280 of NZ_CP041198.1, forward strand.
TTGCCTGCGTAGGGCGTGAGGTCGAACTTCAGGTATGCAACTTCCACCGGACTGTTATCAACCCCCAGCATGGCGGACGTTCCATAGTTTGTTCCTGCAGCCCCGCTCGACGCGTAGGTGTCGGCTGTTGCGGTGAGGGTCACGGTCTGCGCCGTTCCGCCACCCCCCGAAGCCGGAGCAGTGGTGAATGTCCACGTCCTGTCCGCTGCCAAGGCGTTGCCGGCACTGTCCTTCACCCCGCCGCTGCCGCCCTTGACGGTTGCCGTGTAGACCGTCCCCGCGGCCAGGTCCGCATTCGGATTCAACGTTGCCACGTTATTCGCGCTGTCGTAGGCCACAACGGCCGGTACGGGCGTCGACGATCCCGCCTGCAGCGTGAAGGTACTTGACGTCACCGTCGAGGCGTTCATTGCTTCGGAAAAGGTGGCCGTCACGTTGGCCGCGGCCGCCACACCGGTGCTACCCGAGGCCGGAGACGTAGCCGTCACCGTTGGTGCGGTCGTATCAGCTGGAGGTGGGGTCCCACCACTCCCGCCACTGCCGTCGTAGAAATGCCAGTACCGGCTTGTGGCGTTCACGTCGGCGAGTACCAGGAGACCGCTGTTGGCCGTGCCACGTGCGGAACTGTTCAGGTTCTGCTTGGTGGACGTCACGTTGTGGACATACTGGTCGGCGTCAACGATGCGGGCCGTCTTGGTGGTAGTGAAGCTGATCTTGTTCAGCGGCGTGGACTTCTCGTAGATTGCGCCGCCCGAGCTTGTACAGACACCCGCGTTCGTCGTTCCGCTGGGTTTCGGGTACGTGGCGAAGGTCCGCAGCATCTGCGTACTTTCGTCAATCAGGACGATCACGCGGTTGGGACATTCCGCCACCGTTGCGATCGTCGTCGCGGACCAGGCGGACGTCGAAGTATCAAGGGCCAGCAGCTGGATCAAAGGCTGGGACGCTGACGTGAAGGATGTCTTGATAGCAGCGAAAACGCGGTCAGAGGAGGCATCCAGCCACTTCAGGTTCATGTGGTCGTCGCCGCTCCGCTGCCCCTTCACCGCCGCTACAGGGGTGGTCCAGGACGAGTTCGCGTCCCCGTCAGCATGAACACTCCAGTACATGCCGTCCGTTGCGTCCCCGACCTGCCGGCTCCACATCACGCCGACCTTGTTTCCACCAAATGCGATTACAGCCGAGTTGTCGTCCACGGACACGTTACTCAACGCCGCGGGGTGCTGAAAAGGTGTCCCCCAGTTTACGCCCGCAGTGTCTGTGACGTTCAGGAAAATCCGGTTTCCCTGCTGCCACGTGGCCCACACGCGGCCCGTGGAATCCTTGTCTATGGACAGGGTTTCGGTCTTCTGGTTATTGATCTGCGTGGACCCAAGGCTGGTGTAAGTCTTTGTGCTCGTGTTGTAGCTGTAGCGGCGCATCGTCGTGGGGAAGTTTGGCTCGGCCGGCAGCCCGTCATTGACGAACTTAAAGCTCGCCACATACAACGTCTTTCCGTCCCATAGCACGTCGTGATGGGTGTTCGCCCGGGACTCCGTTACCACACCGGTGCTGGACCAGGCGTTGGTCGCGGGGTTGAACCGGAAAATCCTAAAGCTGGAACTTCCGGCATCCCAAAGGTTCCCCCACCAGATCCCATCGTTAAACCACAGCGAATTCGACTGCCGCTTGGTACCAGTCGGTGTCCCGGTCCCTGAATGGGACGGGCCCTCCACCCCCACATCACCGGTAGCAGCGGAAGCGGCCAACGGCGCCACCAGACCTCCAAGCACAAGCAGTAGCGCCGTCAGCAGTGCGGGAAGCCCCAGCCGGGGTTGACGCATACGGCGCCCCTCGGGACCGGCATCTCCCCATTTAAAAAAGGGCCGGGAAGCCCCGGCACCCCGATCATGCTCGTCCACTTTGGATATTGGATGGTCCATCAACGTCACTCCCCGGTGTCGAAAACTCCGCCAATCCCCAGTTTGTTCAGTGTTGGCGGTGGAACCATCAATAGCAATCCCCGGACGGCCCCCTAAAACCCGTGGCCCGGGTCCCCTAACCCCGAACCACGGGGTCCGGCACCCGGGCGGACGCGTGTGTCAGCGGCCCCCGGAAATGCCCGCCAGCAGCTGCTCGAACGGCAAGGACTCCAGCGGGACTTCCTCCCGGCCCGGCTGCGGACCGTCAAGCAGGCGCGTGAACTCGCCGGCTGCACGTTCGATGCGGTCCGCGAGGGATCCCCCACCCTCCTCTGCGGTTCCCCAGTCCTGCGGTCCTGCGAAGACTCCGGTGGCTGCCATACGCGTCCGGAGGTAGCTGAACAGTGGCCGCATTGCGTAATCCAGGACCATTTGGTGCCGGTCCGTTCCGCCGGTGGCGCCCAACAGGACGGCCTTTCCGTCGAGTGACTTGGGATCAAGGACGTCGATAAAGGACTTGAAAAGGCCGCTGTAGGAGGCACTGAACACGGGAGTGACCGCAATGATCCCGTCGGACGCCTTCACACCCTCGATGACGTCCGCCAGGCGGGGCGCGGCGTAGCCGGTAACGAAGTTGTTGGCGATGTCCACGGCCAGGTCGCGGAGCTCGACGACGTCCACGGCCACCTCATAACCGGCTGCTTCCAGCTGTCGCGTGGCGGCGACCGAAAGCTGGTCAGCCAGCAGCCGACTCGACGAAGGTACGCCAAGCCCTGCGGAGAGGACGGTGATGCGGCGGGTTTCCATGGCATTCTCCTGGTGTTTGTTCAGTTCATCATACATGCGTATGCATCTATACCTTTGAACTGTTGCGCGCAGCGGAGTATTCCCGGGCGAGCCTTGCCGGGCGCCGGATCAGAGCAGGACGGTGCCCCGGATACAGGTAGTGGACTCGCCGCCGACCCAGACGTCTCCGTCCTCCGTACTCACGTGGATGCGCCCGTCCCGTCCCAGGACGGTCCCCTGCGAGGCCACATACTGCTCCGGCGCCCTGCCGCTTCCCACCAGCCACTGGGCGGCACCGGCGTTAAAGCTGCCGGTGACGGGATCCTCTACCGTTCCAGCACCCGGCAGGAACGTGCGGACTTCAAAGTCGGTTCCGGCTCCGGGATGGTATGGCCCTATGACGCCGATCTTCAGGTCGCCCATGGCAGCCTGGTCCGGTTCCAGGGCCAGCACCTGCTCTGCGGATTCCAGCAGGACGCCAATCCATTCCGGGCCGTTCACCAGCCAGCACGCGTCAACGATGTCCCCGGCAGACACCCGCAGGGCGGCGGCCAGTTGCCGGCGGACCGGGTCCTCCACAGGGCCGAAACGTGTCAGGGGCGGCGCTGCGAAAGCCAGCCTGCCGCCGTCGAGCTTTATCCGGACCAGCCCCGCGGCGCATTCCTGCACCACGTGGCCGCCGGACTTCGGCACCCCTCCGCTCTCCAGCCAGGAATGCGCAGAGCCCAGCGTCGGATGGCCTGCAAAGGGAAACTCCTCGGCCCCGGTGAAGATCCGGACCCTGTAGTCCGCCCGCGGATCCCGGGGAGGCAAGAGGAAGGTGGTTTCCGAGAGGTTGGTCCAGTTGGCGAAGTGCTGCATGGTTGCCGCGTCCAGGCCCTGGGCATCAAGCACGACGGCGAGCGGGTTGCCGCGGTAGGCCTGGCCGGCGAAGACATCCACCTGGTGAAATGGGCGATGGCGGGGGTTCGGGTTCACCGGAGCAGGCTACCACCGGAAAACGAAAGACCCCCGCTGCCGGAGTCCGGCAGCGGGGGTCTTGGCGTGAGGCGGGGAAATTACTTTCCTGCCACCACGTCCAGTTCGATCACAGCGGCAACGTCAGCGTGGAGGCGGACGTTGGCCTGGTAGGTGCCAACCGACTTGATGTGGGCGGGCAGTTCAACCTTGCGCTTGTCGATCTTGCCAAGGCCTGCGGCCTCAACAGCGTCAGCAACGTCGCCCTGCTTGACGGTGCCGAACAGGCGGCCGGACTCGCCGGCCTTGACGACCAGCTTGACCGGCTTGGCGGACAGTGCAGCGGCCTGCTTCTGAGCATCTTCCAGGGAAGCGTGCTCGCGGGCGGCACGGGCAGCCTTGATGGACTCAACCTGCTTCTCGCCACCCTTCGACCAGGTCAGGGCGAAGTTGCGGGGCAGCAGGTAGTTACGTGCGTAACCGTCCTTGACCTCGACAACATCGCCAGCAGCACCGAGACCGGTGACCTCGTGGGTCAGAATGAGCTTTGCCATGTTAGTTAATCCCTTCCTTAGCCGCGGCCAGCGCCGGAGTAAGGCAGCAGAGCAACTTCGCGGGCGTTCTTGATTGCCTGGGCGATCTTGCGCTGTTCCTGCACCGTGACGCCAGTAACGCGACGGGCGCGGATCTTGCCGCGGTCGGAGATGAACTTGCGCAGCAATGCTACGTCCTTGTAGTCGATGACAGTGATGTCAGCGGCCTTCAAGGGGTTGGACTTTGGTTTGGGCTTACGGAGTTCAGCCTTAGCCATCGTGGAGCTCCTATTCTATGGAGCCCGTGGATATTGATCCACGGGATGGTGGTGGTCCGACGGCGGCAGTGCCCGGGTGCATCTTGCACCTTGGCAGCCCCAGCGCCGGGCCGTTGTTTAGGTTTTAGAAGGGAGGTTCGGAATCGGGGCCGTTGCCCCAGCCGCCTGCATTGGACACACCGGGCGTAGCCCAGGGATCGTCCTGTGCAGCCTGCTGGTTGCCGCCGCCCCAGCCTCCACCGGAGTTGCCGCCCTGGTTTCCACCAGAGTTGCCGCCTCCGAAGCCACCGCCGCTGTTGCCGCCACCAAAGCCGCCGCCACCCTGTCCGCCGGAGCGCTGGGTACGGTTGACCTTGGCATTGGCGTAGCGCAGGCTGGGGCCGATTTCGTCGACCTCAAGCTCGATAACGGTGCGCTTTTCGCCTTCTTTTGTTTCGTAGGAGCGGCTCTTCAGGCGGCCGGTAACGATGACGCGCATGCCCTTGGTCAGGGACTCGGCGACGTTCTCGGCTGCTTCACGCCAAACAGCGGCGCGGAGGAACAGGGTCTCCCCGTCCTTCCACTCGTTGGACTGGCGATCAAAGGTGCGGGGGGTGGAAGCGATGGTGAAGTTCGCTACTGCCGAACCTGACGGTGTGAACCGCAATTCCGGGTCATTGGTGAGATTACCGATGACCGTAATGGTGGTCTCGCCTGCCATCTACTGCCTCCTTGTTCGATCCTGGGTGAAGAGTGCGTTTCCTGCGGGGTAAAGAATGAAGAGTGGCGCTGAATTACTCAGCAACAACCTTCTGCTCTTCGGGGCGGGTGATCTTGGTGCGCATGATGGTCTCGTTAAGAGACAGCTGGCGGTCAAGTTCCTTGGCGGTCTCCGGCTTTGCGGTGAAGTTCACCACGGCGTAGATACCTTCGGACTTCTTCTTGATGTCGTAAGCCAGGCGACGACGGCCCCAGATGTCAACCTTCTCGATGGTTCCACCATCGTTGGTGATGACGTTCAGGAACTTCTGAAGCGACGGCTCAACGGTACGCTCTTCGACCTCGGGGTCGATGATTACCATCAATTCGTAAGGACGCATATGTGAACCCACCTCCTTTGGGCTAAGCGGTTACGGCATTTCCGTAACAGGAGGTTCATTTGCGATTCCGCGCGATGCCCGGCCACCGGAACGGAGGCAGGACGCAGCACAGACTTCAATATCCTAGTGCATTTGGACCCGATAGGCGATTCACGCTTGACCCAAGGCTAGCCCGCATGGATGCGGGACGGGGCCGGGCATGGCGGCTATGTGGAAAACGGGGGGCCAGGCGGAAGCAACTCCATAGGCACCGTACAAGCGGGGCCCTATCATCTGACGTATGCATCGACAGTTGATCGCCAGCTGCGTGGCGGCAATGTTCTTGTCCGGCTGTTCCTCCCCTCCTGCGCAGCCGGCAGCCAACGGGGCGGACCAGGGCTCCGATCCGGTAGCGGTTACACCGGTGGCGGACTCGGCCGCCGCGATGCTGCACTGGGGTGCACCGATTGCCGGTGACGAATTTAACTACACCGGCGAACCAGACGCTTTGAAATGGTCGGTCTACGACAGTTCCGGCCATGCGGGCAATGGCGTCCGCAGCCCCGGGCAGGTGACCGTTGATGGTTCCCAAATGGTGATCACCGGAACACCTGATGGCATTTCCGCCGGCATGAGTGCCAAGTTTGGCCGGCAGAAGTACGGCCGCTGGGAAGTCCGGGCTGCCGGTTCAGGTGACGATGCCTACCACATGGTGGCGATCCTGTGGCCGGACAGTGGGAACTGGCCGTGTGACGGCGAAGTCGACTACATGGAGACCACGGGCAACTGGGGATTGATCAATTTCTTCCACCACTATGGGTGCTCGAACTCGAAGACGTCCGGATCAAAGGCCCTGGACCTGACCCAGTTCCACAACTATGCCGTCGACTGGACTCCCGACGCCATCGTGGGCTACGTCGACGGCGTGAAGTGGTTTGAAGACCGCGATCCCGCGCACCAGCCCCCAGGTTCGATGCACCAGACACTTCAACTGGACTGGTTCCCTGACAACGTCACCGCCGATGGCCCTGGTGAGCTGCGGGTCGACTGGGTCCGCGTCTACCCGGCGGAAGGCAGTCCCCGCCTCTAGGAGCCCCCGGATGCGTGCGCGTCACTGGAATAGGTACCCCCTATACCCAGTACTCCGCTGACCCCAACCCCTAACGTACCTAACACGGCCCTGGGCGCTGTCCCGCCACCCCTATTGCCCACGTACGCGCGGATTTCCCCACGTAGGGCCCGGTACAAAAGCGAGTACCTACTACCGGTGTTTACCTAGCGGACCTACCCTACGCTCGATTCTGCCGGCGGAGTCGCACGCCGGGGTTTTCGATTCCGCATAGGGGCACTGGCGGGCTTGAACCCAGGTACGGAAACCACGGCTGACACCAATCAGACAGGGGAGGACCATGAGCAACAGGCGAGCGAAGGCACTGCACTTCGACATTCATGGCCGCGTCACGATCAACGTGGACGCGACTGCACCGGCGGCGAAGCAGCTTCAGAGCATGCTGGCATGTTTCGCCTCGGATACGGAACGGCAGGCCGAGATCGTCGTTGACGACCAACCAGAGCCGATGCCGGATGCCGGCCATGTTGAGCACGAACTGGCATACACAGACAACAGCGTGCAGTTCCAGGCCGACCGGGTGCAGGTGGTCAGGGACGCAGACCATTGGCGGATCCACGGGCCCGGCGAACTCCTGACCACGGTTGTACCCGTCCTGGACGCCGCCATGGTCGCCCGCGGAGCTGCAATGATCCACGCAGCAACCATGGCGTACCGTGGCCACGCGATCGCACTTCCCGCGGCGGGAGGTACCGGCAAGACGAGTACCGCCGCAAAACTGATGCGGCGCGAGGGATGGTCGTTCATGGGAGACGACTGGGCGTTCCTTGCAGAGGACGCCACGCTGCTCGGCTACGCGAAGCCGATGTTCATCAAGCCACACCACCGGGCCATCTACCCGCACCTGTTCGAGGGCGCACGGAAACCCCTCGTTCCTTCGAGGTTCTCCGAACCTGTGGGCCGGCTGACAACGCTGGTGCACCCCTTCGTAATCCGCTATCCGCGGCTGGCAGACTTCTCCCGGCGCTGGTCGCCGGAGCACCGCATGGTTACCCCGGAGGCTGCATTCCCGGGGCGGGAAGTAACCACCAAGGCTCCACTCGCAGCCTCGATCTACATCGAACGCTATGACGGCGCACGGTCCCGGATCCTGGAGAAGACGAGCGACTGGATGGTCGACCGGATGATCGGCAACTTCCACATCGAAATGGCAGGTTTCTCGCAGCGGGTGGTGACGGGCCTGGCGGCCACGTCCGTGGTCCCGTGGCGGGAGCATTTCGCGGCCAAGGGGCTGGTCCTGAACAAGGCGCTGGACGGGCGTCCCTGCCACCTTCTGCAGGTGCCGGCTGCATATTCGGCGGACCAGGCGTCGGACGACATTGTCCGGCATCTTGAGGAGCTGTTGCCTTCAGTCCTCGACGAGCAAGTCTGAAAGGGGGTAAGACGGTGGCCCACAGCACAGCAGACGTGACGGCGGTTGTTCCGGCCCGCAATGCGGAGCATCTACTCCCAGGCTGCCTGGAAGCCCTGCGCCAGTCCGGTGTAGCCGAGATTATCGTGGTGGACGGCCTGTCCACCGACCGGACTGTCGAGATCGCCCGTGAAGCGGGTGCCCGGGTGCTGAGTGACGAAGGCCGGGGCCTTCCCTGGGCCCGTACCCTCGGGGTCCGCAGCAGCACCACGCGTTGGGTCCTGCTCGTGGACGCGGACGTCGTGTTCGGAGCGACCGGTGTGGCGGACCTGCTCATTGAATTCGTGGAGGACGGGTATGACGCCCTCCAGGCGGGCCTGGAAAGCGTTGCCGGCCCGGGCTACTGGGGGCAGGCACTGGCGCATCACCACCGCACAGGCCGCAGCCGCAACTGGTTCGGGCTTGTGGCGACGCTGGTGGACCGGGACCTGATGTTGAACCTGGGGTTCGACGATTCGTTCAAGTCGGGCGAGGACATCGAACTGCGGTGGCGCATGAGGCAGTCGGGGATGAAGACTGGCGTGTCGCAGCGGGTCTTCGTTGAACACAGGTTTGCCGCGGACGACTTCGACTTCGCGCTGGACCAGTTCCTCATGGACGGCACGGGCCTGGGACGCATGGTCCGCAAGCACGGCTGGCGTGGGGCCCGGCTGGCTCTGCTGCCCGCAGCGGCGGCAGCCCGCGGGAGCGTAATGAGCCTCGCCGCCGGCCAGCCACAATGGGTGCGCTACTACATCGCCTTCTGCTGGTACAACTATGCGGGAATGGCTAGGGGTTTAGGTCGTGACGGCTGAGCGGGAGATTGCCCCAACGGAGGCCGCATCGGCCCTCCGGCGGCACTCTCCCCTGCGCAGCTCCATCGGCCTGGTCATCGCCAAGGGGGCGCAGACCGGTACCGGCTTCGCGTTCTGGATCCTGGCAGCGCATGCCACCTTTGACCGGGAGGTCGGGCTCACCACGGCCGCCGTCTCGGCGGTGATGATCTGCACCCAGCTGGCTGTGCTGGGCACCGGATCCGCCGTGATCGTGTCGGTGGGCCGGGGCGAGCCGCCCGCCCGGGTGCTGGACGCGGCCTTTGGCATCGTGGGAATAGCAGGCACCGTCCTGGCGCTCGGCTACCTCGTGCTGGAGACTTTCGTGGCGCCCGACTCGGACTCACTCTCGGTTCTCTTCTGGCTCACCTTCATCGTGGCCGCCGTCACCGGGACCATGTGCACGGTACTGGACCAGGCGCTCGTGGCGCTGGGGCGCGGCGGCAGCGCGACGATGAGGTACACGGTGGGCGGCGTGGCTTCCCTCGCGGCCACAGCCCTTGTCGCCTGGCAGGCCCACGGCGCCTCCGCCGACGTCCTGCTGGCCTGCTGGACCTTGGGCTCGGCCGTGTCATGCATGATCGGTGCCTTCCAGCTGCGGAAACTGGTCGGATACAAGCCACGCCCCACCCTGCACCCCGCACGCCACCGGCCGCTGCTGATGCTGGGGATCCCGAACCAGCTCCTTACCCTCACCGAACGCGCCCCAGGACTCGTACTGCCGCTCCTGCTCGCGCACCTGGTATCGCCCGAGGTCGCGGCCTACTGGTATCCGGCATGGATGATGGCATGGGCCGCTTACACCGCTCCAATGCTGATAGGCATCGTCCAATTCTCCGAGGGAGTGCGTGACCCGGACCGCCTGGCGACCACCACCTGGGCCAGTTTCCGATGGTCGCTGGTCATTGGAAGCCTGGCCGCCGTCGTACTGATTGTCTTCGCCCACCCCCTTCTCCACCTCCTCGGGGACAGGTACGCAAACGCGTCCACCGTCGCCCTGCGGCTGCTGGCTGCCGGACTCGTGGCCTACGCAGTGTTGCAGGCCTACAACTCCGTCTGCCGCGTCCTGGGACTCTACACAGAAGCCATCGTGGTCGGCGTAGTGCTCGGAACCGCGCTCTGCGTCTCGGCTCTGTGGGCCGCTGAGAGCGGCTCAAGCGCCATGGCCCTTGCGTGGATGGTGGTGCTTTACGTCGGGGCCGTCGCGGTGGGCCTCCGACTGCTCGCAATTCTCCGCCGCGCCAAAAAGGAGGCGTCATGACCAGCACGCTGAAGCAACCGAGCCGGATCCGATCACACCCGTGGCATGCCCGTGACATCTGGTGCGCCGTAGCAGGCGCCGTCTCACTGGCTCTGGCAGTGGGCAGTGCCGCCACGGTGGCAGTTCCCGTCCACAGCGACCTTGGGCTTGTGGCTGTGTTGCCCTATCCCTTCTGGGTGGGCGTTCTGATTGTCAACGTCGCCTTCGTCGTGGCGTTGCGGGGAGATGCCACCGGGCCCGCGCGCCGGCCGGTCATGCTGTGGCTCATCGCAGTCCTCGTGCTGATGCTCTTCGGCGCTGCCGCGTTCGTCACGGATGTCCCGCGCGGCGAAGTTGCTTTCCGCCACCTTGGCATCGCCGACGCTCTTTCAACCTCCGGCGGCGTCGACCCGAACATCGATGCTTACTTCAATTGGCCCGGCTTCTTTGCGCTCCTGGCGACCGTGCTCCGGGCAACCGGTATTGATCCGGTAACCGTTGCCCTGTGGGCACCGGTGTTCAACATGGGCTTGTGGCTCACCGCCGTTGGCGTGCTGACCCGCTACCTGACGAAGGATCCGCGCCGGCGTTGGCTGGTGCTCTGGATTTTTTGCCTCGGCAACTGGCAGGACCAGGACTATCTGTCTCCCCAAGCCTTCGGTTTCTTCCTGTACCTGGTGGTAATCGTGCTGCTCATCGGCCCCCTTGCCGCCAAGGCTCCCGCTTTCCGTGGTTTCGGGCGTGCCAATCTCAAGTCATGGTGGCTGGCGCGGACGCCAGCAGACGATCGCCCCGGGCACCGGGTCGCAGCCCTCGTGGTCACCCTCCTGCTGATCGCCGTCATCTGCGCAAGCCATCAACTGACGCCGTTCCTGGTATTGATCGCCGTCACGGCCCTCACCCTCAGCGGGCGGGTGTGGCCCGGCAGGCTGCCGCTCATTGCCGGCATCCTCCTTGTGCTGTGGCTCGTCTATCCTGCAAGCACCTACCTTTCCGGCCACCCACCCCTGGCGGACGCCGGACTGCAGACCGCCATCGAAGCGAACGTCGTCGACCGCACGACGGGTTCGGCGGGACACCTGCTGGTGGTCCAGATCCGGATAGCGCTCACACTCATCCTTTGGGCCCTCGCGGCGATCGGATCGGTCCGGGACTGGCGCCGGGGACGCCTTGATATCCGGGTGGTCCTCCTGGCCGTCACTCCCCTGTTGCTCTTCCCCGTGCAGGCCTACGGCGGAGAAATGCTCATCCGCGTCTCGCTGTTTGCGCTGCCGTTCATTGCCATGCAGGCAAGCTCGGTCCTGCTCCCCACCACGGGCAGTGTTCGTTTTTCGACCCGCAACACGGTGGTACTGGTGCCGGCCTGTGTCCTGCTCGCTGTTATGACAGTGACCGGGAGGTTCGGCAACGCACAGTACGACGTGTTCGCGGACGATGAGATCGCCGCTGTCCAGGCCGTGGACAATCTCGCCCCGCCCGGTTCCGCGATCATCGCGGCAGCCCATCCAACACCTTGGCGCAGCCAGGACTACCTGGACCACCGGTACCGGACCATAGAGGACCTTTGTCCCTCCGACTTGTCGGCGGCGACGTGCGGCCCGCTGGTTTACCGGTACGCAAGGCACAACCCCGGCGGCGGCTACCTGCTTCTCATGACCTCCGCGGAATCAAGCCTTGTCCTGCAGGGCCAAACCACCCCACAGAGCTTCGAGGAGTTGGAGAATTGGCTGAAGTCACAAGACGGCGTAGACATCGCGTTCAGCAACAGCGACGCCCGAGTGTACCGGGTGGCGCCATGAACGCCCGTGCAATAAGCCGGCCCACTATGGCGATCGGGCTCACGGCCTTGGTCCTCTCCGCGGTGTCCCTCCTTGGGCTGCCAACCCCGATCCAGGCGGTCACCGCACTGCTTGTGCTCGTCCTGCTCCCGGGACAGGCACTTACCCGGCTTATGCGGATCACCGATCTCGGCCTGGGCGCACTGCTCGTCCTGGCACTCGGCCTTGCCAGCCTTACCGCGGTATCAACAGCGATGTTCTACCTCTCCGTCTGGTCCTGGCAGGCCTGTGTCGTCACCATGGGTGCCATAACCATCCTTGCTTGCATTGCCCGCGCACGGCAGGAGGCCGCGTCATGATTGATATCGCCGGATTGGTTGCCGCTGCGGTTCTGCTGTTTACCCTCATCGGGCTGGAGGTACGGCATACCGCGTCAGCCTCGGGACAGCCGGCAAGCCTGCGGCTCTTCAACCGGGCCGTGAACATCAGGATCACAGTCGGTGTCCTATGGCTGCTGGTGGTTATCCTCCTTTTCCCGCGGGTCCTGGGGCTGCTGACGTGAACCACGCGGCGCGATGGATACTCCTCAGCGACCTCCACCTGGACGGGTCGGACAGCGACCCCCGGCACCCAGGGAAGGTCCTGCCGGAGTTCCTGCGCCGCGAGGTGTCCGCAACGCAGCCACCGGGCCTGGAGCAGCACGTCATCTTTGTTGGTGACACGTTTGAGCTCGTCAGGCTGGACGAGGAGCAGAGCCTGGCAAGGCTCGAGTCCATCTTCAAGCGCCACCCCGAAACGTTGGGGGCGCTGCAGGCGTGCGCTGCAGCCGGCGTGCGGCTGCATTTCGTCTGCGGCAACCATGACGTGGAGCTGGCGCGGCCCCCGGTGGCCGCGCGGTTGTCAGCGCTGCTGTCACCAGGTGATCCCACACGGGTCAGCGTGCACCCGTGGCTCCTTTACGTCCCCGGGGTGCTCGTGGTTGAACACGGGCACCTCCATCATGCCCTGCACCGGATACCCGAGGTGCTCCGGACTGCAGTCAACGGCACCGACGAGGTGGACCTGCCCCCGTTGGCGGCCTGGCATGCGAACCCAACGGCATCACGGCTTAGCCGCGCCGGAGCAGTGGCACGGGCCTGCGTGGCCTCGGAACGGGCGGAACGCCGGGTCCGGAGGCCTGCCTACGACGAACTGCTGCAGACCGAATCGCTGCGGCTCGCGCTCGACGGGACGGCAGTGCGTGAACTTGCGCGCCTCTCCCGATTCCGGACCGTGTCGGCACTGCCCGTGACCGCCACCCGCATGGTGCTTGCTGCCGCCGGGCGCAACATCCATGGCGGCGACCAGCCGCCCGCGGCCGCAGCCCGGGTCGCAGGGATCCTCGAAACGTACGGCTCCCGCGTGGCCTGGTATGTCTCGGCCCATACGCACCGTGCCCTTGAAACGACGCTCGAGGGTTCTCCAACCCGGTACGTCAACACCGGGACCTGGTCCTCCGATGTCCGCGGCCTTGGGCCCGACCAGGCGGACCGCCAGGCGTTCCCCTACGCCGTTATTGACGTAGCCGACGACGGGTCCACCGAAGGTGGGCTGCGCTACTGGCGTCCGGTGGCCGGCTAGGAGCCCTGAACGGCTTCGTCTCCCTTGCACCCTTGCGGAAGCAACGGCCAGCTGGCACATAGCACAAAACCGAAGGGCCTGGGTCCGGTTCTCCACCGTACCCAGGCCCTTGCGGCTCAGGACTCCAATCCGGGTGTCACTGGACCTGCCGCCATGGTGCGCCCTGGAGCTCGAGCTCAGCCAGTTGCGTGGTTGACCCGTGGGCAATCCGGCGTCCACGGAGGTAGCCGGCGGAAGTGAAGGCCAGTACGGCGAGGACAGATCCTGCCCTGCCCAGTCCCTGGGGGTTGGCTCCCCGGCTCCAGTCGCGGATTCCGGAGAACACCGCACGCGGCAAGGTGCTGCGGACGTACCGCCGTTCGGGCCGCAGGGCCCGCTTCTGCCCGACGATGTGGCTGACCTGTGCTTTGGAAATTCCTTCCGACCAGGACCGTGAGAGCATGTAGCGCACGCTGCCCCTCTCGGCCGGCACATGGTGCCTGACGAGGGCCGCGGGTTCGTAAACGATGCGGGCGCCGGGGGATCCCATTGTTGACCGGATGCAAATCTCGGTCTCCTCGCAGCCGAGGGGCAACGTGCCCTTCCGGCCAAGTGCTTGATTGAATCCACCCACTTGGCGCAGCACCTCAAGCCTGAACGACATATTTGCGCCGATGACATTCCGGACTTCGGAGGCCACACGGGGCAACCCTCGGTGGCTGCATCCCACGATCCAGTCCAGTTCCTCCCCGAAGTAACCGGGCCTGCCGGTTTCCCACAGTGGAACAACCTTCCCGCCCACGGCCAGGACGTCGGGATCGTCATACAGCGCCACCAGGCGTTCAAGCCAGTCCGGTGCCGCCTCGGCGTCGTCGTCAAGGAACGCAACGATGTCGGACTCAGCGAGCCCGACGCCCGTGTTGCGGGCCCCTGACAGGCCTGGCAGGCCGGTGCTTTCCACAATGGTGACGTCGTCGACGATCTCGATGAGCCTTTCATGCAGGTCCTGGTTGTGATCGATGACAACCAGGACCTGGTCAGGGGTGAGGGTCTGGTTGCGCACGGATTCAATGACGTCCAGCAGCATGCCCCACCGTTCGGAGGTGTAGGCGCAGATCACCACTGTCACGGACAGGGGCTTCATGCGGTCAAGCATGCTGGCTCACCACCGGCGTGAGGACGCTGTGCGGATCCACTGGCAGCCGCGGGAAGCGGACATTTGAATAGGTGTATTTCACGCGGCGGAGGGCCTCCGGGCGGGCGCCCGCGGTTGGGGCTTCCCACACCGTGCATTCACGGGCCAGCGTGTGCAGGACCCGCCAGCCGTCGCGGAACGTCTGGAGGTTGGATGCCCCCGAGATCCGGTCCAGCTCCAGGCTGGGAACTTCCGCGATCCGCAGGCCCGCCTTGGCAGCGCGGACAATGAGTTCGGTCTCGATTTCGAAGCCGTCGGACTGCAGTTCCAGCACCTCCAGGCATTCCCGCCGGAAAGCGATGTATCCATAGCAAAGGTCCGAATAGTTGCTGTGCAGGACAGCATTGGCGAGTCCGGTCAGGGCCCTGTTGCCGGCCTTCCGCAAACGGGTGAGGTCCTCGGAGCCGCCGCCGGTGACGTGGCGGGACCCTTTGACGAAATCGAAATCGTGCTGGAGCGGTGCGACGAACCAGCCGATTTCCCGCGGATCCATGCTCCCGTCAGCGTCCAGCATCACGATAATATCGCCGGAAGCCGCCGCGAAGCCGGCGCGAAGGGCCACACCCTTTCCCTTTCGGGTTTCGTTTACCACCACCACGTCAGGGCGTACTGCCTTCGCCACTTCAACGGTGTTGTCCTGTGAGCGGCCGTCCACGATGATCACCTCATCGACGTAGGATGGCATCCTGCGCAGAACCCAAGGTATGTTCTTTTCTTCGTTCAACGTAGGGATAATCACGCTGATTGATGCTTGCGGAGATAACATTCCCGGCTCGGAAAAAAGAGCTGGAAGTTGGGGCGAAATTGACAATTGCCTCACCACTTCATGACAGTTCGGATTCTTGACAATGCCGCCGAGAGTTACCCGGCGGCACCAACGCTTAATCCGGTCATGGTCTGGTCGCTGTCCCCCAGCAACCCACCGCCAATCCTCTGGCCGTTTCAGGAAGACTATCCCCTACCTAATGCAGGTATCACGAGTAGTAGGTACTCGCTTTTCACCTACCGTTTACCCCCTGTTAGGCAAGTAAGGGGCTCTGGGTTTTCGGATTTCGTTAGGTATAGGGGATTGCCCTGGAGCGGGAATCGGAGGGCAGGGGGTTCATACATCCGGAATGGGGCCACCGACACCACGTAGTCCCTTAACCAAGCGCAGGCGCCAATCTTGATGGAATCCAGCGGGAACGTTGTGGTAAGGCTGCTGGTTGCGGGCTATATTCGCAGGTACCGGCAGAATCCGCACTGGGGAGCGGACTGCCGGGACGTGATCCGGCAGTGCAAGAATGCGGTCTCCTTCTTCGACGAATGGGGACACCATGCCACTTATTGGCCGAAGCAAAGAACTGGACCGCATCCTCTCAGTTATTCGCGGGCCCAAGGACACTGCACTGGCGGTGATCGGCCGCAAAGGGACAGGCAAAACAGCCCTTTTGTCGGCAATCCGCATGCTCTCCGATTACCGCACCGTCTTCCTGTCCGCCACTGCCGCTGAATCGGACTGGCCACTGTCCGGGCTTACTGCACTCTTGAATGACATGGACGATCCCGTCCTGAACCGGATTGCTGACGAGCTGCTCCACGACAACACCGGCGCCATGAGCGTACCGGCAGTTTCAAGCATGCTGCTCAACGGCCTGCACCAGCGCTCGTCATCGCGGACCGTCGTCGTGCTCGACGATGTCGACCAGCTGGATCCCAGCAGCCAGGCGGTCATCGGCTTTGTGGCCAGGCGTTTGGTGGGTACGGATACCGTCCTTTTTGTCAGCATGCGGGAGGACCTGCCCGAGAGCCCCTTCAGCGGGCTCGCTGCCTTGCGCCTCGGCCCGCTGGGCTACAGCGACACTGTGCGGATGCTGGAGAGCCTGCCCGCCAAGAGGACCACGACGGCGGCTGCCCACGCGGTTGCCGCAGCCGCCGGCGGCAACCCGCTCGCCGCCGTCGACCTTTACACCCGGTTGCTGGAGAGGCACACCGCAGGCAAATATGCCTTGCCCGTCCCGCTGCCCTCCGGGGGCAGCTTTGACGCGGAGTGCGCGTCGGTTGTGGGAGGCCTGACCCCCGGCGCCCGTAACGTGCTTGACCTCCTGGCTCTTTCCTTCCGCAGCGACATCTCGACGATCGAGAAGATCGACCGGGACGTGTGGACAAGCGTTGACGAACTGTTGGCTGCCGGCCTGGTGAAGCGAACAGGTCCCCACCTGGGGATCGGTGACCAGCTGCTGCGGGGATATGTCTTCGCGGCCATGACGCCGGCCGTCCGCACGGCCAACCATCGGGCCCTGGCAGAAGCAGCAAGTGACACCGATCCGTATGCCCGCAGGTGGCACATGAGTTTTACCGCACTGGAACGGCAAACCCCGTTCCAGCTGCTCCGTCACGCCGTTGACCTGGTTCGCAACGGTGAAGTGAGTTTTGCCGTGGAGTACATCGAGCGGGCGCTCACCATAAACCCCTGGGAAGCGGAAACGGCGGCCCGGCTGACCAGCGTTGCAGAAATGCTGTTCAACCGGGGTGAGTTTGTGTACGCCCGCCGGTACCTGGAGTGGGCCCAGCGGGTAACGCGCAATCCCGCACTGATCCTGCGGTTGACCGGTCTTTCCTTTGAGATCCAGTTCGCCCAAGGGGCTGCCGTGCGTTCCAGCATGGTGCTCCGGCTGGTGAAGGAATTTGGCCAGCACGATCCGGCCTACGCTGCGAGCCTGCTGTCCATCGGCGCCTTGTACTATGCGGAGAGATGGGAACTGGAGGAGGCCTCGGAGCTCCTGCGCCACGGCAAAGAATTCCGCGGGTCCGCGTCGGCGCATTGCCTTGGCATCGCTGAGCGCGCCGAGCTATTGATTGAGTCGATTGGCGGCGGAACTGCCGGCCTTGGCCGGCGGCAGGAACAAACGGGCGCCGCCCGGGCCGCCGGGCTTTTGATGCATGGCAGGGCCCTCACCTACGCCGAACACTATGAAGGCGCCCACGAAACTTTCGCCCTGCTCAGGAGTTCAGACGAACCAGGCCACGTTAACTGGCAGGAAACCGCAGCGTTCATGGCAGTGGACAATGCAATCCGTGCCGGTAACGTACGCGCGGCGGTCCGGCTGATTGACGAACTTGAACTTTCCGAGCCCGAACTCAAGTACCACCGCGGAACGCGCCACCTTTTCCGGGTCTGGCGGGCACATTCCCTCGGCGACGACGCCCAGGCCCGGACGTATGCCGCCGAGGCACTTCGCTATGCGGGTGCGGACAGCCACCCTGCCATTACGGCACAGCTTGCCGCCTGCCAAGGCCAGTTCGCGCTGCTGCGCGGCGACCTGGCAGAGTCCGTTGCCCAGTTGTCCCGGGCCGCCGAAATCGGCATGCGGTTCGGCAACCCCACGCTCCTGCGCTGTGAGGCGGACCTTGTTGAAGTACTGGTCCGGCTCGGCCGGCACCAGGAGGCCACGCAGGCACTTCTGCGCCTTGAGAGCCGCTCGGTGGGGCTCCGGTCACCATGGCTGATGATGGCTGTGGCCCGCAGCCGTGCCCTTCTCGCGGACGGCGAGCAGTCACTGCAGCTTTTCAGCCAGGCACTGGACAGCAGGAACGGGCACACTCTTGAAAGGGCAAGGACCCTTGCCTGCTATGCGGAGCGGTTGCACGCCTTTGGCAGGCTGCGGGACGCACGGGATGCGTTGTTGCGGGCCAAGGTGATGTTCGACGAAGCCGGCGCGGACGCGTGGACCCAGCATGTGGACGCCCTCCTCCTGGATGAACGCATGGAGCCTGCCCGCCCGCAGGGCAACCCGGCAATGCTGTTGCTTGCGGACCATGAGCGGTCGTTGGCGAAGATGGTGGCACGGGGCATGCGCAACAAGGAAATTGCTGCCACCTTGTATGTCTCCGTGCGCACGGTCGAAGTGCGCCTCACCGCCATCTACCGAAAGCTCGGTGTTGAGTCCAGGGCTCAGTTGACGGCACTCGCCGCAGGCAAGGGATCCGCGGCCGCTGAACCCTACGTCCTTCCCATCCTATAGGCCTAAAGTCCTGCAATTTGCAGGTACCCGCAGTTTCCACACCCTTGCACTGAGGTACCCACAAAGGCCTTCCCGATTCACCCTCAACCGCGTCAGTCCAGGGCTAGTTTTGCTTCACGGCCAGAGAACAGGCAGCTGCGTTGGAAAGGGGCACGATGGCGGAAATACCAGTAGGCAAAACCCGGCAGGCTGCCTTTGTCTGGCCCGTTGCTCCCGCTGCGGCACAGCGGGTGGCAACACCGCAGCCGGCGGATCTTCGGCGGGGCCCTGACACATCTGTCGTCGCGGGGGCCGTGTACATCGGTTTCCTCCTCTCCGAGGCAGGCTTCTCGCCTGTTGTGCCCGGCAACTGGTCAGCTGGTGGATGCCGCTGCGCGAGGAGATTGCCGCTGCACGCACGGTTGGTGCCCGATGACTGCCGAGCCGGTCCTGGCCCGGATCAACGTGATGAAGCCCTGGCTTGGGGACGAGGAAGCCCGTGCCCTGGCCGACGTGGTGGCATCCGGCTGGGTGGCGCAGGGACCCAAGGTGAAGGAGTTTGAATCCCGCTTCGCCGAATCCCAGGGTGTCCGGCACGGCGTGGCCACCTCCAGTTGCACCACCGCCCTTCACCTCGCCTTGGTGGTGGCGGGGATCGGGCCCGGGGACGACGTCGTCGTTCCGTCCTTGTCCTTCATCGCAACGGCAAATGCCGTCACCTACGTCGGTGCCCGGCCGGTATTCTGCGACGTCGACCCCGTGACCGGGAACGTGACCGCGGAAACCATCTATGCTGCACTCACCCTGGATACACGGGCCGTGATTGTGGTGGACCAGGGCGGCGTGCCCCTGGACATGGATCCAATCCGCAGCCTGTGCGACCGCCACGAGATCACCGTGATCGAAGACGCCGCCTGCGCCGTGGGGTCGACTTACAGGGGCCGGCCGGTGGGTGTGGACGCGGATGTCGCGGTGTGGTCCTTCCATCCACGGAAGATCCTCACCACCGGCGAGGGCGGGATGCTCACCACCAACCGGGCAGACTGGGCTGCCCGGGCCAGGACCCTGCGGGAGCACTCCATGAGCCTCTCCGCAGCAGACCGGCACGGATCCCTGCTGGCACCGCCGGAGGACTACCTGGAGGTGGGTTTCAACTACCGGATGACGGACCTGCAGGCCGCCGTCGGCATCGTCCAACTGGGCCGGCTGGCTGCGGTGCTGGCACGGCGCCGGGACATCGCGGCACGGTATGTGGCCGGACTCGCCGGGGTGCCCGGCCTGCGTTTGGTGTCCGACCCGCCCTACGGCACAACAAACTTCCAGTCCTTCTGGGTGGAGGTCCTGCCCAGTTTCGGAACCACCCGGGACGGGCTGCTCGAAAAGCTGGCGGAAGCCGGGATCTCTGCGCGGCGCGGCATCATGGCGGCGCACCGCCAGCCCGCCTACCGGTGGCGCGACTCGGGCGGAGGCCTCCTGCAGCACACGGAGCGGCTCAATGACAGGACATTGATCCTGCCGGTGTACCACGAGTTGGACGACGGCGGCCTGGACAGGATCATCGGCGCCATCCGGGCTTCGGCAGCGGGGACGCGCACATGAGTGAGCTGATCCTGATAGCTGCCAGCGGCCTGGCCCGTGAAGTCCTGGCGATGGTGCGCAGCAGCGGCCAGTACGACGTCGTCGGCCTGCTCGATGACGATAAGGAAATGGCGGGTGTCAGCGTGGACGGCGCCCCGGTGCTGGGAACCATCGATGACGCAGCCAAATACACCCACGCGTTCATCCTGGTGTGCATCGGTTCGGGCAGGGCGCGTGAATCCGTGGTGGAGCGGCTGACGGCGATGGGGCTCACCGAGGCGCGCTACGCCACCGCCATCGACCCTTCGGTCCTGTGCCCGGAGGGGTGCCGGGTGGGCAGGGGCAGCATCCTGCTCCGGAACGTCACGCTTACTGCGTCGGTCACGCTGGGTTCGCACGTGGTTGCGATGCCGTCAGTGACATTCACGCACGACGACGACGTGGCGGACTTTGCGACGTTCGCGGCGGGGGTGTCGCTGGGCGGCGGAGTACGGATTGGCCGGGCTGCCTACCTGGGCATGAACGCCAGCGTCCGCGAACGGACCTCGGTGGGGGCATACGCGACCGTGGGGATGGGGGCTGCTGTTTTGAGCAACGTCCCTGACGGGCAGACGTGGGTTGGGGTGCCGGCACACGAGATTGATGGCGAAAGCTTCCGGATTGGGGGGATGTCATGAGCGTGGATGTTCATCTGCAGGTTGTTCCCTTGGTGGATTTGGTGGCCCAGCAGGCCGAAGTTCACGACGAAGTCATGGCGGAACTGGCCAGCGTCTTGTCTACGGCTGCCTTTATCGAACCGACCCGCCGTCACAAACTTTAAGGCCATGTAGGCCTCGTTCGGGGGCGCCGGGCACTGCGTAAGCGTCATCGGAACCGACGCACTGATCTTGCCCTAGGTGCGAGCGGGGTCTGCCGTGGCGGGACGTGATATTTCCGCGAATACCTCAATCGCATAGGCGGAGGCTGTCAGCGAGGCGCCCGGAAAATGCGAAGATATCGCACCTGTTTGTGGTAACGATCGAGCGCCAGGACGCGGTCCTCCAGGCGCAGCATGCTGCCAGGACTCATGTGGGAATCCACTACCCCATCCAAATTCATGTTCATCTGAATCGCACACTGTAGCTCCTAGCGGGTTCGGGCTGGAGTGTGCTGGATACAGTCCCTTCCCGGCGGAGCACGCTGGGCGAGAGCGGTGCGTGTCCACACCTTTGGTAAGAAATCCGCAGTTTCCACAGGAAACCCGCACTGGTGCCCGCAACCCCTTAGGCGGGCGGTGCTTCCTGACCTAGGTTGGCTGTTGTTCGACCCCAACCACCGTTGGGATGGCCGACCCTAAGCAGGTATGTGGTGATGAGCTTTACAGTTTCAGGGCCCCTAATGCTGAGGCCTGGACGCCGTGGCGGCAGATCAAGGCATTTATTGTCGTGGCGGAAACTCGCAGCACACCTGCTTGCACCTGTGTTGATGCTTGCATCCGTTACAGCAGCGGGACCGGTGTTCGCGGCTGACAGCACGGGCCCCAACCTCGTGGTGAACCCGTCCCTGGAAACAGGCGCGACCTTCCCGGACTGCTTCCAGGCTTCGGGCTGGGGGACAGCAGGCACGTGGTCCTTTTCTCCGGGACGGACTGGAGGACGGGCGCTCAGCGTCACTGTCCAGGGATACGTGTCAGGTGACCGGAAGTTGATGCAGAAGGAGTCCCCTGATTGTGCTCCCGCCGTTACACCCGGCCAAGTCTACAACCTAGGAGTTTGGTACCAGTCTACCGTCCCCGTCTCCATCACGACTTTCCGGCATACCGCGAGTGGGTGGACGTATTGGGGGGACTTGGGGAAGGTTCCAGCGGCTGGTGCGTGGCAGGAAGCGAAGGCATCCACGCCGGTGGTTCCTGACGGAACCGACAAGATCGTGTTCGGTCTGTCGATCTCTGCAACCGGCCAGCTGACTACGGATGACTACTCGCTGTACGCTACCAACGCGGGTACGCCCTTGCCGGCCACCAACGAACTTGTGGTTAACGGAAACCTGGCGGCTGGAAATCCCCTCCCTGATTGCTTCATCACCGGAGGGTGGGGAACGAAGAGCCTGACGCAGGGACTGAATACCGACGTCCCGGCCACGGCTCCGGCGGGGTCCCGCTCCTACGCCCTTACCGTCAGCGCCTATGCCAGCGGGGACGCCAAGCTCCTCCAGGCTGAAACTCCGGCCTGCGCGCCGGCGGTAAAGGCTGGTTCAAAATACAACCTGTCCGTGAATTACAAGTCAACGGCAGCAAAGAACTCAATCACAATCTTTTCGCATACAGCAAGCGGATGGGGTTACTGGACAGACCTGGCACCGGTGGCTGCGTCGGACACCTGGGCCGTGGCTGCAGGGACCACCCCTGCCATTCCGGCTGGTGTTGACGCCATCTCCTTCGGACTGTCCATCAGCGCCAACGGAACCCTGCTGACTACCAACTATTCCGTACAGGAGGCAGCGGCACCGCCTCAGGTGGGCACCCCTGCCCAGGTTGGATCGTGGGAGGTCCTTAATGCTCCCATGCCGCTGCGGGGAATCCATTCCACGCTGCTTAGCGACGGCAGGCTCTTACTTATCGCCGGTTCCGGCAATGAAGGATCAGCATTCGCGGCCGGAACGTTCAAGGCTTCCATCTGGGACCCCAATGCCGGCACCTTTACCCCGGTCCCCGTCCCCTACGACATGTTTTGCGCCGGCCACCTCACCTTGGCCGACGGAAAGGTACTGATCGGGGGCGGCACCGCAGCCTACCCCACCACAGGTGCAGGCCCCACCACCTTCAAGGGGTCCAAAGCCAGCTACTACTTCGATCCGAAGGACAACAGTTTCCACCAGATCAGCGACATGGCCGGGGCACATTGGTACCCAACCATGACCAAGCTGGGTAACGGGGACGTCTGGTCCGCAGGCGGATTGAACGAGCAGGCGGACGGGACGGTGCTCACCGAGATGTTCCAAGCGTCCACACTGAAATGGCTTCCGTCCGGCAGCGTGCCGCAAACATGGAGTTTCTGGGGCACCTATCCCCACATGTATCTGCTTGAGGATGGCCGGATGTTCTACGCCGGAGCACACACGTTTGGCAATGGGCTTCCTGGTACCGGGGCTTCGCTGTACGACTGGAGGAAAGCCCAGATGTGGGATGTGCCGGGGCTTCGCCAGAAGGATCTGAGGGATCAGGCCGGTTCGGTGCTTCTCGGGCCAGCGCAGGACCAAAAGGTCATGATCGTGGGGGGTGGGAACACGCAAACTAACACCACCGCGATCAACCTCGTGGACATCATTGACCTCAAACAGGCAAACCCAACGTATGTGCCCGGCCCGGACCTCCCGGGCCCCGGAAAGGGCTATGTGAACCTCCTGAACCTGCCGGACCGGACAGTCCTGGCAGCGGATGGGGCCCAACATAATCGCTCGGACAACGTGCTTACCGCAGCTCTCTACCAGCCGGCCAGCAATCGTTGGACAAGCATTGCCGCTGATCCGGTGGGACGGAACTACCATTCCTCAGCCATCCTCCTTCCTGATGGAAGGGTGGCGATCCTGGGCTCAAACCCCCTAGACAATTCTTTTGACCTTCGGATTTCCGTCTATTCGCCGCCCTATCTTTTCAATGGGACGCGTCCGACCATCGCGGCGGCCCCCAGCTCAGCCACCTACGGGCAGCAGATCACGTTCCAAGCCACCGGCACGATCAAAGCGGCGCAACTGATGTCACCGATGTCGGCAACGCACCAAACCGACACGAATGCGCGTCTGGTGGACCTGCCGATGACTGCAAACGGGGGCACGGTCAGCGCATCGATACCAAGCAATCCCAATCTGCTTCCGCCCGGCCCGTACATGCTGACCGTCGTGGACTCAAACAATATTCCGAGCATTGCGAAATGGGTGTGGATATCATGACTTCTCAAGGTCAGCGGCATCGTGGCTGGTTTGTCGTCCGGACGATCATCATGTCCCTTGGCCTGAGCGCACTGGCAGCGCTTTCTTACCATTCGGCCACAGCTCCGGCACCGGCGCCGGAAGCACACGAGCTCCATTATGCTGTTGCCCTGGCAGCGGACCCACAGCAGTTGCCGGCCAACACGCAAACCGGAGGGAGCGCCGCTGCCCTTCCCCAGCTGGTTCCATCGCTTCCGGCGCCGGCGGGGGTAACTGTACCGCGGCCCGGCCCCGCAGACCCCGCCGACCCGGCGAACCGCCAACAAGCCTCCCTGCAAGGGGCGGCCGACAAGGAACACGCGGTGGTGGGACCCGGGCAGGAAGCCCCGCCCTTGGCCCCGGCGCCTGTGGCCCGCGGCCCTGTCACTTCTTCCCAGGTGTTTCAGCTGGGTGCGGAGAACGCCGCTGGGTGCCTGAAGGAATACGGCGACAACGGTCAATGCGTCCCCGCCGTTCCACCAAGCCTCGCCCAACATCTGCAGGAGATGACAAAGGCCGGCGGCAACCCCGCGGCCATGCCGCACCAGTGGTCGTGCACGGAGCTCCGCCAATACTTCCATGACGGCGTAACAGTGCGCCAGGCAGGAATAGATCCCCAAAAGCTGGATTCCAACGGGGACGGAAAGGCGTGCGGGCTCGGCGACTCGGGCCCCAAGTAATCGCTCTTTCGTAGCTCTCAACCAACTGCAGCTGCCTGACCTGCGGCAGATGCCACACGCCCTTTCGTGTCCCTTGTGCACCTACCGCTGAACGGACAAAGCCCCAAATGTTCCCCACGCTCATTGCTGCCACCATTGGACTACTCATTGTCGGCGTCTCCGTCGCCCTCTTCGCCATAGCTTTGTCTACCCTCTACGTCAGTACCCACGCCTGGTGGGACCCGCTGACTCAGGCTTCCACCTCCTACACCGAGCTGCTCCCCAAACCGGCACTGTCCTTTTCGCTGATCATGCCCTGCCGACACGAAAGTGAACGCGTCATGGCCAGTACTCTGAAGCACCTGTGCGAGCAAGACCATCCGAATGTCGAGGTAATCATCTCTGTCGGGCACGACGACCCGGAAACCGCTGCCACGGCATACAGGCTGGCTGCTCGGCGTCCCGAGAAGGTCCGCGTCAGTCTGGACAGCGGGGCGGTAAAGAACAAGCCGCAGCAGCTCAACACTGCCTTGGCAATATGCCGCAATGACATCGTGGGCATCTTCGACGCCGAGTCCATCGCCGCACCGGATTTATTGCTCCACGTGGACAGTTGTTTTCAAATCAGGAACGCCGATGTCGTCCAAGGGGCCGTCCAGTTGGTCAACTACCGGGACACTTGGTATTCCCTTAGGAACTGCCTGGAGTATTTCACCTGGTTCCGGTCAAGGTTGCATGCCTATGCAAAACAGGGCTTCATTCCGTTGGGGGGAAATACGGTCTTTATTCGCCGCGATGTGCTTGGCACCATCAATGGCTGGGACGCCCGCTGCCTTGCGGAGGACTGCGACCTGGGGGTAAGACTGTCAGTCCTTCACCGCAGAATCGTCATCGCCTATTCACCCCATCTGGTCACGAAAGAGGAAACCCCCGACTCCATTCGTTCCTTGGTCAAGCAACGCACGCGGTGGTCGCTGGGCTTCATGCAGGTGCATGCAAAAGGCGACTGGAAGACCCTTCCAACCATGCGCCAACGCTGCATGGCGTGGTGGACCCTTATGCAGCAGCACTTCATGGCCTTCGCAGGGTTGTGCCTTCCATTCTCGATTGGCACGGCGGTGCTCGGAAAGTATCCCGTTCCCATCACCCTGCTCGCCTTCGTGCCACTGGTGCCTGCCGTTGCAGCCCTTGCCTTTGACGTCTGCATGCTGCACGAATTCGGCCGGGACCACGGATACAGGATCCGCATGTACGACTACCTGCGGCTGGTAGCCGCAACGCCGTTCTACCAAGTGCTGCTCGCATTCGCTGCCCTACGGGCATTGATAAAGTTCCGCCGCCACGACTTCCGGTGGGAAAAGACCAGCCATAGCGGCTCGCATCTTGAGTACCTCGGGGCGGCGGCCAAAGCGTGAACATGCTCCTAGCACCCGCTAAAGATGCCCCTCACGTTATGCCTACACGCGCCGCGAAGGTATTTTGGGCCATCAGACACCGCTTCAGCGCTGACCAACGAACGGCGGCACTCATTGCCCTTGCCGCCGCGGCGCTTTCCGGCTGGAATCTGTTGAACGCACCCGAATACCAGGATGACGAGGGTACGTACACCGCGCAGGCACTTGCCATCCTCGAGGGCAGATTGGCCCCTTACACCTACTGGTATGACCATCCACCCGTGGGCTGGTCGCAGTTGGCGGCACTGTCGTGGTTGCCGGTGCTCTTCGGTCAGGGAAATCAGAGTTCCGTAGGCCAGATGCGCTACGTGGTGGCTGCCTTCTTCGTGGCGAGCACGGTGCTGGTTTACTTGATCGCACGAAGGCTCGAGCTGCGGCAGGTCCTCGCTGTCCTGGCTGCCGCCCTCTTCTGCCTGTCCCCGTTGTCGCTGGTTTTGGGGCGCCAGGTGTTCATCGACAACGTGGGGCTGCCGTGGCTGCTCTTAGCGTTTTACCTGATGCTCTCACCCCGGCTCAGGCTGTGGGAACATATCGGGGCAGGGGCATGCTTCGCAATAGCCGTTCTCTCAAAAGAGACTCTTGCGATTTTCGGTCCCGCCCTTTTGGTGGCACTGCTGCACCGGCCTGGGTGGAAGACTCGGTTCTTCTCTCTGGTGGGGTTCCTCTCGGTAGGCGGCCTCATTCTGGCGTTCTTCCCGCTGTTGGCTTTACTTCAAAATGAACTGCTCAGTGGACCCGGTCACGTCTCCCTTCAAGACGCAGTCACCTACCAATTCGCCTCCCGCCCGGGTTCCGGCAGCATTTTCGATCCGCAGTCCGACCGGACCAAGCTGGTCATGGGGTGGATGTACTACGACAAATATCTCGTGGTCGGCGGCATCGTTGCGGCCCTGGCGTGCATCCTGAGGCGCGAGGCTCGTTGGATACCCGCCGGGCTGCTCGTGTTTTCGGCTCCCGTGGTCATCGGGCAGGGATACATGCCTGCCATGTATGTGATCGCAGCCATCCCGTTTCTGGTCCTTGCCATCGCCGTCGCAGCCGACTTGGCTTGGAATTGCCTAGCCCTGCTTGTCCCTGTCCTGGCCTCCGCCGCCACGCACTCAAATACAGCTGCCCGAACCGTGCCGGGAAGAAGAAGGGCAGCCCGAGGGTTGACGGGTGGTGCAATGCTGGCAGCCCTCACCGTTGTGCTCTTGCCGCAGTGGCTGTCCATGAACAGGACACTCCTCGAAACGAACAGCAATGCCGACTGGCAACACGCACTGGATTGGTCTAAAGAGAATCTGCCACGCCAGGATACGGCTTTGGTGCCCTACTCCATGTGGCAGGACCTTTACGCGGACGGCAGGCACGACCCATGGAAAGTGGTCGCTTTGGAAAAGATGGACCTCGACTCTGAGTTCGCCGTTCATCATCCGGACAGCTGGCGCGCCATTGACTGGATCATTGAGGGGCCACCAACTGCGCGAAACATCAAGAACCTGCAACTCAGGAACGCCGGCGAGGCACTGAAACATTCCCGTGTGGTGGCTTCCTTCGGGGATTGGCGCATCAGGGAAGTTGTGAAGAACACGCAGGAGACGGTGAATGCGGCCGCGCCTGCAACTGCGGAGGCTGGGCAATGATCGCTTCGGGACGCGGCGTCCTGTCAGCCACGATCGGGCGCTTTGCCCTGATAGGCCTCTTCGGGGCCATGATAAACCTGATAATCATGACGGCCCTAGTTGCGGTCGGGACTGACTATGGTGTGGCCGGAATCCTCGCAAACGAAACCACCATAATCTCGAACTTCATCATGCAGGAGAAGCTTGTCTTCAAGCAGGGCGTGGAACGCCGGAGCTCCTTGGCCAGCCGGTTCATCCACTCATTCGGGTTCAACACCGTGGAAGGAATGGCAAGGGTCCCCGCCGTCTGGTGCATGGTTGAGCTGACCCACATGTCCGCTACCCTAGCGCAGGGAATTGGCCTGGTAGCAGCGTTCCTGCTCCGCTACATCTACCATGCGAAGTTGGTATATGCGCCGCTGGCGGTGGATGAAGCGCCGGTAGGGCCGGCCACGTCGGAGCCGCTGGCCTGAGCGTTCCGCTGCGGCAAACTCCCGTGCCCACGAAGGCGGGCAGATAAGGGTGCGCTACCGACCAGACCTTCTCGACCTCTAACCGATATGCTATCCCATGGCTTCTGCTAAGGACCGCATGCCGAAATAACAGGACCGGATGCCCCCTCGCCATCAAGAAAGCAATCGGTATTCGGAGCTTCCTTCAAGGGTGGTTCCAGATCATCATCCCAAAGAACCGCGCAGACGGGTCGCGGAAACAGAAGGAAAAGCACGCCTTGGATTACCGCCTGGGACGGGTGAAAACTAAGCCATTGGGTGGGCTTGGCGTTCAGTGGTCGTTGCAACTCCTGAGCTGCTTTTATGAGTCGCAATAGGAAGAGAGTCAGGGCAACTAGAACGTTTCCCAAGCTCACTACGATCAAATCCTGAGACAGGGGACGAGCAACTCTGAGGATTGTTGGATCGTGGAAATCAGCCGCAGGTTGGGCATTCAATGGCATTCCGCGGTCTCCAGAATCCGCTCCTGTGGAGCCTCGGGGCCGGAAGTACCTACGCCGCCGTCCCGAAGAACAGCTCCGTGACAACAGCCAGGCGGTACGGATCCTCCACGCCGCACAGCTCGCGGGCGGAGTGCATGGACAGCAGCGGCACGCCCACGTCCACGGTCCGGATTCCCAGCCGGGTGGCGGTGAGCGGGCCAATGGTGGAGCCGCAGGGCACCACGTTGTTGGAGACGAACTCCTGGTACGGGACCCCGGCTTCGCCGCAGAGCCGGGCCCAGAACGCGGCACCAAAGGCGTCCGTGGCGTACCGCTGGTTGGCGTTGATCTTCAGCAGCGGACCGCCGTTCAGCACGGGGTGGTTGCCGGGGTCGTGCCGCTCGGGGTAGTTGGGGTGCACCGCGTGGCCGGCATCGGCAGAAAGGCAGAACGACGCCGCCAGGGCCTGCCGCCGCTGGCTCACCGTTGCGCCAAGGCCGTCGGAGATGCGCACCAGGACATCTTCGAGGATGGGCCCGCACGCACCGGAGCGGGAGTTCGACCCGATTTCCTCATGGTCGAAGGCCGCAAGCACTGCGATGGGACCGCCCTCGGGCCCGGAACCGGTGTGGGCGGTCAGCGCCGCCAGCCCGGCGTGCGTGGCCGAAAGGTTGTCCAGCCGCCCGGACGCGAAGAACTCCCCCTTGCCCCCGAAAACTGCCGCCTCCTGCGTGTCCGCAATGACGACGTCGTACCCGCCAATCTGCGCCGGATCGACGGACGCCCCGGCAACCGAAGCCGCCAGGACGCCCAGCAGGTCGGCTTCGGAGGGGTTCCCCAGCCCCCACACCGGATTCATGTGCCGCTGTTTGTCCAGTGCCAGCCCCTCGTTCACCGCCCGGTCCAGGTGGATGGCCAGCTGGGGGAAGCGGAGCAGCGGCCCGGTGGCCGTGAGGTGCTCGCTGCCGTCCAGCATCACCAGCCGGCCCGCGAGCCGGAGCTCGCGGTCCAGCCAGGAATTCAGCAGCGGGCCGCCGTAGACCTCCACACCCGCCTGAAGCCAGCCGTGGGCTCCGGTGGTGGGCTTGGGCTTGAGCTTGAAGGACGGCGAATCGGTGTGCGCGCCGAGGATGTTGAATCCGGTGGCCGGTCCCGCACCCTCCGGGACCACCCACGCGATCAGCGCGCCGTCGCGGATGATGTAGAACGAACCCGGCCCGCCCTCCCACGGCTCCAGCTCATCCAGGCGCGTGAACCCGGCCTCCGCCAGCCGCCGGCCTCCCTCGTGCGCTGCATGGAAGCTCGACGGCGATGCGCTGACAAAGGCGCCAAGGTCCTGGATGTGGTCTGCGGCAGAGGAAGGCAAAGGCATGGTCCCGAGTCTAGCGCCGCCCTACTCCGCGGGAGCCGGGGCAGCCTCGGCGGCTACGGCGGGCTGTGCGTCCGCTGCCGCATCCTTGCGGCGGTACCGGAGGACGCCCAATGCCACCACAACGGCGGCCAGCGCCAGGGAGAGCAGCAGGGACTCACGCGTGGATTCCACGATCACCATGCCGATCAGCAGGGCCACGATGCTGATGATCGCTGCCCAGGTGAGGTACGGGAAGAGCCACATCTTCAGCTGAAGGTCCTTCGCTGCGGCACCCATCCGACGGCGGAGGACCAGCTGCGAGGCGGAGATGACCAGCCACACAAACAGGGCAATGGCACCGGAGGTGTTCACCAGGAAGAGGAACACCGTGTCCGGGGCGATGTAGTTCAGGCCCACGGTGACGAAGCCGACCACGGTGGAGGCGAGCACTGCGGCAGCGGGAACGCCTCGGCGGGAGATGCGGGTCCAGGAGCGCGGGGCGTCACCGCGGGTGGAGAGGGAGAACAGCATCCGGCTGGCGGTGTAGAGGCCGGAGTTCAGGCAGGAGAGGACCGAGGTCAGCACCACGACGTCCATGATGGTTCCGGCGCCGGGGATGCCGAACAGCTCGATGACCGCCACGTACGGGCTCTTGGCCACGGAAGCAGAGTTCCAGGGAAGCAGGGTGACCACTACGGCGATGGAGCCGATGTAGAAAACCAGGATGCGCCACACGGTGGACTTCACGGCCTTCTTCACGGCGTCCACGGGGTTCTCCGATTCGCCGGCGGCAATGGTGGCGATTTCGGCACCGAAGAAGGAGAAGACCACCACCAGGATGCCGGCCAGGACGGCTCCCGGACCGTTGGGCATGAAGCCGCCGTTGTCGAGCAGGTTGCTCAGGCCGGGCGCAGGGACACCGGGGATGAGCCCCAGGATGGCCGCAACGCCAAAGATCAGGAACAGGACGATCGCCGCGACCTTGATGGACGCGAACCAGAACTCGAACTCGCCGTAGGACTTCACGGAGCCGAGGTTGGTGAGTGTCAGCAGCACCATGAGGACAAGGGCCCACACCCACTGGTCGATGCCCGGCACCCAGCGGTGCATGATCGCGGCACCAGCTGTGGCTTCAATGCCCAGGACGATGATCCAGAACCAGGCGTAGAGCCAGCCGATGCTGAACCCTGCCCAGCGGCCCAGCGCCTTGTCCGCGTAGGTGGAGAAGGAACCCGTTTCGGGGTTTGCGGCTGCCATCTCACCCAGCATGCGCATCACCAGGATGACCACCAGGCCGGCGGCCGCATACGCCACGAGGATGCCGGGACCGGCCTGCTGGATGGCTGCCCCCGAGCCGACGAAGAGTCCTGCACCGATGACGCCGGCGATGGCGATCATGGACAGGTGCCTGGGTTTCAGGGACTTTGAAAGTTGCTGGTCAGCATGCATGGAAGTGCCGTCCTGTTGGGAAATAGCATGGGTTGGGCGACGTGCCTTGGTGGTCACCGGCGGACCGTGTGATGCACCACATCGTCGTCTCACCCTAGATCCGCCATTATGCGCCTTGCTTTGTGCAGTCCAACAGATCTGGTTCCGGCCAACAGGACGGCGCTCCAAGCGGAGACCGTCAGGGGCAATAAAAGTTTCCCTCCAGGCATATTTGTAATGTGCCCGAAACCACGCGGCCACCCCGGGCGCGTGGCGGAAACCGGCCCCGCGGGCCTATACGTCCCGGCGCTTCAGCAGCACGGCTGCGAGCAGGACGGGGATAACCACCCAGGCGCCCAGGACCAGTCCTGCCTGCCAGGCCTCCAGGGTATCCGGAACGTGCTGGGCGGCCGTCAAAGGCTCCACGGTGTTGCCGGGCAGGTATTTGCGGGCTTCCTTGAAGAAGTCCCCGGGGATGAGCTGGAACGCAATCGGTGCCACGAAGAAGATGCCCACCAAGCTCATAATGCCGCCGGCCGAATTCCTGATCAGCGTCCCCAGGGCCATCCCGATGGCGGCGACGGCGGCCACATAGATGCTGTTGACCAGTAGGAGCTTCACCGACTGGGAGCTGCCAAGGTCCAGTTTCAGTCCGTAGTTGTCCAGGATAGGCACCGCCACCAGTCCTGCCACCCACGTGGAGGCAGCCGTGACCACGAACGAAGTCACCATGACCACCACCAGCTTGGCACCGAAAGCCGGGAGGCGGCGGGGAACTGCCGCGAAGGTGGACCGTGCCATTCCGGTAGTAAATTCCGAACTCATCAGCAGCACGCCAAGGGAGCCGAGAATCAGCTGGGCGAAGGCGATGCCGGACGTAGGCACGCTGACGGCAAGGTCTCCGCCCTGTGCTGCCATCCGGGCAGCAGCCTGCGGGTCCCGGGTGGCCGCATCGGCGAACTGGCCCGTCCCCCATGCGGACAACGCGCCAAAGCCAACCATCACCACGGCCGTGGAGGCGAGCAGGATCAGGGTCGAAAGAAGGCTGCGGAACTTGATGACTTCCGAGTTGAGCACCCGGATGAAGGTGGGCCCGGGAAGGGAGCGTCCGGCACTGCGCGGGTCAGGTCCGGCGGGGGAGGGCATGGATTCAGTGGTCGTGGAGCTCATGAGTGGGCTACCTCCGCAGCGGGCAGGGAGTGGTATTCGACGTCGTCCTTGGTCAGTTCCATATATGCCTCCTCGAGGCTGGCCACAAGGGGCGTGAGTTCATACACCATGACCTGGCTTTCCAGGGCCGTGGCTGCGATGGTCCTGGGATCCAGGCCGGTCACTTCAAGCAGTTCCCGTTCCGGCACCTCAATGGATGCTCCACGGCCGGCCAGGAGCTGGCGCAGGTGGTCGGGCTGGTCGGTGCGGACGCGGACCCGGGACTGGCCCTTCCCGGTGATGATGTCCCGGATGGGGGCATCGGCAATGACGCGGCCGCGGCCAATGACAATCAAGTGGTCCGCCGTCTGTGCCATCTCGCTCATCAGGTGGCTGGAAAGGAACACCGTCCGCCCTTGACCGGCAAGGTACCGCACGAGATTCCGCACCCACACCACGCCCTCAGGGTCCAGGCCGTTGACGGGTTCATCGAGGATGAGCGTCTGGGGGTCCCCCAGCAGCGCCGTTGCGATGCCCAGGCGCTGGCCCATGCCCAGCGAGAATCCGCCGGCTTTCTTGCGCGCCACCGCCTCGAGTCCGGTCATTTCGATGACTTCGTGCACCCTGGCTTTCGGGATGCTGTGGGTGGCGGCCATGGCCAGCAGGTGGTTGTAGGCGCTGCGGCTGGTGTGGACGGCTTTGGCATCCAGCAGGGCGCCCACCTCCCGCAGCGGGGCTTTGTGCTGCCCGTAGGGCAGTCCGTTTACCGTCGCTGACCCTGACGTTGGCCGGTCCAGTCCCATGATCATGCGCATGGTGGTGGACTTTCCTGCCCCGTTCGGTCCAAGGAAGCCGGTGACTTGCCCTGCCCTGACGGTGAAACTGACACCGGCCACGGCGGTTTTGTCGCCATAGACCTTTGTCAGCCCGTTTACCTCGATCATGAATCATCCTTTGAACGGCAGCGGACGGCTGCGGACGTTGTGGGGTGCGGATACCTTCCCCACGCTACCGAGGCAGGCGCCGCTTTGGGCCGGTTTCAGGGATGATTCAGGGGAGAATCAGGGTTGTCCTCCCCGGCGCAGCCCATGTCAGGGGCGTGGCGAGTAGTACGCCAAGGCCTTGGGCCGTAGTTCGTAGGCCACCTTCCGGACACCGGCCAGCGCTTCTCCGTCCACTGCCAGTACCATGGGCGCGCCGCCGGCGTCGATCCTCACCTCGGTGGCTTCCCGGAGGTGGGTGATCCTTGAGCTTGCCACCGTCCCCGTCAGCACGGACCAGAGAAGCCGGAGCCGGGCAAAGGATTCGTCCGCGGTGATCAGCCGGACGTCGAGGACCCCGTCGTCCATCACCGGCCTGATCAGGGGTGCGTGGTCCCGCGGATAATACCGGCCGCGGCCCAGGTAGGCGATCCACACCTTGTGGCGGACGCCGTCCACGCTCAACGTTGTGGGGGTGCCGGCGGCGAAGGTGCGGAACATGGCCACAACACCGGCCAGCGGCTTGCCCAGCGCCGGCTGCAGGTGTTCCCGCCGCCGCACAAGATTCGGATAAAGGCCCACGCTGGAGGTGTTCAGCATGATCAGCCGGGAGACCTCAGGATTGCCGGCAAGTCCGCGTTCCACGGTGACCACACCAACGTCGGCCAGGGCCGCCTCGCCCTTTTCCGCGGCCGCGACCGCCTCCTTGAGGCTGCCGGTCCCGGCGTCGCGTGCAAAGTGGTTGAGCGTCCCGCCCGGCAGGACCAGCAGGGGTATGGAGCGTTCGACGGCGACAGCGGCTGCGGCGCCGACGGTCCCGTCTCCGCCCCAGACACCGAGGGCCAGGGTGCCGGGATGGTCTGCAGTGGCATTGATTCGCTGGACCAGGTCTTCATCCGGCTGCACGACATTCATATGCGCCTTTGGGAATACTTCTTGGAGCGCTGCCGCGGTTTCCTCCTTGAAAGAGCCGCCCAGGGTGTTCACAACGATACTGAGGCCCTCACCGCCCGGCAGTGCCGGTGCGCTGGTTACCGCCCGCGTGGTCGGGGGGATGGGCGGACGGACAGGCCACCAGTGGCGCGTCACCAGGGCAGCTCCTGCACCCAGGACCGACCCGAAGATTACATCGGAGGGCCAGTGCGCGCCGGTGTGGACCCTCGAATAGGCCACCCCCAGGGCGGCCGGAGCCAGCGCGATTCCCAGCGCCGGACGGACCAGGCCGGCTCCCACGGCAAACGCTACGGCTGATGCGGAGTGCCCGGACGGCATGGAGGAGCTCGTGGGCTGCGGATGCACGAAGCGGAAGACCGGCAGGTGCTCGGGGAGCGGCCGGGTGCGGGGGAGCAGTGTCTTGAACACCACGTTGGTCACTGCCGACGCCACTCCCTGTGCGATCAGCCCGTGCACCGCCGCCCTCCTGGTCTTCCCCGGGAAGAGGGCCAGGGCCGCTGCCGTCCCCATCCAGAGTTTCCCCTGGTTGGCGGAGGCGGAGAGGCGGCGGAAGAAGGCGTCGTGGTTGCCTCCGGGCAGGCCCGAAACATGCCCTACGAGGTATCTATCGAGGCGGCTGACCCAGCTCCGGCCCGGGGGCTTGGTGCTTTGCATGGGATCACCCTAACCCCACTGGCTACTCCTCCGGGGCTGGCCCCGGTTCAACGCGCAGGGGTTTCGCCGCTCCGGCGAGGAGCAGTGCCACCAGGATGGGCGCCATGATGGCCAGCAGCGCGGTGTGGATTCCGGTGAGGTCACCCAGGTAGCCCAGCAACGGCGGCCCGGCCAGGAAAGATATATACCCCAAAGTGGATACAACGGACACGCGGGCCGCTGAATGCTTGGGGTCATCCGAAGCTGCGGACATGCCCATGGGGAAGGCCAGGGCGGCGCCCACGCCCCACAGGGCAGCTCCAATACCTGCCAGCCAAATGTTTGATGCCAGCACGAAGAGACCCAGTCCGGCGGCGGCCGCTGCCATGCTGGCCCGCAGGACGGCCACCCGCCCGTACTTGTCGATGACCCGCCCGCCCAGAAACCGCATGGCCGTCATGGCCAGGACGAACAACGCGAACATGAGGGCGCCGGTGGATTCGGAGGTGGCAAGCCCGTCCACCGAGGCCTTGGCGATCCAGTCGTTGCCTGCGCCTTCGGTAAGCGTGGCCCCGAGGACCACCACACCAATGAGCAACGTCCTGCTGTCCCGCCAGGCGGACGGTCCCTTGGCTCGTTTCGGCTCCCCGTCCACAGGGGCAGTCGAGACGTGGGGAAGGAAGTAGCGCGGCACCGTCAGCGCCACCAGCACCACTACGGCTGCGATCATCAGAAGGTGCAATGGCAGGTCCACGCCGAGGGTTGACAGCCCCGCCCCCACCAGGGCCCCTACGAAGGCGCCTCCGCTGAAGGCTGCGTGGAACTGGGGCATGACGGTCCGCCGGAGCTTGTGCTCCACGTCGGCCCCTTCGATATTTTGCGCCACGTCCCAGAGGCCAATTCCAATGCCGAAGAAGAAGAGTGACACGGCCGTTCCGGGAATGGACGTTGTCAGGAGTGACATGGCGATGCCCACGCCGGCGGCCGCGGCCAGCAGTCCGGCATAGCGCACGGTATTGCCCGTTCCGAGCCGGCCCACCACGAGTCCTGCGGTTGGCAGCGCGAGCAGGGATCCCACGGCCGTGCACAGCAGCAGGGTGCCCATTTGGCCGGAAGTGATGTGCAGCGTCTGGGTGACGGCGGGGATGCGGGCCGCCCAACTGGCAAAGACAAGCCCGTTGATGCCGAAAACCACGAAGGTCGCCGCAGCGGCGGCCTTTAGTCCTGCCTGCTGGTCCGTTCCGGTATTGGTGCTCATACACTCACTACTTCCACTGGGTATTTCTCAAGTTCGGCTTTGTCCTGTGCACTGAATTTCCGGTCCGTGACGATGACGTCCACCCGGTCCAGTCCCGCCACGAGAACCCTGGCGTGGGTCTGCCACTTCGCGGCTGAGGCGGCTACCACCACCCGGGCTGCGGATTGCAGGCCGGCTGCCTTGACGGCCGCATCTTCAAGGTCGTGGGCCAGGAGTCCGTCTTTGAAGTCCACGGAACACGGCGTCAGCACCGCGGTGTCGAAACGCAGGGACCTGATGGTGGACTCGGCCAGTGGTCCGCGGAAGCAGAGTTCACCGGGCACCACGCTTCCCCCAGGCAAGAGCAGCGCGGGGCGTGAGCCCCCTGCGCCCTCTCCCTCAGCTGCCGCGTTCAAGGCCTGCAGGGACATGGGCATCAGCGTCAGCTCCCTGCCCGCCACGGCCCGGGCCACTGCGGTGGCGGTGCTTCCGCTGTCCAGCCAGACGTGCTCGTTCTCCGCCAGGAGGCCGGCGACGGCTGCCGCGATGCGCCTCTTGCCGTCCTGCTCCTCCAGCTCCCGCTGTCCGTAGCCGGGACTCTGCCCCTGCCCTATCAGGCTCCTGGCCCCGCCGTGGACCCTGCGAAGGACACCATGGCCGGCCAAAACCTCGAGGTCGCGGCGGATGGTTGCTCCGGAGGCGCCGCAGGCCTGCATCAGCTCCTCCACGCTCACCTCCGGCTGCTGCCGCAGGACTTCGGCGATTACGCGGTGCCGCTCATCCGTCTTCATGATCAAATGCTATCAATACTTGATCATTTGATCACTCATGTGATCGAACCCTCAGCGGGTGCGCTCCACCCGCTGTTCGTCCCAAACGGGCTCCGCGGACTCATAGACCTTGCCGTCCGAACCGAAGACCAGGAACCGGTCGAAGGTCCGCGCGAACCAGCGGTCGTGGGTCACGGCCAGCACGGTCCCCTCAAAGTGGTCAATGGCCCGTTCCAGCGCTTCGGCCGAATGCAGGTCCAGGTTGTCCGTGGGCTCGTCCAGCAGGAGCAGCGTGGCGCCGCTGAGCTGGAGCAGCAGGATTTGGAACCGCGCCTGCTGACCGCCGGAGAGGGACTCATATTTCTGTTCCGACTGCCCCGCCAGGCCGTAGCCGTCCAGCGCGCCGGCGGCGGCCTCGCGACCCAGCCCGGAACGGTGTTCGTCGCCGCGGTGCAGGATCTCCAGGAGGGTCTTGCCCAGCAGGTCGGGCCGGACGTGGGTCTGGGCGAAGAATCCTGGCCGGATCCGGGCACCGAGCTTCACGGTTCCCTCGTGGGGTACCTCGGCGATCTCCACATCGGAAACGGGGAGGTGCTCGCGTTCGGGGTCGGTGCCGCCGGTGGCGAGCAGCCGGAGGAAGTGCGACTTGCCCGAGCCGTTGGATCCGAGAACACCGACCCGGTCGCCAAACCACACTTCGGTGGAGAACGGCTTCATCAGGCCCGTGAGCTCCAGCCGCTCCGCCACGATGGCCCGCTTGGCCGTTCGGCCGCCCTTGAGCCGCATCTGGACATTCTGCTCGATGGGCAGGGCCTCGGGCGGCCCAACCTCCAGGAACTTGGCCAGCCGGGTCTGCGCCGCGTGGTACCGGTTCGCCATGTCGGAGCGGAAGGCAGCCTTGTTCTTGTACATGTTGACGAGTTCCTTGAGCTTGATGTGCTCCTCGTCCCAGCGCTTGCGGAGCTCCTCGAAACGCGCGTTCCGGTCTGCGCGTGCCTCGACGTAGGACCCAAAGCCGCCGCCATGGATCCATGCTGCCGCTCCGTTGATTCCGGGCTCCAAGGTGACAATGCGGCCGGCCGCGTTGTTCAGCAGTTCCCGGTCGTGGCTGATGAAGAAGACGGTCTTCTTTGAGTCATTCAGTTTTTCCTCGAGCCAGCGCTTGCCCGGGACGTCCAGGTAGTTGTCCGGCTCGTCCAGGAGCAGGAGGTCGTCCGGGCCTGCGAAAAGTGCCTCCAGCACCAGGCGCTTCTGCTCGCCGCCGGAAAGGGTCGACGCCGGGCGGTGCTGCGCGCGGTCGAACGGGAGTCCCAGCGCGGCCATGCAGACCTCGTCCCAGACGGTTTCGACGTCGTAGCCCCCGGCATCGCCCCAGTCCACGATCGCCTGGGCGTACCGCATCTGGGTGGGCTCGTCGTCGTGCTCCAGCATGGCCAGTTCGGCCTCGTCCACCTCTCGGGCAGCGGCCGCAAGGGCCGGGGGAGCGGCGGAGACCAGCAGGTCCCGGACCGTGGAACCATCCCGGACCTGGCCCACAAACTGGCGCATGATGCCCATGTTGCCGGAGCGCCCGATGACGCCCTCGTCGGGGACCAAATCCCCGGCGATGATCCGGAACAGGGTGGTTTTACCTGTGCCGTTGGGGCCGATCAGGGCGGTCTTGGTGCCGTCCGGGACCTTGAAGGTCACCCCGTTCAGCAGCTGGGTGCCGTCGGAGAGGAAGTAGTCGATGCCGGAAACGTCAATATGGGCCACGCCGTCAATCCTCCCACGCCGCTTCCTAGCCGGCGGCGGTGAGGAACTGCTTCAGCAACGGCCCGGAGGTGGTGGCGCCCAGGCCGCCGTCCTCCACGAACACGGCCACGGCCAGGTCACCGTGGACGGCCACGATCCAGGCGTGGGTCTTGGGCGGGTTCTCGGTTCCGAATTCGGCGGTTCCCGTCTTGGCTCCTACCGGTGCGCCGGGGACGCTGGAAAGGAAGCCCGCGTGCCCGGAAGTGACCACGGCGCGCATCATGTCCGACAGCGATGCCGCCTCCGCTGCTGTGATGGGCTTGTCCGACGCCGTAGAGGGCGCCTGCGCGGTGGCCGTCGCCGATGCTTCGGCTGCTGGAGCGGTGGAACCCGCCGTTGTTCCGGCGGCGGGAGCACCGGCGTCGGGGTTCAGGACCAGCTGCGCCGAGACCGGGGCGCCCTTGGCGACCGAGCCGGCCATGATCGCGGCGGCCAGCGGGGACAGCAGCACCTTGCCCTGGCCAATCATGGAAGCCGCGTGCTCCGTACCCTGGGCGTCACCGGGGACGGAACCCAGGAATGCTTCTGCGCCGAGTTTGGGTGCCTCAACCGCCACCCCCATGGATGTGGCCGCTGCTTCAAGCTGGCCCTGTGAGACAGAATCGCGCTGCGAGATGAAGGCGGTGTTGCAGGAGTGGGCAAAGGCGTCGCGCAGGGTGACCGCACCCAGCGAGGTTTCCGGGTAGCCTTCGGAGTTCTTGAAGGTCCGTCCGTCCACGGTGAGCGTGGGCGTGCACTGGACGGTGGAGTCCGGCGTCATCCCGTTGCGGAACATCGCCAGGGAATCCACCATCTTGAAGATGGATCCGGGGGCGTACTGCCCCAGCATGGCCGTGTTGTAGCCGTTGCTGCCGGGCCCCGAGGCGGCGGCCAGCACGGCGCCGCTGGAGGGCCTCAGGGCCACAATGGCCGACGCCGGACCCACCTTATCCAAGGTGGTTTCGGCCAGCGACTGCAGCCGCGGATCGAGCGTGGTCTTCAAGGGCGTCCCCGGCTTGGGTGCCACCTGGAAGAGGACGCGCCGCGGGTCCGTACCCGCCGACTGGATCTGTTCGCGGGTCAGGTCTGCCCGCTGCGCGCGGATGACCACCGCGTCCGAGCCACGGAGCTGTTCGTCATACTGTTGCTGGAGCCCGCCGATACCGGTGACATCACCCGCGGTAAGGACGCCTTTCGACGCCTCAATCTGTTCGGCGGTGGCTTCCCCAACGGATCCGAGCACTGCGCGGGCAAACGTCCTGCTCGGGGCCAGGGGGATCGACGCAGGGATGCCGCGGGCGCCGGGAATGGCCGCGATCTGCTCGTCGGAGATGGTGCGGCCTTCTTCACGCAGCGTGATGGCGGAAACGAAGGCCTGCGCCCCTGCCGCTTTGACCTGCTGCACGTAG
Organism: Pseudarthrobacter sp. NIBRBAC000502770; assembly: GCF_006517815.1. Lineage (NCBI taxonomy): Bacteria > Bacillati > Actinomycetota > Actinomycetes > Micrococcales > Micrococcaceae > Pseudarthrobacter > Pseudarthrobacter sp. NIBRBAC000502770. The sequence continues at coordinate 3,754,798 of NZ_CP041198.1, forward strand.
GCGGCAGGGTCCACTCCCACCAGTGCCGCCAGCTTGCCGGCAGAATCGGCCGGGTCCGCGGTGCCGAGCTGCGGTTTGTCGATGCCTACGTTCACCACGGGGCGGTAGGTCACCAGCGGGACGTCACCGGCACCAAGGATGTCTGCACGCTGGGGGGACTGGGATCCCTTGGTCACAATCTCGCTGTCCGCCAGGCCTGGTGCCAGGATGGCCGGGTCCCAGACGGTGAGCCACTTGCCGCCGGACTTCTTGAAGTTCACTGCGATGGTGTACTTCCACTCCGCATCACCGAACTTCCAGGTGTAGTTCAAGGGCGCCGACGCCTTGTCTCCGTCCAGCGTCAGGGTGCCTGACTGGACCTCTGGCTTTTGCGGGTCCAGTGCCGCGAAGACCTGGTGCAGCTGGTCGTTTGCCGCTGCGGCGTCTTTGCCCTCGAAAGCCACAGACCCTACATCGAGCGCGGAGACCGCCCCTGCCAGTTGTTGGGCGGCAGCTTCCGCTCCGGATTTTCCGTCATCGCAGGCCACCAGTGTGGAACTGAGAATGAGCGCAGCTACGGCAAGCGAAAGTTTCGTTGATTTCCCCATCGCGCCATTATCCCCCGGACCGGACGTGGGCCGCGCCACGCCGGCGGTTGCGGCCGTGAAGGGTCCTAGGACAGTCCCAGATCCGGAACCGGGAGTTTGAAGATGTCCTTGAGGGCATACTTTGCCGCGTGCAGCCCGGGCATGCCCGTGACACCGGGCCCGGGGGGCGTCGATGACGAGCACAGGTAGACGCCGAGCAGCGGTGTCCGCCACGGGACTGGAGATACCACCGGTTTCTGGACAAGTCCGCGGACATCCATCACGCCGGCGCTGAAGTCGCCCCCAATGTAGTTCCGGTTATAGTCGGCCAGTTCCGCAGCGGTGATGGCGTGCGATTCCACCACGAGGTCGCGGAAGCCCGGCGCGAACCGTTCCAACTGGGCCACCACATGGCTGGTCATGTCCTTCGTCGAGCCGGACGGCACATGGCAGTAGGTCCACAGGATGTGCCGGCCTTCCGGTGCGCGGCCGGCATCGAACCGGGAGGGCTGGGCCACGAGCACATACGGCCGTTCAGGGTGCCGTCCGGCACTGACCTCGTTCTCCGAGCGCGCGAGCTCAGCCCGCGTGCCGCCCACATGAACCGTCCCGGCGTCGGAGAGCCCGGCTGCCTGCCACGGCACGGGGCCGGACAGGATGAAGTCCACCTTGCAGGAGCCGTTGCCGTAGCGGAAACGCTCCAGCGCCCTGCGGTAGTGGGCGGGAAGGGAATGTCCTGCCATTCCGAGCAGCCCCGCGGGGGCAACGTCCAGGAGGGTGGCGCGGGCAGCCGGAAGCTGTTCCAGCCTGTCGATCGGCGTGTCGGTGTGAATGGCGCCGCCGTGTGCCCGGATGTCGTCGGCAAGTGCTTCGGCAATTGATGCGGAGCCGCCGCGGGGGATGGGCCACCCGCCGGCGTGCCCCAGGGCGCCGAGCATGAGACCGGCGCCGGAGGCTGCGAGGGAGGGCAAATGGGAAATGGCGTGGGCGGCCACACCGCTGAGGAGTGCCGGCGCAAGGTCATCCCGGAACCTGGTGTTCCACAGCCCGGTCCCCTGCTCCATTGTCCGCAGCCCATAGACGGCGGCCACCAGGGGGTTCCGGGGGATCCGGAGGAGCTGGTTCTGCGTGAAGTCCATGACATCGTCAATGTGCCGGACCAATGGTTCCATGAGCCGCCGGTACGCGGGGCCGTCCTGGCCCAGCTCCGATGCCGTCCTGTCCAGCGACTTGTAGGCCAGCGCCGCGCGGCCCCCGTCCAGCGGTGACCCGAAGGAAATCTCCGGGGTAACCAGCTCCACCCGCCGGGGCAACTCGAAGGCACGGAAGAAAGGGGAAGCAACGGCCATGGGATGCACCGCAGAGCAGACGTCGTGGAAGTGTCCCGGCCGCATGAGCTCTATGGTCCGGGTGCCACCACCGATTTTGGGGGCTGCCTCGAAGACTTCCACTGACAACCCGGCGCGTGCCATGACCGCTGCCGCGGAGAGTCCGTTGGGACCGGAACCGACTACCGCGACATCAGGCATGGGACTTTGCTTTCGAGGGAAGCAGCGGAGCGGCCGGGCCGAATGGATTTAGCCGGAACCGGTCCGGTGCGTTGGCAAACGGACCGCCGTGGGGATCGTCGAGGTGGTGCCGGCGGATGGGATCGTACATGGGATCGTAGATATCCCAGACGACGCGTGCCATGAGGTAGCCCACCGCGACCATGTGCGCGGCCACAGCCAGGACGTAGTAGGGCATGTCCAGGTTGTGCTGGGAGGAACCTGCGCTGGTCACCTGACCAAGGTACATCCAGATGGCAGCCCAATGCAGGGCTTCGACGCCCTGCCACACGAGGAAGTCACGCCACCGCGGCCTGGCCAGCGCCAGCAGCGGGATGAGCCACACCACGTACTGCGGGGAGTAGACCTTGCTGGTCAGGATGAAGGCAGCCACGATCAGGAATGCGAGTTGCGCCAGGCGCGGGCGGCGACGGGCGGTGAGGGCAACAGCAGCGATACCGAGGCAGGCCACCACGAAGAGTCCGCCCGACAGGAGGCTGACGCCTTCGGCACCCAGCTTGGACCAGCCCAGCCTGTCCGCCACCAGGTTGTAGGCAAACCAGGGGGAACTGTATCCGGCGCCCCGGTCGGCGCTGTACTGGAAGAAATAGGTCCAGCCGGAAAAGTTCGCGAGGGCGAAAGGGAGGTTGACCACCAGCCATGCGGCGGCGGCGCTCCCGGCGGTAACCAGCAGTGGCCGCCATCGGGCAGTCCGAACCGCCAGCAGCAGGATGGCTGCCAGCACCAGCACGGGATACAGCTTGGTGGCTGTGGCCAGGCCGATCAGCACGCCGGCGGGAACCAGCCGCTGCCTGGCGAAGAGATACATTCCCAGCGCAAGCAGGCAGGCAGCCCAAAGGTCCCAGTTGATGGTCCCGGCCAGCACGATGCCCGGCGCCAGTGCCACCATGGCAGCATCCCAGGGACGGCGGCCGGGCATCCGGGCAGTCACCAGCACGGTAATCATGGCCGCCGCCGCCAGCAGCACGGCGTTGATGTCGAAGTAGGCCAATGCCTGGGCGTTGGCGTCCCCTCCCGGGACCAACCATGCCGTCAAGCCCGCGATCAATCCGATGAGAACGGGGTATTCGAACAAGCTGCCGCTGCCCACGATGGGAAAGACTCCCGCTGCCATGCCCCGGTTCCGGAACAGCTCCGGAAAGTCCGAGTAGCAGGTGGCATAGAACTGCGTGGGAGTCTCCCACCCGTTGGCCCTGCAATAACCCTTCAGCAGGATCCCCAACAGGGCTGCCAGCGCCGTGAGGGCAATGAGCACCCGCTCCACGGTAAAGATGCCGGGGGTGACGACCCCGGGATCCGTCCGGGTCCCCAGCGGGCCGCCTATTACCTCGGTGAAATTCCGCAGGAGGGTGTCGCTTCGGCTGGGCACCACGATGCGGGGCCGTCGACCATCCTCCGGCGCCTGGGTCTCGTGCATGGAATCGAGCTTACAGCCGGCCCCTTCCCACGGGACCGGGGCCGGCCGTCAGCGCAGGCCGCCAACCTGCTGGTGCATCAGCACGAATACGTCATTTCGATGCTGCTCCAGCAGGCCGCTGTTAAGGGAACTGCGGCGCTGCAGGGGACGGGACAGGAGTCTCATGATTCTTTGCATCAAGGGGAGCCACCTCCTTTCTTGGGCGGTCGGAAATAGGGCATGACAAATCAGCGCCTTTTAGGGCGCACAAAAGTAAGGCAGAAATAGGGACCTGCAATCCATGGAAGAATCCAGATTAATTGCAGGAATCAGCGCAATTGTAAGTTCGGACAATTACGGGAGTTGCGCCGGAGCTGGCCACTGCCGGCCGTCGGTGGCCCGGTTAGGGACACCGACGACAAAGGAAGGAGTGATGCGGTGGCTATCAAAGAGCCAGCGGAGTGCGTTCCTTTACCGGACGGCTGTCCCGGGTGGAAGCCCGTGCGGGGTCCCGGCCGGAGGCTGGTGCCGTTTAGCGGCGCCGCAGGCCCTGGACGGCGGCTGAACGCCAGGTATCCGGGGTATCCGAGGCAACGCTTGCAGAATCAGCAAAGGCCGGGAACGCATTGACGAGGGCATTCCATTCGCCAGTCAAAGTCATCATTTTCCCAACCTCCTTTTCTGCTGTCCGCTGCTTGGTGTGCAATGCGGTCTTGGACCCGGGCAGATTGCCGCGGGGTCAGGAATAAAGGTACCCCAGGAATCTGCGAAAGGCCAGCAATTCCCGGGAAATGCGGATTAGTTTTTTACTAAAGGCGATTCAGAGGCCCCAACGGACAATGGCGGGCGTCTTCTTATCCCAGCCCAGGGTGCATACTTTGGCCGTTCCCAGGACAAAGTGCCGTCCCTCCGTGGGCGGCAATTCCAGCCAGCGGGCAGTCAGGATCCGGGAGAAATGCCCGTGTGCCACGATCAGCACATTGTCCATCCCCGATTCGAGGATCCGGCCGATGATTTTGTCCGCCCTGGCGGCCACCTCGTCCAGGGTCTCGCCGTTGGGTACGCCGTGGGTCCAGATCAAGTAATCGGGGTTGTCCTTGCGGATCAGGTCGGAGCTGATGCCTTCGTAATCGCCGTAGTTCCATTCCACGGCCAGCGGCTCATGCCGGGCATCGGGGAATCCAGCCAGCTCGGCGGTTCGCCGTGCGCGCCGCAGCGGGGAGGTGAGCACCAGGTCGAAATCGACGCCGTCCAGTACCTTGCGGGCCTCGACGGCCTGCTGTTCACCTTCCACGGTCAGGGGGAGGTCGGTCAGGCCGGTGTACTGACCGCTTTTGGACCACTCGGTCTCACCATGGCGGAGGATCCAGAGCTGCGGGCGCGGGGCAAGGGCGGGATTGGTCACTTGGACTCCTCAACGGGTGAAGGTTCGACGACGGCGGGAGAGGCTTCCCCCCCGGGGCCGGACGGTGCGGATTCAGGCTGTTCAGCCCACCAGCGGAGCAGGCGCGCCTCCGCTTCCTCGGTGGGCAGCGGTCCATGCTCCATCCGTTCATTCAGGAGGAACTTGTAGGCCCGGCCCACTACAGGCCCCGGTTTAAGCCCCAGCAGCTCCATGATCCGGGCACCGTCGAGGTCCGGGCGCACCGCATCCAGGGATTCCTGTTCACGCAGGGCTGCGATCCGTGACTCGAGGTCGTCATAGGCGAAGGCCAGGCGTTCTGCCTTCCGCTGGTTCCGGGTGGTGACATCGGAGCGGGTAAGCCGGTGCAGCCGCTCCAGCAGCGGCCCGGCGTCCGTGACGTAGCGCCGGACGGCGGAGTCACTCCAGCCGGCGTCACCGTAGCCGTAGAAGCGCATGTGCAATTCCACCAGCCGCGCCACGGCCCTGGTGGTGTCGTTGTCGAACCGCAACGCCTTCATCCGCTTGCTGGTGAGCTTGGCACCCACCATGTCGTGGTGGCGGAAGCTCACCGCGCCGCCCGGTTCGAAGCGGCGCGTAGCCGGCTTCCCGACGTCGTGCATCAAGGCTGCGAACCGCAGCACGAAGTCCGGCCCGGGCACGGGCCCGTCCGCATTCGTTTCAAGTTCGGCTGCCTGGTCCAGGACCTGCAGGGAATGCTGGTAGACATCCTTGTGCCGGTGGTGCTCGTCGGATTCGAGGCGAAGGGCGGAAACCTCGGGCAGCACATGTTCGGCCAGTCCCGTATCCACAAGGATGTCGATCCCGGTCCGCGGCCGGGCCCCGCAAATGAGCTTGACCAGTTCGTCCCGCACGCGTTCCGCGGAAATGATCTTGATCCGGTCGGCCATGCGCGTCATGGCGTCCCGGACGTCGTCGTGGACTGTGACGCCCAGTTGCGCGGCGAACCTGGCCGCCCGCATCATCCGGAGCGGATCATCGGAGAAGGACGCCTCCGGTGAACCGGGGGTTGCCAGGATGGAAGCATGAAGGTCGCGGACCCCGCCGAAGGGGTCCACCAGTTCCATGGACGGCAGTTTCAATGCCATGGCGTTGATGGTGAAGTCCCGGCGCAGCAGGTCATCGGTGAGGGAGGAACCGAAGGCCACCACGGGCTTGCGCGAATCGGGATCGTAGGCCTCGGCCCGGTAGGTGGTGATTTCGATCTGGAAGCCGGCCTTGCGCATGCCGATGGTGCCGAATGCCCGGCCGATCTCCCAGAAGTTGTCCGCCCACTTCTTGATCAGTGCCACCGTCTGGTCCGGCGTGGCATCGGTGGTGAAGTCGAGGTCGGGGGAAACCCGGCCAAGGAAGAGGTCGCGCACCGGACCGCCCACCAGGGACAGCTCGTGGCCGGCGTCCACGAAGCGCTGCCCGAGCTCCAGGACCACCGGCGGTACCTTGAAGTCGACAGTGTGGGAATCAATCTTGTGATGTGCGTGCGCCATAGTTCCTTAAGCTTGGCAGAAACCAGCGCCTTGGCAGTCCAAAAAAGCGTCACGATCCGCGCTGATTCGGGTTCCCGTGCGGAAAGTGCGTCATATCCCGTCCATGTTGTTGTCATGTTCCGGTCATCACGGGAGGGCAACAGTCGTTAGAGTGGACTCCATGGCCCATCCAGTACCGAGCGCTCCAGGCAGGAGGACAAACGCACCGTTGCCGTCAGCAATAGGTGCGCACGTTGCCCCTGCCCAGCAGTCGGCACCGGCATCGCTGCCAACGGTTGAGGAAGTGTCGGCCGGCGGCGTGGTGGTGGACACGTCCGACGCCGAGCTGAGGGTTGCCATCATCGCCCGCCTTAACAGGGGTGGACGCCTTGAGTGGTGCCTGCCCAAGGGGCATCCGGAGGGCAAGGAAAACAACGAAGAGGCCGCGGTCCGGGAAATTGCCGAGGAAACCGGCATCGAGGGAGACATCCTGGCACCTCTGGGCAGCATCGATTACTGGTTCACCGTCAGCGGCCACCGGGTCCATAAGACCGTGCACCATTACCTCCTGCGTGCCACGGGCGGTGAGCTCACCATCGAAAACGATCCCGACCAGGAAGCCGTGGACGTGGCCTGGGTGCCCATCCAGGAGCTGGCACGGAAGCTGTCCTTCCCCAACGAACGCCGCATCGCCGACCTCGCCCGCGAGGTCCTTCCCGGGCACCTTTAAGCCCGGACGCCGCCGTCGTCATTGCGGTGTTATGCGCCCGCGGGTGAGACGATGAAGTCGATGTCAGCTACCAACTTTCCTTCCGACCGGTCCGGCCGGCCCGATGATGCCGCGCCCGACAGCGTCCCCCCTGAGCCCGCCGCACCGGACCTTGCGGAGCCTGCTGCGGCAGGCGTCAGCGAAACCCGTTCCAGCGCCATCATGGCTGCCGGGACGCTGGTGTCGCGTTTCCTCGGCTTCGGCAAGACCTGGATGCTGGGTACCGCCCTGGGCCTCGGTTCAACGGTCAATGACACGTTCATCAATGCCAACAACCTGCCCAACCTGATCTTCCTCCTGGTGGCCGGCGGCGTGTTCAACGCCGTGCTGGTCCCGCAGATCATCAAGGCCAGCAAGGCTCCGGACAGGGGAGCGGACTACATCAGCCGGCTGCTGACGCTGGCTGTCCTGCTTCTCTTCGGCCTGACTGCGCTGGTTACCCTGGCGGCCCCGGGGGTCATCGAGCTGACCACGCAGGGGTACTCCCCGCAGCAGAAGGCCCTCGCCGTCACCTTTGCGTTCTGGTGCCTGCCGCAGATCTTCTTCTATGGGCTCTACGCCCTGCTCACCCAGGTCCTGAACGCCAACGGCGCGTTCGGCCCTGCCATGTGGGCACCTATCCTGAACAACGTGGTGGCCATCGCCGGCCTGGGAATGTTCATCTGGATCTTTGGCACGAACGAGTTCAGCCCCCACACACTGGACAACTGGGGTGCCACCCAGACACTGTTGGTGGCCGGGTTCTCCACTATTGGCGTGCTGTCGCAGACGGCGATCCTGCTGGTACCCGTCTTCCGGCTGAAGCTGGGACTTCGGCCCAGGTTCGGCTGGCGCGGCGTAGGACTTGGGCACGCCGCAAAGCTGAGCGTGTGGACGCTGCTGACGGCCGCCGTCGGGCAGCTGGCCTTCCTGTATGTCATGCGCATCGCCACCATCCCCGGCGCGGAGCGCATCCGGCTGCAGGAGGCGGGGGACCCGGCCGCGTCCACCCTGCCCGGCAACGCCGTCCTCGAAGTGGCCAGCCAGCTGTACCTGCTGCCGCACTCGATCATCGCGCTATCCCTGGCCACCGTGCTGTTCAACCGCATGACCCGCGCCTCCCAGGAGGGCAACCGGGCCGAACTGCGGGATGCGCTCTCGCACGGCCTGCGGACCATGGCCGTCGCCACCGTCTTTGGTGCGCTGGCGCTGTTTGCCCTGGCCGGTCCGCTGGGCATGTTCTTCTCGGGCGGCCTGCGCCAGGACGGCGTCATGCTGGCCCAGACACTGACCATCCTGGCCCTCAGCACCCCATTCATGAGCGCCAACTTCATGATGTCCCGCGTGTTCTACGCCAACGAGGACGCCCGCACCCCGTTCTACGTTCAGCTGCTGCTCGCCGTGGTGTACGTCGCGGGTGCGTTCGGCATCCAGTTCCTGCCGGTGGGCCAGATCATCTATGCCATCGCCATCCTGTACATGGTGGGCAACATCCTTTCGGTGGTCATCAGCGCGGTGTTCCTGCGCCGCATGCTGGGGCACCTGGACGGCGCCCGGATCGCCAATTCATACATCAGGATGGGATACGCGGCCCTGGGCTCGGCAATCGCCGGCGCCGGCGCCCTCTGGCTCATGGGCAGCTACAACCCCGACGGTTTCGCCTGGAGCGGCCGCCTCCAGGCACTCGTGACGCTCATTATCGTGGGGCCGGTCATGCTGGCCGTCTACTTCCTGCTCCTCCGTGTGTTCCGTGTGTCCGAGCTCAGCGACATGCTCCGCCCCCTGCTGGGAAGGTTTGGCCGCGGTAACCAGGCCCAAGGGCCGGAAGCGGGGGACGCGCCGTCGTCCTCTCCCTCCGCTGGATCCCCTGCCCGCGGGAACCAGCCTGAGCGCGCCACCACCTCGGTGGACACCGGCCTGATCCCAAGGATTTCCGGCGAGTTCGACGCCGTCTCGTTCCGCGCCGGCCCGGACCCCCAGCGCGCGGGCGGCCGCCCGGACACGCACGACGACGGGGCACGGCAGGCTGCCGACAGCTCCTACCTGCCGGGCGAGGACCAGCCGAGCACCGCCCGCGGCGGCCTGCTCAGCGAGCAGATTCCGCTTCCGGGCCGCAGGACGTACCAGGGCAAGGCCGGTGAGAACCCATTTTTCAGTACCCGGCGCAAGCGCAAAAAGTAAGTTCCGCACCCTGTGGCGGCCGTCTTCTCCGCGGCCGTCCGGGGCGGATCGGCTAGGATCGAACAGATACAGGGGTAGTTGCATTCAGGCCGGGCCGTGCGCGCGGGCACCTGGAAAGCGGTTGCGTCATTGAGGCCGGCAATCCCGGACAGTCTAGGAGGAACACGTGTCCAACCCGATCGATGTCGGATCAGTACTGGGCGGCCGCTACAAGGTCACCGCCACAGTGTTGGCCTCGCACGACCACGATCTGGTGCTGGATGGTGTGGACCAGGTCCTGAACCGCCCGGTCAGCATCCTGGTTGCCGGACCGGAGAACACTGAGCAGGTTGCCCAGAGCGCCCGCGAGGTGGCCACGGGCGAACGTCCCGGAACGGTGCAGGTACTGGACCTTGGCGTGACCGAGGACGCCACCTACCTCATCACAAACCACACTTCGGCGGCCGATCTCCTGGACCTGGTGGTGGCGCCCAATCCGCCCTACGTCGAGCCGTTCTTCACAGACACCCTGGGCAGTGAAATCTTCGGACAGGCCCGGTCACACGAGCCTGAACCTTACGACGAGGAAGACCACGTCGAGGCCGGCTACATCAGCTACGCCGATTCACACCCCAACCCGGTTGATAACTACCGTTCAGCTCCTGAGCGGTCAGCCCCGGAACGTTCAGCTCCCGCCGTTCCGCCCAGGCCGCCGGTGAGGCCCGCTGCCCAGCAGCCCACTTCCCAGGGCCGTTCCGGGGCTGCTGCCGCAGGTGCCGCCGCTGCCGGTGCTGCCGCCGCCGGTGCGGGTGCCGCCAAGTCGGGTGCCTCGCGGATTGATCCGGATGCCACTGCCGCCCAGCCTGTGGCGCACACTGCCGCAACCGAATCGGGGCGTGCCGTCTCAGCTGAGGCGGACACGGGCCCGAACGATACTGCTGCCCCGGCCGGCAGCCCTGCTGGGGAACAGTCTTCGGCTGCTGACCAGAAGCCGAAGGTCTCCTTGTGGTCCAATGATGACTACGCTCAGTCCGGAGGCCACGACGCTTACGAGGACTCCGATGGCGCGGTGGAGGAGCAGCGTCCGGTCAAGGGCAAGGCGGCCCTCTTTGCCCGTGCGGCCGCGCCCGCTGCGGCTGGTGTGTCGTTTGCCGACCGGGATGACGATGACGATGACCGGGACGAATCCGACAATCAGCCCCGCTCAATGCGCTGGTTGGTTGGCGGGCTGTTGGCTGTTGTCCTGATTGCGGGCCTGATCTTCGCGGTTACCAATCTTGGCAGCCTCTTCACATCAGAACCACAGGCCAAACCCACGGCTGCCCCTGTTACCAGCAGTGCTCCACAAAACTCGGCAACGGCAACCCAGGCAGCCCCGTCGGCTCCGCCGGCCGTCCCGCCGGTTATCGAGAGCGTCAGCCGGCAGGGGAATTTCGATTTCGCTGCCACATTCGATGGTGACCTGGTCAAGGCCTATGACGGAAATGCCGCCAGCTACTGGTCCGACATGGAATTTGCGACCGAAAACTGGGGTGGTCTGGCTCCCCAGGGCGTCCCCCTCGTGGTGAAGCTGAAAGGCACTGCAACCATCTCCTCAATCACGCTCTCCCAGCTGGGGGGATCGGGCGGCAACATCACCGTTTACACCAACGACCGGCCCTCCACGGACGGAGCCAAGGCGGTGGGGACGAACAGCTTCACGTCCACTGACTTGAACATGCCCCTTTCGGAACCCGTCCAGGCGCAGTACGTGATCATCTCCATCAATTCCCTCCCCAAGCTTGCAGCGCCGAAGACCCGGTACGGGTACGGTCTGCGGCTCGCCGAGATCAAGGTCCAGTAGCACTCCACCACCACCATCAAGCGGGCTGGTGCTGCCTCTGTGCTGCGGGATGGCCCACGTCGCTCGGGCGCTGGAATATTCAGCAAGCGGACACAGTTGTGCCATGTGGCCGGCCTCCGAGTGGAGGCGAGTCGAAAAAGGAAGAGGTTCACGGTCCAGTGACCATCGAAGAGAAGTCGGCGTCGGACGTTCGCGACGTCATCATCGTGGGCTCGGGCCCAGCGGGCTACACAGCAGCCGTCTACACCGCCAGGGCAAACCTCAAGCCTCTGCTACTGGCTGGATCGGTAACCGCCGGCGGGGAACTGATGAATACCACGGACGTGGAAAACTACCCGGGGTTCCCGGAGGGCATCATGGGACCGGACCTGATGGAGAACTTCGAGAAGCAGGCCGCCCGGTTCGGGACGGAGATCCAGTTCGAGGACGTTACTGACCTTGAACTCGACGGCCCCGTCAAGACGGTCACCATCGCAACGGGGGAGACCTTCAAAGCAAAGGCAGTCATTCTCTCCACCGGCTCCGCCTACCGGGAACTGGGCTTGCCCAACGAAAAGCGGCTCTCAGGACACGGTGTTAGCTGGTGTGCAACCTGTGACGGTTTCTTCTTCAAGGACCAAGACATTGCCGTCATCGGTGGCGGCGACTCGGCCATGGAAGAAGCGCTATTCCTCACCAAGTTTGCGAAATCAGTTACGGTTGTTCACCGCCGTGACTCGCTGAAAGCGTCGAAGATCATGGCAGACCGTGCCCTGGCCCACGAAAAGATCAGTTTCGTCTGGAACAGCACCGTTGATGACGTCCTCGGCACGGATAAGGTAACCGGCCTTCGGTTGAAGAACCTTTTGGACGGTTCGCTGTCCGAGCTCGCTGTTACCGGAGTCTTCGTAGCCATTGGTAACGATCCCCGCACGGATCTCGTCAAGGATGTCCTGGACCTGGCTCCGGAAGGGACCATCGCAGTACAGGGGAGGAGTTCCCGGACCAGTCTTCCGGGCGTCTTCGCTGCTGGTGATGTTGTCGACCCCACCTACCGGCAGGCCATTACCGCCTCAGGTTCGGGCTGTGTTGCGGCCATCGACGTCGAGCACTATCTGGCCGACCTGTCCGCCTAATTTGCGCCACCGTAGTTTGAAAAGAAAGAGAAGGTTATGAGCAACGCAAAAGATGTAACTGACGCAAGTTTCGACACCGATGTCCTCTCTGCCGACAAGCCGGTCATCGTTGATTTCTGGGCCGAATGGTGTGGTCCGTGCCGCAAGCTCGGCCCGATCCTGGACGAGATCGCGGGGGAGTACAGCGAAAAGGTTGACGTCGTCAAAGTAAACGTCGACGACAACCCTGCCATCGCCGCGCAGTATGGGATTACCTCTATTCCGGCTGTGTACCTCTTCCAGCGCGGTGAGGTAAAGAGTACCGTCATCGGCGCCAAGCCGAAGCAGTTCTTTGAGAAGGAATTCGCCGACGTCCTCTCCTGATATGTGAGGTACCTGCAGTCGATCCTGCAGGAAAAACTTAGAAAGGTGGTCACTGCCGGCTGGCGGTGGCCACCTTTCTGCATCCCGTCCCTTTAGTAGTGGGCCCAGGCATCGGCATCGGCATCGGCGACAGTGTTTCACGTGAAACACAAAGAGCTGTCCAGGAGCGCGGCCCCATCCCGGCTTTCTTTTCGCTATTCGACTCGCCGGGCTGTGGTATTCGCAATTCGCAGGGTCCGCAGATCTACAACCGCCCAACGAGTCGCTGCACACAACGCAAAAATATCGGCTCGTGAAACGAATCTTTGCGGTCACAGGGTTCTGGCACGAATCGCGGGCAGGAAATCGAAGGATGAATGCTGTTTACGGTTACCGGGGACCATCAGCAGCATGTCCGCTTGTGCCTGGAAGCGGGCCAGGATGTCGCGCCTAAGCCGACACATTGAGAAGCGCTGGCGTTTCACGTGAAACATCTGTTCAAGAAAGATGGCACTCGGACTTCCACAGCTAGCGGCAACCGACTTATGAATCGGAACTGCCAGCCTTCGAATCTCGTGAATCTTCGCGGACGAAAGAAATGACCAGGAAGTCAAAAATTCTCTATGAATACAACAAAACTGTCTGCTGTTTCCCGCAATCGCTGTGCCGGTACTCCCCGCCCATTACGCACGCTGCGCCGAGCTGTAATTTTGCCGGTGATCCTGCTGCACTACGCCCGCAAAGTCCGTCAGCAGACGTGTGCACTAATGGAGCCGCGCTCCACGCATACCCTGGGCCCCGTTTAGATTTGCCACAAGCAAAGCAGCGGCCCAACCACGGCACGGAACGTCCGACTGCCTAAATGCGACCCCAGCTCATCAGCAGGGTCAGCCGGCGCCAGTGGCACCCACTAGAGCGCCCCAAGTGGCCTACATCTGCCATCCAAGCGACTAAGTTTCCCGCTCCCGGCCGGTGCCGTCGAAAGGATTTGTACAGCTCAGTCAACCCATACATTCCCTGCTCAGAAGCGCTATGAACCAGGATGTTGGCTTGCCCTGCTCTGGACACAGATCTGGCTCTCGATCCTCGACCGATGCTCAGCGCTTTGCGCTGCGGGTTGAGCCTAAGAATTCTCCGCGCGGCCGACGTACAGGACTTCAGTCGCATCACAGTCCCTTCTCAACTATTGCCCGACGGTGAGGCTTTTTCGACGATATCGAAGTGGATCTTCCGAAGACCTGCAATTGTTTCACGTGAAACATCGGACAGACTAGCATTCGTTTCACGTGAAACGGATAGAGCAGCGGCTTAGGCTCATTCGGGGATCGCCCAAATATCGGGGGATTGATTGATGCCTATGCTCCGGATCATCGTTGCGACTGACAGGGCACCAAGGATGTCCCTGAAGGGAATACGCCAGCCGCCGTCGTGTCTCCCGTGAGTTCCCGCTTTAGGAGGACCCAAAACCACAGATCCGCCCTGGCTCCTTGCCCAAGCCGTGTCGCCAGTAGATGGGGCAGCAAGGTCGATCTTCGTGCTTGAGCATCACCTTCACCACGCGGGCTTAGGACTACTGTTTCAATGGGACAAGACAAGGTTTGTGTCCTGGATGGCACCGCGGCAGAGGCGAGCCTCTTAGGCAGCCCTTTCGCGGCTGCCCATAAGCGAGTCCGTGCGGCTCCTGAGACGGGCGAGACGTGAAACCTGCGCCATGAAGGAAGCACGGGCCTCCAGAGCCGGGGTGGAGTTATCCACAGCGTTATCCCCAGTCGCCTCGATGGAAATCAACAGGCTTATCCACAGGTAATTGCCGGACTGGCTGCGTTCGGATGCCGGAAGCAACCCCTGACCATGTGCACCGTCCCCGCAGCGTACGGCCCCGCCCCGACCAAGGCAGGGTGCTCAACTGCAGCTTTGCGCCGCCTGCCTTACGGTCTGCTGAGGTTAATTAACCTCCATTGGGTGACGACGCCGGTGATTTCGTCGTGCATGCATTGCTGCGCTTGGTTCCACGTGAAACATCGGCAGCAGCTCGAAGGTTTCCCCTTCAGTAGTTCCGGTCACGTCGGGCAGGATGGTCCCCATTAGGGGATAGGAGGCGCGTGGCGACTCCTCTGGTTGAACGTCTATATCCACAAAGTTATCCACAGCGATATCCACCGGTTAGGATGTGCCGACTACTAGGGAAAACCCGGGTCCGGGGAGGAGGCAGCGGCGCCGGTAGTACTGCCGAGGTATGTCCGACGCGACAGGCAAGACGGGTCCGGAGTCGATACCGTCAGCCTCAGCCATCCTCGGCCACACTGCGTCGCATTATCAGCATCTATCTCCAGATCTCGCGCTAGCGCGCCTCACCCGACGCACTGTGTCAGAAGGCTCAGTTGCTTTGCGCCATGTGGGGCACTGGACAGTACGCCCATCCCGATTCCATGCGCGGTCACCGGCAATCCTGTCAAGGACACTCAATCCGCCCCATTGAGCACTCCTAACCACATCGACCTTCTCCCTGCGGGATTACCAGATCACACCCTCCCACTGATCTTGTCCAGAACCAGGGCATTGCAGCGTGCAGTTGAACGTCGGTGACGCCCCATGTTGAGACCTGGATATAGGATCATTAGCCGGTCCTCGTTAGCTGAGCGCCGCCCGGTCGACTTCGGTTCCTCACGCAAGCCGCCCCATCTAAGACGATCATCCGTTTGGCTCGACGGTGATTTTGATCCGCTGGGCCCTCTCCTCGGCCGAGGCCTCGAACGCGCACAGCAGACCGAAACGACACGTCTTGCTGGCCCAGTTTGCGCTAGCCCGATACACGGCGCAGCTGCGGGCGTTTCACGTGAAACAGTACAACCCCACTGCGCTAATACTCATAGCCGCTCTCGCCACAGCTATGGCCTTTGAGTTAGCATCGATGCGGTGGACACGTCCGGCCAATCGAAGGACCAGAATGCCACACAGGGTGCACTTGGCACATGTCCTAGAGGGAGATCTGCTCGCTCGCCATGACGCAGATCCACGTCAGCATCGGTCGGGCTCAGCTGTTTCACGTGAAACACCTGTCCTGGCAGTACGGAGCCCTACTTGAACACGCGTTTCACGTGAAACATCCAAGCAGGCGGCTTTCACCGGGCGTAGGTAGAACCAGTGCGAGCCAGCCAACCTACTCGAGATGGAGTCGATAAGATCCAATGTCGGCGCACCAAAGGACTATCCGCTGCGCCGCCTTGAGCCGCCTGTGATGCGATTTCTGCGGGGGATGACTCTTGTCGTGGTGCAACAGCCCAGATGTGACCCTTCGGGGAATTGGAGCTGACGCGCGCGACGATGTCGGGACAACGCAGTGAACAGGAGACCTCTAGGTATCTCTCAGCAGTTTGCCAGTCAGGTCCCTTGTTCTCATCAGTGAACTGGACACACCTCGGCTGACCACTACCGCAGAGTCTCTACCAGTCATCGCTTCATGGAGATTAGCGCATTCGAACCCATCTACTACGTCTGCGTTCCTTGGTCGCCCGTTATGCCGGCCGCCCCCCAGTGCCCTGACGTCAGTGGCACGGGATTCGTCAGTACTGTAGAGAGATTGAAGTACTGATACGGGTACGACGGTCCACCGGACCCCACGTCCCTCACTGACAAGTCTGCTGAGGTGTTTGAGCGAAAAGTCGGTCGCCTTCGCGCGGCGCTGAAGAGTCATCCAACAACCTGTGCGTCGTACCTACAGATGCTAATAGAAAATGCCATGACAATCCCTGGCCGAACGACTTGTGAGGAGGACCAGGCGCCTGTTTCACGTGAAACTATCGGACGCTCCATGGAGGTTCTGACCTAAGAGACAACGCAGTTGGCCGGACTTACTGAATTCGCATGAGCATCTCAAATCGGAAGATACTTACTCAAAGCTGCTAATCTGCCATTGCATCGTAATTGGGAAGTGCCGGAATGACACGGAAACGTTGTCCGCTATTAGTTGGCGCGTTCTTCCGCTTCACTACCCGGACGGTGTCAGGCTATGGGCCCAGTGTTCCTTTTTTACGCCAACGGACATACGAAAATTAAGTTGCTTCAGGACACCCGGGCGGTAGAAGCGCCCAGTGGACAAGAAAAGGCCCGATTCTCAAGGAACCGGGCCCTTTCATGTAGGCAGTTATTTGAGCCAGTTAGTTATTTGAGCCAGGAGCTAAAACGTCCATAATGCGGTTCAAATCTTCAACGCTTGCAAACTCAATGCTGACCTTGCCCTTGCGGACTCCCAATGAGATCTTGACGTTGGTGTCCAGACGGTCGGAGAGCGAGGAAGCGAGATAGTCGAGGCGCTCGTGCCTGGCGCCGGGGCGGGGGATGTTGTTCTTGGCCGGCTTTGCAGGATCCTGGTACAGGGTGACTGCTTCTTCCGTCGCCCGGACAGACATGCCTTCGGCAACGATCTTTTGGGCAAGCCGTTCCATTGCCGCCGCGTCAGGCAGGGAAAGCAGCGCCCTGGCATGGCCCGCTGACAGTACACCGGCAGCGACGCGGCGCTGCACCAGCGGCGGAAGCTTCAGGAGCCGCAGGGTGTTGGACACCTGCGGCCGGGAACGCCCAATGCGGTCTGCAAGCTGCTCGTGGGTGGTACCAAAGTCCTCCAGGAGCTGCTGGTACGCCGCCGCCTCTTCCAGGGGGTTCAGCTGGCTGCGGTGGAGGTTCTCCAGCAGTGCGTCACGCAGGAGGTCGTCATCTGTCGTGTCCCGGATGATCGCTGGGATGGTATCGAGGCCTGCCGCCTGCACTGCGCGCCAGCGGCGTTCACCCATGACCAGTTCGTAAGGTTCGCTACCATCTTCGGTTGATGTGCGAACCACGATAGGCTGGAGGACGCCAATCTCGCGTACTGAGTGCACAAGCTCGGCCATGTCATCTTCATCGAAGACGCTGCGTGGCTGCTTCCGGTTGGGGTGAATGTCAGCAACGGAAATTTCCGCGAAGCGGGCGCCGGGAACCTCAACGAGTTCAACCCCCGAGTCCGCTCCGGTGTCCACGGCATTGGGTGTAGCGGCAGAAACCGTTACAGCAGCATCTTCATCCTCCGGGGCAGGCCCGGCAGGCGTTCCAGCCGAAGGGACGGCAGCGTCTGCAGCCGACTTGGACCCCCCACGGGGAGCCTTCCTGGCCGGCTCCTTTTTCGCAGCCGACGTATCGGTACTGGCATCAGCATTGGTTTCCCCAGCACCACCCTTACCGGCAGGGGACTTTGCGTCCGCTGGTTTAACCGGCGACCGGCGAGCAGCGGCATTCGGTGCCGTATCCTTGTCCGCCTTGGCTTCAGCACGCGCTGCGGGCTGGTCCTGGGGTTCGGTCTTTTTTCGGCCCTCGGGGAAGAAGAGATCCACCGGCCGGGATACCGCCCCGCCGTTACCGGAAGACCCATTGGCTGCGGCGGAACTAGGAATCAGCGCGCCAAGACCGCGGCCTAGGCCCCGTCGCTTCTCGCTCATGGGTAAATCCCTCCAGTGATAGAGCCGGGACGAGCCTGGCTCCGTGCGTTGCGGTATTGAAGATTCTAGCGTTCGGCGATTTCCGCGGCGGCTTCCAGGTAGGACAGCGCACCACTTGAGGAAGGGTCGTACGTCATGACCGTCTGCTGGTAGCTGGGTGCCTCAGAAATTCGCACGGAGCGGGGAACGACGGCCGAGAGGACCTGGTCGGGGAAGTGCTGGCGCACCTCCGCGGCTACCTGGGCGGCCAGGTTGGTGCGGCCGTCATACATGGTGAGCAGGATGGTCGAGACAACAAGATCGGCATTGAGGTGCTTCTGGATCATCTCAATGTTCTTGAGGAGTTGGCTGAGGCCTTCCAGGGCGTAGTACTCGCACTGAATGGGAATCAGGACCTCATTGGCTGCACAGAAGGCATTGACCGTCAGCAGGCCCAGGCTCGGCGGGCAGTCAATGAAAACGTAGTCCAGCCGTTCTTCGCCGTTTTTCTCGCGTGCCTTGGCATAGACGTCGATGGCGCGGCGCAGGCGCTGTTCACGCGCTACAAGGGATACGAGTTCAATTTCGGCGCCGGCAAGGTGGATCGTGGCGGGTGCGCAGATGAGCTTTCCGATGTCCGGGCAGGGGGCCACCACATCAGCCAGCGGGACGTCGTTGATCAGCACGTCGTAGATGCTGTCCACATCGGCGTGGTGCTCGATGCCCAACGCGGTGGAAGCATTGCCCTGCGGATCAATATCGATCACCAGGACATTCAGCCCGGCAGCAGCAAGGGCAGCGGCGATGTTCACCGTCGTGGTGGTCTTGCCTACTCCGCCCTTCTGGTTGGAGACGGTAAAGATCCGCGTCTTTTCCGGGCGGGGGAGCTTCCGGCCCACCAAACGCTCACGCCGTTTGGTTTCATGGGCAAGTTCGCGTGCGATGGGACTCGAGTCATCAATGGCATCAATAACGTTGGAACGACCGGCAGAGGTTGTTTCACGTGAAACTGCACTGCTGGAAGCGGACGAAACAACCGGCTTTGGATGATTACCACCACGGCCGGGAGCCATTGCGATGCCCGCAAGCCCTGACCCAGCGACAGAACGTGCCGACCCCAAGGACACAAACGGTGGGATCCGTTGTGCGGAGGCTTCACTACTGGTCACTGGGGCACACTCACTCTCGTTCAGCCAATTTTGCTGCCGTTGTCTAGCCTAACTGCTCCGGCCTGCTGACAGCCGTCAGCGGGCCCGCATTAGGACTTCTTTTGGGACTTGTTCACCACGATGCGCACAACCGTCGTCGGCTCCTCCAGGAGGTTGTCACCTACGGTCAGTACTGACGTCTCAACGCCACCCAGCTTACGGATGGTCTTGGCCGCCTTCTCGATTTCCTCGCCCGCGCTGCGGCCCTTGATGGCTACCACTTCGCCGTGCCCTCCCAGCAGTGGGATGGTCAGGCCGGCGAGGTTGGTCAACGCAGATACGGCGCGCGCAGTCACAACGTCAGCCTCCACATGCCCAACAGCGAGTTCGGCACGGGTGCGCATCACCGTGACATTGCCCAGGCCGAGGTCATCGACAACTTCCTGAAGCCAGATAACCCTGCGCTCCAGCGGTTCGATAAGGGTGAGCTCAAGATCGGGACGCGCAATGGCAAGGCAAAGGCCCGGCAGGCCGGCGCCGCTCCCGACGTCGGCCACATGGCTTCCGCGCGCAATCTCACTTTCGATGACTGCGCAGTTGAGCACGTGGCGGCTCCACAGCCTGGGCACCTCGCGTGGTCCGATGAGGCCCCGCTCGGTACCGGACGTGGCCAGGTGCTCCACGTACCGCTTTGCCAGCTCCAGGCGATCGCCAAAGATCTTCTCAGCAGCGCGCAGCTCTGCCGCCGTGATGTCAACCATGACTATTGGTCCGGCATTCACTAGTCTGCGGAAACGACGATGTGGCGTCCGGCGCCCTCGCCCTCGGACTCGCTGACCAGGCCGAGGTCAGCCACGGCGTCGTGCACGATCTTCCGTTCGTAGGCGCTCATTGGCTCCAGGGCCACCGACTTGCCGGATTCCTTTACGGAAGCTGCTGCGTCCTCGGCGATCTTCTGCAGGTGCCCGGTGCGTTCCTGCCGGTAGCCGTTGATGTCCAGCACGAGCCGTGAACGGTTCTCTGTTGCAGACAACACTGCCAGGCGGGTGAGTTCCTGCAGGGCTTCCAGGACTTCACCGTCTTCGCCGACCAGGCTTTCGAGCCCTTCGGTCTCCTCTTCGGCAACGATGGAGATGTAGGTCCGTCCATTGCGGACCTCGATGTCGATGTCGCCGTCGATGTCGGCGATATCCAGCAGTTCCTCCAGGTAGTCGGCGGCGACGTCCCCCTCTTCCTCGAGGCGGCTGGCGGCGGAACCCTTGGCGGTGGAATCATCCTGGCCCACGGACTCGTCCTGATCTTCGATCTCTTCAGAAAGGGCGTGCTCGGTGCTCTCGGCTGACATTACTTCTTCTTCCTGTTCTTGCGCTGGGGCTGGACACGCTGTCCCTTGATCTCAACTGCGGCGGCTGCGGCGTCGTCGGCTGCCTCATCCCGCTTCCCGCTCAGAACGGACAGAGCCGGCAGGCCCTTGGCGGCACGCCGCTCGGCGAGGGCCTTCGCTGCGGGGGAACCCGGCGTCGGCATCCGGCGGATAACGAAGAACTGCTGGCCCATGGTCCAGAGGTTGGTGGTGGTCCAGTAAATCAGGACGCCGATGGGGAAGTTGATGCCACCCACGCCGAAGACGATAGGCAGGATGTAGAGCATCATCTTCTGCTGCCGCATGAACGGGCTGGCCATGGCTTCTTCGGACATGTTCTTGGCCATGATCTGCTTCTGCGTGATGAACTGCGAAGCCGTCATGGCCAGGATCATCACGATCGAGAGCACCACCACGGCTGTGTTCCCGGCACCGCCGTGCAGCAGGGCGGCGGACAGCGGCGCACCGAAAATGCTGGAGGCATCGAACTCCACCACCTGTTCGTGGCTCATCGCACCGATGCCGGCTCCCTGGTCCTTGGCCTGCGAAATGCCGGAGAGCACCTGGAACAGGGCGAAGAAGAACGGCATCTGGATCAGCATGGGAAGGCACGCCGAGAAGGGGTTGGTCCCATGCTTCTTGTACATGGCCATCTGTTCCTGGGCCATGGCCTGGCGGGACAGCTGGTCGGTTTTTCCCTTGTACTTCTCCTGCAGCTTCTTCAGGTCCGGCTGCAGCAACTGCATGCCGCGCTGGGCCTTGATCTGCTTGACGAATACCGGGATCAGCGCGGCACGGATCACCAGCACCAGCCCGATGATGGCCAACGTCCAGGTCCAGCCGTTCGCGGCGGGCATGCCGATGCTGCTCAGCCCGTCGTGGAACGCCACCATGATGAACGAAACCAGCCACTTGAACGGGCCGATTATTGCTCCAAAGATGTCCATACTTATCCCTATTCGTCAGGCCGCACTGCGGCCTTCTTCATCAGTCCGAGCAACCAGGTACCTGTCCGGATTGTTCAGCACAACAATTGTGGGGGTCTGGCCCGCGGGCCATTCCCGGCCGCCGGCGGGGACATGGTCCACTCCGCCGGCATTCCATGGGTGGCAGTGGCCAAGGCGCCGCGCTGCGAGCCAGCTTCCCTTGACGGCACCGTGGACGGTGACCGCTTCCAGGGCATAGGCGGAACATGACGGGAAGAACCGGCAGACCGGGCCGTACAAGGGAGAAACCACCTTGCGGTAGGCCATCAGCAAAAGAATGAGGATGTTCCGGGGCAGGTTCCAGAGGAACCTGCCGGCGACGGCGATCACGGTGCGGAGACGGGCGACGACGGCGGTGGCGTTAGGCACGCGGTGTCCCCTCCTGTGTTGTACCGGCTGAACCCCTGGCGGCAGCCCGCGAAGGACGGCCGGCCAGCCGGTTCAGCGTAGATTCCAGTGCAGCGTTGTAGTCCGACAGCAGCTGGTCCCAGCTGGCCGAGGCGGACGCAGGAAGCGCCCGCACGACGATGGCGAGTCCTGTACCGTGCTCGCGCAACGACGCAGCACCCGCTTCTCTCAGTCTCCTCTTAACGAGGTTTCTGACCACAGCGTTCCCTACACTCTTGGAAACAATGAACCCGATCCGGCTGGGTTCGTCAGCAGCAATAGCTGCCGCATATAACACTACGTTCCGGCGTCCATTGCGGACACCGGAACGTACAGTTGTTGAAAAATCGGTTGGGGTCCTCAAGCGGTTGCGGGCGGCCAGCACCTTAAACTCGCAAGGGAATGTCTACCGACAAGCCAGTTATTTAGGCCGACAGTTCGGTGCGGCCCTTGCCACGACGGGCTGCCAGGATGGCACGGCCGGCACGGGTACGCATACGAAGGCGGAAGCCGTGCTTCTTGGCTCGACGGCGGTTATTCGGCTGAAAAGTCCGCTTGCTCACGTTAGTTACTCCAGTGGATCAAAGGTGCGCCCACCCGATCAGTAAGGGGAAGAACTGGCCGACGCTAAGTTTTGTATATGCACGCTTCCCCCGACTGCCCAGGCGCACTGCGCCTGGATGTTCAGATGGGGCCCAAAAAGCGGACACAAAGGACTTCACAACGTTAGGGCAATTTGCAGGCCCGAGTCAAACCGGAGCGGTCCCGTACGGCCGTCCCCAGCTGTTGCTAAGTATCCCCAACAGCCTGTGGATGAAGTGGCTCACAGAGGCACTTCCGGAACCACAACCGTGTAATTATCCACAGCCAGATAGCCAGCTATCTTCTAGGCTTTTCATCACCTAGAGTGTCCCAGTAGCCGATTATCCACGGACTGTGCATAACCCTGTGGATGAAGCTGGGCCAGCACCCTGGTTCCGGACTTGGGGCTGCAGGCAATGCAGGCATAGCAAGTTTTGAGGGAACCGATTGATGACAGTAGACGAAGCCAACCACGCCAATACTGTCGGAAGTTCCTGGAGAAGGGTTGTCAGCCTGCTGGAACAGGACCACCGGGTATCACCGCGCCAGCGTGGCTTTGTCATCCTTGCCCAGGCGCAGGGCCTGATCGGTTCCACGCTCCTGGTGGCCGTCCCCAACGAACTAACCCGCGAAGTGCTTCAGACCCAGGTCAAGGAAGCCCTTGACGATGCGCTCCATAACGTTTTTTCCGAAGACATCCGCTGCGCCATCGACGTGGACACCGATCTGGTGCCCATCCACGAGGAGCCCGAGCCCGCCGTCGAACCTGCTTTCGCGCCGGACCAGGTCATCGAGCAGAAGCCGCAGCCTATGCTCCCCAGCACGTCGCACGAGTTCGGCCGGCTGAACCCCAAGTACGTCTTTGACACCTTCGTGATTGGTTCCTCGAACCGGTTCGCCCACGCCGCCGCCGTCGCTGTTGCCGAAGCGCCCGCCAAGGCCTACAACCCGCTCTTCATCTACGGTGATTCGGGCCTGGGCAAGACCCACCTCCTGCACGCGATCGGCCATTATGCCCGGCGCCTCTACAGCGGGATCCGGGTCCGCTACGTAAATTCGGAAGAATTCACCAACGACTTCATCAACTCGATCCGCGATGACGAGGGCACCAGCTTCAAGACGACGTACCGCAACGTCGACGTCCTGCTGATTGATGACATCCAGTTCCTGGCCGGCAAGGACCGGACGCTGGAGGAGTTCTTCCACACCTTCAACGCCCTGCACAACAACAACAAGCAGGTGGTCATCACCTCTGACCAGCCGCCCAAGCTGTTGGCCGGGTTCGAGGACCGGATGAAGTCCCGCTTCGAGTGGGGCCTGCTGACGGACATCCAGCCGCCGGAACTGGAGACGCGTATCGCCATCCTCCGTAAGAAGGCGCTGAGCGAGGGACTGTCCGCCCCGGACGATGCCTTGGAGTACATCGCCTCGAAGATCTCCAGCAACATCCGAGAACTTGAGGGCGCCCTGATCCGGGTGACCGCGTTCGCCAGCCTGAACCGGCAGCCCGTGGACGTGGCCCTTGCCGAGATGGTCCTGAAGGACCTGATCACGGACGACGGCGCACAGGAGATCACGTCCGCCCAGATCCTCCAGCAGACGGCTGACTACTTCAAGCTCAGCATGGAAGAGCTCTGCAGCAAGTCCCGCACCAGGACCCTGGTGACTGCACGCCAGATCGCCATGTACCTGTGCCGGGAGCTGACGGACATGTCACTTCCCAAGATCGGACAGGAACTTGGCGGCCGCGACCACACAACCGTCATCCACGCAGACCGGAAGATCCGCGAACTCATGGCCGAGCGCCGTGTGATCTACAACCAGGTGACCGAGCTGACCAACCGGATCAAGCAGCAGCAACGCGACTCCTGAATCCACACCGCGTCCGGCACTCTATACCTTATTAACAGGGCCATGTGGATAAGCCTGTGGATACTTAAGGGGACAAGCGCGGTTAATGGGCTTAAAACCCTTAAGCCGTCTGTGGATCGTCAAAAATGGCCGTTTGCGTTGTCCCCATCCACACCCTGTTTAAAACCCACTTAACGCACAGTCGGTGAACAGGGCTTAAGCGCGGAACCATGCGGCAGGACCGGGTTATCCACAGTTTCCACAGCAGTTATTAACACTACTAATCCCAAAAAATTGAAATCCCTCAAACAACAAGAACCTTCCGCTGGTCCGCCGAGGGGGCCTGCCGGCCCCTGAAGGGCCGGTCCGGTCTTGCGGGGGATGGGTTAATCCCCGATCTTCCGGCTAAGCTGTCAGCAGCGCTCCCATCCCTGGGTTTTCGTGTGGTTTCTGTCTCCGCGGACCATGCACCAGCCGGGTGGCGCCCAACTTCTTCCGGAGTTTCCTGCGAGATTCCCGGGTTTACATGGCAGCAGCAATGAAAGGCGGCACCCTTCCGTGAAGTTCAGAGTCGATCGGGACGTCCTGGCAGAAGCCGTCACCTGGACAGCCCGGTCGTTGTCTCCGCGGCCTCCTGTGCCTGTCCTGTCCGGCCTCCTGCTGAAGGCTGAAGCCGGAACCGTCAGCCTTTCCAGCTTTGACTACGAAACCTCGGCGCGCCTTGAGATCACAGCCGACATCAGGGATGAAGGCACCATCCTGGTATCCGGACGCCTCCTGGCTGATATCTGCCGCAGCCTGCCGTCGGCCCCGGTGGACGTGGAGACCGACGGCAACAAAGTCACCCTCACCTGCCGCCGGAGCAGCTTTCACCTGGCCACCATGCCGGAAGCTGAATACCCGCCACTTCCGTCCCTGCCGGCCATCAGCGGAACCGTCCCGGGTGATGCCTTTGCCCAGGCTGTCTCCCAGGTGATCATCGCGGCGAGCAAGGACGACACCCTCCCCATCCTCACCGGCGTACGGATGGAGATCGAAGACGACCTGATCACGCTCCTGGCCACCGACCGCTACCGGCTCGCAATGCGCGAAGTACCGTGGAAGCCCGTTACTCCCGGGATCTCCACCAGCGCCCTGGTCAAGGCCAAAACCCTCAACGAAGTAGCCAAAACGCTTGGTAACAGCGGCGACATCAACCTCGCCCTGTCCGACGACGACAGCCGCCTGATCGGTTTCGAGAGCGGCGGCCGAACCACCACTTCATTGCTGGTGGATGGCGACTACCCCAAGATCCGGTCGCTGTTCCCTGAGTCCACCCCGATCCACGCCACGGTGCAGACCCAGGAACTCGTTGAGGCCGTCCGCCGTGTATCCCTGGTGGCCGAGCGCAACACCCCGGTCCGCCTTGCCTTCACCGACGGCCTGCTGAACCTTGATGCCGGGACGGGAGAAGACGCCCAGGCATCGGAAGAGCTGGAGGCGCAGTTGTCCGGCGAGGACATCACGGTTGCCTTCAACCCGCATTACCTGATCGAGGGGCTCAGCGTGATCGAAACCAAGTTCGTCCGGTTCTCCTTCACCACGGCGCCCAAGCCTGCCATGATCACGGCACAGGCAGACGCTGACGGCGAAGACCAGGACGACTACCGCTACCTGGTCATGCCGGTCCGGCTTCCCAACTAGTCCCCACCCATCGGCTCCCAGCCTTCCCCAGCTCAGGCCCGCCCCCACCGCCGCCACACACCAGCGCAGAAATGAGATCCACCATGCATATTGGATTGATAGGCCTCGGCAAAATGGGATTCAACATGCGTGAGCGCCTGCGCAAGGGAGGCGTGGAAGTCACCGGTTACGACCGCAACCCGGACGTAACCGATGCCGCCAGCGTCGAGGAGCTGATCGCCACCGTTCCGGCGCCAAGGATCATCTGGGTGATGGTGCCTTCGGGGCCCATCACGGACGCCGTTATCACCGAGCTCAGTGAAAAGCTGGAACCGGGCGACCTGGTTATCGACGGAGGTAACTCCAGGTTCACCGAGGACCAAAAGCATGGCGAGCTCCTTGCCGCCAAAGACATTCGTTTCGCTGACTGCGGTGTCTCGGGCGGAGTCTGGGGCTTGCAGAACGGGTACGGACTGATGGCCGGCGGGGACGCCGCAGACATCGAACGTGCCCTGCCGGTCTTCGACGCATTGCGCCCCGAAGGTGAGCGGGCGGACAGCTTTGTCCACGTCGGCGGCATTGGTGCCGGCCATTACGCCAAGATGGTCCACAACGGGATCGAGTACGGCCTGATGCAGGCGTACGCCGAAGGCTACGAACTGCTTGCAGCCAAGGACATCGTCACCGACCTTCCCGGCACGTTCCGGGCATGGCAAAAAGGCACCGTCGTCCGGTCATGGCTCCTGGACCTCATGGTCAAGGCACTTGACGAGGACCCCGGCCTGGCCTCGATTGACGACTACGTGGAAGACTCCGGTGAAGGCCGTTGGACCGTTGAGGAAGCCATCGCCAACGCAGTTCCCGCTCCGGCTATTACAGCCGCATTGTTCGCCCGGTTTGCCTCCCGGGAGGACACCTCGCCAGCCATGAAGATGGTTTCCGCGCTGCGCCACCAGTTCGGTGGCCACGCTACCCGTCCCGCCAAGTAGCACCCACCGGGAACCATCAGAGTTCCCAGAATTGCCGAAAACCGCGTGTATCTGGAACACCTTTCACTGACCGACTTCCGCAGTTACGCCCAGGTGGATCTCGCCCTGGAACCCGGCGTCACCGTGCTGGTGGGATACAACGGCATTGGCAAGACCAACCTGATGGAGGCCATCGGCTACCTGGCCACGCTCAGTTCGCACCGGGTCAGTTCCGATGCGCCCCTGCTGAGGTTCGGCACGGAACGCGCGCTGGTCCGCGCGCGCCTGGTCCGCGGCACGCAGACGACGGTCCTTGAACTGGAAATCAACGGCAGCCGGGCGAACCGCGGGCGTATCAACCGCAGTAATCCGGTGCGTGCCCGTGACCTGGTGGGCATCTGCCAGACGGTACTCTTCGCTCCGGAAGATTTAGCGTTGGTCAAGGGAGATCCGTCCAACCGCCGCCGCTTCCTGGACGAGCTGCTGGCGAGCCTCATCCCGCACCACGCGGCCACCCGCAGTGACTACGACCGGGTGCTGAAGCAGCGCAACGCCCTGCTCAAGTCCGCGCGGGCCGGAAGGTTCACCTCCGCGCATGAATCCACGCTCGAGGTGTGGGACCAGCACATGGCCAGGGCCGGAGCGGAATTGCTGCACGCGCGGCTGGAGCTGGTGGAAAGGCTGCGCCCACACCTCGCCCGTGCCTACGCCGAACTTACGGATGCGTCCAAGCCGGCGGACGCCACCTACCGGTCAACGCTGCAGAACCAGATGGACGACGACGGCGTTCCTGCCGGAAGTTCCCCGCGCGCCAAGCCGGGAGGTTCTTCAGACGGCCCCGACGATCTCCGCCTTCTCTCCGTGGACCAACTCACGGAACGCTACATCCAGGCATTCGCGGAATCCCGCAAGAAGGAACTGGAACGCGGCATCTCCCTGGTCGGCCCGCACCGTGACGATTTGGAACTGATGCTCGGGCAAGCCCCCGCCAAGGGGTATGCCTCGCATGGTGAAACCTGGTCCATGTGCCTGTCCCTGCGCCTGGCCTCGTACTACGTCATGCTGGACGATGCCCGCACGGGCGGTTCCGCTCCCATCCTCATCCTTGACGACGTCTTTGCCGAACTCGACGTCCAGCGCAGGCGTAAACTGGCCGCAATAGTCTCCGGCGCGGAACAGGTCCTGGTGACCGCCGCCGTCGACGCCGATATTCCGGGAGAGCTGTCCGGACGGCGGGTGAAGGTAGTCCCGGGAGGTATCGATGAACAGTGAGCAGGGCGGCGGGCTGCAGCCCGGCCGGGAGCCTGACGACATCGATGCCCCGCAGGCTGCACTGAACCGGATGCGTGAAGCCGCGGCCGCACGCGGTGAAGTCCGCCGGAAAGTGGCGCGGCCTGGCGCACCGAAAACCAAGGGCAGTATCCGGGACACCCGCGGCTTCAGCCAGTTCCACGCCACCGGGCGGGATCCCCTGGGCCTGGGAAAGGTGGTTGGCCGGCTGGTGGCGGAGCGCGGCTGGACGTCACCTGTGGCCGTTGGTTCGGTCATGGCAGAGTGGGCAACCCTGGTGGGACCGGAAATCTCCTCCCACTGCACTCCGGAGAGTTTTACCGACACCACCCTCCACGTGCGGTGTGATTCCACGGCGTGGGCCACCCAGCTTCGGCTCCTCAGCACCAGCCTGCTTGATAAGTTCCGCCGGGAACTGGGCGAAGGGGTGGTTACCAAAATCCAGGTCCTCGGACCGTCGGCACCAAGCTGGCGTAAGGGTGGACGCAGTGTCCAGGGCCGTGGTCCGCGGGACACTTACGGATAACCGGGGCGGCAACTCTTGAAACTGCGCGCAAGGGCGTGTAGGGCGCTGTAAGGACCATTGCGTGTATAGGCACCCGGAGGGCGTACCGCTGGGCCGCCCTAGGCGCGGCCAAGAGCCTCGCACAGCCATGTTCACCTGGGCTGAAGGCCCTGGAATGCGGGGATATGAGCCGGTTCACGGTAGAATTGGTGCAGATAACTGGGCGCGGATGAAACGTTGACTTCAGTCCGTTCTCCGCGCGCTCTCCGCGTCCGGGGAACGGAGCACCACTGTCAGCAGGTCACCGGCGCCATAGGTTTGTGCCTGTTGGCGGGTGGCTTTCCCTGGGAGAGGCACCGGCCGGCCATCATCGAGAACAGAGGAGTCGCAGCGCCTGTGGCTAACGACAATACAGATATTCTGGCAGCAGATACAGCAGTCGAGGATGGCCGCACCCCTGACACCCCGGCTGCGGCCACAACGCCGAGGGAATACGGCGCCAGCGACATCACTGTCCTCGAGGGCCTCGAAGCTGTCCGCAAACGTCCGGGCATGTACATCGGATCCACCGGACCCCGTGGCCTCCATCACCTGGTGTACGAGGTGGTGGACAACTCCGTGGACGAGGCACTGGCCGGATACTGCAGCCACATCGAGATCGTCCTGCAGGCCGACGGCGGCGTCAAGGTAGTCGATGACGGCCGCGGTATCCCGGTGGATATGCACCCCACGGAACACAAGCCCACCGTCGAGGTGGTCATGACCATCCTGCACGCCGGCGGAAAATTTGGTGGGGGTGGATACGCTGTCTCCGGCGGCCTGCACGGCGTGGGCATCTCTGTGGTCAACGCCCTGTCCAGCCGCGTGGATACCGAAGTGCGCCGCCAGGGACACGTATGGCGGATGTCCTTTGCCGATGGTGGCAAGCCGCAGGGCAGCCTGGTCATGGGCGAAGAGACGGACGCTACCGGAACCACCCAGACGTTCTACCCGGATCCGGAGATCTTCGAGACCACCGAGTTCGATTTCGAGACGCTGCGCGCCCGCTTCCAGCAGATGGCTTTCCTGAACAAGGGCCTGCGTATCACCCTCACGGATGAGCGCGCGCCGGCCGGGGACGATGCCGACGGCGACCTGGACCTTGACGACCTCAGCACCGAGGGCGAAGTCAGCGCAGAACACCGCACCGTGGTGTACCAGTACGACGAAGGCCTCCTGGACTACGTCCGGCACCTGAATTCGGGCAAGAAGGTGGAAGTGGTCCATGAGGACGTCATCGCCTTCGAAACCGAGGACAAGGACCGCAAGATCGCCCTGGAAATGGCCATGCAGTGGACCAGCGCCTATTCCGAAAGCGTCCACACCTACGCCAACACCATCAACACCCATGAGGGTGGCACGCACGAAGAAGGCTTCCGCGCTGCCATGACCTCCCTGGTCAACCGCTATGCCCGGGAAAAAGGCATTATCAAGGAAAAGGACGACAACCTCACGGGCGACGACATCCGTGAAGGCCTCACTGCCGTCATTTCAGTCAAGTTGGCTGAACCGCAGTTCGAGGGCCAGACCAAGACCAAGCTCGGCAACTCAGAGGTCAAAGGCTTCGTCCAGCGCGTGGTCACCGACGGCCTGGGCGACTGGCTCGAGCGCAACCCCGGCCCCGCCCGTGACGTGATCCGCAAGGCGATCTCCGCCGCGCAGGCCAGGATGGCGGCGCGCAAGGCCCGCGACAACGCACGGCGCAAGAGCCCCCTGGAGTCTTTTGGCATGCCCGGCAAGCTGTCGGACTGCTCCTCCAAAGACCCGGAAAAGTGCGAGGTCTACATCGTGGAGGGTGACTCGGCCGGTGGTTCCGCCAAGCGCGGCCGCAACCCCGAGACCCAGGCCATCCTTCCGCTGCGCGGCAAGATCCTGAACGTGGAGCGTGCCCGCCTGGACAAGGCCCTGGGCAACGCCGAAGTCCAGTCCATGATCACCGCATTCGGCACCGGCATCGGTGAGGACTTCGACCTCGCCAAGCTGCGCTACCACAAGATTGTGCTCATGGCAGATGCCGACGTGGACGGCCAGCACATCACCACGCTGCTGATGACCCTGCTTTTCCGGTACATGCGGCCCCTCATCGAGAACGGCTACGTGTACCTGGCCCAGCCGCCGCTGTACCGGATCAAGTGGTCCAATGCCCCGCACGACTACGTGTACAGCGACCGGGAACGCGACGCCAAACTCGTGGCAGGACAGGCAGCCGGACGCCGTATTCCCAAGGACAACGGCATCCAGCGCTACAAGGGCCTCGGCGAGATGGACTACACCGAACTGTGGGACACCACCATGGACCCCGACCACCGCACCCTGCTGCAGGTAACCATGGACGACGCCCTGGCCGCCGACCAAATCTTCTCCGTCCTCATGGGTGAAGACGTGGAATCCCGACGCAACTTCATCCAGCAGAACGCCAAGGACGTCAGGTTCCTGGACATCTAAGGACTCGCTCCAAAGTATTCGGAACCAGACATATACCTGAAACGGAAAATAACTAATGAGCGACGAAATCCCCGAGAACTCCGCCCCTGAGGGCGGAACTCCGGACACCGTTCTTGAAGGCGACGTGCTGATCGACCGGGTGGAACAAGTGGACCTGCAGACGGAAATGCAGCGTTCCTACCTCGACTACGCCATGGCCGTCATTGTGGGCCGCGCCCTCCCCGACGTCCGTGACGGCCTCAAGCCTGTGCACCGGCGTGTGCTGTACGCGATGTTCGACGGCGGCTACCGTCCCGACCGGTCCTTCAACAAGTGTGCCCGCGTGGTGGGCGAGGTCATGGGCCAGTACCACCCCCACGGTGACACCGCGATCTACGATGCCCTGGTACGCCTCATCCAGGACTGGACCATGCGCTACCCGCTGGCGCTGGGGCAGGGTAACTTCGGCTCGCCCGGCAACGACGGTGCCGCCGCACCGCGATACACCGAAACCAAAATGGCACCGCTTGCCATGGAAATGGTCCGGGACATCGACGAGGAAACCGTCGATTTCCAGGACAACTACGACGGCAAGAACCAGGAACCCACCATCCTGCCGGCCAGGTTCCCCAACCTGCTGGTGAACGGTTCCTCCGGTATCGCCGTGGGCATGGCCACCAACATCCCGCCGCATAACCTCCGGGAAGTAGCCGACGGAGTGCAGTGGTACCTCTCCAACCCCGGTGCCACGCGCGAGGAACTCCTCGAGGAATTGCTCGTACGGGTCAAGGGCCCGGACTTCCCCACGGGAGCCACCATCCTTGGCCACAAGGGCATCGAAGACGCCTACCGCACCGGCCGTGGATCGGTCACCATGCGCGCGGTGGTTGCCGTGGAGGAACTGCAGGGCCGGACCTGCCTGGTGGTCACCGAGCTTCCGTACCAGGCCAACCCTGACAACCTGGCCATCAAGATCGCCGAACTGGTCAAGGACGGCAAGATCCAGGGCATCGCCGACCTCCGCGATGAAACATCCGGACGCACGGGCCAGCGCCTGGTGATCGTGCTGAAGCGCGACGCCGTGCCCAAGGTGGTGCTGAACAACCTCTACAAGCACACCGAACTGCAGAGCAACTTCTCCGCCAACATGCTGGCCATCGTGGACGGGGTGCCGCGGACCCTGAGCCTGGACGCGTTCATCCGCCACTGGGTAACGCACCAGATGGACGTCATCGCCCGCCGCACCCGGTACCGGCTGCGCAAGGCGGAGGAAGAAGCCCACATCCTGCGCGCCCTCCTCAAGGCACTGGACATGCTCGATGAGGTCATCGCCCTCATCCGCGCCTCCAGCACCACCGAGGCCGCCCGGGACGGACTGATGGAGCTGCTGGACATCGATGAGCTGCAGGCGCGGGCCATCCTGGACATGCAGCTGCGCCGCCTCGCCGCCCTGGAACGCCAGCGCATCCAGGAAAAGCACGCAGAACTTGAAGCCCTGATCACCGAATACAAGGAAATCCTGGGTTCGGAGCAGCGCCAGCGCGAGATCATCAGCACCGAACTCGGCGAGATCGTGGACAAGCATGGCGATGACCGCCGTACCAGGATCCTCATGGGCTACGACGGCGACATGTCCATGGAGGACCTGATCCCCGAAGAGGAGATGGTGGTAACCATCACCCGCGGCGGCTACGTCAAGCGCACCCGCAGCGACAATTACCGGTCGCAGCAGCGCGGCGGCAAGGGCATCAAGGGCGCCCAGCTGCGTGGAGACGACGTGGTGGAGCACTTCTTCGTCACCACCACCCACCACTGGCTGCTGTTCTTCACCAACCTGGGCAGGGTCTACCGCGCCAAGGCCTACGAGCTGATGGAAGCGGGCAGGGACGCCAAGGGCCAGCACGTGGCCAACCTGATGGCCTTCCAGCCTGATGAACACATCGCCCAGGTGCTGGATCTCAAGGACTACCAGCAGGCCCCGTACCTGGTCCTCGCCACCAAGAGGGGCCTGGTGAAAAAGACCAGGCTGGAAGACTACGACACCAACCGTTCGGCCGGCGTGATCGCCATCAACCTGCGGGACGGTGACGAACTGGTCTCCGCGCAGCTGGTGTCCGAGACCGATGACCTCTTCCTGGTCTCCCGCAAGGGCCAGTCAATCCGCTTCACCGCCACCGATGACGCCCTGCGCCCCATGGGCCGCGCCACATCCGGCGTTACCGGCATGAAATTCCGCGAGGATGATGAACTGCTTGCTGCAGACGTGGTCACCGACGGTTCATTCGTGTTTATCGTGACCGAAGGCGGCTACGCCAAGCGGACGGCCGTCGAGGAGTACCGGCTGCAGGGCCGCGGCGGCCTGGGCATTAAGGTAGGAAAGTACCAGGAAGAGCGCGGCCACCTGGTGGGCGCACTTATCGTGCAGGAAGAAGACGAAGTCCTGGTGGTCATGGAGGGCGGCAAGGTTGTCCGTTCCTCGGTTGCCGGTGTTCCCGCAAAGGGCCGGGACACCATGGGCGTCATCTTCGCCAAACCGGACAAGAACGACCGGATCATCGAGGTGGCACGCAACAGCGAACGCGGTCTTGAGGACGAGGAATCCGCCGGCGATGACGTAACGTTGGCTGAAGATGGCGGAACCGCTGGGGAATCCGCCGCGCCAGCAATGGCAGAAGAATCACCGGCCGTTGAGTCAGAGGACGCCTCGGGCGACGCTGAGCCGAACGAAGACAACACGGAGGTAACGAGTGAGTAATTCCGACTCATTTCCCAAGCCGAACAGTACTGTTCCCGACGGGAACCGGCCTTCCGCGGCACCCCGCGTGAACGCCCCCGTTCGTCCGCAACAGCGCCCCTCGGCGCCCGCCGGCGCGCCAGGCCAGCGGCCTGCCGTCCCGGGCCAGCGTCCCCAGCAGGGAGACCGCCCCGCACAGCCGGGCCAACGCCCCTTCCAGGGCCAGCCCGGCCAGCGCCCGGCACAAACAGGCCAGCGCCCTGCGCAGGGAGCCTCCGGCCAGGGAACACCTGGCCTGGTGAAGCCCGCTCCGAAGGCAAAGGTCCGCCGGGCCAGGCTGCTGATCAGCAAAGTGGACCCGTGGTCCGTGCTGAAAATGGCGTTCCTGCTGTCCGTGGCACTGGGCATCGTCACCGTGGTGGCCGCCATCGTCCTGTGGACCGTCCTGGACCTGACCGGGATCTTTGACCAGGTGGACAGCCTCCTCGGCACCCTGGCGGGCGCTGAAAGCGGCGGCTTCGAACTGAAGAAGGTTGCTTCGCTGGGCCAGGTGGCATCATTCGCCACCATCATTGCCGTGGTCAACGTCGTCCTGCTGACGGCGCTCTCCATGCTTTCCGCTGTCCTGTACAACATTTCCGCCACCCTGGTGGGCGGCATCGGCGTGACCCTCACCGACGATTAGGACACCATTCCACCGGCTCCACGCCGGTGGAATGGCCCGATTTGAGATCGGGCCGGGGTGTGCTGTAAAGTCATGTCTCGGCCCGATGAGGGATTGAGGGCGTATAGCTCAGGCGGTTAGAGCGCTTCGCTGATAACGAAGAGGTCCCAGGTTCAAGTCCTGGTACGCCCACGGAACCTGTGCAGGTTTCAAACGGAGGTATGGTGCGGATCCGTCCGGTACCTTGCCGGATTGGGGAGCATGTGAAGAAGTTGCTTGTACTGGCAGCCGCAATCGCAGGCTTCCTGGTTTACCGGAAAGCACAGGAATCCGAAGCCCGGAAAACGGTCTGGAGCAAGTCAACCGACACGGTGGACTAGCCCGGCCGCCCACCCCGGGAGCCGGTCAGAGGCTCCCTGGTTCTAGGGTATGATTGACGGGTTGCTTCTTATGGGGGCATGGCGCAATTGGTAGCGCACCTGCTTTGCAAGCAGGGGGTTCGGGGTTCGAGTCCCCGTGCCTCCACCATAGGAAAGTCCCGGTCAGCGGAAACGCCGGCCGGGACTTTTTGCTTTCCATCTGCGCAAGGAACCAGCACCAGGGGGCTGCATTGAACTTCTTATTCGCGGCCCTGGGGGTCCTGGGCGTTGCATCCTCCGGACCGCTGATAGCCGCCACGCTTGGTGCCACCAGCGTCAGCGCGCTTGCCATCGCCTTCTGGCGCAATGCCATCGGTGCCGTTGTCATGGCAACTCCCACCCTTGTCCGGGAACCCGGCCAGTTCCGCAGGATCAGCGGCCGGGAGTTCCGCTGGTCCATGCTGGCCGCCATTGCGCTTGCCTTGCACTTCGCCTGCTTCATCACCTCCCTTCAGCTCACGTCCGTAGCAGCTGCCACAGCCCTCGTGTGCCTGCAGTCAGCCTGGATTGCCGTCTTCCAGCTCTTCCGGGGCATCCGCCACCGGTGGCAGGTCCTGGCAGGGCTGGGGATTGCTTTTGGCGGAGTCCTTGCCATCACCGGGTTTGATATGGGCTCCTCTCCGCAGGCCGTTACGGGGGACCTGTTGGCCATGGCCGGTGGAGCGCTGGCCGGCCTATATACGCTCGCCGGCGGTAAGGCCCGGCAAAGTATGACCACCGGGACCTATACAACGCTCTGCTACGGGATGTGCGCCGTCCTCGTGGCAGTAATGGCGCTGCTCTGGGGGCAACCCCTGGCCGGGTTCGAGCCGGCCGGGTGGCTCGGCATCGCGGCCATCACCGTCTGTGCCCAGTTGGTGGGCCATACGGCCTTCAACCACCTGCTGGCCACCATGAGTCCCCTCATTGTCTCCATGATCATCCTGCTGGAAATCCCCGGCGCAGCGCTGCTGGCCGCCGTCTTCCTGCACGAGACCCTGCCGGCGGGCACCTACGCCGGGCTGGGCCTCATCCTGGCGGGACTCGCCGTCGTGGTGCTGGGCCAAAGGAGTGGCCGGGGCCGAGGGAACGCCACGCGCAGGGGCCGCAGAACCGATCCCCAGGAGGAACCGCCGTCGGAATACCTCGCCGGGCTGGGGACCGACTAGGCGCTACTGGCCGCCGCGCCGGACCGGCTGGGCCGTATTGACGGTGTGGATGGCCCTGAGGAGCTTGGCCGGGAAATACACCGAGAAGAACACCACCATGGGGGCCTTCAGCGCCATCTTCCTGACGTTGTGCGCCTTGTAGGTCCGGTCGAACCGGGTGACGTAGTAGCGGTAATCCCGGGGTGAATCCTCAAGCCTCCGGGCAGACATTCCGGACACCATCTGCGGCCAATAACGGACAGGCAGCTCGTGGTCGGCCAGGTGCAGGGACAAATCGATGTCCTCGTGCATCTCATCCTTCTCGTCCCGGCAGGTTTCGGAACGGATGATCTCCCAGGCGCCGGCCCGCAGGGCCATGTTGGAGCCGAACAGGAAATGGTACTGGTGCTTGGCCAGCTTAAGCATGAGCTGGCGCATTTTGTCATCCGCCTTGAGTCCAAAGCGGCGCATTGGCATGTCGTAGTAGACCACGGGGCCGGTTGCGGCCTGGACCGACTGGTCCGCGAAGGCCTTCTGCACCTGCTCAACCCAGTCGGGTTCCACAATGGAGTCGGCGTCGATCCGGCCCAGGATGTCACCGGTGGCACTGTCCAGCCCGAAGTTCCTGGTGGGGATGAGTCCCTGCTCGCGGTCCTGGCTCAGGAGGATGATGGGGCTTTCCGGATACTCGAGCTGCATCTGGCGGACAATGTCAGCGGTCCGGTCCTTCGAAAGGTTGTCCACCACGATGATCTCGTGGGCGGGAACAGACTGGTAGATGGCAGCTATCAGGCACTGCCTGATCACGTTCTCCTCGTTGTACGCCGGGATGACGATTGACACGCGGAGCTGTACGGCTGCGTCGTTCACGGCATCCCCAGAGGATCGATTGGCTGACATCACTTCAAATCTAGCATCCGGGATAGATGCCCCCGCGGACGGGAAAGGTCACAAAAGGGGGCCCCGCCGTGGAACGGAGCCCCCTTGTGTGTATGGCGGAAATCAGGCCTGGCTGTTGCCCTTGCCCTCATCGGCGACCGTCTTGGCGCCGCCTTCGGTGTCATCGGCAACATGCTTGGCCTTGTCGGCGGCATCCTCTGACTTATCAGCCACAGTCTCAGCTGCGTCACCGGCCTTGTCCGCTGCAGCACCGGCTGCGGCTTCGGACGTGCCCTTGCCGGCGGTGCCGGCAGTGGTTGCCTTGACGTCGCTGACGGTGGTGGCCGGGACGGGTGCCGGGGTCGGGGTGACCGGCGACGGAGTCTTCCAGGGGTCCTCGACCGGCTTGGATGCCTTCCACGCGGCGACGCCGGCTGCGACGGCAGCAGCCACCACGCCGAAGACGAGCCAGCCGCGCTTCTTCGGCTTCTCCGGCTGGGCAAGCTTCACGTCCACTGCGCGGCTGGCTCCTGCTGCGGCCGCCTTCAGCTGCGTGCCGGTGGCCTGTGCCTGCTCCTGGAGGGCGTGGATGATTCCCACGTCCCCGAGCTTCTGCGCAACGGCGTCAACACGGGCCGGGGTGTTTTCCAGGGTGCGGTGGACAGCTCCGGAGGCCACGCCAATCTGGTCGGAGAGCTTGGGCAGGTAATCCACCACCACCCGGTCGCGGGCATTCAGGACAACTGGCGTGGCCTTGTCCAGGGCCTCATGCAGCTTGGGCGATGCGCCTTCCACTACGTCGTTGATCTTGGGAGCCAGGTGGGCCAGTCCGTCCTGGATCCGGGGAGTCACGGTGGCCACGCCGTCGGCCAGGCTGTGGGCCGCCGTCTTCAGGCCTTCCTGGATCTTGGGAGATGCGGTATCCAGGCTCTGCTGGAGGCGGGGAACAGCCCAGTCCACGGCAGCTTCCACCCGGGGGGCCGCCCAATCCTTGGCGTTTTCCACCGCACTGGTGACCGACTGCTCAAGGTCACGGGCAATACGATCCGATTTCTTCACAACTACCTCCCGATTAATTTGACGGTTCTGTCGCTAGCCTACGTGTCCAGATCACCACGGGCTATTCACTCTGCGGATTTTAGGGCGATTTCACCCAGCGCGGAACTGCCCCCGCGGCCATGGCTGCCCCGAACCGGCATGGGAGAATCGACCTATGACTGCAATCGCAACCGCAAAAGCAACCATCCACACCAGCCTCGGCGACATCGTGGTTAACCTCTTCGGCAACCACGCGCCCAAGACGGTCAAGAACTTCGTGGGCCTTTCCACCGGCGAGCAGGCCTGGACCCACCCGGAAACCGGCGAGGACAAGACCGGCACGCCGCTTTACAACGGAACCATCTTCCACCGCATCATCAAGGACTTCATGATCCAGGCCGGCGATCCCCTGGGCCGTGGAACCGGTGGTCCGGGCTACCGTTTTGACGACGAGATCCACCCCGAGCTGAGCTTCAACCAGCCCTACAAGCTGGCCATGGCCAACGCCGGCATCCAGATGGGCAAGGGCACCAACGGTTCACAGTTCTTCATCACCACCATTCCCACGGACTGGCTCCAGGGCAAGCACACCATCTTTGGTGAAGTTGCCGACGAGGAATCCAAGAAGGTTGTCGACGCCATCGAGGGTGTCCGCACCGGCATGGGCGACCGCCCGGTTGAGGACGTCACCATCAACAGCATCGACATCGAACAGCTGTAACGCGGCACCATGAGCTACGGAATTCCGTCGGCCGAGCCGTCCGCCCAGGTCCCGGTCTGCCCCCGGCACCCGGACCGGCCCTCCTACGTACGGTGCCAGCGCTGCGGGCGCCCGGCATGCCCGGACTGCCAGCGGGCGGCCGCCGTCGGATTCCAATGCGTTGACTGCGTCAACGAAACAAAACGTACGACGCCGGAGGTGCGGTCGGTCTACGGCGGCGCCGCAGCCACCGGGAAGCCTTTGGTGACGTTCGGCATCATCGCAGCGTGCGTAGCCGTCTACGCCCTGCAAATGCTCATTCCTGGCGACTGGGTCTACAAGCAGTTTGCCTACAACAATATTTTTGTCGCCCCGCAGTACGGCGCCTTCGAGCCATGGCGGATGGTGACGTCAGCCTTCCTCCACTCCCCGGACTCCTTTCTACACATCCTCCTGAACATGTACACGCTGTGGATCTTTGGGCAGGCACTGGAACCGGTCCTGGGCCGGGCCCGCTTCCTTGCGGTGTACTTGATCTCCGCCCTTGGCGGCTCGGTGGGGTACCTGCTGCTAAACCCTGTGCTGGTTCCCGGCCAGGGCCTGGTGGGGCTGGTCGGCGCTTCAGGTGCCATCTTTGGCCTCTTCGGTGCCATGTTGCTGGTTCAACGCCAGCGGGGCGGCGATACACGGCAGCTCTGGGTCCTGATTGCCATCAACGGCGTCATTGGCTTCCTGATCCCCCACATCGCCTGGCAGGCCCACCTGGGCGGCCTCATTACCGGTGGTCTCTGTGCCGCTGTCCTTGCCTACACGCCGCGGGGACGCCGCCAGGGCCTCCTCCAGGCACTCGGCTTGGCCGCCGTGGTGGTGCTGCTCGCCGCAGTGAGCTGGGCACGGGTGACGCTCTAACCCTTTTCGGCCTGCGGACAAACACTATGCCCCCGTCACCCTCCGGTGACGGGGGCATTCGTGTTTTCCACAGCGTTTATCCACAGTGTTGGTAACTTACATAGCTGTAGTTCATGTGCTGGATCGGCTACTCCCGGCGATCCTCATCCATTACGAGGCGTACCGGGCACCCTTTCTCCACATCTGTGGATAACCTGTGGGGATATTGCTGTGCGTAAGTGGATAAGACGCCACTTTCGGGCGCGCCTGTGGATAAACCGGCGGGAAAGTGGCCGGCAGGAGGCGGTGCACACCCTGTGCGGGACGTTATCGACAGCGGTATCCACACTGTTAATAAGTGACAGCACTGTTGTTTGGGCCGGGAGTGAGCCCGCCGGAGTAAGGCTGGAGTCCCCAGGAGAGCCGAGTGTCCACGAAGTTTCCCACATCTGTGGATAACTTGTGGGTATCGCGTTGTTGGTAAGTGGACAACCGACCCCAGTGCCGGACGGCCGCCAGCCTATGATGGTGGCCTGCCAAGCCGTTCAACCGACAAGGACTCCCGTGAGCGCCACCGAACACCTGTACCTGGACAAACAGCATCCGGCCCTCTGGAGAGCCATCAGCGGGTTGGGACTGAAGGTCCAGGAAGCAGCAGAAGAGGCCGGACTGGGCCGGGGCCTGGTGGAACTCCTGAATGTGCGCATTTCCCAGCTCAACGGCTGCGCGTATTGCTTGGACCTCCATGTCCGGAAGGCCGCCGAGGCCGGTGAAACCCCGCAGCGGCTCGCGGTCCTGCCCGCATGGCGTGAAACGGCACTCTTCACCGACCAGGAGCGCGCCGCCCTGGCCTTGGTGGAAAGCATTACAGAACTCCCGGACGAACGGTCACGGGAGCACGCGGAGGCTTATGCGCGGGAGCGGCTCAGCGCCGCGGAGTTTTCGGCCGTGAGTTGGCTTGCCGTGACCATGAATGCCTTCAACCGGGTGTCCATCACCAGCCACCACCCGGTGCGGCGGGACCGCCCATAGTTCCGGCCGGCCGGCGTCCCTCCACTCGCGCCCTGCACTTTTCCACAGGTATTCCACACTGTTAATAACCACATCTGGCCGGCAGGTTTCCCGGAACAGGCCCTGCAGGGCGGTGCAGCGGAATCAGTTTCGGTCGAAGGGGGAGGTTTTCCCCATTGTGGATAACCTTCCCAACAGCTGGGGATAACAGCCTGTGCCAGTGCCTT
Organism: Pseudarthrobacter sp. NIBRBAC000502770; assembly: GCF_006517815.1. Taxonomy (NCBI): domain Bacteria; kingdom Bacillati; phylum Actinomycetota; class Actinomycetes; order Micrococcales; family Micrococcaceae; genus Pseudarthrobacter; species Pseudarthrobacter sp. NIBRBAC000502770. The sequence continues at coordinate 3,795,767 of NZ_CP041198.1, forward strand.
TAGGCCTCAATGGGCCACACGCCGGAAGATCCCCGGCGGTGACTTTGCAGGAGGTGGGTGTCCACCATGCCGATGGCTTCCATCAGGGCGAACATGGTGGTGGGGCCTACGAAGGAGAATCCGCGCTTTCGAAGCGCCTTGGACAGGGCCACCGATTCTTCTGATTGGGTCGGAATATCGGTTATTGCCTGTGGCTTGGGCGTGCTGGCCGGACGGAAGCTCCACACGAAGTCCACCAGTCCGCCGTCGTTCCTGAGCTCCTGGGTTGCTTGGGCGTTCTTCACCGCCGCCAGGATCTTCAGCCTGTTCCGGATGATGCCGGGGTCCTGCATCAGCCGCTCCACCTCCGGGGCGCCAAAAAGCGCCACGGCATCCGGATCAAAGCCGGCGAAGGCCGCGCGGAAGGCCGGCCGCTTTCGCAGGATGGTGGCCCAGGAAAGACCCGCCTGGAAACCCTCAAGGCAAATCCGCTCGTAGAGGCCCTGCTCGTCGGTAACGGGCAGCCCCCATTCCTGGTCGTAATATTCGCGCATCAGCGGATCCGTGGCAGCCCAGGCAGGCCGCGCCAGGCCATCCTCGCCAACGATCACGCCGGTGGAATCCGGAGCCAGTGGAGTCCTCCTTGGAACAGTTCCGCAGCAGGGGCTAGGAGCGCCAGCGGGTGGTCATCAGGAACCCGACGATGGCGATGCCGAAGCCTGCAACGATGTTCCAGGACTGCCAGGCCTGGACCGGGAACCGTCCCTCGCTGATGTAGAACGTGATGATCCAGAAGAGACCGATGATCATGAGGCCGAACATGACCGGCTTGAACCATACGGGGTTGGGCTTGTAGGCCTGCGGTGATGCCGGCTGGGCGGTGCTGGCGGTCTTCCTGCGAGGCTTTGACTCGGGCACTGGCTCTCCTTGGCGGACTGGGCAAGCTCGGCGGCCCGGGCTTGGTATCCTGCAAGAAGGAAATTGCCAGCGGTCTGCGCGATCTTGGTCAAATCTGGATTCTTACTAGCAGCCAATTCTAGCCGCAGTTGATGGGCAGCCGGTGCCCAGGGTAAACGCCCGGAGGAGAACGCGTGGTATTGCAGGAGAAGGCGGGGACCGCCACCGCGCCCGCATCCCGTCGAGCCCTCCTGCCCGGCATTATCTCGGTGCTCGGTGAACTGTTGATCACCGTTGGCGTCATCCTCCTGCTTTTTGTGGCGTGGCAGTTGTGGTGGACCAATGTTGAGTCCGACGCCAAACAGAGCCAGGTCATCAAGGAATTCGCCCAGGACCTGGGCACCGCAGCCCCCGCTCCCTCGGCCTCAGCACCGGCGTCGCCTCCTGCCGCCGGGGAGGACTTTGGAAAGCCCGTGGTGGGCACGGCTCCCGGCCACGCCGGCACCATCGGCATTATGTACATCCCCAGGTTCGGTCCCACCTACACCCGTCCGATCGTCCAGGGGACAAGCCAGGACGTCCTGGACACCCTGGGCCTTGGCCACTACAGCAACACCGCCATGCCCGGCGCCGTCGGCAACTTCGCGGTGGCCGGCCACCGCCAAACACATGGAGCCGTGCTGGACAACATCCACACACTGGTCCCGGGTGACAAGATCTACGTCCAGACCAAAGACGGTTTCTACGTCTACGTCTTCCGGAACAACCAGATCGTGATGCCGTCCCGCACCGATGTCCTGGAACCGGTTCCCACCCAGCCGGGTGCCGCGCCGACTGAAAGCTACCTCACCATGACCAGCTGCAACCCCCGCTTCGGAGCGGAAGAACGCATCATCGCCTACGCCCTGCTGGACAGCTGGCGGCCCCTGGCGGCAGGACCACCGGCTGAGATCGCGGCCCAGGTGGCAGCAGCCACCGGAAGGAGCTGACCGTGTACGCCTGGATCTTCCGCCACCTCCCCGGGCCGCTGTGGCTCAGGATCTTCATCTCGCTGGCACTGGTATTCCTTGCCCTGGTCCTGATGGTCCAGTTCCTGTTCCCCTGGATGTCCCATTTCACCCCGTTCACCGACTCAACGATTGGTTCCGCAGACCAGCCATGACCACAACCAAGATCCTTGTAGTGGATAACTACGACAGCTTCGTCTACACCCTGGTGGGCTACCTCCAGGAACTCGGCGCCGAGACCACGGTGGTCCGCAACGACGACGTCACGCTCGCCGAGGCCATCGAACTGGCCAGCACCCGTGACGGCGTCCTCATTTCGCCCGGTCCCGGAAACCCCGCCGAGGCGGGAGTCTGCATCGAGCTGATCAAGTGGTGCGGTGAAAACAGCGTTCCCATGTTCGGCGTGTGCCTGGGCCACCAGGCGCTGGCGGAGGCTTTCGGCGGCAAGGTGACCCATGCCCCTGAACTCATGCACGGCAAAACGTCCAAGGTGGAGCACATCGGCACCAGCGTCTTTGCCGGGCTCCCCTCCCCCGTCACGGCCACCCGCTACCACTCGCTGGCCGCGGTCCGGGAATCCATCCCCGACGTCCTGGAAATCACGGCGCAGACCGCGTCCGGGGTGGTCATGGGGCTGCAGCACCGGACAGCACCATTGTGCGGGGTACAGTTCCACCCGGAATCGGTACTCACCGAGGGCGGGTACCAGATGCTCGGCAACTGGCTCGAATCGCTGGGCATGAAGGGCGCCGCTGCCCGGGCAGCGAAACTGAGCCCGCTGATCCAGCAGTAGCCGGAGCTGCCGGACCGGCCAGGACGCGTCAGCCCTTCTTGGTGGGTTTGGGCGTCGGTGTTGGCGTGGGGGTGGCGGTTTCCGTTGGCGCGGGCGGTGGCGGCGGAGGCGGCGGTGCCTTGGCCACCACGACAGTGATGGTCTTCCCCTGCGGTACGGCAGCGTTGGCCGGGTCGCTTTGGTCCGTGACCTTGCCGGGCTCCACCTGGGAGTTTTCCACCTCAACCACCGACGGCACCAGGCCGAGCTCCTTCAGTGCTGCCTCGGCTTCGTCACGCATCAGGCCCCGCAGTTCCGGGACCACTACCTTTCCGGTGGACACGATCAGCTCCACGCTGGTGCCGACACCGACGCTTTGCCCGGGGGCCGGGTTGGAGGTGATGACGATTCCTGCCGGAACCGTGGCGCTGTTGGCGGTGGTGGTCGAGGGGGCGCCCACCAGCCCCACCTGGCGGAGGATGTCCCGCGCCGCTGCCTCGGTCTTGCCGGGGAGGCTGTCAGGGATCTTCACCGAACTGGGGCCGTCCGAAACGTTGAGGATGACCTCAGCTCCAGGATCCAGCGAACCGCCCGCCGCGGGGTCCGTCCCGATCGCGGTTCCCTTGGGCACTGTGTCGTTTGCGGACCGTGCGATCCGCGGCCGCAGGCCGGCGTTGTACAGCTCCTGCAGTGCGGCGGTTTCCGTCATGGACGCCACCGCCGGGATGGACACCTTGGGCGGCGCAGGAGCGGGCCGGTTGACCGTTTGGTACAGCCATAATCCGCCGCCGGCGAGGATCAGGAGGGTGAAGATCACCAGGGTGGCGATCCAGGCACGACGCTGGGACTTCTGCCGTGTGCTTTGCTCACGTTCCGTAGCGAGGCCCAGCGGGAGCGCGCCGGCCCCATACGCGTCCGCCCCGTGCTCATCGGCCAGTTCCAGCGGAGCCGCCGCTCCGCCGTCGTCATGGTACAGGTTGGTGGCAGCCAGCCGCCCGGTGGGGGCATCGTCGAGGAAGCTTGCCCCTGTGGCGGCGAACGCCTCGGTGGGTGGCGGCGCCTGCGGAACGTGGTCATTGGGATCGGTGGGCGCCTCTGACGCCGCCACGGCCGGCACGGGAACACCGGCTTTGGCAGCGCGCAAGGCGCGCCGGAAGGCCGCCGCGTCCTGGAACCTGTCGGCCCGGTTCTTTTGCAGGGCCGTGGCGAGGACGGTGTCCAGCGCCGGGGACACATCCGGATTGAGGCTGCTGGCCGGTTCCGGGATTTCGCGGACATGCTGGTAAGCCACGGAAACCGGGCTGTCCCCGATGAACGGCGGCCGCGAGGTGAGCATTTCGTAGAGCAGGCACGCAGCGGAATAGAGGTCGCTGCGGGCATCCACCGTCTCGCCCCGGGCCTGTTCCGGCGAGAGGTACTGGGCGGTTCCCACCACAGCCTGGGTCTGGGTCATGGTGGCGGAGGAATCGGCGATGGCGCGGGCAATGCCGAAGTCCATCACCTTAACTGAGTCGCTGCCCGGGCAGTACATCACGTTGGCGGGTTTGATGTCCCGGTGCACGATGCCGGCCTTGTGGCTGTACTCAAGGGCTGCCAGGACGCCCAGGCAGTAGTCGATGGCCTGGCTGATGCTGACCTCGTTGGCGCGGATCAATTCACGCAGGGTCCTGCCGTCAACGTATTCCATGACGATGTACGGCACCCGTACGTCCTCGGCGGAACCGTCATGGACCACATGCTCGCCGGTATCAAAGATGGCCACGATGGACGGGTGGTTCAGGGCGGCCACCGCTTGCGCTTCACGCTTGAAGCGTGCCTGGAACTGCGGATCCCGTGCCATGTCCGGCCGCAGCAGCTTGACGGCAACGGTCCTGCCCAGGCGGGTGTCCGTGCCCTTGTAGACATCCGCCATGCCGCCCCGGCCAATGAGGTTACCCAGTTCGTAGCGACCGTTCAGGACACGCCGGTTATCCACCGGAAGGCTGTCCTCCCGGTGCAACGGTGTGCGTGGCGACTCATTCACTGGCTGGTCCCGAGATCAGGGTGCGCAGGTAGGGGGCGTCCCGGGCGTTTGGCCGGCCGCGCAGGTTGCCAGGGGCGAGATGGGCGTCGGTCCAGCCACGGGCGCGGACGACGTGGGGGCAGGGGTCGGTGCTGCGGTGGTGGGCGCAGGGCTGGGAGCGGTCGCGTAGACGACGGTGATCAGCGAACCCTTGGGCACCGTTCCGGTGGGGTTGAGTTCCAGCACCGTTCCGGGCGTCTCCGTGCTGCTCTCCTGCGGAACGACGGTCACCTGCAGCCCCATGCCGGCAAGCGCAGCCTGGACCTGCCGGTAGTCCTTGCCGAGGTACGCCGCCGGAATGACGTTGACGGTGGCCTGGGTGGGCTGCGTGGTGGGGGTTGGTGTTGGAGTGTTGCGCGTCGGCGTCGGTGTAGCCGACTGGGTGGTCCGCGTGGGGGTCGCGGACGACGGCGGTGCGCTGCTGGCAGTGGCGCTGGAGCTGGGGTTCCCGGCCGGCGAGAAGAGTCCTGCCTGGTTCAGGAGGAAGCCCACCAGGGCGAAGAGCAGCAACAGGATCAAGGCGACCAGAGGCCAGGTCCAGGGGCTGCGGCCCTTGCGCCGGGGCTCATCGGAGGGCCCGTCGTCGTACGTTTCCTCCTCCTGGTCCCAGTTCCGCTCGGCAGCCAAGGCGTTGGCGCGGGCCAGCGGGCCCTGCGCACGCTCCCCGCCATCCGCGGATGCACCGTGGGCGCCGGCAGCCATGGCTGCGGCCGCACCTGCTGCGCCCGCACCCATCACCGGCAGTGCCGACGTGGCGGTGGGCGCAGAATCCCGCTGCGTGCCAATCACGCCGGTGGGGGCGGTGGCGGTGTCAACAGGAGCCGTGATGGGTCCCGTCGCCGCATCGAAAAGCAGCATGCCGGGCACCGCGGCGCGGGCGGCACCGACGTCGCCGTTGCGGATGGCCTCCGCTGCTTCGGCGAGCTTGATGGCGTTCGCCGGCCGGTCCTTGGGGTCCTTGGCCAGCATGGACATCAGGAGCGCCCGGACCGGCGCGGGCAGGCTTTCAGGAAGCGGCGGCGGGGCGTCGTTCACCTGGGCCAGGGCAATGGCGATCTGGGATTCACCCGAGAACGGGCGGTGGCCGCTGAGGCACTCGTAGCCAATGACGCCGAGGGAGTAGATGTCCGAGGAACCGGTGGCGGTCTGTCCCGTTGCCTGCTCGGGCGCGAGGTACTGGGCGGTTCCCATGACCTGCCCGGTCTGGGTGAGCGGCACCTGGTCGGCGAGTCGGGCGATGCCGAAGTCGGTGACCTTGACCCTCCCGTCGGGGGTGATCAGGAGGTTGCCGGGCTTGACGTCGCGGTGGACCAGGCCCTGGGCGTGCGCGACGGCCAGGGCGCGGGCGGTCTGCGCGATGATCGACAGCGTACGGTCCGGCGAAAGCACCTGTTCGTGTTCAATGATGCTGCTCAGCGGCTGGCCCGGGACCAGCTCCATGACCAGGTAGGCCGAGCCCTCCTCTTCGCCGTAGTCGAAGACGTTGGCAATGCCGACGTGGTTCAGCAGCGCGGTGTGGCGTGCCTCAGCGCGGAACCGCTGGAGGAAGCCGGGGTCACCGGTGTACTCCTCCTTCAGCACCTTAATGGCGACGATGCGGCCCAGGACGAGGTCTTTGGCCTTCCACACTTCCCCCATGCCGCCGATCGCAATCCGCGTGGTCAGCTGGAATCTGCCGCCGAGGGTGATTCCCGTTGTAGGCCTCACTTATTCAACACCGCCTCAAAAATCTTCTTCGCGTTGGGACTGGTCAGCTTTGCTCCCGCGTAGATGTCTACGCCTTCCATGACGATCGTGACGCTGACCTTCGGGTTGTCAGCAGGGGCGAACCCGGTAAACCACGAATTGTTGGTTCCGTTTCCGAGTTCGGCGGTGCCGGTCTTGCCTGCGACCTGGACGCCCGGGACGGCGGCGCCCTTGGCAATCCCGTCAGTCACCACGCTGGTCATCCATTCGGTGATCTGCTTGGCGATTTCCGGGGTGGTGGACGTCCTGAGCTGCGAGGGCTGCGGCTCGTCAATGACGCGCAGGTCCGGGGACCGGAGGGTCTTGACGAGGCTTGGCGCCATCTGGGCGCCGCCGTTGGCGATGGCGTTCGTCATCATGTTGACCTGCAGCGGCGTGACCCGGACATCCTTCTGGCCGATGGCGGACTGGGCGAGCCCGGGCTTGTCCAGGTTGTCAGGGAACCCGTTTCCCGCTGCGTGGCCCAGCTTCAGCAGGCCTCCCACGTCTTCGCCGAACCCGAACTTCTTGGCCTGGGCGGCGATGGCGTCGCGGCCTAGGTCCAGGGCGATGCTGGCGAACGGCGTATTGCAGGACTGCTGCAGGGCGAAGGCGAAGCTGGCGGTGTCCCTGGTGTAGCAGTTGCCCCCGGCGTAGTTGGGCAGCTTGTACTGGATGCCGTCAAAGGGCATCTCCGCAGGGTTCGGCAGGACGCTGTCCTTGTTGTACTTCCCCGACGCCAAGGCCGCGGCCGTATCCACGAGCTTGAAGACCGAACCCGGGGCGAGGAGTTCGCCGGTGGGACCACTGACGTTCTGGTTCAGGTTGATGCCAGGGACCTTGACCAACTCGTTGATGTTGGCCCGTTCCGCGGCTGCGTCCTGCGTGGCCACCAGGTTGGGGTTGTAGGAAGGCTTGGACGCCATCGCCAGGATGGCACCGGTCTTGGGGTTGGTGACCACGATCGAACCGCGCTGGCCGTCCGGGATCAGGCTGTAGGCAAGCTGCTGGATCTGCGGATCGATGGTGAGTTCCACCGACGCGCCCTTGGGCTGGTTTCCCAGGAAGAGCTGGCCCACCCGGTCAAGGAAGAGCTGGTCGGAGTTCCCTGCCAGCTCGGCGCCCATGGTCTGCTCGAGGCCCGTGGCTCCGTAATTCTTCGAGAAGTAGCCGGTGATGCCGGCGTAGAGTTCCGGCTGCGGATAGGTCCGCTGGAATTTGCACGTCTCCGAACCGGTTTCCGCCGACTCAGCCACGGGAGTGCCGCCCACGATGATGGAACCGCGGTCGTTGCAGTAGTTCTGCAGGATGGCGCGCTGGTTCAGCGGATTGGTCTTGAGGTCGTCGGCGCCCACCACCTGCACATAACTGATGGCGCCGAAGAGCAGCGCAAACATGGCAACTGCCGCTACCCATGAGTGTCGAATTGCCTGGTTCATGCCTGCTTCACCGCCTCGGTTGGAGTGTCAATGCCGTTTGCCGCCGCCGCGCCGGCGGGTGGGAGCGGGGTTGTATCCACCGGCCCGCGGGCAGCGTGGGAAATCAACAGGAGCAGCCCCACGATGATCCAGTTGGCCAGGAGGGACGAGCCGCCCGCCGCCAGGAACGGGGTGGTAAGCCCGGTCAGGGGAATGAGGCGCGTGACGCCGCCGATCACCACGAAGCACTGGAGGGCCACGGCGAGGGACAGGCCGCAGGCGAGGAGCTTTCCGAACGCGTCGCGGGTGCCCAGGGCTGCCCGGAAACCGCGCGTGACGAACAGCAGGTAGAGCAGCACGATGGCGAACAGCCCGATCAGTCCCAGTTCTTCGCCCAGCGAGGCGATGATCATGTCGCTGTTGGCGAACGGGACCAGGTCCGGACGGCCCTGGCCAAGGCCGGTACCCACCAGGCCGCCGTTGGCCATGCCGAACAGGCCCTCGATGACTTGCCGGCTGCCGTTCTCATAGACATCGGGGGAGAAGGCGTTGAGCCAGCCGTAGACGCGCTGCTGCACATGGGAAAAGACCTGTGCCGCCACGAAGCCGCCGCCCAGGATCAGCGCCAGTCCGATCACCACCCAGCTGATCCGGCTGGTGGCCACGTAGATCATCACGATGAACAGGCCGAAGAACAGCAGGGACGAGCCCAGGTCGCGCTGGAACACCAGCACACCGATACTGACCAGCCAGGCCGTGACCATGGGCCCCATGTCCTTGAACCGCGGGAACTGCATGGGGCCGATCTTGCGGCCCGCAAGCAGGATCAGGTCACGGTTGGACGAAAGATACCCGGCAAAGAATATAGCCAGCGTAATCTTGGCGACCTCGCCCGGCTGGAACGTCATCGAGCCGAACCGGATCCACACCCGGGCGCCCAGGATTTCCCCGGCGCTGATTCCCGGGACAAGCGGCAGGATCAGCAAAAGAGCCGAAGCCGCCAGCGAAATGAAGGTGAACCGCCGGAGGATGCGGTGGTCCTTGAGGAAGAACACCACGGCGATGGCCACGGCCATGGCAATGAGGGTCCACCGGAGCTGGTTGTTCCCCGTGTCCTCGCCGGGAGCGTCCAGGCGGTGGATCATCGCCAGGCCCAAGCCGTTCAGTGCGATCACAATCGGGAGTATTACTGGATCGGCATATTTCGCCCGGAAACGCAGGACGCCGTGGAAAACGAGCGCGGCCACTGCCAGGAGGCTCGACTGGAACCAGAAGTCGGAGTCGAAGGCCTTTTCCTGGTCCACGCCTACCATCATGTTGGCGCCGATGCCCACGGCGAGGGCCACCAGCAGCAACGCCAGTTCGACGTTGCGGCGAGGCTTGGGCATGGTGCTTACCTGGCTCATTTGGCCGCCTCGCAGGTGATGGTCGGAGTGGGTGAGGGGGACGGGGCCGGCGGTGCAGGGGCAGGTGCGGACGCATCGGTTGCCGGCGGCGGGGCTGCCGCGGTGGCCGGAGGAGCGCTGCCCGGGGCCGGTGTCGGGGAAGCGGACACCTTGGGGCATTCCTCCTCGGGGGACGTGGTCCCGGTCAGCTCCAGGTTCTTGACGATGCGCTGTGCGTCGTACAGGTCATTGGCAGGGACCGTCTGGCGGACCCGCTGCTGCGAGAAGGGTGGAAGGGAATCCATCCGGATGTCCGTCACCGCTTCAAGGGAGGACAGCTGGATGGGACCCAGCCGCTGGGACACGCCGTTGTAGATGGCCACGCGGGAATCGAACTCGCCCACGTAGTACCGGGTCTGGGTCCAGGCGTAGCCGAGCCAGAGGCCCACTGCCACCACAACCAGTACGGCGGCCGCGATGGACCAGGTCAGCCAGCGGCGCGGACGCAGCGCCGGCAGCGCGTCCTCTCCGTCCGCCGGTTCCGCCTTGTGGGTGAGGAGCGTGGCGGCCCGGCGGGCCACGGTCCGGCCTGCCACCGTGGGGATGGAGCCGGACTCCGCGGCAGCAGCGGCGGCTCCCACCAGCTCGTGGGGGCGGGAGGCGAGTTCCTCCCGCAGGACCTCGGCAGAGAGGTGTTCACCAAGATGGGGGTCGGTGCTGCCGGACTCGGCCTGAGGGGCGTTGGCGGCGTTGCCATCTTGCGGTTCCTTGGCTGGCCCGGAGCCGGGAGTGGCATCCCCGGGTTTGGAGGCGTGGGTTTCCTTGGGCTCGTCCGCGGCGGCTGCCGTTGCGGCGGCGGGAACGCCCTCTGCCGCGGCAGCGGGCTTGCTGCCCTGCACCGGCGGGATGATTTCGACGGCGGCCGTGCTGACGTCGTCGGGCGTTTCCTCCACGATGTCCACCACGACCACGGTGACGTTGTCAGGGGAACCGGCCTCAAGGGTCAACTCAACAAGGGTTTCGGCGCATTCATGCAGGTTGTGGGTTTCGCGGACCGTCCGCTCCACGGCATGCGCGGCAACGTAGTTCAGGCCGTCGGAGCACAGCAGCCAGCGGTCCCCGGGCCGGGCATCGAGGGTGTCCAGGTCCAGTTCGGGGCTGGCGTCGACATCGCCAAGGACGCGCATGAGGACGTTCTTGTGGGGGTGCGTTTCGGCTTCTTCAGGCCGCAGCCGGCCTTCGTCGATAAGCCGCTGGACGAAGGTGTGGTCCACGCTGACCTGCTTGAATTCACCGTCGCGGAGCCGGTAAGCGCGTGAATCGCCGATGTGGGCGAAGTGCAGCTTGCCGTTGGCCAGCAGGAGGGCGGTGACGGTGGTACCCATGCCCGCAAGCTTCGGGTTGATGTGCACCAGCTCGGAGAGGAGGGAATTGGCGGTCTGGATCTCGTCCGCCAGGACCGTTCCGGCATCGTCACCATGGTCCGGGCTGTCCAGGTGGATCATGTCCAGGACGGTTGCGGCCGAGGCGACGTCGCCGCCCGCATGTCCTCCCATGCCGTCCGCGACGACGGCAAGGTGCCGGCCGGCGTAGGCGGAATCGTCATTCTTGGCACGTATCCGGCCAACATCCGACCGCGCGGCGAAGCGCATGATGAGAGGCCGCTGCGCCGGACTGGAGCCGGTTGCGGGGTTTTCGGGAACGGCCACGGTTACGGCCTCAATTCAATGACCGTCTTGCCGATCCTCACGGGTACCCCTGGCTCGACAGGCAGGGCACGGGTAAGTTGCTGGTCTCCCAGGTAGGTTCCGTTGGTGGAACCAAGATCCTCGATGAACCAGCGGCTTCCCTGGGGGAAGAGCCTGGCATGGCGGCCGGAGGCGTAATCGTCCTCGAGGACCAGGGTGGCTTCCTGCGCGCGTCCCAGCAGGATGGGGCTCGCTGCCAGAGGGAGGGTCCTGCCCTTGAGCGGTCCTTCCAGCACCACCAGCTGCCGGGCCTGCTGTTTCACGGGCTGCGGAGGCGTTTCGGCCAGTTCGGGGTTACGCCGGAGCTGGCGGGCTGTGGGTGCGCCAGCTGCAGCCTTGCGGCCCAGCATCAGGTCCCGGCGCATGGCGGAGACGATGCTGAAGATCAGGACCCAAAGGAGGAGCAGGAAACCGAACCGCAGCGCGGTGATGGTGAGGTCGCTCATGCGTGGCCACCCTGGTTGGCAGGAAGCAGGCGGAAGATGATCTTTGTCCGTCCCATCGTGATGGTGGAGCCGTCAGTGAGTTCGGTGCTTCCGGAGACCTTTTGGCCGTTGACATAGCTGCCGTTGGTGGACCCCAGGTCAACGGCGCTGGTGACTCCGTTCTCCGTGCGGATCTCCAGGTGGCGCCGCGAAACCCCCGTGTCTTCGATGAGGATGTCTGCCTCGGATGACCGGCCCAGGACGATGGACGGGGCGTTCAGCGAGTAGCGCTGCCCGTCAATATCCAGAACCGGCTGGAGCCTGACCGGCTGCCGGCTCGGAGCCGCCGGGACATTGGGCCTGGACTGGGCGGCGCCGGAACCCTGGGACTTCTCTGTCGAGGAAGCGATTTCGAAGTCGCCGGCCCGGAGTTCCGCGTCGCGGCGGAACGAGATGCGGACGGGACCCTGGAGGGTGTAGCCCTGGCTGCGGACGTGGTTGATGACGACGTCGCAGAGTTCTTCAGCCAGGGGCGTGCCCCATTCCTGCGCCCTGCCGAAGTCATCGTCACTGAGCTGGACGTCGAAGACATTGGGCACCAACGTGCGTCCGGCGGCCACGGTGAGGGCCTTGTGGTCCACCTCGCGGCGGAGCCGGCTGGCGATCTCCACCGGCTCGACCTGGGCTTTGGAACCGGTGGAGAAGACGCCGCGGACGGCCTTTTCAATGCCACGTTCAACCTTGTCCAGCAGGCCCATGGTGCTTCTCCTTTCCCCCCGGCTCCGGGGCAGTAGTTGTTGCCGGCCATCATCTGCGGGGCACCCCACCGCTGTGCGGGGATGCCCGCCGGAAGTGGCCACTCCTACATCCGATACTAATGGCCAGCCCTGCGAATGACCTTAATCAACAACGGCCGGGCGCCGGCAAAAGTTCGGAAGGGTGGTTGTCCTTGGCGGCTGTGGGGCGGCCATCCCGCTGCGGTTGCCGTCCGGGAATTACCTGCTTCAACGCGTTTTAATTGCGGTCCAGGTGGCTTACGGGAGGGCGGCGTTCGGCCGATTGGTAATTTGCGGCATCTGTCCGTTATGCTTGATCTCGCTGCTTTTACGAGGCGCGGAACGGGAAACCGAAACGGCCGAGTGGAGGAAATTGCGCGCGAGTGGCGGAACGGCAGACGCGCTGGCTTCAGGTGCCAGTGTCCGAAAGGGCGTGGGGGTTCAAATCCCCCCTCGCGCACGCAACAGAAGAGCCCCGGTCTTAGGACCGGGGGTCTTCTGCGTTCCTGGCCAATCATGGGCTGGTTCGCGAATCCGTCCCTATATCGACCGGATGCGCGAACAACCCTAGGAGTCCGACGGCGAAGCGTCCTGCCGTGTGGACAGGCGTGCCGAAGCCTTGAACCGGCGTCGTGAGTTGGCCAGGTGGCTGCGCATCGCTGCCGCCGCGGCAGCTTCGTCGCCATCGGTGATCGCCTCAAGGATGGACCGGTGCTCCTGGACCACCTGGTCGAAATGGTCCCGGGCGTAATGCTCGACGCCGGTCATCAGGCGGGTCCGCGGCATGGCAATCATTGTTTGCCCCAGCGCAGCCAGGCAATCGGAGTAATAGGGGTTGCCGGAGGCTGCCGCCACCGCCCGGTGGAATTCGAAATCCGATTTCATGGCATGGGCGGGGTGGCCTGCGCTTTCGGTGAAGGCCTCCAGTGCCGTGCCGACCGCCCGCAGCTGCCTGTCCGTACGGTTCCGGGCAGCCAGGGCGGCCGCTTCGGTCTCAACACCCATACGGAAAGCCAGCAGGTGCAGCCTGTCCTCCGTGGTGGCCACAGGCCGGACACCCGGCACTGCCAGCGGGCCGTCCGACGGCGGCGTGAGCGCGAAGCTGCCCCGTCCCCGTTCGGTTTCCACGAGACCTTCGGCCTGGAGGCGCGTCAGGGCTGCGCGGACTACCGTCCGGCTAACGCCGAACTCACTGATCAGGGTGTTTTCACTGGGCAGCTTCCCACCCGGCTGGATCACGCCGTCAACGATGCGGGTGCGAAGGTCAGCGGCGAGGTCCGCGGTGAGGTTCCGGCTCATGGCTCAAGGTTACGGCGTCGGGGTTAGGCGCCGAATTCCACGCTCTCAGTGGTCCAGGCACGGGCCTGCCCGCTGAGGGTGACGCCGAGGCCGGGGCGGTCCGGGACGATCATGCGCCCGTCCTTGGTTTCGAGGCGCTCGTTGAACAGCGGATCCAACCAGTCGAAGTGCTCCACCCACGGCTCGCGCGGATAGGCAGCAGCAAGGTGCAAATGGATTTCCATGGCGAAGTGCGGGGCCAGCCCCAGGCCGCGCTCATCCGCCAGGGCAGCAAGGCGGAGGAACTGGGTGATGCCGCCGACGCGGGGGGCATCCGGCTGGATGATGTCACAGCCGTCGGCGGCAATGAGGCCCTTGTGTTCGGCCACGGACGCGAGCATCTCGCCGGTGGCGATGGGAGTGTCCAGCACCTGTGCCAGGTGGGCATGGCCCTCAAAGTCGTAGGCGTCCAGGGGCTCCTCGATCCAGATGAGGTTGAACTCCTCGAGCCTGCGGCCCATGCGCAGGGCCGTGGCGCGGTCCCACTGCTGGTTGGCGTCCACCATCAGCGGGACATCCCAGCCGATGTGTTCCCGGATGCCGGCCACGCGGCGGAGGTCCTCGGCAGAATCGGGCAGGCCCACCTTGATTTTGATGCCGCCGATGCCTTCCTCGATGGACTGCGTGGCGCGTGCTTTGACCTCGTCCAGGGTGGCGTTCAGGAAACCGCCCGAGGTGTTGTAGGTCCGCACGGAGTCCCGGTAGGAGCCGAGGAACTTTGCCAGCGGCAGGCCGGCGCGCCTCGCTTTGAGATCGTACAAAGCGATGTCGACGGCGGCGAGGGCCTGGGTGGCGACGCCTGAGCGTCCCACGGATGCGCCTGCCCAAAGCAGCTTGGTGTAGATCCTGGCGATGTCATTCGGGTCTTCCCCGATGAGGCCTTCGGCAACTTCCTTGGCGTGCGCATACTGGGCCCGTCCGCCGGCCCGCTTGGAATAGCTGAAGCCAATCCCTGAATGGCCCAGTTCGCTGGTGATCTCGGCGAACAGGAAGACTACCTCGGTCATGGGCTTCTGCCGGCCGGTGAAGACCTTGGCGTCACTGATGGGAACGGCAAGGGGGAGTCGGGCGGTGGACAGCTTCACGTGCCGGATCAGGTCGACAGTGCTCATGGATTCTCCTAGTGGCGGCGCGGGGCTCCTTCGCCCACCAACAAAGGATACAAGTACATAACTTGTATTACAAGAAGTGCCGAATGGGCCAGGTCAGGCCTTCGGAGCCGTCCCACGCGACAGTCCAATGAGGATGAGCGCCGCGAAAGCCGCGACGGCGCAGATGCCGAACACGCCCTGGTATCCAAGGCCGAGGCCCGGGCCGGCCGCGATGATCACACCGGAGACAATCGCTCCGATGCGCCTGGTGTTGGTGAACAAACCGGACGCGAGCCCGGGCCCAGGGATAAGGTCCTGGAACAAGGTCAGTCCAATGCCTGCAACGGTTCCAAAGAACCAAGCGTTGAGCGGTTGGACGGCGATCAGCAGCACGGGTCCCGTCAATACGGTCATGGCAGCGTAATAGGCCACGCCGGCAACGCAGCCGGTCGCGAGGATTGCCTGGCTTGAGGACCGGCGGCTCAGCCTTCCGATAATCAGCAGTGCAGGAATCTCCAGCAGGGCGGAGATTCCCAGCGCGACGCCTGACCATATCAGCGGGAGCCCGAGGCGTTCGGTGACGAAGAGGCTCATGACCGATACCGCAGCACTGTTGGTCGCCTGCAGTGCCACGAAACCGCTGACAATGAGGACAACGGCCGTGCGGCTGACCGGTTGCCCGGTGGCGTGGAGCGTCGGATCCGGGTCCGGATCCATACTCTTTGCTGCGCGTCGCTTGGCGATCATGCCCGCGGTGGTGGCCATGTTGAGGAAGGCGATGACGGCCAGCACCGGAAGGATCGCACGGTTTCCCAGGGCGGCCATGATGAACGTGGCCAGCGGCGGCCCCGCTACCCAGGCGAAGGACACGATGGCGCGCGTGTTGATCACCTCGGAAGGGGCAGCCTTGGCATGCTTCATATCGGCGAACAGGAGGGACACTCCGACGCCCGCGGGACCGCCGAGGACGACGAGGGCCACCACCGCAACGGGGAGGGCTGTGGTTATGGCGAGGGTACCGGCGAGGGCCAGGGTAAGGGTTCCACACACCAGGAGGGGCCGGAGGTAGTCCTTCCTCCTGTCGGCCCACGACGGTATGCCCAGCGCCGCGACGAACCCACTGGCGTTGTACACGCCGAGGACCCATCCGACATCGGCCGGGCCGGCGTCGTACAAACCGACGAGCAACAGTGCGAGGACGGGGTTCAGCAGAGCGAATTGCAGGCCCCAGCACAGCGCGGCGGACGACGTCAGCAGCGGAGTGGCGGCGGCAGGCGCAGTGGATGCCACGCCCCGCTGCGCATGGGGCCCGGCCGGGTGGTCTTGTCCTGTCCGCACGTCTTCTCCTATTTTGGCGAAACGTTCCTTCGCCCCACGCCATAGTAGGAAGGTGCAGCCCCACGAGGGAGGGAATGCTGATACCTGCCTCGGCGCGCCAAATCGTGCATCTCAGCGCCGCAGCGCGGCCAGGCCGGAGACCAGTGCGTCCAGGCCCAGTTGAAAGGCGGTATCCGCCTGCCGGCCATGGTCGCGGTGGCCGGCTTCGGGGTGCCTGGAGGACGCCTCGGGCGCCGCGGACGAGCTTTGGACGGCGGCAGTGAAGTACGGCGTGGAACCGGCCATGGACCCGGAATCGAAGATGTCCTCCGGGGCCGTAACGTCGTACGCGGAGCCGAAAATAAAGGACTCCAGCGCCACTATGGCAGGAATGATGCGCTCCTGCGGGAATCCGGCGTCCGAAAATCCCTTGCTGACGGTCTCGTACATGGCGAGGGTCTGCGGGGCGTCTGTTACCGGCAGCACTGCAATAACCGGAATGAGCGGAGTGTGTTCGGCGAAGACGTCCCGATAGCTCCATGCCCAGGTGTGCACGGCATCTTCCCAGCTGCCGCCCTCAAAGCCTGAGACGTCCACCAGCGACATCAGGTGATCCTCCACCAACAGCAGCACGTCCTGTTTGGATGCCACGTGGTTGTAGAGGGCGGAGGGTGCCACATCCAGCACCCTGGCGAGGGCGGCCATGGTCAGTCCGTCGTATCCCTTGCGTCCGACCAGCTCCAGCGCGGCCGTTGTGATCCCTGCCTTGTCCAGCACTGCCGCCGAGGGCCGGCCTGCCCGCCTCCTCGGCGCTCCGCCATTGCTGGTGGAGCGCCCCTGTGCGGCTGATACTGCCGGCATTCCTGCCCTTTCCGTCGTCGTCCCCTGCATTATTCCATTCAGCACTTCCCCTGCCGGCAGGCACGGGCTATAGTTCCTACTAAATGAATGACATTCATTTAGTGGTCCCCGTCACCTGGGGCCGCAGAGAGGACATCATGCTGAACCTGAACCGCGACGTTGTGGTCGTTGGAGCCGGGCCGTCCGGACTCACCGCCGCCCGCGAACTGAAGAAGGCCGGACTCACGGTCGCCGTGCTTGAGGCCCGCGACAGGGTGGGCGGCCGCACCTGGACCGACACCGTGAACGGAGCCATGCTCGAGATCGGCGGCCAGTGGGTCTCCCCGGACCAGACCGCCCTCCTGGAACTGCTCCAGGAACTGGGCCTGGAGACCTACCCGCGCTACCGCGAAGGCGAATCCATCTACATCGGCGCGGACGGTACACCCGTGCGCTACACGGGTGACACCTTTCCCGTGGACCCGGACACCGCCGTCGAAATGGACCGGCTGGTGGCATTGCTGGATGGCCTCGCCGCGGAGGTTGGACCCACGCAACCCTGGGCCCACCCCAAGGCGCGTGAACTGGACACGATCTCCTTCCATCACTGGCTCCGCCGGAACTCTGCCAACGAGGAAGCCTGCAGGAACATTGGCCTGTTCATCGCCGGCGGGATGCTCACCAAGCCGTCACACTCCTTCTCTGCCCTGCAGGCGGTCCTGATGGCCGCTTCGGCCGGCTCCTTCACCCACCTGACTGACGAGGATTTCATCCTGGACCGCCGCGTGGTTGGTGGGATGCAGCAGGTGTCCCTGTTGCAGGCGCAGGAACTGGGTGACGACGTCATCCTCAGTTCGCCGGTCCGCACCATCAACTGGGAGCCGGATGGGGACGGCGGCCACCGCGTCACCGTCGAATCGGACCGTGCCACGGTCAACGCCCGCTTCGTCATCATGGCCGTGCCGCCCAACCTTTACTCCCGCGTCTCCTTCAACCCGCCGCTGCCGCGCCGGCAGCACCAGATGCACCAGCACCAGTCCCTGGGCCTGGTCATCAAGGTGCACGCCGTCTACAGCACTCCGTTCTGGCGGGAAAAGGGACTCTCCGGCACCGGCTTCGGCGCGGATGCCCTGGTCCAGGAGGTGTACGACAATACGAACTTCGATGACCAGCGGGGCACCCTGGTGGGCTTCGTGTCCGATGAAAAGGCCGATGCCGTTTTCGAGTTGAGCGCAGAGGACCGCAGGAAGGCCATCCTGGAATCCATTGCGGGCTACCTGGGCGAGGAGGCCCTCACTCCTGACGTCTACTACGAGTCCGACTGGGGCTCCGAGGAATGGACCCGTGGCGCCTACGCCGCCAGCTATGACCTTGGAGGCCTCCACCGCTACGGCAGGGACCAGCATGCCCCGGTCGGCCCGATCTACTGGTCCTCGTCGGACCTTGCGGCGGAAGGCTACCAGCACGTGGACGGCGCCATCCGCACGGGCCGCATCACGGCCGCGCGCATCGCCGAGGTGGCCAAAGTTCCGGTGGCATCCGGCTGGTAAATAAGCATGCTTACTAATAGGCTGGCGGCGGGGACTTTCCCCTACTTTCGACGAACGAGGTGAGGCATGACTGACGCGCAGAGCATCAGCAAGGTTACTGAGATCATCAACGATTCCAAGATCGGTATGGTCACCACCATCAACGAAGAAGGCGCCCTCGTCAGCCGCCCGCTGGCCGTCCAGGAGGTTAAGGACGACGGCGACATGTGGTTCTTCACCGGGCTCGGCACCTCGCAGGTTGCCCATGTCCGGGCTGATCCCCGCGTCAACGTCGCCTTCGGCAAGAACACCGAATGGGTTTCCGTTGCAGGGACCGCCGAGGTGGTCACCGACCGCGCCAAGATCCACGAGATGTGGAACCAGGTTGTCGAAGCATGGTTCCCGGACGGTCCGGACACCCCCGAGGTCTGCCTCCTCCGGGTGGACTCGGATTCGGCGGAGTACTGGACCAGTCCGGGCGGCACTGCCGCAACGGTCCTGCAGTGGGTCAAGTCCAAGGTGACGAACAGCCGCATGAGCGTTGGCGAAAGCGGCACCGTGGAGCTGTAACGCCGGCTTTGGGCGGGGCGGCTACTGCTGCTCCGCCCTTTTCAATGCCTTTAGGACGGCCGGCAGCAGCACGTCATTGCGTCCCCACACGGGATCCAGGATCTCCACGTACCAGGAATCAGCGAGCAGGAGGGCCAGCGAATCGTTGGTCTCCCCGGCCCAATCCTGGATCTGCCCGTCCGTCACGGGATTCTCGCTGGAGCCCAGCACCGTGGCGATCTCCGTTCCCGCAACGGTCACCGCAATGGCGGCGCTGCTTGCTTCGCCCGGGGCGTGGGCAACGGTGACCAGTTCAGTCCGGGTGGACAGCGCCAGCAAGCCGCGCGCGGTTTCGGCGCCGCAGAATCCGGTCACGTACTGGCGCTGCGCGGCACCATCGCCAAGGATGCCCGGCTGGGACTCCTTGGTGAACAGCCCGTTGCGGTTCAGCTCCGCCAGCGCGGCGGCGATGGGTTTGGTCTCTGCGTCAAAGACTGCGGCGAAATGTCCAGGCTGGTATGAACTTCCACCTTCCAGCCACCGGGCCGTCAGCTCACCGGCAGCCTCCAGCGTGGTGGCTTGGCGCCAGACTCCCCGGTCTTCCAGGAGCCGGCCGTACTGGTCATGGGCAGGCAGTTCCTCAGGCTTCATCCTGGGATGCTATCGCCGGGCCTCGGAAGCAATCCAACCCCTTCGACACAGCAGTTAACGTCAGCCGGCCCGCTCGGCCGGCAGGGCTGCAGGAATTCCGGCCGCCCGTTCGGCGGCTGCCAGCGAGGCGGCCAGGCTTCCGACGGCGGCCGGGTAGCCCGTGTGCGAGGCTGTCCGCAGCTGGTCCGCGGTCCGCATGGCCTTGATCAGTGCGGACGTTTCCGGCAGCCGCACGTCGGTCAGGGCCGGATAGTCGATGCTAAAGCCGGGATCCAGTTCGTAACGCTGCCACCGGTGCATCAGCTCCTCATGCTGGATCCGGGCCGCTTGATGGGCGGAGAGCCGCTCCCTGTGCTCCCGTCGGCCGGCGCGCCACGCCAGGATCCGGGGGCTGCCCCGGTATGCGGCGATGCCGGAGGCGGCCGCTGCCGCGGCCAGAACCAATCCCGCCCATGGCGACACCAGGGACGGGATCACGAGCGCAGGAAGGGCCACGCAGGACCCGAGGAAAAAGTCCCAAAACAGCTGGTCGGGCGCCTGAGCTGCGTCGCTTGCAGGCGCCAGGGACCGGCGTCGTACAACGAACACGGTGGCTGCGACGGTGGCAACCAGCACCGGACCGCACAGCAGGACCGCCCATGCACCGTGAAGCAGCCCCTGGTTCAGGGACTCCGCCAAGATCGACATCCTGTACCTCCCGCGCCCGCCATTCCCCACTAAGCCATGGCCCCGGCCGGAAAGCCCGGGCTGGTCTTTCCATTGGACCGTCTTCCGGGCACAGCGTCAATGGCTGCGAAAGGGGGGCGCACAGCCTGGGAGTCACGGCGATGGGCGGTACCGTGGGACCATGCGACTCAAAATGTGCAGCATCCACGTCCAGGACCCCGCGGCCGCCCATGCCTTTTACACCGGCACACTCGGCTTCGACACCCTGATGGCCATGCCGGAGTACAACCTGTACATCATTAAGGATCCGGGAGCGGGGGACAGCTCCGTGGGACTGCTCCTGGAACCCAGCGACAACCCCATCGGCGCCAGTTACATGAACGCCGTCCGCGAGGCCGGCCTTCCTGCCATCGTGTTCGGCGTCCCCGATGTCCAGGCGGAGTATGACCGGCTGATGGCCGCCGGGGTGAGTTTCAAGACGCCGCCCACCACTGATTCATTCGGGACCAGCGCCGTGTTCGACGACGGCTGCGGCAACTACGTCCAAATCCACCAGGACTAAGGGGCGGGCAATCAGGCCTGGGCGCGGTCCTTCTTGGCCTGCTTCTTCGCGGCCTCGTCCTTGACCCGCTGGGCCTCGGCGCGGACGGCCGCGTGCGTGGCGCGCTCGGTGACGAGCCACTGCGGGGGCGCCTGCAGCAGCGCGGTGATCTCCGCCGTCGTGAGGGCTTCCTCCACGCCGCCGCGGGCCAGGCCGCTGATGGAAACGTTCAGCTTCTGCGCCACCACCGGGCGGGGGTGCGGCCCGTTGCGGCGGAGTTCGGCAAGCCATTCCGGCGGGTTGGCCTGGAGTTCGGCAAATTCCTCGCGGGTAATCGATGAATCCTGGAACTCCTGCGGGGTGGCCGGCAGGTAGATGCCAAGTTTCTTGGCAACGGTGGCCGGCTTCATGGACTGGGAGTTTGCAGAGGTCATGCTTCAAGGGTATCCGGGCGGCGGGTACTGTGAAGACGTGCCCGCCGACAATACCCCCACGCCCGATGGCCAGCCCACCCCTGACGATGCGGCCCAGCGCGTGTTGCGCATCGCGTACGTGGCAGGGGTGACGCCGGGCAAGTGGATCCGCCGCTGGGAAGAGCGGATGCCGGATATTCCCCTTGAAGCATTCATGGTCGACGACGGCGTGCAGCGTGACGTGCTGGACGACGGCAGGGCGCACATGGCATTTGTCCGTCTTCCCATTGAGCGCGAAGGCCTCAGCGTTATCCCGCTGTACGAGGAGCAGCCCGTGGTGGTTGCCCCGAAAGGCCATGAGATCTCGGTGTTCGAGGAGGTGGCCCTTGCCGACCTCGCACAGGAATCCTTCCTTGATCCTGCAACCCTGGGCGGACCGGATCCGGCCCTCCAGGTGGTGGCCTCCGGAGCCGGCCTGGTGATCCTTCCGATGTCAGTGGCGCGCCACTTCAACGTCAAAGACACGGTGGCGCGCAGGCTTACAGGGGCGGGGGGGACCGAAATCGCCCTGGCCTGGCCTGCGGAGGCCACGGACGAGGTGCTGGAGGAGTTCATCGGCGTGGTCCGAGGCCGCACCGCGCAGAGCTCCCGCCAGCCCTCCGCGCAGCCGCAGAAGGTCAAGAAGGAACCCAAGCCGGACCGCCGCGGCACAGGCACCAAGAAAGCGCCCAAGGTGGCACAGCGCTATGCCCCCAACCCGGACAAGGGCCGCGGCAAGGGGTCCCGCAAGAAGGGCAAGCGCTAGTCTCCCCTGAGAGACCCCGGGCCGTTGGTGATGGCCCGAACGGCGGCAAAGCCGGCCCCGCATCATGCGGAACCGGCTTCGCTGTAGTCCGTTTTACGCTGGCGGACTAGGTGTTTTGGATGTTGTCTTTGGCGTCTGTGGCGCGGTCTTTGACGTCGGTGGCGGCGTTTTGGCCTTCGGTTTTGACGTTGTGGGCGGCGTCGGTGGCGGTGGCTTTGACGTTGTCCATGGCTTCCTGGGCGGGTTCCTTGAGGTCCTGGGCCATGGTTTTGGCGGCGTCGGTGACCTGGGTGGCCAGGGGCTGGGCGGCGGTTTTGAGTTGGTCCGCGGCTTCGCGTTCTTTCTCGCTGGCGGGGATCAGGGAGGAGATGAGCATGCCGGCGCCGAACGCGATGAGCCCGGCGGCCAGGGGGTTCCCGGCGGTTTTGGCTTTGACCTGGTCCGGGGCGTTGGAGACGGCCTGGCCGGCGTCGGAGAGTTTCGCGGAGACCGCGTCTCCTGCCTGGTGGAGGTTGTCCCCGGCGGTGTTTAGGGCGTTGGTGGTGTGCCCGGTCCCGGTGGCGGTGGTGTCGTGGACCTTGGTGGTGGCGTGGTCTGCTGCGCCCATGATTTTCTCCTTCACCCCGGTCACGGCGTCGCGGACCTTGTCGGTTTGGCGGTGGACGATGTTGGACGGGGTGACTTTGTCGGCCACGGCGTCGACGTTGGTGCCCAGGCGGGCCCGGGTGGCTTCTATGTCTGCGCGGATGGCATCGGGGTTTTCGCTCATCGGTTTACCTCACCTGGTTTTAGGGTTGGGGGTATTTCTGCGAGGGTTTCCCCGGTTTGGGGCAGGCCCTTGATCTGTTTGAGTTCCTTCCGGCCGATGGAGGCCAGGACGGCGGCGATGATGGCCCAGAGCACGGCGACGATCAGCGCCGCCCAGCCCAGGGCCATGACGGCGCCGAGGGCGAACATCAGGGCCAGGGAGAGGAAGACCAGGACGAAGTGGCCGCCCACGCCGGCGCCGGCGAGCATGCCGGCGCCTTTGCCCGCGCGGGAGGTGGATTGTTTGAGTTCGGCCTTGGCCAGTTCCACTTCCTGGCGCATCAGGGTGGACAGGTCACGGGTCACGTCCCCGAGGAGTTCACCGATCGAGGCGTTATCCGCTTTCACATGCGCCGCGCTGGGCGGCGGCTCCGGAATCTGGCTGCTCATCACAAACCACCCGTGCCATGGCGGCCACTGCCGTAGGTACCGTCGGTTCCAGGTGCTTCTTCACCGCTGTACACACCGTTTTCGGCCCGGAAGGGGTCGTCTTCGAAGCGCAGGGGAGTCTCCTCGGCAGTCCCCGACGGCAGGGTGCTGGTGGACACAGGTGCGGAGCCGCGGACGGTGGGCTCATCGAAGAGGTCGTCGGTGCCCGCGGCGTAGACGGTCTCCTGGTGCAGGGGTGCTGCCGGCGGTGACTGCGCGGCGCGGTGCTGGGCTGGACCTTGTGCAGGGCTGGAATACCGCGCCTGCCCCTGCGCTTCGGGCGGGCCTGCGGTGAGGCCGCGGGTGAGGCGGCCGGCCAGGACGCCGGCGCCGGCGGCCAGGAGCAGGAAGGTCCCGGGCTTGTTCCGGGCGAAGCGTTGGACCTCGTTCAGGAGGTCACCCGGTTCCCGGTTTTCCAGCCAGGTGGCCATCGAGGAGGTGCGCTCCGCTGCCTGGCGGACCAGGTCACTGGCCATGCCCTGCTGGTCCGGGGCGCTGGCCATGCTGTGCAGCTGGGTGGAGATGTTGCGGATGCCCTCGGCAGCCTTCTGCTGCTGCGTGCCTGCCTGGCTGGTCAGGCCTGACTTCGCCTGTCCCAGCAGGTCCTGCGCATTGGCCTTCGCCTCATGCGCAACGTTCGCAGCCTCGTCCTTCGCCGTCTGGGCCACCCCCTGGGCGGCGGACGCCGCTTCACCGGCGACGTTGGAGGCCTCTTCCTTCGCTGCCTGCGACTTGGAGTTGCCATCCGGAGTGGATGGGTAGGAGGCGTGCTGGCGAGCTGGCTCGGTTCCGCCGTACGGATCGGCGATGGCCGGATCGTTGGCAGTGTGCGGGGTCTGGGGCCATTGGTTCTCTGTCATCTTCGCTCTCTTTCGGAAAGGGTTAGCTGGCGATCAGGAACCAGCAATGCTGGCGACTTAGTAAGCAAGGTTACTAACCAGATACTAAGCACACTTCCCATTTCGATTGCAAGGGGCGGGCCGTCCGGCTTTCTATTCACCAGGCCTTTCCAAGGGCCCGGAGATGGGCGGATAGTAAGCCTACTTGCGAATACGTTGCTAAGCATGCTTATTGTAGGGGTGTAGCGACGCAGGGTGACCAGCAATTCGCCACCAATAGGAAGGCCGCGGCCGATGACCAGCAATCTCGATCCGGACGCCCGGAGCAGCTACCGCCTGATTACTTTGGCGGCGCGGCTGATCCAGCGGCGCCAGGACGATGCACTGGCCCCCTTGGCCTCACCCGTGCGGCCGTGATCGCACTGGAAGGCCTCACCGGGGGCCCACTGAACCAGGAACAGCTTGCCGACGCCATCAGGGTCCAGAGCCAGACGCTGGGCAGGGTCCTCACGCGCCTGGAAAATACAGGACTCATCACCAGGACCCGCCGGACCTCGGACCGCCGCCAGCTGAAGGTGGAGCTGACGGATGCCGGTGTGGCAGCCGTCGAAGCGGCGCGGCAAGCGGAGGTTAACGCCTATCCCGATGATCCGGACATTGGCTGGAACGTACTCCGGAAGGAACTCACCAAGTTTGTCCGCGCCGTCCCGCCCGGCCGGGACACCGACGTGGTCCCGTTCGCACCGCCGGAACACCGTACGGGGCACCGCCCCCAAGCCGGCCGGGCAGCCGGCATGCGGGGCTGGGAACAGCCGCGCCAAAACTGACCCGGGTTACCAGAGCTGACCCGGCTTGCGCGCTCATGCCCGGCAGGCGTCCTGCAGTGCCCGGAGGGAGTCTGCGGGCACCTGGTCTCCGGACTCCGCAACCTGGCCCAGCGGCGTCGTAATCTCTGCGGGCACCCCTGCTGATTTGGCGGCCGAGACCAAGCCGGCCAGCGCCTTGCGGTCCTCGGGGCTGACCAGGCCGTCCTTGACGACGGCGCAGATTTGCCTGTTGACCTCCTGCGCGGCGGCCGAGGCAGCTTTTGAAGCGGCATCGCTGGCAGCGGTACCCGCTGCGTCCCCCACTGCGCCGCATCCCGTCAGCAGGAGGGTGGCGGCCAGGGCGGTGGCTGGTACGACGGCGGGGCGGAAAGTCATGCCCCCAGCGTACCGGCGTTCCCTACCGCCGGGCCGGGACACCCAGGATGCTGTCCAGCAGCCTGTTCCGGAATTTGCCTTCGGGATCATGCCCGGCGGCAAACGCACGGAAATCTGCGAAGCGGGGGTACAGGGCCTCCCAGTCATGGCCGTCCGGCGTGAACAGCTTGCCCCAGTGCGGCCTCGCGCCAAAGGGGCGCAGGGCCTCCTCAAGGACTGGAAGGAAGGCCTCCACCTCAGGTTGCAGCGGCTTCCAGGTGAAATGGAGCGCGACGCTCTGCTGGCGGTGGAACGGGCTGAGCCAGAACTCGTCCGCGGCGCCGGTGCGGATCTCCGAGACGAACAGCAGGGGCGTGAGGCCTTCTGCCAGCGCGCGGACGGCCTGGAGGGCGGCTGGGGCGTGTTCGATGGGAAGGATGAACTCACTCTGGAGTTCGTCTCCGTTGCTCGGCGTGAACTCGTGCCGGAAGTGCGGCAGCCGGTCCAGCCACAGGCCGGGTTCGTCCAGCTGCGCCGTGCAGTTTTCCGCCGACATTTCCGGTAGGGGGTGCCGCGGCTGCAGGGCGGCGGTGGCCCCGAACAGGCTGGGAAGCGGCAGCTCCCCGTCCAGCGCCTTGAGCCATACCTGGTTGACCGCGGAGCCCCCGTAGTCCGTAAACAGGCTCACGCTGTAGGCGGCCGACACAATAGTGCTGAAATCGGCCAGGGCGTTGTCCCACGGCAGGTCTTCGAGGACCCGCTGGCGCATCCTGAAGCTGGGCTGCACTGCCAGTTCCAGGCCGGTGACGATGCCAACGGCTCCGACTCCCACCACGCTGGCCAGGAACTCGTCCCCGTCCTCCCGGGTCAGCGTTACCTGCTCGCCGGACGCCCGCACCAGGTCGATCGATTCCACGGCCCCGGCGAGGGACTGGTTGTTCACGCCCGAGCCGTGGGTGCCGGTCTGCACAGCACCTGCCACCGAGATGTGCGGCAGCGAGGCCAGGTTGTGGATTGCCACGCCGGACTCCTCAAGGGTCCGGCACAGTGCCCCGTAACTGACGCCACCACTGACGCGCACCGTGCCACGGCTGGGGTCCAGGTCCACCCGCTGCGGCAGCGCATCAAGCAGCACGTGGACCCCGTCAGTGTCACCCACGCGGTTGAACGAGTGCCGTGACCCCAGGGCCTTGACCCGTGGCGAAGCGGCCACGATGGCCGCCAGCTCCGCAACGGACTCCGGCCGCCTGACATCAGCCGAGGAGTATTCGAGGTTTCCTGCCCAGTTCTTCATCGAGTGGCTTTCGCTTGGCGTCGGTTTCCTCCCACTGTCAGCGCTCACAATCACGGCTGTCAAGGCGCATCCGCTGGGTGGGCGGGAGGCCCCGGTGCGGGTTAGGGGACCCAGTGGGCAGGCTGTTCCAGTCCTGCGGGGAGCCGGGTGGACGCGCTGCCGCGGGCGGCGGCAACCTGCGCCTGGGTGAGGAATAGGGCATGACTGAGGTCTGCGTCGTCGAGCCTTGCATCCCGCAGGTCCGCGCCCAGCAGGTCCACTGCGGTCAGGTCTGCTCCGCGGAGGTCGGCGGCGATCAGGCAGGCGCCGCGAAGATCTGCGCCGCACAGCGCCAACCCGCCCAGGCGTGCTCCGGCAAGGTCCGAGCCTGGTGCCAGGCGGGCAGGCTGTGGGGCATCGTCGATATACCCGGCGCGGACCTCCTCACTGACCCAGCGCAGAGTTTCGCCCACTTGCCGGTGGAGGGTCGCGACATCGGCTGCCAGGACCTCGCCAAGCCCGCCTTCGGCGACCTTCCGGACGCTCGACTCCACCTGGCGCACCTCGATTGCGGTATCCGCGCTGTAGGCCACCGTCGCCGCCTGGGCCAGGTGCCACAGCATTTCGTGGAGTTGGCGCAGGATCCGGAAGGCCGTGAACATGTCCGTTGCCGTTTCCGGGTCTTCCCGCCACGAGGTTCCGTTGAACAGCCGCCTGCTGACGGCCTGCCCTGCGCCGAAGCAGTCGAAGACCGTGCAGCCGGCAAAACCGCGTGCCCGGAGCCTGTCATGGATGGTGCAGGAAAAGTCTGTGGCGAGGTTGGAGCACGGCGTGGCCGGCGGCTTGTCGACGGCAAAGTCTGCGGAGCGGGCAAAACCGAAGGCCGTGCAGCACAGGGCAAAGCAGTGTGAGCAGTCAGGCCGAAGGGCGGCTGGGTTGGCAAGAGGCCGTGCCATGCGTCCAGACTACCCACCAGGGCTGGCTTCGTTCAGTCACTTTCTCCTGCAGGCGTGGTGCGGGGAGGTGGCATGCGCCGGTTCCCGGTGGCTTCGAAGGCCGCGGCCAGCCGGAGCAGGTCCGTGTCGCTGTAGGCTTTGCCGGCGATGGTCAGGCCCACCGGCATGGCGATGTCAGTAGCCAGGCCCATCGGGACGGTGACCGTGGGAATGCCGAGGTGCCGGGGGACAAGGTTGCCGTTGGATACCCAGACGCCGTTGCGCCAGGCCGTGTCCGCCGAAGCGGGGTTCGTGTCAGCGTCCGCCGGGGCCACATCCGCAGCGGCGGGAAACACCACCGCGTCCAGGCCCAGCCGGTCCATCCATGCCTCCAGGTCCACCCGGCGCGTCTCTTCGAGTCCGGCCAGGCCCGTGGGCAGGTGCGGAATGTGGGCGAGGTCCGGAACGCCGTGCTCCCGGATCCATGCGGGATAGTCAGCGATGTCGTCGTCGAAGCCGTCGTAGCGGTCCGGCAATGCACCGTCCGGGGCGGGGAAGATCGCGGAGCCGTCCACGTCTGCGAGGCGGTTCAGCTGCGGATCACCGTTGGCCTCAAGGAAGTCATTCCATGCCCAGGCTGACAGGTCAACGATTTCCCGGCGCAAATATGCCGGGGACACCAGGCCTCGGGTGGCGATGGTGGGTGCGCCCGGCCGGTCCCCTTCGTAGTTGGACACCACGGGGAAGTCCACCTCGATGACCTCGGCACCAGCCGCTTCCAGGTCGCGGCGGGCCGCCTCCCACAGCGCAATGATGGACGCTCGGGTTTCGATCCGCTGCCCTGTGGGACCACCAATGCCCGGGGCGTCGGCGGTGCCGGCCTGCGGGTCCGCGTTGATGTACATCCGGGGCACGCCCAAACGCTTCCCTGCCAGTACGCCTGCCGCGGCGGCTGCGTCAGGGACGCCCAGGGAAACATACGACGGCGGGCGGACACTTGATGCCTTGGGTACCGGGATCCACGGCTGGACGCGCCAGAAGTCGCCGCGGGGGTTGGTGTCGTCGGCTACCACCACGTCCAGGACCTCCAGCATGTCCGCCACGGTGCGGGTGTGCGGAACTACTACGTCCATGGTGGGAACGAGCGGCCAGTTCCCGCGGACGGAGATCACGCCGCGGGACGGTGTGTAGGCGCAGAGGGCGTTGTTCGACGCCGGGGCGCGGCCGGAGGACCAGGTCTCTTCCGCGAGGCCGAACGCCGCGAAGCTGGCGGCGGTGGCGGTCCCGGAGCCGTTGGATGAACCCGACGCGAATGCGGCCGTGAGGTAGTCCGCGTTGTAGGGGCTTTCCGCCCGGCCGTAGACCCCGCGCTGCATCCCGCCGTTGGCCATGGGAGGCATGTTGGTAAGACCGATCAGGATTGCGCCGCCGGCCCGGAGCCGTCCAATGGTGAAGGCGTCGCGCTGCGCCACCAGGTCCTTGAACGCCGGGGAGCCGGCGGCCACGGTGAGGCCGCGGACCTGGTAGCTGTCCTTCGCCGTGTAGGGGATGCCGTCCAGAGGGCCCAGCGTGAAGCCGGCGGCCCGGCGCCGGTCGGACGCCTGCGCTTCAGCGACGGCCTCCGGGTTCATGACCACCATGGCATTTAGGCATATGCCTGATGAGTCATATTTTAGGATTCGCTCCAGGTACAGCTCCACCAGCTCCTCGCTGGTGACCTGGCCCGACTCGAGCGCGGAACGCAGCCGGCTGATGCCGGCCTCGACGACGTTGAATGAGCGGACTGCGGGCACGGGCTTCTGCTCCTCAACCAGGTTCACGCGGCCTCCTCCTTCGGGGCCGGCTGCTGCTGGGTGATGCAGTGGATGCCACCGCCAAAGGCGAAGATGTCCCGGGCGTCCACCAGTTCCACGGTTCGTCCGGGGTAGGTACGTTCCAGGATGCCGGCGGCGATGGCGTCGTTGGGGTCATCGAAGGCGCAGAGCACCACCACGTCGTTGGCCACGTAGTGGTTGATGTAGGACCAGTCCACCCACCCTTCGCCGTCCTTGAGCGTGGTGGGGGCCGGAACGTCGATAATCCGCAGGGGCCGCCCCTGGGCATCCAGCTGGCCTCCGAGGACGGCTTTCAGCTGAAGATAGACCGCGTGGTCGGGATGGGCAGGATCGTCCTGCCGGTGCAACAGGATGGTGCCGGGCCCGCCAAAGGCGGCGACAATGTCCACGTGGCCGCGGGTGCCGAATTCGTCGTAGTCCCGGGTGAGGCCGCGCGGAAGCCAGATGGCCTTGGTGGTGCCCAGGGCCGCGTGGACTTCCGCCTCGACCGATTCCTTGGTGGCGCCAGGGTTGCGGCCGGGATCGAGCTGGACCGTCTCGGTCAACAGCACGGTGCCTTCGCCGTCCACGTGGAATCCGCCGCCCTCGTTCACCAGGGAGCTCGGCCGCACCGGCACATCGATGCCGGCTGCCACGCTTCGGGCAACGTTTTGGTCCTTGGACCAGGCGGCCCAGTGCTGCGCGCCCCAGCCGTTGAAGATCCAGTCGACGGCGGCCAGCGAGCCGTCCGCCGAGTGAACGAAGGTGGGGCCGCTGTCACGCAGCCAGGCGTCGTCCAGCGGAATCTCCAGGACGTCGATGCCCTGGCCGAGCCATTCCCGCGCGGGAGTGGCATCCCGTGGATCGGCGATGACAGTGACGGGCTCATAGCGGGCGATGACCCGGGCCACCTTGCTCCACGCGGCCCGCGCCCGGTCCAAAGTGGAGCTTCCCACAGGGCCGAAGGTGTCGTTGGGCGGCGGGAAAGCCATCCACGTCCGCTGGTGGGGCTCCCACTCTGCGGGCATGCGGCCCGCGGGCCCGGTATGGACATGGCCGGGGGCAGCACTGCCCTCGGTTGCGGTCGAATAAATGAATGCCATTCATTTATTATGGGGACCATGCCGGCCCTGCGCAAGGGTAATTCAGACCCGGGAGGTGTTGGTGCGGTCAACGGCCGCCAGGATGGCCTGCGCCAGTTGCTCCGGCTTGGTGAATTGGGGCCAGTGCCCTGTGGGCAGGTCGATGTACTCCACGTCATGGACCTTGGCCAGCTCGGAGACGAACGGGTGCCCGGCCGCGACCCATTCACGGATCATGGCGGACGGAAACTCGCACGCGATCACGGTGGCGGGTACGTCGTAGCGGCCTTCATCATGCAGTTGCTGCTTGCCGTACGCCACGCCCCGGGGCTCCGGAATGGCACGGGCACGGAAGGCCTGGCGAAGCCCGTCGTCCAGGTCCACCAGGTCGGCGTCGTCGAAGCTTTCCCAGGGCGGAAGGGGAATGTCGTCACCCTCGGCGGGCAGTTCGTCATTGATCACACCCCCTTCGCCCAGTGGGCCGCTGTCCACATAGATGGCGCGCTGCACCTTGTCCGGCCGTGCGTCGACGGCCCCGTGGATGATTGCGCCACCTCCCGAATGCCCCACCAGGACCACCCTGCCGCCCATGGCGTCGACGGCCTGGACCACGGCATCAATGTGGTCCTGCAGCCCTATTCCGGCCCGGCTGGAGTCCACGGATTCCAGTCCGGGCAGGGTCAGGGGGTGGGGCCGGTGGCCCGCTGCCTCCAGAGCAGGTGTTACCTCCGCCCATGATGAAGCGTCCAACCAGAAGCCGGGTACCAGGATGATGTCCATGACCGCACCCTACCCCCCACCCCCTGCGCAGGAACAAGGGGCCGCTACCGCTTCCGGTTCCGGCCTTTCCCGGCGTTCCGGCTGCCGCGTTCGAAGGCCTCGCGCTCAGCGGAGCGCTGAGACTTTCCCGCAGACACCACCTTCTGCTGCCACTCCCGGTGGTATGCGCGCTGGGCAGCAACGTCGGAGCGGCGGGCCAGGGCTGCGAGTTCACGCTGCATCTTCAGGTACGAATTCCAGCGCCGCTCCTCCAGGACGCCCCTGTCAATTGCGTCCCGGACCGCGCACCCTGGCTCAGTTCCGTGCGAGCAGTCCGCAAACCGGCAGCCGGCAGCCAGCTCCTCCACATCGCCGAACATGCTGCCCAGGCCTTCGCCGGCGTCGAACAGCCCGAAACCGCGGACCCCTGGGGTGTCCATCAGCACCGTACCGTTGGACAGCGGCACCAGTTCGCGGGCGGTGGTGG
This sequence comes from Pseudarthrobacter sp. NIBRBAC000502770, assembly GCF_006517815.1. Taxonomy (NCBI): domain Bacteria; kingdom Bacillati; phylum Actinomycetota; class Actinomycetes; order Micrococcales; family Micrococcaceae; genus Pseudarthrobacter; species Pseudarthrobacter sp. NIBRBAC000502770. The sequence continues at coordinate 3,827,307 of NZ_CP041198.1, forward strand.
TGTGCTTGCCCTTGAAGTCGCCGGACCGCACCTCCCCGGTCTGCTGGACCTCGCGGCCCACCAGGGCATTGATCAAGGTGGATTTGCCCGCGCCGGACGGACCCAGGAGCACGATGGTGCCACGGGCGGGGATGCGGGACATCAGTTCGTCGATCCCGCTGCCGTTCCCGGCTGAGGTGGTCACCACGTCCACGCCGGCCGCCTGCAGGATGACCTTCCCGACGACGTCGTCCGCCACCTGCGCAAGGTCGGCCTTGGTGATGATCACCAGGGGAGTGGCACCCGAGTCCCATACCGCCACCAGGGTCCGTTCCAGCCGGTTGTGGGTGAGCGGCCGGTCCACGGGCACCACCACGCCAACCGTGTCCATGTTGGCGGCAAGGACCTGCTCGGCCGACGAGTCCTCGAAGGCACGTTTGCGGCTGAGCTCGGACCGGCGGGGCAGGACAGCCAGGATCTGCCGTCCGCCGGCGCGGTTGGGGCCGATCCAGACCCAGTCGCCGGTAACGGGCTGGTCGCCGGTCAGCGGGTATGGCAGGTGGAGCAGACCGTCAGCGACGGCCACCAGCAGCAGCGTTCGGTCCACGCGCACCACCCGGCCGGTGCCGGTGGCCTCGGGGTTGGGGTGCGCGGCGAAATGGCGGGCGACGGCGGGCGTGTAGCCGTAGGCGAAGGGGCCCTCGGCTGTTGAAGGGGTGTTGATGCCAGGGTTGTCCAGGGCGTTGCCTGAAGGAATATGCACGTTGGTTTCCTCGGAAAGGTTCCCGGTGCAGGCGCGGGGTATCCGGCAGGTTTCTCAGGAAAGGCGCGTGCAACGGGAAAGGATGGTTGATGGTGTTGATGCGGGGCGCTCACGGCGCGCGGCAATTGCAGTCATCAACGCCACCTCCTCTCCCTCGTGCGGGTCCCGTCACCCTGCCGGGAACGGCAGGATGGGGCCGGGACCCACTTTAGTAGCCGCCGGCGTCGGGCACCAGAGCCTGGACCACAAGGGGGCGGACACCCTCCGCCCGCTAGGCCGGCCCCCGTGGTGGGCAGGACCTTCTGCGATGTCAGGGTGGAATGCAATACTGTCGTGAGCAGCATTCGCCGCGTTTGGGGGGACTTCTGGCACATGGTTCTGGATACGGCAACCCTGCGCATCGCTTTCGGCCTGATGGCCCTGGTGCTGGTGGTCCTGTTCTATTTTTCCGCCTACCGGGTGACGCGCTCGCCGTACAGCGCCTGGTGGTGCGCAGCCCTGCTGTTCTTCCTGTCCGGATCGGGTTGCTTCCTCCTGGACGGCACCCCCCACCAGGTGTGGGCCAACCCGGTGGGCAACACCCTGCTGGTCCACGGCGGTGTTGCTGTGTGGGCCGGCGCGCGGTCGCTGCGGACGGTGCGCCCGCCCAAATGGGCCTTTACCGGTATCCCCCTGGCCACCCTGGTTGCCTCCCTGCTGGACCATCCCGCCACCAATACCTGGTCCGGCGGCCCGGTGTTCCTCGCCGCGATGAGCCTGACCATCGGCATGGCATCGCGCGAGCTGTGGCGGCTGGAACCGGGCTACTCACGGGTACGCATCCCCATGGCCGTGGCCGCCGGCGGGCTGTCCGTTTTCTACTTCTTCCGCTGGCTGGCTTTCCTGGTTGAAGGCCCCGACGGTCCCGTTTTCGTCACCGTCTTTGGATCGGCAGTCACCACCATGGTCACCATGGTGCTCTTGGTGGTGGTGTCCTTCAGCATGGCGGCGTTGAGCAGCGAGCAGCAGACCCGCGCCCTGCGGGTGGTGGCTTCCCGGGACGACCTCACCGGGCTGTTGAACCGGAAGGCCTTCATGGACCTTGCGGCGGAGCAGTTGGCCGACCGGAGCATCACGGGCGGCTCCGGGGCCCTGATCCTTGCCGACCTGGACCATTTCAAGGCGGTCAACGATACCCACGGCCATGCCGCCGGCGACCTGGCGCTGCAGGCCTTCGCCGGCGCCTGCGTTGCCACGGTCCGGTCCACCGACCTGATCGGCAGGTACGGCGGGGAAGAGTTTGTCATCCTGGTCCCGGGGGCTAGCGCCGAACGCGCGGAAACCATCGCGGAGGAGATCAGCAGGCGGCTGGCCGTCGCCCAAACCCTGAACGGAATGGAGATGCCCACCGCCAGTTACGGGATTTCCACGTACGGCGCCGGGACCTCCGACGTTGACGACCTCGTGGCCTCCGCGGATGCCGCCTTATACAGGGCCAAGTCCCTGGGCCGGAACCGCGCCGCCCGCAGCGACGAGCTGTACTAGCCGGGCTGCGCCGGCGGCACGGTTCCGCCAATCTGCTACTTGGGCTGGAGTGCGTCCGCCCGCTCCGCCAGGACCGTCAGCTCCACGCGGTCAGGGCGGTCGACGGTGCTGTGGATCGCCACCGAAGTGCCCTTGTGGGCGGACTCCAGCAGGGATTCCATGACCTCCAGGGCGTGGTAGGCAAGGGCGCCGCCGGCCCGGGGCTCCTTGCCCTGCGGGGTGGCGGCCAGGTCCGCGATGCCGAACCCGCGGCCGGAATCAACATACCCGGCGGACACCGGAAGGGTTTCCCAGTCCGTGGCACCGAGCGGGAACAGTTCGACGTCCCCGTCGAAGTGGTTGGGGTCCGGTACCACCAGGGAGCCGCGCTCACCGTGGATCTCGATGTTTGGCGACTTGGATTTTACGGCGTCGAAGCTCATGAAGAGCGTAGACAGTGCCCCGGAGGCGTGGACCAGGACGCCGGTGACGTGGGAGTCGATGGTCACGGGGACTTTTTCGCCCTGCCGCGCCCCCGAGCCGATGGTCCGCTCGTCCCGGGTGTGGCTGGCGGCGCCCAGTACCGACGTCACGGGACCCAGCAGTGTCACGAGAGCGGTGACGTAGTAGGGGCCCATATCGAGGAGGGGGCCGCCGCCGGGCTGGTAGTAGAAGTCCGGGTTGGGATGCCAGCGTTCGTGGCCCGGGGTGGCCATGGTGGCAGACGCCGAGATGGGTGCGCCGATCAGTCCGTCGTCGATCGCCTTGCGGGCGGTCTGGATCCCCGTGCCCAGCACGGTGTCAGGTGCACAGCCGACGACGACGCCCGCCTCCCGTGCAGCATCCAGCACCCGGCGGGCTTCTTCGGTGGTAGCAGCGAGGGGCTTTTCACCATAGACGCTTTTGCCGGCAGCGATCGCCCTCAGTGCCACGTCGGCGTGTGCGGCCGGGATGGTGAGGTTCAGGACCAGGTCGACGTCGGCTGCGGAGAGCAGGTCCTCCACGGACAGGGCGCGGACGCCGTCGTAATCATCCGCAACTGCCTGCGCACGTGCCGGGTCCAGGTCCGCGACGGCCACCAGCCGGACCTGGTCCAGCCGGCGGAAGTTGGCGAGGTACTGCGCGATGATGGCTCCGCAGCCAATGATTCCGACGTTCAACGGCTTGCCCACAGCAGGCCCCTTTCGATGATGGTGCGTACGTTCTGGTCCTGGAGGATTTCCACGCGGTGCCCTGGGGTGGACACGAAGATCCGGCCCTTGCCCCATTGGCGGGTCCAGATGGCGGGAGACGTCACTTCGCGGTTCCAGGGGTCCCACGCGCGGACTTTTTGCGTGGTGGTGGCCAGGATGTCCACGTAGTCGTCCGAGAGGACCCAGTACTGTTCGGTGACCAGGTCAAAGTCCTTGATGCCCTTGGTGATGGGGTGGTCTGCTGCGGCCGGCAGCATGTTGACGGTATAGGGCACGTAGTTGTCCGACTGCTCGCCGCTGCACTCGTCCGGGTGCTTGCCGGGGTGGCAGGCGAACTGGCCGCCGATCAGGTGCAGGTAGTCCGAGGTGTTCCGGTAGGAATCGGCGATCCCGCCGTGCCAGCCGGCCAGGCCGGTGCCGTTCTCCACGGCCGCCCGCAGCCCGGCGAACTCGTCTTTTTCGATCGTGCTCATGGTCATGCACTGCATGATCAGGTCCACGCCTGCCATGTATTCGGCGTCGGCGTAGACCTTGGGGGATTCCTCCACCCGGACGTCGTAGCCGTTGTCCTTGAGGTAGGGAATGAAGAGCTCCGTGGCCTCGTACGGCTGGTGGCCGTCCCAGCCGCCGCGGACGACCAGCGCATTCTTGCGATCTGTCATTGAGGTTTCCTTTGTCTGGCTGCCGGCTCGTGCCGGCAAGGCTTGGGGTCAGTGGCTGGCGAACGCGGCGTCGAAGGCCGCTGCGGGCGGGGCAATCCGGCCCAGTCCCTGGACCATGGCAAGTGCCTGGGGAGCGCCGATGAGCCGGTCCATGCCGGCATCCTCCCATTCGATGCTGGTGGGACCTTCGTAGCCGATGGCGTTCAGGGTCCGGAAGATCCTGTTCCACTGGACATCCCCGTGCCCTGCGGTGACGAAGTCCCAGCCGCGGCGGGGGTCCGCCCAGGCCAGGTGGGAGCCGAGACGGCCGTTGCGTCCGTCCAGTTGGCGCACGGATTCCTTGACGTGGACGTGGAAGATCTTGTCCGCGAAGTCCTGCAGGAACATCACCGGGTCCAGGTCCTGCCAGATGAAGTGCGAGGGATCGAAGTTCAGGCCGAAATTCTCCCGGTGCCCCACGGCTTCAAGGGTGCGCTTGGCTGTCCAGTAGTCGTAGGCGATTTCGGACGGATGGACCTCCAGTGCGAACCGGACACCCTCATCGTCGAACACATCGAGGATGGGGTTCCAGCGGTCCGCGAAGTCCTGGTATCCGGCGTCGATCATGGCCTGGGAGGCGGGCGGGAACATGGCCACCGCCTTCCAGATGGAGGAGCCCGTGAACCCGGTGACGGTCTTCACCCCCAGGCGGGCAGCAGCCCTGGCGGTGTCCTTCATGGCATCCGCTGCCCGGCGGCGTACGCCTTCGGGCTCGCCGTCGCCCCAGATGTCCGCTGACAGGATGCCCTGGTGGCGCTCGTCGATGGGGTCGTCACACACTGCCTGTCCGGTTAGGTGGTTGGCGATGGCGAACACCTTCAGGTTGTTCTTTTCGAGGATATCCAGCCGGCCCTGGAGGTAGTTGTCGTCCTCGGCCGCGCGGCGCGGGTCCAGGTGGTCGCCCCAGCAGGCGATCTCCAGCCCGTCGAAGCCCCACTCGCCCGCGAGCCGCGCCACTTCCTCGAAGGGTAGGTCGGCCCACTGGCCGGTAAACAGCGTGATTGGTCGTGTCATGTCTATTCCTTGGATCGCTTGAAGCTGGTCGTTGCCCTGCCGAACCGCTGCTCAGACCTTTTGCCACTGGCTGGAATTTGCGGCACTGGACTCCACGGCGGCCAGGACCCGCTGCACCTGCAGGGCGTCCGCGAAGGACGGTTCCGGTTGGCGGGCTTCGCCGATGGCCGTGACGAGGTCCACCACCTGGTGGGTGAAGCCGTGTTCATACCCCAGGCCGTGGCCGGTGGGCCACCAGTTTCCGACGTAGGGGTGCTCGGGCTCGGTGACGAAGATCTTCCGGAACCCCGCGTCGGGGGAATCGGCCGCGTCGTAGAAGGAGAGGGCGTTCATGTCTTCGAAATCGAAGGCGAGGGAACCCTTGGTGCCGTTGACCTCCAGCCGCATGGCGTTCTTCCGGCCCAGCGCGTAGCGCGTGGCTTCAAAGACGCCCACGGCACCTGCCGAGGTGCCGCCGTCGAACCTTGCGCTGAAGATGGCCGCATCATCTACGGTGACCTTCCCGCGCGGGGCGTCGCTGCTGAGGTCGCCGTGGCCGCCGAGGCCCACCAGGTCGCCGGCCAGCGGGCGTTCCTGCACGAAGGTCTCCAGCAGTGCCGAAACCCCGCTGATGTTCAGGCCCGTAACCCACTGGGCGGCGTCGATGCTGTGCGCTCCGATGTCACCCAGGGAGCCGGAGCCGGACTGCTCCTTGTCCAGCCGCCACGTCATGGGGGCGTTGGCGTCGGTGAGCCAGTCCTGCAGGTACTGGGCCCTGACATGGCGGATCTCGCCCAGCCGTCCCTGGTCCACGAACCGCCGGGCCAGCGCCAGGGCCGGCGTGCGGCGGTAGCTGAAGCCGCACATCGAGAGGACACCGTTCTTGGCGGCGGTCTCCGCTGCCAGTGTCATCCGCTCGGCTTCCTCCACGGAGTTGGCCAGCGGCTTTTCGCACAGCACGTGCTTACCGGCTTCGAGGGCCGCGATGGCAATCTCGGCATGGGTGTTGCCGGGCGTGCAGATATCGATGAGGTCGATGTCGTCGCGCTCGATCAGGCGCCGCCAGTCGCTCTCCACCGACTCCCAGCCCAGCTTGTCAGCGGCCGCTCGGACGCCGTCGGCATTCCTGCCCGCCACCGCGGTGAGCTGTGGCCGCAGCGGCAGGTCGAAGAACCGGGGCGCGGTGCGCCAGGCGTGGGAGTGGGCGGCACCCATGAAGGCGTAGCCCACCATGCCGACCCGCAGGGGTTTGGCGGTGGTCATGGAGGAGTCCTTTCTACTTGCTGAAGCCGGCGGTGAGGCCGCTCAGCAGTTGACGGCGGGCGACGACGTACACCACCAGCAGGGGAAGGGTCGCCAGGACGACGGAGGCGAGAATGGCAGGGATGTTCACGCTGAACTCGCCCTGGAAGGTCCACAGGGACAGCGGCAGGACCCTGGTTGCCGGGCTCTGCGTCAGGATCAGCGGGAAAAGGAAACCGTTCCAGACGTGCAGGGCGTTGTAGATGCCGACCGTGATGACCGCCGGCTTGGTCATGGGGAGCGCAAGGCGCCACATCATGGCCCAGTCGGAACAACCGTCCAGTCGCATCGATTCGAAAAGCTCATTGGGGACATCGCGCATGAAGTTGGACAGGATGAGCACGCTGACCGGGATGGCAAACGCCACGGACGGAAGGATCAGGGCCAGCAGGGTGTCATACATGTGCGCCCGGGTGATCATCCAGTAGATAGGGATGATGGTGGCGTGCAGGGGGATGGCAAGGCCAAGGAGGAACAGGTTGTTCGTCAGGCCCAGGAACCGGCCCTTGCCGCGGACAATGGCGTATGCGGCCATGAAGGACACCAGCAGGGCAGGCAGGACTGTGCCCAGGGTGACGATCAGGCTGTTGGTGAAGTACCTGACGAAGTTGTTCTCCAGGACCAGCTTGTAGTTGTCCAGCGTCGGGTCCGTTGCCGGGAGCATGGGGTTGGAGGTGAAGAAGCCAGCCTGGTTCTTGAAGCTGGTGATCACCACGTAATAGATGGGGACGATGATGATGGCCAGCCAAAGCCAGCCGCCCAGGCCGCCAAGCAAGTTTGGCCGGAGCCGTCCGGGGCCCTTGGTGCGGGTAACCGGTGAGGCGGTGATGCCGCCGGCGGTGGGGGCCGGTGGGACGGGAAGTTGGGTTGTGGACGCCATCAGGCACCTTCCAATTGGCTTGCGTTGCGGTTTTTGCCGCCCAACCGCTGGAGGATGAGCGCAAGGCCCAGTCCGATGACGACGAGAATGACTCCCAGGGCGCTCGCGGCGCCCATGTCGTTGGCCTTGAAGCCCGTCAGGTACATATGCAGCGGAAGCAGCCGGGTGCTGTAGCCGGGGCCACCCCCGGTGAGCACGAAGATAAGGTCGAAGTACGCGAGGCTGCCCACCACCATCAGGGTGGAGGACGTGATGACCGTGTACTTCAGCTGGGGCAGGGTGATGTTCCAGAACTGGCGGAAGCGTCCCGCGCCGTCGATCTCAGCAGCCTCGTAAAGCGACGTGGGGATTTGGCGTACGCCGCCCTGGTAGATCAGCGTGTGGAATGGAACGAACTGCCAGGCAATGACGAAGACCACCACGAACAGGACCAGATCCGAGTTGCCAAGCCAGTCCTGGGCAAGGACGGGCAGGTTGAATCCGGGCCCCAGGCCGAAGTTGGGATCGAGCAGGGCCTTGAAGGCGATGGCAACTGCCGCGGACGACAGCAGCAACGGCAGGAAGTAGAGCACGGCGAGGGCGGCGCGGTACTTTTGGCCGCCGGCCGTGAAGACGCCCAGCAGCAGGCTGATGGGCGCCTGGACGATGAACGAGAAGAACATGATCTTCGCGGTGACCACCAACGCGTTGCCGGTGACCGGATCCGTAAGGACCGTGGTCCAGCTGGACAGGCCGTCCAGCTTGATCTCGCCCAAACCGTTCCAGCTGGTGAAGCTGAGGAAGACGACGCCGATCAGCGGGACAACAGCGAACGCCAGGAAGAAGACCAGGGCCGGGACTGCGAGCCACCCCGAGGGACCCGCGTCGCGGACCCCCCGGTTGGCGGAACCAAGAGCCGTCATGGTCCCTTACTTTCCGATTGTGGCGTTCATGGTGCTGATGAACTGGTCAGGGCTGATCTTCTTGAGGAAGATCTGGTCCAGGTTGGACAGCATGGCGTCACCCTGCGCGGGGCTGAGGGCCTGGTCCCAGGAGAGGGTGAAGCTGGGGGCGTTCTTGGCCAGTCCGTAGACGAAGGTCAGGAAGTCCTTGTCGGGTGAGGCGGCCAGTTTGTCTTCGATTCCCTTGACCACCGGCACAGCTCCGGAGCTGATCAAGGCGTCGGTGTTGGCGCCGGTGAACATGCCGTCCTTGACATAGTCCAGGGCGGCCTTCTTCTGGGCATCCGTGGCCTTGGCGGAGATGGACCAGAAGTTGGAGGGGTTGCCCACCACGTTCGCAGGGTCACCCTTGCCGCCTGGGACGGTGGGGAAGGTGGTGTACCCCAGCTTTCCACTCTTGACGAAGTCGGCGGCATCCTTCTTCATGCCCTGGTAGATCCAGCCACCCTGCAGGATCATGGCGGCCTTGCCGGTGTACATCAGTGCCTGGTCTGCGTTGCTGTCTGCCGCGACTGAAGAGAAGCCGTTGATGAACCCGCCGGCGTCGGCCAGGTCCTGGATCTTGGTCAGCGCCTCCTTAACGGCGGGGTCGGACCAGGCTCCGGGCTTGTTGGCTGCGATGTTGGCAAAGACTTCGGGGCCGCCGATGCGCTCGACGAGGTACTCAAGCCACATCAGGTCCGGCCACTTGGACTGGCCGCCCAGGGAGAACGGGGCAATACCGGCTTCCTTGAACTTGGGCACCAGGGCCATCAGCTCATCCCAGGTCTTCGGGGGCTGGGCTCCCACCTTGTCGAAGACGTCCTTGTTGAAGTAGAGGACTACCGGCTGGACGTTGTTGTTCGGCAGTGCGTAGGTCTTGCCGTTCACTTCACCGTTTTTTAGGACTGAGGGAAGGTAGCGGTCCTTGACCTGTGGATTGTCCTTGATGAAGGTGGTCAGGTCGTCAACCTGGTTGGCGTCGACGTACGACTTCAGGACTCCGCCGCCCCAGCCGTAAATGAAGGTGGGGCCTTCGCCGGCGCCGACGGCGGTGCGGACTTTGGTCTTGTAGGCGTCATTGGCGAAGAAATCCAGTTTGATGGACTTGTCCGGGTTGGCCTGGTTCCAGTCATCCACCGACTTTTGGAGCACCGGCTGGTTGCCGCCGGTGAGTCCCCACATGGTGGCCGAATCACTGCTGACGTTTGAGCCGGCAGGACCTGACGAACCGCAGGCCGCGAGGCTGACTGCCAGACCTGCTGCGGAAATTGCCAACGCTGCCGAGCGCAACTTTCGAATCTTCATTTCGTTTCCGTTCATCCTCCGGGCTCAACGCTGGGTCCCGGTAACGTGTGAAGCAGGCGTTTGCCTCGGCTCCGAGGCGGATAGCCCGCATCAATTCGGTCGGTGGTCGTACCGCGCAGCTTTCGAAAGTTTTCGAAACTTTGCGAGCGGTGGTGCCAATCTAGCCGTGAGTTGAGTCACAGTCAAGGGGTAATGCCATTGGCTGTGACCTGTACCCGCCTGTATCCGGTTGACGCCTTGATGGAACGCGGGCAAGATAACCATAAGCGAAATGTTTCGAAAGAGTGGATAAGTCAGTGGCGAAGACTGCACGGCCGGCGAAGGCAACCCTGGCAGCTGTTGCCTTGCAGGCGGGGGTTTCAACCCCCACGGTGTCCAAGGTGGTCAACGGCCGCGAAGATGTTGCGCCGGAGACCCGCGCCCGCATTCTGACCGCTTTGGAGCAGGCGGGCTATAAATCCCCCGTGCAGCGCCGTTCCGTGGCGAGGACCAGCACCGTGATCGAGGTGGTGGTGGACGTCCTGACCTCGGCCTACACCACGGAGGTCCTGGACGGGATCCTGCAGTTCGCCGCTGCCGAGGATGTCGAGGTCCTGGTAAGCGTCGCCGGTCCGTCGACCCCCACGGTGCACACCGCTGAGCGCCGCGCCCAGCGGATGGTCGACGAAGGCCGGGCGGGAATGATCGTGGTGACCTCGGCATTCAGCGAGGCGCAGATGCACGCCTTCCGGCGGCGCCGGATTCCCGTGGTGGTGATCGATCCGCTCAACCCGCCCCCCGCGGACGTTGTCAGCGTAGGCGCCACCAACTGGGCCGGCGGCAAGGCGGCCACTGAACACCTGCTGGAACTGGGCCACCGGCGCATTGCCTACATCGGCGGGATCGAGCGGGCCGAGTGCAACCAGGCGCGGCTCCACGGCTACATGGCGGCCCTCGCTGCCCATGGCATCTCCGTGGATCCGCAGTACATCATTTCCGGCGGCAGGTTCCGCCGGGACAGTGGGGTGTCCGGGATGAAGGCGCTGCTTGGCCTCAAGAAGCCCCCCACGGCCATTTTCGCCGGAAGCGACAGCATCGCCCTGGGCGTGCTCAGCGAGGCGGCGCATTGCGGCTTGAAGGTTCCCGGGGACATCAGCCTGGTCGGTTTCGATGGCACCATCCAGGGCGAGGAATGCGTACCGGCGCTAACGTCGGTGGCGCAGCCCCTCGAGGAGATGGGGCGCGCTGCCCTCAGGTCGCTCCTGCGCCAAGCGCGCGGCGAGGTCCTCGATTCCCACCGTGTGGAACTGGCCACGCATGTGATTGTCCGCGAATCCACGGCAGTTCCCGCGGACTGACGGGGGCGGTGCCTAGGGGGAGGCCGCCTTCTTCAGCTCCTGCAGGATTTCCAGCTGGACCCGGTTCATGGAGATCAGGAGCTCGATCTCCTTTTTCGCTTCGATATTGGTGTCGTAGTCGTGTTGGGCCATGGCCGCGGCAATGGCGTCCTGCCGCTTGGCGGCGATGAGCAAAATGGCGCCCTGCAGTCCGGCGAGCATTGAAAGCAGGAGGTTCAGCAGGATGTAGGGGTACGGGTCCCAGGCGTTGGCGGCCAGTGCCACCGTATTGATGGCAGCCCAGATCAGCATGAAGCCGATAAAGCTGGCAACGAAGGGCCAGCTTCCCATTCCGTTGCGCATGATGTCAGCGGCCCGCTGTCCCGTGCTCAGGGAAGCTTTGTGTTTCTCGTGCCAGGTCTTCTGTTGGAAGCTCATGGCTCAGGGTAGACCGAGGAAGCCATTCCTCAGGCAGGCCCCAGCTGGTCAGGCGCCCAGATGCCCAGTGAGGCGGCGGTGGAAACCGGTGCTGCGCTCATCGAGGCCTTCGATGGCCACCGTCGCGCCGTGGTCCGCGTATTTGGTTTCGATGGAGTCCAAGGCGGCCACCGTTGACGCGTCCCAAATCTGGGCGCGGCTAAGGTCAATGGTCACCGAGGCGGGATCGTCGCCGTACGCGAAATGCTCCACCAGGTCGTTGCTGCTGCCGAAGAACAGCGGCCCCACCACCTCATAACGCACGCTCCCGCCGTCGTCCGCCAGGGTCCGCTCGACGGTGATGACGTGGGCCACCCGGCGGGCGAAGAGCACCATCGCCAGGATGACGCCCACCAGCACGCCGTAGGCGAGGTTGCCGGTGAAGACCACCACGGCGACAGTGGCACCCATGACGAGCGTCTCGGGGACCGGCATCCGCTTCAGCGTGGACGGTTTGACGCTGTGCCAGTCCACCGTGGTAACGGCCACGACCATCATGACCGCGGCAAGGGCCACCATGGGAATCTGCGCCATGATCGAGCTCAGCCCCGTCACCAGGGCCAGCAGGAACACCCCGGCCACAACCGTCGAGATACGGGTACGCGCCTGCCCGGTCTTCACGTTGAGGACCGTCTGGCCGATCATGGCGCAGCCGGCGATGCCGCCATAGAAGCCGGCGAGGATGTTTGAGACGCCCAGGCCCCACGACTCGCGGCCCTTGTGCGAGGGGGTTTCCGTGATGTCATCGACAAGTTTCGCCGTGAGGAGGGTTTCCATGAGGCCGACGAACGCCACGCTTAGGGCCGTGGGCAGCACCAGCCGGAACGTCCCAACATCAAGCGGAACCAGGAACGGGGTGATTCCCGGCATCCGGCCGGTGAGAGGCCCTTCGTCGGCGACGGTCGGAACGGCAAGGCCCGCAAGGATGGCAATCGCCGTGACGACGACAATGGCCACCAGCGGCGACGGGACCACCTTGGTGAAGCGCGGGAGGACGAAAATGATGGCCAGCGTTACGGCGAACAGGACGTAGGCGAGCCAGGGAACATTGAGGACGTGCGGCACCTGCGCCATAAAGATCAGCACACCCAAGGCGTTAACGAACCCGATCATCACCGAGCGCGGGATGAACCGCATCAGCCGGGCAAGGCCTGCCAGGCCAAAGACCACCTGGATGACGCCGGCGAGAAGCACCGTGGGCAGGACGTACTGGACGCCGTGCTCGTGGACCAGTGGGGCGATGACCAGGGCCACCGAGCCGGCGGCGGCCGTCACGACGCCGGGCCGTCCGCCGAGGATGGACATCGCCAGGGCGAGCACGATGGAGGCGACCAGGCTGACCATCGGATCCACCCCGGCCACGATCGAGAACGAAATGACCTCCGGGACCAGTGCGAGCGTGGTGACCATGCCGGCGAGGACCTCACGGGTCAGCTGCCGGGGAGAGCGGAGCGCGGCCAGGACATTATCCGGTTGCCGGGTGGGGCGGGGGCGGTCGGCGACGGCCAAGGAGCGGCTCCAAGGACTTGGCTCTTGGGCAAGAGCGGGGTGGGCAATGTATTGCGCGCCACGATGCGCACGGTCCAGCCCTGTCATGGACGACAATTGGGTGGAGAAGAAAGGCGCCGGGTGACTCTCGGCTGCGTATGCAACACTACCCCGTGCCCCCGGGCCGGCAGTAAGCGTGGCTGATAAAATGACCGGGTTGCAGGGCGGCCAGTAGAGCCGGTGCAACCAACGCCGTAACAAAGTAGGGGACCACACAATCATGACGGCAGGCGGGTCACACCTTGAGACGTCGGAGAGCAGGCAGGGCAAACCGGTCGACGCCTCCGCGCCTGCCAGGGGCCGCGCCTACCTCGCCACCATCGAAGGCTTCATCGGCGCCCTGATGATGTTTGTCGGCTCTATCGGCACCGGCTGGATCGCCAACGGCTCACCCATGATCCGCCAGCCGGTGGTGATCGCGCTCCGCACCGAAGGGTGGGGTGTGGCGGTGTCCACCGTGCTGCTGACGGCCGGAGCCATGCTCCTGATGCGCTCCTGGTTGAGGCTTGGCCAGCGGTTGGGGGACTGGGGGCAGTCGTCGCTGCGGTCCGTTGTCATCGCCATTTCGGCCTGGTCGCTGCCCCTGTTGTTCTGCGTCCCCGTCTTTTCCCGCGACGTCTACGCCTACACAGGGCAGGGACGCCTGGTCCAGGAGGGCCAGAACCCTTACGAAGTGGGCATCTCCACCCTCAACAACTGGTTCGCGCTGGGCGCCGACCCCGCCTGGGCGGAAAACCGGACACCCTACGGCCCCTACTTCCTGTGGCTGGCGCGCGGCGTGGTGGGACTGACCGGTGCCCAACCGGATGCCTCGGTCCTGCTGTTCCGCCTGCTGGCCGGCGTCGGCGTCCTGCTCTGCGTCATCTACGTACCCAAACTGGCCGAACTGCACGGCATCAACGGTGCACGGGCCCTCTGGATCTCCGTGGCCAACCCGTTGTTCCTCATCAGCTTCATCGCCAGCGCCCACAACGACGCACTCATGGTGGGGCTCGCCGTCGCCGGCGTCTACCTGGCCGCCACCCGCCGCTACCTGCTGGGCATCCTCCTGGTCACCGCGTCCGTGGGCATCAAGCCCATTACCGTGCTGCTGCTGCCGTTCATCGGTGTCATGTGGGCAGGACCGTCTGCCTCCTGGCCACGCAAATTCCTGATGTGGGGAGCAACGGCCGGCATCAGCTTCGGCGTGCTGGCCCTCAGCGGCATCCCCTACAACCTGGGCATCGGCTGGACCTGGGCCATTATGGATCCCACCCCCGGCTACACCGGCTACTCGCCGTCCGGTTTCATCGGCCAGCAGGTGGAGATGCTCGCCAACGCCCTGGGCCTGCCCGGCGGAACGCTGGCCACCTGGCTGCGGACCGCCATGAAGTGGGCCGCCATCGCCTTGGTCCTGCTGCTCATGTTCCGCGGCGACTACTCCCGTGCGGTGCGCCGGATGGCCCTGGCGTTCACCGCCGTCGTGATGCTCTCACCCATCATCCAGCCCTGGTACATCCTGTGGTTCCTGCCGTTCCTGGCCGTCACCGGCATCCGGGACGACTGGCAGATCCGTTCCCTCTACGTCGGCGTGACGTTCTTCGTGGTGTTCGGCGCGCAGGACCAACTCTCGGTCTGGTCCTTCGTGGAACTGCCCATCGACGCGTCATCCCTGGCGTTCTTCACCGCCCTGGCCTTCACGTTCTACCTGCTGGTGCTGGACATCCACACCCGGAAACTGCTCATCGAGGGCAGGCCGCTGGACCTGGGCCGCCGCGGCTGGCAGTGGGCGGTGGAGCGCAGGGCGGCACACCGCCGTAGCGCACCCCAGGCCCCCGCCGCCGGCGACCGGTCCAAAAGCCGATAGCCGGACGAAGCGCGCCCGAAACGGCTACGCGCCCGCGGGTACCCGGGAGGACGTCCTGCGCCCCAGCTCGGCCGTCCGCTTCACCGACCACCACAGCAGCACCACCAGGAGCACGTTGCGGGTGGTGAGGATGGCCGCCATGACCGGATGGGCGTGGATCAGGGGCGTGTAGAACAGCGGGTAGATTACGAACGTGGTCATGGCGATGCCCATCAGCAGGGCCGCGGGCACCTTCCAGCGCTCCCAGTCGTGGGTCAGGCCGGCGATGATCACCGGTGCCAGCCAGATGATGAACTGCGGCGAGCCCACCTTGTTGAACACAATGAACGCCGTGACCATCATGAGGGAGCCCTCGAGGAACAGCTCCTCACGCTCGGCGCCCCGCCGCATGGCGCGCACCAGCAGGATGGCTGCAATCACGGCGGCCAGGACCAGCAGCGGCTGCATCAGGAAAGCTGCGGTACTGGCTCCCGGACCGTAAACCTCGGTGGAGTTGATGGCCGTGTTGTCCGCCATCTTCGAGCCGGCAATGTGGAACACGCTCAGCCAGACCCACGGTGTGGAGAACGTGGCCTCAAGCTGCATGCCGCGCTCGCCCTGGTTCAACAGGAAGTCCATGATGTGCGGCAGGCCGCCGGTCAGCCAGGTCCCCAGGCCCACGACGGCGGTCACGGCGGCGCCGGCGAGCACCACTTGGACGCGCTTGTGGCTGGCGATGGCGATGGGTACCAGCACCGCTGCCGGCCACACCTTGATCCACGTGGCGACGCTGAGCAGGACGCCCGCCACCACGGGCCGCTCCGCGGCGTAGAGCAGCGCGATCAGCACGATCGGTGCGGTGATGCCTTCCACCCTGGCGAAGCTCAGGTAGCCCATGAAGACGGTGAAGAACAGCCACCACCACGCCGGGGCCACGCCGGTAACCCTCCGCGGGCCGCGGGTCAGGTAGAGCAGGCCGACGGCATTGAGTGCCGCGATAATCAGGAACCACACGAGCAGGTAGAGGCTGGGCCCGGCGATGTTGGCGACGAAAATGGGGATCTGCGCCAGCACCGGGTAAACCCACGGGCTGATCTTCCCGGTGAGGTCCGCCGGGTTGTACCCGGCCGTGGCCCACTGCCGGTACTGCTCGGTGTCGCTGAACGTTTCGCCGTTCAGGAAGAAGGACGCCATCCAGCCCAGGAAGTACAGATGGACGACGGCGAAGCCCCACCACACGCTGGACGGGCGGGCGGACCAATCCACTGCTTTGGCCGGCAGGACCTTGCTGCGGACCGTCACCAAACGGTCAAAGAACCTTGTGGAAATCTCAGGTCTCCTTGAGCGCGGGGGCGGGTGCGGCGGTTTTCTTGCCCAGCGAATACAGGCGCCGGACGCTCCACAGGAACAGGACCACCACCAGGATGTTGCGGATGGTCAGCACCAGTGCCATCCACGGGTTGTTGTGGCTGAGTGCGTCGTAGAAGAGCGGGTAGATGAAGTAGGTGGCCACAGCGATGGCGATCAGCATCAATGCCGGGACGCGCCATTCGCGCCAGCTGTGCGCGAGGCCGACGGCGACGGCAGGGCCCAGCCACACCATGAACTGGGGCGAACCCACCTTGTTGAACACCACGAAGGCGGCTGCCAGGGCGAGGGCGCCGGCCAGAAGCAATTCAGTCCGGTCCACGCCGCCGGCCACCTTGTGCTGCTTGCCGTTGTGGAGCGCCCAGAAAGCCAGGCCAGCCACCAGCAGGGCGGCCAGGACCAGGAGCGGCTGCATCAGCACGGACATGGTGGCGGTGCCCGGACCGTCCACCTGCATGGAGTTGATGTCCGTGTTCATGTACATCCGGGAGCCGCCCACGTTCAGGACGGAAAGCCACAGCCACGGGGTGGTGAAGGTGGCTTCGAGCTGCATGCCGCGGTCGCCCTGCTGGGTGAGGAAGTTCAGGAGCTTGGGGACGCTGCCCAGGGCGGCCGCCAGCGCCACGACGCCCGCCGTCGCCGCAACTCCAGCCAGTACCACCAGCAGGCGGTTCTTGACGACGGCGAAGAGGGCCAGCATGATGGCCGCCGGCCACACCTTCACCCAGGTGCCGATGGCCAGCAGGACCGAGGCAATGAAGGGGCGCTGGACGCCGTATGCCAGCGCCACGAGGACCAGGGGGGCGGTGAGGCCGTCAACGCGGGCGAATCCCAGCCAGCCCATAAGGAACGTAAAGGCCAGCCACCACCAGCCCGCGGGGATGGCGTTGACGTTGCGGCCCCGTGCGGTGAGTTTCAGCAGCGCCCAGCCGTTGAGCAGTGTTGTCATGAGGACCCAGAGGAAGAAGAACGGTCCTGGACCTGCGAGGCCCGCAATGGCCATGGGGAACAGGGCCAGGATGGGGTATACCCAGGGGCTGGGCCCGCCCCTCAAGTTCGCGTCGTTGAAGCCGGCCATGGCCCAGTCACGGTAGATGAACGTGTCGCTGAAGGCTTCCCCGCGCAGGGAGAGGGAAGCGGCGAAGACCAGGAAGACAAGGTGCACCACGATGAAGCCGCCCAGCAGTCCGCGCCCGGAATTCAGTGCGCTGCGCACGGGGGTGGGGAGGATGACGTTGCGGATCCTGGTCAGGTTGCCGAAGAGGGCGTCGGTGGAAATGGCGGATCCTTGTCAGGTCGTGGCACACGTGTGGTGTCGTGCTGGTGGCTGGGTTCTGCCGCAGGGCTGGGTCAGGGCAGCGGAGCCGTTCGGAAACAGCTTCCACTCCTGTCCAACTCTAATTCACGGTGCTTTGGCGCCCGTAATTGCCGAGGCAGGCTCCAGCCGTCATGCCTTGACCTGCGGCGACTTATTACTTGATTTTTCAAGTTGCTGGTGATCCATCACTCGGGCATCATGAGCTGGGCACAAAGGTTCCCAACTTCGCCTGCAGCCTTGGGGAGCGCAGGCGTTGGATATCACCCCCTACCCCCAACACACAAAGGCTAGACCCATGAACTTCCCGCTGACCCTCACCGTGTCCGACCGCCAGAGCATGGACACCGAGCTCGACGCCGCCGTCACAGCCGCCAAGGCACATGCACTCATCGGCCGGCGCGGCATTTTGGTGACCCGCCATGGCGCAGATAAGTTCACGGTGGACCTCAGCGACGCCGTCCCCTTCGGCCTCACCCGCGAACACCAGGTCTGGTAAGCCATTGGCTGGCGCCCGATCCAGCCAGCCCCAACGCAGCCAGCCCCTGAGGGGGGTTCCTTTGGAACCGCCGTCACTTCCGGCGTCGACCGTCAATGTGCCTAACTGCCGGCGCTGTTGTCCCCGTCGCCGCCCACGCGGTTGCTGCGCTGCTGCAGCCGGTCGATGTGCTTTGACGCGTCCGCCTTGCTCAGGTCCGCGGGAAGTTCCTCGCCCGCCTCGCGTGCGAGGGTATAGAGGTAGCTTCGCTGCGCCGCCGTCATGGGCTCATCCCCGGTCACCCAGTCTTCCGGGTCCCTGTTGAGTCCTGCATTCGGTTCCGGTTCGGGGCTGCCGATTGTTTCCTGGTTGCTGTCGCTCATGGGTACGAGTCTAGGTCGGGGCGCCGACATTCTGCCGGAGCGTGCGTGCCGAAATGCATTGGCATGAATAAGTCGGGAAATCATGGAGACGTTGAGTAGGTAGACGCAGACCCCAACGCAGCCAGGAGAAGGACTCGATGGATACCAAGCTCAAAGTCGCAGTGCTCGGGACGGGAATCATGGGAGCGGCCATGGCCCGGAACCTCCTGCGGGCCGGCCATGAAGTCTCGGTATGGAACCGGGACAGGGCCAAAACGGAACCCCTGGCTGCTGACGGCGCCCGGCGTGCCGCCAACCCTTCCGACGCCGTCAAGGCGGCCGACGTGGTCCTGACCATGCTCTTCGACGCGGCCGCGGTGGAAGATGTCATGCGGGCTGCGGCCGCCGGCGTCCGGCCCGGCATGGCCTGGGTGCAGTCCACCACGGTGGGCGTCCAGGACGTTCCCGTTTTGGCCAAACTGGCCGCGGAGCTCGGCCTGGACCTGGTGGAGGCGCCCGTTTCCGGCACCCGGGCCCCGGCCGAAGCCGGCCAGCTCCTGGTACTTGCCGCCGGACCCGATTCGGTGCGCCAGCGGGTGGCGCCGGTGCTGGATGCCATCGGAGCCCGGACCATCTGGACGGGGCAGGACCCTGCCGAAGGCTCCGCCGCCCGGCTGAAACTCGTGGTGAACAGCTGGGTCATTGCTGCCTCCAATGCCGCCGGTGAGGTGGTTGCCCTGGCGGAGGCGCTGGGCGTCGATCCGCAGCAGTTCCTCAACGTGATCGACGGCGGCGGCCTGGACCTTCCCTACCTGCGGACCAAGATGGGGCTCATCCTGGACGGGGGACTCGAGCCGGCGTCCTTCGCCGTGGACACCGCCTGCAAGGACGCACACTTGATTGTCGATGCCGCCGCCGAGCAGGGCTTGAAGCTTGACGGTGCCGAAGCGTTCGCCGCAAGGCTGGACCGGGCAGCCGGGCAGGGCCGCAGCAAGCAGGACATGGCCGCGGCTTACTACTCCAGCCGGTAGCAGGCATCAAGGCCGGAAGTACTTATGGCTCACGGACCCTCATTTCGGTCAGACTCCAACTGGGTGAAACCAGCAACCCATCCTGAACGGACGGCTTGGTTGATGATGCGGATTCCAGCGACGAGCCTCAAAGGTCACTGCTGGACAGGGAGGAACAGTACGGTCCAGATCCCTAGGGCAGCAAGGACCACGACGCTTGCCGAGACGGCGGCGATCGAAGTGATGCAAGGCGGAATCGATTCATGTCGAATGCCGTTGATGGCGCGGTGAAAGCGCGGCTTGCGGGTGAGGTTGATAGCTGTGGCGGTGATGACGCATGCCCCTACCAGCGGCGCCGTGAACCAGCCGTGGTGTGTTGTCCAACGCAGGAAGACGGCGCCCGCAACTGCCAAGGACAGCATCGTGCGACCCCACGCCATGTCTGTGCGTTCCGGCTGGAGTCCGGGATCTCCATGGACTGGCGTTTCAGCTCGTGAAGGCATGGATTAGACGAGCACGACAGCCGTCATGATGGCGGCGACGACGCCCCCGCCAATTGCCAGGACCGGAGCGATCCATGGGAGTGGGATTGGGGCTTTGCGGCGTATGGCGCGTTCTACATTAAGCCAGCGGAAGAATGAGCCGCCTCCGATGAGGAGCGCGAGAACGAGAAGCAGGACGGCGAGCCCTTTGCGAAGTCTCGGGTCGAATAGATCGGCCATGAAGGCTTCAACGGCGACGCCACCGGCGAGCAATGCCAAGGAGGTCCTAATCCATGCAAGGAACGTGCGTTCGTTGGCTAAGGTGAAGCGCGGGTCCGGTTCTTGGCCGCCGCCCAATATTCGGCTGGATATGCCAGTTCTTCCACCATCACTGCGTGAGCTGGGATTATCCATGGGATGGCTTCCTTCCGTGTACACGATTTGTCGTGTAGCTAAGGCAGCCAGCGGAGGCCGCGCTTGCCGCCTCCGCTGGCGGCCGTTCGAGAGTTAGTTCTAGGCCTTAGTGACTACCGCTCTGGCTTCCTCAGCTTCGGCTGCAGGGGCCGCCCCGAGTGAAAAACCAGCGGCTGAGTCAAGGCCGAGCCGGCGGCGGTCACGCTGCTGGTTGACGAAGAGTAGTGCCAGAATACCGAAGGTCAGCATGAGGCCGCCGGCCAGGGCGAATGCCGCGTGGTAGCCATCTGCCGGGGTGGCTGCACCGCCAATAAGGAATCCTGATACGGCGGGGGCAAACACGCCGCCCGTGGTGAGGACGGCGTTGGCAATGGAGAGGTTGGCTCCGCGCTGGCCGATGGTGGTCAGTTCCGCGACCACAAGGTACGTGATGGCGAAGAGCGCCGGTGCGGTACCAAAGCCGGAGACCATCAGGGCGATTGACAGGGCCGGCGAGGTAGTCATAGTCGCTCCGAGTAGGCAGGCCCCGGCGAAGGCGCCAGCGCCGCCGAGGACCCAGCCACGGGCCTTCCTGGTGGGAACGCCCTTGAGGTGCAGGCGCTGGGTAAGTGCGCTAAGGCCAACGGTGGCGACGGTTCCCCAGGCCGCGGGCAGGGCGATCATGGTGCCGGACTGCTGGCCGCTGAAGCCCAGGACGTTCTGGAAGTAGGCGGGTCCCCAGGACATGGCGAGTGTGAAGGTCCAGTAGCCGAAGAAGGAGGCCAGGACCGCGAAGATCCAACTGGGGGACAGGATGGTGCGCCAGTAGCGGATCTTGGTTTCGCTGATCACCGGAGTTTCCTCCCGAGCGATGCCGTCAAGTTCCTGTTCAGCTTTCCGGCTGGTATAGGGACCCTCCTTGCCAGCGATGGCCCAGAAGACGGACCACAGCAGGCCCACGATGGCCAGCACGGCGAAGGCGGTCTGCCAGCCGAATTGTCCAATGACCCAGGCCAGGACCGGGGCGAACGCCACAATGCCCAAAGTCACGCCGGATGACGCCAGCGCAGCGGGTGTGGCCCCCTTCTTCTCGGGGAACCACTTGTAGATCCCATGCATCAGGACCGGTGCCAGCGGGCCCTCGCCGACGCCGAGGAGCAGGCGGCTTGCCCAGAGCGCGGGCAGCGAGGCGAAGAGCAGGATGGGAACCTGCGCCACGGACCATAGCAGGCACAGGACCAGCAGGATCCACTTGCTGGATACCTTGTTGGCGATGGGGGCGGCAACGATCTGGGCCACACCAAAGGTCAGGAACATGGCGCTGCCCACCAAGCCAAACTGCTCGGGCGTGATGCCCAGCTGCTTCATCAGGGGAACGGCCGCGATGCCCAGGACTGCCTTGTCAGCCCAGCTGAGCATCATGAGGAAAAGCAGGCCGAACGTCATGAACCAGCCGTAGCGGTTACGCTTGGCCCGGGACCAGGTGCGGGGATCGCGGGAGGCCGCGGAGCCCGGCGTCATAAGCGGAGTTTTAGACACGGTTTGCCCAATCGTTGAAGGGGAGTCTTTGCCGGTTCACCGGCGTTTCCTTGACTGTAGGCTCGTGTGACCGGCCTTACATTTGGGTTTTCCGTTGGCCGGAAAGTCACTTTTGGCGGCCTGTCTCAGGAGCGCCAGCAGGCCCATCCCCAAGCAGCTCAAGGCACACGTCAGCCACCAGGTGGTGCCCCAGCCGCGGGTAGTGGTGGCGAGCAGGGCGAACAACATGGGCCCCGCAAAGTTTCCCACATTGAAGATCTGCTGCGTCAGCCCCAGCACGGCAGTGACGGAGCCATCTGCGGGTGCGATGCGCACGGAGTAGCTGGTCACCGCCGCCGGTATGAGGCCCCCGACGGCGGAAAACGCGGCGATCAGGACAACCTGGATAAAGATGCCGTTGCCGAAGCGGTCCCAGTTCACGGCGAACGTGGCCACGGAAGCGGCGGACATCGACAGGAAGGTCCAGAAAATGATGCTCCGCTCAGAAATTCCCCGCTGGATCAGCGGACCGGCACTGAGGGCACCGATGGCGTTGACGCCACCGACCAGGGCGCTGAGGAGACCGGGCCACGGGCCGTCGAGCCCCGCTGAGCGGTAGATCGAGGGCAGGAAGCCAAGCACCGCCATCCACTGCGCCGTGTAGCAGGCGAACACCACGCCAATGATCCAGGGCCTGCGGGTGGCAACGGTGCGCCCCACCCTGCGTAGAGCGGGCCGGAGTCCGGCCTCGGCTGGAGCCGCGTCCTTCGGCACCCGGCGCAGCAGCAGCGGCACCGGGAGAAGCGTGAGAGCCGCCATAATCAGCCACCATTGCCGCCAGCCAGCAGCCTGCAGGAACATCGCACCCGCGGAAAGGCCGATCAGCGTAGCAGTGCCCTGGAACGTGGCCCAGCTTGCCAGCGCAATGTTCAGCCGCTGCGGCGGGGCCACTTTGCGGATGAGGGCGGGTGCCACCACCACGGCCAGCAGGAAGCCGACGCCCTCCAGGGTGCGTGTTGCCATAAGCCATTCGGTGCTGGGGGCGGCCGCACCCACGGCGGACGCGCCGCTCAGCAGGACAAGACCGAGGATCAGGAGTCGGCGCAGGCCGGCCATCTCACCGCCCACAGCCGTGGCCAGGCCGCCAACCACGCTGGCCAGCTGGATGATGCCCAGCAGCAGCCCGGCTTGGATCAGCGAGGTGCCAAGATCCGCCTGGATGCCGGCCAGGGCGGCGGGAAGCTTCCAGATGTGCATGGCCGCTGCGATACCGGCCGCGAGGACCGCAAGCCACGCCCTGTCCGTCGTCGCGTCGGCGTCATCAACGGGTGTGGTGTGCGACGGCAGAGCCAAGAGTTGTCCTTGCTGAGTTTGTGGCAGGCGACCCGGGATCGGGTTCTCTGCTCAGGTAGAAGCCAGGACGGGGCTGCCGATGCGGAAACGCTGGCCGCTGACGGCGACGTCCACGGTGCCGGGAAAGGTTGAGGCAGCACGGCTGCGCCACCACTGCGGTTCCGCCCGCCCGGCCAGGTGGGAGAGCACAAGCCGGTCCACCCCCGCCGCGGAGGCTACCCGGCCGGCGGCCTCAGGTGGCGTGTGGGCGATCCGCTGGTGGTTAAGGAACTCCGGCGCGAACCCCTTGTCCGCATAGAAGTCCAGGTTGACCGCTTCATGCACCAGGACGTCCGCACCCTCGGCGAGCACAACCATGGCCTCGCATTCGGCGGTATCGCCGGAGAATACGACAGAACCGGCGTCGGTCTCGAAGCGGAACGCCAAGGCGGGCCGCACCGGCGGGTGCTCCACCAGGATGCCGGTGACCTTGACCCTGTCATCCTCGTAGACGTCGAAGGGGCGGGCCGCGTCCTCGGAGCCGTGCGCGGGGGTGGCCAGGTCCACGGTGCGCACCAGTGACGCAAGGTCCGGGCGGGCCTCGTCATGGACCCGGATGTCAATGTCGTAGGAGAAGGCCTGCAGCGAGTGGGACACCAGTTCGGCAGTGCCGGACAGGCCGCCGCCACCCGTCCGGGTGGCATCCTTGCCGGGGCCAACAACTGATACCGGCCGCGTGAAGCCCTCCACCGGATTCCCCCAGTTCCACAGCAGGAAGCCGGGAAGTTCCACCACATGGTCCGAATGCAGGTGCGTGACGAAGCCGGCCACAAAATCCTTGCCCCGGAGCCCCGCCTCATGTGCCGCGCGGGAGCAGCCGAGGCCAAAGTCCACCATGTAGAAGGCATCACCCACCACCAGTGCGCTGGAGATGCCGTTTTCAGGTCCGCGGATGGCCGGGCCGGCGGCGGTGCCAAGAGTGATCAGTTCGACGCTCACAGGGAAGTCCTTCTGCAGGGTGTGCGGGGGTCAGGCGTGCGGGCGGGCATTGATGACACGGGTTTCCAGGTATTCCTCCAGGCCCCAGCGGCCGCGCTCGCGGCCCACGCCGGAGGCCTTCCAGCCGCCGAACGGGGCGTCCGGTTCCACCACGGTGTGCTGGTTGACCCAGACCGTTCCTGCATCAATGCGGGAGGCAGTGGCGTAGGCCCGCTCCTGGTCCTGGCTCCACACCGATGCGCCGAGGCCGAATTCGCCGGCGTTCAGTCCCGCGATGGTGTCGTCGAGGCTGTCGTAGGCCACGATGGGCAGCGCCGCCCCGAACTGTTCATGCTCCACCAGGTCCATGCCGGGTTCGGCGTCGATCACTACGGTGGGGGAGAGGAAGTAGCCCGGCAGGTCGCAGTCGGCGGTTCCCCCGGAGAGGATGCGGGCACCGGCGCCCACGGCGGAATCCACCAGGCCGTGGACCAGCTTGAGCTGGGACTCGTTGTGCATCGGGCCCATGGTGGTGCCATCAGCAATGCCGTGGCCCAGCACATGGCGGGCTGCCTCGACGGCAATGGCCTCAGCAAGTTCCGCACTGCGGCTGCGCGGGACATAGACGCGCTTGACCGCCATGCAGACTTGGCCGGCGTTGCGGAAGGCGCTGCCCACAATGCCGCGGGCGGTGACTGCGATGTCCGCATCGTCCAGCACGATGGCAGGATCATTCCCGCCCAGTTCCATGGTGACGCGCTTAACCGTTGAGGCGGCCTGCTGCGCGATGGAGATGCCCACCTCCGTGGAACCGGTGAAGGAGATCTTGCGGATGCCCGGCGAGGTGCTCAAAGCAACGTTCACAGTCCGCCGCGAACTGGTCCGGACCTGCAGCACACCGGCGGGGAGGGCCTCGTTGAGCAGGTTCACCAGGGCAATCGTGGACAGGGGAGTGGATGGTGAGGGCTTGGCGACCACGGTGCAGCCGGCCACCAAAGCGGGGGCAAGTTTCACACAGAGCAGCGAGATGGGGAAGTTCCAGGGCGTGATGGTGCCAACGATGCCCACGGGCCGGTACTGGACCTCCAGGCTGCGGTCCGCGCGCGGGCTCAGCTGCTGTTCCGAGTCCCATTCCAGGTCGGCGTAGTACTCGAACAGCCCTGCGGCCACGGAGAATTCGCCGGCGGCCTCGGCCTTCGGTTTGCCCTGTTCCCGGGAGAGCAGGGTGGCCAGCGCGTCCAGGTCACGGCGGATCAGGGCCGCGCCTGCCAGCAGGGAATTGCGGCGGGCCTCCCGGTCCGCGGCCCAGCCGGCCGACGCCGCACGGGCGGCTGCCACCGCAGCCTCGACGTCCTGCGCGGTGTTTTCCGGAGCATGTCCAACGAGTTCAAGGGTGGCCGGGTCGTGGACCTCATACTGGGTTGCCGTCATGGTTTTGTCCTTTCGGCCGGGAGGGAAATTCTTATACCAGTGTCATGGCACCCGTCACTTCCCGGGGTGACCTTTCCGTCCAACGGAAAGTGTCCCTCAATCGCCCGGTCCCGCTTGCCACTATGGAGTGAAGCACGCCACGCACTAACGAGGAGTCTGCATGTCCCACGAGCAACTGCCCATCGTACTCACCGGGGTCTCCTCCGGAATCGGGGCACGTACCGCCCGCATCCTCGCCGCCCGCGGCATCCCGCTGATCGGCATCGACCGCAACCCACCCACTGAGTTCAGCGGCACATTTGTCCAAGCGGATCTCTCGAGCCAGGCCGGCATCGACGCCGCAGCGGCAGCAGTCACCGCCGCAGCGCCGCACGGCATCGCGGGCCTGGCGAACATCGCCGGCGTTCCTGGGACGGCCCCGTGGCGGACCGTGCTGGCGGTGAACGTATTCGGCGTCCGCGGGCTGGTCCGGGCGCTTGCGCCCTTGCTCGGCGAGGGCGGCGCCGTGGTGAACCTGGCCTCCAACGTTGCCGTGAACTGGCGGGAGGTCAAGGCAAAGTGCTCCGCTTTCGCGCTCGCCGAAGACCAAGCTGCCGCCTTGGAGTCCATTGCCGGCGACGACGGGGTGACGGGTGAGTCCTACCTCTTCTCCAAACAGTGCGTCCGGGTCCTCACCGAGCACCTGGCCGCCGAACTGCTGCCGCAGCGGATCCGGGTCAACAGCGTCAGCCCGGGACCCGTGGCCACTCCCATCCTCGAGGACTTCAAGAAAGACCACGGCCGCGACAAGGTGGAGGGCGCCGGTGCACTGCTGGGCCGCTTCGGCGACCCGGACGATATTGCCCCCGTCATCGACTTCCTGCTCCGCCCCGAATCGGGCTGGGTGAACGGCTCGGACATCCGCGTGGACGGCGGCCTGGGCGCCTACCGCGGCTCCGGCCTCGCCGCAGTACCCAAGTGAACCTTCTCCGCCCATGGAGGATGTGCCTACAGCAGGACGCCGTCACCTCGCCTGGCGTCCTGGGAGGCGCCGGCGTCGGGCGTTAAAATGGCAGGATGCAGCACCGCGCCACGGACGGCGCCGTGTCCTCCAGCGCGCAGAAGGGTGACCCATGGCTAACGCTGCCCCGGCAGGCCGGACCACCCGGCGCACGGGTCCGACGGCCGCGCCAAAGCGTCCAGCCGGCGACGACGGTGCTGCCGCACACCAGGCGGCCAGCGTCACGTCGCGCGCCCTGGCGCTGTTGGGCACTTTCGATACCGAGCATTCCGTTCAAAGCCTCAGTTCCATGGCCCGGAGGGCAGGGCTCCCGGTGGCCACCGCACACCGCCTGGCCGGTGATTTGGTGGCGTGGGGCGGCCTCGAGAAGGCGAACGGCGAATACCGTGTAGGCCAGCGGATATGGCGGCTGGGCCTGCTGGCACCCGCGCAGCAGAACATCGCCGAAGTGGCTGCACCTTTTATGCAGGACGTTCTCTTCGTCACCCACAACGTGGTGAACCTGTTCATTCTGGACGGCGAGGAGGTCCTGCTGGTGGAGCGGATGTCCGGCACCGGTGCCGGCCAGCCGTTCCGGCGCGTGGGCGCCCGCCTGCCCCTGCACGCAAGCGCCGCGGGCAAAATCATGCTCGCTTATGGAGCCAAGGACCTCTTTTCCTCCGCTGTCCAGCGGCTGGAGCCGCATACGCCGCGGACCATCACCCAACCCGGGCTGCTGGCTGCCGAGATCGAGCGGGTCCGTGCCAACGGCTACGCCACCACTGAGGAGGAAGCCGGCCCGGACAACTACGGCCTGGCCGTTCCGGTTTTCCTGCCGAACAAGCAGGTGGTGGCCGCGCTGGGCATCGTCACCCGGGGGCGCCCGGCCCCGGTGGGCAGTGTGGTTCCGGTGCTCAACATTGCCGCCCGGGGAATCGCCCGGCGGCTGGGCGTGGAGCATCTGCCGCAGTAGGCCAGATCTTTGCAGTTGCCCGGGCGCGAATCTTTCCGTTGGGTGGAAAGCCTTCCCCCGCCTGTGGCGTGGAACACCTAACCTCAACTTAGACCAATGAGGCCGGGCTACCGGCCATAGCCTGCCCGGCAGGCGAGCCATTCCACAGGAAGTGAACCCCCATGAGTGCATCTGCAGGAGCCACTATCGACGCCGTGGTGGACCAGGTGGACGTTGTGGCGGACCAGGTGGTTTCCCTGGTCCTGCGACGGGCTGATGGCCAGCCGTTCCAGCCCTGGCAGCCCGGCGCTCACATCGATGTCCACGTAGGCGATGGCCTTATTCGCCAGTACTCCCTGTGTTCCTCGCCTGACGAACTGGACCACCTGCGCATCGGTGTGCTGCACGTGCCGGATTCCCGTGGCGGATCAAAAGCAGTGCACGCCCTGTTGGCGGGCACGCCCCTGACCATTTCCGAACCCCGCAACAACTTTCCGCTGCGCGAGTCGCGGCGCTACCTCTATATCGCCGGCGGCATTGGCATCACCCCGCTCATTCCCATGCTGGAAGCGGCCCAGGCTGCAGGCAAGGAATGGACCCTGATCTACGGCGGCCGGAGCCGGAACACCATGGCCTTCGCGCAGCAGCTGGAGGACCTGTACGGGACTGACCGGATCAGGATCATCGCCGAGGACGAAGCCGGCCGGCTCGACCTGGACCAGATTCTTGGCATGCCGCGGGCGCACATGCTGGTGTACGCGTGCGGACCCGGCGGCCTGCTCGGCGCGGTGGAGGAACGCTGCATGGGCTGGCCGCCGGGCGCCCTGCACACGGAGCGTTTCGTCGCCTCCACACTGGGTGCCGCCGCCGCCAACGCCCCGTTCGAGGTGGAGCTGGCCCGGACCGGGACCACCGTCACCGTGCCGAATGACAAGACCATCCTCGAAGCGGTGGAGGAAGTGGGCGTGCGCGTCCTGTCCTCCTGCCGCGGCGGCCTGTGCGGCACTTGCGAAACCCAGATCATTGCGGGTGAGCCGGAACACCGGGACGCAGTGCTCACCCAGGAGGACCGGGATGCGGGCGAAATCATGCTGGTCTGCGTCTCGCGGGCCGCCGCGGGATGTTCGCGGCTCGTCCTGGACCTCTAGCCACAACCTCTTCCCTGCCAAGTTCCGTCCCCAGGAGTGTTTCCCATGACCGTTACCACCCACGACGCCAATGTGTTGGACGAGGATCCGTTCGACACCGCAAACCTCCTGGACCCCTATCCGTTCCTGGGCCGGCTCCGCGACGCCGGAGCCGTGTCCTACTTGGAGAGTGCGGGCAGCTACGCCGTGGCCGGGTACCAGGAGGTCTACGAGGTCCTGACCGACTTCGAAACCTATATCTCCTCCGGCGGCCTGGGCCCGCGGGACATCCGCAAGGACTCTGGCTGGCGTCCGCCGAGCATCCTGGAATCGGACCCGCCCATTCACACCGTCATGCGCCGCGCCCTGACCGGCGTCATTAACCCCGGCACGGTGCGTGCCCTCCGCGAGCCGTTCACGCCGCCTGCCGTGGAGCTGACGGAGCAGCTTGCCCGCCGCAACCGGTTCGACGCCATTACGGACCTCGCCGAAAAGTACCCCCTCCGTGTCTTCCCCGACGCGGTTGGGATTCCCGACGTCGGACGTGAACACCTGCTGCCGTACGGCAACATGGTGTTCAACGCGTTCGGTCCGGAGAACTACATCTTCAAGCAGGCTTTCGCACAGGGCGACGAGCACGCCGCCGCGGTGATGCGGAACTGCCAGCGCGAAAACCTGGACGACACCGGGTTCGGCGCCCAGATCTGGAAGCGCGTGGAGGACGGGCTGATCACCGAGCAGCAAGCCACGCTCCTGGTCCGCGCCCTGCTGTCCGCCGGCGTGGACACCACCATCTTCGGCATCGGCAACACGCTCTCCGTGCTGGCGCGCTACCCGGAAGCCTGGGCCCAGCTGCGGGAAAACCCGAAGATGGCGAAGTTTGCCGTGGATGAGGCGCTGCGCCTGGAATCGCCGTTCCAAAAGTTCCACCGGACCGTCGCGGTGGACACCGTCCTGGGCGGAGTACATATCCCTGCCGGGGCCAAGGTCCTGGTGTTCCTCGGCGCCGCGAACCGTGACCCGCGCAAGTGGGGTGAGAACGCTGATGACTTCGATCTCAACCGCAATGCATCGGGCCACGTCGCGTTCGGGATGGGCCTGCACCAGTGTGTGGGGCAGCCGATCGCCCGGCTCGAAATGGAAATTGTGCTGCAGCAGCTGCTGGAGCGGGTGGCCACCATCGAACCTGCCGGCGCCCCGGTGCCCATCCTGCACAACGTGCTCCGCGGGTTTGAGTCCCTCCCGGTGCGCGTCACGGCCGCATAGGCAGGACCTTCCGGGAGGCCGGGTGCCTCCCGGGGGATGTCTCCTTCCCCGGATAGCGCTTGCCCGTTGACGTAACGCACGTCACCTTCTATATTGGATGAATCGATTCAAGAGCTGTCGCCCGATCCCCTCTCCGGCGGGTTGCGGCGCGGACACCGCCAAAGCCTCAGCTGCCACCAGCGGTCCGGTTCCTTGCCAATGAAGACGAAGGACATAAGCACCATGAGCACCACCCCAACCCGCGTCGTACATGCTGGCCAGGAAGGCGCAACCGGTCCCCGAGACCCGCGGAAAGCGGCGATGAGCGGCTGGATTGGAAGTGCCCTTGAGTACTACGATTTCGCGCTGTATTCGCTGGCCGCCACGCTCATCTTTCCCACCATCTTCTTCCCCGCAGAGAACCCGACCGTTGGGATCATTGCTTCCCTTGCTACCTATGCGGTGGGCTACGTCTCCCGCCCGGTAGGCGCCGTCGTCCTAGGGGCCTACGGGGACCGGCACGGTCGCAAGAAGGTGCTCGTCTTCGCCATGCTGCTCATGGGCTTCGCGACTTTCGCCGTCGGGCTCCTGCCCACGTACGGGACGGTGGGCCTCCTCGCCCCGGCCCTGCTGGTGATCCTCCGCCTGATCCAAGGCTTCGCGGTGGCCGGCGAACTGGGCGGTGCCAGCGCGATGATCGTCGAACACTCGCCGGATGCCCGGCGCGGATTCTTCGCCAGCTTCAGCCTCCAGGGCACGCAGGTGGGGTCAATCCTGGCCACCGCCGTCCTGCTGCCGCTCGCCGCCCTCCTCCCGGCTGACCAGTTCGGTGCCTGGGGCTGGCGCATCCCATTCCTGCTCAGCGCCGTCGTCATTTTCGCCGGCTACCTCATCCGCCGCCGGGTGACCGAACCCCCTGCGTACGCCGCGCAGTCCGGGCCGGCCCAGGCGCGGCAGCGCTTTCCGCTGGCCGAGCTCCTGCGCACCCGGCCGGGCGCACTGCTCCGCTGCATCCTGATGACCTTCACCAACGTCATCGGCATGGCCACCCTGATCTTCGGCGTCTCCTTTGCCACCCAGAAGGGCTACGGCAACGGCTTCTCCAGCAGCGAGTTCCTGTGGGTGACGCTGGTGGCCAATATCGCGGCAGTGGCCACCATTCCGGTGTTCGGCGCACTGTCCGACAGGATTGGCCGGCGGATGCTGATGGCGGCCGGAGGCGTTATCGGTGGCGTCCTGGTGACCGGATACCTCTGGGCCATCGAGCAGGGGAGCCTGCCGCTGGTCTTCGTCTGCGTGGTGATCGTGCAGGGCATCTTTTTCCAGATGTGGAACGCAACCTTCGCCACGTTCTTCCAGGAGCAGTTCCCCATGCGGATCAGGGTCACCGGCTTCGCGGTGTCGCAGAACATCGGACTCATGATTGCGTCGTTCTTCCCGAGCATCTTCACGGCGATCGCCCCTCCTGGCTCCGCCAACATCCCGCTGACCATCGGGCTGGCCACGCTCGGCATCTGCCTGGTCTCGGCCGTGGCCACCCTGATGTCCTCCGATACCAGGGGCGCCACCCTGGAGGACCTCGAGGGACGGAAGGCCGGGCGGACCGCGGAGCCCGCTTAGTCCCGATAGGAAACGAAGAAGGGGCAGCACTTGCTGCCCCTTCTTCGTGTGCCTGCACGCGGCCCCGCTAGCTGTATTGACCTGAGAGGTTGATGACGCGGCTGGCCGGTGTCTTACCTTTGAGTGCAGTGTGGGCTCGATGGTGATTGTAAGCATGGAGCCAGTCGGGGAAAGCAGCAACTCGCTCGGCTTCTGAGCGGTAGGGGCGGATGTAGGCCCATTCCTCAAGCATGGTGCGGTTGAACCGTTCGACTTTGCCGTTGGTTTGTGGTCTGTAGGGGCGGGTGCGTTTGTGTTTGATATTCGGACCCAGCGCTTCGGCGAAAGCATGGGACCGGTAGCAGTTCCCGTTGTCAGTCAGAACACGTTGGACGGTAACTCCGTGTTCTTTGAACCAGGCGTTTGCCCGCACCCAGAAGCCTGCTGCCGTTTCCTTGGTTTCGTCAGTGAGGATCTCGGTGTAAGCCAGTCGTGAGTGGTCATCCACGGCATTGTGGAGGTAGTGGTAGCCGGGCCGGCGGTTGGCCTTGGTGCCGGTCTTGTTCTTCCAGCCAGCGGTCCTGCCCACGACTCGATGTCCGCCGCCATCGGGGATCCGGCCCAGCTTCTTGATGTCCACGTGGACCAAATCCCCCGGCCTGTCGTGTTCATAGCGGCGGATCACTCGTCCTGTGCCGCGATCGAGCCAGGTTAGTTTCGCCAGCCGGTAGCGGGACAGTACCCGGTGGACGGTCGAGGGGTGCAGACCCAGCAGATAGCCGATCCTGGCAGGGCCCCACCGGCGGTTCACACGCACGGCGATGATCCTCCGTTCGGTACGCGTAGCAGTCCTGCGGGGCGAGGAATGTGGCCGACTCGAACGGTCCACCATTCCTTCGGGTCCCTCCTCGCGGTAGCGCTTCGCCCAACGTTCAGCAGTCGGGACCGAAACCTGAAACCGCTCCGCGGCACGGCGCAGGCTCCAGCACTGATCAACAACACACTGCGCGAGCTGTAACCGGCCACGAGGAGTGAGGAAAGCATTAGGGTGGGACACGAAGACCTCCGTGTGTGGAAAAAGGACTCTAGACAAGCCCCACTCCACCCGGAGGTCTTCTTCATGTCACCAAACCACGCCGGGCGTCACTAACGTCTGTGGTCAATACAGCTAGCCGGGGAGATCATGTGTATAGATGTATACAAGTATGATGGCTGCTGGAGGTCTAAACGATGCCAGAGTCACCCACCCGGAACACAGGGGCCCATCTTGTCTACGCCGAGCTGAAACGCCGCATCCTGAGCCTTGAGCTGAAACCCGGGGAACGCATCTACGAACCGGCGATGGCGTCGGCGCTGCAGGTGAGCCGAACGCCGCTGCGCGAGGCCATCCGGCGCCTCATCTCCGAGGGCCTCCTGGAGCAGCAGCCCACCGGCGGGGTGCTGGTGCCGGCGCTGGACGAAGGCGCCATCTCGGAACTGTACGAGGTCCGCGCGGCAATGGAATCACTGATGGCACGCAACGCCTGCCTGAAAGCAACGCCGGGCGACGTCGAAGACCTCAAGGGCATCCTGGAACGCAACGCAGCCATGGTGACGTTCGCCGACGACGCCATGCGGCAGGGCATGGCGCTGCACGCCAAAATCGCCGCGATCGCCGGCAACTCCTGGGCCCGCCGCTTCCACGGCCAGATCTCGAGCCACATGGAACGGTACCGGCACTTCACCAACAGCACGCAGGAGCGCCGCCACCAGGCCCTCGCCCAGCACCGGATCCTGGTGGATGCAGTGGCCAGTGGCGATCCGGAGAAGGCCGCCGCCATCGCGTTCGAGCACGTGATGGGCGCCCGGGACGCTGCGGTGCGGGCCATCTCCGGCGCCACCGGCGCCGGCGCATGATCGGCGAACTGGGGCGGCGCACGTCCACCGCCCTGCTGGTCCATTCCGCGCTGATCCAGGCCGTCACCTTCCTGGTCCGCCCGGCAGCCACCTACCGTGCGCTTGAACTCGATGTCCCCGGGTTCGCCCTGGGACTGCTGGCCGCCAGCTACGCCGTCTTTCCGCTGCTGCTCGCCGTGCCCACGGGCGGCCTGGTGGACCGACTGGGTGAGCGCCGGCTCATGGCGACCGGGTCCGCCGTCGTCCTCTCCTGCTCTGCCTTCCTGCTGCTGTGGGGCTCCTCGATCGTGGCCCTGGTCATCGGAACCGCGCTGCTGGGCGCCGGGCAGCTGGCATGCGTCGTGGGGCAGCAGGCGGTGGTGGCCAATAATGCGGCCTCGACCCGCATGGACTCCGCGTTCGGATACCTGACGTTCGCCGCATCCCTGGGGCAGGCCCTGGGGCCGCTGGCGATTTCCCTGGTGGGCGGCGCTTCCATCCGGCCGGACACCCGGGCGATCTTCCTTCTTTCGGTCGTCATGGGCCTGGTGCTGTTCGCCACCACCTTTGTTGTCCCGGCCCATGTCAGCGCCCGGAGGAAGAAGGCGGTTTCCGCCGGGACGGGCAGCGCGGTATCGCTGCTGAAGTCACCCGGCGTGGCCCGTGCCCTCGCCACCAGCGCCACCGTGCTGGGCGTGGTGGACCTGACCATGGTCTACCTGCCGGCCCTCGGCGCCGACCGGGGACTCACCTCGGCCACCGTGGGCGCCATGCTGACCGTCCGCGCCGTCTTCTCCATGGTGTCGCGGCTCCTGCTGGGCAGGGTGTCCCGGAGGATTGGCCGGATGCGGCTGCTGGTGGTGAGCCTGGCCTTGTCCACCGCGGCGCTGGCAGCCGCAGCCGTTCCCATGCCGGCGTGGCTGCTCTTTGGTGTGATGGCCGTGCTGGGGCTGGGCCTGGGCATCGGCCAGCCGCTGACCATGTCGTGGCTTTCGGCGCAGGCGCCGACTGGGCAGCGGGGGCGGGCACTGGCCCTGCGGCTCGCCGGCAACCGGGTGGGGCAGGTGGTCCTGCCCAGTGCCATCGGCGTCGTTGCCGCCGGGCTGGGCGCGGGCGGCGTGTTCCTGGCGTCGGCCGTCGTGGTGGGCGGGACGCTCCTGCTGCTCCGCGGGGTGCAGCTGGATTAGCGGTCCTCGCGTCACGCCGGGCAGGCTTTCAGGCGGCGGACGACGGCGGTGCCCCGGCTTTGCGGGGCTTCACCGCCCCAGGCGCGCCGAGAGGGTGCCGTGCGTGACGCCGTCGTCCGCCTTGTTGTTGGGGTAGGCGGTCAGGGGGTCAGTAAACGGAGCCCTCGAGCAGCTCGGAGAGCCGGCTGGCGGCACGGCGCAGTTCCGGAACGTTGGCTTTGATTTTCTCCTCTGTCGTCGCTTCCGCAGGGCAGTTCAACGCCATTGATTCGTTGGCGCGGCCGGCTCTGTTCGTCAATGCCACCCCTACGGAGAGCACGCCAAGCACGCGCTCATTCGCTGAATAGGCGTAGTCACAGCCGGGCTCGGGCAGCCGCGACTTCAGTTCCTCTATCGTGAATCCCTGCTCCTCGTGACCGGAGGCAATTGCGGCCGCTACCACCTGTTTGAGTTCAGCGTCGGTGGCACCCGCGATCAGGATCTTTCCCGCCGCGCCGCGCGTCAGCGGGAGGCGCTTACCCAGCGGCAGGTCATACTGCATGGGCGCTTCACCTTGGACCCTTGCCACCAGAATCCGCTCAAACCCGAGCCGGGTGTGCAGGGAAACAGACATTCCCGTCTGGGTCGCGAGTTGCTGCAGAACCGGGCGGCCCGCGACCGCCAGGGGATCGTTCTCCAGAAAGCTCTTTGCCGCCGGGAGTACGGCCGGGCCGATCCGGTAGGACTTGTCCTTCTGGCTCACCATGCCGAAATCCTGCAGCACCCGCAGGATCCGCAGCGTGGTGGGCAGGCTCATGCCGCAGTTCCGGGCCAGGTCACTGAGCCGCTGCGGCCGCTCGGCCCGCTGCAACTCGGCAAAGACCTCCATGGCCCTCGAAAGGGAGCGCATGTTCGAGGACTTGGGGCCCTCTTCTGCCGTGCCGGCCGTGGTGGAAGTCGTCGTCGCCATTCTTTCATTCTATGTAAGTTCTTTGCGCTTGACAGTCCCTGTGTCTCCTGTCACTATTTCTCAGTACGCAATATAGTTTCATTCTGTGAAACGCAATGACGCGCAGTGAAAAGGAAGCTCATGACAACGGAGTCAGTCACGATCAAAGCAGGGAGCACCATTCGGGTTGCCCCCGGTGTGCTGGCGGGGATCGGCGCCTTCGCCGCCGTCGGAATCTATGTCCTGGTGAGCTCGGTGAGCCTGGGCCTTTGGACGTCACTTGGCCCGGGTGCCGGACTGTTCCCCTTCGCAATGGGGGCACTCCTGGTGGCGATGTCGGCCATCTGGCTCCTCCAGGAACTCCGCCGGCCGAGCGCCAGGGGCAAGGGCGTGGACAAGGGCGTGGTCATCTCCGTCGTGGCCAGCCTGGTCATCCTGGCATCCGTGATGGACCTGCTGGGCTTCCAGTTGAGCATGTTCGCGTTCCTGCTGTACCACCTGAAAATCCGCGGACGCCGGGCGTGGGTGCCCTCCCTGATCATCGCCCTGGCGGGGAGCGTTGGCGCCTTCTACGCCTTCAACTACGGCCTGAACGTGGCTCTTCCCGTCTCGGCATTTGCTCCGCTGAACCTGATCGGACTCTAGGCATGGAAACCCTCAACGAACTGCTGGGCGGTTTTGCCACCGCCATGACCTGGCAAAACCTGCTGTTTGCCTTCCTCGGCTGCCTGCTCGGCACCATCATCGGCGTCCTGCCCGGCGTGGGGCCCGTCGCGGGCGTGGCACTGCTCATCCCGCTAACGCTCAACCTCGACCCTGCAGGGTCCATCATCATGCTGTGTGCCATCTTCTACGGCACCCAGTACGGCGGCACCATCACCAGCGTCCTGCTGAACACCCCCGGTGAAGCGTCATCGGCCATCACCACCATCGACGGCTACGCCATGACCAGGATGGGGAGGGCCGGAGCGGCACTTACGCTGGCCGCCGTCGGCTCATTTATCGGCGGCACCATCGCCACCGTCGGCCTGGTCGCCGCAGCCAAGCCGCTCGGCGAGATGGGCCTGCTGGTGGGGCCGCCCGAATTCTTCGCCCTCATGGTGGTGGGCATCTCCCTGCTGGTTGCCCTCGCCGGAAAATCCATGGTCAAGGCACTGATCTCCGGAGCCCTGGGCCTGCTGATCTCCATGGTGGGCATCGATCCCGTGGCCGGAGCACCGCGCTTCACCTTCGGGATCGACAACCTGATGGACGGGGTCAGCTTCGTTGCCGTCATCGTCGGCGTCTTCGGGCTCTCCGAAATCCTCTCCTTCCGCCGGAACGAGCCCACCCCGGTGGTGCACGCCCCCGGTTTCCGGCAGCTGTTCCCGTCACGGACGGAATGGCGCCGCAGTGCACCCGCCATGGCCCGCGGCACCGGCGTCGGCTTCGGCCTGGGCCTCATTCCCGGCATGACCGGGTCCGTGTCCTCGCTCCTTTCCTACGCCACGGAAAAGCGGTTCTCGCGTTTCCGCCACGAACTCGGCAAGGGGGCCGTCGAAGGCGTCGCCGGTCCGGAGACCGCCAACAACGCCCACGCCAATGCTGCCCTCATCCCGCTGTTCACCCTTGGCATTCCCGCCTCGCCCACCATCGCCGTGCTGATGGGCGCATTCCTGCAGCAGGGCCTCACCCCCGGACCCAGCCTGTTCACGGAGCACTCGGAGATCGCCTGGGCCATCATCGCCAGCCTCTTCATCGGCAACGTCCTCCTCCTGCTGCTGAACGTCCCGCTCGTGGGGCTCTGGACGTCCATCCTCCGCGTGCCCACCCCGATCCTGACGGCAGTCATCCTCGTGTTCATGGTCATCGGGGCCTACACCATCAACTTCAGCGTCTTTGATGTCTACGTCATGATCGGCTTCGGCCTCCTTGGCCTGGCACTGCGGAACCTCGACGTCCCCCTGGCTCCGATGGTGCTCACCCTGGTGCTCGGGCCGCTGATGGAACGCTCCCTGCGCGAATCGCTGGAAATCTCCCAGGGCGACTTCACCGTCTTCACCAGCCGTCCCATCTCCGCCGTCCTGATCGGCATCGGCCTGCTCATCATCTGCAGTCCGCTGCTCAAACTCCGCAAGCCGAAGGCCCTCATGGAGGACCCGGAGGCCTGACTCCCAACCCCGTAACCCCCTACACCCGCACCCCTTCAAAGGAGAAGAACCATGTCACGCAAGAAGATCTTCGCAGCAGTCGCAGCCGCGTCCCTGCTCGCCCTCACCGGCTGCGGCGCCAACGCCGGAGCCAGCAATTCCGGTGCGGCCGCCGGCGACTTCCCCAAGAAAGGTAAGTCCATCGACCTGATCGTGGCCTTCTCGTCGGGCGGCGCCGTGGACACCGCCGCCCGGCTCATCCAGCCGGTCCTCGAAAAGGAACTCGGCACCAACGTCGAGGTCATCAACAAGCCCGGTGCCGGCGGCCAGATCGGCTATACAGCCCTGACCGGTGCCAAGCCGGACGGCTACACCATCGGTGCCACCGGATCACCCTCGGTGGTGGTCTCACCCCTGGACCCGGCCCGCGGCGCGAAGTACACCAGGGACAGTTTCCAGCCGCTGGGCCGGCAGGTGATCGACCCCACCGTCATCGCCGTCCAGCCGGACAGCCCGTACCAGACCCTGAAAGAGCTGCTGGACGCGGTCAAGGCCAAACCGAAGTCACTCACCGCCAGCACCACCGGCATCCAGACCGGCGAACACTTCGCCCTGGCCCAGATCCAGGAAAGCACCGGCTCGGAGTTCGCGCCGGTCCACTTCTCCGAGGGCGCCTCGCAGGCCACCACCGCGTTCCTGGGCAAGCATGTTGACGTCCTGGTGGCCAACGTCAGCGACGTAAACGACCTCAGCAAGCAGGGCAAGGCACGCGTGCTGGGCGTCATGTCCGGGGACCGCGCCCCCTCACTGCCGGAGATCCCCACGTTCAAGGAGTCCGGCTACGACCTGACCGCGGGGACTGCCCGCGGATACTCCGCTCCCGCCGGACTCCCGGCTGACGTGGCCAAAAAGCTCGAAGCCGCCATCGAGAAGGCCATCGAAGACCCCGCCGTGGTGCAGAAGATGAAGGACCTGGGCCTGCAGACCAGCTACCTCAACGGCACCGACTACCAGAAGTTCTGGGCAGGCCAGGAGGACGACTTCAAGAAGGTCCTTCCCCTGGTCCAGAAAAAAGACTGATCCACACCCCCTAAGGAACCCCACCATGACAACTCCAGCCATCGACACCAGCGCCGACTTTGCCCGCCCCGACCCGGGCATCGTGGACCGGCTCGCCAAGCTGCCCGCCGCCAACATCGGCGACGCCATGGACCGGCTCGGCGTGGCGGACTCCGCCATCCAGGCCGTCTGGCCCGGTGCGAAGCTTGCCGGACCGGCGTTCACCGTGTGGACCCGTCCCGGCGACAACAAGGGCATCCACGCCGCCCTGCAGCTGGCCCGTCCAGGTGACGTCATTGTGGTCGCCGGCGGTGCCGATCAATCCCGCGCCCTCCTTGGCGAACTGATCGGGGAGCGCGCCATCAACCTCGGCGTAGCGGGCTTCGCGCTGGACGGAGCAGCGCGCGACGCCGAGGCGCTGGGCGAGATCGGCATGCCCGTCTTCGCCCGGGCTACTTCGCCCGCCGGTCCCTACAAGGACGGCCCCTTCAGGCTGGGAACCGCCGTCGCCTTCGGCGGCGTCCCCGTCCTGCCCGGCGATGTCATCGTCGGTGACTCCGACGGCGTGGTGGTCATCCCCCGGGACCAGGCCGCCGCCGTCGCCGAAGCCGCCGAAGCAGTGTTCGCGGACGAGACCGGCCGACGCCAGGCAATCGTCGCCGCCCGCAACTGAACCGCCCCGCCACCAGAACGTCACCAGAAGGAACAGAGCAAACCATGACAGCGTGCACCGTCATTGGCCTCGGCGAAGCCGGAGCCACCTACGCCGCAGCGCTCGCAGCTGCGGGCCACCAGGTCACCGGGTTCGACCCCGTGGCCCCCACCACGCCGGAGGGCGTCACCCGGAGGGCCACCGCGGCCGAAGCATGTACCGGGGCTGAGATCGTCCTGGTGATGACCGGAGCCGCCGCCGCTCGCAGCGTGGCACAGGAATGCCTGCCGGTCCTTGGCGACGGCAGCGTCTACGCCGACTTCACATCATCCTCCCCTGGCGTCATGCAGGAACTCGGACAGCTGCCCGGCAAAGCCCACTTTGCCGACGTCGCCATCCTTGGACCCGTCTCCGCGCTGGGGGAAAAGACCCCGCTCATGGTGAGCGGTCCAGGCGCCCAGGCCGTTGCGGGCCTGTTGCGACCCCTCGGCGTGCAGGTGGAAATCGCTGACGGCGAGCCAGGTGCAGCGATGGCCCACAAACTGCTCAGGAGCGTGCTCATGAAGGGCATGGCGTCCGTCGTGGTCGAAGCGGTCACGGCCGGCCAGGCGGCCGGCCTGGAGGATTGGATCCGCGGCCAGATCGCGAACCAGCTGGCGGGGGATGGCCAGGCTGTCATTGACAGGTTCCTCACCGGAACCGCCAAACACGCCGTCCGCCGCTCCAAGGAGATGCAGGACACCGCCAGCTATCTTTCGGACCTCGGCGTCCCGGCCGAGATGACCACCGCCTCCGCCGCCGCCCTCGCCCGGATGGCGCAGGCCACGGAACCGGCCTTGCGCTGACCGCACAGCAGGGCACAATCAGGAACGGGAAAAACGTGATTTCAACATCAACCGGCATTCCGCCGACAGGAGCAGCAGCATGATTGGCATCTGGGCACTGGGCGCCTACCTTGCCGTCATCCTGCTCTGGACGACAGCAATCAAGCGCAGCGTGGGGGAGGCCATGATCCTGGGCTTCCTGGTGGTCCTGCCGTTTACCGGGGCCGCCGCGGCACAGGTGGGTTGGTCGGCACTCTCTTCGGCAGCGACCGACGAGATCGTCTACGCCACCATGGCCTTCGTCTTCATGGGCTACCTGCTGGACAAGGGCGGCGTCCTGGACCGGCTGATCGACCTGCTGAACTCGCTCATCGGCGGAGTCAAGGGCGGCCCGGCCTGGGTCTCCACGGTAGCCTCCGCAGGCCTGGGCGGAGTGGTCCACAACCAGGCTGCCATCGCCGCGACGGTAGGCTCGGTGACCATTCCCTGGATGGAAAAGTCCAAGCTCGACAAGCCTGCCGCAGCAACCCTCGTGGCCGGGAACGCGGGAATGGGAATCACCTTCCCGTTCAGCGCCTCCATGTTCGTCCTGGTCGGCTCCGCCACGGTAGGGCCCCTGCTGAACATCAACGCCCTCGTCCTTCCCCTGCTGTTCGGCGGCCTGTGGTGTTTCCTCCACCGGCTCATCGTCACCTGGATGCTCATCAGGAAAAGCGGGATGGCACCTCTCGACGCCGCCCACCGCCTGTCCGTCCGGACCGCGTTCGGCCAGGGCTGGGCCACGCTCCTGCTGTTCGTCGTCGTCGCCATCCCCCTTGCCATCACTTCCGGGTTCCTCACCTCGGCCCTCTCCGACTGGACCGGCGGCGATGTCAGCAAGTCCGTCAGCGTGATCGTCTGGATCCCGGTGGTGCTCCTCATCACTGGTGCGCTGCTGGGCAGGAAGCGGCTGCCCCGCACCGGCCGGGACTGGGGAACCTTGCTGCAGGGCTCGGCCCCGCGGTTCGGCATCGTCGGCGTCACGGTGCTCTTCGCTTTCGCCGGCGCCAACGCGCTCGCCGCCACCGGCCTGCCCAAGCAAATGACCGCCCTGCTGAACGGGCTGAACCTTCCCCTCTGGCTGCTCGCCATCCTGATCGGGCTGATCGTCATCGCGGTCGCGGCCCCGCTTTCCGCCACCGCCACGATGGCCGCCGTGGGAACGGTGGGCGTTGCCGCCCTCGTGGCTGCCGGGGTGCCCGCCACCACTGCCGCCGTCGCCGTCCTTATTTTCTCCTCCTGCGAGGCCGCGGTCCCGCCCGGTGGTGCACCGCTCTATGTGGCCTGCGGCATCGCGGACGTCAATCCCATCAAGACCTTCGCCCGCCTGCTCACCCACTATGCGCTGCCCCTGCTGGTCATCGGCGTGCTGATCATCCTCGGCATCCTGCCCATCTAAGGAACCACCATGAACACACCCCGAAGGTTCATCCAAACCGTCTTCACCCTCACTCTTGGCCTCCTCCTCGTCGGCGGCGTCCTGTTCGTTGCCGGGCAGGCCGCGGGCCTCGTGGCCGGGCAAAACGCCTGGCTCGAGTTCTTCAACACCTACGTCAAACCGCCCGTCTGCATTGCCGCATCGGTGTGCGCCGTGGCCGGGTTCCTGCTCAGCTACCAGCGCCCCCGGAAACAGGCCGAACAGCAGCAGGAGGCCACCACGCGATGACCGCATCCGGAACCTTTCCCACCTTCGCGGAGCTCCTGGCGAGGGAGGGCAACCTGGCGGGTACATCGTGGGGGCTGTTCCCGGAACCGGGCAGGGGCACGCCGTCCTTCATCACGCCGGCTGCCCTCCTTGAGGCCAGGAACAGCATCCGGTCCGGGACCGTGTTCGGGCTCGACTATCCCGCAGATGCCTTTGACCCGGGGATGTCGCTCAAACGCAGCGCGCCCCGGCACACCATCTACTCCTCCCACCCTGCCCACCGGGATGACTACCTGGACGGGTATTACCTCCAGGGGTCGACGCAGATTGACGGACTCCGGCACCGCCGTGCCGATGACGTTGGCTTCTACAACGGCGTCCCGGACCACCGGATCACCGAAGGCACACCGGACCTTGGCATCCAGGAATGGGCGGAGCACCCCATCGCCGGGCGGGGAGTCC
The DNA here is from genome assembly GCF_006517815.1 of Pseudarthrobacter sp. NIBRBAC000502770. Classification (NCBI taxonomy): domain Bacteria; kingdom Bacillati; phylum Actinomycetota; class Actinomycetes; order Micrococcales; family Micrococcaceae; genus Pseudarthrobacter; species Pseudarthrobacter sp. NIBRBAC000502770. The sequence goes on from NZ_CP041198.1 coordinate 3,869,384, forward strand.
TGGTGGACCTCGACGGTTTCCGGAAAAGCGTGGGGGAGCCCATCGACCATGCAGGCGGGGAACCGCTGGGCCTGGACCTGCTCCAGGCGGCCATGGAGTCCCAGTCCCTGACCACCCGTCCCGGCGACATCCTCCTGCTCCACACAGGGTGGTGCGAATGGTTCCTCGGGCTGGACCCGGAGGAGAAGCAGCGCCTCCGTGAGAGCCGGAAGGCAACGGGCGTGGTGCAGTCGCAGGAGTTCGTCGCCTGGGCCTGGGACAGCCGGTTTGCCGTCGTCGCCGCCGACACCTTCGCCGTCGAATGCCTCCCCGCCGTCCCGGACAGCCCCTACCGGGAGTCCGCCTTCAACGACCACGGCATGATGCACCAGCAGCTCCTGGCCAAGCTGGGCATGCCGCTCGGGGAGCTGTGGCGGCTCGGCCCCCTGGCCCGGCACATGCGGTGCACGGGCACGTGGGATGCATTCATCAGCATCAAGCCGCTGAACATCACCGGCGGCACCGGCTCCCCGGCCAACGCCACCGCCGTCATGTGAGCTGAGGCTGCACCCGCGTCACGGGGGGCATACTTTCAAGCAGCGCACGACGGCGGTACCCCGGGTTTCCGCGGCTTCCCCGCCTATGGTGGGGCGAAAGCGTGCCGTGCGTGACGCCGTCGTCCGTCCTAGTCCTGCCGGGGCGTCCCACCAGGGCAGGGGCTGCTACGGCAGCCGCGACGGCCGCAGGACGCTCGCCTCGCCCGCCCGGGCAGGGTCCAGCGGCACCGGGCTGACCAGCACGGCAGGACCCCGGTGCAGGAAGCCGCCGGACACCGCGCGGCAGCGGATGCCGCCCCTGCCGCGCATGGCCGGATGCGCGCCGGGGGCGAGCATCTCGTTCATCCACGCGCAGGGCTGGGCGTGCCGGCCGCCGTGCAGGGTCACCGGGGAGCCGCCGGATTCCAGTACGAAGTCCTGCCCCAGCAGTGGGGCGAGCTGGGCTCCGCGCAGCACCACATTCCTGCGGGTCAGCAGGGGATCGAACGGCGCCGCGCCCAGTTCGGCGGCGATGGCTTCGAGGGATTCGACGGCGAACAGGGTCACCGCCGCATCCATGTGTGCGGCCTTGCCGAAAAAGCGGTCGCCCACGATGCCCTTGCCGGCCACCACCTCAGCCTGCGAAGCATCAGAAGTAGGAACGTCGGCGGCGCCGTCACGGGTACGGCCAAAATACGCGTGCGCGGGGGAGACCAGCAGGTGCAGGATCTCGACGTCGTACCGGAACATTTCGGGCATACGGCCAGCGTAGGCCAGGCCGGCATTGAAATCCTGCCGCCGGATGGAAGGATCAGGAACCATGGAGACCCCACCTGCCGGCCAGGCCGGCGCGCTGCCCAGGAAACGGACTGCCCTTTTCTGGGCATCCATGGCATGTGCTGCCGGCTTGATCGGTGTGGCGCTGTGGATGCTGGCCGGGAATCCAGCTGTGCCGGTCGGCCATCCGCTGCTGCCGGGCATCCTGCTGTGCGCGGTTGCCGCCGGTGCCGCCTGGGCAGTCCTGATCTGGCGACGCCGCGATGTCCCGCGGCCACGGTCCCGTGTCCGCGCCATCGGGGCGTGGGCCGGCCGGCTGGCCGTCCTGGCGCTCGCCGCCGGGCTCGCCTGGCTCACCCCCTTCGGCTACCAGCCGGGACCGACCGCGGAGGCCGGGCCGGCGTCGGACCTCACCGTCACCGAAACCAGCACCGCCATCACCATGTCGCCCGACGGAGCCAGGACCACCCGGGGGCTGGTCTTCTACCCGGGCGCGCGGGTGGACGCCAGGGCCTACCAGGACATCCTGGGCCCCGTGGTGGCCGCCGGGTACCGCGTGGTCATCCTGAAGGAGCCGCTCGGGCTCAGCCTCCTGGACGGCAACCAGGCCCGCAGCGCCATCCAGGACAACCCGGACATCACCAGATGGGCGGTGGGCGGCCACTCCCTGGGCGGGGTGGCGGCCTCATCGTTCGCCCTCCACAACACAGATATCTCGGGGCTGGTCCTGTACGCCTCCTATCCCGTGGAATCACTGCGGGGACGGACCGGACTGGCAGTCCTTTCCGTCTCCGGGACCAAGGATGGCCTCAGCACGCCGAAGAAGATCCAGGCCTCCAGGGAACTCCTGCCGGAGGATACTGAGTTCATCGCCGTACAGGGCGGAGTGCACGCTTTCTTCGGTGACTACGGCGCGCAACCGGGCGACGGCGAGCCCGGCATCGGCCGCGGCGCCGCACAACAGCAGATTGGCACCGCCACCGTCAGCTTCCTGGGTCAGCTGCCGGGCGGACGCTAAAGCAGGGTTTCCAGCGGCTTCACGCCCCCACGTACGCCGCCAGGTGCTGGCCGGTGAGCGTGGCCCGCCCGGCCACCAGGTCAGCCGGGGTGCCCTCGAAGACAATCCTGCCGCCGTCGTGCCCTGCTCCCGGGCCGATGTCGATGATCCAGTCGCCGTGCGCCATCACAGCCTGGTGGTGCTCGATGACGATAACGGACTTTCCGGAGTCGACCAGCCGGTCCAGCAGCCCCAGCAGCTGTTCAACGTCCGCCAGGTGCAGCCCCACCGTGGGCTCATCCAGGATGTAGACGTCCCCGGACTCCGCCATCTGGGTGGCCAGCTTGAGCCGCTGGCGCTCGCCGCCGGACAGGGTGGTCAGCGGCTGGCCCAGTGAAATGTAGCCCAGGCCCACGTCCGCCAGGCGTTCCAGGACCTTGTGCGCGGCGGGTGTCTTAGCCTCGCCCTCGGCAAAATACGCCAGCGCCGCCTCCACGGACATGTCCAGGACGTCCGCAATGTTCTGTCCGCCCAGGGTGTATTCGAGGACGGCGGGCTGGAAGCGGCGGCCTTCGCAGTCCTCACAGGTGGATTCCACGGTGGCCATGACGCCGAGCTCGGTGAAGATCACGCCGGCGCCGTTGCAGGTGGGGCAGGCGCCCTCGGAGTTTGAGCTGAAGAGCGCCGGTTTGACGCCGTTGGCCTTGGCGAACGCCTTCCGGATGGGCTCCAGCAGCCCGGTGTAGGTGGCCGGGTTGCTGCGCCGGGAGCCCTTGATGGCCCCTTGGTCGATGACGATCACGCCCCCGCGCTTCGCCAGCGAGCCGTGGATCAGCGAGCTCTTTCCGGAGCCGGCCACGCCTGTCACCACGCAGAGAACGCCGAGCGGCACATCGACGTCGACGTCCTGCAGGTTGTTGGTTGCGGCGCCGCGGACCTCAAGCGCGCCGGCGGCCTTCCGGACGGAGTCCTTCAGGCGGGCACGGTCGTCCAGGTGGCGCCCGGTGATGGTGCCGCTGGAACGCAGCCCGTCCACGTCGCCCTCGTACACGATCTCACCGCCGCCGGTGCCGGCCTTGGGACCGAGGTCGACGACGTGGTCGGCGATGGCGATCATCTCCGGTTTGTGCTCCACCACCAGGACCGTGTTGCCTTTGTCCCGCAGCTGCAGCAGGAGCGTGTTCATCCGCTCGATGTCGTGCGGGTGCAGGCCGATGCTGGGCTCATCGAAAACGTAGGTGACGTCCGTGAGGGAGGAGCCCAGGTGCCGGATCATCTTGGTCCGCTGCGCCTCGCCACCGGAGAGTGTGCCGGCGGGACGGTCCAGGGAGAGGTAGCCCAGACCGATCTCGGCGAAGGAATCCAGCAGGTCCCGCAGCCCGATGAGCAGCGGCCGCACGGAGGGCTCGTCCAGCCCGCGGATCCACTGCGCCAGGTCGCTGATCTGCATGGTGCACAGCTCGGCGATGTTCTTGCCGTTGATCCTGGAGTTGAGCACCTCAGGGGTAAGGCGGGTGCCGCCGCAGTCCGGGCAGGTGGCGAACGTGACGGCGCGCTCAACGAACCGCTTCACGTGCGGCTGCATGGCCTCCACGTCCTTGGAGAGCATGGACTTCTGGATCTTGGGGATGACCCCTTCGAACGTCAGGTTCACGCCTTCCACCTTGATCTTGGTGGGCTCGGCGTACAGCATCGTGTCCAGCTGCTTCGCCGTGAACTTGGCGATCGGTTTGTCCATGGGCAGGCCCATGCCCTCGAACAGGCGGCCGTACCAGCCGTCCATGGAGTAGCCCGGAACGGTGAGCGCGCCTTCGGATAGGGACTTTGTCTCGTCGTAGAGGGCGGTCCGGTCGATGTCGCTGATGTTGCCCATGCCTTCGCAGCGCGGGCACATGCCGCCCAGGTAGGTCACCTGGCGCACCACGTTCTTTTCCACCCGGCCGCCCTTCTCAGTGCTCATGATGCCGCTGGCCTTGCGGGTGGGCACGTTGAAGGAGAAGGCCGTGGGGGCCCGACATAGGGCTTCCCCAGGCGGCTGAACAGGATCCGCAGCATGGCGTTGGCGTCGGTGGCCGTGCCCACGGTGGAGCGCGGGTTGGCACCCATCCGCTCCTGGTCCACGATGATGGCCGTGGTCAGGCCTTCCAGCCGGTCCACGTCCGGCCGGGCCAGGCTGGGCATGAACCCCTGGACGAAGGCGCTGTAGGTTTCGTTGATCATCCGCTGCGATTCGGCGGCGATGGTGGCGAACACCAGCGAGCTCTTGCCGGATCCGGAAACACCCGTGAACGCGGTCAACCGGCGCTTGGGCAGTTCCAGGCTCACGTCCTTCAGGTTGTTCTCCCGTGCGCCCTGGACCCGGATGAGGTCGTGGCTGTCGGCAACATGCGCGCCCTGCCTGGTATCCATGTCTGCTTCCGTGCTCAAGGTGTCCCCCTTCGTCCTGGAGCGGCGCCGAAGCGGAGCTGCGCTGGCAGCCCGTTCCGGCGTCGTCCGTTATATACGTGCTTGTTTATATGCCTAAGGCTGCTGGTTGATGCGGACCGTGTTGCCGGCGGGGTCGCGGAAGGCGCAGTCACGGATGCCGTAGGGCTGGTCAATGGGTTCCTGGACGACGTCCGCGCCGGTTGCCTCCACCTTGGCGAACGCGGCGTCCACGTTGGGGGAGGACAGGACGATGGTGGCGTAGGTCCCCTTGGCCATCATCTCGGTGATGGTGCGGCGCTCGTCCTCGGTGATGCCCGGGTCCACTGCCGGTGGGTGCAGGACGATGGAGACGTCCTTCTGGCCGGCAGGGCCTACGGTGATCCAACGCATGGTGCCGCGGCCCACGTCGTTGCGGATTTCGAAGCCGAGCGCGTCCCGGTAGAAGGCGAGGGAAGCGTCCGGATCGGTGGCGGGAAGGAAGGTGGAAGAGATGTTGATGTCCATGTCAGTCATGCTAGTGACGGCTCAGGGGCCGGCGCTTCTCGATTCCTGACCGGTCTGGTGACCTGTTTCGCCACGCAGGCCGGGATCCCCGCCGTCGATTCCGCTGCCTCCTGTTTGTAGACGCTCGGCGGCATGCCCACCAGTTCGCTGAAGCGGGTGCTGAACGTGCCCAGCGAGGAACAGCCGACGGCGAAGCACACCTCGGTGACGCTGAGGTCGCCTTTGCGGAGCAGCGCCATGGCCCGTTCGATCCGGCGGGTCATGAGGTAGCTGTACGGGGATTCACCGTAGGCCAGCTTGAAGCGGCGGCTGAAGTGGCCTGCCGACATATGGACATCTTTGGCGAGGGATTCGACGTCCAGCGGCTGCGCATATTCGCGGTCCATCCGGTCCTTGACGCGCCTCAGCTCGGTGAGTTCGCGCAGGTAGGGATCGGAGCCGGAACTGTTGGTCACAGCTTGATCGTGCTACGCCGCGCGGGCCTTGTCCAGACGTGGGGAGAATCACGTTTCGGGGGTAAAGGCGGTGTCCGGACGCGGGATATGATTATGCCGCCGGCCAGCATGCGGTCCTCGCCCGAACAAGGCTCGAGTAACCAGGCACCGGCAAAACCAACCCCGTTCTACCCCTCCTGAACCCTGCCCGAATACTGCTCGGGAACCCTTGAAAGGACGCCATGAATCTGCTGTGGGAACTCGCCGGCTGGGCAGGCGCTGTTGCGATCCTCAGTGCGTACCTCGCCGTGTCCATGGGGTGGCTGAAGGCTGGCAAAGGCTTCCAGACCGCCAACCTGTTCGGCTCCGTGGCCTTCATCATCAACGGCACGCTGCACGGCGCGTGGCCGTCCGTGGTCACCAACGTGGCCTGGTTCCTCATCTCCGCGGTGGCGCTGGCCCGGATGCGGTCGGTGGAAACTCCGGCTGAGCCGGTGGAGGCGGCCCATCTCCAGTACCCGGGCGTTCCCGACTCCACCGGCCAAATGGCCGTCGTCGAGGCCTTCAACGATGCGCTCCCCGCGGTCGGTTCGGGACCCGTCCTGTCGGACGGCCCGCGCTTGGCGCTCTAGGCGGCAGTTACAGCAGGGGTGGTCCTGGTTCTCCGGATCTCCGGCGTGGACGGTGGCGCGGTCCACGATGTCCTGGGCAATTGCGTAGACCTTGCGGTTCGTATCCTGGCTCAGCTGGTTGATGAGCCCGTAGGCCTGGTCGGCGGTGACTCCGGTGCGGCCCATCAGGACGCCCTTGGCCTGTTCGATGACCGCCCGGTTGAGCGCCGACGCCGCCACCGCCTCGGTGGCGAGCTGGTGCCGGTCCGTGTGGATTGACGTGGTGAGGTCCACCACCACGCCCCAAACGCCGATCGGGGTGTCCCCGTCCATGATGTAGTCGGCGGAGTAGAGCAGCTTGTGCTGGTGGTCCTTGCGGTCCCGGATGGACAGGTAGATGGATGACGGTCCGCCCTGGGTGGACACATGGTCCCAGTAGGCCTGCACCCTTGGCCGGTCTTCGGGCTCGACGTGGGGAAGAACCATCTCCATGGTCGGGACCACCTCGCCCCGTTCGTACCCGTAGATGCGGTACAGTCCGTCCGACCAGCGGAAGACGCCGTCCGCGAAGTAGTACTCAACGAATCCGGTGGGGCAGTTGAGGAAATCGGTGTGCTGGACGTTACCCTGCGCGGAGTCTGTGTGCCTGCTGCTTGGTTTCAATAAAGGGCCGTTCGACGTTCCGTGGCCCGGCTCCCCTGCGCCGGACCTGAAAGCACCAGAATATAGCAGAGGACTTATCGCCCGGGGTTCCCGGAGGGGGCGCCCAGGTTGGCGATCGCCTGCCGGACCACGGCCAGGTCCTGGTCGCCCAAACCCTGCGCCACCAGTTCCGCGTACAGGTCGACGCCGGCGGAGGCCATGGGCGTGGCGGTCCGGGCGGTGGTGGCGCTTTCCAGCACGAAGGACAGGTCCTTGTGCATGAACTTCGCCGGCCCCGTCGGCGTGTAATCCTGTGCCGCGAGCCGGGGGCCCACCAGCTCCAGCACCCTGCTGGCAGCGAGGCCGCCGGCCAGGACTTCGAAGAGGGCGCTGACGTCCAGCCCGGAGCGTTCCGCAAGCTCGGCAGCTTCGGCGAGTGCCGCCGTCGTGGTTCCCACGATCAGCTGGTTGCATGCCTTGGCCAGCGAGCCGGCACCCAGGTCACCCAGCCGGCGGACGGATGTCCCCATTGCCTCCAAAGCCGGTAGGGCGCGGCTGAAGTCCTCGGGAGATCCGCCGGCCATGATGGCCAGGGTTCCCCGTTGCGCTCCGTCCGTTCCGCCGCTGACCGGGGCGTCGAGCACCGAGGCGTTCCCGCCGCTCGCGCCGGCCACAGTGAGCCCGAAGGCCCGCACCGCGACCGGGGACACGCTGCTCATCACCACTACGAGTGTTCCCGGTGCGGGCGGCACGGCCCGCCACGCTTCCAGGAGCCCCGCCGCAGCGTCCTCGATGAAGGGGAGATCGGGGAGCATGAAGATGATGACGGGATCGTCCCGAAGGTCCGCAACGTCGCTGGCGCCGTTTCCGCCCAGCGCCTCCAGGTCGCGGACCGCGGTGGCTGAGCGGTTCCATCCCGTGACCTGCCACCCTGCCTTGAGCAGGTTGGCGGCCATTGGCGCTCCCATCAGCCCCAGCCCGACGAATCCCGCGCGTTTGGGCGCGGGGTCCGCGGGGGCGGCGTTGCCGATGGTCACCTGGCGTCCTCCACGAGGACCAGGTCGCGGCCGTTGGTTTCCGGGGTGAAGAACGTGGTGGCGAACGAGATTGCCGCCAGGACCAGCGAGTACAGGGCGGGTACGAGCCACGAGTGGTTGGTGGCGGCCAGCAGGGCCACGCCGATCATTGGGGCGAAGCCGCCGGCGAGTACCGCGGAAAGTTCACGGCTGAGGGCCACGCCGGTGAAGCGGTGCTGCGAGCCGAAGAGTTCCGGGAGCAGGGCGCACTGCGGGCCAAGCATGGACTGCACGCCCAGGGCGATGCCCACCACCATGACCACCCAGACCAGGGCCACATTGCCGAGCGTCACCAGGTAGAAGGCCGGCAGGGCGATGACGGCCTGGAACAGCGCGCCGTAGCGGTACACGGGAACCCGGCCAAAACGGTCGGACAGGGCGCCGAAGGCAACAACCAGGACCGCTGCGAAGCCGGCGGCAATCAGCAGGCCGGTGGGGCCGATGAATTTATCGCCGGGGAAGACGCCGGCCGGCATGCTGATGAAGGAAACCAGCAGCGCGGAGTAGATGGACGAGTTGCCGTTTTCGCCCATGCGGAGGCCGATGCCCACCAGCACGTTCTTCTTCGAGTGCTTCCAGATCTGGCCCACCGGGTTCTTGACTACGGCCTTGTGCTTCTCCAGTTCCTGGAAGACCGGGGTCTCCTTGAGGCGGAGGCGGATGAAGACGGCAATCGCGATCAGGATGATGCTGGCCAGGAACGGAACGCGCCACAGCCAGCCCTGCAGGACCTGCTTGTCCGCCAGTGCCATCAGGGCAAAGGTTCCGGCGCCCAGGAGGGTTCCCAGCTGGATGCCTACGAACGGCAGCGAGGCAAAGAATCCACGACGACGGCGCGGGGCCACCTCGGAGATGAGGGTGGTGGCGCCTGCCTGCTCGGCGCCGGCGCCCAGGCCCTGCAGGATGCGCAGCGTCACCAGCAGCACCGCTCCCAGCATCCCCGCCTGGTCGAAGGTGGGCAGGAGGCCGATGGCGCAGCTGGACAGGCCCATCAGGCCAATGGTCAGGATGAGCACCATCTTGCGGCCGAAGCGGTCTCCGATGTGGCCGAAGACAACCCCGCCGAAGGGCCGTGCTGCGAAACCGACGCCGTAGGTGGCGAAGGAGGCGATGACGGCTCCGCTTTCGCCGAGCGGGGCGAAGAACAGCGGGCCGAAGATCAGGGCCGAGGCCAGGCCGTAAATGTAGAAGTCGTAGTACTCCAAGGCGGACCCTACGGAGCTGGCAAGTGTTGCCCTTCGCAGCTGGTCCGGATCGACGACGGCGCCGTCCGTAGTGGCCTGCGGTGAGTTAGTACGAGTTGTCACGAAAACTCCCTCTAATGCACTCCAGGCCCCCGTTGGCCTGGTGGGATAGCGGCAACACCTGTTGTGTCGATCACTATGCTGAACACAATACAGCAAGCTGAACAACGAGCAACAGTTTTGTTTTTGTTTTTCGGACGACACCGTGGACGGCGCGGACCCTAGCCCATCGGATTGCCCAGGGAGTGGGCGAGTTCCTGCAGTTCCTTGACTATCTGGGAGCCCTGCTCCGGCGTGTAAGTGGCCTTGAGGGCTGTCACGGACAGGCCCAGGCTGGGGCCGTGGGCACCGCGGGTGGGGACGGAAACGGCGAGGCACACCACGCCGGTGGTGGATTCCTCATCCTCGAAGGCGAAGCCCTGCTCGCGGATCTCCTTCAGCTGTGCCTTGAGCTCCGCGCCGGTGCGCAGGGATTTTGGCGTGAGGACGGGAAGCTCGGCGCTGTCCGGGAACATTTCCTCCAGGTCATGGTCGCGCAGCCGCGCGATCAGGGCCTTGCCCACGGCGCACAGGGACACCGGCATCTTGTCGCCGATGTTGGACGTGAGCCGCACGGCAGGGTGCCCTTCATACCGCGCCAGGTAAATGACGTTGGTACCGTCCAGCATGGCGATCCGCACCGTTTCGCGGGAAAGGACGGAGGCCTGCTCGCAGTAACGGTAAAACTCCTGCACCTCGTCCATCCGGCCCAGGTAAGCGGCGCCCAGTTCCACCAGCTTGCGGCCCAGCGTGAACTCCGAGCCCTGCCGGCTGATCAGCCGGGCCTCCTCCAGTGCCAGCAGGAGGTTGGAGGTGGAGGACTTGGGAATTCCCACTTCGCGGGAGAGGTCGCTCAAGGTGAGACGGCCGGTGGCCGAGGCGGCGAGGGCGTCCAGGACCGCTGCTGCCCGGGTAACGGCCGGCGCCGGCGAGGTGGCTCCCGGCTTGTCGGAGGACGCGGGGATATGGGAATCGGCCATGGTTCTCCTCAGGTCGCCAAGGTGGAGTGCGGTTGCGTTCAGTCAGCTGAACGCGTTCCATCATAAGTGCCGCGTTGGCACACCGCTGCCGTCAGGCCACGAGGCTGCTGAGGGTGCCGATGCCCTCCACCCTGATGTCCACCCGGTCCCCGGGCTCGACGGGAACCACTGTGGCGGGCGCTCCGGTCATCACCACGTCGCCGGGTTCCAGGGTCAGCCATGACGTGACATAGATGAGGCACTCCACCACCGAGGAGGGGAGGTTGAAGGTCCCGGACGTGGCCTTGGCTATCCCGTTGACGTAAACGTCGATGGCCACCTTTTCGGGATCCGGGAGTTTGGTTTCTATCCAGGGGCCCATGGGTGTGTAGTTGACGCCGGCCTTGCCCTGGAAGTTCCGCTCGTCCACCGCGTTCTGGTCCACGTTGGTGACATCGTTGACGCAGGTGTAGCCGAAGACGTGCTCCAGGGCGTTTTCCGCGGTCAGGTTGGCGGCGGTCCTGCCCATCACGACGGCGAGTTCACCCTCGGCATTGACCGTGCCCTGTCCACGGACCGCGGTGATGGCGTCGCCCGGGCCGGCGATGGTGTGGACGGACTTGTGCCACGCCTGGATGGGCAGGGGATGGTCATTCAAAGTGCGGTTATGGCCAATGCCCAGGACGACGGCGGGCCTCACCGGGGCGAGGAATACTGCCTCGCTGTGGGTGGTGGCAGCGCCGGTGTAGCGGAGGGTTCCCTCGAACGGGTCGACGATGTGGTCCCAGCCGCCGTCGCTCCCAACGGCGTATTGCGGACCAGCTGCTGTCTGTAGTCTTGCGATGCGCACCGGTTCTCCGCCCCGTCCTAGTAGAAGTGGACCGTGTCCACGAGGTGGGGGAGGTCCCCGCCGTCGAGGAATGTCCGGAGGTTGCTGCAGAACCGCTCGGTGATCAGGCGGTTCTCCGCGGCGCTGAGGGCGGAGGTGTGCGGCGAGACCATAACCTTCGGGTGGTTCCACAGGGGGCTGTCCTGCGGCAGCGGCTCCACGGCGAAGACGTCGAGGCAGGCGTAGCCCACCTGGCCGTTGTCCAGTGCCTCCAGCAGCGCCTCCTCATCCACCACGGTCCCGCGGCCCACGTTGACGAAGGTGGTTCCGGGCTTCATGGCGGCGAACAGTTCACGGTTGAACAGTTTCTCCGTGTAGGCGGTGCCGGGCAGGGTGTTGACGACGGCGTCTGCCGTGGCCAGGAGGGCGGGGAGGCCTTCGTTGTCTGTCACTTCGTCGATGCCGTCGATGGGTTCAACGGTCCGTTTGGTGCCGTTGACCTTCATGCCGAGCGCTTTGGCTATCCGGGCGGTTTCCAGGCCGATTTCGCCGAGGCCGGTGATCACCAGGGTTGATCCGTTGACCAGCCGGGTAGGAACGCGGAGTTCGGGCCAGATTTTCGACGCCTGGTCCTGGGCAAGTTCGGCGCTGCGCTTGAAGCCGTTGAGGATTCCCATCGCGGCGAACTCGGCCAGAGGCAGGGCGTGGACTCCGGCGGAGGTGGTGACCTTGAACTTCTGCAGGAGATCCTGGCTCAGGCCCGATGCCTTGACGGCTCCGCCCGCCCCGGCCGCCATAGCGTGGACCCACTCCAGCCTGGGGTTTTGGCTGGCAACGCGTGCCAGCCCGGCAGGGCTTTCGTTGGGGAAGCCATACAGGACCTCGGCACTGTTGAGCATCGCCCAGTAGCGCTCGTCCTGTTCATCCGTCCGTTGGAAGGCCGGATCCCCGGCATGGTCCGCCGGATAGCGCTCCGGCGGCAGGAGATCGGGCTCGTAAAGGACGGTGACGGAGGGGTTGGCGGCACGGATGTGGTCCACAAGCTCTGCTTCAAGCGGGACGGCGATGGCCACGGTCTTGATGGAAGTCATGCGTACAGCATACTGGTCAGAGTCCTGCATATTGAACTCATTGTCCTTCCTTGCATTTCGAGCCACACTCGTCAGGGGCTACTGCGACTACGGCGTCCTTGCCCTGGGACGCTTTCTGACTCGGACGGGCCCCCTTCCATACATGTGTCCGGTTGAGGTCCAAGACCTTGAACTGGACGTGTCAGGAAAGCTGGCTTGGGGCCTTATTCCGATGTAATTCTCGCGACAATCTGACGTCAGGTTTGGGTGTACCCCATCCTGACGTCAGGCTTGGCGGAGTGCGCGGTAGAGATAACGCCTGGTGGGTGGCTGCTCAGGTCAGGCGGGGAGTACGACGACGCCCTCGCGGTTGTCAAAGGCGCGACGTGAAGTTCCAGCGATTATCCATAGGACGGTCTTGTCTTCAGTGAGTTCGTCAACTGTGCCTATCTATTGAAGAGCGGAACTTTCGGTGATGAAGACGGATTGGCCTGCTTTTAGCGCGGACCAGTTCTGGGCAACATGACTGTTCATCGCGCCCAAATCCTAGTTGGGGTAGGGGTCTGCGATGCCGATGTATTGGGTGGTGGTGTATTCGGCGATGCCTTCGGAGCCGCCTTCGCGTCCGAGGCCGGATTGTTTGACGCCGCCGAAGGGTGCTGCGGCGTTGGAGATGACGCCGGCGTTGAACCCGACCATGCCGAATTCGATCTGCTCTGCCACACGAAGGAGGCGGTTGAAGTCGCGGCTGTAGAGGTAGGACGCCAGCCCGTACTCACTGGCGTTGGCGAGTGTGATGGCTTCTTCGTCAGTGGTGAAGGTGGTGATGGGGGCGACGGGTCCGAAGATTTCCTGGCCCAGGATCGCAGCGTCGTTGGGGACGTTGGCCAGGACGGTGGGCTGGTAGAAGTAGCCGGGCCCGTCCACGGGGGCGCCGCCGGTGACGGCCACGGCTCCGGCGTCGACAGCCGCTGATACCAGGGCGTGGACGTCGTCGCGGGCGCCGCCGTCGATGAGCGGGCCAACCTTCGTCTCCGGGTGGGTGCCGCGGCCGGTGGTCAGGGCGCCCATGGCGGCGGCGAACTTGCGGGTGAATTCCTGGGCGACGGTTTCGTGGACGAGGAAGCGGTTGGCTGCGGTGCAGGCTTCGCCCATGTTCCGCATCTTCGCCGCCATGGCCCCTTCGACGGCGGCGTCGAGGTCGGCGTCCTCGAAGACGATGAAGGGGGCGTTGCCGCCGAGTTCCATGGAGGTCCGCAGCACGTTCTGCGCCGCGTCGGCCATGAGCCGTTTCCCGACCGGGGTGGAGCCGGTGAAGGAGACCTTCCGCAGCCGGGAGTCCTTCAGCAGCGGCCCGGAGATCCCGGAGGCGGAGGAGGAGGCGACGACGTTGAGGACCCCGGCGGGCAGGCCGGCGTCAAGCATGGTCTGCGCGAAGTATTGGGCCGTGAGCGGGGTGAGCTTCGCAGGCTTCAACACCATGGTGCAGCCGGCGGCCACTGCCGGGGCGACTTTGCGGGTGGCCATGGCCAGGGGGAAGTTCCAGGGGGTGATGAGCAGGCAGGGGCCGACGGGTTTGTGCTGGACCAGGATCTTGTTCTTGCCTTCGGGGGTGGTGAGGTAGCGGCCGTAGTCCCGGACGGCTTCCTCGGCGAACCAGCGCAGGAACTCCGCCCCGTAGGTGACTTCGCCGCGGGCTTCTGCCAGGGGTTTGCCCATTTCCAGGGTCATCAGCAGGGCGAAGTGTTCGGCGCGTTCGGTGACGAGGTCAAAGGCGCGGCGGAGGATGTCTGCGCGTACCCGGGGTGCGGTGCGCGCCCAGGAGGCCTGGACGGCGTCGGCCGCGTCCAGAGCGGCCACCGCGTCGTCGCTGGTGGCGGAGGCGAGGGTGGCGAGGACCTCGCCGGTGGCGGGGTCGTGCACATCGAACGTGCCGCCGTCGGACGCCTCGCGCCACTGACCGTTGATGAGCAGGCCGGTAGGGACGGAAGCGAGCAGGGTCGTTTCGCGGTCGATGGTCAAGGTGGTGGTTTCAGCCATGTCGGCTCCTTAGATTGCGTAGCTGAAGGCCACAGGGCGCACTGCGTGTGGTTCGCGGTGAGTCTGCGGCGGGGGAGGGTGGGAAGTGGGAGAGGGACCATTGGTGGACCTGTTGGACGTCTTGTCGCAGCTGCTCCATCAGTGACTCGGCGTTTTCAAAGGCCCGTTGGGGTCGAAGTTTCGTGGCGAGTGCAATACGGATGGTTTGTCCGTAGAGATCCTCGTTGATGTTCAGGAGGTGGGCTTCCAGCAGGCGTTGTCCCTTTTCGGCGTAGAACGTCTGCCGGCGCCCTATGGAGACCGCGGCCGGAACCCACCTGCCCGCTCCGAGCCGTACGATCGCTCCCCAAACGCCGTCCTCAATGTCGTCGTTCTTTATCGGGATGTTGGCGGTGGGGAACCCGAGGAGTCTGCCTCGCTGGTCACCGTGTTCCACGGTGCCTTCGATGGTGATCACTGTGGTGCCCCTGTTGATGTGCCCGGCGCTGCCTGCAGGACGGTGTCGAGCCAGGGAACGCGATTGTAAAACCGGCTGATCTTGGACGGGACCGTCCAACGGTAGGCATCGTGTTCGTCGTTGATTGTCAGCCGGCGCCGGAGACTTGTCGCGGTGAAGGTGTGCACCAGCCAGGGGTTACCCTCTTGGTCCGGAATCAGGAGTTGTTCTCCGCGCTGAAAGTCGGCCAGGTCCTGCGGCGCGAGTCCTGCTTCTTCCTCCAGCTCGGCAAGGGCCTGCTGCTCAGGGGAAACGTTCGGCTCGAGATAGCCGGTGATGCAGTGCCACAGGCCGCGTTCGTGTCCGACAGACTCGCTGCGCTTGAAGAGGGCGATCCTTCCGTGCCACTGAACGACGGTCGCGATGACCTCGCGGGGAAGGCCGGTGGTGGCTTTGTGGTCTTGTTGCAGTGTCGCCTGCTGGGTCAGGGTGTTCATGCGGTGCTCCGGGTAGGACAGGGTTTCACGCGGTGACCGCGATTTCACCGCGTGGGCGGTGAAGGCTATTTCGCGTTCGCCGGGAGAGGTACTGGTCGCTGGTCATCACTTCACACATTGGTGAGAGCAGGCCCAGCAGTGCCAGCGTCTGTTGCTGGGCTTGATCGGCGACGGCGGCGCAGCCATCGGAGATAACGGTGACGAACCGGCCGGCGTCAACAGCGCCTAGCGCGGTAGACAGGACGCAGCAATCAGTCGCTACCCCAGTCAGGACCATGCGTGTCCCTTCCGGGACGAGGGCGGCCAGCTGTGGACCCCACTTGGAGAACGTCGGCGCGTCGACCACCGTTGCTGTGCCTGGGACATCGATGGTGATGTCCCAGGCGTTGGAATTGGCTGGGTACCGCATCTCGTTCCAGCGCTGGTAGTAAGCGGCCCAGGCGCCGTGCTCGGTCTCGTCCCGAACGAAGCGGGTGAACACGGCGCTGGATCCGAGTTCTTGCTGGAGCTGTTCGATAACGGGGACTATCTCGTCGTAGCGGGGAACCTGCCATTGCCCCTCGTCCCGGAAGACCCGCTGCATGTCGATCACGACGAGTCTGACTACGTCGGGGCGAGGGGCGGATGTCACAGGATCTGTCCAGCGGGGGTGCGGTCCAGCATCTCGTGGCCGGAGAGGCGCTGGCGCCGCTGGGTGGCGAAGTAGACGGCGGCCGCGACGGCTGCTCCGACGTAGTAGGAGAGGTCCCCGATCCCTGGGAAGGCTGCGGCGATGGGGCCGGTGTAGATGGAGGACATCCAGAAGGGGGAGGAAAGGACCACTCCGGCAGCCCAGGCCACGAAACCCCATTCGAACTTTCGGGACTTGTCGAACAGTTCACGCAGGCCGCGTTCTGTGCGGCGCCCACCAAACAGGTAGTCGCAGACCAGGACGGCGACGTAGGGGGCGATGCAGTAGGCCGTGAGGTTCAGGAATGCCGTGAAGCCTTCGTTGAAGCCGGTCTGCCCCCACTGGGCCACCAGGTAAGAGGCGACGCAGATGAACACGACTGCGGTGTGGCGTTTTACCGGTACGCCCATCGTTTGAATGGAGATGGCACCGCCGTAGACGTTCAGGAAGTTCTGGGTAAAGGAGGACAGTGCGACGACGCCGAGACCGACGGCGGCCCAGGGACCCATGAGTTCCTTGAGTGCACCGATGCTGTCCGAGGCCGTCGTGGTGGTTCCCAGGAGGGTTCCAAGGATGCCCATCCAGACAAGGGTGATGAAGTTCCCGAGCATGGTGGCCCACCCTGCGCCGCGCCGGTTACCCGGGGTGTTGGGGAGGTAGCGGGAGTAGTCCGAGGCAAAGGGCATCCAGGCGACGATGAAGGAGAAGAACCATCCGAAGAAGATGATCCAGCCACCGACCCCGTCAAAGCCCTTTGCAGCCGGGTTGAAGTCGCTCTCAATGCGTCCGCTGGCCGCTGCCACGACAGTAATGAAGATAAAGCCGATGACAAGCACGAAAGAGAGGATTCGCTGCAGGAAGTGGATCAGGTTGTAGCCGATGACGGCGACGCCGAGCTGGATGCCCATAAGGATCAGCGAGGAAAGCCAGAAGGGAATATCAGTCAGCAGGGAGATGGCCTTGCCGCCGAGGATCACGGTGACGGCTGCCCAGCCGATGCCGGCGAAGACGTTCACGTAGGCGACGGGGAAAAGGTTGCCGATGAAGCCGAGTGGTCCGCGGCCCTGCATCTGCTGGGGGACTCCAAGGCGGACTCCCATCTGTGACAGGTACCCCATTCCCGCCGACGAGATTACCCCAGCGAGGACGATGGCCAGGGCCGCGGCCCAGAAGGGGAGGCCGAAATACGTGGCACTGAACCCAAGGACGACGATGGGAAAGTTCATTCCTGCGGCGAACCAGAGGAAGAACTGGGAGCGGGGTTTGCCGTGTCGTTCGACGTCGGGGATGTGCTCGATGCCGTACGGCTCGATTTTAGTGAGGCTGTTGCGGTAACCGCGGTCTTCGGCGACGCTGTCTTCGGCCGCGCGCATGGTGTCAGGGCTCATCTGTATGTCCTAATGTGGAAGGCGCACCCGTTGGTGCGCTGCTTACGAGCAGATGGGTCGGCGTGGCTGGAGCCTGTCGGAGGGTGGCCAGCCGCGCCGGCTGTTTAGAGTTCGGCGAGTTCAGCGCCGTCGAAGAACCGTCCGGCCTTGTAGACCATAGGTGTGGTGTTGCTGGTTTCCGCATGGCGGACCCGGCAGATGAAAACGGTGTGTGTCTTGGCCTGGAACCGTTCCTGGATTTCAGCTTCCAGGGAAGCTGCGGATCCATCCAGCAGGGGACTGCCGTTGGGTCCGTCATGCCAGTCGAGTTCGGCGAACTTGTTGGGCGTCTTGGACGCAAACGTCTTGACCGTGTCCAGTTGTTCGGTGCCCAGGATGTTGATACCGAGGTGGCTGGAGGAGAACAGGGCGGAGTAAGTGCTCGAGGTCTTTTGGACGCAGACGAGCACCAGGGGCGGTTCGAGGGAAACCGAGCAGTACGAATTCGCTGCGAGCCCCTTCGGGGTCTCACCTTCCTTTGTGGTCACCACCGTTACTCCGGTGATGAACTGGCGGTTGAAGGACTTCATCAGGTCCGGGTCCAATTCCGGGAAGTCCTCGCCGTCGGGGGCGGCCGGTGTCGCGATGCCGCGCAGGGGCCTGATCCCGAGACCGGCAAGCAATTCGCTTCCGTCCCACGTCACGGACTCCTTCAGGATTCGTCCGTTTTCAAGGACGAGGATGTTCGATCCGCGGGTCTGGACGGTCAGTCCGGTTGCGGGGACGCCGAGGTATTCGTTGGTGTGGGTTCCGGTGGAGGTCCAGAAGACGGCGACGGTGCCATCTCCTTCGACGACGTCATCGACCGTGGTGCGCAGATCGGGGAAAGCTTCCCGGACCGCCGCGATCTCTGACTTAAGGCCGGCAAGGTCAACGGTTGCACCCGTCGCCTTGCTGGTGCGCGTGTAACCGGGGGCTACGAGGCCGTCCAGGGCATCAAGGTCACCCTTGTCCCAAGCGGCCAACCAAGCCGACGTGATGAGCGGTTCCAAAGTCTGTTGCATACCAAGAACGGTAAGCTAGCTCACAAGCCAAGGTCAAGAGGGTTGAGAAAATCAGCTATATTTCCGGCTTTTTTACGGTTTTTGCAGATTTTTGGAGGTCCTATTGACGTTACTGATGCATGCAACATAGGCTTTCATGTATGCAAGATAACCTCGCAACAGTCGGTGAAGCCGCCGAACAGGACGGACTCCTGGATCGCATCCGCAGGCTCGTCCTGAGCGGGGAGTTCCCTCCGGGGGCAGTCCTTCCGGAGGCCTTTCTGGCGCAGGAATTCGATGTCAGCCGAACACCGATCAGGGAGGCGCTTAAGCAGCTTCAGCACGAAGGGCTTGTTGAGATCCGCCCGAAAGTAGGCACCTTCGTCCGCGAGCCTACGCGCCGGGAGATCATCGAACTCTTCCAGCTCAAGGAATCCATGGAGGGACTGGCCGCTTCCCTGCTTGCCCGCCGCGGAGAGGTCCCGGAACTCGCAGTATTGCGGCGGAACCTTGAAGAATCCGAAATGGCCTCGCTCACGCACGACACCGACGCCTATGCCCGGCTTGTCCACGAGTTTCACTGGACCATCGTGCGCGGCTCGGACAGCCGCAAGCTCGTGGAGCACTACGGGCGGCTCATGAACCAGCTCGCCTACCAACGGCTGGTCCTGCGCACGGTCGAACATCCCGGCAGGCTTGAAGCCTCCACCCGTGAACACCGTGCGGTCCTGGAAATGATCGAACACAAAGACCCCTTCGGAGCCGAATCCGCAATGAGGAACCACGTTCATGCCTCCTCCCGGGAAGCTCTGAGCGACCCAGCAGTGGATCCCCGGAGTTGAACACACCACGAAAGGAAGCCATGCGCTTCGTTACGACCGAAAAGACTCAACGATGAACGACCAAACTCCTGGCATCCGGAAAATCGTGTATTACAGCGAGGAAATCCTGGACGAGAACGGCCTCGCGCCGGCCATCCCCGCAGTCCGCGCCACTGCAGCGGCAGTGGTCACCAATCCCTGGCTGGATGGCCGTCCGACGGATGACCTCAGTGAGGAAGTGGTCCAGCTCGCGCCCGTCCTGGCACGTAAACTCACCGACGTGCTCGCTGAAAACCTCGGTGGCGTCGAAGCCATCCAGGCTTTCGGCAAGGCGGCAATCGTCGGTACAGACGGTGAAATCGAACACGGCGCCGCCCTGATCCACACACCCTTCTTCGGCAACCTCGTTCGCGAATTCTTTGAAGGCGAGTCCATCATCTGCTTCGCCGACGACCGCGGTGACGCCGGGGCCTCGCTCGTCGTACCACTGTGGCACAAGAACGCTGCTGCAACACGGACCCACTACCAGACCATCACAACCCGTGTCAGTGACGCGCCGCGCCCGGGCGAGATCGTCGTCGTTCTCGGGGCCTCCACCGGCCCGCGCCCGCACTCGCGCATCGGCGATCGCCGTACCGACCCCATCGTCAAAGCAGACACAGTAGGAGAACTTGTTTCATGAGCATTCGTAAGATCGTCACCGTCACCGAAGACGTCCTCACTGAAGGAGGACGGGAAGTCAGCCCGGCGGCACGTGTCGCGGTTGTCGCGGCCATCGTCAAGAACCCGTGGGCCGGCCAGGGATTCGTTGAAGACCTCTCTGAAGGTATCGACGCCAACGCTTCGGACCTTGGAGCGCTTCTCGCCCCGCGGGTGCTCGAGGCCCTGGGCGCTCCAGCCGAGGCGTATGGCAAGGCCGCCATTGTGGGGCTCAACGGCGAGATCGAGCACGGCTCCGGGCTGATCCACACCTTGGCCTTCGGAAATCATTTCCGGGACGCCGCCAACGCCACGACACTCCTGCCCGCAGTGGAAAAGCGCGGTCCCGCCGGTGTCCTGTTCGACATCCCGCTCAAGCACATCACCGATGCGACCATCCGCTCCCACCACCAGAGCATCGAGGTCAGGATCAACGACGCACCGCACGCCGATGAAATCGTGATCGCCCTCGCCGCCGCTGCCCAGGGCCGGCCCCAGCAACGCCTGGCAGCCTTCTCCACCGAAAAGAACTGAGGTGCCATCCGCCGTGAGCCGTGAGCGTGTAGCACTGATCCACGGGGTGGGACTGGATGGATCGATGTGGGAGCCCCTCCGCGAATACCTCGAACCGGAATACGACGTCCAGGTCCTGGAACTGCTCGGACACGGACAGCGTCCACCGGCCCGGGACGGAATCACGCTTGCCGAGCTCGCGGCGGACGTCGCCGGACGGCTCGAACCGAACACCCATCTGGTGGGTTTCTCGCTCGGCGCCCTCGTGGCCCAGCACGTGGCCAGATTCCGACCTGACCTGGTGGCGAGCCTGGTTTCGGTGGCATCCGTGTGCGACCGCACTTCCCAGGAGCATGCCGCGGTTATGGTCCGGCTCGCCTCCGCTGCATCGGATTTCCCTGCGACGGTCGAGGCATCGATCGAGCGCTGGTATCCGGAAGAATCCGCTGTCCCCGCGGCACTGATCGATGCCACGCGCGAGGTGCTGCAGAGGAACGATCCGAAGTCCTTCCTGGCCTGCTACCGCGTCTTTGCCACCGCCGACGCCGAAATCGCGCCAGAACTCCCTGACATCAGCGTCCCTTCCCATGCAGTGACGGGGGAGCTGGACCCGGGCTCCACGCCGGAGATGAGTGCCCGGCTTGCCGCGGCCATTCCCGGCTGTACCTACTCCATCATTCCCGCCGCACGTCACATGATGCCGGTCGAGCGTCCACAGGAACTCGCCCACACGCTGACCGCCTTTATCAAGGAGCATTCAAATGTCCGCTGAACTCCGCTACGACCACTTCATCGGGGGTACCTGGTCGGCTCCAACTGGTGGCGAATACTTTGCCAGCACCAACCCCGCAACCCTCGAAGTGCTCTATGAAGCTGCACGGGGAACCGAAGAGGACGTCCGCCGCGCCGTCGCAGCAGCCAAAGAAGCCTTTGAGTCCCCGCTGTGGCGCGACCTCACGGCCACTAAGCGCGGCCACCTGCTCCGCCGCCTCGGGGACTTGATTGGCGAACATGCCGACGAGCTCGCCGAACTGGAAACCCTTGACAACGGCAAGCTGCTGCGCGAGATGCGTGGCCAGATGGCCTCCCTGCCTGAGTACCTGTACTACTACGCCGGGTTGGCCGACAAAGTCCAGGGCAGCCAGATCCCCACGAACTCCATCACCATGCTGAACTACACCCAGCGTGAGCCTCTTGGCGTCGTGGGTGCCATCACGCCGTGGAACTCGCCCCTGACGCTGACCACCTCCAAGCTTGCCCCGGCCCTGGCCGCTGGCAACACCGTCGTCATCAAGCCCAGCGAGTACACCTCCCGGACCATCCTCCGCGTAGCAGAGCTGGCCTCCCAGGCAGGGTTCCCCGACGGGGTCGTGAACGTTGTGACCGGCTTTGGACAGGAAGCAGGAGCAGCCCTGGTCAGCCACCGCGACCTGGCTAAGATCTCCTTCACCGGCTCCACCCAGACAGGGGCCCGAATCGCCGCAGAGACGTCATCACGCTTCATCGGCTCGACCCTGGAGCTGGGCGGCAAGAGCCCCAACATTGTGTTCGAGGACGCGGACGTATCCAACGCGGCGATGGGTGTCATCGCCGGGATCTTCGCGGCGGCGGGTCAGACCTGCATTGCCGGCAGCCGGGTCTTCGCGCACCGCAGCGTCTACGACGAACTCGTCGAGCGCGTCGCCGAGCGAGCGGCCTCAATCATCATCGGTGACCCGCGGCTGGCCACCACCGAGCTCGGCCCCCTCGCTTTCGGTGCCCAGCTGGACAAGGTCAGCTCCTACGTCGATCTCGGTGTCAGCGAAGGTGCAACTGTCCGCACCGGCGGCAAACGCCCAGAGATCGAACTTCCCGGGTACTTCTTCGCACCCACGGTGCTGACCGATGTGGACAACAGCATGCGCGTCGTGCGGGAGGAAATCTTCGGACCAGTGGCGGCGATCATGCCCTTCGAGTCCGAGGACGAGGTCGTGGGTCTGGCCAACGACACCGAATACGGACTCGCCGCCGGTATCTGGACCCAAAACCTTGCACGTGCCCACAGAATGGCACGGCGGCTGGAAGCAGGCACGGTGTGGGTCAACACCTACCGGGCGATGTCCCCGATGTCACCGCGCCAGGGATTCAAGAACTCGGGCGTCGGCATCGAGCACGGACTCGAGTCCATGCACGAATACACCCGGCTCAAGAGCGTCTGGATCAACACCGACGAAGGCCCCGTCTCTGATCCCTTCATCATGCGCAGCTAAAGGAAAACCCCACATGCCACTTATCGAAGTATCCATCGCCCGGGGCCGCAGCCCCGAACAGCTCCGCTCGCTCATCAACGAGCTTCACCAGGCCGCCGAAAAGGCAGTCGGCGCCGTACCGGAAAACACGACCGTCATCATCCGCGAAATCGAGCACGAGCATTGGTCCCGCGGCAATCAGACCATCGCCGAACGTAACGCCGCAGCCACGAACTAGCTACGGCGCAGGCCTTGCCGTAGCGGCCGACCCCCATAAACCGGCCCCCACTAAGGAGTTATCAATGCGCTTTTCCCTCTTTGTCCACATGGAACGCTGGGACGAATCTGTCTCGCACCAGGAATGCTTCGAGAACCTGACCGAGCTCACGCTCATGGCCGAGGCCGGCGGCTTCAGCACCGTCTGGATCGGCGAGCACCACTCGATGGAATACACCATCTCGCCGAGTCCCATGCCGCAGCTCGCCTACCTCGCGGCGCGGACATCAAAGATCCGGCTTGGCGCCGGAACCATCATCGCGCCGTTCTGGAACCCGCTCCGGGTCGCTGGGGAGTGCGCCCTCCTGGACGTGATCAGCAACGGACGCATGGAAGTAGGCCTGGCCCGCGGGGCCTACCAGTTTGAGTTCGACCGCCTCATGGGCGGCATGTCAGCCGTTGACGGCGGCAAGCACCTCCGCGAGCTCGTTCCGGCCGTGCGCAGGCTGTGGGAAGGCGACTACGCCCACGACGGCGAAGTCTGGCAGTTCCCCATATCAACCAGTGTCCCCAAGCCCGTCCAAAAGCCCACGCCGCCCATGTGGATCGCTGCGCGCGACATCTCCTCGCACGAGTTCGCCGTAGAGAATGGCTGCAACGTGATGGTGACGCCACTGATGAAGGGCGACGAGGAAGTCGAGGACCTGGCACGCAAATTCGACTCCGCCGTCGAGAAAAACCCCAGCATTCCCCGCCCCGAGCTCATGGTCCTGCGCCACACCCACGTCCACTCGGCAGACGAGCCCGAGGGCTGGCGCCGCCCTGCAGAAGGCATCAACAAGTTCTACCGGACCTTCGACGCTTGGTTCGGCAACAAGACAACCCCCAAGAACGGCTTCCTCGAGCCCAGCCCGGAAGAGAAGTTCGCCGAACGTCCAGAGTTCACGCCGGAGTCCCTGCACAAGACGGCCATGATCGGAACCCCCGACGAGATCATCGAACGGATACGTCACTACGAAGCCCTCGGCGTCACCGAATTCAGTGTCTGGTCCGACAACAGCCTCACCCACGAGGAGAAGAAGCGCTCACTTGAACTCTTCATCGAGCACGTCGTGCCGGCGTTCCAGAACCAAAGCGTGACCACAACGAGCTGAGACGCTCAGCTCTCTGGTCAGGCAGGAAGCCGACAGAGAACACAGAAGAGAACCGCCAAACATGGCTACCGATTACGACGAAGTCCGCTCCGACGTCAACGCCTCCAGGACAGTTCCCTGGAGGCGTTGAAGTCCGCCAGCGCCCCGGATGCCCGCAGCGTCGTCACCGAGCTCGATGAAGCGGACGCCCTGGACGAAGGGCTGGTCTCGGCGGGGAAATCGTCTCCGAGGAGCTCATCGTCCAGGTCATCCCGCAGGGTGCGGACGAGTTCACCTGCTCATCTTGTTTCCTGGTCCGGCACCGGTCCCAGCTGGCACGGCAAAGCGACGGCCAGTCGTACTGCATCGAGTGCGAGGGCTGAGCCCCGCAGCCGACTGGCCGACAGCCGGCTCTGGACTCCCAGAATGATGCACCTGATGCAATACGCAGCCATCACCTTTACATAAGGTCACTATCGGCTCTTGAGCTTTGATGAGAGTCAGCTGGGGCCGTCGGCCTTTTGTCCCAACATGCGAAGAAGGTCAAGGGTGGTCATCCTCAGCTCCTCATAGGCGTGCTGGTAGAAGAGCGGCGTCAGGTGGTCGACAGGAGTGCTGTCGAGTTCTCGGATCAGCTGCAGGACCTCGTCAATAACCTCCCGATCGTTCCGGGAATCTGGTTCAGGTTGCGGCTTCGATCCACAAACGCGAGGCGTCAGGGCACCCGCCCCTACTTCTTCGTCATCCTGTACCGCTCAATCTGCCGCAACCGCCGCAGGAGGCTGTCGCGCCGCGGGTGCGGGACGGCGTCGGGCTCTTCCGCCGTGAGGTCGATGTGCTTGGTGCCGTACTGCCAGAGGAGGAGGTCGTCCAGGAGCCGGTCCGGGCCGGGGGAGTAGCGGTGGTCCAGGGCCCTGCGGACCTCCGTGATCTGGTTGGCGCTGAGCAGCCCGGCCAGCTGCATGGTCTGGTTGAGCCCGTGCGCGGCGAGGAGCTCGGCCGCCCAGCCCCAGTCATCGTCCACCTTGCGGTCCACGTGCGGGAGCAGGGTCCGCCATACATCCCGGATACGGTTCGGCGTAAGCGGGGCCGCGCCCTCACCGTCCATGTCCCAGTAACCGCGGACCTCCTCGTAATTTTCGTGAAGGTCAGAGAAGGCGGTTTCAACGGTTTCCAGCATGGCGGCGGTGGCGGTGAACTGCCGGTCGAAGTGCGGCGTCCAGGCGCGGGGGTCCTCGGCCTTGAACCGGATATCGTGCTCAATCTCGCTCCACGCGTGCGCGAAGATGGTGCGGATCTGGCACTCGAAGAAGTAGCTGCCGTTGGGCTGCAGATCCGGGTTGAAGACCTGCTGGTACTCCTTGACGGCTTCATTCTGGATGGTGCGCAGTATCAGGTGCCGGCTGGAGTACCCGTAGGTTCCTGACTCGATGGAACCGATGTCCTTTTCCCGGTCGCCGCGGCAGTCGAAAAGCTGCCGCTGGCGCTTGATGATGTTGGCCACCGCGGCATTCTCCGCCGGCAGCTTGGTGATCACCCGGATGCCCACCATGTCATTGAGTGTCCGGAAGGGGTCCGGAAACTTCAGGAGCCTCCGCCCGCCCGGTTCCAGCGGCTCCTCGGTGCGCGAGATCTTCTCCTTGAAGGACTCCACGGTCTTGGTGCGGCCGGTAACGAACAGCGGCGTGACCTCGCTGCCCTTCAGCATGTCCCGCAAAACCAGCAGGACATCGCGGGTAACCAGCTTCAGGGCAGGCCGGACGCGCTCATAGATCTCCACGTTGTGCTGCACCGACTCACGCAGCGGTGCGTCCAGACTTTCCCAGTTACTCGGCATGGTCCCAGCTTACGGCCGGGGTATGACAGAACGACGGCGGCGCGGAGCCGGCTGGTCCCCGGGGGTGCCCCGCACGATGCCCCATCCGCCAGGACTCCCGGCCGGGTGGGGCCGGGGACGAGAAAGGGGGACCCATGGGGAGCCCAAAGTGTTGACGCACGGCGCGTGCGGGGCCTAGATTCCTTCCCAATTGGGGGCAGTGGCCGGTTGAGCCACCGGTATCGGTCTGGTCGCCGCGAAGGCATACGACAATTCCCCTCCGGCGGCGTGAGCGTCGTAGCGGTGAGCAGGGCTCCCCGCCGCCCGCACTTTCCAGGACGGCAACCATGACCAACCAGACGAGAACCCGCCGCCTCGGCGCGGCAGCAGTGGCACTTATGGCGGCCGGTGCGGCCGGGATCAACGCGGCGCAGGCATCACCCCAGGATGGCACGGCGCGGTACGGGCACGGTGCGGCGGGAAGCGGCGACCCCTACTTTCCTTACGCGGGCAACGGCGGTTATGACGTCCTGCACTATGACCTGGACCTCCGCTACGCACCGCCGTCGGACCCTGCCGTGCTGGCCGGGAAGCTGGCAGGGGAGGCGACCATCACCCTCCGCGCCACCCAGGACCTGAACAGCCTCAACTTCGACCTGCGGGGGCTCAACGTGACAGCCGTTGACGTGGACGGCAAGGATGTCAACCGCGGTTCCGGCCCTTCCGAATGGACACAGGTGCAGGATGATGCCAACCGCATCTGGGAGCTCACCGTGGGGCTCCGGACAAAACTGAAGGCAGGCCAGGAAGCCACCATCACTGTCGACTACGGCGGAGCAACGGGACGGCCGGAAGACACCACGGGGGCTCTCTACGGTTGGGTGACCACAGCTGACGGGGCCATGGTGGTCAACGAGCCCGACGGTGCGCCCACCTGGTTTCCTGTAAACGATGACCCCGAAGACAAAGCCACCTACTCCTTCCACATCACGGTCCCGGAAGGGAAAACCGCGGTGGCCAATGGCCTGTCCGAGGGCGAGCCCAAGACCAACGCCGGCTGGACAACGTGGACCTGGGAAGCAGCGGACCCAATGGCCAGCTACCTTGCAACGGCGAGCGTCGGTGACTACACGCTCACCTACGCCAAAGGGCCGCATGGCCTGCCGATCATCAATGCCGTTGATGACGGTGTGGCCGGAGCGGACCTGGCAAAAACCACCGCAGCCCTCGCACTGCAGCCCCGGATGATCACGTTCCTGTCAGACCTGTTCGGACGGTACCCCTTTGAGGCTTTCGGCGCGATTGTGGACGATGATTCCGTGGATTACGCCCTGGAGACCCAAACCCGGCCGGTCTATTCAGGGGCCGCGGACGAGGCCACGGTCGTCCACGAACTGGGACATCAGTGGTTCGGCAACGACGTCAGCCCGGCGGATTTGAAGGATATCTGGCTCAACGAGGGCTGGGCAACCTACATTGAGTGGCTGTGGGCTGAGCACACGGGCCAGGCGACCGTGGCACAGCAATTCACGGACACCGTGGCGGAACTGGACAGCAAGAACCTCTGGGGGATGAACATTGCCGACCCCGGCCGGGACAACCTCTTTGCGGCGGAGGTTTACAACCGTGGTGCCGCCGCCCTCCATGCCCTGCGGGCCAAGGTGGGGACAAGGCGTTCTTTGCCGGAGCCAGGGATTGGCTGGAACGCTACAGCAACTCCTCGGCAACAACCGCAGACTTTGAACAGGTGATGGAGGCGGCTTCCGGCCTGGAGCTTGACGCGTTCTTCAACGACTGGCTGCGGGAAGGGAACCGGCCGGCGATGCCGTAGTGGAGCCGCGCACCACCAGCGAGGTCTCCAGCGTGACGCCGCCGTGCCCCAGCGACTTTCCCTCCATGAGGCTGCGCAGCTGCTCCCCGGCCTTCTGGCCCAGGGCGGTGGCCGGCAGGTGCACACTGGTCAGGCCCGGATTGCTGGTAGCCGAATAGGGCAGGTCGTCGAACCCGGCCACGGCCAGCTCCTCGGGGATCCGGATCCCCGCCACGCGCGCTTCCTGCAGTACCCCGTACGCGTGGGTGTCGGTGGCGCAGGCGACGGCGGTAACCCCCGCACGCTTCCAGTCCGGCCACGCTTCGGCGAACGCGCCCGCCCCCGCGCCGACGTCGATGGTGGTGCTGATAATGCGTTCCGGGCTGACGCTGATGCCGCGCGAGGCGGCCTCCTCCAGGAACGCCGCGCGCCGGACGGCGAACGTCTCGGTGCCGGTCACGCTGTCCACATAGGCAGCTTCCCTGTGACCGGCGTCGGCCAGGTGCCCCGCCAGCTGGCGTGCCCCGCTGGCCACATCCAGGTTCACGGAGGGTGCGTAGGACTCGAGGCCCGGCGCATCAAGCAGGACAAGGGGCGACGGCGACGCTAGGTCTTCGAGGAACCCGGCGTTGGGTGCGTCCACCAGCAGCCCCGCCGGCCGCAGGGACATCAGCCGCCGGACATCGGCGGCCTCAGGAAACTCGCCGGCCTCGGTGACGGACAGCAGCAGCTGGTACTGCGGCCCCAGCGATTCGCGCACCCCGGCGATCACTTTGGCGAAGAACGGGTTGGAGATGTCCGGCGCCACCAGGATCACAATAGAGCTGACCCCCTTGGCCAGGGAACTGCCGATCCCGTCCACCACGTACCCCAGCTCCGCAATGGCCTCCCGCACCCGGGAAATGTTGTCCTCGGCCACGCGGCCGGCCGTCTTGCCGTTGGCCACCAGCGACACCGTGGCCACCGAAACGCCGGCCCGCGCGGCGACCATCGCCGCCGTCACGCGCCGCGGCCGTGGCCGTTGCTGCTGCACCTGTTCCCCGGAATCCATACTTTGATCGTAGTAGGCGCGGCCGGGCACCGGTCACGCCTTAAAAGGCTGGGCGCGGTGGGAGTGCTGGCCTTCCATGCCCACCAAGGCATTAAGCGTTTGACGTGGGGTAATGCCCGAGAGCACGTTAAGCGCTTGACGTGAACCGGGAAACCCTGTCATGATCACTCCCGGAATACTCAAGACCCCTGCCCGCAAGGCAGGCCCCAATGACGTGGAGCACCATCGTGGAACCAAATCCCCAAGCGAGCCAGTACCGGACGGGTTCAACAGAACCCCGGAAGATCATCCTGGACTGCGATCCCGGCCACGATGACGCCGTGGCCCTGCTGCTGGCACACGGCAATCCCAACATCGAACTGCTGGCCGTCACCACGGTGGTAGGCAACCAGACCCTCGAAAAGGTCACCCGCAACGCCCTGGCCGTCGGCACCATCGCAGGCATCACCGGCGTCCCCTTCGCCGCCGGCTGCCCCCGCCCGCTGGTACGCAGCATCGAAACCGCACCGGACATTCACGGCGAATCCGGCATGGACGGCCCCGCCCTGCCGGAGTCCACCATCGAGCTGGACCCGCGCCACGCCGTCGACCTCATCATCGACACCGTCATGGCGCACGAACCCGGCACCGTCACCCTGGTCCCCACCGCCGGCCTGACCAACATCGCCATGGCTGCCCGCAAGGAACCGCGGATCGTGGAACGCGTCAAAGAGGTGGTCCTGATGGGCGGCGGCTACCACGTGGGCAACTGGAGCGCCGTGGCCGAGTTCAACATCATCATCGACCCCGAGGCCGCCCACATCGTCTTCAACGAAAAGTGGCCCGTGGTGATGGTGGGCCTGGACCTCACCCACCAGGCGCTGGCAACCCCGGACGTCGTGGAAAAGATCGCCGCCATTGGCACCACCCCGGCAAGGTTCGTCACCGAGCTGATGGACTTCTTCGCGCACACCTACAAGGACGCGCAGGGCTTTGACTACCCGCCGGTCCACGATCCCTGCGCCGTCGCGTACGTGATCGACCCCAGCATCGTCAGCACCCGCAAGGTCCCCGTGAACATCGAACTTCAGGGCAGCCTCACGCTCGGCATGACCGTGGCGGACTTCCGCGCCCCGGCCCCCAATGACTGCCACACCAGCGTGGCCGTGGACCTGGACCACGCACGGTTCTGGGACCTCGTCACCGACGCGCTGGTCCGCATCGGCGAGCCCGGCGCCGATGCCAAGGCGGACGACGGCGGCAGGCACCAAGGCGCAGACCGCGCCCAAGGCAACGCGTCCGACGTCGTCCGTCCCGAAAGTGCCCAGCTCACCGCCGGAGGGGTCAAATAAATGGCCGCCACCATGACTGAATCCAGGACCGGACGCGGCAACATCGCCGCCCTCATGACCGCCCTGCTGGCCGCCTGCGTGGCGTTCCAGCTCAACGCCTCCATGCTCAGCCCCGCCCTGGTGACCATGGGCCAGGAACTCAAGGCGGACCAGGCCCTGATCGGGCTCTCCCAGACCTGGTTCTTCACCGCCGCCGCCCTGTTCTCCCTGTTCCTGCCGCGCCTGAGCGACATCATCGGCCGCAAGAAGGTCCTGGTGGGCATGATGCTGCTCATGGCCGTGGGCTCCGTCATCGCGGCGCTCGCCCCGGACATCACCTGGCTCTTCGTGGGCCGCATCATCCAGGGCGTCAGCGGCCCCACCGTCCCGCTCTGCCTCATCATGCTGCGCTCCGCCGTCAGCAACCCCCGCAAGTACGGCACCCTCATGGGCCTGATCACCGCGGTCAACGGCGGCGTGGCCGGCGTGGACTCCTTCGTGGGCGGCTACTTCGCCGAGCACTTCGGCTTCCGCAGCATCTTCTGGCTGATGGTGGTCCTGGCCTTCGCGGCCACCGCCCTCATCGTGTTCCTCGCCAACGAGAGCAAGCCCGGCGCCGGCACCCGGATGGACTGGCTCGGCGTGTTCTTCATTGTGGTGGCCGTCGGCGCCCTGCTCACCGCGCTCAACGAAGCAGCCAAGCTCGTGGGCGGCTTCAACTCCGGAACGCTGCTGCTGAGCCTGGCGCTGGTGCTGGTGTCCGCCGCCGCCTTCTTCGCCTTCTGGCGCACCGAACAGCGCGCCGCCCAGCCCATGGTGGAAACGGTGCACCTGCGCCAGCGCGCCACCTGGGCACCGCTGCTCACCACCACCCTGACCATGACCGGCATCTTCGCCGTCATCAACGGCATCGTGCCCGCCTACGTCCAGGCCGCCAGCCCGGGTTTTGGTGTGGGCCCCACCGAAATGTCACTGATGATCCTCACCCCGTACGCCCTGCTGGGCTGGCTGGTGGGCCCGCTCAGCGGCAAGCTCGCCCCGGTCCTTGGCTACACCAGGGTGCTGCGGATCGGGCTGCTGGGCAGCATCGCCGCACTCGCCGTCATCGCCTTCCTGGGCCTGCACAGCCTGCCCATGATGATTGCCGGAACGGTCTTGCTGGGCATCATGTACGCCGGTACGGTCAACATCATGCTCAACGGACTCGGCGTTGTCCTCTCGCCCGCCGGCAACCCCGGCTTCCTCCCCGGCATGAACGCCGGCGCCTTCAACCTGGGCGCGGGCCTGAGCTTCCTCATCCTGCCCGCCGTGCTGGTGGCGACCTCCGCGCTCGGCGATGCGGCCACGTCGTACCTGACCGTCGTCGTGGTCGGCCTGGCCCTTACCATTGCCGCCTTCGCTGCTTCGCTGCTGATTCCCAAGCCGGTTGAGGCCGAGGTGGCCGCATGACCAGCGCGGGCGTTGGGCACCCGGGCCGGATCGTCGTCGTCGGCTCCCTCAACGCCGACCTCACCATCTACTGCGAACGGCTCCCGCAGCCGGGCGAAACGGTCCAAGGCAACGGCTTCGCCGTGAACCCGGGCGGCAAGAGCGCCAACCAGGCCGTGGCAGCAGCCCGGCTGGGCGGCCATGTCAGCCTGGTAGGCGCCGTGGGGGAGGACGCCAACGGCAACATGCTCGAGGCCTCGGTGGCGGGGGCAGGCGTGGACGTCAGCCACGTGCGCAACTCCAGCGAGCCCACGGGTGTCGCCGTCATTGCCGTTGACGCCCGCGGCGAAAACAACATCATCATCTCCGCCGGCGCCAACGGCACCTTGTCCCCGGCGGACGTGGCCGGCGCCGCGGACGTCCTGGACGGTGCCGCCGTCGTCAGCCTCTGCCTGGAGGTGGCCATGCCCACCGTGCTGGCCGCAGCCCAGGCAGGGCACGACGCCGGCGCAACAGTTCTGCTGAATCTCTCGCCGTACGCGGACATTCCGGCGGAGCTGGCGGAACTGACAGACGTCCTGCTGGTCAACGCGCACGAGGCGGCGCTGTTCCTTGGCCCCGGCGCCTCCGTTCCGGGGGCGGACGCCCACGCGTCGCAATGGGATACGGTCCGGGAGCGGTTTGCCGGGCGCGGGATCCGGCAGGTCCTGGTGACCCTCGGCGCGCACGGATCCGTGGTGCTGGATTCGGAGGCGGCTCCCGGCGCCCAGGTGACCTTCGTGGCGCCCACCCGCGTGGCCGCCGTGGACACCACCGGAGCCGGGGACGCCTTCACCGGAGCGGTGGCGGTGCGGCTGGCCGCGGGCGATGCGCTCGCCGATGCCGCAACTTTCGCCTCCGTGGCCGCCGCCCTGGCAACCACCCGGAAGGGGACGCAGGCGGCGTATCCGGAAGCGGCCGACGTCGAACGCCGCCTCGGTACCGCCTAAACCGGTCGTCTGCTGTCGTTTACGCGCCCCAAAAACGACCGGGACGGAGCAATCGATGGGCTATGCGTGGGCCTGGACCTGCACCGACGCGCGTTCCACGGCAGGGCAGTGGATCTTTGCCGGCCCGCCCGGGGCGGGGTCGATTCCCAGCAGCACCCGGACCCCGGCGGCGCCAAGTTCATAGTGCGGCAGGGCCACGGTGGACAGCGGCGGCCGGAGGTGCGCGGCGATGACTTCCTGGTTGTCGAAGCCCACCACGGCGACGTCCCCAGGGATGGCCAGGCCGTGTTCCCGCAGGCCGTCGTAGAGGCCCATGGCCATGCGGTCGTTGTAGCAGAACACGGCAGGGGCGCCTCGCTGAAGCAGCCCGGCCGTGGCCCGGTAGCCGCCTTCCTGGTCCGGATAGGCCTCCATCACGAGGTCCGGATCGAACGGAATTCCGGCGTTCCCCAGGGCCTGGCGGTAACCTGCCAGCCGCCCGTCCTTGGCCGGTGCCGGAATGGTGGCGTTGATGAACGCAATCCGCCGGTGGCCGTGCGCCAACAGGAGTTCCGTCGCGGAGCGGCCGCCCTGGACCTCGTCCGGAACTACGGCGCGGGCGCCCTGTTCGTTGGAGAAGCAGTTCACCAGGACGAAGTCCGCTTCCCGTAGCGGCGGCGGGATATCCGTCTGGCGGTGGAACCAGGTGGAGTAGAGGATGCCGCGCACCTTGTACTCCAGCATCATGGCGATGGCGTCCTGCTCCAGCTCGCCGTTGCCCTCGGTATTGGCGATGAGCAGCGCGTAGCCGTGCTTCCAGGCCTCATCCTGCGCCCCGTGGATGATCTGGCCGGCAAATGGCGTGGTGGCTACGCCGTCGGCCACCAGCCCAATGAACTTGGACGTCCCGCTGACGAGTGTTTTGGCCATGGCGTTGGGCCGGTAGCCCAGGGTGCGGATGGCGTCCGTGACGCGCCTGCGGGTTTCCTCGGCAATGCGGGCGTCCTTTTTCTTATTGACCACCAGCGATACCGTGGCGGTGGAAACGCCGGCCGCTTCTGCCACCTCGCGAAGGGTCACGGGATGCGGCCGCTCAGGCACCTTTGGCGAGGGGCGCCCTGTTTCCCGCGCGGATGCCTCCGCGCCATTCTCCGTTGAACTCATCTGCCCTCCAGGGTGACGCCTGTGTGTTCCGCGAGCCGGGCCAGCAGGCGGTCCTGGAATTGCGGATCATTGGCGGCCGGGTGCGGGGCCTGCCGGTGCTGGTGGTACCAATAGCCGCCGCTGGACAAGGCTGCCGGGTCGTCACTGGTAGCGAGCCATTCCTGGGTGCGGTGGCCCAGTTCCAGGCTGTCCGGTGCTGAGCGGCCGCCCATCCGGGTGGGCACCCATCCGGGATCAACCGCGTTGCTGGCAATGTCCGGCGCCAGCCTGGCCACTGCTGCCGACAGCGCCGTGACGTGCAGCTTGGTGGTGGAGTAGGAGGCCGTCGTCGTGCGTCCTGCCCAGTCCAGGCCGTCCAGTCCGGTGTCGCCGCCGCGGTGCATGCCGCTGCTCAGGTAGATGAGGCGGCGGGGTCCGGGGATCAGCGCTGTCAGGAGGTACGGGGCCACCACGTTCACCGGCAGCAGCGCCGCGCCGCTGAGGACGCCGGCGTTGTGGATGACGGCGTCCAGCCGGCCGATTCGGTTGGCGTCGGCCGCGATCTGCCGGACCTCGGCCTGGGCCGCGAGGTCCCCGACAATGCACTGTGCCCCGCGGTCCAGCAGGTGCTGTACCGCGGGGATCCGCTGCGGGGACCGCGCGTGCACGATCACCTCGTGTCCGTCCCGCAGCAGCGTGTCCGCTGTTGCCAGGCCGAGCCCTTCGGTGGATCCGGTAATGAAGACGCGTGCCATGCGGGGGCCTTCCTGATAGGTGGTGGTTCCCTACGCTACCCGCGCCGGGTCAGCCGCGCTTTCGGCCCAGGATCAGGGCCAGCACGCCGCCAAAGACAACAAGCACCACGCCCACGCCCAGCAGTCCGGAGTTGACGCCAGTGTTCGGCGCGGTTCCCGGTTCTGGGGCGCTGGGTGCTGCGTTGGCAGCTGCCTCCCCAACGTGCGCGCGGCCCGTTGGGGGTGCGGTGTGGTCAATGGAAAGGGAGATCGGTGCTTCCGCCGGGGTGGCGGCGGCGTTGGCGGCTGCGCCGTTGGCGCCCAGCAGGCCGCCTGCGATTACGGCGCTGAGCAGGCATCCTCGGATAGTGCGGTGCATCATTTGGGGTTCTCCTGAAAGTTGGATCGGGCCTACTGCTTAGCCCGGGACTGGCTCGTTAGCGCTGGGACGCTCAGGGCCTCAACTAGTCAGGGGATGATCCGGGATCGAAGGACACCGGTGGCATGGCCAGGGGCAAACCGCCTTGGACCCTGGAACGGCCGGCCGCGGGGATCTGCAGGGTATGGGGCGCGAGCCATGCGGGCAGGCCCGAACCATTGCCGCTGGTTGAACCGCTTCCGCCGGCAGCGGTGCCGGGCGGCGCATCAAAGGGTGCGTGGGACGGCGCGCTGTGCGGATCCGGTTCCGACAGCTGGAGCATGCCGGCGGCGTGCATAGCCTGCTGGGGGTGCGGCAGGCCGCTGCCGGACAGCCCTTCGTGGAGTGGCGGGAATTCGGGGGCGGCCAGGGCGGAACCCGGGGCCATGCCGGCGGGGGCAGCCACCGATGCGGCTGCCGCCGCGGGTGCTCCGTCTCGAGCCTGCGGCGCCCCGGCGACCGGCGGGAGGGCCGCCGCCGGCTCTCCCGCAGCGGGCAGGGGCACGGCGGTGAGAAGTGGGTCGAGGACCGGGGCAAGTGGTTCGAGGACCACGCCGGCCACGGGAGAAATATTCCCCACCGTTCCGCCAACAACGCTGTCCACGGTGCCCAGGGCCGGATCCACTACTGCGGCTATGGATCCTTCCGGCGCGACAGTGTCGACTACCGGAACAGCATCTGCCACGTGGTCGGCCAGGGCAGTGGCGTCCTTGGCGGCCGCATGAAGGGATGGCACTGTTTCAGGCGCTGGGGCAGGCTTGCTGGCAGTCCCTGCCGGGATGGGTTCCAGGGCATCCCGGGCCTGCTGGCTAACTGCGGTAGCGACCCCTCCAGCGGCAGGCGGGGCAGCAGCCAGGAGTGGCTCATTGTGAGCGGCGGAATCAGCGGAGGCGCCCGCAGCGGACAGTGCGATCCATGCAGCTGCTGCCGCCATGGCGAGCAAAAGGGGGCGGAGGAAGGTCCACGCAGCGAGTTTTGGCTCCATGCCGTACGCCTCCCCCCGGACTCACCTGCAAACAATGCTGCCCACAATAAGCACAGCCCTGCGGCAGAGTCCAACAGCTCAGGCTGAGTCCGTTGGGGCCGCGCGGTGGTCGATGCGTGCAGTTACCGCGTCGATGCGGTCCATGGCTCCGTTGAGTTTCTGGACCGCGGCCCACAGGTCCGGCTGCTGTCGACGCACCGTATCCAGGCTGTCTCCCGTGGAGCGCAGGGAGCCAAGGTCGAAGCTGACATTCGTGCGGGCGCCTGCCACCGCGGCCCGGAGGGCGCCGAACGCAACAACAACGTCCGCAACCAATGAACGGTTGCCCTTGGTCGCCAGCCAGGCGAGGTCGTCGATGGCTTCGATGGCCCGCTCGCCAAGGACAGCCGACGATGCTGCAGCTTCCAGCGACGCACGGCGGACTGCCTCGTCCCGTTCCGGCCCCGGTTCCAGCCGGAAGGCAGCACCGAAGGCTTTGGAGGCGGACGCATCGTCATCAGCCAGCTGCAGGGCTTCCCGGCGCAGCGCCTGTGCGCGGGTCCGTATCTCCGATGGCTTCCCGCCGTCGTCCTCGCCACCGCTGTAGCCGGCCACCATCGACGTCAGTGATGCCGCCACCGCCAGCATCAGGCCGGTACCCGCGCCCCCACCCGGTGAACCCGTGGACTCCGCCAGTGCGCGCGTCCAGTCCTCGACAGTGGATCCCTGGGTTGTTGCTTCAGCCTCTTCCATGCCAGGAATGGTGCCCATAAATGTGGCGGGCTAAACGGACACCCGGCAGGACGCCCGGACTCGCCCAGTTTTCGAGGCCCGGGCGGCCAGTGTGACAGGAGGCCGCTTCCCAAGGACGGATGTA
Organism: Pseudarthrobacter sp. NIBRBAC000502770; assembly: GCF_006517815.1. Lineage (NCBI taxonomy): Bacteria > Bacillati > Actinomycetota > Actinomycetes > Micrococcales > Micrococcaceae > Pseudarthrobacter > Pseudarthrobacter sp. NIBRBAC000502770. The sequence continues at coordinate 3,905,690 of NZ_CP041198.1, forward strand.
GTCTCGGCAGGGTGCAACGCCACCGCTATGACTACGGCCAGGACCCCAGCCAGTGGGGCGAGCTCTTCCTGCCGGATCTTCCTGCGGGCAGAAAGCACCGGGGCGTTGTGGTGGTGATCCACGGCGGCTACTGGCGCTCCACGTACGGCGCCGAACTGGGGGAGCCGCTGGCGAGGGACCTGGCGGAGCATGGCATGGCCGCCTGGAACCTGGAGTACCGCCGTGCCGGGAACGGCGGAGGCTGGCCGGGGACCTTCCGGGACATCCTCGCGGGCATCGACAAGCTTGCCCCGCTCGCAGAACCGCACTCGCTGGACCTGGGCAAAGTGGTGGCTCTGGGCCATTCCGCCGGCGGCCACTTGGCAGTGTGGGCGGCGGGCAGGGACCGGCTGGAGGGGCTCGGGGCGGACGCCCGGCAAGTGAAGGACACGAACGACGGCGTCCGCCTCACCGGGGTGGTCAGCCAGTCCGGCGTGCTGAACCTTGCCGAAGCCGAGAGGCTGGGCCTGAGCAACGGCGCCGTGGGCAACCTGCTGGGCGGACCGTCGTCGGACTTCCCCGGGCGCCACCGCATGGCCGACCCCATGACAGCGCTGCCGCTGGACGTTCCCGTCTTCGCCGTCCACGCGGCGGAAGACGATGATGTTCCCCTGGGCATGTCCACAACGTACGTGGACGCCAGCCGGTCCGGACCCGTCCCGGCACGGCTGATCACGGTGCCGGGGGACCACTTCGCGCTCATCGATCCCGCCGCGGAGGCCTATGTGACGTGCCGCGAACTGGTTGGAAAGCTGCTCGGCTGACACGAACTGCTGACGCCGGCCTCTTTCTGGCAGAGTATGACCATGCTCACAGTGATCGGCGAAGGCCTTGTTGACGTTGTCCAGCGCGCTTCCGGAATCGAGGCCCACGTGGGCGGAAGCCCCCTGAATGTCGCGGTGGGCCTGGCCCGGCTGGACCACCCGATGCAGTTCATCGGCCGTTACGGCCGGGACGCGTACGGCGACTCGGTGGCGGCGCACCTGCGCGCCAGCTCCGTCATGCTGCCGATGCCCCCGGACGAGCTGCCCACCAGCGTGGCCACCGCACTGATTGACGACGACGGCGCCGCCACCTACACCTTCGACCTCGCCTGGGAGCTGCCGCACCTGGCAGACCGGCTTGGCTTCATGCTGCAGGGAACCACCCTGCTGCACACGGGCTCCATTGCCACCATGCTGGCGCCCGGTGCCACCGAGGTGCTCGCCGCCGTCGAATACGCGCACCCGTCCGCCACCATCAGTTTTGATCCCAACTGCCGCCCCAGCATCATCACGGACGTGGACTTTGCCCGGCGCCAGGCGGAAAAGTTCGTCACGTTGTCCGATGTCGTTAAGGCCTCGGACGAGGACCTGGCCTGGCTTTACCCGGGACAGGATGTGCTGGATTCGGCCCGCAAGTGGCTGGCGCTGGGCGGGGAGGAAGGTCCGGCGATGGTGGTGGTCACCCGCGGTGCGGACGGCCCGTGGGGCGTGTGCCGTGCCGGCGAAGCCGCCATTCCTGCGCCCAGGGTGGAGGTGGCGGACACCGTGGGGGCTGGGGATTCCTTCATGGCGGCGCTGCTGTCCGGCCTGGTGGACCGGGAGCTGGACGGCGCCCAGAACCGGCAGGACCTGCGTGACCTTCCCGTCGAGGGACTCTCCGAACTCCTGCAACATGCCGCCCGTGCCGCGGCAGTCACGGTATCCCGCCCGGGCGCCAACCCGCCCACCCGGGAGGAGCTGCACGCGGCAGGAATGGAGGCCTGAGGCAGCATCCGGAGCGGGACGGTGCCTACCCCTCGTGGTTGTAGTAGGGCCACGGCAGGAAGCGGCGCTCACCACGTCGGTCCGGCCCGTCGAGGGTGACTTTCCCGGTGGCGGCCCACTCCACGCCGCGCGGGAACATGCGGATGAACTCGATGCGCCGGAACGTGTCGATGTCGTGGCCTATGGTGATCGTGAAGCTGCGGCCGTTGCCATAGTTGTTGATCCAGGCAAGAGGCTGCTGCGTATTGATCCCGGGAAGGTTGGCGAGGTTTTCCTCCGGGATATCCACCGGGTAATGCGGCATGGGCCATTTGGGTGCATTCTCGTAGGACTCCACGTCATCGAATACTGACAGCAGTACTTCCGCGCCGCCGTACAGCTGCACGCCGGTCAAGATGTCGTCACCCGTGACGGTCCATGTCCCGCTGACACCCTCGGTGATGGGATGGCGGGGCTCGGAGGTTTGCAGCCGGGCCTCGCCCCAGGGCCGCGGCCGCAGCCCGGTGGACACACTGAGCTTCGCGCCCCGCATGATGTTGTACTCCTCCGGGTAGCCCCAGTCGTCCTCCTGGACGGCGGAGCCGTGAAACCACACCATGCCCTTTCCGTCCTCGTGGACAAACTTCAGCAGCGCGGCATCGGTTTCGGCACCGAAGCCCACCGCCTTTTCGTGGTAGCCGTCCCGCCCCTCGAACACCACCAGGACCACGTCGTACTTATCGATGACGCCGGCTCCCAGTCCGCGCGGGTCCTCGACGACGCGCACGTGGAACCTGCCCGTGTCCTCCAGGACAGTGGTGAGCCACTGGTTGTGCGCGCGGAAGCGGCGGAATTCGTTGTCATGCTCCCGGGTCATGTGTCCGGACAGGATAAGTGCCCTCAACTTCTCGGCCACTGCGCCCACTCCCTCGTTCATCGATAGTTTTGATGGAACTCTACATACTTTAGTTTGAAAAGGACATAATGGTTGCTACGATCGGCTTGCCCCTACAGAGAGTGAGCAACGATGCTTCTCGAAAGAGACCTCATCCAGTCCGCAGGCTTCCGCAACGTTACGGAAGGAGGGCGGGTGACCGGCTTCCAGTTCCGCGTCCGGATGCCCTCCTACCGGGGCATGGCGGCTTCCCTGGTCGATGGTGTCGCCGTGCGCGTCGGCAACCTGGTGGACGTCGGTCCGGACATTCCGTTGTGGACCTTCGGCGGCCGGACCTTCACCCTGCCGGAGCTGTGGGTCAGCGAGGGGGTCCGCTGGCCGCTTGAGGAGGCGGCGGTGATAACGGTTCCGTTCGACGGCGGCCTTCCGCAAGGTGTCCACGAACTGAGCATCGAGCTGCGGTTACGGATGTCCTACATTCCTGAGGAGCACCAGCCCACCATCCACCGGGTCAGCCGCAAGGTCACGCTGGCACCCGAAGGCGGTGACGGGACGTTCCGCTACGGAGTTTCCCTCTACAGCTACATGGGCGATTACGGCACGGTCCTGGACCTCGAAAGTGCCCTGGCCCATGTAGCCGACGTGGGCGCAACAGGGGTCGAGATCCTTGGTGAGGGGCACGTTCCCGGCTATCCGGGACCCTCGCCGGCCTGGATCGATACCTGGTTCAACCTGCTGGAAAAGTACTCCCTGGAGCCCACCAACTACGGTTCCTGGATTGATACCAGGCTCCACCCGGGCCGGTCGATGACGGCCACCGAAGGCGCGCAGGCCCTGCAGCGGGACCTGAAACTGGCCCACCGGCTGGGCTTCAGCTTTGTCCGGCCAAAAATCGGTGTGGTCTCCAGCGACCTCGTGCCGGACCCCATCTGGACTGAATCGGTGGAACGCTCCCTTGACCTGGCCCACGAGCTGGGAATGGTCATCTGCCCCGAGATCCACTCGCCCACCCCCATCAAGCACCCAGTAGTGGATGACTACATCGGGCTCATTGAGCGGACCGGAACCAAGAACTTCGGCCTGCTCATCGACACCGGCATTTTCCAGGACCGGCCCATTCCGCTGCGTGAAGGCGAGACCCGGGACACCCGTCCGGCGTTCCTTGACGGCATTGCCGTTAACCCCGCGGACTTCAAGGACATCGCCCAATACGTGGTGTTCATCCAGGCGAAATTCCACGACATCAACGAGCAGCTGGAAGACCAGCAGATTCCCTGGCGTCCCGTGCTCCAGGCGCTGAAGGACTCCGGTTACACCGGCTACCTCTCCAGCGAATACGAAGGCGAACGCACTCCCTGGCGTGCCATCGAGCAGGTGCGCCGCCAACATGCCCTGATCCGCAGCATCACCTCCGAACTCGACTGACCATCCCCAATCACGGTAAAGAGAACCATCATGCCCAACGGACTTCTTGACGAATCCAGCCTTCGCACCCACGCGGAAGGACTTGCCCTTTCCCTTACCCTGCCGTGGTACCGGAGCCTCTGGCTCTCCTCGGTCACCAGCCTCCGGCTCACCATCGACGGCCGGGACGTCCCCCAAGAGGAGCTGTCCCTGGAGCTCGGGGGCACCCGATATGCGCTGACCGACATTCCGGTGCAGAGTGAAACCCTCTGGTACCTGCAGGAACACCCGCTGCTCATTGTCCGCCGCGACCAGCCCGCAGTTCCCGGGGACCACCACACCGTCCAGCTCATCGGCGAGCTCCGGCTGCCGTATATGCAGATTGCCCCGGGGCAGGATGGGGGCCCGGGCATGTACGTCCCCAACTTCGTGAACCAGACACTGGAGCTGGCCGTCACGGATGGGCCTGCCCCCGCACCCCTACTCAAGGCGGCGGCGGCACCCCCTCCGCCCGCAACCGGGGACGACCCCTTCTCCCTCGGGCTGACGCTGTACTCGGCAAGCGCCGAGTTCCGCGCCGGTTGGTACGACTTCGACAGGCTGCTGGACCGGGTTGCCGATCTTGGCATTGGCCCTGGGATCGAGATCGTGGCCTCCCAGGTGCTCCCCACCTACCCCCACGTATCGGATGGCTTCGCCCAGGCGTGGCAAACTGCATTCGACAAGCATGGCTTCACCGCCAGCTCGTTCGGTGCGAACCTGGACATGGGCCGGCGCCGTGACCGCGACATGACGCCGGACGAGGAATACGAGTTCACGGAGACCCTGTTCCATGGTGCAAAGAAACTGGGCTTCCCCCTGGTCCGTATCCAGAGCGCCAAGCCCGCCCTGCTGCGCCGCCTCCTGCCGCTGGCCGAGAGGCTGGAACTCAAGATGGCCTACGAAATCCACGCTCCGATGGGACCCAACTCGCCGGAAATCATGAAGGTCCGGGATGTGTACGCAGATCTCGATTCGCCGCTGCTGGGGTTCGTGGCGGATTTTTCCTCCACCATGCACAGCATGTCACCCACGCTCCTCCGTGCCGTGCGGCGGGCGGGCCTGGACGACGACTCGGTGGCCAGGCTGCAGGCCATCTGGGCCACCGACGCGCCGATGCGGGCGCGCCAGGAGGAGTTCATTGGCTACCTCAAGGGCCGGGCCTTCGATCCAGCCCGGCTTGGCTCCTTCGCCCATCTCGCCTTCAACATGCACGGCCATGTCAGTCCGCGGGAATGGGCAGACATCATGCCCCAGATCCTGCACGTCCACGCCAAGTTCTACGACATCGACGACGACGGCAACGAGCCTGCAATCGACTATCCGGAGCTGGTGCGCGTCTTCGTCGAAGGCGGCTACCACGGCTACTGGTCAAGTGAATGGGAGGGCCATGCCTTCGCCGAACTGGGGGAGGTGGACCCCTTGCTGTTGGTGCGCAGGCACCATGACCTTGTTCGGAAGAGCATGCGTTCCGTGCCGAAGGCGGAATCGAGGGCCGGCTCCTCGATGTGAGCAAGCCCCTCCGTGTTCTCCCTGCGCGGCGACGCCTGTATGGGATGCTGGATCGGTGGACGATCCCGGCATGGAAGGCTTGGCCACCGCACGTGCGGATGGCCGGTGGTTCCAGCGCGCTGATGGCAAGGGCCGCAGGCCATGACGGTGAACGAGATGGTCCGCGACGCGGTCCTCGCCGGAACCGGACTGCCCATTCCAGGTCCGGACGGACACGTTGAAGTTCCGGCTGCGTCGGAACGCTTGCAGAATCTTGTTGAACTGGCCCGCACGGTCTGTGGCCAGCCGGTAACAGCCATCAACATCATTACCGAAGACCTCCAGTACCAGGCAGCCACGGCGGGCATGGAACCGTATCTGTGCACCAGGGAAGACTCGATGTGCGCGGTGGGGTTCCTCAGCGGTGAACCCACCGTCCTCGAGGATGCTTCCCTGGATTCCCGGTACCGCGACAACCCCTACGTGGACGGCCGGCGCAGCAGTTTCAGGTTCTACGCCTCCATTCCGCTGGTGACCGACGACGGGTTTGTCCTTGGCACCCTTTGTGCCGGCGCCCGGGAGACCGGCCGGCTCAGCGGCGAACAACTCCGAGGCCTTGAAATCCTCGCCGCCCAAATCGTCGACGTCCTGCAGCTGGAACACCGCGCACGCCGCCTGGCTGACGCGCTGGCCGAAGCCGAGCGGAGCAACAGCCATCTGGCGGAGTTTGCCGGCAGGATCAGCCATGACCTCGCAACCCGCTGACCTCGATCCTCGGATTCGTGGAACTGGGCGAAATGGACGCAGAATCAGGAGACGACGCCCGGCTTCCGGAGTATCTAGGCATTGTGGGCAGGACCGGGCGGCGCATGCTGGCGATGGTCGAGGACGTCCTGGCTTTCGCCACCATCGGAGGCGACCTGCAGCCGGCCGCGGTTTCCCTGGCGGAACTGGTGGGGGATGTCATCGCGGACCTGGCCACCGCCGTGGAGGAGTCGGGAGCGTCCGTGGACTCGGGGGAGCTGGTATTTACCGCGGACCCGGTCCAGACCCGGGTGCTCCTGCAAAATCTCATTCACAACGCCCTTAACTACCGCCGGCCGGGCGTGCCGCCGGTCATCCACGTCACCGGGCACCGCGGCGAAGATGGGGCGGTCCTGCGCGTAATCGACAACGGCAAGGGCATCGCCTCCGGCGACCGGGAACGCGTGCTCGATCCGCTGGTGCGCCTTGACCGCCAGGGTGACCCGCCCGGATCCGGCCTGGGCCTGGCAACCTGTGCCCGGATTGCCGCCGCGGCCGGTGGACGACTTGACCTCGGTTCCGCGCCCGGGTCCGGGACTGTCGTCACCGTTCACCTGGGACCGGGCAGCTAAGCAGCCGCCGCGCGCCTACCGTGGACGTGGCATCGAGCGGCAGCCCGCGCGTGCGGGGGCGGCCCCGCCATCACGGCTCTTTATGCAATCCTTCTGCGAACCTTCGTGAAACTTATGTCTGTCATACGCGATACTTATGTGCTTTTTCTACACATCTCCCGCATACTTGTGAGTGACCGGGGTCACGACTCCGGATTCCTCGACAACGAAGTCTGAAAGGCTGGACATGACACAGCACCGTCGCTCCGCGGGATTGAAGGTGGTCGGCGCCCTCGCCGTTCCCACCATTGCGGCCCTCGCCCTCTCTGGCTGCTCCACCTCCGCCAGCAGCACCTCTTCCTCCGGTAGATCCCAGGAATTTTCGCTCTCCTTCGCCACCTCCAACAACATCGAGAGCCCCTTCCAGACGCTGGCGGAGGACTACATGAAGTCCCACTCGAACGTGAAAATCACGTTCAACCCACAGCCCAATGATTCCTACGACCAGACCCTGCGGACCCAACTCCAGGCCGGCAACGCCTCGGATGTCGTGGTCACGACGCCGGGTTCCGGCCAGGGGCGCAGCATCCTTCCCCTCGCACAGGCAGGCTTCCTTGAGCCGCTGGACGATGCCGCCAAGAAACTGGTTCCCTCCGGCAGCGACGCCCTCTTCGGCGCGGACAGCAAAGTCTACGGGCAGGCCATGGAGATCACTGTCGTAGGCCTGGTGGCCAACGAAACGGCGGCCAAGGCCTCCGGCATCACCGACTTCCCCGCAGACTTCGCCGCCTTGGAGAAGCAGTGCAAGAACCTTCAGTCTTCCGGTAAGTCCCTCTTCGCCCTTGCCGGCGCGGCTGCCCCCAACACCGGGCTGATGGCCATGTCCCTTGCTGCCAGCAGGGTCTATGCAGGCGATCCGGACTGGAACGCCAAGCGGACCGCAAACCAGGTAACGTTTGCCGGCTCGGACGGGTGGAAGTCTGCCCTCGACGCCGTGAAGAAACTCAATGATGCGGGGTGCTTCCAGCAAGGTGCGGCCGGCGCAGGATTTGATGCCATCACCCAGGGCCTTGCCAGTGGAACATCCGTTGCCGGCTTCATCCCCGCCCCAAGCTGGAAGCAGCTGAAGACCGCGGCCGCCGGTTCTGAATTCGATGTGCGTGCCCTCCCGGCCGAGCAGGCCTCGGACAAGGCCTACACGTTCGCCAGTGCCAACTACGCGTTCTCCATAAACGCCGCTTCCAAGAACAAGGATGCTGCCAAGGCATTCCTCGACTGGGCGGCTGAGCCGGAACAGACCAAGGCCTTTGCCGAAATTGACGGCGCCCTTCCCGTCAGCGGACTGGACAGCTATGACTTCAACGGCAGCGCCTACAAGAACGTAGCCGACCTGATCAAGGGCGGAAAGTACGGGCCCCTGCCCAACAGCCAGTGGCCCAACTCGTCCGTCTACGACGCCCTGGCCACCGGCGTCCAGGGCTTGATCACCGGGCAGAAGACCACTGACCAGGTCCTGCAGGCCATGGATGCCGCCTGGGGACAGTAAGTCTTCCACTCCACTACCGTTCCAACGACTCAACGGGACAAGCAAGGAATTATCATGACTGCGACGATGCAACCCAAGAGCGAAGCAGCAGAAGCACCCCGGCGAGGCAAGCGCGCTCCGGGGACGGGCCGCCCAGCCCGTCCCCGGGGCCGCTCCCTGGAATTTGGACACTGGTGGTGGGCGCTCCCCGGGATCGCCCTCGTCATCGCCATCCACTACGTGGCGACCGGCATCGGCGGGTTCTTCGCCTTTACCAACTGGACGGGAATCGGTTCCTTCAAGATCACCGGTTTGAACAACTTCGAGGCAATCTTCAAGGACCCCACCAAGGTCGGCGCCCTCTCCAACACACTGTTCCTCGCGTTCGGATCGGTACTGCTGGGCAACATCGCCGGTCTGATCATTGCGCTGGGACTCAACCGTGTGGTGAAGACGCGCTACATCCTCCGCACGCTATTCTTCATGCCGGTGGTCCTCAGCCCCCTCGCCACCGCCTACATCTGGAAGTACATCTTCGATTTCAACGGTCCCATCAATGTCCTGCTGAAGGCGGCGGGGCTCGGTCAACTGGCAAAACCCTGGCTCGCCGATCCGCAATGGGCCATCTGGACAGTCCTGGTGGTCCTCGTGTGGTCCTCCACCGGGTTCGCCATGGTGATCTTCATGGCCGGACTCACCGGTGTTGCGGTGGAGGTCGAAGAAGCCGCGGCAATCGACGGCGCCAACTTGTGGCAGCGCTTCCGGAACGTCACCCTGCCGGCGATCCGTCCCGCCGTCGCAATCGCCACAACACTGGGCATTGTCCAGGGCCTCCGGGTCTTCGACCCCATCATGGCACTTACCGGCGGCGGCCCGGCAGGGGCCACGGAAACGCTGGCCACCCAGGTGTACAAGCAGGCATTCGCGCTGGGCAACTTCGGCGGCGGCGCTGCCCTGGCCCTGGTGCTCGCCTTCATCATCCTGGTCTTCGCCGTGATCCAGCAGCGGCTGACGCGATCGAATCCTGAGGACTAACCCATGTTCCGCTACACGAAATTCACCCTGATCCGCGAAATCGGGCTGTGGGCCCTGGCCCTGGTCTTCCTCGCCCCGTTCTACTTCCTGGTGACCACGGCGCTGAAGCCGGACAGCGAAATGTACACCACCTCCGCCCTGGCGCTTCCCGGCAATCCGGACTTTGGCAACTTCGTGAAGGTCCTTACGGCAACAGGCAATTCCAACGTTATGGCCGGACTGGTCAACAGCCTCATCATCACCACCGGGAGCATCCTGGGGTTGATCGCACTGGGGTCAATTACCGGCTACGTTATTTCCCGCAGCACCCGCAGGTGGAGCAAGGCGGCGTACTACCTCTTCCTGGTAGCCATCATCCTTCCGGGCCAGCTGGGCGCGGTGCCGCTGTACATGGGCGCCCGTGGCCTGGGCCTCACCGGATCGGCCTGGGGCCTGATCGTCCTGTATACCGGGATGCTGCTGCCGCTCTCGATCTTCCTGTACTCAAACTTCTTCCGGGGCCTCGGAACGGACTACGAGGAAGCCGCCACGATCGACGGTGCCAGCAAGACCCAGGTCTTCTCCAAGGTGGTGTTTCCCATGATGGCCCCGGCTACCGGAACGGTCACCATCTTCGCCGGACTGATCGTATGGAACGACTTCTTCACCTCGTTGATCTTCCTCGGCGGATCCGCCAACCAGACGCTCCCGGTAGCCATGTACTACTTCATCGGGTCGCTGGTCTCGAAGTGGAATTCCATCTTCGCGATCGTCATCGTGTCCATGATTCCCATCCTGGCGTTGTTCCTGTTCGCGCAAAAGCGCTTCATCCAGGGCTTCTCCGGCGGACTCAAAGGCTGATCCGCATGGCCGGCAACCGCGAGGCGTTTGAACGCTTCGTGGAGATCTTCTACACCCAAAAACGGGTGCGGGAAGCCTTCGGGTTCCTTGTTGCCGATGAATACAAGCAACACAATCCCACCATCCCGGACGGTCCGGAGGCCGCCATCCGGATGCTCACGCCGAAGTTCGACGGCTCGCCGGACTCGCGCTTCGAGGTCCAGCGGATCCTCGTTGACGGAGACCTGGCCATGGTGCACGTCCGTGCATCAGGACCCGGGCGTCCCGACGCCGCCGTCGCAGATATCTACCGCTTCGAAGCCGGGCGCATCGTGGAGCACTGGGACGTGCTCCAGCCCGTCCCGGACCACCCGGTGCACGACCACCCCATGTTTTAGCCACCCCATTTCCAAGAATTCCAGGAGACTGCCATGTTCCAGCTCGCACCCAATATCGACCTTTTGTTCTCCGAAGCAGGCGACAGCGCCGCAGACCGCGTACGCGCGGCCGCGGCGGCAGGCTTCGATGCCGTGGAAATGTGGGGTCCCACCGGCAAGGACATTCCCGCCCTCAAGGAGGCGCTGCAGGAAACCGGCGTCCAGCTCACCGCGCAGCTGGCCGAGCCCCGGATGCAGTTCATGATTCCGCCAAAGAACCACGAGCCCTTCTACGAGGGCCTCGATGCCGGCGTAAAGGTGGCACAGGAACTGGGCTGCCCGCGGATCGTGGTGGGCAGCGGCACCGGCTTCGGCGGCCGCAAGCGGCAGGACCAGCTCGATGAACTCATTGAGATCTTCACCAAGGGCGTTGCCCACATCGAAGGTTCCGGGATCACCCTTGTCCTGGAGCCGGTCAACATCCGGGTGGACCACCCCGGGGCGTTGCTGGACCGGACCTCGGAGGCCGTGTATGTCGCCAGGGGAGTGGACTCGCCCAACTTCGGCGTCCTCTACGACCTCTACCACTCAACAGTGGAAGGGGAGGACGTGGTGGCAGAGCTCGCCAACGCGGGCCGGCTGGTAAAGTACGTCCAGATTGCCGACGCGCCGGGCCGCGGCGAACCCGGATCGGGTTCCATCGACTGGGCCGCCAGGCTCACCGACCTCCAGGACAGCGGATACACCGGCCCCATCGGGCTTGAGTACTACCCCACGATTGAGTCCGCCAAGTCTGTCCGGCGCATCCAGGAACTGGCGGCAGGACGGTGAGCAGCAGCCGCTACCCCGCCGCCGTCGATGTAGCCATCGTGGGCAGCGGGCCCACCGCATCCGCGTACGCCCGCATCCTCAGTGAGCGGGCCCCTGGAGCCAGCATCGCCATGTTCGAGGTGGGGCCCACGGTCAGTTCTCCACCGGGCGCCCACGTCAAGAACATCGAGGATGAGGCCCGCCGTGCAGCCGCCCAACGGGCTTCGGAAGGCCCCGGCGCCGGGGCCGAGACGGTCAACTCGCCCGGCGCCGTGAAGAGCGGCGAACGGCGCGCCCGCCCCGGAACGTACCTGCTGCAGGACGGCTACGCCTTCCCGGGCGAGGACGGCATGCCCGTCGCGGCAATGTCCAGCAACGTGGGCGGCATGGCCGCCCACTGGACCGCCGCGTGCCCGCGCCCCGGCGGAAAGGAGCGCATCGCTTTCCTGCCTGACCTGGACCAGCTGCTGGACGAAGCCGACCGCCTCCTCGGCGTCACCACTTCGGCCTTTGAAGCGGCACCGTTCTCCGGCCTCGTCCACGATCGGCTCGCGGCCGCCGTCGACGACGGCCGCAGCCCGGCCTTCCGCGTCCAGCCCATGCCCCTCGCCGTGCACCGGCGAGGCGACGGCCGCCTCGTGTGGTCCGGATCCGACGTCGTAATGGGTCCTGCCACCCGGGAAAACCAGCGGTTCGACCTGTTCGACGAGTCCCTGGTCCGTCGTGTCCTGGTGGAGGGCGGCCGCGCCGCCGGAGTCGAGGTGGAAGACCGCCGCGGTGGCGGAACGCACCGCATTGCCGCGCGCTATGTGGTGGTGGGCGGTGACGCCCTGCGCACCCCCCAACTGTTGTGGGCTTCCGGGATCCGGCCGGATGCCTTGGGCCGGTACCTCAATGACCAGGCCCAAGTGGTGTTCGCCACCCGGCTGCGCGGCGTCAGTGCCGAGGAGGGGCAGTCCAGCGCGGACGGAGCCCTCAGTGAGCAAAGCGGAGTGACCTGGGTGCCGTACACGGATGAGATGCCCTTCCATGGCCAGATCATGCAGCTGGATGCTTCACCCATCCCCCTGGCCGACGACGACCCGGTCGTTCCCGGATCGATTGTGGGGCTGGGGCTGTTCTGCGCCAAGGACCTCCAGCGGGACGACAGGGTCGCCTTCGACGACACCGCCGTGGACAGCTATGGGATGCCTGCCCTGCGCATCCACTACAGCCTGACCGACAAGGACCGGGAGGTGCTTGAGCGGGCCAAGGAGGAGATTGTGCGGCTCGGCAGGGCCGTGGGAGAGCCGATTGATGAGCGGCCGTTCGTCCTCCCGCCGGGTGCCTCGCTGCACTACCAGGGCACCACGCGGATGGGACAGTACGACGACGGCGGCAGCGTGTGTTCCCCGGACAGCGAGGTCTGGCAGGTCCCCGGCCTCTTCGTGGCCGGCAACGGCGTGATTCCCACCGCCACAGCGTGCAACCCCACCCTGACATCGGTGGCGCTCGCTGTCCGCGGCGCAGGGAAAATTGCGGCGGAACTCGCCGATGCTTTACTTATGTCTGATTCAGACAATAGAATGACTAAATAATGAATAAGCGCACGTTGCCGCTATTCCGATGCCGGCAAGGCATGCCGCAGACAAGGAGGTCTCGATGATCGCCGACCGCATAATCGAGCAAGGAACACTTACCAGCCAGGACGGCCGCGCCGCCGTCGAGGTCCGCATTCCCTGGTACCGGGCCCTCCCCGGTTCATGCATCGCCGGGGCCGCCCTCACCATTGACGGTGTTGCCGCACCGGAGGAATCGCTGCGCTGGACCATGAACAACCGCACGTTCAGCTTCGGGGAGCTCGTGGACCAGACCGGCGAATGGTGGTTCCCGCTGGACTCCGCCGTCCTGTCCGGGGACCTTCCCGTCGATCCTTCCAAGGCAGGGCACGAGGTGCGGGTGGACCTGAAGCTCTACATTCCGTACATCATCACCGACCACGGCGTGCTGCACATCGAAGAGCACGACACCAAGACCATGAAGGTGGCACAACGATGACCAGCCTTGGCACGCCCATCCAGGGCGTCACCCTCTACAGCTTCACCCGCGCCTTCCACGGCCGGCAGTACGATCTCGACGGCCTGATCCGCAAAGTGGCGGCCGAGGGCTTTGGACCCGGGCTCGAAGTCATTGGCTTCTCCAGCCTGCGCGGCTTCCCCGACCACGTCGATGACAATTTCGTGGGGCAGTTCCGGGACCTTGTGGCGGAGGTGGACCTGGTGCCCACCTCGCTCGCCGTCAACGTTGACACCGGAATCCGCCGCGACCGGCTCATGAACCACGATGAACTGGTCGAATACATGCGCAAGCAGATCGAAGTGGCAGCCCGGCTCGGCTTCCCGATCGCCCGGGTTCAAATCTCCCTGACACCCGATGCCATGGAGAGCCTCCTTCCCGTCGCAGAAAAGTACGGCGTCACGCTGGCGCTGGAGGTCCACGCCGACCAGCACGGGGCACACGAACGCGTCCTTGCGCTGCGCGACCGCTACGAGAAGCTCGACTCCCCGCTCCTGGGGTTCACCGCAGACTGGGGCGCCACCGTCACCGGCTTCGCCCCTTCGCTGTTGGAGGCCTACCGCCGCCGCGGAGCGTCCGAGGACCTGCTCCAGCAGGTGGTGGACCTGTGGAACGGTTTCTACGCGGAAGGACCGCCCAACACCCAGAAAGTCCACGGCGAGCGGTTCGGCGCCTTTATCGGCCTGGCCGCACGCAACGGCCGCCCGGACCTTGGCATCGACTTCGCCATCAATGGAACCGGCCTCTTCGGCCCCGCGCCGCTGGACACCTGGCTGGAAATCATGCCGTGGGTCCGGCACGTCCACGGAAAGTTCTTCGGCATCGACGAGAACGGCGAAGAGCCGTCCGTTCCGGTACGCGGGCTGGTCCGCCAGCTGGTGGAGAACGGCTACTCCGGTGCGATCTCCAGCGAATACGAAGGCTGGCACTGGAACAACTGGCAGGACCCGTTCGACATCATCCGCGGAGAGCAGGCCGTCCAGCGCTCCGCCGCTGCCGACGCCGGCTCGGCCATGGTCACCGACGCCGCCGAAGCGCGACGCATCCTCAACAGCCACCTCGCCCAGCCCGTCCGCGGCTGACACCGAAGGGATCACAGAACATGTCAGAAGGAATCGCAGGCTCCGGCATCGAGCTTGGCATCACCCTTTACTCACTCACCTCCGAATTCGCGGCCGGGCTGTACACCCCGGAAACCCTGATCAAGGCCGTCGCCGACGAAGGCCTCGGTCCCGGCGTCGAATTCAACATCGCGCAAATGCTGCGCACCTATCCCGACGTGGATGACGACTTCGTGAAACTGTGGCGCGACAGCATGGACCGCTACGGCCTCACCCCGAGCGCCGTCGGCACGAACCTGGACATGGGCCGGCGCAAGGACCGGGACATGACGCCGGACGAGGAATTCGACTTTTTCGCCAGGCAGCTCAAGACCGCCAACACGCTCGGCTTCAACAAGATCGTGATCCGGTCCGCCGGCAAGGAACTGCTGCGGCGGCTTCTTCCCCTGGCCGAAAAGTACGACCAGAAGCTGGGCTACGAGATCCACGCCCCACAGGGCCCCAACGATCCGAAGATCCTGCAGATCCGGGAGATGTACGCCGAGCTGGACAGCGACCGGCTGGGTTTCACCGCTGACTTCAGCTCCACCATGCACAGCCTCTCTCCCACCCTGTTCCGCACGCTGACCCAGATGGGCCTGCCGCAGGAACACTTCGCCGTCATGCAGGACATCTGGCGCAAGCCACTGCCCATGCAGGAACGCAACCAGGAGTTTGAGGACTACCTGCGGGAGAACAACTTCGATCCGGCGCAGCTCGGTCCCTTCACCCGGCTGGCCTTCAACATGCACGGCCTGGTTCCGCCGGAGGAATGGCTGGACATCATGCCGCAGATGTTCCACGTCCATGCCAAGTTCTATGACATTGACGAGAACGGCAACGAGCCCGCCATGGACATTCCGAGGATTGTGCGCCAGTTCGTCAAGGGCGGCTACCAGGGCTTCCTGTCCAGCGAGTGGGAGGGCCACGCCTTTGCCGACCTCGGCGAATCCGACCCCATCGAGCTCGTCAAGAAGCAGCACGCCCTCATGCGCAAGGCCATCGAAGAATCAGTGGTTCCCGCCTAAGGAGAAATCAATGCCTGCGATCGACACCGACCTCACCGCCGAGGTGGAGCGGCTCCGCGCCGAGCTTGGCGAAGCGCTCCGGTTGGCGCGCCGGGCCAACGACCGGGGGGACATCGAGAACCTGTTCAACCGCTACATGTACCTTCACAACGCGTTTGAGGATGAGCAAATCATCCCGCTCTGGGTCAAGCCGGGCACGCCGGGGGTGCGTGCCCGGTACACGAACGCCGGGCAGTACACGGACTACGACAGCGTGATCCGGTACCACCAGGGCCGCCCCAAACCCGTCGGCAAGCTGATCCTGCACTACACCACCACTCCGGTCATCGAGGTGGCGGCCGACGGCAAGACCGCCAAGGGCGTCTGGATCATGACCGGCAACGAGTCCGGCCTGACCGACCCGGACGTGGCCAAGGAGAGCCCCGACTACATGTACTCGCCGGGCGAAGTCCAGGGCAAGAAAGTCTGGGCCCACTGGGTCTGGTGCAAATACGCGGTGGACTTCCTGCGCCAGGACGGTGAATGGAAGATCTGGAAGTTCCGCTGCTACGAGTTGCTGCGGGCACCCTTCGAGGAAAACTGGATCAGCTTTGCCGAGAAGAACCAGCACGCTTTCGCCCTGGACCTCATGTACTTCGGTGACGACGGAAAGCCCGTCTTCATGCCGCCCGCGGACCAGCCGGTCCCGAGCGAATACCACCCCTACAATCCGTCGGCCCGGCAGACGCTGGAACCGCAGCCGCCTGCACCCCACCAGACTTTCGTCGAGACCTTTGAGTAAGGACTAATCATGGCAACCCATAACTCCCTTTTCCAGGACGCCGACGTCCGCCGGCACCCGGAAGGCATCTCCGTTGCGGTGCAACTCCCGTGGTACCGGAGTCTGTGGCTGTCCGCCGTAGACGACGTCGCGGCAACCGTCAACGGCGTGGAAATCCCCAAGGAATCCCTCCGCTTCGAACTGCAGGGCCGGTCGTACTCCATCGCGGAGCTTCCGGAGCAGTGGGACACCCTGTGGTTCGTGGCTGACAAGCCGGACATCATCATCCCGCTGGACCGTGTTCCCGACGCCGGCGAGGAAATCGACGTCGAGGTCATCCTGACCCTCCGCCTCCTCTACATGCAGATCGCTCCAATGCGGTACGTGGGGAACCGGGTGGCCGTGGACCGAAAGGTTGTGCTGGCATGACCACCCTGCGCGTGGCCATGATCGGGTACGGGTTCATGGGCGCCGCGCATTCCCAGGGCTGGCGCACGGCTCCGCGGGTGTTCGACCTTCCCGCCGAGCCGGACATGGCGGTCATTGTCGGCCGGAACGCCCAAGCGGTGAATGAGGCGGCGCGGAAGTGGGGGTGGGCTGAGGCGGCCACCGACTGGCGCGACGTGATCGCGCGGGAAGACATCGACGTCGTCGACATTGTCACCCCGGGCGACTCCCACGCCGAGATCGCCATTGCTGCACTGGAGACGGGAAAGCACGTCCTGTGCGAGAAGCCGCTGGCCAACACCGTGGCCGAAGCCGAAGCAATGGCCGAAGCTGCGGAAAGGGCCGCCGCCCGCGGCCTTCGTGCGATGGTGGGGTTCACCTACCGCCGCGTCCCCGCGGTAACCCTCATGCGCAATCTCATTGCCGAAGGTGCGGTGGGAACAGTCCGCCAGGTCCGGGCCTCCTACCGGCAGGACTGGCTGGTTGACCCGGACATGCCGCTCGCGTGGCGCCTGCAGAAGGAACACGCCGGATCCGGTGCGCTGGGCGACATCGGAGCCCACGCCATCGACCTCGCCCAGTTCGTCACGGGCCTCACCCTCCGCACGGTCTCCGGCGTGATCGAGACCATCGTGAAGGAACGGCCGCTGCTCGAATCGGGCGCGGGGCTGTCCGGAACCGCGGGTGCGGGATTCGGCAAGGTAACGGTGGATGACATCGCCATTTTCACCGGCCGCTTCGAATCCGGCGCCCTGGCCTCCTTCGAGGCATCCAGGTTCGCGACCGGCAGGAAGAACGCGCTTCAGATCGAGGTTTCCGGGGACAAGGGGGCCCTCGCCTTCGACCTCGAAGACCTCAACAGCGTCCAGTTCTACGACCGGACTGCTTCCCCGGACCGCCAAGGGTTCCGGAAGATCCTGGTCACCGAGCCGGAGCACCCGTACCTGTCCGGGTGGTGGCCCGCCGGCCACATGCTCGGCTACGAGCACGGGTTCTCGCACCAGGTGAAGGACCTGGTGGAGGGCATCGCCAACGGTGCCCACCCGCAACCGACCTTCGCCGACGGGCTGCAGGTGCAGCAGGTACTGGAGGCAGTTGAACGCAGTTCCGACAATGATTCCGCCTGGACACGGGTCGCCGCCGGCGTACCCGCCCCGGCAGTATAGGGAGGAGACATCCGTGGCACGACCGATCACTTTGTTCACCGGCCAGTGGGCCGACCTGCCCTTCGAAGAAGTGGCCCGCCTCGCCGGCGAGTGGGGCTACGACGGACTGGAGATCGCCTGCTGGGGTGACCACCTGGATCCGTGGCGCTGGGATGACGACGCCTACGTGCAGGGCAAGCTGGACATCCTCGAACGCAACGGCCTGAAGGTGTGGACCATTTCCAACCATCTCAAGGGCCAGGCAGTGTGCGATGACCCGATCGACGAACGGCACCGGGGCATCCTTCCGGACGTGGTGTGGGGCGACGGCGATCCGGAGGGCGTCCGCCGGCGCGCCGCGGAGGAATTGAAGAACACCGCAAGGCTGGCTGCGAAGCTAGGCGTGAAGACGGTGACGGGCTTTACGGGATCGTCCATCTGGAAGTACGTTGCCATGTTCCCGCCGGCCACGGAGAAGATGGTCGACGCCGGCTACCAGGACTTTGCCGACCGGTGGAACCCGATCCTCGACGTCTTTGACGAGGTGGGCGTCCGGTTTGCCCATGAGGTGCACCCGTCGGAGATTGCCTACGACTATTGGACAACCCGGCGCACCCTGGAGGCGATCGGCCACCGGGAAGCCTTCGGGTTGAACTGGGACCCGAGCCACATGGTCTGGCAGGACATTGATCCCGTGGGATTCCTGTGGGACTTCCAGGACCGCATTTACCACGTGCACTGCAAGGACACGAAGAAGCGGCTGGTCAACGGACGCAACGGCCGGCTGTCGTCCCACCTGCCGTGGGCCGACCCGCGCCGCGGCTGGGATTTCATCTCCACCGGCCACGGCGATGTGCCCTGGGAGGACGCGTTCCGGATGCTCAATTCGATCGGCTACCGCGGACCGCTCTCAGTGGAATGGGAGGACGCAGGCATGGACCGGTTGGACGGCGCTCCCGAAGCGCTTGAGTTTGTCCGCAGGCTTTCCGGCTACGAGCCATCTGCGGCCGCGTTCGACGCCGCCTTCAGCACCAAATAGCACCGCCAACACAACGGCCGGCCCGGAAGCTTCCGGGCCGGCCGTTGTGTTGTGTTCCCAGGCTCAACCACCCGTGGAAAGGGCTGCCTCCGCCAGGGCCAGGTGACGCTGCGTCATCTCGGTGGGATCGTCCTGCAGCCACTCGTGGCCGCCCCACTCGCTGGTCAGCGTGCCGGTGAAGCTGCTCCGGCTGAGCAGGCCGGCAAGGTCCCGCAGCGGCTGCGATACCCGCCCGCCGTCGTCGTGCAGGTCCCAGAACTTCAGGTGGAAGGCCCCCACCAGGGGCATGATGCCCTGCAGGTCTCCTGCTTGGCTGCGGCCGAAACGGATCAACAGGTTCATGTAGAGGGTGTGGATCCGCGGCGGCACCTGCCCCGACCGGAGCAGGGCCGTGACGGCGTCGAGGGTGGCGGGATCCAGCCAGTCGTGTTCCAGGCGTGCCAGGAGGTCCGCGGGGATGCCGCCTCGGCGAAGTTCCTCGAGGTAGGTGGGGGGAAGGGCGGGCATGAGCATGCTGATGTCCACGAGCACCCGCACGTGGTCATCCGCCAGCGCGGCGATCGCCTCCAGTGCAGGGTCGACGCCGGGGCTCCCCGGAGCCTGCCGCCCTTGGATTTCCTCGTACAACACCATGTCCAGCCGGTGCAGCAGCGGTTGCAGCAGGGTAAGCAGCTCTGGCCCTGCCTGGCCGATCGGCAGGCGCACTCCGTGGGCTCCCACCCGGTGCGCAGCCTGCAGTTGGGGCACCAGGAAGTCCAGCCGCTCCTTCTGGGACCGTCTGGTGCCGGGGGAGGTGAAGTCGTCCAGGCTCGCCCCGACAATGCTGATGCGGGCCCCTTTCGCGGCCAGGGATTCCCGGAGGGCGTCCACCTCATCGTCCTGCGGAGCGGGAAAGGACCGCCACACGAGCCCCGGTTCGAGCTCCACCGTCCGCACCGAGTCCGCAATGCCGGAAACGATGTCCCTGGCCGTCCGCCGGGCGGCCACGATGTCGGGCACCCAATTGAATGAGCTGGCGCAGAGGGTCCAGCCGCCGGGAATTTCGTTAGCCATGGCTCCCTTTCCTTTTATGCACTTAACTGACAAACTTATGTCAGTTTTAGGATAAAGGAAGGGTGTTGGATTGGAAACCGCTTTGCGTGACGATGCGCTGACCGCCGTTCCCGCCGGTTTCGAGCTCCGGCTCGGTTTGCCGTGGATCCGTTCGATGCCGCTCTCCAGTGTGGCGGGCCTGGCTGTGGAGGTGGATGGAGTGCCGGTTGCGGCGGGCCTGGTGTCGGTGGTGCTCGGTGCCAGGCGCGTGCCTGCCGATGCCTTGCAAGCAGAGTCCGGCTGGTGGTTCATCCAGGACAGGCTTGTCCTGGCGTTCCCGCAGGAAATCTCCGCCGGCGCGCACGCCGTCGCTGTCGATTTCACCCTGATGGTGCCGTACCTCCAGGCACCATCAGGGTCTGCGCTGGTACTCCCGTTCCACGTTGAGGCCCGGCTGGCTGTACGTCCGGCCGTGGTGCCGGGCATCTCCCGCGACGTGGCGTGAGCGGCGCTGCCGGACGGGAATGCCAGGTCAGGCCGGCACTGCCGTGCGTTCGGGGGATGGCCGGCCTTCGGCAAACCAGCGCGGGAAGGTGACATCGAACAACTGCTCGCGTGCAAGCTCGGCTCCGCCGCGCAGTGGTTCGCGCTCGTCGTTCACGGACAACGTGATGGTGAGGTCGCGGGTGGCGAGGGGCAGTGACAGCTCATACACGCGTTGCCGAACCTCGGCCAGGAACACCTCGCCCGCAGAGGCAATGGCACCGCCGATGACAATGACTCCCGGGTTGAACATGTTGACCAGGGCTGAAATGGTCTCGCCGGCTACATGGGCGGACTTCTGGACGAGCGAGATGGCGAGCGAATCGCCGGCCTGTGCCGCGAGCGTGATGTCCTCCAGCGTCAGCGCCCGCTCTTTTGCCCGGCCGGCCAGGGAAGTGGTGGCGCCTTCCTTGATGGCGTGCTCTGCGTCCCGCACCAGGGCCCATCCGCCGGCCACAGCTTCGAGGCATCCGACCTTGCCGCAGCGGCACTGCTCGTTGGAGTCGGAGACCCGGACGTGGCCGATGTCCCCGGCAGCGCCGTTGGCACCACGATGTATACGGCCCTTGGACAGCAGGCCGGAGCCGACGCCCGAGCCGATCTTGCAGTAGATCAGGTCCGTGAGCATGTCGCGACGGCGGGCCCGCTCACCAAGCGCCAGCAGGTTGGAGTCGTTATCCACCCATACCGGCGCGTTGAAGCGTTCCTCGAAGGGCGTCCGGACGTCGTAGCCGTTCCACCCGGGCATGATCGGCGGAGCGACGGGCTGTCCCGTGGCGAAGTCCACCGGTCCCGGCAGGCCAACCACGACGCCCCATACCGGCACGGGAGGGTGATCTTTGAGCACGTCCTCAACAAGGGACATGACGGCATCGATCGTCTTCTCCGGTCCCTGGGCGATGTCCCAGCTGCGGTGTGCGTGGTCAATGATGTCGCCGTCGAGCGCCGCGAAGCCCACCCTGATGTGTGCCGCGCCGAGGGCGCAGATGACAATCCGCCCCTGTTCCGAGCGAAAGCGGAGGGTCCGCGGCGCGCGGCCTCCGGACGAGGCCCCGAAATCGCCGTCACCCAGGAATCCGATCGCGATGGCCTGGTCCACCCGCTGGCTCACGACGCCCCGGCCCAGCCCGGTAACCTTGCCGATTTCCGGCCGGGTGGTCGCCTCGCCTGTCCGCACCAGGTTGACGATCCGCAGCAGGCTGGTCACTTCGTCCGTTTGTGCTCCGAAACGGAGGGTGGAGTCTGTCGTCATGGCACCAATTCTCACACATTGCACGCGACTAAGGCGCGAAATCAGATCAACTATGGCTAAGAATTCGCCGACTTATGAATAATAGAGACATAAGAAGGAGGCGACGATGCCTTGGAGGATAGGGATACTCGGAGCCGGACCCGGCGTTGCGGCCCTTCATTTGCCGGTGTTGCGCGGGCTCCCGGACCTGTTTGATGTGGTGCATATCGCCGATGCCGGAAGTGGCCGTTCCAGGGACCTTGCCGAACCGTGCGGTGCGCGCTGGTCCAGCGGGGATCGGGAGCTGCTGGCAGACCCGGAGGTGCAGGTGGTGGCGGTCTGCAGCCCGCCGTCAGAACACGCCCGGCATATCCTGGCGGCAGTGGCGGCCGGCAAGCGGGCCATCTTCTGCGAAAAGCCCCTGGCCACCACCAGGCAAGATGCCAGCCGCGCCATCGATGCCTGCCGCGCGGCCGGCGCCATCCTCCTGGTGGGCACAAACCACGTGTTTGATGCCGCCTGGGACCGCGCCAGGCGCCACCTTGCTTCGCTCGACGGCGGGGTGCGGGCCGTATCGGTCACGTTGGCGCTTCCGCCCAACGACAGGTACCACCGGCTCGTGGCGGAAGGCGGCCCGTTCCAGGCCGCAGCCCACGGCCGCCCGGACCTGGGCGATCCGGCGGTGGCGGCAGGAGTCCTGCGGCAGCTGCTGATCGGGCTGGCCGTCCATGACCTGCCTGCAGTCAGGGGCATCGCGCCGGGCATCGACGAGGTTGTCTATGCACAGCTCGCCCCGCCCATCGGTTACCTGGTGGGGTACCGGGCAGGCAGTGTCCTGGTCCAACTCGCCCTCACCATGCTTCCGGAAGGCCCCGACGCCCTCTGGCGCATGGCCATTGCCACCTCCCATGACCGGATCGAGGTCAACTTCCCGCCGGCCTTCGTCCACGCGGGAAGCACCGTCATCAGCGTACGCGCGGACGATGGGCAGCGGACCGAGTACGGGAGGGATCCCGTGGACGGCTATGTGGCTGAGTGGCGCGCCCTGGCATCGTGCCTTGAGACCAAGGTCCCGGTGGAGTACGACGAACTGCTGGCTGACGCGCACTACGCAATCGACCTGGCTGATGCTGCCGCCGCAAAGATCTTCGAAGCGGGGCGGCAGTGATGCCCCAAGGGCCCCACGCCGGCGTCTTTACCCGGTTGCCCGCCTATGTGGCGGCCGCGGCCGGGCTTCCCGCCAGTGCCAGGCTGGCGGATGACATGTGCGGTGCCGTTGCCGTCATCCCCGGCTCCGGCAACTGGTGGGCCGGACTGCTGGATGCCCGGGACGGGGGAGCGGCGGCGGTGGTGATCGCGGATCCCGGGGCCCTGCCCCGGGAGGTCTTCGCTGCGGGCACCTGGTCCGGAGGTATTCCGGTGGTCGTCGAACGCCCCGGCCTCCGCGCCGACATGGTGGCGGACGCGGTCCGGGCGCGGCGCGGGACCCTGCCGAGGGTGGTCACCGTGGAGTGCGCAGCCTCCGCCGCCCTCCTGGGTGCCGTGATCCGCGACGGGCTCGGCTGGGCCCGCTCCCTGGCAGGTTCCCCGCTGACCCTCCGGGCGGGGGTGGCGGCCGCGCAGGGCACCATGGCACTGCTGGATTCGCCGGTGGCCGGCGGAAGCCGCCTTTCGTCCACCGTGGTGGGCGCCGTCCTCGAAGGACCCGCCGCGGGCGGCTTGCTCCAGGTCCTGGCCTTGGGCGAGGTCAGGACGGAGGTTGCCATTGACCATGCTGCCGGCCGGGTCAAGCTGGAGACCTCGACGGCGGAGGGGGCGCTGAGGGCGCCGGAGCGCTACGAGGCTCCGGCCCGGCTGGCCTTGCGCCGCGCCATCGAAGCCGCCTCGAGCGGCAGGGAGGTGGCTGATCTGCCGGAGTTGTTGGAAGACCAATGGCTGGCGCACGACGTGGCAAGCGCGTGGGCTGCCCAGTGAATGTGTGTCGATTATGTGCATTCTTTTGTTGTTTTTAGACTTAAGTGGTTGTAGGGTGGGGAGTGGCGCCGGGGTCCCGTCCGGACCCGTTCCCCGTCGTGTTGGTGCGCCGGGGGCACACCACGTCGCGTCGACGGTCCGATCGTTCGGACAGACCACTATGCAACTATCACCTGTAAAACTTCGGCTCCTCACTACCTCCCTGCTCACAGTCTCGTTCCTCGGGGCACTGGACCACACGGTGGTCTCCACATCCCTTGCCACCATTTCCGGAGAGCTGGGTGCACTGCAGCTGATGAGCTGGGTGGTGGTGGGCTACACCCTGGCCAGCACGGTGCTGCTGCCCGTGCTCGGAAGGCTCGGCGATGTCCTCGGCGCCCGGCGGATCTTCCTTGTTTCCCTGGTGATGTTCCTGGCCGCATCCCTGGCCTGCGGTTTTGCCACGGACATCGCGTGGCTCATTGCCGCCCGTGTCCTCCAGGGCATGAGCTCGGCGGGCCTGCAGCTCATGTCGCAGACCATCATCGCCCGCGTCACCACGCAGCGTGAACGGCCCCGCTACATGGCAATCATCGGTGCGGCTTTTCCCATCGCCATCCTGGTGGGCCCGGTGGTGGGCGGTGCCATCACGGATTACTGGGGCTGGCAGTGGGTCTTCTGGATCAACATCCCAGTGGGCGCCGCCGCGTTCGCCCTGGCACTGGTGGCCGTTCCCCACCTGGAACCGGGCCCGGCACCCCGGCACTTCGACATCGCCGGCTCAGCCGTCTTCACCTCCGCGCTGGTGGCGCTCGTCCTTGCCGCCTCCTGGGCCGCGGAAAGGGACGGCGGTCCTGCGGCCGGAAGCGCGCTCGCGGCCAGCATCGCGGGCTTTATCGCCTTTTTCCTGATCGAGCGGCGGGCACCTGAGCCCATCGTTCCGCTGCACTTCTTCGCCAACCGCACCATTGCTGCCGGTGCGGCACTCTCGGCGATCATCGGCGTCGGCTTCTTCTCCATCACCGCCTACCTGCCCACGTACTTCCAGATGGCTTACCGGACCACGGCCACGGTGTCCGGGCTGGTTCCCATCGCCACCGTCTTCGGCATGCTGATCAGCAACCTCCTCACGGGCTGGCTGGCCAGCCGCACCGGGCGTTACCGGATCTTCCCGGTCGGCGGAACGGTGCTGGGAGCGGGGGCCCTGCTGATGATGGCACTCCTCCCGGCCGGCCTCCCGCTGTGGGCGCCCATGATCGTGATGGGTGCTGTGGGCCTGGGCACCGGCGCGTTCATGAGCCTCATTGTGGCCGTGGTCCAGGGCGCCGTCCCCGCAGGCCAGACCGGTACCATCACCGCAACCATCAACCTGGTCCGGCAGGTGGGATCAACCGTGGCGACGGCGGTCATCGGCGGCGTCATCGGCTCCGGGGTGGCGGCCTTCCTGCCGGCGGGGCTGGACGCCTCCACCCTCACCCCGCAGCAGGTTCACCAAGCGCCACCGGCGGTCCAGGCCGACGTCGCCCAGATCTACTCGTCGGTCTTCACACCCATCTTCATCGCCCTTGCCTGCGCATACGCCCTGGGCATCCTGGCGGCAGTCCTGCTCCCGCACGGCCGCCTGTCCGATGAACCCGTCCCAGCCGCCCACGCACCTTCCGAAACCCTTCCGGCCTGATCTCAAAGGAGACATCATGTCCAACCCCACCATTGCCGTCGTCGGCAGCGGACCCATCGGTTCCACCTACGCCCGCCTGTTGCTGGAGCAGGTCCCCAACGCCCGGGTGGTGATGTTCGAAGCCGGCCCGCAGCTGACAGCCGTCCCCGGCGAGAGCGTCCGGAACATCCCGGACCCGGCAGAGAAAGCACGCGCCCGGGAAATGTCGCAGGGACCGCAGGCCGGGGCGTTCCGGGAGTCCCTCGGCATCCCGGCAGCAACAGTGGCCGAGGGCATGTTCACCGCGCGCCAGGGCACCCACCTGCTGGACTTCGGCGGAACAGGCTCAGCCCATGCGCCGTCCTTCCCGGCGGCGGCTGCCGCCACCAACGTGGGCGGCCAGGGCGCGCACTGGACCTGCGCGACGCCGTCGCCCGCGTTCAGCGAAAAGATCCCTTTCATCGCCGACGACGAGTGGGACGGGCTGATTGAGGAGGCCAAGGGTCTCCTGCACGTCCACAGCGCCGCGTTCGCGGATTCCAAGGTCGGGGAAGCCATCCGCCGCTTGCTGGACGGGGAGTTCGGGGCGGAACTGCCCGAGGGCTACGGTGTGGGCACGCTTCCGGTGGCCGGGGACCCGCAGCCGGACGGGTCGGTGCGCTGGGCGGGGGCAGACGTCGTCCTTGGGCCCTTGGCGGATAAAACGAGCCTGCTCTCCCAACGGTTCGAACTCCGCGACCTGACCCTGGTGCGCCGCGTGGAACTGGACGGGCACCGCATCACCGGCGTCACCGTCCAGGACCTGCGCACCGGCGATGAGTCCTTCGTTCCCGCTGACGTGGTGGTGGTGGCGGCCGACGCCTTCCGCTCCCCGCAGCTCCTGTGGGCCTCCGGCGTCAGGCCCAGGGCCCTGGGCCACTACCTGACCGAACACCCCGTGGTGATCTCCACTGTCGCCCTGGACGCCGACAAAATGAAGCAGTTTGCCACCGAGGAAGACCTCGACGCCGAACTGGCCCGGCGTGCCCAGAACCCGGCGGACCCGGTGGCGGCCGTGAACCGCATCCCGTTCTCCGAACCGGAGCACCCATTCTCCGTCCAGGTGATGTACTCCGAGTCGACACCCTTCCCCATGGAGCCGGGCACCCCGTACTCCGACAACCGGTGGGGCTACGTGAACATGGGCTACGGCATGCGCAAGCATCCCCGCTACGAGGATGCGGTCACCTTCGATGAGGACGAGCAGGACTACCGCGGCTTCCCGAACATGACCATCGAGTACGCCCTCACCGAGCGGGAGGAAAAGGAAATCGCGGAGGCCACCGAGCGGCTCCGCCGTGCCGGAAAGGCGCTGGGCGTCTTTGTGGCGGAACCCCGGCTCATGCCCAACGGCTCCAGCCTGCACTACCAGGGCACCATGCGGATGGGGGAGACCGACGACGGTACCTCGGTGGCTGATCCATGGTCCAGGGTGTGGGGCTACGAGAACCTGGTGGTGGGCGGGAACGCGCTCATCCCGACGGCCACGGCCATGAACCCCACGCTGATGAGCGTGGCCATCGCCGTCCGCGGGGCACGGAAGATCGCGAAGGAGCTTTCATAGACCAGGAGCATCCACGGTGCGGCGGCGCCCGGCCTGCGCCGCCGCACCGGCAGGGCATGGATAACCTGTGGGTATGAAGAACCTGGACCTGAACCTGCTGCCCCACCTCCAGGTCCTGCTGGAGTTGCGGA
The DNA here is from genome assembly GCF_006517815.1 of Pseudarthrobacter sp. NIBRBAC000502770. NCBI lineage: Bacteria > Bacillati > Actinomycetota > Actinomycetes > Micrococcales > Micrococcaceae > Pseudarthrobacter > Pseudarthrobacter sp. NIBRBAC000502770. Next base: position 3,932,930 of record NZ_CP041198.1, read on the forward strand.
ACATCACCAGGGCCGCGGAGCGGCTCCAGCTCAGCCAACCCGCCACGAGTGCCGCGATGGCCAGGCTGAGACGCCATTTCGACGACGAGCTCCTGGTCCGCAACGGCCGCACCTACGACCTCACGCCCTTCGCGCAGTCCCTGGTGCCCTTGGTTGACGAGGCAATGCTGCACATCCAGCGCGCCACCCGGATCCGGTCCGGTTTTGATCCTGCCACCAGCGAGCGTGAGTTCGTCATCGCGGCGTCCGACTACGCCGCAGCGCTGATTGTGGGTCCGCTGCGCGGGATCCTTCGGGATGAGGCCCCGGGTGTGTCCGTCGATTTCGTTCCCACCACCGGCTTCCAGGGCCAGCTGGCGGACTATGCAAAGATCGACCTGCTCGTGGGACCCACCGGCTACCGGATGCAGGGACTGAGCAAGCAGGTGTTCCGGGACAGCTTCGTGGCGGTCGTCGACGCCGGCAACCCGCTGCTGCAGCAGCCCAGCCTGGCCCTCGACGACCTCGCCACGGTGCCTCACGCCGTCGGCTACTTTGGCGAGGGGATCAGCACGCCGGCGGACAGGCTGTTCGAGGCACGCGGCATACAACGCCGGGTGGCCGCAGTGGTGGCGGGGTTCCTGTCCCTCCCGCTGCTGGTGGAGGGAACAGACCTGGTGGCCCTGGTGCCCGGGATGCTCGCGGCACGGGCCCAGCGGGGAGCCAACATCGCTGTCCTCAGGCTTGACGGCGACGCGGAGGCATCGCTGGTGGAAGCCATGTACTGGCACCCGTCGCAGGCCGAAGACCCCGCCAGCGTGTGGCTGCGCTCGGTGGTCCAGCGTTCCTGCTCCCGGCTGGAAGAGCTGTTTCCAGCCACCACGCATCCGCTCATTATCCACGCGGCAGATACCACCTAGACCCGGAACGCCGTTCCCGGCACGGACCTTCCCTGCGACAGTCTTAAGGAAAGACCCTCCGGAAGGAACCTCCATGCCCGTTTCCACCCAGCGCCTGGCCGGCAAGACCGCCGTCATCACCGGAACGGCCAGCGGCCAGGGCAGGGCCGCCGCGCTGGCCTTCGCCGAGGCAGGAGCGTACGTGGTGGGCTGCGACATGGATGACGACGGCGCCGAGGCCACGGTTGCGGCGGTCACCGCCGGCGGCGGGCATATGAGCAGTGCACGGGTGGACCTGACCGACGAGGCAGCGGTGGCTGCCTGGGCATCAGGCGTCGCAGCGCAGCACGGCCAGGTCCACATCCTGTACGCCAACGCCGCCGTCACCCGGTTCGCCCCCGTCGAGGAGCTCACGTATGCCGACTGGAAGTGGAACGTTGAACACGAAATGGACGTGGTGTTCCTGCCGGTGAAGTACTTCTGGCCGCAGCTGATCCAGGCGCATAACGCGGCCATCGTGTTGGTGGGTTCCACGGCAGGCGTCACCGGGTCCATGACCAACGGCCGGCTGGCACACACCGCCGCCAAGGGCGCAGTGGTGGCCATGACCAAGCAGTTGGCTGCCGAAGGGGCGCCGCATGGGCTGCGCGTGAACGCCGTCAGCCCTGGAATGATCCGCACCGCTGCCACAGAGGGCAACCTCCTCGCTGCCGGCCACCCCATGCGAACCATCGCCGGCAGCATCCCGCTGGGGCGGATCGGCGCACCTGAGGAAGTGGCAAAGTGCGCACTGTTCCTTGCCTCGGACGAAGCGTCCTACGTGACCGGAGCCAACCTGATGGTCGACGGCGGGTGGTCGGCTGTGCTGCCGGGCTGACAGATGGGCTGCTGGGGCACGGCATGACCGTGGCGAAGGTGGGGTGCCAGTTGGGCGTCACCTCAGCGGGGCTGCAGCCCAGCGGCGCGGTAGACGTCGTCGACGAGGGCCATCGTGGCAGTGGCGTGCGCTGCCGTGAGGGGTGACGGGCCATCGCTGGCGAGCACGTCCACGAGGTGCTCAAGCTGGGCGACGTAACTCGATTCACCCTCCATGGCCTTTTCGTCGATGAGCAGGTTCTCGCCGGCGGTGACGCGCAGCGTGGCTCCCCACTGCGGAACGATGACGCTTGTCGCGTGCAGGGTGGCTGCGGAGCCGACGATGGTCAGCGACATTTGACCTTCGTCATCGCCCAGGAACGAGGCCCGGACCCGTGCTCTGATGCCCGTATCGAACGCCAGCACGAAATCGGTCTGCATATCGACGCGGGGATCGCCGTCGTACAGCCGGGCCGACGACGATACGACGTGCGCCTCGCCCCATGCCGCCCGCAGGAGGTCGATGGCGTAGCAGCCGACGTCCATCACGGCCCCGCCGCCCAGGTCGCCGTTCAGCCTGATGTTGCCGGGCTTCACCACAAAGTGGGGGATGCTGAAGTCGATCGAGGCGTCGTCGATGTCGCCGAGCACACCCGATCCGATCACGTCGAGCAGCCGCTGGGTGAACGAGTGAAGCCGGTAATGGAATCCGACGAACGCCGAGCGACCTGTGGCCTCGGCAGCGTCGGCAATGGCCCGCGCGTCGGTTCCGTTGGCGGAGAGCGGCTTTTCGCAAAGAATGTGTTTGCCTGCGCGCAGCGCGGCGACCGCCCACTGCGCATGGGCCGTCGGCGGGAGTGCCACATATACGAGGTCGACGTCGGGATTCGCCATCACGCTGGCGTGGTCACCGGCCGCCTCAATCCCGAACCGGTCGGCAAAGGCCCGGGCACGCTCAGGGTCGCGGGAGCCGACCGCGATGACCTGCACACTGTCGACGAGGGTGGAGGGTTCCACCATGGCCCGTTCGGCGATGCCGCCGGTTCCAAAGATGCCGACCCTCAACGGTTGACCTGTCATTCTCAGTTCTCCTTTAGGGGGAGGCCACGGGGGCCGGCTGGATGCTGCGGTTCCGCGGCCGGATCCGGGCCCGGACCAATGTCACGGCCTCGCGGCGGTCACCTATGGTGTTCTCGATGCTGCCGAGGCCTTCCACGGTCATCCGGACCACGTCACCGGTTTTCAGCGGCGGGGGAGTCTGTGCCCCGTTCCGGCCCCAGAGCTCGGCCAGGCAGCCGCTCCCGCAGGTGCCTGAGCCCAGCACGTCGCCAGGGCGCACCACGGAATCCTGGGAGGCGTAGGCCACCAGCTCGGCGAACGGCCAGCCCATGTTGGAGAGCAGGTCCTGGCCTATCTGTTCTCCGTTGACGTGCACGGACATGGAGACGGGCAGGAACCCCTCGGCATCGTGCCGGTCCTCGAATTCGTCGGCGGTGACAATCCAGGGCCCCAGGGTGTTGGCGAAGTCCTTGCCCTTACAGGGGCCCAGGCTGACCTTCATTTCCCGGCGCTGGAGGTCCCGGGCGGACCAGTCGTTGAGTACGGTGTAGCCAAAGATGTGCCGGTGCGCTTCTTCTGCGGTCAGGTTCCGCCCGTCGCTGCCGGGAACGCGGCCGACGACGGCTGCCACCTCTGTTTCGAAGTCCAGGTCCGTGCAGCCGGCCGGAATCCCAATCACCTCGCCGGTCCCGGTCACCGTGTGCGGGTTGGTGAAGTAGAACGTGGGCGCCTCATACCACTCGGGAACCACACCGGCCGCGCCGTCGATGCTCTTCCGGACGCCTTCCACATGCTCCTCGAACGCCACGAAGTCGCGGATGGTGGCAGGCGCCAGCGGGGCGAGCAGCTGCACGTCCGCCAAGGGAACGGCAGGACCGTACCCAATGGTGTGCCGGGCAATATCCAGCGCCCTGTCCAGCCCGGCGTCGAGCAGCGTCTGCACGTCCTGGCCCTGGGGCAGGACGTAGCAGGTCCCGCCGTCAACAAAGCCGGACTGCGTCCCGCCGTCGTGGTTCCAACGGGCGATCTTGACCATGAATCTGTTCCTTAGGCTGGGTGGCTGGCGGTGCGGACTGAAGCGGGCGTAATGCCCAGCGCTGCGGCGTTTCCGGCCAGTACGCTGGCCCGGTGGTCCGACGGGAGCTGTGCTTCAACGACCTCCGCCACGGGCTGGTCCGAGCCCATGTCGAACGGGTAGTCGGAGCCGAGCAGCACCTGCCCGGGGCCTGCCGCGGCCACAAGCGCCCGCAGCTCGGCCGCGCTGTGCACCAGCGAGTCGAAGTAGAGCCTCTTCAGGTAGGACGACGGCGGCTCGGCGCACCCGTGTGCCTCGGGCCGGACCCGCCAGGCATGATCGGAGCGGCCCAGGGTGGTGGGCAGGTAACCGCCCCCATGCGCCGCCAGGACCTTGAGGCCAGGGTGGCGGTCCAGGACGCCGCTGAAGACCAGGTGGGATAGGGCCACGGCGTTTTCGGCGGGCTGGGAGACGGTGTTGGCCAGGTAGAACCGGTCCAGCCGCTCATCCAGGGAGCAGCCGAACGGGTGCAGGAACACCAGCGCGCCCAGCTCCTCCGCCCGGGACCAGAAGGCCTCCAGCCGGGGGTCCGAGAGCTCAACCGTGCTGCGCTCCGGGTCCGCGGGGGTGGCGGCGAAGGAGCCGATCTCGACGCCCAGCAGGCCGCACTCCAGCACAGCGTGGTCCAGGGCTTCGACCATCAGGCCGGGGTGCTGGAGCGGGACCAGGCCCAGCCCGTTGAGCCGTTCCGGGGCCCGGTCCACGAAGTCACGGACTGCCTGGTTGGCCTGCTTTGCCAGCTCCAGCGCCAGTTCCTCGCCCGCGAAGTAGTAAAAGTGCGACGGCGACGGCGAGACCAGCTGCACGTCCACGCCCTGGGCGTCCATATCGGCCAGCCGGCGGTCCAGGTCCGTCAGCTGCGGCCACCGTTCCTTGATCATCCTGCCCGAGGCCGCCATCGACTCAGGTCCGTTGCGGCGCACCTCCAGGGCCTGCTGCGCGCCGAAGCCCTCCGGATCGGCCTCGGCCACCAGCTGCTGGAGGGCCGGCAGCAGGATGTGGGCGTGGACATCCACCGTGGGGTTCGTGCCGGTACGGGTGCTCATGCCGGCTCCTTCAGCATGACGGACAGGCCGTGCATCAGGCCGGGCACATCGGCGTCGCGAACGCCGTCAAGCATCCACTGGCCCAGTTGGACCGAGGCGTTCACCACTGCCGTGGCGCGGTCCAGCCGGCGGTCGCTGAACTCCTTGAACAGGGTTTCGGTGACGTCGTCGGCCTTGATCAGCAGCTCGGCCAGGACGGCGGCGTCCTCCAGGGCCATGGCGGCACCCTGTGCCACCGTTGGGGGGCAGCTGTGCGCGGCATCGCCAATGATGACGGTGCGGCCGCGGTTCCACGGACCGTCGACGAGGTGGGTGGTGAACCACGTGTAGTTGATGCGGGCGCTGTGGTCCAGGTTCGCGCGGATTTCGTTCCACGGCCCGCCGTAGGCTGCGGCGAGTTCGGCCATGATGCGGGGGCCGTCCTCGTGCTTGCGTTCCTGGGCCTTCTCCACCAGGTAGGCGTAGATGGTGTCCGGGCCGGTGGGGCAGTAGCCGGCGATGAAGCAGGGGCCGCCGTAGGTCAGGTCGGTGCGGACCACCTCCTCCGGCCGCGGCACGAAGGCGCGCCAGATGCCCATGCCGGTGGGCTTGGGCTCGACGTCGATGCCGATGGCCTTGCGGACCGCGGAGTGCAGGCCGTCGGCGCCAATCAGGAGGTCGTAGGACGCGGTGCCGCCGTCGGCGGTGCTGACGGTGACGGACGCGCCGTCGTCCGCTATTCCCGTGACTGTCTTCCCGTAGCTGATCCGGGCCCCCGCCCGTTCCGCCCGTTCACGGAGGATGGCCGTCAGGTCCGGACGGTACATGCCCATGGTGGCGGGGAGGTCGTCGCCGCCGGTGCGGATGTCTTCGAGGACCGCAAGGACGGTGCCTGCCGGGTCCGGGGCCCGCAGGCCCAGGGTGCTGAAGCCGTAACCCTTTGCCTCCACCTGGTCCCAGACGCCGAGCCGGCGGAGGATCCGGAGGGCGTTTCCCTGCAGCGTGATGCCGGATCCCAGGGTCTGCGGGGCGTCTGCCCTTTCCAGGACTTCCACCTGGATTCCGGCGTCAGCCAGGAGGATGGCGGCGGCCAGCCCGGCTGCACCTGCCCCCACGATTCCGACGTTCTGTACTGCTGCCATCGCTGACTCCTTTGTATTGACGGCGATCCTGCTGGTGGTTTGTTGTTGTGAAAGCTACCTGACGGCGATCGGGTTGACGGGCGATCCCACGGCACCGGTAATGGGGAGTGGTGCTGCGGTCAGCAGGAAGTCGTACCTGCCGTCCGCCGCGCATGCCTCCGCCAATGCGTCCGGGTCCCACATCTCGCCCAGGAACAGGCCCAGGTTGGGGATGGCGATCTGGTGGAGTGGCTGGAATGCGCCGTCGAACTCGTTCGGCCGGACCTCGAAACCCCAGGTGTCCGTGGCGATCCCGGCGATCTCGCTGCGGTGCAGCCAGGGCGCCGTGCTGAAGGACAGTCCCGGAGCGGAGCCGCCGGCATAGTCGCCCCAGCCGTCGCGGCTCACCCGGGTGTATTGCCCGGTACGGATCACCACGATGTCTCCGCGCCGCACTTCGGAGCTGGGCCCCTGGAGTTCGATGGTCTGCGCGAGGTGCTCGGGGGTGATGGCGAACCCGTCCGGTAGTTCGCCGTCGTTCCGTCCCAGTCCGGGACCGAGCGCGCGCCCGACGTCGAGCAGGACACCGCGGGTGACGATCTTCGCCGCGGCGGTCTCGATGCCGGTCACCAGGTCGCCTTCAGAGGTGACCACGTCGCCGGCGGCGCGGCCGTTCCAGGCCTTGCCCCGGTCGAAGATGTGGCCCAGTCCGTCCCACTGCGTGGAGCACTGCAGCGGCATGGCGATCACGTCGTCGGCGCCGCCGAAGCCGTGCGGGAAGCCCTGGTTGCCGCGCTCGGCGTCAACGCCCGTGTCCGTCATGGTGTGGACGGGATTCGTGCGGCGGCGCCAGCCTTTCTGCGGACCGTTGGTATCGAACGGTTGGGAGAGCGAGAACGCCTCCCCGGTCTTCACCAGCGCCGCAGCCTCGAGGCGCTTGGCGGCGTCGATGAAGTTCAGGGTGCCCAGTACGTCATCCTGGCCCCAGCGGCCCCAGTTGTTGTGGGCAGCTGCCATGGCGCGGATGCTGCCGAGCGGATCTTCACGCCGGATAGCCGGGGAATCGGTTGATTCCCCGGTGCCGGTTGCTGTGTCCTGGGTGGTCAATGCTTGCTGCTTTCGGTGGCGGGTTCGTCCTTGCAGAGGATGCGCTGGTTGCCCAGTCCGGTGATGGTGCCTTCCATGACGTCGCCGTCCTGGAGGAGCCGGCCCCAGTGCTGGCCGTTGCCGGCGGGGCTTCCGGTGAGGACCAGGTCGCCCGGGCGCAGCGGCATGATCTGGGAGGCTTCGCTGACCAGCTTGGCCACGCCGAAGATCATGTCGGACGTGGATTCGTCCTGCATGGCCTTCCCGTTGAGCTTGAGCGTCACCTGGACGTCCTGGGGGTCGCCGAAGAATTTGGCGGGCACCAGCAGCGGGCCGGTGGGCAGGAAGCCGGGAGCGTTCTTGGCGCGGTACCAGTCCGAGCCGATAGCAGGCATGTCCTTCCGGAAGACGTACTCGCGGGTGGTGATGTCGTTGACCATGGTGTAGCCAAAGACATGGTCCAGCGCTTCTTCGGGGGTGACCCGGAACGCCGTCTTCCCGATCACGGCCGCCAGTTCCAGCTCCCAATCGTGGGACTTCGAGTAGGACGGGAGGGTGAGGTCGTCCGTGGCGGACGCGACCGCCGTCGGAAGCCCGATGAAGAAGTACGGCGTGCCCTGGCCCGCGCGCTTGTCCATCATGGCTGCCGTCGCGGCGCGCACCTCTTCCGCGTCTTCGCCCGGTTCGCGGTGCGCCACGGCGAGGTCGACCACGTGCTTGCGGTAGTTCGCCCCGGTCTGGAGGATCTGGGCGGGCTCCACGGGAGCCAGGATTTCGACGTCGGCGGCCGCGAAGCCGGTGCCACCGCCCGCGGAGGCGGCGAGGGCATCCAGTTGGGCTTCGGTGGTGTCCCAGTGCTCGATCAGGGAGTTGATGTCCCCGTCCAGCGGCAGGACACGGTCAGCGACCAGCAGGCCCGCGCGGGCCTTGCTGTCCCCGGCTTCCTGGAAGCGGACGAGTGCGTACTGTGCGTCTGCCATGGTGTCAGCCCCGGCCGTGCTTGGCGTAGGGGTTCAGGAGGGCTTCCTTCATTTCGGGAGAGGCGCCTTCCTCGGTGGCGGTGAAGCCTTCGGCCGGCGGGAAGGACTCGGTCATCGAATGCGGCATGGCGCCGTTCTTGTAGAAGTTGTTGGAGCCTTCGGACGGCTTCCAGGTGTTGGCCTCCCAGTCCGGGACGTAGTTCCGGTAGCCGCCGGAGTTCAGCTCGACGCGCAGCCCTGACGGCTCACGGAAGTACAGGAAATTCTGCTCGCCCACGCCGTGGATGGAGGGGCCGTACTCCATCGGGGTGCCGTGCTCCATCATGACGTCCGCGGTGCGGAGCAGGTCCTCGGTGGTGTCCACCCAGAAGGCGATGTGGTTGACGCGGCCGGGGCGGCCGGAGGTGTCAGCCACCACGCCCAGGTCGTGGGACTTTTCATTGGTGGTGAGGACGGAGAAGACCGTGATGGGGGCTTCGTCCAGGTCCACGAAGGCCATGACGCGGAATCCGAGGGCTTCGTTGTACCACTTGGCGAAGCCGCGCACATCGGAGCAGGCCACCGTGACGTGGTCCAGGAAACGGGGGGCTGCGGCGTGGTTGCTGCGGCGCTCCGGGCGGTCCGGGTAGGTCGACTCGAACCCCGCCTCGGCCACGAACTTGTCCACCTCGTAAAAGAGGCGCATGTGGTGGCCATAGGGGCCGGTGAACTCGTAGGCCTTGCCGAAGCCATGGCCACCGGCGGTCCAGGTGCCCTGCACCCCGGTCGCTTCGATGCGCTGGGCTGCTGCTTCCAGGGCTGCCTGCGAATTGGTGCGCCATGCCATCCGGCCAAGGGAGGCTTCGGGTCCTTCCGTGACCACCAGGCTGTACCGGTAGTAGTCGCCCCAGCAGCGGAGGTAGACGTTGCCGTCCGCGCGGTCGATGATGCGCATGCCGAACTTGTCCTCGTAGAACCGGGCCGAGGCCTCAACGTCCGGGCTGGTGATCTCGAGGTGGGCAAGATGGGAGAGGGGAGTTTCCACGGTGAAGTCCTTTGGTTACTGGCTGCGGGTCGGTCGGTGCAGGTCCTGTAACCACTGTGAAGTACTTCATATATTTGGGGAAGACAAGCTTTTCGATATCAACTATTCGCCGCACTTATATGCGGTGAGACGCTAGAGCTGCGGGACGCACGGTCCGCTGCCCAGCAGGGCAAGCCCCGCGCGGTCACCGGCAGCGAAGTCCCTGACGCCCATGTTCTCGGCGTACATCAGTTGGGTCGGATCATTGACGTGGTCCAGGCCCAGCACGTGTCCGAGCTCGTGCATGATGATGGCGCGCACCTCGGCCGCGCCGTCCGGCCTGCCGGCGATGATGCCGGCAAGGTCAGGGGCATCAAGGCGCACCTGCCCTGCTTCGAGGACCAGCGGGTGGCCGGCGACCTCCACGTAGGCGCTCCCGCCGAGGCCGGCCACATTCCCTGCAAGGCCGGGGGTCTCAACAGGCGTCGACCAGGCAATGAGAAGCGGCACCCACCGCTTTCCGTAGCGGTCCGGCTGGAAGGCCGAACGGTCATCCGACGGCGCTTCCGTCGTCGGTCCGTCGTCGACAAACTGGAGCCCCGAGGCCTGGGAGACTGCTGCCACAGCCTCCCGGATCAGGACGTCGCCACCTGGCAGCGCGTTGTCCGGACGGACAACGTAATGAACCGGGCGGCACGGGTCGTAGGCGATGACGGGCTGGGTTGCTCTCGGCGACTCCTGCAGCACAAAGGCCGTGGAGCCTGTGCTTGCCGGCGGCGTGCCCAAGGGCGCCGAAGCGGCTTCGTATCCCGGCGGCGGCATTTTCGCCCCCGGCAAATAGGGGGCCACGACCGGAAGAACCAAGCGGTCGAAGAGCGCCGGTGAAAAGTACAAGCAGACAACCAGGACGATCCCCAGCACGGTCTTGAACTGCATCGACCGTTGTGGCCGCCCTCGCTTCCTCGACCAGGCCCAGGACGTCTTCCGTCGAGGCCGGGGAGGCCCGGCGCGCCATGAAGGAGGTGTTTCCGCCTTGCCGAATGCCTCATCGATGGCCCATTGCGGGATCCGTCCACTGGGGGAACGCCGAACATTGGGTGGGGCAAGTTCGCCAGGGATGTCCGGCCTTGACCTGCTGCTCTTCCCGTAACCATGCATTGGCATCCCCCCGGCTCCCGCGGCCCGCCACGGGCCAACCTCCATAGCCTAGTGGCGTGCTCCCGAGCCTCAGCGCCGGAAATGCACAGGATTTCCGCAGGAATCGATTGCTCCGTGCCTGCCGTTCTGACGGCCCAAAACGGCAGGTACGGAGCAGTCGACGATGCCTATTCCTTGCCGAGCCCGGCGGCGGAGGTCTTCCCGTCCGAGACGCTGTTGAGGGCCCGCAGGTCGAAGATGCCGTTGATGTCCGCCTGCTTGGTGGTTCCGGCAGTCACGCCGTCGGCCAGGAGCTTCTGGTAGGTTCCGGCGAGCGGGTCCACGGTGAACACGATGTTCTTCAGTGAACGGTCGATGACGTCGGCCTTCAGTTCGGCGCCGGCGGCTTCCTTCAGTGCTGCATTGATGACGGTGGCCTTGTCGGAGGCTGAAGCGCTGTTCAGCCAATCGACCGACTTCACATGCCCCTTCAGGAGAGCCTTGACGGTGTCCGGGTGGTCGGCGGCGAACTTCTGGTTCACGATCAGGATGGTGGTGGGGAACTGGCCCGGCTTGCCGGACAGCTTGCCATCCCACAGGTCCTTTTCATCGACCAGGACCTTCGCTCCGGCGGTCAGCACCAGCCGTGAGGCCCATGGTTCAGGCAACCACGCGCCGTCGAGCTTGCCGTCCTGGAACAGCTTCAGAGTCTGGGCGTTCTCGGTGGGGTTGATGGCCACGTCCCCGCTGCCGTCCACGTTGGTCTTGTAGCCCTGGGTGGCAAGCCACGCACGCAGGGCCACGTCCTGCGTCCCGCCGAGCTGCGGCGACGCGAGGGTCTTGCCCAACAGGTCTGCGGCAGAGGTGATTTCCGGCTTGACCACCAGCTGTGCTCCACCGGCGGCGGCGCCGGCGATGATGTTGACGGATTCGCCCTGGCTCTTCACGAAGGAGTTGATGGCCGGGTTCGGCCCGATGTAGGTGGCGTCGATGGCGCCGGCGTTCAGCGCTTCGATGGCGGCGGGTCCGGCGTTGAACACCTGGGTGCTGAGCTTGGTGCTGCCCAGTTCATCGGCGATGAATCCCTTGCTGACCCCCACCAGGGCCGGGGCGTGGGTGACATTGCCAAAGTAGCCAAGCTTCAGCTCGGCCGCCGGGTTGCCTGTGGGCGCCACGTCGGCTGCTGGTGCAGTGCTGCCGTTGTTGACGGCGGACGCGACGGCGGCACCCCCGCCGATCAGGGCCAGGACGGCTGCGGCGATGCCGATTTTCAGGCCGAGCGGGCGTGTGGATCCCGCTGCCTGCCCGGCAACGATGCGGGTTGTACTTTGCTGGTTCTGCGAATTCTTGTCCTGCTGGTCGGCCATGGGAACTCCTCTGCTGGGGCGGATGCTGAGTCGAGATTACGAATGGCCCGGCCGTCCCACAATCAATCCCGTAGTGGGGGTTCACGGGGCGACCCGGATATGTAATACGGCGTCGCGGAGGGTCAAGAAACGTCCCGGAACGTCTTATCCGCCACCCCTCGAATGCGAGGTGCTGAGACACGTTCCCATTTCCATTTGGTATGCCGTTTCCAGTTGGCCCTTCCTGAAATATGGTGATAACCATCACGTCACATGGGCGTGAAGAACAGATGTGGCATGGGGGCCCGGAGCGAAAGGCAGGGGTGGATTCCTTACGCCGGCTTTTGGTGCAGCGCCGGCTTGAACAATCAGCAATTCGAACGAAAAACAATGTAGGAGATTCTCATGTTGCTTTGGATCGCTATTATCATCGCCGTTCTCTGGCTTCTCGGCCTGCTCGCAAATATTGGCGGCGGCCTCATCCACATCCTTTTGGTCATCGCAGTGGTCGTCCTCATCTTCCACTTCATTCAAAACAGGTCCCGGGCCTAGCGCGCGACCAGGTTCCGCCGCCAGCCCCGGCCGGCGGCGGAAAACTGGGCCTCATGCCGCCTTCACTACGGGGAGCTCGTCCCAATGCGTGGTGTACCGGGGCGAGCGCATGCCACGCTTCATGGACCAGTCCAGGCCCGATTTGATTCCCGCATGTCCCAGCCCGATTGAGCCGCGCCCGAAGCGATGGCTCACATGTTCCAGCAGGGGTCCGATGCCGCGCTCCTCGTGCCGGTTCTCGAACGGCTCCAGCGGTGGCTGGTTGCCGGTGGGCCGAAGGTCGGTGAGCATCAGGCCCGCCTTGGCGTACTTCAGCCCTTCCCTGATGTTTGGCAGCAGTGCGTGCGCCGCCCGGGTGAGCAGGAGCGGGTCCGCGGTGGGCATGGGCAGCGGAACGCACACCGACGGATAGGCCTGCTCGTTGTCCCGGAAGGGCGAGGTGGCAGCGAAGGCCGTGAGGACCTTTGCCTGCAGGCCGTGCTTGGACAGCCTGGCGCTGGCCTGCTGCCCGTAAACGCTGAACACCTCCCGGAGCCCGGCGGCTGTCGTTACCGGAGTGGCGAAGGAGCGGGAAAAAATCAGCTGGTCCCGGCCGATGCGCTCTTCCTCCATGGGGATGCAGGGCGTGCCCCGCAGTTCCAGGACGGTGCGCATCAGCACCACCGAGAACTTGTCCCTGATCATGACCGGATCCGCACTGACAAGGTCCTGGACCGTGAAGATTCCCAGCACGTTGAGCCGTCTGGTCAACCGGCCGGCAATGCCCCAGATCTCGTCCACAGGCAACCGGGTCATCAGGAGTTCCCGGACGTCAGCCGGTACCGCCTCCCAGAGGCAGACGCCCCCGAAAGCGGGATTGTTCTTGGCCCATTTGTTGCAGAGCTTGGCCAGGGTCTTGGTGGGGGCGATGCCCACGCAGACCGGCACCCCGACATGCCGCCGCACCGCTTCTTTCATCCGGCGGCCCAGGACCAGGAGGTCGTCTGGGCCGCCCTTCACGCCCAGGAAGGCCTCGTCGATGCTGTATACCTCCAACCATGCCGAATACCTGCCCAGCAGTTCCATGACCCGTGAGCTGATGTCCCCGTACAGCTCGTAATTGCTGGACTTGGCCACCAGGCCCCACTCCTTGGCCCTCGGTGCGAGCTTGAACCACGGTTCGCCGGTGGCGATGCCAAGGGCCTTCGCCTCGGGGGAGCGTGTCACCGCACAGCCGTCGTTGTTGGACAGCACCACCAGGGGTCGGCCTTCCAGCGAGGGGTCGAAGGCGCGCTCGGCGGAGGCGTAGAAGCAGTTGACGTCCACGTGCGCGATCTGCGGCATCTGCCGCATGGGGACTGGTTTAGGCACCGCTCCCCCTAGACATGATGCAGGCACCGGGTGGCCACGCCCCAGATGGTGAGCTCGGACAGTGCGGGTACGCGGATGTCCGGGTACTTTGGGTTCTCCGCCTGCAGCACCACGCCGGTGCCGGTGATGCGCAGGCGTTTGACCGTCAGTTCCCCGTCCAGCACCGCGATCACCACGGACCCGTCCTTGGGTTCAAGAGCGCGGTTGACGATCAGCTCGTCGCCATCGCTGATGCCTGCTCCTTCCATGGAATCCCCGGTCACGCGGACCACGAAGGTGCTGGTGATGTCCTTGATCAGGTGGGCATTCAGGTCGATCCGCCCGTCGAAATAGTCTTGGGCGGGCGACGGAAAACCGGCTGCGACCGCCACTGGCGAGATCAGCACCGAGAACAACGAGGCACCCGCATCTACCACGCGGGGACCGACAATAACGCCCACAACACACCTTTATTCGAAAATATGTTCGATAGTTTCAGTGTAGCCCCGGCGACTGACATCGGGCACCCCGGCGGAGTCGCCTGAACCAGGGGGCGCACCAGCCTGGGGGCCGCCGGCCGGACGACGCCGGCCAATCCCCACGTAGACTTGCAGGATGCGGTTGGTTGCAAGCGATATTGACGGAACGATCCTCGGACACGACGGAAAAATCAGCGACCGCACCGTCCGGGCCTTCCACGCCTGCCGTGACGCCGGCGTCGAACTGGTGTTTGTCACCGGCCGCCCGCCCCGCTGGCTGCACCCGCTCGAAGAGCAGCTGGGCCACACCGGCCGCGTGATCTGCTCCAACGGTGCCGTGGTCTGGGACCTTGAGGCGGACCGCCTGGTCTCCGCGCGCACCCTCGCGATCGACACCGTCATGGAAGCCCGGCGCATCATTAAGGCGCTCCGCCCGGCCGCGCTGTTTGCCGCGGAAACACTCGCCGGCTTCCACCTGGAGCCGGGCTTCATCGAAAACGAATCCAGCGAACTCCTCGCCGAGTTCACCCCCGCCCCGCTGCGGGACACACTCACCGACAAGGACGCCGTGGTCAAATTCCTCGCCATCGTCCGCGAAGGCACCCCGGACGACTTCCTCGCCGAGGTGACACCCGCCGTCGGACACCTGGCCGCCACCACCCACTCCTCACCGGGCGTTGCCATGCTGGAACTGTCCCTGCCGGGCGTTAACAAGGCCGTCACCCTTGCTGAATACGCCGCCGCACTGGGCATCGACGCCGCCGACGTCGTGGCCTTCGGCGACATGCCCAACGACATTGAGATGCTCCGCTGGGCCGGCCACGGCTACGCGATGGCCAGCGGCCATCCGGAGGCCATCCGCGCGGCAGGGCAGCAGGCGCCGCATTTTGACGACGACGGCGTGGCCCAGGTCCTGGAGGCGCGGCTCGCCGCCCTGGGCGTCCAGTTTTCCTGACCCCGCGGTGCGGGCCCGGCACCCCCAACTTCACAGCTCGCGCTCACCTGGCGTTTACCTTCCCGCCGTAGCGTGAAGCGTGGAGAGCAGGCACCCTCCCGCCGGCTCGATAAGGGGGCAACCATGGCAAGAAACGTCAGGCAGCACGCAGCCGACGCGCCGCTGCGCAAAGCAACGCCCGCTCCGCACTGGAAACAGCTGCGCCAGGGAGACCGGGTCCGGGTCCAGTTCGCGCCCGGGTTTGAGGCGGGCGGCGTGGTGGACACCATCACGGCGGACCACACCGCGGTCTGGGTCCACCTGGACGCCGGCCGCGGGCGGACCCTGCTGCACTGCGGCGATGGCGTGGACATCGTTCCCTGCGGCGAGACGGGCTGCCTGGACTGACGGCGGGTTCCACCCGTGAACACTGGAGGTAGGCTCGCAGTGTGAGCCTGCCTTTCTTTGAGCACCCGGACGACGCCGGGCGGCAGCTTCCCATCGGGATGGCACACCGGGGATTCTCGGCTGAGGGCCTGGAAAACTCGATGGCCGCGTTCCGCGCCGGCGTCGAACTCGGTTTCCGGTACCTCGAAACGGACGTGCACACCACCGCGGACGGCGTGCTGCTGCTGTTCCATGACGAAACCCTGGACCGCGTCACCGACGGCAAGGGCAGGGTGGCTGAACTCCCCGCTGCGGACGTGGCCAAGGCCCGGATCAACGGCCGGGAACCCATCCCCACATTCGAGGAACTGGTTTCCCAGCTTCCTGACGCGCGGCTGAACCTGGACGTGAAGGACTGGAGTTCAGTCCGGAGCACTGCTGCCGCGATCGAGCGGCACCAGGTACACCACCGCGTGCTGGTCACAAGTTTCTCGGACCGGCGGCGGCGGGCGGTACTCAAGCTGCTCAGCCAGCCGGTGGCCTCCTCCGCCGGGGTGGCCTCGAATGCCTTGTTCACACTGCTGGGTCCCATACTTCCCCGGCCGGTATTCCACCGGCTGATGCGCAGGGTCCTCCGGGACGTGCACGCCTTGCAGGTGCCCGTCCGCTACGGGCGGGTTCCCGTTGTCACCCCGGGCTTCATCCGGCGCGCGCATGACCTGGACCTGGTGGTGCACGTGTGGACCATCAACGATGCGGGCGAAATGCACCGCCTTCTCCAGCTGGGCGTGGACGGCATTGTGACGGACCGGGCGGACCTGCTCCGCGACGTGCTGCGCGCCCGCGGCCAGTGGCCCACCGGGGATGATGGGCCGCCGGCGTCCGCCGGCTAGGCCCGGTCCTGTTCGGTGGGTGCCTTCTGCTGCCCGGCCTCCATCGCATTTGCGGGGGAGTGCCGCCGGGAGAGACGCCGCCGGCGGAGGGCCAGATGAGCAGGGACCAGGGCCACTCCGAATAAGGCCCGGACCGTCAGTGGGGCGGTGGGCCTAACGCCCGCTGCCCCACCTGCCCTGAAGTGGTTTCAGGAAGACTCAGCGCGCCGGGGAACGGCCCGTGGTTCCGACTGGCCCGCCAGCTGGCGCTCCAGTCCGTCCACGTCGAGGCGCGTATTCCAGCTGGCCCAGTCCTTTGGCCGCACCGACGGCCGGCCCAGCAGGTACCCCTGCCCGGCACTGATGCCCAGCTCGGTGAGGACCTTGAGCTCACCCACGGTTTCGATGCCCTCGGCCACCAGGATGATGCCGATCTGGTCCGTGAAGTCCACCAGGCAGGCAGCCAGTGCCCGCTGCAGTCCGTCCTTGTCGACGTCGCCGATCACGTTCCGGCCCACCTTGAGGAAGTCGGGCTTCAGGTGGATCATGCGGCTCAGCGCGCCAGCTCCCGTGTGGGTGTCATCGACCGCGATGCGCAGCCCTTTTTCCCGCAGCGGATTGATGGCGGACAGGAACTGCAGGTACTCCTCTTCCGGAATGTCCTCGGTCAGTTCCAGGACCACCCGGTGGATGGGAAGATCGATGTGGTCGAACAGTTCCGGCAGCCGCGGATCCATGCAGGACGTGGGCGAAATGTTGAGGGACACGTACAGGTTCCCGGGCAGGTCCCGCGCGGCCGCCGCTGCGGATCCCAGGGCCGAGAACTCCAGGTTGGCACCCAGGCCCACGGCGGCGGCCTCGGCAAACCACAATTCGGCGGCCGCGCCGTCATCGCTGACGAACCGGGAGAGCGCTTCGGCGCCCACCACCGCTTTTCCTGCCAGCCCGTAGATCGGCTGGAATGCGGTCATCAGCATCTGGTTTTCGAGCAGCGCGCTGATCCGGGAGGTACTGCGGATCGCGTCAAGCTGTTCCGCGAAATGAGGCGGAAGCGCCGGCGGCGTGAGGCGCATCTCCCTTGCAGTATCCAGGGTTTCCACCATGTTGGCGTCGCTGCGCCGGGTCTCGAGGAGATACTCCAGCAGGGCCCGCTCGGGCACGCCGGGATTCTCATCGAGGCTGTTGCTCAGCCGCTGCCGGACCGCGGCTCCCGCAGGATCCGTATCCGCCAGCACGGCGGCGATAATTCCCCATGCCTGTACCCGAACCGACATTAGCAACGCCCCCAGTTGACGAAGTAATGACCCGATGGCCCAAAAATTTTCAAATGTCCAAACGCCTTATAAAAGAACGGTGCTGCCAACCTGATTTTCGAGGCGGCGAAAAAGCAGACACCGCACGCTGATCGTATAACGGCGGCCGGAAAAGCGCAGTAGTTTTTGCGTTACTGGTTAGCGCTTTCCTGCTGGTCAGCCAGCAGTTCCGGAATCTGTTCCGGGGGAACGGGGCGGCTGAAGTAGTAACCCTGGGCGCTGCGGCAGCCCAGGCCGCGCAGTATCTCGGCCTGGTCCGCCGTTTCCACGCCCTCCCACACAGCTTCGAGCCCGCATGCCCGCACCAGTTGCAGGACGGCCGCCACCAGGGCGGGCTGGTTGGGATCGCTCTCGAGCCCGGTGATCAGCGACCGGTCCACCTTGACCCGGTCCACCGGCAGCCGGCGAAGGTAGCTGATGGAAGAGTAGCCGGTCCCGAAGTCGTCGATTTCGATGCCCACGCCCAGGCCGCGGAGCCCTCCCAGCGAATACCGGTCCAGCTCATTGCCTTTGACGATTGCCACTTCGGTCAGCTCCAGGACAACCTGTTCGGGCCTGACGCCGGTCTCCTTGAGGGTGTTGCGCACGTCCTCGATGAACTGAAGGCTCTGCAGGTCGGTGGCGGAGATGTTGATGCGAACGGAGAACCTGCTGTCCACCAGGGAGGCATCAATCCAGGCCCGCAGCTGCCTGACGGCGGCCTTGAGGACCCAGAGGCCCAGTTCCGAGATCAGGCCTGCCTCCTCGGCGAGGGGGATGAATTCGTCCGGCATGATGAAGCCCCGGGTGGGGTGGTTCCACCGGACCAGCGCCTCCACGCCCTCGATCCGGCCGGTGCCAAGCTCCACCACAGGCTGGTAGTGGAGCGTCAGGGCATCGTTCTTGATGGCGGCGCGCAGGTCATCCACCAGCTGGCTGCGGAGCCTGCGCATCAGCAGCAGCGCCGGCTCGAACCGGTGCAGCTTGTTTTGGCCTTCGGCTTTGGAGGCGTACATGGCGACGTCCGCCTCCATCAGCATGTCCTCCGGGCTTTGGCCCTCGCTGCCGACGCTGAGGCCGATGCTGGCACCGCAGCGCACGCTCCGGCCGGGGAGCTCAATGGGATCGTTCAGGGACGCCAGGATGCGGTGCGCCACGATGGCTGCCTGGTCTGCCGACGCCGACGGCATGACAATGGCGAATTCGTCACCGCCCAGGCGGGCGACGACGTCGGACGCCCGCACCGCGTTCCGCAGCCTTTCGCCCACGGTCATCAGGACCTGGTCGCCGGCGGTGTGCCCCAGGCTGTCGTTGATGGACTTGAACGCGTCCAAGTCCATCAGCAGGATGGCCGGCCCCTCCTGCACGCGCTCGGCGTCCGCCGTGGCCGGAGCTTCCAGTGCGGTGCGGAGGGACTCAAGGAGGGCAGACCTGTTGGCCAGCCCGGTCAGCGGGTCCTGCATGGCCATCTTCTGCATCTCGAGGTGCGCCTCGTGCAGGAGCTGGGTCCGGACCTGGACCCGCTGCTCGAGTTCCTCGTAGATGACCTGCAGGTCCTCGGCCAGCAGGTTGGTGCCCATGATGATCGCATCGAGTTCGTCCCGGGCCGGTGAGACCTCTATCCGGGACGTGAGGTCGCCTGAGGCAAGCTTGACGATGCCTTCGAGCAGCTGGGAGAGCCGGGGGTCGTCATTGGCAAACATGGCCAGTCCTCCTTTGACGCCTAATTGGCCTGGGCGCGGTCAGTGCCGAGGGGGAGGCTGACGGTGACGGTGGTCCCGATGCCCAGCGTGGAGGCGACGTCGATCCGGCCGCCGTGGCGGTCCACGATGTCCTTGGAGATTGCAAGGCCCAGCCCTGTTCCAGGGATGGCGCCGTTCATCGCGTTCGAAGCCCGGTAGAACCTGGTGAACACATGGTCGATTTCGTCACCCGAGATGCCTATGCCGGTATCGGCAATCCGCACGGTGGCCCACTTGGAGCCGTCCGCCGCGGCGAGGGATTCGCTGCCCACCTCGATCCGGCCGCCGCTGGGCGTGAATTTGATGGCATTCGACACGAGGTTGGTGAATACCTGCTGCAGCTGCACCTCGTCGGCCAGGATCTCCGGGTCCTCCGGAACCGGGTCCACGTCGATGGTGACGTTCTGGAGTGTCGCCAGCGGCCGGAGCGCCGCGGCCACCAGGTCCAGGGTGCGTCCCAGGCGCACCGGCGCCAGGTGCATTTCGGTGGTGTCCAGGCCGCCGCGGGAGACGCTGAGCATGTCCTCGATGAGTGTCCGGAGCCGTTCGGTGTTGCGGACCACGATGTCCAGCATTTGGTGGACTTCCCTGGACACCGGGTGCTCGGTGCTCTCCTGGATCATGTCCAGGTACGCCATGATCGAGGTCAGCGGGGTGCGCAG
The DNA here is from genome assembly GCF_006517815.1 of Pseudarthrobacter sp. NIBRBAC000502770. Lineage (NCBI taxonomy): Bacteria > Bacillati > Actinomycetota > Actinomycetes > Micrococcales > Micrococcaceae > Pseudarthrobacter > Pseudarthrobacter sp. NIBRBAC000502770. The sequence goes on from NZ_CP041198.1 coordinate 3,952,744, forward strand.
CTCGTGGTTCACCGTGGCCAGGAAATCCGTCTTCGCTTTGTCGAGGTCCCGCAGCTGCTTGACCACCTGCTGCTGGCTGCTGATCAGGTGGCTTTGGATGAGCCCGTAGGCGGCGTTGCCGGCCACGTGCTGGATCAGCCCCAGCTCGGCGCTGGACCAGGTCCGGGGCCGGTCCATCATGGCGATCCAGATGATGCCCAGGGAAGAGTTGCCTTCTCCGATGGGCACCGCCAGCGTGGAGGCTGCTCCGGCGATGGCCCGGGCGGGCTTTTCCGTGGCACGGGACTCGGGTTCCGTTCCATCCGCGGAGAGTGTTTCTGCGCCGGCCCACAGGGCATCTGCCGCGGCCCGCGCCTCGTCCTCGCCGGGAAGTGCGCCCTCGGGCAGCTCCACCAGTCCCTGCCTGTGCCATTTGGCAGTGATTACCGGGACGCGGGGGTCCTCGAAGGTGGAAAGGACCACATGGTCGGCCTTGAAGGTCCGGCCGAAGCCGGAGATCACGTGGTTGGCGATCTCCTGGGGATCGTTGGTGGCGCGTACTGCGGCAGAAACCTCGCGCAGCTGCTCGCGGAGGCCCTCGGCCACCTGCCGGGAGGAACGCCGCCGGGTGACCTGCTCGATGAGGACGGAGGCGCGGTGCACCAGCTCTTTGGGCTCCGGCGGTTTGGTGATGCAGTCGTGGATGCCGGCCCGGGTGGCCGCCGCGATCTCCTGCGGATTGTCCAGATCCACCATGACCAGGACGGGCGCCGCGGACTGGACAGAGGCCAGGAGCGCATCGGCCACGACGACGGAGGGCTGGCCCGCGTCCAGCAGGGCGGCCAGGCCGGCGGCGTCGGAGGCCTCCAGGACGCCGTACCCGGCATCACGCAGCGCCTGGGCATTGCGGGCCAGCCGGCGGGCGTTGGGATCAGCGACAACGGCGGTACGGGCCAGGTGCACGCCACTCGGCACAGCCGTCACAGTGATCCCTTCCTCCCAGTTGAGTACATTCTAGGGGGACGCGGGCCGCGCCGGTCCAGAGCGCGAGGCCCCGGCGTTGCACGCCGCATACCGTGCCGCGTCGGGAAAGGCGCGCCGTAATGTGGCTGAAGCAACGCCGGCTCCCGGGCAGGGAACATATATTTGAGCCGTGTCCTCCCCAACGAAGTCGCCGCGGTCCGTCCTGCAGAAGTACCTGATGATCCCCAAGCTGGTCAGGTTGTCCAGGGGCGCGCCGAAGGACAGGCATAAAGCGTGGGACGCATATTGGGCACGCATCACGGCCACCGGACCGGGCGGGGAGGTCCTGTGGGATTCGGGGAGCGACCACGAGTTCCTGGGCTACAAGGACAGTCTCCTGCAGTACCTGGACCCCGCCCTTCCCGTTGTGGACACCGGCTGCGGCCATGGCAGCTTTACCCGTGCGCTGGCGGAGGTCTTTCCGCGCGTGGTGGGGGTGGATGTCTCCCCGCACGCCGTTGCCAGGGCCCGGGCGGAGTCCGCCGGACACTGCAACACGGCCTTTGAAGCACGCGACATGACGGCGGAAGGGGCCGGGGCGGCCCTGGCGGAGTCCATCAACGCGGGCGGTGACGGCGCCAACGCCTTCATCCGCGGCGTCCTGCACGTCCTGGCCCCGGCCCATCAGGTGGCCCTCGTCGAGAACCTCCGGCTCCTGGCGGGCCGCCGCGGCACCGTCTTCATGGCGGAGACCAACTTCCAGGGGAACCCGGTGGAGTATGTGTCCCACCTTGGGGCAACCACCCGGGGCATCCCGGCGCCGCTGGAACTGGCCATCCGGGGACTGCCCATGCCAGGGCACTTTGGTCCCGAAGAGCGGGAACGTGCGTTCCCGGCGTCGGCCTGGGAACTCCTGGAAGACGGCCATACGGCGATCGAAACCAACCCCGTGACCGGCGTACCCGGCCAGGACCGGGTGCCGGGGTACTACGCAGTGGTCCGCCCCCGCCGGTAGCCCGGCCACCCACGTCCCCGGGCCGTCGGGTACGGAAATGCCGCAATGCCCGCAGCCGGCACGAAAAGATCCCTCCCCTCCCCTTGACAGGGACGCGAACCGGAGGCTTGCTGGTAAGTAGACTTACTAGTTGTCCGGGGGAAAGGATGGCCACGCCGGCTGGGAGGAATGGTTGGACACCTTCGGCTCCCGGAACTGAATTGAATTTCATCAACCAGGAACAGCGCAGCGACGGCGCCCCTCCAACTTCTTCCGGGCTGGAAGACCCCAGCCGGAAAAGCGCCCGAGCCGCAACCGCGCCCCAGCGTTCTGGCGGCGCCGGACACCCCCCGGCGCCCCGGCCGGCCGCCAGCGCAAGACCCACAGGAACGATCATGAGCAACCTCATCCCATCCGGAGACCTTCGCCGGATGCTGCTGCCTCCCACCTACGGGCGGCACGTCACGTCAGCCACCGAATTCACCATCCTGTCCGTGGAAGTCTGGGCCTCGGGCCTGGTGGTAAACATCCACCTTCCCTCAGGGGACTCGCCGGAACCCCGGCTGATGCTCCAGGACCACTTCGGTACCAAATACGCGCTGCAGGACTCCGCCACGGTTGGCACGCGCAACCTGCAGGTTTTCGCGCCCTCCGTGCCGCCCGGCACCAGGAGCCTGACCATCAGGGCGGCTGACGACGCCGACAGCCGGCCCGTGGTGACCTTCGCGGTGCCCCTCATGGCCGTGCGGGAAGAACGGCCGGACCTGGCGCCCCCACCCCGGGAGGCCGAAGCCTCCACCGACGGTGACGACGAGTCCTACCAGCCCGACCTCCGCCGCCCTGCCTGACCCACCGAAAGGCCCCGCCATGCCGGATACCAGCAACTTCACACCCACCACCGCAATCGTCACCGCTTCCGACTCTGGCATCGGCAAGGCCACAGCCGTGGCGCTGGCCCGGGCCGGGATGGACGTGGGCGTCACCTGGCATACGGACAAGGCGGGTGCCGAGGAAACCGCCGAGGAAATCCGCGGCCTGGGGCGCAAGGCCGTGGTGCGGCAACTGGACACGAGGGAATTCCGTGCCGCGGCGGCCGTCGTTGATGATCTCGCCGGGGAACTGGGGGGCCTGGACGTCTTCGTGAACAACGCGGGCACGGGTGCGAACACCAGGTTCCTGGACATGGGAATCGACGAGTGGATGCGGATCCTGGACACGAACCTCAACGGGGCCTTTGCCTGCCTGCAGTCCGCCGCGCGCCGAATGGTCACGGCAGGAAAGGGAGGGCGGCTGGTGGCCGTGTCCAGCGTCCATGAGTTCCAGCCCCGCGTTGGCTCCTCCGCCTACGACGCGTCCAAGCATGGCCTGGGCGGCCTCATGAAGACCCTGGCCCTGGAGCTGGGGCAGTATGGCATTACTGCCAACACGGTGGCCCCGGGCGAGATCGCCACCCCCATGACGGGGCAGGAGGACCAGGATCCGACGACGACGGAGCGCCCGGGGGTGCCACTCGGCCGGCCGGGCCACGCGAGGGAGATCGCCGACGTCATCGCCTTCCTCGCCTCGCCGGCCTCAAGCTATGTAACGGGTGCTGCCTGGGTGGTCGATGGCGGAATGCTGCAGATGGGTCCGCAGGCGGGTTCGCACCTCAGGGGCAACGAATGGCGTGAGGGGTAGGCGGCCCCGGCACACTGGAAGTCCGCATCCTGAATCAGGCAAGCGCTTTCCCAGCGCTTGCTGGCATGATGGAGCGCATGCGCATTCTCATTGCTCCGGATAAGTTCAAGGGGTCCCTGACGGCAGCCGAGGCGGCCGCATTTATCGCCGAGGGAGCTCTCCGGGTGTACCCGGACGCCGTCGCCACCCAGTTCCCCATTGCCGACGGCGGCGAGGGCACCCTGGAGGCTGCGGTGGCGGCTGGCTACGAGGAGCGGCTGAACGCCGTGGTGGGCCCCATCCTCGCTCCGCTCGGGGCTGCGTGGGCCATCCATAAGGGCGGTGACGGCACGGTCACCGCCGTGATCGAGACCGCCCAGGCATCCGGCTTGGCGGACATGGAACCAACCCCGGCGAATGCGTTGCGTGCCCACAGCTACGGTTGCGGACAGCTCATTGCCGCGGCCCTCGACGCCGGTGCCACCGAGATCGTCCTGGGCCTGGGCGGATCCGCCATGACGGACGGCGGCAGCGGCGCCCTCCGCGCCCTGGGCCTGAAACCCCTGGACGCGGCCGGCAATGTGGTGCCCCTGGGCGGCGGTTCGCTGGGCGACGTCGCAACCCTGGACACGACGGGACTGGACCCGCGCCTGACCGCCACCACCTTTCGCATCGCCGTCGACGTCCGCAATCCGCTGTACGGGCCGTCCGGGGCTGCGCACGTCTTCGCCCCGCAAAAGGGTGCGGACCAGGATGCAGTGGAAATGCTCGACGCCGGGCTGCGCAACTGGGCGTCGGTGCTGCGCGAAGCTACGGGCCGGGACGTGAACGTCCCCGGCGCGGGCGCCGCCGGCGGCTTCCCGGCGTCGTTCCTTGCCTTCACTGATGCCTCGCTGGAAGGCGGTTTTGCGCTGGTGGCCGGGCTGACCGGCCTGGCCGGCCAGTTGGACCAGGCGGACCTGGTGATTACCGGCGAGGGGTCCATGGACTCCCAGTCCCTGACCGGCAAGGCGCCGATCGCGCTCGCGGACGCGGCCCGGGAGCGTGGCATTCCCGTCATTGTGGTGGCCGGCAGGATCCTGGTGACGTTCGAGGACCTGGCCGGGCACGGAGTGGTCGCCGCGGCGCAGTTGCTGGACGTGGCATCCAGCCCCGAAGACGCCGTGGCAAACGCCGGCAAGTACCTGGCCTGGGCAACAAGCCAGGTGCTCGAGGGCGCCTGACCGGCGGCGTGGAGGGGCGCCTCAGGCGCCGGTTTCAGAATTTGGTTCGGCAACCGGCTTTGATTCCGGGGACCCTCTTTCCCGGAGGTACACCGACGCCCCCACCAGGACCCCGACGGCCAGGAACTCGCTTTGCCAGTTCTGGAAGGATTCGAACCAGAACCGGCTGGTTCCCAGATACTGCAGGAAGGTGATGGCGGGCTGGCCGTGGCTTTGCTGGTCCTGGTTGTACTCGTCCACGCCGCCGGCGGCGTGCAGGAGGAATGAGGCAAGGAACAGGACGAAAAACAGGATCGACAAGGAGTGCTCATACAGCTTGAGCACCACCCCGCCGCGCCGGATGGGCCACGGCGTGGCACTGCTGATCTGCGCGTCCCGCGGGTCCTGGTCCTGCGGTGCCCGCTTGCCCATGGGCTTGGACTCGGATGAGCCCTTCTGGAACAGGAACACCGTGAGGACCACGTACATGCCCATCTGCAGGAACTCCGATTCCCAGTTCTCGAAGGTGGCCTCGACGAACGCGCCCGTGCCCAGGAACTGGAGCACGGACACGGCGGGCTCGCCGTGGGCCTGCTGGTCTTCGCTGTAGGACGCCGCGCCGGAGAGGACCATTCCCACGAAAAACACGAGGAACAGGCCAAGGTTGGCCATCAGCAGTCCATGCTCTTTAGCCCACTTGCGCATTCATCACTCCTTGCTTCCTGCCGGCGGAAGGATCCTCCCGGTGGCCCGCTTGTTCAGGCGAAGGGGAACGAACACCAGCATCACTACCATGACGCCCAGCAGTGCACCGCCGGCCGTGACGCCGGCAGACCTTCCTGCCGCGACATCGAAGACCAAGGCGGCGGTTCCGGCGCTCAACAGGGCAATGCCGCCGAGTGCGATCTTGGTGATGGTGTCGGCGCTGGAAACCAGCGTCTCCTTGAGCCGCTTCCGGAAGAGCCGCCGGTGCACGCTGACCGGGAGGAGGATGAAGGCCGTGGTCAGGGCGGCAATCACCACGTTGGCGAGGTAGAGGCCAACCTCCCAGTCGTCCAGCTTTTCGAACCGCTGCTGGAATGGCAGTGTCAGCAGGAAACCGGCAAGGATCTGCACGCCGGTCTGGAGTACGCGCAACTCCTGGAGGAGTTCGGCCCAGTTGCGGTCCAGCTGCTCCTCGCGGGTCTCGTTCCGGCCCGTGCGGCCGGTGTAGTCCTCAACATCGGACATCGGCGCTCCTTCCTCTGCGGCGGGGATCCACGTCTTCTTTCTACTCCTCCCGTACCCAGAAAGGCGGCTGCCCGTTGCGCCTGTGCCCACATTTGATAAGTTTACTGATTATTACCCGTGCACCATCGGCAACGCACAACAGGAGGAAGCATGACGCAGGAAAACCAGCAGGCTGAACCCGAGTCGGCCCCGGGCGGCTACGGCACCCCCACCGCCGAGCAGGAAGCGGCGGGCACTCAGGGCGGCCAGCAGTCCAGCAGCGGCGCCCAGCAGTCCGGCGGTGCTTCGCCGGCGGGCGCGGACACCAACGAACCGCAGTCCGGGACGGGCCAGGACCCGGTCCCGCACGACATGGACCTCCCGTCCAGTGCCGCGGAGATCGATGAGTCCAACGACGATTCCCAGGGGTCGGCGCCGAACTCCTCGGAGTCCGGCCAGGAAGCCACGGGCATCCCGGACGGCAGCGGCAACGACCTTCCGCAAGAAGAATCGCCCAATGACGACGACGAAAGCTTCGACGCCGGATAAGCCAGCTTTCCACGCAGGCCCCGGTTCCTGCTGCCCCGCCGGCAGCCGTAACCGGGGCCTTTCCGTGCCCGCATACATCGGGTCCGGCTGGGTACGGAACACGCGAAACCACGCCGGCAGGAGCGGGGGGCGCCCCGTGCCGGACCCGATATCGATGCCAGGAAGGTGGACCATGGGCAGGAGATCTTCAGGGCAGTGGGCGCGGCCCACGGACCAGCAGGATGGGGCGGCAGTGGATGTCCTGGTGCCTACCTGCAACCGGCCGGCCGAGCTCGCCGTCACCCTCGCCGGACTTGCCGGCCAGGAGGACCCGGCGTTCGCCGTCGTGGTGAGCGACCAGTCAGCGGGCCAACCAGCCTGGGAACACCCGGCCGCCGCAGCCATGGTGCGGGTACTCGAGGCGCAGGGCCGCCCCGTCACGCTGCTGCGCCACCTTCCGCGGCGTGGGCTCGCCGAACACCGGCAGTACCTGCTGGAGCAGTCCACCGCCGGCCAGTGCCTGTTCCTGGACGACGACGTCTGGCTGGAACCCGGCGCACTGGACGTGCTGAGCCGGGCCCTGGAAGAGCTTGGCTGCGGTTTCGTGGGCATGGCGCCGCAGGGTCTATCCTTCCTGGCTGACCGCAGGCCCGATCAGACGGCACCCTTCGAGGCATGGGACGGGCCGGTGACTCCCGAACGGATCCGCCCGGAAGGTCCGGGGTTCGATCGCTGGCCGCTGCACAACGCGGCGAACCTCAGCCACCTCGGCGCTGACCTTTCCCTGGAACCGGGCGAGTGGGTGCCGTACCACGTGGCGTGGCTTGGTGGCTGCGTGCTCTACCGCAGGCAGTTGCTGGTCGACGCCGGTGGGTTCCGTTTTTGGAGCAGCCTTCCGGCCGGGCACGCCGGGGAGGACGTGGTGGCGCAATGGCAGGTGATGGAGCGGTATGGCGGCGCGGGCATCCTGCCCTCCGGGGCAGTGCATCTGGAATCGCCTACGACGGTAACGGACCGCCGGGTGGAAGCGTACGACGTTGTCCTGGACCGCGGGTCCGCCCAGGCGCCTTAGTGGCCCGGGTGGCGGCGGGCTTCAGCTCCGCTGCCGGCTGCTCCCGACCCCGGGTATGCCACGCAGGCGAAGCGGTCGGAGGCAGGCGACCAGCTGTTGACGTTGAGGGTGCCCTGGCCGCCGGAGACCGGCCAGGTCTGCAGCGGGGTGGCCCAGTCGTCCGTGGCGACAAGGACGACGTCGACCGGCAGGTCCGCGGGGTGGCCTTGCGTTCCGGCGGGGAAGCGGACGTAGCTGGCCAGGCTGCCGTCCGGGGAGAGATGCGGGAACCAGTCCACCGTGCCGCTCGCCAGGAGCTGTTCGAATTGGCTGCCGTCCGGTCGGACGCGGGCCAGCTGGGCGTGGCCGGGAACGGTGCTGAAGGATTCCGTGTTCAGGTACAGCCATTTCCCGTCGGGCGAGTACTCGGGACCGTCGCAGTGGCCCGGCCCGACGTCGACGGCGGCAGCGGCACCGCCGTCGGACGGCATGGTCACCAGCCGGCCGGGCCGGGTAAAGCCTCCCGCCTCGATTCCGACATAAGCGAGCTCACTGCCGTCCGGGCTGACGCCGTGCAGGAAGTGGAAGGACCCGTCGTCGCCGGTCACCCTGGTGGCTGGCCCGCCCGCAAGGGGCGCCCGGTAGATGTGCCCGTCATCCGCGGACACGTAGATCGTTTTCCCGTCCGGGGCCAGGACGTGGTCGTTGTTCAGGGCAGGAACGCCGGTCACCGGGACCTCGGCGAGGGACCCGTCCGCCAGGCCCAGGCGCCACAGTTTGCCGTCCCCGTTGAGGATCAGCGATGATCCGTCGAGGGACCAGTTGGGCGCCTCGAGAAGCATATTCCCCGTGGAGTATGCAAGGTCCAACGCTCCCGTGGCTGAGGCGATCCACACCTCGCACTGCTGCCCCGGCGACAGCCCGCGCACCGGGTCAGTCCTTGCTGCTGAAGGCCGCGTCGAAGCTGGTTTGGGAGGCCGGGAAGTCGTACTTCTTCAGGGCGGCGAGGGCTTCGGGTGCGCCGTGGAGGCGGTCCATCCCGGCGTCTTCCCATTCGATGCTGATGGGGCCGTCGTAGCCGATGGCGGCCAGCGCCCGGAAGGAGGCTTCCCAGGGGACGTCGCCGCGGCCGGCGGAGACGAAGTCCCAGCCGCGGCGGGGGTCGCCCCAGGGCAGGTGGGAGCCAAGGACGGTGTTGCGGCCGGTCTGGCGGATCTTGGTGTCCTTGCAGTCCACGTGGTAGATCCGGTCCTTGAAATCCCAGATGAAGGAGACGGGGTCGATGCCCTGCCACATCATGTGCGAGGGGTCCCAGTTCAGGCCGAACGCTTCTCGGTGGCCGATCGCTTCGAGGGTGCGGACGGTGGTCCAGTAGTCGTAGGCGATCTCGGAGGGGTGGACTTCGTGGGCGAACCGGACGCCTTGTTCGTCGAAGACGTCCAGGATGGGGTTCCAGCGGTCCGCGAAGTCCTGGTAGCCGGCGTCGATGACTTTTTCCGGGACGGGCGGGAACATGGCCACGTACTGCCAGATGGCGGAGCCCGTGAACCCGACCACGGTGTCCACTCCGAGTGCCTTGGCCAGCCGGGCGGTGTGTTTCATTTCCTCGGCGGCGCGTTGGCGGACGCCTTCGGGGTCGCCGTCGCCCCAGACTTTGGAGCCGACGATGGCCTGGTGGCGGAAGTCGATGGGGTCATCGCAGACGGCCTGGCCTTTGAGGTGGTTGGAGATGGCCCAGACCTTGAGGTTGTACTTGTCAAGGATTTCCAGTTTGGAGTCGACATAGCCGGGTTCATCCCAGCGCCAGGCATCCAAGTGGTCTCCGGAGACGGCGATTTCCAGGCCGTCGTAGCCCCAGCCGGAAGCCAGTTTCGCGACTTCCTCGAAGGGCAGGTCGGCCCACTGGCCGGTAAACAGGGTGAACGGGCGGGACATGGATCTCCTTGGCTGGTGGCGGGCTGGCGCGCGGTGGCGCCCTAGCGGCGGACGACGGTGAGCGTGCTCTTGTTGGCTGCGGATTCCTCCACGGCACTGAGGATGTGCTGGACGTTCAGGCCTTCCTCGAACGACGGCGACGGCTGGGTTCCGTCCCGGACCGCCAGCAGGAAGTCGCGGACCTGGTGGGTGAAGGTGTGTTCCCAGCCGATGATGTGGCCCTGCGGCCACCAGGCTTCCAGATACGGGTGCTCGGGTTCGTTGACCAGGATGCGGCGGAAGCCCTGCTCACGGACGGGGAGGGTGGCGTCCAGGAAGCCCAGTTCGTTGAGGTTTTCGAGGTCGAACAGCAGGCTGCCTTTGTCGCCGTAGACCTCGATCTGGAGGCTGTTCTTCCGTCCTGTGGCCACCCGGGAAACCTCGACAGAGGCGATGGCCCCCGAGGCGAGGGACAGCGTGGCCCAGGCGGCGTCGTCGACCGTGACGTCCTCCAGGCCGTTCTCGCCGGGGCGGCGGTCCACGAAGGTGTTGAGCCGGCCGGTGACCTCGTTGACCTCGCCGCCCAGGAGGAACAGGACCTGGTCGATGGCGTGGGAGGCGATGTCCCCGAGCGCGCCTGACCCGGCGGTTTCCTTCCGCAGCCGCCACGTCATGGGCGCCTGGGCATCGGCGAGCCAGTCCTGCAGGTACGCCGCGCGGACGTGCCGGACCGTGCCCAGCCGGCCTTCCGCGATCAGCTCCCTGGCCAGGGCCAGCGCCGGGACCCGGCGGTAGTTAAAGCCGATCATCGACTGCACGCCCCTGGCCCGGGCCTTGGCCGCCGCGGCGGTCATGAGTTCGGCCTCGGCCAGGGTGTTGGCCAGGGGCTTTTCCACCAGGACGTGCTTGCCCGCCGCCAGGGCGGCGACCGCGATTTCCGCGTGCATCCAGCCGGGGGCGCAGATATCTACGATGTCGATGTCGTCCCGTTCGATCACGGTGCGCCAGTCCGTTGCCGATTCGGCCCACCCGTACCTGGCAGCGGCCTCGGCCACGGCGTCCGCGTCCCGGCCCACGAGGACCTTCTGCTCGAAGGCCGGGACGTCGAAGAAGCTGGCCACATTCCGCCAGGCGTTGGAATGCGCCTTGCCCATGAAGGCGTAACCGATCGCGGCCACCCCCAGGGGACGGGAGGGCGTGGAATCGGAGGGGTGTGCGGGTGTGCTCATGATGCGTTCCTGCTGCCTGTCAGAGGGTGGCGGTTTCCGGAGCCCAGTCCTCCGGGATGGCGGAGGATGCCGGGGCGGAGCTTTCGACGTCGATGAACGTGCCGGAGTCGATGGACTCACTGATGGAAACCATGGTGTCCAGCACGTGGTACGCCAGGTCGCCGGTGGCGCGGTGCGGGACGCCGGCGCGGATGGACCGTGCCATGTCCAGGACGCCCATGCCGCGGCCGTTGGCGGGCCCGGTGGCCGGAACGGTGGTCCAGTCCTCGTCGCCGGCACGCCAGAGCTTGATGTCGCCGGTGAAGTAGTTGGGATCCGGCAGCGACAGGGTCGCTTCGGTGCCCGTGATCTCCACGAAGCCCATCCGGGTCCGGGGGGACTCGAAGGAGAAGACGCTGTGCGAGGAGGCGCCGGACTCGAACTGCGCCATGGCCGAGACGTGGGTGGGCACCTCGACCGTGAATTCCTCGCCCGCCTTGGGGCCGGAACCGATCACGCGGACATCCTTGGCCTTGGACCCGACGGCGGCCACCTTGCGGATGGAGCCGAAGGCCTGGACCAGGGTGGTGAGGTAGTACGGGCCCATGTCGAACAGCGGGCCGGCGCCGTGCTGGAAGAGGAAGGCCGGGTTGGGGTGCCAGGACTCCGGGCCGGGGGTCTGGAAGGTGGTCATCGCCGTCAGCGGGGTGCCGATGTCGCCGCGCTGGATCAGGCGCAGGGCGGTCTGGATGCCGGCGCCGAGGAAGGTGTCCGGGGCACAGCCCAGGCGGATACCGGCGGTGTCCGCCGTCTTGAGCAGGCCGAGCCCGGACTCGCGGTCCAGGGAGAAGGGCTTCTCGGTCCAGACGTGCTTTCCTGCGTTGACGGCGGCGGTGGCCACCTCCACGTGTGCTGCCGGGATGGTGAGGTTGACGATGATTTCGACGTCGGGATGGTTCAGGGCCTTCTCCACCCCGCCCCACTCGGGGACGCCGTACTCCTTGGCCCGCGCCTCGGCGGCTTCCTCGAAGAGGTCTGCGATGACGTGGACCTTCAGGTCCGGGAACGCCGTGAGGTTGTCCAGGTACTGCTTGCTGATCACGCCGGCGCCGATCACGCCGACGCCCACCGGGCCCTTGCGGGGAGATTTTGCTGCGGGGGTGCTCATGCGTTGGCCCCCTCGGCTGCGGTGTTGCTGTTCAGGAAAGCAAGGCTCTGGGCGATGCCATCGAAGATGTCACCGGCGTAGTCGTCGAATTCCACGACTCCCACTTCCAGCGACGTGGCCGCGGCGATCACGTCCATGACCGGCACTTTGCCCTGGCCTGCCGGCTGCTGGGCCTTGTTGTCCCTGGTGAGGGGGCCGTCCTTGATGTGGATGAACTTCACCCGGTCACCCAACTTTGCCAGGATGTCCACCGGGTCCTGGCCGCCAACGGCTACCCAGTACGTGTCCACTTCGAGGACGAGTTCCGGGTCCAGCAGGGATTCGAAGTATTCCAGCGCGGTGCGGCCGTCTATGATGGACTCCAGCTCCCAGGCGTGGTTGTGGTAGCCCACCCGGATGCCGTACCCGGCCCCCTTCCTGGCAGCCTGGTTGAGCTTTTCGGCGGTGGCTTGGATGTCTTCGGCCTTCTGCCAGTGCTCGGCGGGCAGAAACGGGTCAATGACCGTGCTGATGCCCAGTTCCTTGGCCGCGGTGAAGATCTCGTCCTGGTCCTGGCTCATCAGCGGGGCGTGGCCGGACGGCGCGGTGAGGCCGTTCTCTTTCAGGGCTGCGCCGAGTTCCTTGGCCGTGGCCACGAAGTTGTAGGGCTCAACCTGGGTGTAGCCAATATCGGCAACCTTCTTGATCGTGCCGGGCAGGTCCTCGGAGATGGCGTTGCGGAGCGTATAAAGCTGCAGTGAGTAGGACATGGGTTTCCTTAGCGGTTTTGTAGAGGTCGTTGGGGTTGGGGTCAGCGGCCCGCGAGGGAGCCGCCGATGCCACCGACGCTGAAGTATTTGTTCAGGGCGGCGAACACGATGACGGGCGGGAGCATCATGACCACGGCCAAGGCCATGACTGAGGTCCAGTCTGTCGCGTTTTGCTGGAAGAACGACTGCACGCCCATGGGAAGGGTGAAGATTTCGTTGGAGCGGAGGAAGACGATGGCCACGAGGTAGTCGTTCCAGGCCAGGAGGAAGGCGAAGATGGCGGTGGAGAGGACGCCGGGGAGGGAGTTCCGGAGGACCACTTTGGTGAAGGATCCGAAGACGGAGCAGCCGTCGATCCAGGACGCTTCCTCGAGGCTGATGGGGATGGAGTCGAAGTACGCGGCCATCATCCAGGTGGCCACCGTCATGGTGGAACCGACGTAGATGATGGTCAGGCCCAGGAGGTTGTCCACCAGGCCCATCCCGGCGAACAGGATGAACAGCGGCACCACCGAGGTGATGATGGGCAGTGACTGCATGACGAACAGGAGCAGGGAGTAGCCGGAGACGGCTTTGGACCGGCCGCGGGAGAGGACGTAGCCGGCGGGTGCGGCCACCGCCACCGACACCACCACGGTGGAGAGGGTGGTGACCAGGCTGTTCTTCAGCCACGTGGCGGCAAGGGTCTTGGAGAAGACGTTGCTGAGGTTCTCGAAGGTCAGGCCGGTCGCGGTGCTGTTGGGGCCAGGGGTGAAGGCGAGCACGATGGTGACCATGATGGGCACCAGCACGATCGCGGTGATGATGAGGATGGCGATGAACCGCCACCAGCGGCCGCGTTGGCCGGCTTCGGAGAGTACCCGGCGGGTGTTGCCTGCCTGGCCGACGCCGAGGGCCGGGCCGGACTGGGGATGGGCGTGGACTGCTGCGCTCATTATTCGACACTCGACTTTCGGATCTGGCGGTACAGGATGACCGAGATGACCACCAGGGTCATGGTCATGAGGAAGGCGATGGCCACGCCGGGGCCGGTGGCGAAGTCCTGGAACACGGTGCGGTAGGCCAGGACCACCAGGGAGGTGGTGGCGTTGACCGGGCCGCCGCCGGTGAGCAGGTAGATGGTGGGGAAGTCGTTGACGCAGAAGATGGTCATCAGGATCCAGCTGATGTAGGTGGAGCGGGCGATCAACGGCAGGGTGATCTGGGTGAATTGCTGCCAGCGGCTGGCGCCGTCCATGCTGGCCGCTTCGTAGACGGTGGTGTCCACGGACGCCAGGGCGGCCGAGATCATCATCATCATGAACGGGAAGCTGACCCAGACTTTGAAGACCATCACGGTGATGGAGGCCAGGGTGGGGTCGGCCAGGAAGAGCGGGGTGCCCAGGCCGAGGTTCCGGAACAGCGACGGGATCAGGCTGTCCGGGGTGGCCACCAGCCAGTTCCAGGCGGTGGAGGACACCACGATCGGCACCACCCAGGGCAGGAGCAGCAGGACCTTGAACGTATTGCCGGCGGGGATCTTGGTGCGCAGGAGCAGGGCGAGGCCCAGGCCCACGAGCCAGGATCCGAACACGCCGACGATGGTGAACCAGAGGGTGAACTGGGCGGCTTTCCAGAACGCCGGCGAGGTCAGGACGGTGGTGAAGTTCTGGACGCCGACGAAGTTGCCGGTCTGGAGCAGGTCGCCGTCGTGCGTCGCCTGGACCGCGGCATAGATCAGCGGGTAGCCGTGGATCAGGACAAGGAGGACCACGGAGGGGAGCAGGAGCCAGAAGAAGGTCCTGGTGGCCTGGGCCGAGAGTTTGCTCTTGCGTTTGCCGGGGGCGGCCCCGGACCCGCCGGGGGCAAGCCCGCGGCGGGCCCGGGCGAGGCCGGATTGTGCAGTGGTGGAGGACATGGCGGGCGCTTACTTCTTCAGGACGGACTCGAGGCCGGACTGGAAGGTCTGCAGGGCGGTCTTGGCGTCGGCCTTGCCGGTGATGATGGTCTGGCTGAACTGGTTCAGGGCCTGGCCGCCGTCGAGTGCGGCGAGGTTGGCGTTGAGCCTGCTGCCCTGGGCGGCGAAGGTCTTGGCGATGGGCTGCCAGTCCTTGACGATCTTGACGTTGTTGGGGTCGTTGGCGAATTCCGGAATCTCGGTGATGGACTTGAAGACCGGGAGGGCGGACATCAGCTTCTTCTGCCACAGCTGCTTGAGCTGGCCCAGGTAGTACACCAGGAACTCCTCCGAGGCGTCCTGCGACGGTGTGTTGGTGTACATCATGATGTTGTTCGGGAAGACGATGGTGGCCTTGTCGCCGTGCGGGCCCTTGATGGGGTCAGCCACCAGCAGGTCGCCGGAGGTGTCGCCCACGCGCTGCGGGACGTTCACCTGGAACAGGCCGTAGCCGGCCTTGCCGTCCTTCCACTGGGCGGACATGTTGTCCGTGGTGTAGCTGACCGCGGCCGGGTCGACGATGCCATTGGAGACGAGCTCCAGGACGAATTCCATGGCCTCGACGTTGCGGTCATTCATCAGGTCCAGCTCGCCGTCCTTGTTCCAGACGCCGCCGCCGTTGTTGACCATCATCATGATCATGGAGTGGTTGGCATAGTTGTTGCCCGCGCCTGCGCCGGTGGTGAAGCCGAACGCGCCCACCTTCTTTAGGGCCTTGCCCGCTTCCAGCAGCGACGGCCAGTCGGTGGGGAGCGCAACATTGGCTTTCTCGAACAGGGACTTGCGGTACCAGAAGACGCGCATGTCCAGCTGCCACGGGACCGCCACGTAGCCCTTGTCCGACTTGAAGGGGTCCAGCACGCCGGGCAGGAAGTCATCGAACTGGCCGTTGGCCTTCAGCTTCTCGATCACCTTGTCCGCGTAGGCGATCTGGCCCTGCTGCTCGAACTGGAATGCCTGGAAGCCGCCGCCTGTGGACACAGCCGGGCCCGTCTTGGAGGCAATCGCGGAGGAGAAGGTCTGGTAGAAGTTGTTCCACTGGATGATCTGGTAGCTCGCCTTGGCGCCATTGGCACCGGAGAAACCTTCCGCGATGCCCTTGGCGGCATCGTTGTAGGCCGGTGTTGCCCAGGGCATGTCCCAGAACTTCACGGTGCCGCCGGCCCCGCCCCCGCCGCCTCCCTGCGATGCCGAGCCGCCGCCGCAGGCAGCGAGCAGGGGTACGGAGGCTGCGGCAGCCGTCAGGCCCAGGAAGCCGCGCCGTGAGAAGGAGCGGCGCTGTTCGGGAGTTGCGTTCATGATGTGTGTCCTTTCGGGACCGTCTTGCGCTGTGCGCCGTTGGTGCGGTCCTGCTCATCGTTGAGAGTGGAGGTGGGACTGGACTGCTGTTCGGTTGCGTATCGGTGGGCTGGTTACGTGGCAGCGAGGGTTGCGTAGAGGTCGGTCAGCCGGGCGAACCCGGGCAGGTCGGCCGGGAGGGTGCCGGCGCTGAGATGGGTCTTCAGCCGCCGCCACGCCGCACGGTGGGCGGATTCGTACAGGGTTGGAAGCAAAAGTTCGCCGTGGGCCCCGGTGGCCCTGACTTCGGCGGGCCACGCGGCGTCCGGTTCCGGCACCCGGACGGCCACCCCGCCGTCGGCCGTGTAGAGGTGGATGTCGACGCCGGCCGGGCGGGCGCCGGTGAGTACGCCCTGCGCGGTGAACGGTGCGCCGTTGGCCAGGCGTGCGCTGACCGTGTAGCCGCTGGCATCGCTGCGGAGGACTTCGGCGCCGTACAGCGGTCCGCTGACGGCCAGCACGGCGGCAAAGTGCCGCGCCAGGAGGCGCTGGATGTCCGTGCCCGGAGCCGCCGTCGCCACGCTGTCCATCAGGGACGCCGTGCCCAGGCCGCCGCGTACGGCATCACGGGCGTCGGGATTGCCGCTTTCGTTGATCAGCGCAGGGTTGGAGGCCCAGTGGAGATCGAGGACGACGGCGGCACCGGCGGCCCGGGCGGCGTCCGCCAGCTGCGTGGTTCCCTCCGGGACGGGATCCACCACAAGGATGCCGCGCGACCCGGACCTGATGGCCCGGACGGCCTCGGTGGTCCAGCCCGCTTCGCCGGCGATTACTGCAACGTCAGCCGCGCGGTCCTGCGCCGCGGGGCCGAAGGTTGCCGGCAGGGACGCAACCGCCGAAGCTACTGCCCCTGCTTCCCCGGCCCGGGGCGTTGCTGCCACTGTGTAGGCGCTCATGCGTTGGCTCCTGCCTTTTCGGCGGCCGCTTGTCCCGCGGCAACGTTCTGCACGGTGGCCTCGGAGATGGCAAGCGCAAACGTGAGGTCATCGATCAAAGTTTGGGCGGAGGGGGCCTGGCGGGTTCCGCGGGCCAGTTCGGCAAGGCGGCGCCACTCGCCTTCGTAGCCGTTGTGGCCGTAGGGGCCGTAGCTGGTGGCCTGGCCGTCGCGGGAGAAGGTGGCCACAGCGGACCCGGCCTGGACGTAGGACGGCGTGAAGTCGATGTGGAGCGCAGAGTCGTCGGCGATGGCCTCGAAGGTCCACTCCGGCTTCCAGGTGCTGTTCATGACTGCGCGCAGTTCAATCACGCGGGTGGGGGTCCGGAGCGAAACCGCGTAGCCGGAGGGCCGCACGTGCCGCGCCTGGAGCACCTCGATGTCGCCGAAGTCCGGGGTGAACCGGCGCACCAGGGGGAGGTCGTGGATGGCCAGGCCCATGATCCCGCCCTGCATCAAGGCCTTGATGACCCCGATGTCCGAGTAATCGGGGTTGCCCGCGGCGGGGCGGGTGATGATTTCGGTGGCAAAGTCTTCGAAGCGGGCATTCGGCGGCAGGACGATCGAGGAGCGAAGGGTGTGGACGCGCTCCGGGAGGTCACCCCAGTTCTGTTCCGCCGCCAGCCAGCCGGGATCGAAGGTGTGCATGGCTCCCACCACGATCGGCACGCCCGTCGCGGCGCTGGCGTCCGCGATCCTGGCTGCCTCCTCGCCGTTCATGGCGAAGGGCTTCTCGCAGAGGACCGCCTTCTTGCCGGTGCGGCACGCCGCGATGACCTGGTCCGCGTGGAACTGGTGGGGGCTGCAGATGGCGACGATGTCCACGCCGGGGTCGCCCAGCAGTTCGTCCATGCCGGAGCTGGAGACCGCACCGACGCGCGCTGCCACCGAGGAGGCAACCGCAGGGTCCACGTCCATGATGTGCCGTACTTCCAGGATGTCCTGGAGCCGGGCCAGCGCCGGAAGGTGGATGGCCTGGGTGACCGGCCCGGCGCCGAGGATGCCGACGCCCAGGGGCCGTTCTGCTGGCGCTTCGATGTGGGACAAGTTCTATTACCTCTTTGTAAGGCGGACTCTGGAGTACCGGAGGGATCAGCGCGGCGGATGGTTGCCATCGAAACCGCGAATGTGCCCTGAATCACAACGTAGATGTACTTTTGACGCGCGTCAAGCAAAAGTTGTTTGTTTCGCGTCATTCTTCTGCTGTGGTGACAGCACTAAGTAACAGTGTTATGACTTAGACATGACTTCAACGACGGGCAGGCAGGCCGGAAAAGACTCCGACGTCGGCAGCCTGTCGCGTGCCGGGGACCTGTTCCAACTGCTCCGCGACGGCAGGGCCCGCACCCGCGCCGAGCTTGCCCTGAGCACAGGGCTGGCCCGCTCCACGGTGGCCTCCCGGATCGATGCGCTTATGCTGTCCGGCCTGGTTGGCCCGGCAGGGGAAGCCCTCTCCAGCGGCGGCAGGCCGCCGTCGCGCTTTGCCTTCAACCCGTCTGCCCGCCTGGTGCTGGCCGTGGACGTGGGCGCTACGCACGTCATCGTTGCCCTGACGGATCTTGGCGGAAACATCCTGGCCGAACACCGGCTGGCGCAGCAGGTGGCCGACGGGCCGGAAGCCGTGCTGGACCAGGTGGTGGCGCAGGGCAAGGAGCTGCTGGCGTCCACCGGACGGACCGTTTCGGAACTGGCCGGGATCGGCATCGGGCTGCCCGGGCCGGTGGAACATGACACCGGCAAGCCCGTCAAGCCGCCCATCATGCCGGGCTGGGACGGGTTCGACGTGGTCAGCTACGTCCAGCAGTCCCTGCCCGTCCACGTTCTGGTGGACAACGACGTGAACATCATGGCGCTCGGGGAGCAGTCCGCGCACTGGCCCGAACACAGCAACTTCTTCTTCGTGAAGGTTGCCACCGGCATCGGTTCCGGCATTATCAGCAACGGCCAACTCCAGCGCGGGGCCAATGGCACGGCGGGGGACCTTGGCCACGTCCAGGTGGGACGGGGCGCGGATGTCCTCTGCGCCTGTGGAAACTATGGGTGCCTGGAGGCGCTGGCGTCCGGTCCCGCCGTCGTGCGTTCCCTGAAGGAGCAGGGACTGGACGTGGCCAGGGGCGCGGACGTGCTCCGGCTCGCCGCAGACGGCAACCTGCAGGCCATCCAGGCCCTGCGCCAGGCCGGCCGGGACATCGGCGAGGTACTGGCCACGGTGGTCAACCTGCTCAATCCGTCCGTCATCGTGGTGGGCGGCAGCGTGGGCGAAACAGGAGAGCACCTGGTGGCCGGCATCCGCGAGGTGGTGTACCGGCGCTCGCCGCCACTGGCCACCTCCCACCTGCGCATCAATGTCTCCCGCGCCGGAAGCCAGGCCGCCGTGCTCGGGGCAAGCCAGCTGGTCACCCAGTACGTGCTCTCGCCTGCCATCATTGAAGCCACGCTGTCAGGCGCCATCGCCGGGTAGCGCCGGGTAGCGCCGGGGCGGTGCCCGGCGCCATCCGGCGGCTTCTTACGCCTCCGCCTCCGGTTCGGGCGCCTCGGTCAACAGCAGGGCCGTTCCGCCGTAGGCAGGCAGCTCGAGGAAGAAGCTGTGCAGGTCGTCCACCTGCGCCACGGTCTCCCCACTGAACAGGTCCTGGACGTTGGCGCCGGACGGCAGTTCGTTGGACTGGATGCTGCCGGTGATGTCCTGGCCGGAGAAGTTCAGGGCGGTGACCTGCAGGTCCCCGTCCTTCAGCCGGTTGACCAGCACCAGCGCGGCGCGGTTGGAGACGTCGGGCACGTCCAGGAGGGTGCCGGTGGCGATCCCGTTTTCCTCGCGCACGGCGAGGATCCGCTGCAGCCGCCGTGCGAATGAGTCCTGGTCCCGCAGCTGGTCCGGCAGTGAACCGTACAGGCTGCGGGCCCTCGGCATTCCCGCCGATGAGTTGGTAGCGTCCGGGCTGGTTCCCATGAGGTCGTGGGCGCCGCGGTTGATCCAGCGCGTGTCACCCTGTGAAGTGAGCTCGCCCACGCTGCTGCGGTCCAGTGCCAGGATGCCGGTGAGGTCCCAGCCGGACAGGGCAAAGACGCCGGGCTGCAGGGCGTTGTACATGGCCAGGAGCAGGTGCACATCCCGGATCTGCGCCTCCTGCTCCGGGGTGACGGCGGCCGGGTCCTTGATCCCCAGGGCGGCCATGATGAAGCTGACCGTGGTGCAGGCGATGCCGTTGGTGGTGAACACGGCGTTGTAGGGCGCATTCTCGCCGGTGAGCCGGTCCCGCAGGGTCTGCTGCACATTCTCGGCCAGCTGGGCGCCCGTGAGTTCCTCGCCGTTAAGCTCGAACATCTCCTCCCGGTGGCCGGCGGCGAAGTGCAGCAGCTCGTAGGTGAGTTCGTCATGGTTCTGCAAAGCGTGCACCAGTGAGGCCTGGTCCACCCCGATTTCCATTGACAGGCGGAGGGTCAGCCGCAGGAACTCGGTATCGGCGGTGACCAGCGCGTAGTGGTACGCCGGCCGGGTGATGAAGTCGTAGGAGAGGTCCGGGCCCGCCTCCGAGGTTGCCTTGATGTCATCGATGGTCAGGTTCAGCTCCTGGAAGGAGAATCCGCCCACCTTGCGGATCATGGAGCCGATGAGCTGGTTGGCGGCCTCGGACAACGGGTGGCCTTCGGACCAGCCGGGCTGCTCTTCGGCGCTCTTCTCCACGCCCAGGAAGCCGTTGGCGTCGAGGCGCAGCGCCCCCGTGCCAAGGTCCACCAGCGAGTGCAGGGCGTCGCCCACCACCAGGCGCATCCCGGCGAACGTTGGGTCAAGCCAGTTAATGGAGGGCTGGCCGGCCTTGAAGTAGTGCAGGTAGACCCAGCGGCGGGTCTTGCCGGTGGTGTCCACGATGGGCCGCGTGGCACTCCAGTTGGTTTCCTTGACGCCGGGCTCGTAGAAGATGACCCGCTGCAGCCGGCCGATGATGTAGCCGGCCTTCTGCAGCGCCTGCTCCGAGTCGGGGCTGAGGTTGACCGAGTCTGCGCCTTCCGGGACGTCCGGGAGCAGGTTCCAGTCCTCCTCGGGAATGTCCACCATGTGGTAGATCCCCGGGTAATCGCGGAAGTTCATCTCGGCCAGGCGGAAGTCCGCGCCCTTTCCGGTGTGGCCGGGGACGATGTCGTCAATGACGGTGCCGTCGTGCTCCGCGGCCACCTCGCACATGCTGCGGAACTCTTCTTCGGTGCCGAAGACGGGGTCGATCGCCATGCTGATGCGGTCAAAGTGCCCGTCCACGCTGGGCGTGTGGGACCAGCCGCTGATGCCGCCGGCGAGCTTCACGGGCCCGGTGTGGATCCCGCGGATCCCGATCTCGCGGAACGCCTTCCACATTTCGGGGTCGCCAAGGGCGGACAGGAATGACTGGCCGGTCCGGGTGATGAAGGACAGCGGGTAGGCGGTGAACCATACGGAGGCGCGTTCGACGGCGGCCCGCGGGTTGGGGTGCGCGTACGAGTTCTGCCACATGCTGGCCTGGCCGGACAGCTGCCGTGCCAGCGTGTTCGCGTCACCGAGCATGGCCTGGTTCCGCAGCCACTCCACGTATGCCGCGTTACGCCCGTCGAATTCGAAGGATGGCCGGCTGCCCACGAACTGCCGCCGGCGCGCGATGGGACGCAGGGCCTTGGGGCGGGCCGCGAAGAACTGCTCGTCGAACGTGACCTCAAGGTCCGGTGACGGCTCCGCCGCGTCCTCTTCCACTTCCACGCTGGCCTGCGCGGAATCATCCGCTTCCGAAGTACGCTCGCTGGTGCCCGGCTCCCGCATAAGCTCCTCTTTCCGTTGCTCGTTTCCGTGCTGGCATGGATGCTCCAAGACCCCTTGCCCAAGGTCAGGTACCCAAGCGAGCAGGGAGTATTCGGTGTTCCCTCTCCCGATGCTACTGCCCGGCGGAGCCGGCGGAAGGGACAAACGTGCCGGGCTGGCGGATGCCTTGCCCGATCTGCCGGCCGATGTCGCGGCCGATCCGGGTGAGCAGGGCTGCGGACAGTAGAGGGTCCTTGGCGGAATCCCGGCTGGTGTAGTCAGCCAGGGCGTAGACCTGCGCCAGGGACAGGTCCGCCCAGCGTTCCCGGGGGAGCAGGGAGCGGCCGGCCACGGCGATGAGGGTGCGGGTGCCGGAGCGGCGGGCCACCGCGGCGGGCAGTTTGCCGGCGAGGGTCTGCGCATCGATGCTGCCTTCGCCCGTGATGACGACGTCGCAGCCGGCCTTGCGGGCATCGAAGTCCAGCAGGTCCAGGAAGAAGTCCGCTCCGGAGACCTGGCGCGCGCCCAGGAGCAGGCAGGCGAATCCGATTCCCCCGGCGCTGCCGGCTCCGTCATGCCGTGCCAGGCTGGCCGCGGCCCCAAACCCTGCGTCCGCCATCCTGCCAACGAAGTGTTCCAGCCCGGCGTCGAGGGCCGCGACATCCGCCGGGCCGGCGCCTTTTTGCGGCCCGAAGACGGCCGCTGCCCCGGCTGGCCCGGTCAGGGGGTTGGAGACGTCGCTGGCGACCACCAGTTCCGTCCCTGCCAGGCCTGGCAGGAGGGAACCGCGGACGGCGTGGATGCTGCCGAGTGCATGGCCGGTCCCCGGCAGTACCGTGCCGTCGGCTGCGAGGAAGGCGTATCCCAGGGCGGACAGCATTCCCATGCCGCCGTCCGTGCTGGCGCTCCCGCCCAGAGCCAGCACGATCCGCGCGGGCGACAGGCCCAGGGCGAACCGGACTGCCTCACCGAAACCGCGGCTGGATGCATTGAGGGCATCCAGGGAGCCGTCCGCCAGGAGCGCGATCCCGCAGGTGTTGGCGACTTCCACGACGGCTGTGACGCCGTCGAAGGCGATGGACGACTGGACCCTTTGCCCTGTGGGGCCCGTGACGGAGCAGGTGTGCCGGGCGAAGCCGGCTGAGACAGCGGCGTCCACGCTGCCGTCCCCGCCGTCGGCCAGCGGCAGCAGCTCGCATTCGATGGCCCCGGCGGCCCCGGCGGTGGACCGGAGCCCGGCCGCCAGGGCTTGTGCCACCTCGCCTGCGGTGAGGCTGCCCTTGAATTTGTCGGGTGCGATCAGGGCACGGACCGTGGTGGTGTTGACGGGCATGTCAGGCCGTTTCGGAGTAGGCGGGGTGGCGGGCAGGCAGGGAAGGCTCGACGCCGGTCGCGCCTTCCTGGAGGGCAGGCTCCTTGTGGGGGTGGGCGCCTGAACCGTCGGTGGCCTCGAGGTGGCCCGGCGCCGTGACGGGAAGCGGGTCCACGGCTTCGCCGGCGAAGACGCGGCGCACACGGTCGGCGTCGAGGGTGCGGTCCCACCAGGCGATGAACAGGGTGGCCACGGCGTTGCCCGTGAAGTTGACCAGGGCCCGGCATTCGGACATGAACTTGTCAATGCCGAAGATCAGCATGATTCCGGCGGCGGGGATGGTGCCGATGGTGGCCAGGGTGGCGGTGAGGGCGATGAAGCCGCCGCCGGCGACTCCTGCCGCACCCTTGGAGGTGAGCAGCATGACCGCGAGCAGGCCCAGCTGCTGGCCAATGCTCAGGTGGGTGTTGGTGGCCTGGGCAATGTAGAGGGCGGCCAAAGACAGGTAGATGGCGGCGCCGTCCAGGTTGAAGCTGTAGCCGGTGGGGACCACCAGGCCGACCGTTTCCTTCTTGACACCGGCATTCTCAAGCTTGCGCATCAGGCCGGGAAGGGCGGGCTCGGCGGTGGAGGTGCCGAGGATGAGCATGTACTCCTCCTTGAGGTGCCGGATCATGCTGAAGATGTTCAGCTTCAGGAACGCCATGACCGAGCCGAGCACCACCACGACGAACAGGATGGATGTGGCGTAGAACAGGGCGATCAGGCCGCCCATGCTGGTGAGCGATGAGACGCCGTACTTGCCCACGGCAAAGGCCATGGCGCCGAAGGCTCCCAGGGGCGCGGCCTTCATGATGAAGCCGAGGATCTTGAACATGACCCCGGTCAGTCGCTGCACCCCGTCCAGGACCGGGGCGCCCACCTTGCCCATGGCGTTCAGGGCGATCCCGAAGACCACCGCAATGAAGATGATTTGCAGGATGTCGCCAACCACGAAGGGCTGGACCACGCTGGTGGGGATGATGTTGGTGATGAACTGCCACCATTCCTGGTGCTGCCCCGCATCGATCAGCTTGGCGGCCGAGTCCGAGGTCTTGATGGCACCGGGATCGGCGTTCACGCCTTCGCCGAGCCGGAAGACGTTGATGGCCACCAGGCCGAATGCCAGGGCGCAGATGGTGCCGACCTGGAAGTAGGTCAGCGCCTTCAGCCCGGTCATGCCCACCTTCTTCAGGTCCGCCACGCTGGCGATGCCGCCGACGATCGTGAGGAACACGATGGGCCCGATGAGCATCTTCATCGCGTTCACGAAAGTGGTGCCGATCGGTTCCATGGCGATACCGGTTGCCGGGGCAAGCCAGCCGACCAGGATGCCGATGACGATCGCCGTCAGTACCCAAAAGTAGAGCTGGCGGTACCACCGGGTTTTTGGGGCCGCTGTTGTAGCCGCGGCGGTGCTGGTGTGGTCCATGATTCCTACCTCATTGTGGAATGTCGCTGGAGGATGTTCTGAAGAAAGTTGATACGGGGCGGCCGGCGGTACTGCTTCACCGGCCGCCCCGTGCCTGGAATCGGCAACCGGATGGCGGCGCCGGAGGTTGCTGCGCGCCTAGACCGCTGCCGGAGTGAGCGTCAGGGCCTTGATGATGGCTTCGGTGACGTCCTCGGTGTTTGCCTTGCCCCCCACATCGCGGGTCAGGTGGCCAGCGCCGGTGGCCGCTTCGATGGCGGCTTCCACCTGGCGGGCTTCCGCGTGCAGGCCGAAGTGGTCCAGCATCAGGGCGGCGCTGGCGATCGCGCCGATCGGGTTGCTGATGCCCTGGCCGGCGATGTCCGGTGCGGAGCCGTGGACGGGTTCGAACATTGACGGGAAGCGGCGCTCCGGGTTCAGGTTGGCGCTGGCCGCCAGGCCCAGGCTGCCGGCCAGCGCCGAGCCGAGGTCGGAGAGGATGTCGGCGTTCAGGTTGGAGGCGACGACGACGGAGAGGTCCTCGGGCTTGAGGATGAACTTGGCGCTCATGGCATCCACCAGGACGCTTTCGGTCCGGACATCCGGGTAGTCCAGGGCGACGCGGTGGAAGACCTCGTCCCACAGGACCATCCCGTACTGCTGCGCGTTGGACTTGGTGACCGAGGAAACCTTCTTGACGGTCCGGGTCCGGGCCAGGTCGAAGGCGAACCGCATGATGCGCTCGCAGCCCTTCTCGGTGAACAGCGCGGTCTGCAGCGCCACCTCGTTGCCGGGGCCGCGCCCACTGAGGTTCCGGCCGCCGAGGCCGGCGTATTCACCCTCGCTGTTCTCGCGGACCACCACCCAGTCCAGTTCGGTGGTGTCGGCCTTGCGGAGCGGGGACTGCACGCCGGGGAGGAACTTCACCGGGCGGATGTTGGCCCACTGGTCGAAGTTCTGGGTGATGTTCAGGCGCAGGCCCCAGAGGCTGATGTGGTCCGGGACGTTTTCCCAGCCGACGGCGCCGAAGTAGATGGCGTCGAAGTCCTTCAGGGCGTCCAGGCCCTTGGGGTCCATCATCTGGCCGGTCCTGGCGTAGTACTCGCTGCCCCAAGGGAACTCGGTCCAGTCGAACGCAAATTTTCCATTCGAGTTTCCAGCCAGGGCGTCCAGGACGCGGCGTCCGGCGGATACCACTTCCTTGCCCACGCCGTCGGCCGGGATTGAAGCGATGCTGAATGTCTGGTTGGCGCTCATTTGCCTACCTCCTCGTTGAGTGCGGGCAGTGTGCGGGTGTCGCCCCGGTCACACTGTTTTCTTCCTCCTCAAGTAGACGGGCGCGGCGGGGTGGGCGTCCAAGACCAAGATTCGATCCGCCAGATAGGTTGCGCCTATCAATCGCCGCCGGTGCTTACTGGGCGTGGTCCTTGGCCACCTGCAGGAAGGCCCGCGCCGCGGGCGTGAGATCGTCCTTGCGGCTCAGGATGGCCACCTCCAGGTGGGAAACCGGCTCAATGAGGAGCGTGCGCAGCCCGGCCTTCCCGGCGGTGGGGGCCCACGAGGAAGGCATCACCGCGTGCCCCACCCCTGCCAGCACGAGGGGCAGGACCGAGGTACGGTGGGCCACTTCCACGACGATCTCGGCATTGACTCCGCGCGCCAGGGCATCATCCACCAGCCAGCGCATCAGGGATCCCCGCTGGCTGGCGATGAGCCGGTGCCCGTTCAGGTCCTCCCGCGCGATGGCCTCTCCCGGGCCGAAGGTGTCTGCCTGCGGATTGACGATCAGGATCAGCGGCTGGCGCTCCAGCGCAAGCACTTCCACCCCGGGCACCCGGATGGCGGTGGCAGCACCGGCCAGTCCGATCTCGGTGCTGCCGTTACGCACCGATTCGATGACCTCCTCCGGCGTGAAGGCTGCCTCCACGTTCAATCTGACTGACGGGTAGGACCGGGTAAACGCGGCGATCATCGAGGTCAGGGGTTCGATTCCGGGCGAGGGCATGGTGACAATGTCCAGCTGCCCGCTGCGGACGCCGCGCAATGCCTGAACCGCGGATTGCGCGGCGTCCAGGTCCCGCATCACCAGCCGCGCCGGCCCTACCAGCTCCTTGCCTGCGTCGCTGAGGACGGCGCGGCGGCCTATCCGGTGGAACAACGGAACTCCCAGCTCCTTTTCCAGGCCTGCAATGGTCTGCGACAGCGAGGGCTGGGCGATCAACAGGTGTTCGGCCGCGCGGTTGAACCCGCCTTGGTCCACCACCGCCAGGAAATACTTCAGCTTCCGGGTGTCCAAACGGGGCTCCTCTCCGGCCGGGCCTGTGCTGCGGTGCAGCTGTTGCCGTACAGGGGGACCATATCAGCGAACCATTTCCCCCTCTTTAGGCTTATTTCTGCCGCCACTCCCGCCAGGCCCCGGTTCGGACGTATTCTTGGAACCAGGTTTTGTAGTAGGCCGAAGCGCTTCGAACAGGGCTGGAACATGGCGGCTGAACCTTCGGGGCAGGTTGGCTGGGGGCTGCTTCCAGTTACCCCGGAGCCGGTCTTCGACAGCAAGGATGTCGAAACCTTCCTCCGGGAAGTCACCCATGACTTCATGAGCGATATCAAGGGTGAACGCCGCGGTATTGGCTGGGCCGCCACGCTCTTCCGCCTGGGCCAGGGACGCACGCTTGCGGCCAGCACGGAGCAGGCGCGGGAGGCGGACCGGGAACAGTGCTCGTTCGCCGACGGGCCCGTCATGGAGGCCATGCGCACCGAGGCATTCGTCCTGGTATCGGATCTGAGCCGTGACCGGCGGTGGCCCGGTTACGCGAGTGCGGCGTCGGGCCACGGGGTGAAGTCGATGCTTTCGGTGCCCATCATGGCCGAAGGCGGGACGAGCGCCGCCGTCACCTTTTACGCGGGCGTGCCGCACGCGTTTACCAGCGACGACCTGGTCAGGGTTCGGGGCTATGCGCGCCAGATGGCTAGGGCCCTTCGCCTCGTGTTCCGCATGGCCGAGAGGGCGGAAGCGACAGCCGGCCTCGCCGTCGTCCAAAGCTCCCTGGTCCTGGTGGACCTGGCCGTGCGCAGCCTCACCAGCGAATACGGACTCAGCAGGGAGGCCGCGCTGCTTTTCCTGCAGACGCAGGCACTGCACCATGAGCTTGACCTCCGGGACGCGGCCCTGAATGTCGTGGCCCCGGGGGCCGGCCGGGACCGGAACGGCGCACCGCCGTCCGCGTTGCGGCAGGAAGCGTACGACGGCGTCGCGGAGCTTCCGCGTCCGTCGGCGGCGGGGCGGGGCTTTCCAACCGGAAAGCAACCCCGCAGGAACGCTGCGGCGAAGACGGAAACCCCGCCTCCCGCAGAAGGGAGGACAGCATGACCATCCAGAAGCAGGAGCTGCGTTTCATCGCGGACGGGCCGGACAGCCACCCCTGGCGCCGGTTCGTTGCCCTGGGAGACTCCTACACCGAAGGAATCGGCGACCCGGAACCGCTCAGCCTGGGCGGGCTCCGGGGTTGGGCGGACCGCGTGGCCGAGGAGCTGGCGTCCGGCCGTGCCGACTTTGCGTACGCCAACCTGGCCATCCGGGGACTGCTGCTGCGGCAGATCCTCGACGGGCAACTGGCCGCGGCGCTGTCCCTGAAGCCGGACCTTGTCGCCATTGCCGCCGGTGGCAACGACATCATCTTCAGGCACGGCGATCCCGACAAGCTTGCCGGGAAGCTGGACCAGGCCATCGGCACGCTCGCAGCCACCGGTGCCACCGTGCTCCTGTTTGCGGGCCCGGACTGGGGCAACACGCCGGTATTCGGCAAAATCCGCGGCCGCGTGGCCATCTACAACGAGCACCTGCACACCATCGGGGCCCGGCACCACGCCATCATGGTTGACCTGTGGTGCCTGCCGGAGCTTCAGCACGCGTCAATGTGGGACCCCGACCGGCTGCATCTGTCGCCGCTGGGCCACCATGCCGTGGCCGTGGCAACCCTGAATGCGCTGGGCGTGGAGCATGCGCTCAAGCCGTTGCAGCCCAGGCCGCTGCCGGCGCACGGGTGGACGCAGGCCCGGGCCGAGGACCTGGTGTGGGCGCGGCAGTACTTCATGCCGTGGGTGCTCAAGCAGCTGCGGCCCCATCAGGCCGACGCGCTGGCGGCGAAGCGGCCGCAGCCCGGCCCGGTCTTCGGCCAAGGCCGTCCGGGGCCATTCCCGCCGGGCCACCCCGCGGCCGGCCTGAACCCCGGTATGGCGGGTGGACCGGCGCCTCAGGGGCAGGCCGCCTAGTTCCTGGTACCGGCAGCGCGGTGCCTGCGGTGGTCCCCCACCAGGGCGACGAGCGCAGGCACTCCAGCCAACAGGCCCGGAACGGCCAGCAGCAGGCCGTATTCGGGGAGCAGCGCAGAAGCTGCCGCTGCGGTGACGGCTGCAACCAGGGCCGCGATGAGGGCGCCGGACAAACGCCTTCGGACGTCTCTGGCGTTGAAGAAGCGGAAACCGCCGAGGCCCGCGGTGACCGCGGCGAAGGTAATAATGCTCCCGGTCAGGAAGCCGGCGCCCGGGCCTGGAGCATCCTTGAGCCGGTCAATCAGGGCAATTGGCACGGCCAGCATCCAGGCGCTGAGCAGGACCGCGAGGACGCATCCTGCCACGCGGCTCCGAGGTGCCGGACCCAGGGTGTAGATCTGCTCTGCTGGCAGGTCGGCCTGCTGGACGTGGCGGTGGTTTGCAGGCGGCGGCGATTTCGGCAGGCGCATGAAACTCTCAAGCATTGATCCCCCAGACGTAGTGCTTGACGTCTTTTCAACCTACACGGGATGCCGGGAGGGGCAATCTGAACAGGGGGTCAGCGCTTCTTGGGGCCGCGCTTCGAGGCTGCGTTCAGCGCCGACTTCACGGCGGGAGGCAGGACGCCCTGCTCCGTTTCGGGCTCGGCCACTGTTCCGCGCGCCTTCGCGATGGTCTTCATGCCGTGGTAGATCACCAGCGCGGCAGCGGAACCGAGGGCGATGCCGGTGAACTTCAGGTCCCCAATGGTCCAGGTGTAGTCAGCGATGCCGATGATCAGGGCGACGGCGGCGGTGGTCAGGTTGATGGGGTTCGAAAAGTTGACCTTGTTCTGGACCCAGATCTTCACGCCGAGGATGCCGATCATGCCGTACAGCATGGTGGCTGCGCCGCCCAGCACGCCTGCCGGGACCGTGGCGATCAGTTCGCCGAACTTCGGCGAGAAGCTGAGCAGGATGGCGAACATCCCCGCCACCCAATAGGCCGCCGTCGAATACACCTTGGTGGCCGCCATGACGCCGATGTTTTCCGCGTAGGTGGTGGTGCCCGAACCGCCGCCAAAGCCGGCCAGGACGGTAGCGGCACCGTCGGCCATCAGCGCCCGTCCGGAGACGCCGTCGAGGTTCTGCCCCGTCATGGCGGCCACGGACTTCACATGGCCAATGTTCTCCGCCACCAGCACCAGGACCACCGGGACGAACAGCCCCAAAACGCCGAGGTGGAACTCGGGAGTCTGGAAGTGCGGCAGGCCGACCCAGGCTGCGGCGTCCATTTTGTCGTACTTCACCTCGCCCCGGAGCATGGCCACAAGGTACCCAACCACCACGCCCACCAGGATGCTGAGCCTGCCCAGGATCCCGCGGAACAGGACGCTGACCAGGATGATGGTGACAAGCGTGACCAGCGCGGTGATGGGGGCGGCGTCGAAGTTCTGTTTGGCCGCTGGAGCCAGGTTCAGGCCGATCAACGCAACGATGGCCCCAGTGACGATCGGCGGCATCAGCCGGTTGATCCAGCCGGCGCCGAACTTCTGCACCACGGCACCCACCAGGGCAAGTGTGGTTCCCGCCAGCACGACGCCGCCCAGCGCGCCGGGAATCCCGAACTGCGCCTGCGAGGCCGTGATGGGCGCGATGAACGCAAAGCTCGAACCCAGGTAGCTGGGCACCCGGCCCTTGGTGACCACCAGGAACAGCAGCGTGCCGATGCCCGAGAAGAACAGCGTGGTGGCGGGCGGCATCCCGGTGATGATGGGAACCAGGAAGGTGGCGCCGAACATGGCCACCACGTGCTGCATGCCCACGCCGATGGTCAGGGGCCACGCCAGGCGCTCATCGGGGGCCACCACCTGGCCGGGCTTGATGGTTTTGCCGGTGCCGTGCAGCTTCCATTTGATTCCGAGCATGCTCATGGGAAGGAATGCCTTTCAGGGGGTGCCGCGAGGGGGCGAAGATCAACTCGGTCCAGAATACCGCCAAGTTTCCGCGCGCACCCGCTGTGGCCAAGGTCACCCCTGATGCGGGAAGAGCCAACGGTCAGTTGAAGTTGCAACTATGGAAAGCAACCAGGGGCCACCGCGGCAAGGCGGGTGACCCGCAGCGAAAGGTACGCCAATGACCATTGCCCATGAAGAAGCGGTTATCGATTCGGCAGCCGTGGACGCCATTTTCGCCCAGGCACGCACCGCCAACTCCTTCACCGGCGAGGTGACCGAGGAGCAGGCCCAGGCCATCTACGAACTCACCAAGTTCGGCCCCACCGCCTTCAACTCCCAGCCGCTGCGCGTCACCTACGTCCGCTCGGCCGAGGCCCGTGCCACCCTGGTTGACGCCCTGTCCCGCGGCAACCAGGCCAAGACCGCCTCTGCACCGCTCGTGGCCATCCTCAGCTACGACACCGACTGGGCCGGCAAGTGGGACAACTTCCTCCCCGGCTACAACGCCCCCAAGGCCATGTACGACGCCGACCCCGCACTCGCGGCCGCCACGGGCAACAACAACGCCCACCTGCAGGCCGGCTACTTCATCCTGGCCGTCCGCTCGCTTGGCTTCGCCGCAGGTCCCATGACCGGCGCCGACTTCGCCGCGATTGACGCCGCCTTCTTCCCGGCCGGCGACCAGAAGAGCTTCCTGGTGGTCAACATCGGCCAGCCCGGTGAGGAAGCCTGGGGCGACGCAAAGCCCAAGTACTCCTACGGTGAGGCCGTCCGCACCGTCTGACGCCCCATCACTTCCTGCGTCTTTTCTCCAAACGCCCCATCACCTGGTGATGGGGCGTTTGGGTTTTAAGGGCGGGAGGTGATGGGGCGTCTGGACGCGGCCGTGGTGGGAGACTGGGGCCATGCCGACGCGGAACCTGATCTTTGTGGCCTTCGTGGAGCCCGTGGCCGAAGGCCAGGTCTTCCCACGCACCGACTGGCCGCTGCACATCACGCTGGTGCGGTTTGACGTGGGGTTCGACGCCGCCGCAACAGGCAGCGCGGACGTCGCCGAACGCATCGCCGGGCTCGCTGATGCACCGGCAGCCGCAGCGCTGGGCGCCGCGCTCACCGTGGGGGAGGACGCCGCCTTCGGCCGCAACGGATCCGTTCCCGTCAACCTCATCCAGCCCCAGCCTGACCTGCAGGCCCTGCACGGGCAGCTGGTTGACGTCGTCGTGGGCGTGGGAGGCAGGATCCTGACGCCGGCCCACACCCTCGCCGGATACCGCCCCCACGTCTCACACCATGGTGGCAAGCGCCTCCACCCCGGCGACGCCGTCGTGCTTGACCGCGTCGCCCTGGTGGACATGGCTCCCGACGGCGACCACACCACCAGGCGCGTCCTCCGGCTGTGGCGCCGCGAGGGTGGAAGCTAGGCGATGACGCTGTCCACCAGCGCCTTGGCCTCTGCCTGGACCTGCTTCAGGTGCTCCTCGCCCTTGAAGGACTCGGCGTAGATCTTGTAGACGTCCTCGGTGCCGGACGGCCGGGCCGCGAACCAGGCGTTCTCGGTGACCACCTTCAGGCCGCCGATGGGTGCGCCGTTGCCGGGTGCCTCGGTGAGTTTGGCGGTGATCTCCTCGCCCGCCAACGAGGTGGCAGTCACGTCAGCGGCGGACAGCTTGCCCAGCTTTGCCTTCTGCTCACGCGTCGCGGCGGCGTCGATCCGGGCGTAGACAGGGGCGCCGAACTGGTCGGTCAGGCCCTTGTACAGCTGCGACGGGGACTTGCCCGTGACCGCGGTGATCTCGGACGCCAGCAGCGCCAGCAGGATGCCGTCCTTGTCCGTGGTCCACACGCTGCCGTCCAGCTTGTTGAAGGAAGCGCCTGCGGATTCCTCCCCGCCGAACGCGCCTTCACCCGAGAGCAGGCCGGGCACGAACCATTTGAAGCCCACCGGTACCTCCACGAGCTTGCGGCCCAGGCTCTGCGCCACGCGGTCGATGATGGAGGATGACACCAGGGTCTTGCCCACTACCGAGGCCGGGTTCCAGCCGCTGCGGTTGCGGTACAGGTAGTCGATGGCCACTGCGAGGTAGTGGTTGGGATTCATCAGGCCGCCGTCAGGGGTGACGATGCCGTGGCGGTCTGCGTCGGCGTCGTTGCCGGTGGCGATATCGAAGGAGGATCCGCCTGCCGACATCCGCTGGATCAGCGAGGCCATGGCGGACGGCGAGGAGCAGTCCATGCGGATTTTTTCGTCCCAGTCCAGCGTCATGAACGCCCACTGCGGGTCGACGGTGGGGTTCACCACGGTGAGGTCCAGGTGGTGGCGCTCGGCGATCTCGCCCCAGTAGTCAACGGAGGCGCCGCCCATGGGGTCGGCACCGATCCGGACGCCGGCCTCGCGGATGGCATCCAGGTTCAGGACGGACGGAAGGTCGTCCACGTAGCTGGAGAGGAAGTCGAACTTGCCGGTAGTGTCGGCCGATTGTGCGTCGGCCAGCGGAATCCGCTTCACGCCCCGCAGGCCGTTTTCCAGGAGCTCGTTGGCGCGGTTGGCGATCCAGCCTGTGGCATCTGAGTCGGCGGGACCGCCGTGCGGGGGGTTGTACTTGAAGCCGCCGTCGCCGGGCGGGTTGTGGCTGGGCGTTACCACGATGCCGTCAGCCTGCGGGGCGCCGGGCGCCGCCTTCCCGTTGTAGGTGAGGATGGCGTGGCTCAGGGCCGGGGTGGGGGTGTAGCCGTGCCGGGCATCCACCAGGACCTGGACGCCGTTGGCGGCGAGGACCTCGAGGGCAGAGTTCTGTGCCGGCTCGCTCAGCGCGTGGGTGTCCTTGGCCAGGAACAGCGGACCGGTGACGCCCTGGGCCGCCCGGTACTCCACGATTGCCTGGGTGATGGCCACGATGTGCTGCTCGTTGAAGGAGGCCTTCAAACTGGACCCTCGGTGCCCGGACGTTCCGAACACCACGCGCTGGCCGGGATCACCCAGGTCCGGCGCGATGTCGTAATACGCGTCGAGGAGCGCAGTGATGTCAACAAGGTCCTGGGGTTGGGCAACTGTACCCGCGCGGCTAGCCATGGCTCCAGCATGCCAGAAGCTGGCAGGAGTCAAAACGACCCGCCCAAAATCCGGACGCTGTGACCTGCCGTGACGTACGCCAACCAAGTAGTCCAACTGAGTACACAGCCGCGAAAGTACCTATATACCGCCCCTTCCGCCCACTGCTACTTTCAAGGAAATTCCACCGAAAGGAACGGACGACGGCGGGCCGCCGCCTTAGTCGGTTCCGGCAAGGAAACGGGGACGTCCAATGGGGGCAGGAGACGGGGCAGCGGAGCAGTCCAGGCTTGCTGCCGAGCGCGTGGCGCGGCTGAAGCGCAGGCTGGATGAGGCCGATCAATCCACCAAGGCATGGGATACCGCCGCGGTGGGGGAGCGGACGGTGGCCGACAAGCTCAGCGAGCTGGTTCCCCGCGGCTGGTACGTGCTCCACGATGTCCATTGGCCGGGCAGGCCCAAGGCCACCCTGGACCACGTCCTGGTGGGACCGGGCGGCGTGGTGGTGGTGGATTCCAAGAACTGGACCGGCGAGGTGCAGGTGGCGTCCGGCGTGCTCTGGCAGGGCCGCTATGCGCGCACCCAGGCCGTCGAAGGTGCCCTGGCCCAATGCGCTGCCGTTGCCTCGGTGCTGGCTCCGCCGCACCGCAGGCTGGTCCGTCCACTTATCTGCATGGCTGCCCAGCCCGACCTTTTTGGTATCACCGACTCGGACGTGGCCGTGGCCGGTTCGCAGCGGGTGGTCCCGGCCATCGAGTCGCTGCCGGCGGTACTGGACCAGCAGGCCGTGGTGGGCCTGTACGAGGACCTGGGCCGGCAGCTCACGCACGAGCAGGAGCCCGGCATCACTGCCCTGCGCAACGTGCGTCCGGGAACCGTGGTGCGCCCGGCGGGAGCCCTGCCCCCGGCCGGTCCCGCCGCAAGCCCGGGAGGCAAAACCGGAGCCAAGGACGCAGCCAGGGCCCGCAGCGCATCCCGCCACCCCGCAGGCCGGGCCCTGCCGCCACGGGACGTCCAGGCAGGGCAGCATGCGGCCGCGCCGGCCGGGCATTGGCGCCACGGCCGGAGCACCAGGGCGCAGCACCACGGCGGGACCAGCGCAGGCAAGCTGGCGCTGCTGGCGGCCTTCGTTATTTTTGCCGTCTATTTCCTGCCCTACTTGGCCCGCTAGGCTCCTGCCGGGTCCCGGGCCGCAGTTGGTCAATGGCGGCCTCGCGGACCGCCGCGCCGATCCGCGCGAGCCGGTTTGAATCGAGGGACCAGGCCTGCCAGTAGAGGGCAACGTCCTGGTGGGCGGC
The DNA here is from genome assembly GCF_006517815.1 of Pseudarthrobacter sp. NIBRBAC000502770. NCBI lineage: Bacteria > Bacillati > Actinomycetota > Actinomycetes > Micrococcales > Micrococcaceae > Pseudarthrobacter > Pseudarthrobacter sp. NIBRBAC000502770. Next base: position 3,987,655 of record NZ_CP041198.1, read on the forward strand.
CTCTTCCAACCGGACCAGGGCGCCGTCCGCCAGTTCGCCCGAGAGCTGGAGCTCCGGAATCATTCCCCAGCCCAGGCCTGCCCTGACCGCTGCAAGGAACCCCTGGGATGAGGGCACGGTATGCGTGGGCGGAGCCTGCTGCACGCTCTTCGCGGCCAGCAGCTGCTGCTGCAGGGTGTCCTTCGCATTGAATTTCATAACCGGCATTGCCGCCCAGTCCATCCCGCCTGGGCTGGAAAAGCGCCGGCGCAGCCCTGGAGCGGCCACCGGGATGTAGCGCATGGATCCCAGCAACTCCACGCGGCATCCGCTCACCGGGACAGGGTCGGAGGTCACCGCGGCCATCACTGCGCCGTCGCGGAGCAGTTGGCTGCTGTAGCCCTGGTCCTCAACATGAAGGTCCAGTGCAGAGTCCTCCCAGCCTGCGGCCTGGTGCAGGACCGGAAGGAACCACGTGGCCAGCGAATCGGCGTTCACGGCCACTGGCAGAGGGGCCCGCAAGGTCGAACCCGTTCCCAGTGCTGCCGAGGTCTCGGCCTCGAGTAACTGCACCTGGCGGCCCATCCGCAGCAGCAGCGCACCCGCGTCCGTGGCGGTACAGGGAACCCGGCGGCGTACCAGGACCTGCCCCACGGAGGTTTCCAGCGCCTTGATGCGCTGGCTCACGGCCGACGGAGTGACGCGGAGCAGGTCTGCCGCGGCCTCAAACGTTCCTTCGTCGACAACCGCGACGAGGGCCTTCAGGTGTTCAAGGTTCATGAAGATATTCTAAGGACAACCGACAATCTGTGATTTGTCTACAGTAGGTTGCGATCCTATGGTCATGGAATGTGGACCGCGGGAATAACTGGAATGCTGACCGGGCTGGCGCTGATCGTGGCGATCGGCGCCCAGAACGCCTTTGTGCTGCGCCAGGGCATCCGCCGGGAGCACATTGGCGCAGTGGTGCTCGTCTGCATGGCCGGTGACGCGCTGCTGATCGTGGGCGGAACAGCGGGGATCGGAGCGCTTGTCACCCATTTCCCCGGGGTGCTGGAAGTCCTGCGCTGGGCCGGAGCCGCCTATTTGCTGTGGTTCGCGGTGCGGTCCTTCCTGGCAGCGGCGAGGCCTTCCGCGCTGACGGAGCAGTCGCCCAGGTCCAGGAACTCGGTCATCGCCACCACGGCCGCCCTGACCTTCCTCAACCCACATGTCTACCTGGACACCGTGGTGCTGCTGGGCAGCCTCGCCAACCAGCAGGGCCCCGGGCTGCGCTGGACCTTTGCCGCCGGCGCCGTGGCCGGAAGCGTCCTGTGGTTCACGGCCCTCGGGTACGGGGCGCGGGCGCTGGCCCGGGTGCTCTCCAGCCCCCGGACCTGGCGGTGGATCGACGCCGCCATCGGCGTCCTGATGGTGGTCCTGGCCGTCCGGCTGGTCCTGCACTGAAGTAGGCTGTAACCAGATTCGCAGGGGAGAAACCATGAGCAACCAGCCATCCCAGGGGCCCGATTACCAGCGACCCGAAAACCAGTCCGGCGGCCCGCCGTGGTCCGGGTACCAGCCACCGGGCCAGTATGGGCAGGGAGCCGGTCACGGCCAGTCCCAGTATGGCCAGGCCCAGTACAACCAGCCGCAGTACAACCAGCCCCAGTACTTCGGCCAGGCGTCCTACTACGGCCAGCAGGTGGAACCCAAAACGCTGAGCATCGCCAGCATGGTCTGCGGCATCGCCTCGGTGATCATGGGCTGGCTGTTGCTGCCCCAGTTCGCCGCCATCATCACCGGCCATTTGGCCCTGCGCCGTGAACCCTCGGGCAAGGGGATGTCCATCACCGGCCTGGTGCTGGGTTACCTTTGCCTGCTGGGCTACGGAGCGCTCTGGCTGTTGTTCATTATTGGCGTGGCCGTCGCCGGCACTGCCGGGTCAAACACCGGCACGTTCTAACCGGCGGGTGCCGGCCGCCCCCGGCCCGGCGCAAACCGCGGTCCTGGCACCTAATGCCCGGGCCGCCGTCGTAAATTCCCCCTGCTGCCTGCCTACCCCTCTATTGCCACGGCCGCCGGCTCCCCAACCCTGCCCGCCGGGTAGATCGATTCCGCCGGGGCCCGGTTGGTGACCTTGGCCCACGGGTAGTAGATGGCGAGGGTGGCCACGATCCCCACGAGCCAGGAGATGTCCGCCCCGCCCAGCAGCTTGGTGACCGGGCCGGTATACAGGGCCTGCGCCAGGAACGGGACCTGGATGACGACGCCGATTCCATAGGAGACCAGGGCCGCGGCGTTCCAGCGGCCGTAGCGGCCGTCCGGGTTGTACAGGGCCGGGATGTCCAGCCGGTCGCGGGAGATCTTGTAGTAGTCCACGAGGTTGATCACGGACCATGGCGTGAACACCATCAGCAGCAGGAGCACAAAGTTCTTGAACATGTTCAGGAAGTCCTTGCTGGCGAACAGCGCGATGAGGACGCTGGCACCGATGACCGCCACGATGAACGCGATCCGAACGGTTTTGGAGACAGTGTCCCGGCGGTTGACCGCGGTGCTGATGGTCACGCCGCACATGAAGGCCCCATAGGCGTTCAGGCAGTTCACTGTCAGCTTGCCGGTGACGATCATCAGGTAGATGAAGACGGCGATCAGGCCGGCGCCGGCGAGGTCGCCCATGTACCCCACCTGGTTCTTCAGGAAATCCCCGCCCAGCTTGGCGGCCGACAGCCCTCCGGCCAGGGCGCCCAGGGTCATGGCCCACTGGGCGCCCCCCACCGAGCCGGCGAAGGTGTACCAGAACGTCTTGCGCTCGGAGGTGTGGGCCGGGAGGTAGCGGGAGTAGTCGGCGACGTACGGGCCGAACGTCAGCTGCCAGCCTGCGCCGAGGGCGACGGCGGTGAGGAACGTGGGCCACTCGAAGCCCTTGACCATCAGCACCTGGGTGACGTCGAACCTGGTGACGACGGCGACCGTCAGGTAGAGGAAGCCGGCGAGGCCCAGCACGGTGGCGATGCGGCCCAGCGCGTGGATGTACTTATAGCCCAGGATGGCCAGCAGGGCGGTGGCCGCACCGAAGATGAGGATTCCGACGGCGGGCGTCTCCACTCCCAGCATGAGGTTGATGGCCTGCCCCGAAAGGACGGTGCCGGTGGAGGCGAATCCGACGTACATCAGGATGACCAGTGCCAGCGGGATCACGGCCCCGTACACGCCGAACTGCGCCCGGCTGGAAATCATCTGGGGCAGCCCCAGCTTGGGGCCCTGGGCAGAGTGGAGGGCCATGACGGCGCCGCCCAGCACATTCCCCACCAACAGTCCCACGATGGCCCAGAAAGCATCCGCCCCGAAAACCACGGCCAGGGCGCCGTCCACGATGGCGGTGATCTGCGCGTTGGCGCCGAACCACAGGGTGAACTGGCCCCGCGGGTGGCCGTGGCGCTCACCCGGCGGGATCATGTCAATCGAACGTGCCTCTACGGCGGTACTGCCTCCGGCCATGGCCAAACTCCTCAGTGATGTAAACGTAGGGTCCATCACACCGGGTTTCAGGGCGCTGCAACACCGCTGTCCCACGCTGGCTGTCCGGGAAACCAGACAGCCCGGCGTGTCGCCGTGGGGCGGCCCGGCCCACGGCTGCTAGCGGAGCAGCTCCACGTCGGAGACGAGCTCGATGTGCGCCAGCATGGCGTCGGCCGCTGCCGCAGCGTCCTGCGCACGCACGGCATCCGCGATTTTCCGGTGTGATGCCAGTGACTGTTCCGGCCGGCCGGGCTGGCCCAGCGACTCCATCCTTGTTTCCAGGATCATCTCCGCGATGAAGGCCATCAGCTGTGCCAGGACCGAGGAGTGCGCCGCGCCGGTGATTGCCTGGTGGAAGAGTTCGTCACCGTGGGTGCCGCGGTCGCCGTCGCTGATTTCCTGTGCCATGACGTCCAGGGCGTTGTCGATCGCGGCGAGGTCCTGGTCCGTCCGGCGTTCCGCGGCAAGGGCGGCAAGCTTCACCTCCAGGGTGCTGCGGGCTTCCACGATTTCCGGCAGCCGGCTCTGGTGCTCACGCAGGCCCTTGACCACCGAGGCGACGCTGGGCCTCCGGGCCAGCACGGCTCCGGTGCCGTGCTGCACGTCAATGACGCCCAGAACCTCAAGGGCCACCAGTGCCTGGGCGAGAGTGGCGCGGGAGACGCCCAGCCGCTCGGCGAGGTCGCGCTCGGCCGGCAGCAGGTCGCCGGGCTTCAGCTGGGCGGACTCGATGTAGGCAAGGATCTGTTCCACCAGCTGCTCGTACAGCCGTGGCCGCGCAACGCGTTCCAGCCCCAGCCGTGCCGTCTTCTCCACAAAGCCCTCCCTTGGGTCTACCGGTCCAGAATACCGCCTTCATCTATTGACAGATAGACTCACTGTCTAAGAGGCTAGTCCAGTGAGCCAGTAACTCACGTCACATTCTTCCCCTCAATGGAGGACCAACGATGTCCGCTCCTGTCCTATCCATCATCATCCTCGCGGCGATGTTCCTGCTCGCCACCGTCCTGCCCCTCAACATGGGTGCGCTCGCCTTCGTCGGCGCCTTCCTGCTCGGCGCCGTGGTGCTGGGCATGTCCACCAATGAGATCCTGGCCAACTTCCCCGGCGGCCTCTTCCTCACCATCGTGGGCGTCACCTACCTCTTCGCCATCGCGCAGAACAACGGCACCATCGACCTCCTGGTCCGGGGAGCCGTCAAGCTCGTGGGCAGCCGCGTTGCCCTCATCCCCTGGGTCATGTTCGCCATCACCGCGGTGATCACGGCCGTGGGCGCCCTGTCTCCCGCCGCCGTCGCCATCATTGCCCCCATCGCCCTGAGCTTTGCCGGCAAGTACAAGATCAGCCCGCTCCTGATGGGCATGATGGTGATCCACGGCGCACAGGCCGGCGGCTTCTCGCCCATCGCCGTCTACGGCGTCACCGTCAACGGCATCCTGGCCAAGACCGACCTCGCGTTCAGCCCCACCGCCCTGTTCCTGTCCAGCTTCATCTTCAACCTGGTCATCGCGCTGGTCCTCTTCGTGGTCCTGGGCGGCAAGAACCTCCTGTCCTCCAAGGTGGGACACTTCGTGGAGCAGGCGGCCGAGGCGCGCATGGCAGTCAGCGTCGGCGCCAAGGCGGCCGGCGGCGACGTTCCTTTCAAGGGCTTCGGCTCGGGCATGTACGGCCCCCGCGACCCAGCAGGCGACGGCATTGCCGCCACCAAGGAACGTTCCGAACGGATCCCCCAGCTTGTCACCATTGCCGGACTGATCGTGCTGGCCGTGGTGGCCCTCGGCTTCAAGATGGATGTCGGCTTCGTGTCCATCACCATCGCCATCGTGCTGGCCCTGGTCTCCCCGGCCGCTCAGAAGGGCGCCATCAACAAGATCAGCTGGTCCACCGTGCTGCTCATTTGCGGCATGCTGACCTTCGTCGGCGTGCTTGAGGAGGCCGGCACCATCAAATTCGTCTCCAGCGGCGTCGCCGGAATGGGAATGCCGCTGCTGGCGGCCCTCATCATCTGCTTCATCGGCGCCGTGGTGTCCGCCTTCGCCTCCTCCACCGCGATCCTGGCAGCGCTCATCCCGCTCGCCGTCCCGTTCCTGTCCACCGGTGAAATCGGCGCCGTGGGCGTCATCTGCGCCCTGGCGGTCTCCGCCACGATCGTTGACGTCTCGCCGTTTTCCACCAACGGCGCACTGGTGCTGGCCAACGCCCCGGAGGGCGTGGACAAGGACCAGTACTACAAGCGGATCCTCGGCTACAGCGGAATCGTCATCGTGGCCGGACCCGTCCTGGCATGGCTGGCACTGGTGGTCCCCGGCTGGCTCTAACTGCCACCGCCCCCGTCCAGCCTGTTTTTAGAAAGGAAACCAGAACATGAGCACCGAGAACCGCCAAGGCCCCCTGGCCGGGCACACCGTCGTCGACCTCAGCCGGGCACTGGCCGGACCGCACGCCGGCATGATGCTGGCGGACCTCGGTGCCCGCGTCATCAAGGTGGAGAACCCCGGCACGGGGGACGACACCCGGGGCTGGGGCCCGCCCTTCGTCGGCCCGGAGGATGACCTGCAGTCCACCTACTTCATGTCCTGCAACCGCAACAAGGAATCCATCAGTTTGGACCTGAAGAGCGAAGACGGGCAGGCGGTGCTGCGCGGACTGCTGGAGCGGGCCGATGTGGTGATCGAGAACTTCCGGCCCGGCGTCATGGACCGGCTGGGCTTCTCAACGGCGGCGATGCATGAACTCAACCCGCGCCTGGTGATCCTGTCCATCACCGGCTTTGGCCACGACGGCCCCGAATCCCAGCGGAGCGGCTACGACCAGATCCTGCAGGGCGAAGCCGGACTCATGTCACTCACCGGCTCCGGACCGGATGATCCGCAGCGCGTGGGCGTTCCCATCGCCGACCTGCTCTCCGGCATGAACGGGGCGTTCGGCGTCCTGGCGGCACTGGTGGAGCGGAACCGGACCGGCCGGGGCCAGGTGGTGCGCACGTCGCTGCTCGCTTCCCTGATCGGAGTCCACGCCTTCCAGGGAACCCGGACCACCGTTGCCGGCGAAGTTCCGCAGGCCCAGGGAAACCACCACCCGTCCATCGCACCCTACGGCCTGTTCAACTGCAAGGACGGCAGCGTCCAGATCAGCGTCGGCAGTGAGAAACTGTGGCAGTCCTTCGCGGCAGCCTTCGGCCTGGACGCTGCCGCCCCCGGTTTCGCCAGCAACGCCGAAAGGGTGCGGAACCGCGGCGAGGTGATTGCCGCCGTCGAACGCGCCTTCTCCGGGTACGGGGCGGTGGAACTGCTGCAGAAGCTGAACGACGCCGGGATCCCGGCCGGCAAGGTCCGCTCACTGGATGAGGTGTACGCCTGGGAGCAGGTGGCGTCCCAGGGCCTGGTGGTGGAGGTGGACCATCCGCTGCTGGGAAAGGTGAGCCTGCCGGGGCCGCCGCTGCGGTTCTTCGCACCCGGCGACGCCGCGGAAACCACCCCGACCGGGCACGACGCACCGCCGCTGCTGAATGAGGACGGCGCCGCCATCCGGGAATGGCTGGGCATGGCCCCCGCGGCTCCGGCGGCGAAGTAGCGTGGCGACGGCAGAGAAGGTGCGGCACATGAACGCCACCGAGTTGCTCGAAGCCGTGGTGGACCCCGGTTCGTTCGTTTCCTGGGACGCGGAACCGGAGCAGCCCGGGCTGTCCGAAGAGTACGCCCGGGACCTGGCCAAGGCGCGGGAGCGCAGCGGCGCCGACGAATCAGTGATCACCGGCGCCGGGCTGATCCGCGGCCGGAGGGTCGCACTCATCGTCAGCGAATTTTCGTTCCTTGCCGGGTCGATCGGCCACGCGGCAGCGCAAAGGATTGTTGCCGCCGTCGAACGCGCCACTGCCGAAGGGCTCCCGCTGCTGGCCGGTCCGGCGTCAGGCGGCACGCGGATGCAGGAAGGGACGCTCGCGTTCCTGTCCATGGTGAAGATCACCGGCGCAGTCCGCGCGCACCGACAGGCCGGGCTTCCCTACCTGGTCTACCTGCGCCACCCCACCACCGGCGGCGTGATGGCGTCCTGGGGATCCCTGGGGCACATCAACGTGGCCGAACCCGGGGCCCTGCTGGGATTCCTTGGCCCACGCGTCTACCAGGCGCTGTATGGCGAAGCGTTCCCGGAGAACGTCCAGGTGGCGGAAAACCTCTTCAACAAGGGGTTGATCGACGGCGTGGTGGAACCCCGCGACCTCGCCGATCTGGTGGGCCGGGCGCTGGACATCCTCGCTCCCGCGGCCCCGCTGCCGCCGCGCCCCGCGGCTCCCGACACCCTGAACGTCCGGCCATCGTCCGTGGACGCCTGGACGTCCATCGGGCTCTCCCGGCGGCCGCGGCGGCCCGACCTGCGCCAGTTGCTGAAATTCGGCGCCGGCGATGCCCTTCCCTTGAACGGAACCGGGCAGGGCGAGAAGGACCCCGGGTTGTTGCTGGCTCTTGCACGCTTCGGCACCCAGTCCTGCATCGTGCTGGGGCACGCACGCCCGCTGCGGAAAGACGCCGCCGGCATGGGTCCCGGGTCATTGCGGGAAGCACGGCGGGGGATGAAGCTGGCGGAGGAACTGCGGCTTCCCCTGCTGACTGTCATCGATACCGCCGGTGCCGCCCTTTCGCAGGAAGCGGAGGAGGGCGGGCTTGCCGGCGAGATTGCGCGCTCGCTGCATGAACTGATCGGACTCGAGTCACCGTCGGTTTCCGTGCTGCTTGGCCAGGGGGCCGGGGGAGGGGCGCTGGCGCTGCTGCCTGCGGACAGGACCATCGCCGCGCAGCACAGCTGGCTGTCGCCGCTGCCGCCGGAGGGAGCCAGCGCCATCGTCCACCGGACCACCGAATTCGCGCCCGCCATGGCCCAGGCGCAGGGTGTGAACGTCGCGGCGCTGTACGCGAACGGGCTGGTGGACCACATCGTTGACGAGCGCGGTGATGCTTCCCTGGAGCCACGCGAATTCTGCGTCCGGATGGCACAGGCGATTGAGTATGAGCTGGCGACTGTGGCGGGAGTTCCCGTGCCGGAACTGGTGGCTGCCCGCGCCGGAAAGTTCGCGACGCTGGGCGCGCGCTAGGCGAGGCGGCGTAAGGCTGGGACGTCGGTACCCACCTCGACGGCGGCAGCCACGCGGGCGGCTCGGCGACCGGCCGCTACTTTCGTTGCCGGACCCGCGCCCTGTGGGCGTTGGAGCGGAGCTGGAGGATACGCGCGCCGCCCGCAACGGCCACCAGCACGCCGCCCGTCACGGCCGCGATGAACAGAGCCATGCCAAGCGGGACTGAGCCCTCGAAGCCCAGGAATTTCACCAAGGCCTGTTCCTGGTTCTGCAGGATGAAAACGATCAGCAGGATCAGGAGCGCCAAGGCAGCCACTACCGCTGCCCAGATGACTCCGGCGCGGGTGACCTTGCGCTCCGGGGTGGCGCCGCCCGGGGCGGTCGTGGCCGAGGTTCCTGCGGCCGAGGTTCCTGTGGCCGGCGTTCGGGGCTCCCGCGCTGGGTAGGACGGGGCGCCGCCGAGGGATGCGGCCCGGTCCCCTGACGGCTGGGCCGGGTTTGCTGGCGGCGTGGTGGCCTCGCGTTCCGGCAGGCGGTCCGGTCCTGGCGTGTACTGTCCTGCGCTCATGCCCGTTTCCTTTCGCAGAATAATAAGCATGCTTATTTTGCAACCATAGACGCCAGTGTTGCGTTAGCACAACGCGCGTAACGGGGTGTGCGGCCAAGAGTCGCGGACGGAGGAGGTGTCCCGGGGTGTTTTGTCGAAGGAGGGGCACCCGCCCGGGAACCCCTCCTTCGACTCCGGCCCGGGTCATGACAGCCCGGGCGTCAGACCCTCTCCTTGTTCCGCTCGGCGGAGGGGGTGCGCGGTGCAGGGGACCTTCGCCAGTTGGGGAACGCCCAGAAGGTGAAATCCGGTGCCTTGACCGGCTCCTTTGGAGTTTCCGCAGGTGTTTCGGGTTTTGTTTCGGCTTCGGGCCGGCGCGTCGTTTCCTTCCTGGCGCCCCATCCGAAGTCCTTGTTTGATGCGTAGCACATACAGGCCTCCTCATGGTGACTGCCCTTTAATCGTCCTCCTGATTGGCGCAGGAGTCGATACGCCGGCGAACTCCACATGGGTACCGCGGCATCGGTATGCAGCCCGCGTGGCAGGCCACGCGGGGAGTCAGCCGCCGTTAACGATGTCCTGTGCCTCCTGCGGGCGGTGGAACTCGCAGGGCCCTTGATGGCGGAGGGGGAGCAGGCAAGTCCGGCCCGTCGGCAGGTGGACCAGGGCGCACCGGCCGGCCATGGCGAGGTCCTCCCTGACGTTGGTGTTGCTCAGGTCTGGCCGGCCATCGGGGGCCGCCGCGTAAGTTTCGGCGCCGTTTGCGCTGGGTTCAGCATTCATGCGGGACAACTCCTCGTGGAGCTTGGTGGGTGGAGGAAACGTAATGGCGCTTTACCAGTTTGGGTAGCCCAGGTTACGGCTGGGTTAAGCCGCCGTTAGGTTAAGGTCAACAGCAAAAAGCCCTGCCCCTAGAAGCCCAGTTGGCGCGCGACCTGCAGCAGGAGGGCCTCAGAACCCGGAGGGCCCACCAGCTGGATTCCCATGGGCAGTCCGCTCCCGGGGGCACCGCCGGTCCAATACACCGGAACCGTGATGGCCGGCAGTCCGCACACATTGACCATCGAGGACCAGGGCGCGTATTCGCACTGCTTCCGGTAGTCGCCATCGGCGTCCCCGGGCCACTGCGCCGACGGCCAGCGGCCGCTGCCGTGCGCCGTGCCGGTGAACCAGCCCACCGGCCGGGGCGTCTGCGCCAGCGCGGGCATCAACATCAGGTCCCACTGCCGGTACTGGGCCTCCGTGTCGTGCTGGAACTGCCGCAGGAACGCCAGCGCCTCGGCAAGTTTGGCAGGGCTGCGCTGCTGCGCGCGCCGGCGGAAGGTCCGGGTCAGGGGCGCGAGCTGCGCTTCCCTGGATGGGCTGATCCGGGCGGCGCCCACTCCGGCGGTCCAGGCTGTGGTGAAGGCATCCGGGTACCGGTTGTCATAGCGGACGCCGGCGTCGCCAAGGGTATGGCCGGCATGTTCCAGGAGGGCTTCGCCGGCCTGGAGCGCGTCCAGGGCCTCCCGATCCGGCGTGAACGGAAAGGTGCCGGACCAGGGACTGTCAAGCGTGATGCCGATCCTCAGCCGCGGCGGCTCCTGCCGGACTGCCTCGAGGTACTGGTTCCCTGGGGCCAGGACGTCCATCATCAGCGCTGCATCCTCTGCGCTCCGGGCAATGGGTCCCGGCGTCACCAGCCGGGCAGGGTCGCCGGCGCTTTCCCCGGCGGCCACCAGCCCCCGCCCGGGTTTGAGTCCCACCAGGCCACAGGCGGCAGCGGGTATGCGGACTGATCCGCCGCCGTCGGTCCCGGGGGCAAAAGGCAGCAACCCTGCCGCCACGGCGGCTGCACTGCCGCCGGAGGACCCTCCCGAACTTCTGCCCGGCGCGTGCGGGTTGCGCGACGGCGGCGCGATGCGGTTTTCGCTGTAGGCCGTCAGTCCGAATTCGGGCACCTGGGTCTTGCCCAGCGAAACCACGCCGGCATCCTTAAAAAGGGACACCAGGGGAGCGTCGGCAGGGGCGGGCTTGTGGTTCAGGGCGGCGCTGCCGTGCGTGGTCACCACACCGGCCACGTCCGCGAGGTCCTTGAACGCCAGCGGCATGCCGTGCAGCAGGGGCAGGTCATCGGCGGCGGAATGGGCGCTGCGGGTATCCGCCGCCCGCGCCTGCTCCAGGGCCTGGTCCGCCGGCACGGTGATGAAGGCGCCCAGCAGTGGGTTTTGCTGCCCGATCCGCTCCAGGAAGTGTGCGGTGGCTTCAGTGGCGGACACCAATCCGGTGCGCAGGAGGTCGCGGAGCGCCAGTGCCGAAAGTTCGTGGAGTTCAGGCACGGGGACCTGCCGGCCGGGGCCGGGCTTTCCGGCAGGCACAAGCCGGTAGCGCGGAGAGGGCGGTCAGCCGTTGGGACATGGAAACCTCCTGGGCCTTCACCAGCCTAACCCGCGCCTTTCCCCGGACCCGTTCCGGCTGCGTGGAGGCGGAAGGGCTAGGCTTAAACCTGACTTTGATCCGACAGAGCTGCCAAGACAGGACTCCGATGAGCGATTTCGATACCGTCCCCGTCCATGACGTCCCGGCCGACGCCGTGATCCTGGACGTCCGGGAGGACTACGAGTGGGTTGCCGGCCATGCCGAGGGCGCAGTCCACATCCCCATGGACCAGGTCCCGGCCCGGCTGGATGAACTCGACCCGGACGAGGACGTCTACGTCATTTGCCGCACCGGCGGCCGCTCCTTCCGCGTGGCCCAATGGCTCACAGGCCAGGGGTATACAGCCATTAACGTGTCCGGCGGCATGGACCAGTGGCTGGAATCCGGCAAGCCCCTGGTCTCGGACAACGGACTCAAGCCCCTGGTGCTTTAGTGCCCTGCACCTATACCTTCCTCGGTCCGGAGGGCACATTCACTGAGGCTGCCCTGCTGCAGGTCCCTGGCGCCGCCCAGGCGGTCCGGTTGCCGGCGTCGAACGTCAACGCTGCCCTTGACAAAGTCCGCGACGGCTCGGCAGACGCCGCCATGGTCCCCATCGAAAACTCGGTGGAGGGCGGCGTGACTGCCACGCTGGATGCCATTGCCACGGGCCCGGAACTGCGGATCATCCGCGAAGTCCTGGTTCCCATCAGCTTTGTCCTTGCTGCCCGGCCAGGCGTGCGGCTGGAGGATGTGCGGCGGGTGTCCACGCACGGCCATGCCTGGGCGCAGTGCCGGCTATGGATGGATCAGCATATACCTGGTGCGGAATACGTTCCCGGATCGTCAACAGCCGCTGCCGCGCTGGGGCTGCTGGACGCGGACTGCCGGTACGACGCGGCAATTTGCGCCCCGCTCGTGGCCAGGGAGCATGCGGGGCTGTCGGTCCTGGCGGAAGACATTGGGGACAACCCCGGCGCGGTGACACGCTTCATCCTGGTCAGCCGGCCGGCTCCACTGCCGGAACGGACCGGAGCGGACAAGACCACCGTTGTGGTCCCGCTGCCGGAGGACCGGCCGGGCGCCCTCATGGAGATCCTTGACCAGTTCGCCAGCCGCGGCGTCAACCTCAGCAGGATCGAATCGCGCCCTACCGGACAGTACCTGGGGCACTATTTCTTCAGCATCGACGCCGACGGCCATGCCCGCGAGGCCAGGGTGGCTGACGCACTGGCGGGGCTGCACCGCATCAGTCCCGGCACCCGCTTCCTGGGCTCCTACGCCAGGGCCGACAGGCACGCCACGCCGGTTCCCGCCCATACCTCCGATGCTGCTTTCGCGGCCGCCCGGACGTGGGTGGAATCCGTCCTCGCCGAGGAATCCGCCGCAGGTGAAAGCGGTTCCGGGGCTTCGCCCAAAGCGTAGGCAAATGCCCCCGGAAAATACTTCCGCGGACTGTGGACTGTGCGTATGCTTGCTTGATCCACACGGGGTATGGCCCCTGACGAAGGGAGCGGGTCATGACCAGCAGCACTGACAATGACGGCCAGGGGATGATCGTCAACCCCAAGCCGACGGGAGACAACCAGGACTGGGACGGGGACGACGCCGACCGTGCCGACCGCCTCCGCTTCGAAGAGGAGCAGGCGATGATCCGCGAGCAGTCCGAAGCCCACGCTGCTGCCAAACAAGCCCACGCGGACGCGAAAGCTGCTGCGGAGGCTGGGAAAAAGTCCGGGTCCTGACGGCGCCGACTACTGGGGCGGCGCGCCGCGTCGCGGCGCCGCCCCAGTAGTTACCGCACCGTGCGTGGACTGCCCTGCGCCGGGCCGCCGCTCTGTCCCTGCCCCCTGACCCTGACCAGGAGTGACCGGGGCTCCACCCCGACCGTAAGCTGAGTGGCTTCCCCCGCCGTGTCGCCGTCGAGCTGCGTGGGCATCGGCTCGGGGCACTTGATGACCACCTTGACTGACCGGTACACGGTCATGATGGGCAGCTTTCCACTGTGCTTGAACATGATTTTCACGTACATCAGCAGCCACCCCAGGGCGCTGCGGGGGCTCATCACCACGACGTCCAGCATGCCGTCGTCGATCATGGCCTGCGGGATGAAGTCAATGCCGCCGGGAACCAGGCCGCAATTGGCGAACAGCACGCTGCGGATGTTCCTGACCTGCTCCGGGCTGTCATCCAGGGCGATCGACACCTTTTTCCGCCGGCCCGGCAGGTGGCGCACCCCGGCCTCCGTGTAGGCCAGCCAGCCCACGGCTTTCTTCAGCCCGGCGTTGGTGTCGGCGAGGACTTCGGCATCCATGCCGATTCCGGCGATCACCAGGAAGACGTGCTCCGAATAGTGGCCCGTGCGGGAGTTCTCAATGGCCATCCGGGCAGTGTCAATGTACCGTTGCCGCCCAAAAAGCGCTGTCTGGACATTGCCGTGGAGATCGTTCACGTCCAGGTCCACATTCCGGGCCAAGAGATTTCCCGTGCCCAGCGGAATCAGGCCCATGGCTACATCGGTGTTCGCGAGGGCCTCAGCCACCACCCGGACGGTGCCGTCGCCGCCGCCCACCAGGACGACGTCGGGCTTTGCCGCCAAGGCGGCCTGCATCTGCGAAAAGCCGGGGTCCTCCGCCGTCGTCTCGAAAAAGACGGGCTCCTCCCACCCCGCCGCCAGGCATGCCCGGTGGATCATTCCCCTGGCTTCGTCCGCCCGCGCCTTGATGGGGTTCAGGACCACGGCCACCCGCTGCTGGGCCAGCCCTGAGTCGTAGGCTTCCCCGGCGACGGCGCTGCGCATATGCAGGGCCTTGAGGCGGCGCACCCCCCACCAGCTGGAGGTGGCGAAGGCAAGCGCCACGGCAATCAGCAGGTAGAGAATCCAGTCGCTCATGGTGGTTCAACAGTAGCCCGGCGCGCGGCGGCCCGCGGCACGGAGCTGCACGCCCGCCGTCGTGCAGTGAATTGGATACCCTTGTCTGGTGATCGACGTAAAAGACCTCAGCGAAAACCCGGACAAGTTCCGTGCCAGCCAGCGCGCCCGCGGCGCGGACGAATCAGTGGTGGACGCGATCATCTCCGCGGACTCCGCCCGCCGTGCCGCCCTGCTCCGCTTCGAGAACCTCCGGGCGGAGCAGAACGTGTTCGGCAAGAAGGTGGCAAAGGCCAAGGGCGACGAGAAGCAGTCCCTGCTGGCCGAGGTCAAGGAACTCGCCAATTCGGTAAAGGCCGCTTCCGCGGAGGCTGATGCCGCCCAGACTAAGCAGGAAGAACTGCTGCGCACCATCCCCAACCTGGTGGAGGATGGCGTTCCCGAAGGCGGCGAGGACGACTACGTGGTTGTCAAGACCGTGGGCACCCCGCGCGAATTCCCCGACTTCGAGCCCAGGGACCACCTGGAAATCGGCGAGTTGATCGGCGCGATCGACATGGAACGCGGCGCCAAGGTCTCCGGTGCGCGCTTCTACTTCCTGCGGGGCGTGGGGGCCCGGCTGGAGATGGCACTGCTGCAGATGGCCATGGACCAGGCCATTGAAGCCGGCTTCGTCCCTATGATCACCCCCACCCTGGTGCGTCCCGAGACCATGCAGGGCACCGGCTTCGACGTCAAGCACGACGCCGAGATCTACCGTCTCGCCGAAGACGACCTTTACCTCGTGGGCACCTCAGAGGTGGCCCTGGCCGGGTACCACGCCGACGAGATCCTGGACTTTTCCGCCGGTCCCATCCGTTACGCGGGACAGAGCTCCTGCTACCGCCGCGAAGCCGGATCACACGGCAAGGACACCCGCGGCATCATCCGCGTGCACCAGTTCAACAAAGTGGAGATGTTCATTTACACCACGGTTGAAGAAGCTGCCGCCGAGCACCAGCGCCTCCTGGCCTGGGAAGAGGAGATGCTGGCCAAGTGCGAACTGCCGTACCGGGTCATCGACACTGCCGCCGGCGACCTCGGTACCTCCGCGGCCCGCAAGTACGACTGCGAAGCCTGGGTCCCCACGCAAAACGCCTACCGCGAGCTGACCTCCACCTCCAACTGCACCACGTTCCAGGCCCGCCGCCTGAACATCCGGGAGCGGGTGGTGAATTCTGAGGGTGCTGCCAAGGGCACGCGCGCCGTGGCCACGCTGAACGGCACCTTGGCCACCACACGGTGGATCGTGGCCCTCCTCGAGCACCACCAGAACGCGGACGGCTCCGTGAACGTGCCGAAGGCCCTGCAGAAGTACCTGGGCGGCCTGGAGGTCCTCCCGGTCCTCTAGGGGAATCCTCCATCAGTGTGTTCGCGGATCGGCACTTTAATTGTTCCGATCCGCGAACAAGCCTGGGATTTGCCCGCGCGTGTCCATGTACGGCCTCCCGCAAATGTGGAAATCCGCCGTGTTAACCAACAGTTCAATAAACCTGTGGTCCGCGTCCTAGCGCGTGTCAGTTACGTCTGCTTCACTGTGTGAATGACAACGCTGACTGAAACCTCAGTCGCCGGCAACGATGACCGGCGAGACAACCTTCGAGACTACAACCGCAACAGCATCGGCTTCCCCGCGGTGGACCAGAAGTTCATGGTCGCCCTGGACGTGGACGGCACGCTGGTGAACCACGACGGCCACATGTCCGCTGGCGTACGGGAAGCTGCGCAGGCCGTGGTGGCCGCCGGGCACGAGGTTATGATCGCCACCGGCCGCTCCCTGAACGCCACACTTCCCATCATCGAAAAGATCGGCATCGAGCACGGGTACGCCGTGTGCTGCAACGGCGGGGTGACCCTCCGGCTGCACCCCGAACTGGAAAACGGCTACGAGGTGATCCACAAGGCCACGTTTGATCCGGGACCGGCCCTGCGTGCCCTCCGCAAACGTCTTCCGTCCGCCAAGTACGCGCTTGAGGACGCCGACGGAAGGTTCCTCTCCACCGAGCGGTTCCAGGATGCCAGCTTCGGCGTCGAGGCGGTGGGGGTTGACTTCCAGACCATGCTGGAGGCTACTGCCGTCCGCGTGGTGGTGTTCAGCACCGAGAACACGCCCGAAGAGTTCAACGAGGCCATCAACCACGTGGGTCTGGCGGGCGTGACCTATTCGGTGGGCTGGACCGCGTGGCTGGACATCGCCGCCGCGGGCGTCACCAAGGCCAGCGCCCTGGAAAGCCTCAGGCTCCGGCTTGGCTTTGAAGAGCACCTGACGGTTGCTGTGGGCGACGGCCGGAACGACATCGAAATGCTCACGTGGGCCGGCCGCGGCGTCGCCATGGGGCAGGCTCCGGCGGAAGTGGTCGCTGCGGCGGACGAAGTCACGCACTCAGTGCACGACGACGGCGCCGCCCATGTGCTGCGCAGCCTCCTCTAGGCAGGACCCGGCAGTTTGCTCTATCAGCTATGGCTCCTAAACACCCGTTTTAGGGGCCATTACTGATGGAGCAAGCAGGAATTCTGGGCACGCCGCCAGCCCAAGGCAGAATAGGGATATGACCCTTACGACGTTCGCCCTCGTCCGCCATGGCCAGACCGACTGGAACGCCGAGCGCCGGCTGCAGGGATCAACCGACATCCCCCTGAACGACGTCGGACGCGGCCAGGCGCGGGACGCCGTCGCCATCCTTGCACCGTATGAATGGGACGCCATCGTCTCCTCGCCGCTGAGCCGGGCCGCGGAGACCGCGGACCTGATCGCCGAAGGGCTCGGGCTGACGGTGGCTAGGCGGGTCCCGGAGCTCACCGAGCGCAGCTTCGGCCCGGCCGAGGGGATGCAGGCCGGCCCCGAGCTGGAGGCGCTGCGTATTCCCGGCGGATTCTCAGGCGCGGAGAGTGAAGACGAAGCCGCGGACCGCGGCCTCGCAGCCTTGGAAGCCCTGGCGGAGGATTACCGCGGCCAGCGGGTCCTGGTGGTCACCCACGGCACCCTGCTGCGGGTCAGCCTCAGCCGCGCCATCGGCCAGGCCCTGGGCAGTGTGGACAACGCCGCCCTCAACCTGGCGCACCACCACGCGGTCGACGGCTGGAAGCTGGAATACTTCAACGGCGAGCCGGTCCTGGCAGCAACGGGCAGCTAAGGGGGCCGGGAAGCCCCGGCAGTCATTACGACGGCGGGACGCGGCTCAAGTGGTCAACCCGCCGGCGGTCATGCCCGTTAGGACCAGCGCCAGCAAACGGGCAGCTGCGGGCCGGGCGGCATGTTCTTCGTTCCACTGCGCCCGCGCGACGGCTTTGCTGACCGCCTGGGTGGTGATCCCGAGTTCCTGCGCCACGGCCTTCTGCTGGCCGCGGACTCCCGGGGTCAGCAGGTCCAGCACCCGCCATTCCGCGCTGGACCGCTCCCGCACGATATGGCCGAGCAGCCGCAGGATCCCTTCGGCGTCATGGGCAACATCCGCCAGCGGACCCTCCACGGCAACCGGCACCCGCTCCTTGCTGCTGCGGAGCCGGTCCACCGCCCGGCGGGCATAGACCAGACCGTGGCCGGAGGCGTCCTTGATCTGGTTGGGCAATGGCTCGTTTACGGTCCCTGCGCCGATTCCCACGTACCAATACCCGCTCCGCAAGGCGATCAGCGCGGCCTCCACGGCCTGGTGCGGGCAGTCGACAATGCCCTGGACTTCGTCTTCCACTGACCGGTCGAAATCCAGGCGCGCGGGGATGTGCCGCAGCGCCTTGAGCAGCTGCGGCACCTGGTCGCCGTCGCGCCGGCTGTCCGTCTGGTTGATGGTGAGGGTGAACATTCTGGGTCCACACTACCCGGAAGTAGTAATTGCGAAACGGGAGGTTTCGCGCCCGTACCGCCTGCCGGGCCCCGGCCATGCGCACGGCTGGGGGCCCGCATCGGGTGGATGCGGGCCCCCAGCGGCGGACCCCGTGGCGGTCGCCGGGTCCGCATCGCTGCCGCCCATCACACCCGCGGCCTCCTCCGGGGGCCCACGTCCCCAAGGCAAGGTCCGACGGCGGGGGGTTGCCTCGCTGCCCCTCCATCTGTTGCGATGGGGAAACGGCCGCCTGCAGCGGCACTCCCGAGGTGAGGATGGTTATGGCCGGCAGCACTGGGCACCATGGAATGCAGGACACGATGCGGGAGGACGACGTGCGGCCGGAAGGCATCGGGCAGGGGGAACTGGAACTCGTGGACCGCTGGTGGCGTGCCGCTAACTACCTTTCGGTGGGCCAGATCTACCTCCGCTCCAACCCGCTGCTGCGCGAGCCGCTGCAGGCTGAGGACACCAAGTCACGCCTGCTGGGGCACTGGGGCACCACGCCCGGGCTCAACTTCATCTACGCGCACCTGAACCGCGTGATCCGCCGCGACAACCTTGAGATGCTCTTCGTGGCCGGTCCAGGCCATGGCGGCCCCGCCGTCGTCGCCAACGCCTGGCTGGAGGGCACCTACTCGGAAATCTACGCCCACGTGGGCAACGACGAGGCCGGCATCGCCGAACTGTTCCGGCAGTTCTCCTACCCCGGCGGCATTCCCAGCCACGCGGCCCCCGAAAGCCCCGGTTCCATCAGCGAGGGCGGTGAGCTCGGGTACTCCCTGGCGCACGCCTACGGATCCGTGTTTGATAATCCCCAGCTGGTGACCGCCGTCGTCATCGGTGACGGCGAGGCGGAGACCGGTCCGCTGGCCGCCAGCTGGCACTCGCACAACTTCCTGGACCCCGCCGCGGACGGCGCCGTGCTGCCCATCCTGCACCTGAACGGCTACAAGATCGCCAACCCCACCATCCTGGCCCGGATGCCGGAGGACCAGCTGGAGCAGCTGCTGCGTGGCTACGGCCACCAGCCCTACTTCGTCACCGTGCAGGATCCGGACAACACCGAGCAGGCGCACCGCGACTTTGCCGCCGTGCTGGACCGCTGCCTGGGGGAAATCAAGGCCATCCAGGATGCCCACCGGCAGGATCCGGAGGCTGAGAAGGTGGGGGAGGGCGGGCACCGCTGGCCCATGATCGTCCTGCGCTCGCCCAAGGGCTGGACCGGCCCGCGCACCGTGGACGGGCTCCAGGTGGAAGGGACGTGGCGGGCGCACCAGGTGCCCCTGTCCGAGGTCCGCACCAACGGGGATCACCTGAAGCAGCTGGAGGAGTGGCTGCAGTCCTACCGCGCGGACGAACTGTTCGACGCCGAGGGAAGGCTTCGGCCCGACGTCGCCCGGGGCGCGCCCGCCGGTGACTTCCGCATGAGTGCCACGCCGCACGCCAACGGCGGACTGCTCCGGCGCTCACTGAAACTGCCCGCGTACCGGGACCACGCCGTCGAGGTCCCGAACCCGGGCACGGACCGCGTGAGCCCCATGATCACGCTCGGGTCCTGGATGCGGGACGTCATCGCGCAGAACATGGATAACTTCCGGCTGTTCGGTCCGGATGAGACGGCTTCCAACCGGCTTCAGAACGTCTACGAGGTCACCGACAAGGTCTGGCAGTACCGGATTGACGACGTCGACGAGCACCTGGCCCGGTCCGGCCGGGTGATGGAGGTGCTGAGCGAGCACCTGTGCCAGGGCTGGCTGGAGGGCTACCTCCTCACGGGCCGCCATGGGGTGTTCAACTGCTACGAGGCCTTCGTCCACATTGTCGATTCGATGTTCAACCAGCATGCCAAGTGGCTCAAGGTGCACCGCAAACTCCAGTGGCGCCAGCCGGTCCCGTCTCTGAACTACCTGCTGTCCTCGCATGTGTGGCAGCAGGACCACAATGGGTTCTCCCACCAGGACCCTGGGTTCATCGACCACGCGGTGAACAAGAAAGCCGAAGTCATCCGGGTGTACCTGCCGCCGGACGCCAACACCCTGCTGTCCGTCATGGAGCACTGCCTGGCGTCCACGGACTACGTGAACATCGTGGTCAGCGGCAAACAGCCCTCGCCCACGTGGCTGGGCCCGGCAGATGCCGCCAACCACTGCCGGCGCGGACTGGGGATCTGGACGTTTGCCGGCTCCGAAGTGCCCGGCGAGGAGCCCGACGTCGTGCTGGCCTGCGCTGGCGATGTCCCGACGGTGGAGACGGTGGCGGCCGCCGAACTGCTCCGCGAAGGCGCCCCCGGGCTTAAAGTCCGCGTGGTGAACGTGGTGGACCTGATGCGGCTGCAGGACGACAGCGAGCATCCGCACGGCCTGCCGGCCCACGATTTCGACGGGATTTTCACTCCTGACAAGCCGGTCATCTTCGCGTACCACGGCTACCCGGCGCTGATCCACCGGCTGGCGTACCGGCGCACCAACCAGCAGGGCCTGCACGTGCACGGCTACAAGGAAGAGGGGACCACCACCACCCCGTTCGACATGGCCATGCTCAACGGGATCGACCGCTTCACCCTGGCCATCGACGCGATCGACCGGGTGCCGGGCCTCGCCGGCACGCACGCGCTCCTGCGCCAGGACCTGCAGGACCGGCGGAACCGCGCCCGGGAGCACACCAGGACCCACGGCGAGGACCCGGAGGAGATCCGCAACTGGAAGCTGGGCGGCTGAGCTCCTAGCCCGGGAGCACGTCCAGGCCGCAGGAGGGCAAATGGATCCAGCCCTCGCTGCGGGCGGCTGCAGCGTGGGCATCATCGGGCAGGAGCGTTCGACGGCGGGCGGCGGCCCGGGCGGTCAGCGAGGCGATGACGGCGTCGAAGAGGTCGTCCGAAGCGGTGATCCGGTCCCGGTGCCCGCCGAGGTCCAGCCAGGGGGCCTGCTCCTCGAGGGCCGCCAGCAGGATGCCCAGGCGTTCGGCTTCGGGGACGCCGCGGCCCTTGTAACCCCGGCCGTTGAGGCCCCAGATTTTCAGTGACGCCGCCGGGTACACCTCGGCAAGACGCCCCGACCCGTCCCGGAGCTGTGGGCCATGTACCGCCGCGATCTTTGCCTGGATCACTGCGCAGCGCATTGCAGGGTGGGCCAGCCGGTCAGCCGAAACGCTCAGCGGAATCAGGCCGGTTTGGGCGGTGCAGAACCGGTCCGTGTCCCGGTACGCAAGCAGCCGCCGGCCCGCAATGCCGTCATGCGCCAGGACGGGTCCGGCGTCGAAGTTGAGGTGGCCGGTGAGGAACGGGACCAGGGCGTCCGGCCAGCCCACGGGGCAGTCGACGCCGCTCATGTCGCAGCTGCCGAATAAGTCCACGATCTCCTGGTCGTCCACGTCCAGCGACAGGTGTGCCAGCCGGGCCCGGTGATCGCTCCACTCGATGACGGCCACCGCGGTTTTCTTGGTGGCCGCCGCCAGGTCCACGCCGAGGGTCCTCAAGGGCTGTCACACCCGCCGATAATGCAGGGCGTGGTCGACTCCGCCGGCCTCGCCAAGGTCATCACCCCGCGCGAAACCGGCCCACAATGACCTCACCGCCCTGCCGGTCGCGTCCACATCCTCCCAGCGGGCGCCGGCGATCAGGCCTACGCCGTCCCAGGTTTCCCGGTTGCCCAAGAGCAGCGGCAGGTCGATCGTGTGGGCGGCGCCGAAGATGTTCCCGGGAGCGTGCCAGTCCATGACGTACCGGTGGACCCGCCCGCCTGCCTTCGCGTGCCGGCGGGCAAAGCGGCGGGTGGCCCGGCCGTACACGGTTTCGGTGACCACCCAGTCGATGGCGCGCACGGCGGCCTTGCCCACAAACGGAACCTTGGCCAGGCGCATCAGGCGCGGGCTGCGGGGAAGGAACAGCCGGGCCTCCTCTGAGGTGTGGCCGATCAGCACGTCGATGGCCGGGGCGGTCCGGTTCCAGGCAGGCTCAATGCCGGACTCCCCGGGGAGCGGATCGTGGCCGTACTGGGTGCCAAACGGCATGGCAGCCAACATCCCGAACTTTCGGGCCACCTGGGTCACCTGTGCTTCGAGGGCCACCACGTCCATGGCAGGGGTCTGGTCCGTGACGCCGTCCGAGGCGATGCCCATGGCGTGGTTCATCTTCGCCCGGCCGCGGGTGATGCCCAGTGGGGCGCTTTGGATGATGGCACGCCGGAAAAGGTGTGGAGCCTCGGGGGTGGCCATCAGGTGGGCGATCGCGTCCCCGCCGGCGGACTGCCCGAACGCGGTGACCCGGCCTGGATCACCCCCGAAAGCGGCGATGTTCCGCTGCACCCACCGGAAGGCCTCGAGTTGGTCCAGGAGCCCCAGGTTGCCGGGCCGTCCTGCAGGTGTGGCCAGGAAGCCGAACAGTCCAAGCCGGTACGTCACCGAGACCACGATGATCCGGTTCTCGGCCACCAGCCGTGCGGCGTCGAAGATGGCAAGGTCCCCGGAGCCCGTGGTGTAGGAGCCGCCGTGGATCCACACCATGACGGGCAGCTTCTCATCCGGTGCCAGGTCACCGGGCAGGGTGATGGAAAGGTTCTGGCAGTCCTCGCTGCCCGGGAGCTCGCCGTACTTCGTGCCCAGGACGTCGTCCAGGAACGGCACTGGCGCCTGTGGGCAAGCGGGAGCGGGAGACGTGGCGGCATATTCGCTGGTCCAGTCCGGTACCGGTACCGGGGCCTGGAAACGTGGGGCCCGGGCGTAGGGGATGCCGGAGGCGCGCACAACGTCGCCGTCGCACCAACCGCTGACGGGCCCGCACGGGGGATGGAACAGAAGCTGGGACGTCACGGCTGGCTCGGAATTCACAGCCCCACCATGCCACAACTTCCTGGAGCAACGACGGCGGGTGCCCGGCTTCGAAAAGCCGGGCACCCGCCGTCGGACCCTAAGGGAGTTGCCGGGCAAGCCCAGCCTGGGGACTAGTGTCCGGTGGGGACGTAGCGCTTGATGGAGGCTTCCAGCTCGGCTTCGGCGGCGGCGCGGTCGCCCCAGCCTTCGGCCTTGACCCACTTGCCCGGTTCCAGGTCCTTGTAGCGGGTGAAGAAGTGCTCGATCTCCTTGATCAGGAACTCGTTGACGTCGCTGACTTCCTGGATGTGGTCGAAGCGGGCGTCCACGGGCACGCACAGGATCTTGGCGTCTCCGCCGCCGTCGTCGGTCATGTTGAATACTCCGATGGGGCGGGATTCGACGATGACGCCGGGGTGCAGGTCGAAGTCCTGCAGGAGCACCAGTGCGTCCAGCGGGTCGCCGTCCTCGCCGAGGGTGTTTTCGAAGTACCCGTAGTGCGTGGGGTACTGCATGGAGGTGAAGAGGACGCGGTCCAGGCGGACGCGGCCGGTCTCGTGGTCAACTTCGTACTTGACGCGTGATCCCTTGGGGATCTCGATGGTCACGTCGTGCTTCATGGGAATGCTCCTCGGCAATTGCAGGGGGTGCGCGGCACACAGGACGGGCCCATCAAAAAGCGTGTCGGTGCCGCCGACTACAATTGAGGATATAGCGAGAGGCCCTGGAATCAGGAACTTGTGGGGAAATTTCAGGACTTGAGGACCGGCACCAGCATGACCACACCAACCGGCGGGGAACGTTTGCGGGACCGGCGTTCCCAACGCTCCGGCAGCATGGCCCGGGAGGCAAGGAAGCCTTGGCACCTGGTCCTGGCCGCCCTGGTGCTGATCGCGCTAACCATCCCCGCGGCCCTGCTGGTGGCCCCCGGCTTCCGCGGACCCGAGGCCCCGGCGGCCGCCGTCTCTGCGCCCGCCTGGCAGCAGGCTCCCGCCACACTGTCCGTCCCACAGGTGCTTGCACCCCTCCAGCCTTCGGCGCCGGTGCCCGCACCGCCTGCCGTGGCGGCGCAGGTGGAACCGGTATTGACGGCCGACGGCGGGGGTACTTTCACGGGCATGGTGCAGGATGCGCTCACGGGCCAGGTCCTCTTTGACCGGGGCGGCTCGGAAAGCCGGGTGCCGGCGTCGAACCTCAAGCTGCTGACTGCCGTGGCCGCGCTTCGCACGTTGGGACCGGACCACCGGTTCACCACGAAGGTGGTGCGGGGCCCAGCTCCCGGGCAGGTGGTCCTGGCGGGCGGCGGGGACGTCCTCCTGGGGGCAGGGGAATCGCAGCCCGGACAGACCCTGGGCCACGCCGGCCTGGCCACGCTTGCCGCACTGACAGTGCAGTCCCTGCAGGCCACGGGCACCACCGGCGAGATCAAGGTACTGGTGGACGACTCCCTCTTCACCGGCCCGGCGCTGAATCCCAACTGGTTGTCCGGCGACGTGGAAGCGGGCGAAATCGCCCCGCTCTACCCGCTGGCCCTCAACTCCGCGCGCTTCGACCCCGCCGTCACCACCGGTCCGCGGCCCCAGGACGCTGCGATGTCCGCAGCGCAGGAATTCGCAGCCCGGCTCCGGGCCGCCGGTGCCGGGGCGGCACTGACCGTGGCGGCCGGCGTCGACCGTTCACCCGGCGCGGCCAGTGCCGGTGCTGCTGTCCTGGCCGGTGTCGACTCGGCCACCGTGGCGGAGCAGGTGGACCTGATGCTGCAGGTCTCGGACAACTACCTGGCCGAGACCATGGGCCGGATGGCGGCCGTGGCCACGGGGCGGCCCGGCAGCAATGACGGCGCCACGGCCGCAGTCACCGCCGAACTGGCGGCAGCGGCGGTCACCCCGGACGCCGTAAAACTGGTGGATGTGTGCGGGCTGGCCATGGGCAACCAGGTCACGGCCCGCCAGTTCACGGACGTGGTTCGCGCCATGACCACCGGCGTTGATACCAGGCTTCGCTCTGCCCTGGACGGGTTCCCGGTCGGCGGCCTGTCGGGCACCTTGGACACCCGCTACGGGGACTCCACCACCTCCGGGGGTGCCGGGCTGGTCCACGCCAAGACCGGGACCCTGAACACCGTGCTGGCGCTCAGCGGCTACGTGGTTGACGCAGACGGCCGGCTTCTGGTGTTCTCCTTCATCGGCAACGGACTGACGCCCGGAGCTGCCGGCAACAAAGTGGCGCTGGACCGGGCAGCCACCGCCCTGGCAGGCTGCGGCTGCCGCTAGGGGTTGCCTACTCCGTGGGGCGCTGCGTTGCGGGGGTGGGTCCGGGCTGTGCTGCCTCCGTGGCTGAGGCGGCGGCGGGCGCCGGCCCTGCAGCCATGGCGGACGGTGCGGTGGTGCCAAGCAGGGCGGCCATGACGACGGCGGCCAGCACCGACTTCCAGCCCTTGCGGGGACCGACGGTCAGGGGAGCGATGGGACGGTAGGGGATCATGGTGTCCTCCTGCGGGATAGGGCCGCTCCGGTGCGGGCGGAATGTTTTCGTGGTTCCCACTGTGCGGGTCCGGACTGGGACAGCGCTTTCGCCTCCCTGTGCGGGGGCTGTGGAAGTTTCGCCGGTCAGCGAACTTAAGGACGTTGTCCGGTGCGCTGTGTTCTGATGGGACCATGGAGTCCACTGCACGCGAGTCCGCACCGACGTTGTCCCCGGCAACCCAGTCCAACCAGGCAGCCCAGCCCAACCAGTCAGGCCAGCCCAACCAGTCAGGCCAGTCCAACCCGGCGCAGGCCCTGATCAACTGGGACCTCGCTGCCTCTGCCGCGGCGCGGTTGGCCCCGGCCGGACCCGTGCTTGACGGAAAAGCCATCGGCGATGCGGTGGACAGCCTGCGCCGGCTCGCGGACGCATCCGTTCCCCATGTCCACGAAATCACCGGGCTGGAAGCCGCGCGGGACCTTCGCGACTCCTCCGTGCTGGTGGTGGACCGGGCGTCCTGGGCCAAAGCCAACACCCAAAGCTTCGCAGTAATGCTCAAGCCCGCCATGCAGAAGATGCTGGACACCCGCCGCGGCAACCTCAGCCCCGCTGCCGCCCAGGTCAGTGGCGCCATTACCGGCAGCCAGTTGGGCGCCGTCCTGGCTTTCCTGTCCAGCAAGGTCCTGGGCCAGTACGATCCCTTTGCGGCCCTGGCCGAGAACTCCACGGCCCCTGCCGCAGGCCGGCTCCTGCTGGTGGCGCCAAACATCATCTCGGTGGAGCGCGAACTCAACGTCGCCCCGGAGGACTTCCGGCTCTGGGTGTGCCTGCACGAACAGACGCACCGGGTGCAGTTCGCGGCAGCGCCGTGGCTGCGCCACCACATGCTGGAGCAAATCGACGAACTCAGCGGGCACCTCCTGGGCAACGTCGATTCCCTCATGGAGCGCGCCTCGGCTGCCGCGCGTTCGCTCAAGGACCGCTCTGCCAGCGGAAACACGCCGGGGCGCGGCGCCATCCTGGACCTGCTGCAGGACCCCGAGGAAAAGGCTGCCATCTCGCACCTCACTGCTGTGATGAGCCTCCTTGAGGGTCACGCGAATGTGGTGATGGATGCCGTGGATGCGAGCATCGTGCCTTCCGTCAAAACCATCCGGCAGCGCTTCAACGACCGCGGCAAGGACCGCGGCGTGATCGAGAAGTTCATCCGCAGCCTCCTGGGCCTGGACGCCAAGATGCGCCAATACTCAGACGGCGCCCGCTTTGTCCGCGCCGTGGTGGACGTGGCCGGCATGGAGGGCTTCAACAAGGTGTGGGACTCGGTGGACCACCTTCCCACCGAACCCGAGATCCACGACGCCAAGCTGTGGCTCGACCGGATGGGCCTCTAGTTGCCCTCAGAGGTACCGGCGGGCGCCCCGGCAGCTGAAGGACAGGGCGCGCGGAGGGGTCGACGACGGCCCGGCAGGTTGGCGCCCGTCGTTGGCACTGCGCGCAAACTGCTGCAGAACGCCCTGGCCGGCGCCGGCTATCCGCGCCACGTCCTTGTAGCCTGCAGCGGCGGACCGGACTCGTTGGCGCTCGCCGCCGTCGCCGCCTACTTCGCCCGCCGCGGCCACGTGGACGGCCACCCGCTGACCGTCGGCGCCGTGGTGGTGGACCACCAGCTGCAGGAGGGGTCCGGCGAGGTCGCCGCCCGTACGGCCGAAGCATTGCAGGACCTGGGTCTGCAGCCGGTGGAAATCCGTACCGTTACGGTGGCCGGTGCCGGAATGGGCCCCGAGGCCGCCGCCCGCGAAGCCCGGCACGCCGCGCTGGAAGCCGCAGCCGGAGGGCAGGGCGCGCAGGCAGTGGTGCTGGGCCACACCCTGGACGACCAGGCCGAGCAAGTACTGTTGGGCCTGGCCCGCGGCTCCGGCACGCGGTCCCTGGCGGGTATGCGGCCGGTCCGTCCCGGGGCCGGAAATGCCGTTCTCCTGCGCCCCTTCCTGGAACTCCGGCGGGCGGACACGGAAGAAATCTGCGCAGTGGAGGAGCTGGATCCCTGGCACGATCCCACCAACTCCGACCCCTCCTTTGCCCGGTCGCGGACCCGGGTGGAAGTCCTGCCGCACCTTGAGGAAAAACTTGGTCCCGGCGTCGCCGAATCCCTTGCCCGGACCGCTGCCATCCTGCAGTTGGACGCCGACTACCTCGAGGATGTGGCGGAAAGCACCTATGCCTCCCTGGTGGTGCGTGATGGCAGGGACCTGAGCCTGCCGGAGGAGGAATTGCGCGCGCTGGCGCCTGCCATCAGGTTCCGCGTCATCGCCAAGGCAGCGGCCGACGCCGGCGGGCAGCAGCCCAGCTACCGGCGGCTTTTGGCGGCGGAAGCACTGCTGCGGCGGCAAGGTTCCGCCGGTCCCGTGGAGCTTCCGGGCGGGGTGGCGGTGTACAGGTTGTCGCTCGCGCAGCTGGAGGAATCGAAGGACGCTGCCGCAGCAGGGGCCCCGGACGGTACCGGTGCCGTTCCCCGCGAACCCGCGCGCTGTGGGAAGCTAGTATTCCGGCCTCAAAAACCGCCCGCAAAATAGTCGCACCCCGCATCTACACAGGAGCCATTGGTGGATTCAAACGACGTCCAGGCAGATCTCAAGCACGTTCTCTACACCAAGGAACAGATCCAGCAGCGGATCACCGAACTCGCCGCACAGATCGACAAGGACTACGAGGGACGCGAAATCCTCATTGTTGGCGTCCTCAAGGGTGCCGTCATGGTCATGGCCGACCTGGCCCGGGCGCTGCACAGCCACATCTCCATGGACTGGATGGCCGTGTCCTCCTACGGCTCCGGTACGCAGTCCTCCGGCGTGGTGCGGATCCTCAAGGACCTGGACACGGACCTGATGGGCAAGGACGTACTGATCGTCGAGGACATCATCGACTCCGGCCTGACCCTGTCCTGGCTCAAGACCAACCTGGAATCCCGCGGCACCGCCTCCGTGGAAATCTGCACCGCGTTCCGCAAGCCCACCGCGGCCAAGGTGCAGATCGACGTCAAGTACGTCGGCTACGACATCCCCAACGAATTCGTGGTGGGCTACGGCCTGGATTACGCGGAAAAGTACCGCAACCTGGACTTCGTGGGCACCCTGGCCCCGCACGTTTACGAGTAGGCGCCGGCCGCGGAAAGCCCCGGCCCGCACCGCCCGGCGCACTCCCTTCCGTGCGCCACGCGGCGGAGCGCCGGGCCGATACGCCCACAGGGAACTTTTGCTTTTCGCTATGCGTGATGTACTCCGGACGGTGTATAGCTAGAAGCTGACGCAGCACCATCACGCGCGCAGACTACTCGCCGTGAAGCACTACCGGAAGGGACGGGGTCAGCCCCCGAACAGATGAAAGCTAAGAACTTCTTCAAAGGCCCGGGCATCTGGATCGTCGTTGTGGTCGGTCTGCTCCTAGTGGCTTTTGCAACGCTCGCCCCCGGCGGTGCGGCCCGGATCGACACGGACAAGGGCCTGGAACTGCTCTCCAGCAACAAGGTGGAGCAGGCCAAGATCTTCGACGGTGAAAACCGCGTTGACCTCACGCTGAAGGACAACCTGCAGGTGGACGGGCAGGACAAAGGCAAGAGCGTCCAGTTCTTCTTCGTGGATGCCCGCGCGCAGGACGTGGTGAAGGCTGTCACCGACGCCAAGCCGGCCCAGGGCTTCACGGACCAGCCGATTGAAAGCAACTGGTTCTCGGGCCTGCTTTCCCTCCTGATCCCCGTGATCCTGCTGGGCGCACTCTTCTGGTTCCTGATGACCCGCATGCAGGGCGGCGGCTCCAAGATCATGCAGTTCGGCAAGTCCAAGGCCAAGATGGTCAGCAAGGACATGCCGCAGGTGACCTTCGCTGACGTTGCAGGTGCGGATGAGGCCGTGGAGGAACTGCAGGAGATCAAGGAATTCCTGCAGGAACCGGCCAAGTTCCAGGCCGTCGGCGCCAAGATCCCCAAGGGCGTGCTGCTGTACGGCCCGCCAGGCACCGGTAAGACCCTGCTGGCCCGCGCCGTTGCCGGTGAGGCCGGCGTACCCTTCTTCTCCATTTCCGGCTCCGACTTCGTGGAAATGTTCGTCGGCGTCGGTGCGTCCCGTGTCCGCGATCTCTTCGAGCAGGCCAAAGCCAATTCGCCGGCCATCATCTTCGTGGATGAGATCGACGCCGTCGGCCGGCACCGCGGCGCCGGCATCGGCGGCGGCAACGACGAACGCGAGCAGACGCTCAACCAGCTCCTCGTGGAGATGGACGGCTTCGACGTCAAGACCAACGTGATCCTGATCGCCGCCACCAACCGGCCCGACGTCCTGGACCCGGCACTTCTGCGCCCCGGCCGCTTCGACCGCCAGGTATCCGTGGAAGCACCGGACCTGATCGGGCGCGACCAGATCCTGCAGGTGCATGCCAAGGGCAAGCCGATGGCCCCCGGCGTTGACCTGAAGGCCGTGGCCAAGAAGACGCCCGGCTACACCGGTGCGGACCTGGCCAACGTCCTGAACGAGGCCGCGCTGCTCACGGCCCGCTCCAACGCCAACCTGATTGACGACCGCGCCCTGGACGAGGCCATCGACCGCGTCATGGCCGGCCCGCAGAAGCGCAGCCGCGTCATGAAGGAACACGAGCGCAAGATCACCGCCTACCACGAAGGCGGCCACGCCCTGGTGGCGGCAGCCCTGCGGAACTCGGCGCCGGTCACCAAGATCACCATCCTCCCGCGTGGCCGGGCCTTGGGCTACACCATGGTGGTTCCGGAGAACGACAAGTACTCCATCACCCGGAACGAGCTCCTGGACCAGATGGCCTACGCCATGGGTGGCCGCGTGGCGGAGGAGATCGTCTTCCATGATCCTTCCACCGGCGCTTCCAACGACATCGAAAAGGCCACCGGCACCGCACGCAAGATGGTCACCGAATACGGCATGAGCGAACGCGTGGGGGCTGTCCGCCTTGGCCAGGGCGGCGGTGAGCCGTTCCTGGGCCGCGATGCCGGCCATGAGCGCAACTACTCGGACCAGATCGCCTACGTTGTGGACGAGGAAGTGCGCCGCCTGATCGAGCAGGCACATGATGAGGCCTACGAAATCCTCACCGAGAACCGGGACATCCTGGACTTCCTCGCCCTGGAGCTGCTGGAGCGGGAAACCCTCAACCAGGCCGAGATTGCCGACATCTTCCGTGACGTCCGCAAGCGTGACTTCCGCGAAGTGTGGCTGTCCAAGGAGACCCGGCCGGTCCAGCAGGCCGGCCCCGTGGAAAGCCGCCAGGAGCGGGCTGAGCGCGAAGCGCAGGAGGAAGCCAAGAAGGCCCGGATGGATGAGCCGCTGGACGCCCAGCCGCCGCATTCGCAGGGCGTTCCGGAGGACGCTCCGTTTCATGGAGGAACCCCCGACTCGGGGCCTGACACCCTTCGCGGCTAAGCTTTCCCTGTGACTTCCTTCGACGACGACGACGTTTCCGCCTCCGCCGCCTACCCGGCGGAGGCCGGTTCCCACCACTCCAAGAGCGAAAAGGTGGACCGGCCACGGATTGAAGCGGCCGTCCGTGAGATCCTCCTTGCCATCGGCGAGGACCCGGACCGCGGCGGCCTGGTGGACACCCCCAAAAGGGTTGCAAAGGCCTATGCGGAGGTGTTTGCCGGGCTGCACCATGATCCGGCGGACGTCCTGTCCACCACCTTCGACCTGGACCATGAGGAATTGGTCCTGGTGAAGGACATCCCGTTCTACTCCACGTGTGAGCACCACCTGGTGCCGTTCCACGGGGTTGCCCACGTTGGGTACATTCCCTCGCATGACGGCAAGGTGACCGGACTGAGCAAGCTGGCACGGCTGGTGGACATCTACGCCCGCCGCCCGCAAGTGCAGGAACGGCTGACCACCGAAATCGTCGAGGCGATGGTGCAGTACCTCAAACCCCGCGGTGCCATCGTCGTTGTCGAATGCGAACACATGTGCATGTCCATGCGCGGCATCCGCAAGCCCGGAGCGAAGACCGTCACCAGTGCGGTCCGCGGGCAGCTTCATGATCCGGCCACCCGTGCCGAAGCCATGAGCCTCATCCTCGGAAGGTAACCACAGACCATGGATACACTCGCTGCAGCCCCCGGAACGGGGCCCGCAACATCCCCGCTGCCAATCCTGCGCAAGCCGCGGCCGGCCGCGCGGTTCGAAGACCTGCCCACCGGCCGCACCCTGGTCATGGGCATCCTGAACGTCACCCCTGACTCCTTCAGCGACGGCGGCAAGCATGCGACGGCGGACACCGCCATCGCGGCCGGCCTGCGAATGTTCTACGCCGGCGCTGACATCATCGACGTTGGAGGCGAGTCCACCCGGCCGGGTGCCGACGACGTCACTCCGGATGAAGAGCAGCGCCGCGTGCTGCCGGTGATCGAAGCGCTGGTGAAGGCCGGCGCCCTGGTCAGCATCGACACCACGCACGCCTCCACGGCGGCCGCTGCACTCAAGGCCGGCGCTGCCATCATCAACGACGTCTCCGGACTGACCATCGAACCCGAGATGGTGGAGCTTGTGGCAACCTCCAAGGTGCCCTATGTCCTCACCCACCGCCGGGGCGACGCCAGGACCATGAACTCGCTCGCCGAATATACGGACGTGGCCGGGGAAGTGGTGGCGGAGCTGGCAGGAGTGCGGGACAAGCTCTACGCTGCCGGCGTCAGCCAGGAACAGATCATCATCGACCCGGGCCTGGGGTTCGCCAAGAACGATGCCCAGAACTGGGAACTCCTGCAAAACCTGGACCAGCTGGACAGCCTGGGGCACAAGGTCCTGGTGGCCGCCTCCCGCAAGCGTTTCCTCGGCACCCTCCTTACCGTCGCCGGAAAGTCCGCCGCTCCGGACGAACGGGACGCTGCCACGGCCGCGATCACGGCGATCAGCGCCAGCCGCGGGGCATGGGCCGTGCGTGTGCACGACGTCGGGTCCAGCCTCGACGCGGTCAAGGTTGCGGCGCGCATGGCGGCGGCACCCTCGACACAAGCCGTACCTAAAACGCAATAGGGCCGGGGGACCCATGGACAGGATTACGCTGACCGGAGTGACGGCAGTCGGCCACCACGGTGTCTTCGATTTCGAACGCCGGGAAGGGCAGCCCTTTGTGGTGGACGCCGTGCTCTACCTGGACTTCACCGGAGCCGCGCAGTCCGACGACGTCCGGGACACCGCCCACTACGGTGAGGTGGCCCAGCGTATTACCGATTGGATCACCGGAGAGCCGCTCAACCTCATTGAGGCACTCGCGGTGCGGATCGCCGAAGGCCTCCTGTCCGAATTCGCCCTCCATGCCGTCGACATCACGGTCCATAAACCGAAGGCCCCCATTGAGGTTCCGTTCGGGGACGTGGCAGTGACGGTCCACCGGGATCGGGCCTCTGCCGTCCCTGCGCCGGCCGGGGCACAGGCATGAACGGAATCTACACCAAGGCCGTGCTGGCCCTGGGAAGCAACCTCGGGGAACGGAATGAGACCCTGACCGAGGCCGTGGCGGACCTGGTGGACCCGCCGGAGGTCCGGCTCCTCGCCGTCTCGCCCATTGTCCAGACCAAGGCGGTGGGCGGACCCTCCGGCCAGCCCGACTTCCTGAACATGGTCATCACCGTGGAAACCATCCTCACCCCTGCGGAACTGCTGGAACACTGCCAGGCCGTGGAGAACAAGCACCTCCGGGTCCGCGAGGTCCACTGGGGACCGCGGACGCTCGACGTCGACATCATCACCTACGGAGAGTTCCGCAGCGACGATCCCGTCCTGACCATCCCGCACCCCCGCGCAGCGTCACGCGCGTTCGTCCTCTATCCGTGGTCCCTCATCGAACCCGGCGCCACGTTGAACGGCGAACGGATCAGCACCCTGGCAGTGCAGGCCGACGATTTCAAGGATCTTGCCCCGTTTGACGGTTACGGAGACTTTGACGGCCTGCCCACGGCGGGAGCTGTGGACGAGCGATGAAGCCCATCAACCCGCTGCGTTTGCTGCTGATCTGCGTCATTCTTGCCGTCGCGGGCTGGTCGGCCACGGTTGTCACCAGCCGCTACAGCATGGCCACGCCTGTCCTGCCCTCCACCGCGCTTGCCACCATGGGGGTCATCGTCGTCATCACCTTGATCCTGGGGATCCGGATCCTGAGATGGCGGAACAGCCACCAGCCCAACAGCAAGACGAAGAAGACGCAGCTGGACCCCCTGCTGGCGGCCCGGACCCTGGTCCTGGCGCAGGCGTGTGCGTACGCGGGGACGGTGCTGCTGGGCTGGCACGTGGGCATCTTCCTTGACCAGTTGCGGATCTGGAGCCTGCGCAGCGACCAGGGAATCACCTGGCTGGCCCTTGCCATGGCCGGCGGCGGCCTGGTGATGATCGTGGTGGGACTCCTCGTTGAGCGGTTTTGCAGGATTCCCCCGGAGGACGGCGACACCCCCGGTGCCGACGGGAAGAAGGGCCGCACCGCCCGCGGCGAGGCCGCCGGGGAAGGCGAGTATGCGTACCGAGGCGATTGACCCGCCCGGTATTGCCTGGCAGCGGGTTTCCCCCAAGTACGTGACCGTCCGGCTGGTGGAGTGGGCCCTGGCGAACGTCCTGGCGGTGCTGGTCCTGTCCGCGCCGCTGGTGCTCGTCCTCCTGGGGTGGTGGCGGTGGCCGCCGCTGTGGCTGGCAATCACCCTTCCGGCTGTCACCC
Source organism: Pseudarthrobacter sp. NIBRBAC000502770 (assembly GCF_006517815.1). Classification (NCBI taxonomy): domain Bacteria; kingdom Bacillati; phylum Actinomycetota; class Actinomycetes; order Micrococcales; family Micrococcaceae; genus Pseudarthrobacter; species Pseudarthrobacter sp. NIBRBAC000502770. The sequence goes on from NZ_CP041198.1 coordinate 4,021,875, forward strand.
TGCTGGTCGCCCTGTGGCGGCTGGTGCTCATCCCGCGGCAGGTCAGGGCCATCGGCTACGCCGAGCGCGACGACGACCTCCTGGTCAGGAGCGGCATCTTCTTCCAGCGCACCATGGCCGTCCCCTACGGCCGAATGCAGTACGTGGACATCGCAGTGGGCCCCGTGGAGCGCGGGCTGGGCCTGTGTACCGTGAAGCTCCATACGGCATCACCTGGCACCAACGCGCGCATTCCCGGCCTCCCGGCGGCGGAAGGGGCGCGGCTCCGCGAACAGCTGGCCGCGCGCGGCGAAGCCAGGCTGGCAGGACTGTGACCGCTGACGGCCAGTTGCCCGGAGCGCCCGCGCTCCCACCTGCCGCGGTACCGGAAAGCTACGAAACGTCCGACGGCGATTGGTTGCGCGTGCATCCTGCCTCGCCTTTCGTCCGGGGCTGGGTTGCGCTGGCGGCCATTTTGTTCTTTTTTGGCCGCGACCTCTTTGAGCGGACGCTCCAAGGCCAACCGGTGTTCGAGGACGGGTTTGCCCGCCGTGCACCGTGGCTCCTGGGCGGCGGCGCGGCAGTGCTGGCCGTAGCAGTCCTCGGATTCGTCCTGACCTGGTACTTCACCAAGTACCAGGTCTCCGGCGGCTACGTCCGCGTCAACACAGGCCTCCTCTTCCGCCAACACCGGCAGGCGAGGCTGGACCGGGTCCAGGCAATCGACATCGTGCAGCCGCTGTTGGCCCGCATCTTCGGCCTGGCAGAACTCAAGTTCGAAGTGGCGGACGCCGGCGAATCGGCGGTGCGCCTAGCCTATTTGCGGATCGACGACGCCCGCCGGCTGCGCGCCACCATCCTTGCCCGGGCTTCCGTGGCTGAGGCGGATTCCGGTGCGGGCCCGGCCGCCGGCATCGACGGCGCTGCGCTTGCCGGTTCAGCCAGCCCATCCGCGGCTTCCTTTGGCCCGTACGCATCCGAGGCGCCCGAAATCCAGGTACTTCGCGTGCCGCCGTCGCGCCTTATCGGATCGCTCCTGCTGAGCGAGCAAAGCTTCTTCATTGTGGTGGGCGGCATCGTCTCGGTTCTCCTTTCCGCGCTGACGGACAACCGCGCTTTCTACTTCTACCTGGTGCCCGCCGGGCTGGGCCTCGCCGCAGGGTACTGGAACTTCTTCAACAAGGGCTACAACTTCACCGCCGCGGTCTCGCCGGACGGCATCCGGCTGTGGTACGGACTGCTCGATACGCAGGCGCAGACGCTTCCGCCCGGCCGGATCCAGGCAGTGAAGATCGCCCAGCCGCCGCTGTGGCGTCCCTTCGGCTGGTACCGGATGCAGGTGAACGTCGCCGGCTACGGGACATCCGGCAACGCAGCGGAAGGGAACACCCGGACCATCCTCCTGCCCGTCGGGAAGTTCGCCGACGTCATGGCCATGCTTTCGCTGGTCCTCCCGGATCCGGGAACCGAACGCCCTGCCGAGGTGTTTGCCGCCGGCCTCGGTGGCACGGGTTCCGACGGCGGATTCACCACCACGCCGCGGCGGGCATGGCTGCTGGCGCCCCTTGCCTGGCGCCGGAACGGATTTGCCGCCACGGACACGGCGCTGCTGATCCGTTCCGGGCGCTGGTGGCGGGACCTAGTGCTGGTGCCCCACCAACGGACGCAGTCGCTGGCAATCCATCAGGGGCCCGTGGCACGCCTGTTCCGGGTGGCCGACCTGGTCCTGCACACGACGGCCGGCCCCGTGGCCCCGAGGCTGACCCAGGCGGGACTGGACGAGGCCCGGCAGCTCTTTGACGAGCAGTCCGCGCGGGCCCGGCTGGCCAGGAGGCGGCAAACCACCGAACAATGGTTGCGGCAGGTTGTTCCGGCAGCGGAACCTGCGCCCGTGCCGGGCACGCCGGTACCCGGGGCGCCGCATCCTGGGACACCGCATCACGGGACACCAGCCCGTGAAGCCCGCACCCACCACGAACAGGAAGGCCAGCAGCATGGCTAAGCCCGGACGCCTCGGCGTTGGAATCATCGGTGCCGGCAAGGTGGGCGCCGTGCTTGGTGCCGCCCTGCGCGCCGCCGAGCACGCCGTCGTGGGGGTCTCGGCCGTCTCCGACGCCAGCCGGGACAGGGCCGAGGCGCTGCTCCCCGGTGTGCCCATCCTGGAAGTGCAGGACATCGTGGAGCGTGCCGAACTGGTGCTGCTGGCGGTGCCCGACGACGCCCTCCCGAACCTGGTGGAAGGGCTGGCGAAGCTTGGCGCCTGGCAGCCGGGACAGCTCGTGGCCCATACCTCGGGGCGGTTCGGCGTGGGCGTGCTGCATCCGGTCCGTGCCGCCGGCGCGGTTCCACTGGCGCTGCACCCGGCCATGACCTTCACGGGCATGAGCCTTGACCTCACCCGGTTGCTTGACTGCACCTTCGGCGTGACGGCCGATGCCGCCATGCTCCCCATCGCGCAGGCCCTGGTGGTGGAGATGGGGGCGGAGCCCGTGGCCATCGCCGAGGCGGACCGGACGCTCTACCATGCAGCCTTGGCCCACGGTTCCAACCATTTGGTCACGCTGGTGGCACAGGCGTCGCAGCTCCTGCGCGAGGTGGGAGTGGAATCCCCCGAGCGGATGCTGGGGCCGCTGCTGCGGGCCACGCTGGAAAACGCGCTGGCCTCGGGGGAGTCCGCCCTGACCGGTCCGGTGGCCCGCGGGGACGTCGGCACGGTGCGTGCACACGCTGAGGCGTTGCGGGAGTACGACGGCGGGGGGCAGGGCGACGTGCTCGCCGCCTACCTCGCGATGGCCCGAGCCACCGCTTTGCGCGCCGAAGGCCGGGGGCTGCTGAAACCTGACCAGCTGAAGGGTCTTCACGAGGCCCTTGATCCGAAGGAAGACTGAATGCCGATTCAACTCGTCACCACGGTGGCCGGCCTGAAAGCCGAAAGTGACCGCCTGCTCACAGCGAAGCAGGGCGTTTCCCAAGGGCTTGTGCCAACCATGGGGGCACTCCACGAAGGCCATGCAACGCTGGCGCGCACCGCCGTCGAGCAGAACGATGTGGTGGTGGCCAGCATCTTCGTCAACCCCCTCCAGTTCGGCGACGCGGTTGACTTGGACCGCTACCCGCGGACGCTTGATGCGGATCTTGCCCTGCTTGAGGAGCAGGGCGTTGACCTGGCGTTCGCGCCCTCCGTGGAAGAGGTCTACCCCGGTGGCGAGCCCTTGGTGAGGATCACTTCGGGCCGTCTGGGGGATAAGTGGGAGGGCGCCTCGCGGCCCGGACACTTTGACGGTGCCCTGACCGTTGTGGCCAAACTGCTGCACTATGGCATGCCGGCGGCAGGTCTTCCGGCCGGCTCCGCAGGTTCCGGCGGCAGCCTGCCGGCGTACCGTGCCTACTTCGGGCAGAAGGACGCCCAGCAGTTGGCCCTGGTCCGGCGGATGGTTGCCGACCTGGATTTCCCGGTGGAGATCGTGGGAGTGCCGACGGTGCGCGCCGAGGACGGCCTGGCGCTGTCCAGCCGGAACCGCTTCCTCTCCGAGGCGGAGCGGGACGCCGCGCTGGTCCTGTCCAGGGCGTTGCGGTTGCTGGAGGAGCGGGCCAAAGCCCACGAACCGCTGGGCCTCGATTCCGCGCTGGCGATGGTGGAATCCCAGCCTTTGGTGGAACTGGACTATTTCGATGTGGTGGATCCGGGCACGCTTGAACCGCTGGCCGAGAACTGCCGGGAAACACCTTTCCGTGGCGAGGGCCTGGCGCTCATAGCGGCCAAAGTGGGGCCGGTGCGCCTGATCGACAACGTGCCGCTAAGTTCATAGCAGCGGAGCGCAGTGCTGCGGTGCTGGATTTGCCCGGCAGCCCTGCGGGATTCCTTAGGAAACTGGATGGTCCCGGTTGATCATGAGCTGTTCGAGCAGCGCGCGTTCGGGCCGGCCCGGGTTCCTGGCGACGCACCGGCGGAGTCGGGCCCTGGCAAGCTCTTCACCCGGATCCTGGCCACCGAGCAGCTCGTCGATGATTTCCTGGGCCTGCCACCGGAGCGATTCGATGGCGAACTGCCGGACCTCGGCGGGCGTCTCGCCGGACATCCAGGGATCCGGGTCCGACGGGACACTTTGGAACATCCGCTCTGCTGACATTGGGGCCTCCTTGCTCCAAACCGGCGGACCCTTGGTGCGCCTGTGCGGTGTCCTTAAGAACTGCGTAGGGAAAACACTACAGCGGGAAAGACCAGTCTGTCTTCCTCTCGGATAGACTCCAAGTCTTATGAGCACAGAGGCGAAGGTCCCGATATCCGATGCTTCCTCTCCGGCGGCGCCGGAGGGCAGCAGCAATTCCGTGGAACGGATCCTTTCGGTGGCCTACGAACTGTTCTCGCGCAGGGGAATCCGGGACGTTGGCGTCAATGAGCTGATCGACAGGTCGGGGGTGGCAAAAGCCACGTTCTACCGGCATTTCCCGTCCAAGGATTCGCTGGTCCTGGCGTTCCTCGAGCAGCGTGACAAGCTGTGGACCGTGGAAGCGATCGTGTCCCAGGCCCGTCGCCGGGGGCAGACGCCGGAGGAGCGTCTGCTGGCGATCTTCGACGTCCTGGGGGAATGGTTTCAGCGCGATGACTTTGAGGGGAGTACCTTCACCCATGTCCTGCTGGAGATGGGGCCGTCGCACCCCTTGGGCCAGGCCAGCATCAACTACTTGGCGAAACTCCGGGGCCACGTGCAGGCGCTGGCCGAGGAAGCCGGGCTTGTGGATTCCGATGGGTTTGCTCGCTCCTGGCAGATCCTGATGAAGGGCTCCATCATCTCGGCCACCGGCGGTGACCTGGACGCGGGGAAACGGGCCCGGCAGATGGCGGCCTGGCTGATCGAGCATCACAAGCCGTAGTCGACCGGTGCTGCAGGACGGACTTCAGGACTCACTGCGGGAGCCTATGACCGGACGCCGATGGCGTCCGGGACAAGGGCAAATTGCGTGGCTGGGAATTCGGCCCAGAGTGGATCGTCGGCTGGCAAGTCGTTGAGGTCCACGTACCGGTCGTCGTCGGGTTCCCACTGCGGAAGGTGTTCGAGGCTCGCCGCCAGGCACTGGCATTCACGGGGCACGTCCCATTGAAGTGGCGGTGGCCAGGTTCCTGGTGGCCAGTGGGTTGGTTCTGATTCCTGTTGTTCGGGGTTGTAGTGGCGTCCGGTGGGTGAGGTCCAGCCCGGTGGGTCTTTGCTCGTGGCTGGGCCGGGGGTCCATTGGCTGTGGTGTTTGAGCCGATGGTGTTTGCGGCAGAGTTGGGCCAGGTTGCTGACGTTGGTGGTGCCGCCGTCTTGCCACGCGGTGAGGTGGTCGGTTTCGTTGTCGGGGGTCTTGTTGGTGCAGCCGGGGAACGTGCATTGGGCATCGCGCAGCCTGATCCAGCGTTTGATGGCCCCCGTGAGCCGGTAGTTCTTCCTGCCGATCTCCAGGGGCGCCCCGTCCCGCGGGTCGACGAGGACCCGGTAGAACGACTCCGCCCCACCGGCGACGAGTTTCCGTGCCATGGACGCCGGAATCGGCCCGAAACCATCCAGGACTGCGGGTTCGTCAGTGAGGCCGAGAAGGGCGAACACGGGCACGGTGACCAGCACGTCGGCCCGCGGGGTGGGAATTTCAGCAAGGCCGGTGCCGGTTCCAGCCCCCAGCAACAGGGATGCGGCGATGTCGGGGCGGAGTTGCGTAAGCGTGCGGGGTTCGTTGGTGCCCTGGAGGCCGCGGGCGGTCGCGGTGGTCCGGTTCCAGATCGCGCACGCGGTATCGCCGGGAAGGTAGAGGGAGACCCAGGCCATGCCGTCCCGGTCCGGGGTGTATTCCATCCGACGATCCGCCACCCCCTTCGCATGGCGCTTTTGGATCGACTCCGGGTGGTGGCGTTCCCGCCAGCCCCGGATCTTGGCCCGGAACCGGGACGGAACCAGCTCACCGGGCGCAGCACCCCGGGCAGGATCGGGTGCGTCGGGGTCGAAGAAATGCGCCACCAGCTTCAGCGCGCCCTCGGGGGTGAGTCCTTCGGTTTCGTCGGCGACGACGCGGGCGTGCTGCCAGGACATCACGCCCGCGGCCAAGGCGTTCATGACCAGCGGCAGGGAACAAATCCGGCGGGACTGCTCCACCAGCGCCCCGGCACCGGCGGAACTGATGGTGAGGACCCCTGCGATCTCCTCCACCACCGACATCTGCGCGTACGTGCGGTCCTGGACCGAGGCGTCCGGCGGGGTCATCGCCTCCTGGAACCCGACGGCGTCGGCCGCATCCTGCGCCTTCACCCCTGCAAGCTGCGCCTCCAGCCGGGACGCAACCTCCAGCCGCTCCAACCGGATCTCATACCGCCGCTGCAACACGTCCACACCAGCACCAACACTGGCACCGGCCGCCAGGGAGGCGTCCTCACGCTCCAGCGCATCCAGGGCAGCAACAGAGGCACGAACACCCTCCAACGCCACCCCAACACCACCGCCGATTCCCATACCCACATCATCCAGCGACCCACTGTCATTTGAAGTCGCCCCTGCTTAATGCGCCTGGCCGCCAACGCCACCCGCTGCCAAAGGTGCCTCGACCCTGCAAGCCCTGTGCCGGCGTCGTACGCCTACCCACGGGATAGCGCCCAAGCCAGATAGTCAGCTTGCTTATTACTTTTCTCTTTCCTAGGCTGGAACACGTCAGGCAATCAACTCTCGAGCGGGACCCGACGCGCCCAGACGCTGCGCGGGCCGCTCCAGCGAGGAGGAAAAATGTCAGAGCACAGCATCGCAGGCAAGAAGGTGGCATTCCTGCTGACTGATGGAGTGGAACAGGTGGAACTCACCAGTCCCTGGCAGGCCGTAAAGGATGCCGGCGGCGAACCCACCCTCATCGCCCCGAAGAGCGGCAAGCTGCAGGGCTACGACGGAACGGAAAAGGGCGATACCTTCGACGTCGACCTCACTGTCGCGGACGCCAATGCCTCCGATTTCGACGCACTGGTACTTCCGGGTGGCGTGGTGAACGGAGACCACCTCCGCGTCGACAAGGACGCGCAGAGCTTCACCCGCAGCTTCTTCGAACAGCACAAACCGGTGGCATCGATCTGCCACGGACCGTGGCTGCTCATCGAGGCCGGAGTCATCCGGGGCCGGAACGTCACGTCCTACTTCACGCTCGAAACCGACCTGAAGAACGCCGGCGCCAACTGGACGGACCAGGAAGTTGTGGTTGACCAGGGCCTGGTGACCAGCCGCAACCCCGACGACCTTCCGGCGTTCAACAGCAAGCTGATTGAGGAAATCTCCGAAGGCCAGCACGCAGGGCAGACCGCCTAAAGGGACGCCCTAATGTTCCCTCGGGGGTAGAAAGAACCCATGCGGAGGAATTACTCCAGCGGGTAGAGTGTTGGAATCTGCAGCGGCGCCGGCCGCGCATCACTCTTAAAACACCCCTGAGGGAACACCCATGTCTACCGAAGTCTCTCCGAACGCCAGCGGACAGTCCGCCCCTGACCAGGGACCCGGCGAAGGAATCCGCCAAGGAAACCCGTCCGCCGCACCGGAGAAGATGTCCCGGGAGTCCGTGACCATCATCAGCACGCTGCTGGTGGCGACGTTCGTGGTGATCCTCAACGAGACCATCATGAATGTCGCCCTGCAGCGGCTCATGGTGGACCTCCGGGTGGACGCGCCCACCGTCCAATGGCTGTCCACCGGATTCATGCTCACCATGGCCGTGGTCATCCCCACAACCGGCTTCATCCTCCAGCGCCTCTCCACCAGGGCGGTCTTCATGCTGGCCATGGGCCTGTTCGCCGGTGGAACGGCACTCGCTGCGGTGGCGCCGGGATTCGAAGTCCTGCTCCTGGCCCGCATCGTACAGGCCGGCGGCACCGCCATCATGCTGCCGCTGCTGATGACCACCATCCTCACCCTTGTCCCCCTTGCCAAGCGCGGTGCGGTCATGGGCAACGTCAGCATTGCCATCTCGGTGGCGCCGGCCATGGGCCCCACGGTCTCCGGGCTGATCCTTGAGCACTTCACCTGGCGCTTCATGTTCGTCTTCGTCCTGCCCGTGGCCCTCGCCGCGCTGGCCATCGGCGCCAAATACCTCACCAATGTGGGAGAAGTGGAGAAGGGAAAGCTCGACGTCCTGTCCGTGATCCTCACCGTCCCGGCCTTCGGTGGCCTGGTCTACGGGCTCAGCCAGATCGGCGGCGGCCACGGCGGCCAGTCGGGCCCCAGCGCCGGAGCCATCGCTGCCCTTGCGATTGGTGTCGCTGCGCTGACGGTGTTCGTGCTGCGCCAGGTCCGGCTCCAGAGGGCCGCCGCGCCGCTGCTGGACCTTCGCGCGTTCAACTTCCGGATGTTCACCGTCTCGGTCCTGCTGATGGTGGTGGCCATGATGGCGCTGTTTGGCGGCGTCATCCTGCTCCCGCTCTACCTGCAGGAAGTCCGTGGCCTGGGGTCGCTCGAGACTGGCTTGGCGCTGCTTCCCGGCGGCCTGGCCATGGGCCTGCTCGGCCCCGTCATCGGCCGGTCATTCGACAAGGTAGGCCCGCTGCCGCTCACCGTCACCGGTTCCATCCTCATGGTGGTGACGCTCTGGCAGTTTTCAATGCTCGACGCCGGCACGGCGGTTTGGTGGATCATCACCCTGCACGTCGGGCTGAGTTTCGGCCTGGCCCTGCTGTTCACCCCCGCCTTCACCACCGGGCTGAACCCACTTCCGCCGCACCTGTACTCCCACGGCTCGGCGATCATGAGCACCACCCAGCAGGTGGCCGGCGCCGCCGGCACGGCGCTGCTGGTGTCAATCTTCGCCGTGGTGAGTGCGACGTCGGGGCTCGTCGCCGGGATGAGCGCCGCCTTCATGACGGCAACGGTCATAGCCCTTGCCGCCGTCGTGCTGTCCGCGATGATGCGCAAGACTGAAGGTGCCGGACCGGGCCACGGGCCAGCACACTAGCCGGCGAAGAAGTCGCTCAGTTCCTTGATCAGCTTGTCAGGGGCCTTGATGGCGCCGTCGTGGCCGAAGCCGGGCAGGATGGTGTAGCTGGAGCCGGAGAGGACGTCGTGGATCTGGCCGCACGCGATGCCGAAGTAGGCCGGGCTCTTTTCGCCCACCACAATCAGCGTCTCCAAGGGGAGCGCCTGGAACGGTTCGGCCGGCATGTCGGCGGCGATGATCGCCTTGATTTCGCGGACGCCGGTGCGCATCAGCTCGCGCTGCTGCTTTCCCTCCGTGGTGCCCGCGGTCAGCTTGTTGGCCAGGGTGAGCATGGAGAGCGGCATTCTTGATGAGAAGGAGCCGCCGGCTTCCAGGCCGCGTTGGATGACTGCGAGGGCGCGGTCGTGGTCGCCTGCCGCGATGGCGCGCTCGTACTCCACAATCCAGTCCGCAGTGACGCTGCCGTTCACGGAGACGGCGGGGTCGTAAACCGCCAGACGTTCCACCGGAAGGGTCCGCGCGGCGTGCAGGGCAACAGCGCCGCCAAAGCTGTGGCCAAAGACATCCGTGCTGGAGGTGTGCTTCATGACGGTGTCCAGGTCACGGATATCCACGTCCAGCGTGTAATCCTCGGGCTGGGGGGACGACGATCCCCGGCCTCGCCGGTTGAACGTGTGCACCGGCCGGCCCAGGCCCGCGCTTAGTTTCTGGGCAAATTTGGTGTAGTCCGCGGCCGTGACCATTGAAGGCGGCACCACCACCACGCCCGACCCTGCCGAAGCCAGTTCCGCGCCGGTGGAGAAGAGCTCAATCGTGCCGCCGTCGGGGGTCCTGATGTTCTCTCGCGTCATGCTCCGAGCCTAGCCGAGCAAGTGGTTGCAGGCATCCCGGCCGGTTCGGCCGGAATCAGCCGCGGTGGACGGGAATAGCTCCGGAGGAATCCGGGCGGGGCCTTTCGTCCGCACCTTCGTCCTTGAAGTACGCCGAGATGTCAGCCACGAGCTCCTTGACCGCTGCCGGGATGGAGCCGTGGAAGCATTTGGGCGAGAGCTGGTGGGTGCTGCCCGGAACGGCTGCGTGCAGCCGTTCCGCGGTCACCTTGTAATAGTCGGGGCTCTTCCCGCCGGCCATGAAATGCGTGCCGGACGGCAGCACGCTGAAATCGCGGGCGTGGTCTTTTTCGTCGAAGGCCGCGCGCAGCTCACCCACTCCGCTGGGCATCACCTCGCGGAACAACGTGTTCACCTTGGTCCGCGACAGCACGGCCATCAGGCCAGCCAGCACGGGATCGGGGATCCGTGCCATGACGGAGCCGGGGCTGGTGGCCTTCTTCATGTACGCCAGGGCGCGGCCCACCCTGCCGTTGTTGACGGCGTCCTCGAACCCGTCCAGCCAGGCGGTATCGATACTGCCGTCGATGTTCACCGCTGCGTCGTACACCGCGAGTTTGTCCGGCACGTAGCCGGTGCCGGTGAACTCCTGTACGGCATTGAGCGCCACCGCCCCGCCCAGGCTGTGGCCCAGGATGTTCCGGGCGCCGGTGGCATCCATCACGGTCCGCACGTCCTCGATCTCGGTGGCCATGGAGTAGCCGGGCGGCTGCTCGGAGGAGTTGCCACGGCCCCGGCGGTCATAGACGTCAACAGCCCAGCCGTCACCCAGGCCCTTCGCGAGCTCAATGGAGAACGGCCGGTAGATCAGGGCAGTGAGGAACGCTCCACCGATCAACAGCACCCGCTTTTCGCCAGGAGCATCCTCGGTGCCGTAGCTGTATAAAGCCAGCCTGCCGGCGTCGTGCGTTGGAAGTACCCGTTCTTTCACCCGGCCATCCTAGGGTGCAAGCCTGCAGGGCAGCTGAAAGTCCCGCAAGCCAAATCCCGGTAAACTTGATGATTGTGACTTCCCAAAACACCCCCGCGCCCAAGAATGCCCCAGAGCCCATCGACGCCAGCGAGCAGATGCGGATCCGCATGGAGAAGCGCGCCAAACTTCTTGAGCGCGGCACGGAGGCCTACCCCGTGGGAGTGGAGCGCACGCACTCGCTCGCCGAGATCCGGGAGAAGTACGGCCACCTTGAGGCTGACGAGACCACGGGCGACACCGTAGGCGTTACCGGCCGCGTGGTCTTCGTCCGCAACACCGGCAAGCTCTGCTTCGCCACCTTGCAGGAGGGCGGCACCGACGGCAAGGGGACGCGCCTGCAGGCCATGCTGAGCCTGGCCAACGTGGGCGAGGAAGCGCTCGCGGATTGGAAAGCACTGGTGGACCTGGGCGACCACGTGTTCATCAAGGGCGAAGTCATCTCCTCCCGCCGCGGCGAACTGTCCATCATGGCCGACTCCTGGTCCATGGCCTCAAAGGCCCTGCGCCCGCTGCCCGTACTGCATGCGGACCTGAACGAGGAAACCCGTGTCCGCCAGCGCTATGTGGACCTGATGGTCCGCGACGAGGCCCGCGAAATGGTCTACACCCGCGCCGCCATCACCCGGTCCATCCGGGAGACGCTGTTCCGTCACCGCTACGTGGAAGTGGAGACCCCCATCCTGCAGCTGGTCCACGGCGGTGCCCTGGCGCGGCCGTTCGAGACCCACATGAACGCGTTCGACCAGAAGATGACCCTGCGCATCGCCACCGAGCTTTACCTCAAGCGGGCAGTCGTGGGCGGCATCGACCGCGTCTACGACATGGGCCGCGTGTTCCGCAACGAAGGCGTGGACTCCACCCACAGCCCTGAGTTCACCACGCTCGAGTGCTACGAGGCCTGGGCGGACCAGTTCGTTATGGCCGAACGCATCAAGGAGATCATCCTCGACGCCGCGGACGCCGTGGGTGCCGGGCGTGTCCTCCAGACCGAAGCGGGGGAGATCAACCTCGACGGCGAGTGGACCTGGCTGGCCGTCTACCCGGGGCTTTCCGACGCCGTTGGGCAGGAAATCACGCCGGACACCCCTGCTGAGGTGCTTCGGGAAATCGCGGCCAAGCACGAGGTCAAGGTGGATCCCAAGTGGGACGCCGAGAAGCTGGCTGTGGAGCTCTTCGGTGAGATCGTGGAGCCCACCCTGCTGAACCCCACCTTCGTCTACGACTACCCGCCCTCGGCCCAGCCGCTGGCCCGCCCGCACCGTGAAGACGGCCGGCTGATCGAGGCCTGGGACCTGATCATCGGCGGCATGGAACGCGGCACCGCGTTCTCCGAACTGATCGACCCCGTGATCCAGCGCGAACGGCTTACCGAACAGTCACTGCACGCAGCGGCCGGCGACGTCGAGGCCATGCAGCTGGACGAGGACTTCCTGCGCGCCCTCGAGTACGGTGCCCCGCCCATGGGTGGCATCGGCCTGGGCATCGACCGCCTGGTGATGCTCTTCACCGGCGCCGGGATCCGCGAAACCATCCTCTTCCCCTTATTGAAGCCTGAAGGGCACTGACCATGGAGTACGTAGCAGTTATCCTTCCCTCTCTTGTGGTGGGCCTGCTGTTCTGGTTTGCCATGAAGGCGATCTTTAATGCGGACAAGGCTGAACGGCAGGCGGAAGCGCGCGCCCAGGCCGAAGCTGATTCGCTTGCCGTGCGGCCCACGGACCGCCAAGGTCCCGAATCAAAATAGCTAAAACCCCCTACTTTCTGCCTTTATCCCCAAGGAACCATTAGGCGCTTTGACGCGTTGCCAAGATAAGAGTCATACTTTTTTCGGGAAACATCCTGCTTTTCTGAAAACCGACTTTCCAGCAAGAGGAAGACTTTAATGGCACAGAAAGTAAACATCATCCTCGTTGATGATCTGGATGGGGGATCCGCAGACGAGAATGTGAAGTTTGGCCTCGACGGGGTCAACTATGAGATTGACCTGTCCGCAGCCAATGCCGCTGAACTTCGGTCTTCACTGGAGAGGTTCATCACTGCCGCACGCAAGGCATCCGGCGGCCGCGCCCAGCGGGCAAAAGCCGCCCCGGGGGCCGCAGCCACGATTCGGCGCAAATCCGGCAATGGGCCCGGGATAACGGGTACACCGTTAACAGCCGCGGCCGAATTCAGGCCGAAATCCAGGAAGCCTACCAAAAGGCAAATTCCTAGGTACGCGCGTCGCCTGACTATAAAGCCCTGCTTCCCACCTTCGGGAGGCAGGGCTTTTGGCTGGCTGCAGGTATTTAGCGGTACGGGCGTAATTACTCCCGCGCCCCGGCCTGGGATTCACCGCTGTGCGATCCACGGCGCAGCAGGCTGCCGGCAGCAAACTGCTCGGCGACATAGAACACGAAAGGCGGAATATCACCTGTTTTCGCCAGTACCACTCCACACCCGGCACTGGCGAGGGCAAGCGCTGCCGCTTCCTTTTTCCGGTGCGGCAAGGTTGCCAGGGCGCCGGACAGGGACCCGAGCGCGAGCACATGCAGCCACGCATAGGCGTAGAACGGCCACGCCGGGAAGCGGCGCGCCGCGAAGCGCTCCAGGTCCGACGCGCGCATTGCAAGTTCGGACACAAAAAACGGCGCCCCGGCGGCAAGTGCGACGGCGGCTGTGCCGGCGAGTGCCCTGCTCCTTCCGGGCGGGAGGGCCAGGGCCAGCCGGGCAAACGCCGCGGGCATGGCAGCCGTCCCCGCTGCGGCCACATGTTGTCCGGCCACCCACCAGCGCTGCCCTTTACGGAGCATGTCGAGCCGCCGCGCAGCGTCGGGCTCCAGGTATACCCCCGGCACCGGGCTGATGCCTGCCAGCCAAACCGCACCCGCGGCGAGGGCAACCTCCGCCGGGCGCCTGACGCGTTCCAGGTCCACATGCGACATCTTCCCGCCCTTCCCGCTGATTCACGCTGCCCTTGTTGCTCCCGCTGGAGCGTTTAAGGCAGCCATTAGGGCCAAGAATGGCCCATCACCCGGCGTGGGACAAGGGCTGCCTGGAGGGCTCGTTTGTCCGCTGATGCCCGGCCGCCGGAGTCCGTGGAAGGCGGCGCGGCAATATTCCCGGACGACCCATGTTTCCCCTGTGGCGAACACGCTCCACAACACAGGGGCGGCCACGTAGCATCAAAGTACGTCGTAGCTAGGAGTGTGGCGAAATGTTTGAGCGATTTACGGACCGTGCCCGTCGCGTAGTTGTGCTTGCCCAAGAAGAGGCACGCATGCTGAACCACAATTACATCGGTACCGAACACATCCTCTTGGGTCTGATCCATGAGGGTGAGGGCGTTGCCGCCAAAGCTCTTGAGTCCTTGAGCATTTCGCTCGACGGCGTTCGCGAGCAGGTGCAGGAGATCATCGGGCAGGGGCAGCAGGCTCCCTCCGGCCACATCCCCTTCACCCCCCGTGCCAAGAAGGTACTGGAGCTCTCGCTGCGCGAAGCCCTCCAGCTGGGCCACAACTACATCGGCACGGAGCACATCCTGCTCGGCCTCATCCGCGAGGGTGAAGGCGTTGCCGCGCAGGTGCTGGTCAAGCTCGGCGCCGACCTCAACCGGGTCCGCCAGCAGGTCATCCAGCTCCTCTCCGGCTACCAGGGCAAGGAAACCACCGGCGCAGGCGTCGGCGGCGGACAGCCCGAGGGCGCTCCCGCCGGGTCCGTGGTCCTGGACCAGTTTGGCCGCAACCTGACCCAGGCCGCGCGCGAGAACAAGCTGGACCCGGTCATCGGCCGCGAGCAGGAAATGGAACGCGTCATGCAGGTCCTTTCCCGCCGTACCAAGAACAATCCAGTCCTCATCGGCGAGCCCGGCGTCGGCAAGACGGCCGTCGTCGAAGGCTTGGCCCAGGCGATTGTCCGCGGCGACGTTCCGGAGACCATCCGTGACAAGCAGCTGTACACCCTGGACCTTGGCTCCCTGGTGGCAGGCTCCCGCTACCGCGGTGACTTCGAAGAGCGCCTGAAGAAGGTCCTCAAGGAGATCCGCACCCGCGGCGACATCATCCTGTTCATTGACGAGATCCACACCCTGGTGGGTGCCGGTGCCGCCGAAGGCGCCATCGACGCAGCCTCGATCCTCAAGCCCATGCTGGCCCGCGGCGAGCTGCAGACCATCGGTGCCACCACGCTGGATGAGTACCGCAAGCACATCGAGAAGGACGCTGCCCTGGAGCGCCGCTTCCAGCCGATCCAGGTCAAGGAACCCTCCGTGGCGCACGCCATCGAGATCCTCAAGGGCCTGCGTGACCGGTACGAGGCACACCACCGCGTCACCATCACCGACGGCGCCCTGGCCTCCGCTGCAAGCCTGGCCGAGCGCTACATCTCGGACCGCTTCCTTCCGGACAAGGCCATCGACCTGATCGACGAGGCCGGCGCCCGGCTGCGCATCCGCCGCATGACCGCTCCGCCGGAGCTCAAGGCCATGGACGAGCGCATCGCCAAGCTGAAGATGGAGAAGGAATCCGCCATCGACGCGCAGGACTTCGAAGGCGCCGCTTCGCTCCGCGACAAGGAACAGAAGATGATCTCCGAGCGCGCGGAAAAGGAACGCCACTGGAAGTCCGGCGGCATGGATGACATCTCCGAGGTGGATGAGGATCTCATCGCCGAGGTGCTGGCCAACTCCACCGGCATCCCCGTCTTCAAGTTGACCGAGGAAGAGTCCTCGCGCCTGCTCAAGATGGAAGATGAACTGCACAAGCGCGTCGTCGGCCAGGACGAGGCCATCAAGGCACTGTCCCAGGCTATCCGCCGTACCCGTGCAGGGCTCAAGGACCCCAAGCGCCCCGGTGGCTCGTTCATCTTCGCCGGCCCCACCGGCGTCGGCAAGACCGAGCTCGCCAAGGCACTTGCCGAGTTCCTGTTCGGTGAAGAGGACGCCCTCATCACGCTGGACATGTCCGAGTACTCCGAGAAGCACACCGTTTCGCGGCTCTTCGGTGCCCCTCCGGGCTACGTGGGCTACGAAGAGGGTGGCCAGCTGACCGAGAAGGTCCGCCGCCGTCCGTTCTCCGTGGTGCTGTTCGACGAGGTTGAGAAGGCCCACGCGGACCTCTTCAACTCGCTGCTGCAGATCCTGGAAGACGGCCGCCTGACCGACTCCCAGGGCCGCGTGGTGGACTTCAAGAACACTGTGATCATCATGACCACCAACTTGGGTACTAGGGACATCTCCAAGAGCGTTGCCACCGGCTTCCAGTCCGGCACCGACACGCAGACCGGCTACAACCGCATGCGTGCACGGGTCACGGAGGAACTCAAGCAGCACTTCCGCCCCGAGTTCCTGAACCGTGTTGACGACGTCGTGGTGTTCCCGCAGCTCACCCAGGACGAGATCATCGAGATCGTGGACCTGTTCGTGACCCGCCTGGAGAAGCGCCTCAAGGACAAGGACATGGGCATCGAGCTCACCAAGGCCGCCAAGGTGCTCCTGGCAACCCGCGGCTACGATCCCGCCATGGGTGCCCGGCCGCTGCGCCGCACCATCCAGCGCGAGATCGAGGACCAGCTCTCCGAGAAGATCCTCTTCGGCGAGATCCACACCGGCGACATCGTCGTGGTGGATGTCGAAGGCGAAGGCGACGACGCGAAGTTCACCTTCGCCGGCAACGCCAAGCCGCGCATCCCGGAAATCGCCCCGAGCGTCTAAGTTCCACAACGCAAGCCCCGCTGCTCCGCAAGGAGCGGCGGGGCTTCCGCATTGTGATCGGCGGCACAAACCATGTTGAATCGGTGCATGGCTAATCAGAATCCGGCGATCCCGGACGAGCAACCACTGACCCCCTTCCACGACCTCGACCACTACCTGTCCATCCCACGGGTAAGCGGCCTTGCCCTGAGTCCCGACGGCTCCCGGCTGGTGACCACCGTCAGTACCCTGAACGGCAAGGGCATCGAATATGCCAGTGCGCTGTGGGAGCTGGACCCTGCGGGGCAAAAGCATGCCCGGCGCATCACCCGCAGTGCCAAGGGCGAGGCCGGCGCGGCGTTCGCCGCGAACGGCGATGTCTACTTCACGTCCGCGCGGCCCGATCCGGACAGCCCCGATGAAGAGCCAGTCAACGCCCTCTGGCTCCTTCCGGCAGACGGCGGGGAAGCAAGGGTGGTCCTCAGCCGGCCCGGCGGCGTCGGCAAGGTGATGACCGCCAGGAACGCTGATGCGGCATTCGTGGCCGCCGAGGTCCTGGCAGGTTCCGCGGATGAGGAGGACGACGCTGAACGGCGCAAATCCCGCAAGGACCGGAAAGTTTCGGCCATCCTGCACAGCGAGTACCCGGTGCGATACTGGGACGCCGACCTGGGTCCCGGCCAGCCGCGGATCTTCGCCGTGGAAACCGGCGAAGAGAAGGAGCAAGGGAAGCCCAAAACCGTTGACTCCACTGCGCCCCTGGTCCTGCGCAACCTTACGCCCGCTGCCGGCCCGCGGCTGAGGGAAGCTGAGACAGTGGTCAGCCCGGACGGGAAGACCGTTTACAGCAGCTACACCAGACCCCTCGCCAGGGCGGACAGCCGCTCCGTCCTGGTGGCGGTGGATGTGGCATCGGGAAGCCTCAAGGTGCTCCTGGACCAGGCGGGCATGAGCTATTTCCCGGGTCCGGTCAGCCCGGACGGCAAGACCCTGGTGGTGCTCAGCGAAAGCGACTCCGCCCCGCAACAGGCTCCAGAGATCAGGATGCACCTCCTGGACGTCTCCGGCGGAGCGGGGGAGCCCGGCGGCCTCCAGCCCCTTGCCCACGATTGGGACCGCTGGCCCAAGCCGGCAGCGTGGCTTCCAGACGGGTCCGCCCTCCTGGTCACAGCCGACGACGACGGCGCGTCGCCGGTTTTCCGGGTCAGCGTTCCGGCGGCTGCGGCTGAGGTGGGCATCGCCCGGGTGACGCAGGACGCTGCCGCCTACTCCGACGTCGTAGTCTCCCCGGATGGCCGTTATGCCTACGCCCTGCGCAGCTCGTACGAATTCCCGCCCGAAGCCGTGCGGATCGACGTGGCCACCGGGGAAACCACCCGCCTGCCGGCACCTGCCGAACGGCCGTCCCGCCCGGGCCGGCTGGAGCGGATTGCCGCCACGGCTCCGGACGGCTCCCGGGTTCCGGCCTACCTGGCGCTGCCTGAGGGCGCATCAGCAGAGGCGCCCGCGCCGATGCTGCTCTGGATCCACGGCGGCCCGCTGGGATCCTGGAACGCCTGGACCTGGCGGTGGAACCCGTGGCTCCTGGCGGCAAAGGGCTACGCGGTGCTGCTGCCGGACCCGGCACTGTCCACGGGCTACGGCCAGGCCTTCATCCAGCGCGGCTGGGGAGCCTGGGGCAAGGCGCCGTTCACGGACCTCATGGCCGTCACGGACGCCGCAGTGGAACGGCCGGACATCGATGAAGCCCGGACCGCTGCGATGGGAGGCTCCTTCGGCGGGTACATGGCCAACTGGGTGGCGGGGAACACGGACCGGTTCAAGGCCGTGGTCACCCACGCCAGCCTGTGGGCGCTGGACCAGTTTGGACCCACAACGGATGCCTCGCAGTATTGGCTGAAGGAAATGACCGAAGAGATGGCGCTGGAGAATTCACCGCACCTGCACGCGGAGAAGATCAGTTCGCCCATGCTGGTGATCCACGGCGACAAGGACTACCGCGTGCCCATCGGGGAAGGCCTGCGGCTCTGGTACGAGCTCCTGTCCAAGTCCCGGCTGGCAGCGGACCAGGACGGGCAGACCCCGCACCGGTTCCTCTACTTTCCGGACGAAAACCACTGGGTCCTCCAGCCCCAGCACGCCAAGGTCTGGTACCAGGTGGTGGAGTGGTTCCTGGCAAAGAACGTCCTGGGCCAGGAGCTCGAGCTGCCCGCGGAACTGGGGCTGTAGGCTCCCGGCCGCTCCTGCGCCTCGTAGGATTGCCTAGTGACCGACTCCTTCCACATCCGCCCAGCACGCACCAGCGACGTCCACGCCATCAAGAAGCTTGTGGCTCCCCTGGCTGAGGAGCGCATCCTTATGGCGAAGGAGACGGTGGCGTACTACGAGAGCCTGCAGGAGTTCCGCATCGCTGAGTCCAGCGACGGCGAAATGATCGGCTGCGGGGCCCTGCACGTCATGTGGGAGGACCTCGCTGAAATCCGAACCCTTGCCGCGTCCGGGCAATGGCGCGGCAAGGGAGTGGGGCACGTCCTGGTGGAAAGCCTGCTGGAGGAGGCCCGGGCCCTCGGGGTGTCCCGGGTCTTCTGCCTGACCTTCGAGGTGGACTTCTTCAAGCGCCACGGCTTCGAGGTGATGGCGGACCAGTCCGCCGTGGACCCGGAAGTGTATTCGGAGCTCCTGCGTTCGCATGACGAAGGTGTGGCCGAATTCCTCGACCTGGCGCGGGTCAAGCCCAACACCCTTGGCAACACCCGGATGATCCGCACCCTCTAGGAAGCAGGGCCTTCCACCAGGGCAAACGCCTGTTTGCTTTATTCGAATTGATGGATAAACTTCTGGAGGCCGGTATGTGGGGGGCCTCAGGAAAGGGACAGTCATTGGGGGCTGTCCCTTTGCTGCGTCCCGGACCGGTTGCCCTGGCGGGCGGCCGGAAAACCGGGGCCGGAGGAACCTACCGCCAGCCGTGATGCCGGTAGTAGGGTCGGAGACACATCCTTCAGGAGCACAGCCAGGAGCACCGCCATGAAGAAACTCATCAACGATCCAAAATCCGTCGTCCAGGAATCTGTGCAGGGCTTCGGCCTGGCGCATGCCGGACTGGTCACCGTCAGTGAAGACCCCATCTACATCACGCGCAAGGACGCGCCAGTGGACGGCAAGGTGGGGCTGGTTTCAGGCGGCGGCAGCGGGCACGAGCCGCTGCATGCCGGTTACGTGGGACGGGGAATGCTCGACGCCGCGGTGCCCGGGGCTGTGTTCACCTCACCTACCCCGGACCAGATCCTTCCCGCCACCCTCGCCGTCAATTCAGGTGCCGGCGTCGTGCATATCGTCAAGAACTACACCGGGGACGTCCTGAATTTCGAGACGGCGGCCGAGCTGGCCGAGGCTGAGGGGGTGAGCGTCCGGACCGTACTGGTCAACGACGACGTCGCGGTGGAGGACTCGCTGTACACCGCCGGCCGCCGAGGGGTGGGCGGCACCGTCCTCGTGGAGAAGATTGCCGGTGCTGCCGCCGAGCGTGGCGACAGCCTGGACGCGGTGGCCGCCATCGGCGAACGGGTCAACGCCAACGTCAGGACCATGGGCGTCGCACTGTCGGCCTGCACGGTGCCGCACGCGGGCACGCCAAGTTTCGACCTCGCCGACGACGAGATCGAAATTGGGATCGGTATCCACGGCGAACCCGGCCGGCACCGGATTCCCATGGAAGACGCCGACAGCATCACCAACCGCCTGCTGGAACCCGTGCTGGCCGACCTCAAGATCAGTTCCGGGGACAAGGTCCTGCTTTTCGTCAACGGCATGGGCGGCACACCGCTGAGCGAGTTGTACATCGTGTACCGGCGGGCAGTGCAGGTCCTGGCTGACGCGGGCGCCACCGTGGAACGGACACTGGTGGGCAACTACATCACCGCACTGGAGATGCAGGGCTGCTCCATCTCGGTCCTCCGGCTCGACGACGAGCTCACGGAACTCTGGGACGCCCCCGTGCACACCGCCGCCCTGCGCTGGGGCGTGTAGCCGTGGTGCTTGATGCAAACTGGGCCGTGAAGTGGCTGACGCTGTGCGCGCAGGCCATGGCTGAACACCGCGTCGAACTCATCGAGCTGGACCGCGCCATCGGGGACTCTGACCACGGCGAGAACATGGACCGCGGCTTCCAGGCGGTCCTTGCCAAACTGGGCGAATCGACGCCGGAGACGCCGGGGGCCGCGCTGAAGATGACCGCCATGACCCTGATGTCGAAGGTGGGCGGTGCCGCCGGCCCCCTTTATGGGACCGCGTTCCTTCGCGCTGCCACCGCCCTGGGTGATTCCGCAGAAATTGATGCCTCCGCCTGGGCAGGCGCCCTGGCAGCGGCCCGGGACGGGATCGTGGCGCGCGGCAAGGCTGAGTCCGGGGACAAGACCATGGTGGATGCGTGGACGCCGGCGGTTGATGCTGCCCGCGCGGCAGCCGACGGCGGCAGTACGGATGTTCTGGGCGTCCTGGTGGCCGCCGCTGAGGCTGCCGAGGCAGGGGCGGTGGCCACCGACCCCATGGTGGCGCGGAAAGGCCGCGCCAGCTACCTTGGCGAACGCAGCGCTGGCCACCGGGACCCCGGGGCAGCCTCCAGCGCTTTGATCCTGCGCGCGGCCGTTGGGGCAGCTGCGTGACCGTAAGCATCGTGGTGGTGTCCCATAGCGCAAAGATTGCCGACGGCGCCGTGGAGCTGGCCGCCCAAATGGCACCGGACGTGGTGATCCTTCCAGCCGGCGGCACCGATGATGGCAGGATCGGCACCAGCCTGGAGAAGGTCCTCGCCGCCCTGGAAGCAGCCAGTGGGCAGGCGGCAGGGGCTGGTGCGGAGGGCACCGTCGTGCTGACGGACCTGGGATCAGCAGTGATGACCGCGGAATCGGCCCTCGAGTTTTTGGAGAACCCCGCGGGCGTCCTGCTCGCCGACGCACCACTCGTGGAAGGACTGGTGGCCGCGGCCGTCGCCGCGCAGGGTGGAGCAGATGTGCAGGCGGTCCGGAAGGCGGCCGAAGGCGTGGGGATCCCCGCCGGCCAGCCGGCACCGGCCGCCGGCGGAACGGACCACCTTGAATCTCCCACCAGCGCCGCCCCTGACTTCACCGGCGATTTCGAACTGGTCAACCAGGCAGGCATGCATGCCCGGCCCGCCGCGAAAGTGGCAGGCGGCCTGGCCTCCCTTGACGCGGAGGTCACCATCAACGGGGTGGACGGAGCGTCCATGACCGGCCTGATGACGCTCGGGGCAGGCAAGGGTACGGTGCTGCACGTTGAAGCCTGGGGCGCCGACGCGGAAAAGGCCGTGGAGTATGTCGGGGGCCTGGTGGAGGCCGGCTTCGGCGAGCCCTGAGCCGCCAAACGGTTCCTGCGAATAAGCTCGATGCCATGGAACGGCCGCTTGCAGAAAACTCCCAGGAAATCGAAGTGCTGGACGGCCAGGCCTCCGTGGAGGAACTGCTCGCCGAACTCGGCTTCGACTGGAGCGCTGAGCCGGTGGCCGGAGGACCGCTGCCCGGAAACCCTGAGGGCGATACCTTCACCCAGCCGGCGCTTTTCTAGCCCGGCGGCTTTTGGGGTACGGGCTGCTGGTGCAGCCCGCCGCCGTCCAGCGTGAGGGATGCCGACAGGAACTTTCCGCACTGCTCACCGAATGGATACAGCGCCTGCGGACGGAACTCCAGGGTGCGGACGGCCAGCGCCGTGCCGTTGGAAGCCGTGCCGGAAGCGGTCACCACCATGGGTGATTCCGTAAGCGTCTCCAGCATCAGCGTTGCCACCTTGGTTCCGTCCGGAGATGCGGTGGCCGAACAGGCACCCTCTTCGGTGCACCCCTGACCCACGGAGGAGCTGCCGGCGCGCAGTTCGGCGTCGGACTCCTTGCAGGTGCCGTCCTGGCAGGCCCGCAGGTGCAACGTGCGCACCTGGGAGGAGTAGCCGGCGGTGACTGTCACGGTCACGGCGGTGGCCTGCGCAATCGCCGGGCAGGCGCTGCCGGCCGGCCCGCAGGCGGAAAGGAGCGCCGCAGCCATCCCCAATGCCACCAGCAGTCCCGGCTTGTGCATGCCTTCAGGCTACCGCGCCGGCGGGACACTCAGCCCATCGGGAAAATGCCGATAAACCAGAACGACGCCACCGCGAAGACGGCGAAAAACGCGATCAGGCACCCCATGGCGGTACGTGGCTCCGATGACACTTGGAGTGACTCATTGGGATCCGCCGGGTTGTAGGCCACCTCGATAAGGGAGCCCGGCACAGGCGGCTGCACCCCGGAGATCTCCGACTTGCCCATGAAGAGGGTGCCGCGCGGGTCCGTGAACTGGTACGTGGGGAAGTGGCGGAGGTTCCTGCTGGCGCCGCCAATGCCGCTGGTCCAGCCGGTGGCGCTGCCGGTCACCGTTGCCTGCGCCTTCGGCCAGGACGCCATTTGCTGTTGCTGGCGCCTGGTCCTGCGCGCCGCGTAGAGCAGCGAAAATACCACGCCGGCAACGAACAGCGCCCACATGATGTACAGAATGGTCTTCACGTTTCCCCCGGTTCCGGTCACCAAGAAGTATGCCATCCCGGGCGGCCACTCCGGCGGGTCAGGCTGGAAGCTGGTAACCGCCGTCGTGCATCTCCGCCAGCCCGTCCGCCAGCAGTCCCGCCAGCGCCCGCTCCAGCTGTTCAGGCGCGGAGTTCAGCCGGTGCAGCGCGGCCAGCGGCACACCGATCCCTTCCGGGGCGAAGCCAAGGTCGGCGGGTTCACGCTGGAATATGTCCGGCGGCACCGGCGATTCCGCCAGCCGGAGCACGGCCAGCACGGCGCCGCGGACCTGGCGGTCGGTGCCGTGCCATGCCTGCCCCTTGGGAACGTACGACGGCGGGGGCTCACCCGCCGCCAGCCAGGCGCAGGAGTCCTTGACCGGGCAGGAGGCGCACTTCGGCGCCCGGGCGGTGCACACCAAGGCCCCAAGTTCCATCACCGCGGCGTTCCAGCGCACGGAGGTATCGTCGTCGTCCGGCAGCAGGGCAGCGGCCAGGCGCATCTCCGCCGCCGTCAGTGCAGGGGCGGGCAGTGCGACGCCGGACACCAGCCGGGCGTGCACCCTGCGGATGTTGGTGTCCACCACCGTTTCCCGGCGGCCGTACGCGAACGCTGCCACCGCGGCGGCCGTGTAGCTGCCCACCCCGGGAAGGGCCAGCAGCTCGGCGTGGGAGTCCGGGACCCTGCCGCCGTGGTCCTGCACGATCGCGGTCGCTGCGGCGTGCAGCCGCAGCGCCCGGCGGGGGTAGCCCAGCCGGCCCCAGGAACGGACGGCTTCCCCTGCCGGTTCGCCCGCCAACCCGGCGGGGGTGGGCCAACGCTTGAGCCACTCCTGCCACACGGGGAGGACCCGGACCACCGGGGTTTGCTGCAGCATGATCTCGCTGACCAGGACGCCCCACGGGGAGCAACCGGGTTCACGCCAGGGCAAATCGCGGGCAATGCCGGCGAACCACCCGTTGATCCGGTGGTGGAGCTGGTCCAGTTCTGCATTGTCCGCCCGGGCAGGCGTGATGGGGGAGGTTTGAGTGTCGATGCCAACACTGTAGTGGATGGGTTCGCGCGGGCGGCAAACCGGTTGTGACGAGAGCGATGCGGATGCGGCGGCGTGGTGGCAGTGCAGATCCGGTGGGTTTCCCTAGCCTAGGAGGATGGGCAGGCAAGGCAATTCATCAGCGCGCGGCACGGCAGCGGGTTCCAGCAGCGTTCGGAAACCGAGTGCCGCCGTGTACCGGCGGCGGCGCCTGGCGGCTGGCGGCGCGCTCCTGCTTGCAATCGTGCTGGTGGTCAGCGGTTTCGCGCTCGCCGGTGCCTTCCGCGGCGGTTCGCAGCAGGCCTCATCCACCCAGCCGTCCTCCACCGATTCCGCCTCTGCGGCTTCGGCAGGCGCCCCCTCAGCTTCGGCCCCGGCAACTCCATCCGCTTCGCCGACGCCCACTGTGGCGCCGACCCCCACCTGCAACCAGAACCTGGTGACCGTCACGGCCGCCACCGACAAGCCCTCCTACGGCCCGGGCGAAAACCCGCTGCTCACCCTGAAAGTGACCAACGGCGGCACCGTCCCCTGCGAGGTCAACATCGGAACCTCACAGATGGAGTTCCTGGTCACCAGCGGCGCTGACCGGATCTTCTCTTCGAAGGACTGCCAGGCTTCGAGCGAGGACCTGGTGAAGGTGATTGCGCCGGGCGCCAGCGAAACCGCCAACTTTCCGTGGGGCAGGAACCGCAGCGCCGATGGCTGCAAAGCCGTGGCCGCCGCCCCCGGTGGCGGCGGGGCGTACTACATCTTCACCGCGAAACTCGGTTCGCGGGCCAGCCCCAAGGCCGTCTTCCAGCTGAACTGAGCTGCCCCTTCATCGATTGCTGCGCAACTGTCGCTTTCAGGCTTCATAACGACAACGACGGAGCATTCGATGGGCGTCATCCCACGGATGGGGATTTCAGAGGAAGCGGTCCAGGAGGCTGGCCTCTGCCATCCGGCTCAGGCCTTCGCGCACAGTGCGGGCACGCTGGTCACCGATCCCGTCAACGGTCATGAGGTCGTCAATGGTGGCAGCCATCAGGAACTGCAGGCCGCCGAAATGGTCCACCAGGCGGTCGGCCACGGCCTTGGGAACTGCTTTCAGGCCGGACAGCAGCCGGTATCCGCGGGGCTGGACCACTGCATCGAGGTTGGCTTCCCCGCCCGCGAAACCAACAATGGCCGCGATCTTGCCCAGGTCGATCAGTTCCGTGGGGCCAAGGTTGACCAGTTCGTGGACGGCTTTGTCGATGTCATCCGCGGAGGCATTGGGGCTGGCATAGTCGCGGATAATAACGTCGCTGCCGGGCCCCCTTCCCACGGTGAGTTCGTCGAGCTGGAGGGAGAGCAGCCGGCCGTCCTCGCCCAGTTCCAGCACATACTGTGAAATTTCCTCGGAGATGCGGCGGACCATTTCCTGCCGCTGAAGGGTGACTGCAACGTCCCGCACCGTCACCATTGCTTCGATTTCCAGCGCGGACAGCGAGCTGGTGACCTGGTCCAGCCGGGCACGGTACCGCTCCAGGGTGGCGAGGGCCTGGTTGGCGCGTGCCAGGACGTTTTCGGAACCCTCCAGGACATGCCGCAAACCGTTAACGTACAGGGCGATGATCTGCATGGACTGGCTGACGGAGATGACAGGGACTCCGGTCTGCTTGGCCACCCGTTCCGCCGTGCGGTGGCGGGTGCCAGACTCCTGTGTTTCGATGCTTGAGTCCGGGACCAGTTGGACGGCTGCGCGCAGGATATTGCCGGCGTCCTTGTCGCAGATGATGGCACCGTCCATCTTCGCCAGCTCCCGCAGGCGGGTGGGCGAAAACTCGATGCCGATATCGAAGCCGCCGGAGCAGATGGAATCGATGGTGCGGTCGGAGCCCAGGACGATCAGTGCGCCCGTGCGCCCCCGGAGGATCCGTTCCAGGCCGTCGCGGAGGGGAGTTCCGGGTGCAACCCGGCCCAGCGTGGCCCTCAGCGATTCTTCGGGGCTCCGCGCCATAGGTGTTTCCCTTCGAAGGTGCGGACCGCCGCCCGCAGGAATGCCGGCATCTGCAGTTGTCCGGCAGGACCAAAAAGTGCTCTGGTTCCCGCAAGCTCAATGATAGGGGTAAGAAGCCCAAGTTCCGCACGGGCAAGCCCCAAAGTGCCTCATTAGGGGGTGGGCCGGACAGCGGGGAAAGTGCAGTCCGGGCCAGGCACCCGATGGGTACTTTTCGTGCTCCCGGCCCGCGGCCGGGATCTCCGCTCAGGCCGCCCCGGCCAGCGGCGTCACCGTTTTAGTGCTGCTGTCCCACAGCCGCGCCGCCGCGCATCGGCCGACGATGCGCAGGTCCAGCAGGTCCAGGGCCGTTCCCAGCTGGTGGCCGGGGATGCGGCGGGAGATGGTGGCGTGCGGAGTCCAGGCGCCCGGCAGCGTCAGCGGCTGCGCACCGGAAAGACCCTGGTGCAGGCGCCGGTGCAGGTCCAGCAGGGGAGCGGTTGGCAGGACCGCACGGGCCAGCACATATTTGCCCGGGCCGGCCGGAAAAACAATGGCTCCGGAAAACGTCATGTCCAGGGGCAATGCTGCCCAAGGTCCTTCCTGCCCGGCCTGCAGGTCCATGCCCGCTGCGAGCGTGACGTGCGGGCTGTTGCTGGGGGAGGTGTGCGCGGCCAGGCTTGGGAGGCCGGCGGCCTCGAGCCTCGCCCAGTCGGCCCGGAGGAGGGCGTCGGTGCTGTCATCAAAGACCAGTTCGATGCTGCGCATAAGCCCATCATGCCGGTCGGCGGGGTGGCCGGGGAAACGTCAGCGCTTACGGTCCCGGAGCATCCGCTCCAAATCCCGGCTGACCTTCGAAAGGGACGCCGCCCGGAGCGCTTTGTGCTCGGCCGCGGTCTGGACGCCGCGTTTTCGCTGCGGGGCTGACGGAAGGGCAGCAGCAGACCCCTGCGTGGCCGCACCAGCCGGGCCGGCGGCCAGGTTGGTGGCGAGCGGATCGAAGAAGAGGTTGCCCGGGAAAATGGCGCCATGGATCATGCGCCAAAGCTAACGGCCCGGCATTTCGAGGCTTTGAACGTCCGGTTTCGCCCGCGTTAAGCGCGGCCGGGACCGGTTTGCGGCCCTGCGATAAACTTGTACTTTGGCCCTCTGCCAATGACATTCCCGCCCGTGAGCCGCAGTGCAGAACCCGAAAGGCCCTGGGCAGCCACAACCGCAGCGAAAGTAGCACCGTGTCCCAAGATGTCCTGACCCCCGCCCGGATCTCCGAGATTCACAAGGAGGCGGGCCGCCGCAGGACCTTCGCCGTCATTTCCCACCCTGACGCCGGCAAGTCCACGCTCACGGAGGCCCTCGCCCTGCATGCCAAGGTGATCGGTACCGCGGGAGCCTCCAGCGGCAAGGCCAACCGCAAGGAAACGGTCTCGGACTGGATGCAGATGGAGAAGGACCGCGGTATCTCCATCAGCTCCGCCGCGCTGCAGTTCTCCTACCGGGACACTGTCATCAACCTGCTGGACACCCCCGGCCACGCAGACTTCTCGGAAGACACCTACCGCGTGCTCGCCGCCGTCGACTGCGCCGTCATGCTGGTGGACGCCGCCAAGGGCCTGGAAACCCAGACCATGAAGCTCTTTGAGGTCTGCAAGCAGCGGAACCTGCCCATCATCACCGTCATCAACAAATGGGACCGTCCCGGCCTGGACGCGCTGGCCCTGATGGACGAGATCACCGAACGCACCGGCCTGCAGCCGATGCCGCTGACCTGGGCCGTAGGGATCTCCGGCGACTTCCGCGGCGTCTGGGACCTCCGGAACGACCGCTTCGCCCGGTTCCAGCGCAACAACGCCGGAGCCCAGATTGCCATCACCGAGTACTTCACCCCCGAGGAAGCAGCCGAGGACCAGGGCAGCAACTGGTCCGACGCCGTCGACGAAGCAGGACTGGTGATCGAGTCAAACCTGGACTTCGACGTCGAGGCCTTCCACGGCGGAAAGGCCACCCCCATCCTGTTCAGCTCCGCAGCGCTGAACTTCGGCGTGAAGGAACTGCTGGACGCGCTGGTTGACTTCGCCCCGCCGGCCGCGCCCCGCCCGGACATCGACGGCAAGCCGCGACCGGTCGAATCGCCGTTCTCCGGCTTTGTGTTCAAGGTCCAGGCGGGCATGAACAAGGCGCACCGCGACCACGTGGCCTTCATCCGCGTCTGCTCCGGCGTCTTCGAGCGCGGCATGGTGGTCACCCAGACCCGCACCGGCAAGTCCTTCGCCACCAAGTACGCCCAGCAGGTGTTCGGCCGCGAACGCGAGGTCATCGACGAGGCCTACCCCGGCGACGTGGTGGGCCTGGTCAACGCTTCTGCGCTGCGCGTGGGCGACAGCCTTTTCCTGGAGAACCCGGTGGAGTACCCGGCCATCCCACTGTTCGCGCCCGAGCACTTCCAGGTGGCCCGGTCCAAGGACCCCAGCAAGTTCAAGCAGTTCCGCCGCGGCATCGAGCAGCTGGAACACGAAGGCGTCATCCAGCTGCTCCGCTCCGACCTCCGCGGAGACCAGGCGCCGGTGCTTGCCGCCGTCGGTCCCATGCAGTTCGAAGTGGTGGAGGACCGCATGGCGCACGACTTCAGCGCCCCCATGCGGCTGGAGCGCCTGCCCTACTCGCTGGCCAGGATTTCGACGGCGGATGCCATGCCCGCGCTGGCAAACGTTCCGGGCGCCGAGGTGCTCTTGCGGTCCGACGGCGAATACCTCGCCTTGTTCAATGACGTCTGGGCGCTGCGCCGGATCGAGAAGAACCACCCTGACCTGACGCTGCTGCCCATCGGCACGCACAACCCGGCGAAGTAAGGCACTTGTGGAAACTCCTGCACCCCGCGCCGTAGTAACCGGCGCCGGAACCATCAACCCCCTTGGTTCCACGGTCAAGGAAACCTGGGAAGCCCTGCTGGACGGCCGCTCCGGAATCACGGCGCTGGACCAGGACTGGGCGGAACAGCTGCCGGTCCAAATGGCCGGCCAAGTCACCGCGGACCTTTCGGAGCACCTCAGCACCCGCGAGATGAAGCGGATGGACCGGTGCGGCCAGCTCGCCCTGGTTGCGGCCCGGGAGGCCTGGACGCAGGCCGGCAGCCCCGACGTGGACCCTGAACGGTTCGCGGTGGTGATCGGGTCCGCTTACGGCGGATTGGGTTCCACCATCGAGCAGGACCGGGCACTGAACCAGTCAGGTCCGCGGAAGGTGTCGCCGCATACCCTGACCCGGCTGATGGTGAACGGCCCGGCCGCGTGGGTGTCCATCGACCTCGGTGCCCGCGGGGGCGCCCGGACGCCTGTCAGCGCCTGCGCCTCCGGGGCTGAGGCGATTGTGCAGGCAGCAGAGCTGATCCGCTCCGGTGCTGCCGACGTCGTGATTGCCGGCGGTGTGGATGCTTCCGTCAATGACCTGGTGATCAGCGGCTTCGCCCAGATCCGTGCCCTGTCCACCCGTTCGGATGACCCGCAGCGGGCCTCGCGCCCGTTCGACGGCGGCCGGGACGGCTTTGTGCTCGCCGAGGGCGCCGGAGTGGTGGTGCTGGAGAGCGAGGAGCACGCCCGTGCCCGCGGTGCCGCCGTCCTTGGGGCCGTGGCCGGCGGAGCGGTGACCTCCGATGCCAACGACATTGTGGCCGCCGATCCCGCGATGCAGCGGCGGGTCATGCAGAAGGCACTGGATGCGGCAGGCATGCAGCCGGCTGACATCGGCTTCGTGCATGCACACGCCACGTCCACCCCGGTGGGCGACCGGCTGGAAGGCCAGGCGATCAATGCAGTCTTCGGCGCCTCCGTGCCGGTCACGTCCACGAAGGGGCACACCGGACACCTGCTGGGCGGCGCCGGTGCGCTGGCCGCCGTCGTGGTCCTCGAAGCCCTGCGCACCGGACACCTGCCCGGGACGCTGAATGTGGAGTCGCTGGACCGGGAAGTGGACCTCAACGTCGTGACCGAAAACTCCCTGGCCCTGGCTGCCGGATCCCCGCGTGCCGGCCTGGTCAACGCGTTCGGCTTCGGTGGACACAGCGTTGCCTTGGTAATCGCCGGCGCCTAGGCAGACGCTGAAAACGCCGGAATGGTGCGGGGACGCCGGAACCCTCCGGCGTTCCCGCACTGTACCGGCGATCCGGAGGGAGCGGGCCGTCCGCGCAGGTCTTCTAGCTGGCTGCCAGGCCCTCAACCAGTGCATCCAGGATGGGCAGCTGGCCCTTCACGAGTTTGGTCCGGGCCTCCTGCTCCGGGAACCAGCGGGCGTCGTCAATTTCGGGATAGTGCTGGATTCTGCCGGACCCCTTGGGCCATTCCAACGGGAACGTGTTGCTGGAGACCACCTCAGGGGCGAACCCGGCTTCGGCGGCATAGGCGGTGATGAGCTTTCCCGAGGACTGCCGGAACTCGCCCAGCAGCCGGTAGTCGGCCTCCGGGGCCGCGGTCCCCATCTCTTCTGCAAACTCCCGCAGCGCCGCGGCCAGCGGATCCTCGCCGTCGGCATACTCACCTTTTGGAATGGACCAGGCGTGGGTGTCCTTGCGCGCCCAGAAGGGACCGCCCATGTGGGCGATCCACACCTGCAAGCCATCCCGGGCCCCCGCGGGAGTGGCGGAGTCCTGTTGGTACAGCAGGATGCCTGCGCTTCGAATGGGCATTGGATCTCCGGATCTTCAGAAAAGTGCAGTTGCCGTCCGCCGTTAACGTGGAGTTCACGGCGCTGCTCTAGGTTATTCCTTCAGGCACATTGCCAGTCACTCCGCTCGAAAGGAGCACTCGTGGCCAACATTGCTGAGGTTTTGGGACGGCTTACGCCGGAAGAAGTGGACGAGCTCCGCAGCCTTGGTCCGCAGGGCCACCTGCCGCGGCATCTGGTGGATGCCCTGGACCGCGCGGCCGGGGGCACGGGCTCGGGCC
Organism: Pseudarthrobacter sp. NIBRBAC000502770; assembly: GCF_006517815.1. Lineage (NCBI taxonomy): Bacteria > Bacillati > Actinomycetota > Actinomycetes > Micrococcales > Micrococcaceae > Pseudarthrobacter > Pseudarthrobacter sp. NIBRBAC000502770. The sequence goes on from NZ_CP041198.1 coordinate 4,052,787, forward strand.
GGGGATACTATGTGGCAAACGGCAACGTCAGCGCCACCGGCGGCCCGCTGCTGGTGCTGCGCAGCGACGTTTCCAGTTGGCTGGCAGGCGCCCCGTCCTGAATTGCCTGCCCGCAACCCTTTCCCGGCTTTGGGGGCTGGCAAGGCTCCGGGCTGGCTAGGCGTGCGGCAGGATGAACGTTGCCGTGGTGCCCACGCCGGGCTCGCTGTCCAGGCTGATGGAACCTCCGTGGCCTTCGACGATGGTCTTGCTGACGGGCAGTCCCAGGCCGGCGCCCGGGATGGCCGTTTCGCGTGACCGCGCCGAACGGAAGAACTTGGTGAACGCCTGTTCCTGCTCTTCGGCGGTCATCCCCAGCCCGGTATCGGTGATGGAGCACGCCATGCCCGAGCCGGTGCTGAGGGCGCGGGCCGTGATGGTGCCGCCGTTGGGGGAGTACTTGATGGCATTCGAGAGCAGATTCCGGAACACCTGGCTGATCCGCTCCGGGTCCACCCTGGCTGGGAGCGGCTCCTCCGCGTCAAGCACCAGCTCGAGCCCGTTGCCGGCCGCCTTGGGCTGGGCGGCGTCAACCTCCAGCGCCAGCAGGCGGGCCAGGTCCGTCTCCTCGAGTGAGAGGTCAACGCGCTCGGATGCGACGGCGATGAGGTCATTGACCAGGTTCAGCAGGTGTTCTGCGTTCCGGCGCACCACATTGAGCTCCTCCCTGACGTCCTCGTGGCCGGGTTCGTCCAGGACCAGTTCCAGGTAGCCCAGGATGGAGGTCAGCGGTGTCCGCAGCTCGTGAGAGACAGTGGCAACGAAGTCGTCCTTGGCGGCCAGCGCACTCACCAGGCTGGTGACGTCAACGAAGGTAATGACGGCACCGGCTCCCTGGCCACCCACCGGCGGGAAACCATGCGAGCTCACGGAGTAGGCATGCTGCCGCTCCGGAGGGCCGGCCCAGTACAGCTCGTCCGCAAAGGCGTCCCCGGCTGCGGCCCGCGCTGCGGGTAGAAGGGCCGCCGGTACGGGGGTGCAACGGTCCGCCATCAGCAGGCCCTGCCCGCCGGAAGGATCCACGACGCCGGCCAGGGCAGGGTCCGTGCGCATGGCCTTGTTTGCCAGCACGGTGCGGCCCCGGGCATCCACCACCCACACGCCCACACCCACGGCCTTCAGCACTGCGTCGAGCAGGCCCTGGCGGCGGACGCTTTCGTCCAGGGTGCGCGCCAGGTCCTGCTCATCCTGAACGATCCGCGCGCGATGCCGGCGGAGGGTGGTGGCTACGACGTGGGCGCTGACCGCGACGACGGCCATTACCAACGGGAGGATGAGGACACGGATCATGGATCCGCCCGCCGGTACCGAGCCCTGGAGGAATGAGGGGGCCACCGTACTGAGGACGGTTCCCACAATGGCCAGAACGGGCATGTACGGCCGGACCTGCGCAGAGAGCCAAATGACGGGGAAGAGCAGCGTCACGCTCAGGACACTGAAGGCCGGGCCTCCCGCCTCGCGCGTGAACCCGATGGCCAGGCAGTCGAGGAGCGGAATAACGGCGAAGGCGCTTGCCGGGAGCCTGCCCCACGGGATGGCAACGCATGCGGCCGCGATGGCCACATGGAACAGCAGGGCCGACATGAACAGGTTGCTGGCCAGCGTCGCCGGGCTGAAGGCGGCCGCGGCAAGTACCACCAGTCCGACAGTCGCCGAGACCGGCAACTGGCACACCGCTATGCGCTTGCGCGCACTGAGCCCCCCGAACAGGCTATCCAGACGGTCCGACACCACAGGCTGCATGGGTGCCCTGCGTGCCTGGCCGGCAACGTCTGCGACGCCCTGCTGTTCCTGCATCACCAAGCTTCCCCCAGCACAGAAATCAACGACCTCCGTCTGCCTGAAGGTTCTGCACCTAGAGTACCTGCCGGGAAACCGGGCGGCCGCCAGGCCCTACGACCGCCAGGCTTGGGCTGCTAGCCGATTAACAAGCTGAGCGCCTCCGTTAGGTGCTCCACTTCCCGCACCGAGAAGCCGGCCGGCACAGGCCCCGGCCCCGTGTGGCTGGCAGGAACCACGGCGTGCGTGAACCCCAGCCGGTGGGCCTCCTGGATGCGCTGGTTGATCCCGGGAACGGGCCGGACCTCGCCGGCCAGGCCTACCTCGCCAAAGGCAACCAGGCGGATGGGCAAGGGCTTGCGGGCCTTGGCTGAGGCCACGGCAAGGGCGACGGCAAGGTCCGTGGCAGGTTCACTGAGCTTCACCCCGCCCACGGTGGCAACGTAGGAGTCATCCTTGTGCAGCAGGGTGCCCGCACGCTGCTGCAGCACGGCCAGCAGCATGGACACCCGCGAGCTGTCCAGGCCGCTGGTGGCGCGGCGCGGCTGCGAGTTGGGGCTTTCGGCGAGCAGCGACTGCACCTCCGCCAGCAGGGGACGGCGCCCCTCCATGGTGACCGTGATGCAGGTCCCGGAGACAGGTTCCTTGGTGCGGCTGACGAACAGTCCGGACGGATCGGCCAGGCCCTCGATGCCGTTCTCATTGAGGTCGAAGCACCCGACGTCGTCGGTGGGCCCATACCTGTTCTTCACCGCGCGCAGGAGCCGCAGCCGGGAGTGCCGCTCGCCCTCGAACTGGCACACCACGTCCACCAGGTGTTCCAGCAGGCGGGGACCGGCGATGGATCCGTCCTTGGTGACGTGACCGACCAGCAGGGTGGTCATGTTCCGCCGTTTGGCGGCCGCAATGATCGATGCCGCCACCTCGCGGACCTGGGATACGCCGCCGGCGCTGCCGTCGACATCGGCGCTGCTGAGGGTCTGCACGGAGTCCACGATCAGCAGCCGCGGTTCGATCTTTTCCACCTGCCCCAGGGCCTGCCCCAGGTCCGTTTCCGCCGACAGGTACAGGGATTCTGCGACGGCGTCGATCCGCTCGGCGCGCAGCTTCACCTGGGCAGCCGACTCTTCACCGGTGACGTAGAGGACATCCTGGGCAGTCCGGGCGAACTTGGCGGCCACGTCCAGCAGCAGCGTGGATTTTCCGACGCCGGGTTCGCCAGCGAGCAGGATGACAGCGCCGGGAACCAATCCGCCGCCCAGAACTCGGTCCAGTTCGTCCACGCCGGTGGGAAGGAAAGCCGCCGTGGTGGCGTCCACATCGGCAATCCGGCGCGCAGGCTCCACGACTGTCGTGGCCGCCGTCGTCCGCGCCACGGCGGTGCCCGTTTCCTCAACCGTGCCCCAGGCCTGGCACTCGCCGCAGCGGCCCACCCACTTGGCCGTGGTCCAGCCGCACTCGGCGCATTTGTACGCGGGCGCCTTGGACGCCCGGGATGTCTTTGTTGCCATGCGTCCAACCCTAGTGGCGGCCACCGACACTAAAGCGCGGGCAGGACGTCCCTGGCCTCGGCGGCGTCCATGCCGGTGGCTTCCAGGAGGTCCACCATCAGCGGCCGGAACAGCATGACGACGGTTTCGCCTTCCAGCCGCTGGACCTCCAGCAGTTTGGGATGCAGGCGAAGGGCGATCTCGCTCAGGTCCCGACGGGCAGTGCGCAGGTGGGCGCGGCGCACTCCTTCATGCGTCTCCGCGAGCCCCAGCGACAGCTCGTCGATGGCGGCGGCCGTCTCCTGCAGCACCCCGGCGATGCTGTCCGTCGCCTCATCCGAGAGCGCTGTGTGGTTGATGGCGCTGGTCAGCCGGCGGGCGAACACGCGGCTGTTCCTCAGGGCAAGGTCGATGAAATCCAGGGACTGCTTCAGCCGGTCCAGTTCATCGCGGTGCCGGCGGTAGGCGGGAGCCAGGGTGGCAACCTCGCCGGACGCGCGAAGGGACTGGCGCATGGCATCCACGAGGGGCTGACAGTTCCTGCCGCGGATCAGGGCGTGCCAGGCCTGCGTGGAGTCACTGTTCACCAGCGCGCCGGCGCATTCCCGCAGTACCTCCGCCAGTTCATGCAGCAGCTTCCGCACATCCCGGCGCGGCTCCTGGCGGGGATCCTTGGGCACCAGGATGGTCACCAGCAGGGCGAACATGCCGCCCACCACAGCATCGATACTGCGGGTGAACGGGCCACCGGACGGTGCCGGGAGCAAGACCACCAGCAGCGACTGCAGCGCCAGTTGGGTGGTGAAGATGTTTCCGCTGTCCAGGAACCGGGCCAGCAGGATGGAGAAGAGGAGCACGACGGCGGCCACCCAGATGTCGCCCCCCAGCCAGTGCAGGAGCAGGTCACCGACGGCGATGCCGATGGTGCAGCCCAGGCCGACTTCCATCACCCGCCGCAGCCGGGGCTCACGGGAAAACCCCAGGGCGATCAGGGACGAGGTGGCGGCGAAGAGCGGCCCGGTGTGGCCAAGGATGTACTCCGCGAAGGCGTAGGCGCCCACGGCGCAGACCGTCATCTGGATGGCAGGGACAAACGAGTTGCGGCTGCGGATCAGCCCGGTCCGGACCCGGCTGCGCAGGAACCGCTTAGTTGTTGAGAGTCCTGCTGGGATGGCCATGGGTCCAATACTATTCAGTGCCGATCCCCTGCCCTGCTCAGGTGCACTACGGCCACGCGTGTGATCTGCGCAATGGTGACCCGGCATTTGTCAGCCAAAATCCCGCCGTCGTTAATCCTCCGTTCACTTTGGACAGCCCATCCCGTTACCTGCGGCCCATAACTTACTTGAAGGTACAAAACGTACGCATCGCGCAGCAGGGTTCTCCGTCCCTGTCCCGCACCTGAATAACCCTGGAAGGGGTACATCTAGTGAAGGCACTCCGCTTCGGCCGCCACGCGGCTATCGCTGTTATCGCAGCCGGCGCACTCGCGCTTACCGCCTGCGGTTCAGACAACGCCACGAACACCGCGCCTGCAGGCTCCCAGTCCGCCGGCGGCCCCAAGGTCACCGGCACGCTGACCGGCATTGGTTCCTCCGCCCAGGGCGCAGCCATGGACGCCTGGAAGACCAACTTCGCCTCCGCCAACTCCGGCGCCACCGTGCAGTACTCCCCGGACGGCTCCGGTGCGGGCCGCAAGGCAATCCTGGACGGTTCGGCCCAGTTCGCAGGCTCGGACGCCTACCTGAAGGATGATGAATACGCCTCGTCCAAGTCCGTCTGCGGACCCGACGGCGCCATCAACGTTCCCGTCTACATCTCCCCGATCGCCGTGGCCTTCAACGTTCCCGGCGTCACCGACCTGAAGCTGGACGCCACCACCGTGGCCAAGATCTTCCGCGGCCAGATCGCCAAGTGGAACGACCCCGCCATCGCTGCCCTGAACGCCGGCGTTACGCTGCCGGACCTGAAGGTCACGCCGGTAAACCGCTCCGACGACTCCGGCACCACGCAGAACTTCACTGACTACCTGTCCGCCGCCGCGTCCGACGTCTGGACCGACCCGGCCGCCGGTATCTGGCCCGCCAGCCTCAAGGGCGAAAACGCCAAGGGCACCTCCGGTGTGGTCAAGACCGTCACCGACACCCCCGGTGCCGTGACCTACGCTGACGATTCCGCCGTCAGCGGCAAGCTGGGCGTTGCCCAGATCAAGGTGGGCGATTCCTTCACCAAGATCTCCGCCGACGCTGCTGCCAAGGCAGTGGACGCCGGCCAGCCCGTCGCCGGCCGCGCCGCCAACGACCTCTCCATCAAGCTGGACCGCAAGACCACCATCGCCGGAGCCTACCCGATCGTCCTGGTGTCCTTCCACGTCCTGTGCACCACCTACGACAAGCAGGAGACCGTTGACCTGATCAAGGCCTTCGAGCACTACGTAGTTTCCTCCGAAGGCCAGAAGGCTGCAGCAGACTCGGCAAAGTCCGCCCCGCTGTCCTCCGACCTCGCAGCAAAGGCCGCCAAGGCCATCGACTCGATCAAGGTCAAGTCCTAGCCAACGCTGTAAAACCGGGTTCCCCGCCTGCCGGATGGCAGTGCGGGGAACTTGGCTTTGCACCCCGCTTCCTTAATCCAGCAACGAATCGAAGGGCCGTCGAATGACCGCCACCTCCCTGACCAGTACCCAGGGCGCCGGGCGCGCCGGGGACAAAGTCTTCTCCGGTGCCACGCTCGCCGCCGGGTGCCTGATCCTCGCCGTCCTCTTCGGCGTCGCTCTCTTCCTGGTAGTCCAGGCAATTCCCGCGCTGACCGCTCCCGCAGACAAGATCCAGGGCGGGCAGGGTTTCTTCGCCTACATCTGGCCCATCGTGATCGGCACCCTGATCGCCGCAGCCATCGCGCTGGTGATCGCCACCCCCATCGCCATCGGCGTGGCGCTGTTCATCTCCCACTTCGCACCCCGCCGCCTCGCCTCCGGACTCGGCTACGTGGTGGACCTGCTCGCCGCCATCCCCTCCGTGGTCTACGGCGCCTGGGGCGCTGCCTTCCTTGCCAAGGAGATCTCCCCGGCGTACGGCTGGCTCGCGGCAAACATGGGCTGGCTCCCCATCTTCCAAGGCCCTGCGTCCAGCACCGGCAAGACCATCCTCACCGCGGGCATCGTCCTCGCCGTCATGGTCCTGCCCATCATCACCTCGCTGTCCCGCGAGATCTTCCTGCAGACCCCCAAGCTGCATGAGGAAGCTGCCCTCGCGCTCGGTGCAACCCGCTGGGAGATGATCAGGATGGCCGTGCTGCCCTTCGCCCGTCCGGGCATCATCAGCGCCATCATGCTGGGCCTGGGCCGCGCACTCGGCGAGACCATGGCCGTTGCCCTGGTGCTCTCCTCCGGTGCCCTGACCGCCAGCCTGATCCAGTCCGGAAACCAGACCATCGCAGCCGAGATCGCCCTGAACTTCCCCGAAGCCAGCGGCCTCAAGGTCAGCACCCTGATCGCCGCGGGCCTGGTGCTGTTCGTCATCACCCTTGGCGTGAACATGATCGCGCGCTGGGTCATCACCCGGCACAAAGAATTCTCGGGAGCCAACTAAATGACCTCCACGCTTACCCCGGTCCGCAGCAAGCGGTCTGCCCTCACCAAGGGCCAGCTGCCCAAGTATGCACCCTATGCAGTGCTCGTCGGAGCCCTGATCGTCGGGGCCGCCATCCTCGCCCTGATCGGCTTCAACCCGTTCGGCTGGGGCCTGGTTTCGGCGATTTTGTTCGCCGTTGGCCTGGTTTCCTGGAGCGCCGCCGTGGAAGGCTCCCGCAAGGCCAAGGACAAGCTGGCCACCTGCCTGGTGGTCGGCTCGTTCCTGGTGGCATTGCTGCCCCTCGTCTCGGTGATCTGGACCGTACTGGTCAACGGCATCCCCGGACTTATCGACCCCGGATTCCTCACCACCTCCATGAACGGGGTCACCGGCGCCTTCGACAACAAGGCCGTCGAAAGCGGCGCCCCGGTGATGGGCGGCATCTACCACGCCCTCCTGGGCACGGTGCAGATCACGCTGCTGGCCACCGTCATCTCCGTTCCCGTGGGCCTGCTCACGGCCATCTACCTGGTGGAGTACGGCCACGACGGCCGCCTGGCCAAGGCCATCACGTTCTTCGTGGACGTCATGACCGGCATCCCGTCCATCGTGGCCGGCCTGTTCGCAGCCGCGTTCTTCTTCGCAGTGGTGGGCCCGGGCACCAAAACTGGTGCGGTCGCCGCCGTCGCCCTTTCCGTCCTGATGATCCCCGTGGTGGTCCGCTCCAGCGAGGAAATGCTCAAGATCGTCCCCAACGAGCTCCGCGAAGCCGCCTATGCCCTGGGCGTCCGCAAGTGGCGGACCATCCTCAAGGTGGTTATCCCGACGGCGATCTCGGGCATCGCGTCCGGCGTCACCCTGGCGATCGCCCGGGTTATCGGTGAGACGGCGCCCATCCTGGTCACCGCAGGCTTTGCCACCAGCATCAACTCCAACGTGTTCGGCGGCTGGATGGCCTCGCTTCCCACGTTCATCTACACCCAGATCCTCAACCCCACCTCGCCCTCCAACCCGGACCCGTCCTCACAGCGGGCCTGGGGTGCGGCGCTGGTGCTGATCATCCTGGTGATGGTCCTGAATCTGGTGGCGCGTCTGATCGCCCGGATCTTCGCCCCCAAAACGGGCCGGTAGCCAGACCAGCCGCATCTTCCGCCCACCCGTGGCGGATCCTAGACTTCAATCCATACCCAGTAAGTGAAGGAACACCATGTCTAAGCGCATCGACGTCAAGGACCTGAACGTGTACTACGGCGATTTCCTCGCCGTTGAGGACGTCAGCATCAACATCGAGGCCAAGTCCGTCACCGCGTTCATCGGCCCCTCCGGCTGCGGAAAGTCCACCTTCCTCCGCACCCTGAACCGTATGCACGAGGTCATCCCCGGCGCCCGCGTCGAGGGCGAGGTCCTGCTGGACGGCGACAACCTCTACGGACCCGGCGTGGACCCTGTCACCGTGCGCTCGCAGATCGGCATGGTCTTCCAGCGGCCCAACCCGTTCCCCACCATGTCCATCCGGGACAACGTGCTGGCAGGCGTGAAGCTGAACAACAAGAAGATCTCCAAGGGCGAGGCCGACGTCCTGGTGGAACGCTCGCTTAAGGGCGCCAACCTGTGGAACGAGGTCAAGGACCGGCTGGAGAAGCCCGGCTCCGGCCTCTCCGGCGGCCAGCAGCAGCGCCTCTGCATTGCCCGTGCCATTGCCGTGGAGCCGCAGGTGATCCTCATGGATGAGCCCTGCTCCGCCTTGGACCCGATCTCCACCTTGGCCATCGAGGACCTCATCAACGAGCTCAAGGACCAGTACACCGTGGTGATCGTGACCCACAACATGCAGCAGGCCGCGCGTGTGTCCGACAAGACGGCGTTCTTCAACATCGCGGGCACCGGCAAGCCGGGCAAGCTGATCGAGTACGGCGATACCCACACCATCTTCAGCAACCCCGTGCAGAAGGCCACCGAGGACTACGTTTCCGGCCGCTTCGGGTGAGCCATTGGCGCCGTTGGCGATCTACTGACGGGTTTAGTACGCTTATCTAGATACTTCCGGAACTAGTAGTAAGCCCGCTAAAGGAGTTTTGCCATGACGCAGACGGCCAGTGACCCCATGGGCCCCCAACTTACTGTTTCCGTACCTGAGAGGGACGCCGTGCAGGATGCCGTGGAACCGGCCCAGGCGTTTGCCGCCGCGGCGGGGCTGGCGGGGCCCCTTGCGGCCGGGCCGCTGGCGCCCGAGCTTGAACCGCATCTCTCGCTGGCTGTGGCCCCCGCTGAGGAAGAGGACGTGCTGGCCGAGGTGTGGCGCACCAGCTCCCGCCTCGAAAGCATGCAGTGGGAGCTGGATACCGCCCAGGAGTCCCTGCGGCAGGCAGTCCGCAAAGCCTCGGCAGCCGGAGTCGCGGACCATGAACTGTGCGCGGCGGCCAACCTCACGCAGGACGAACTCACCACCGTGCTGGTGGCCGCGGCGCCCGTAACCCTGGAGCTCTAGCAAACCCTGTGGCTGGCCGTCCCCATTGGGGGCTGGGCTCGCTGTGCAGGGGCTGCCCCTGCACGCTAAGCCGGCCCGTCACTGCGCCGCGCGGTACATCCAGCGCGGTACAGGGGCGCCCTGCGGAGTGGCTATTCGGGAACTTCCAGCTGGAACCCGCAGTGGCAGCGCAGGACCCGGGTGGGGAGGGCCACGTCGCTGAGCGTGCTGCCCGACCTGCCGCTGCGGTAGCAGAGCCGCTCAACCTCGAACTCCGCCTCTTCCATGGGGAAGCCGCAGTGGATGTAGTCGTCCCCGAAGAGGATGACATCGGTCTTCCAGTGCACCTGGTTCAGCGCGGCCGCAACGTCTGTGGCGTAGGCGGTGTGTTCCTGGAACAGGTCGCAGTCGTTGCAGGTGTAAGAGACCGTGACCAGGTCACTGCCTGCCGCGCCGATGGCCGTGATCGCGTGGATGGTGAGCTGGTGCTCGGTTCCGCAGGCCTCGCACCGGGGCTGCCGGGGCTGTGGAAGGGGGCGCCGGGAATACGAGGGAGACATGACGCCTGCTCTTTTCCGCGTTGTGCATCCGAACCGCCGGTTGGCTGCAGCGGCGCGTCGTCCGCAGCCCTGCACACGGCGTGGACGCCGGTCCCCGGCACCGTTGACCCGGGGGCGCACTTTGAATGTACGTCACACCGGATTCCCTGTATAGGGGGAGCTGCCCGCCTACGTGGAGATGGGGGAGAGTGCCAGCGCAAGCACGAAGCCGAGGGCGCAGGTAGCCAGCGGGGTCAGCCCCCAGAGCCACAGGATCCGGATGACCAGCTTCCGGTTGGTGACCGAAAAATGCTGGTTCTCCCCTGCACCCAGGGCGCCGGCTGTGACGGTGTGGGTGGTGGAGAGGGGCCAGTGCAGCCCGATCGCGCCCACAAAGAGCATCACCGCGCTGAATGTCTGGGCCACGGAGCCACGCAGGGGATCGATCCTGGTGATCTTGTAGCCGATGGTGTGCGAGATCCGCCACCCTCCGAAAAGGGTCCCGGCGGTCATCATCACCGCGGAAAGCCCCGCCACCCAGGTGGGGATTCCGCCGTCGGCATAGCCGGCCGCCAGCAGTGCCAGCAGCAGGACGGCGCTGACGCGCTGTCCGTCCTGCAGGCCGTGGCCGAACGCCACTGCCCCCGCCGCTACGGCCTGCCCCCGGCGGAACCGCTGGTTCACCACGTTGGCCTGGGTGTAGCGGGCCACCCATGTGGCCGGGTACACCAGGAGGAAGGAGCCGCTGTAGGCCACCAGCGGGGAGAGGACCAGCGGCAGGACCACCTGGAACAGCAGCGACTGGTCCACGCCGGCAACGCCCGGGCCTCCGATGGCCAGGCTCGCAAGCCCTGCACCGGCAAGGCCGCCCACCAGGGCATGGGTGGAGGACGCGGGAATGCCGCGCCACCACATCAGGATGCCCCATGCGCACGCGCTGGCCAGGCCGGCCACCAGGATGGACAGTCCGTCGGTGCCGGCGGGGAGGCTGATCCAGGTCCGGCTGACGGCGACGGCGAGCAGGGCGCTGAGGAGGGCGCCGACAAAGTTGAAGAACGCCGCCAGGAGGATGCCCACGCTGGGGGTGAGGGCCCGGTTCCGCACCGCCAGGGCCACCGAGGTGGATGCGTCGCGGAAGCCGTTCAGGAAGGCAAACGCCGCGGCCAGCAGGACCACCGCGCCGAAGATGACTGCCGCCACGTCAGGATTCCTTGACGATGATGCTGCCTACCTGGGTGGCCACCCGCCGCATGTCCTTGGTGACCTCCACCAGCTGGTTGGCGATGTCGCGGTTGCGGGAATACTGCGCCCACTTCATGTCCGCGATCATGTCCGCCACCCACACGCGGTGTGTGCGCTCCGCCCGTTTGGCGAGGCGCAGGATCTCGATCCAGTAGTCCTCGAGGTCGTCCAGGTCATTGAGCCTGCGCATGGCGTCAACGGTCAGTTCGGCCTGCCGGCTGATGATCTCCAGCTGGTCGGCGGCGCGTTTGGGGAGACGGTCAAGCCGGTACAGGGCCACCAGTTCCGCTGCCGCGTCCATCTTCTCCATGGCCTCGTTGAGGTACCGGGACAGGGCGTACATGTCCTCGCGGGGAAGGGGGTTTACGAAGCTGGTGCGCATGTGGGTCAGCAGCGCGAAATGCAGTTCGGCGGACTTGGCCTCGATGTTGTGCATGTCCTCGACGAGCTTGGCGTGCTCGTCCGCGGGTACGCCAAGGATCTCGGCCAGGGTGGCGGTGGCCAGCACGATCTGTTGTGCCATCTGTGAGAGCAGGTTCAGCCCTGCGGGCTCCTGTGGAAAAAGGCGCAGCTTCACGTGTTTACTGGTCTCCAGGGACTTATCAAGGCGGGGGTTGCTGCCGTGTGACTTGACGGCGGCGGGCAACTGGGGATTACTCTACCGGCCCGTAACTGCACCCCGGAATCGGCCACCTGGAAGAGGGCAGAAAAATGGTGCCGAACCGGATACGCCTCTCGGCGGTAGGCCGCTCTAGGCGGCTAATTGTTGAAGCCCGGGGGTTTCGCGGCTCGGCACCGGTTTCAGTCTTCTACTTCACCCGGCCCAAGTCAATCTTGACAGCGGGGGCTTGGTTCGTCCCGGAAATCCGGTCCGGCGGCTCCAGCCGGGGCTCAGTCCAGTTCGCCCAGGCGCCACGCGTTGGCGGCATGTTCCAGGTCCTCGGCGGTCTTCACCAGCTGGTGGGAGTTGCGGGTCAGCTTGCTGGCATGGGCCTCGTTGGCGTGTTCGGCGCCGTCGGCGAGGGTGGCCTGCCCGAGCGCCACGACGCGGCAGAACGCGGCGGAGCGTTCCAGCGCGACGTCGAAGTCGCCGTCGAATGCGCCGGAAAGGATGGCATCCGCCATGGTGCGCATTTCGTCGGCGCCCGGCGGCTCAGCCGCGCCGGCCACCACGTTGGATACCTGGGCGGTGTCCCGTCCCGCCCGGAAATAGACACTGATGCGCTCAGGGTCCTGGACGGTGGCGGCGCGCAGCGCGTAAAGCCGCCACAGCGCGCCGGGAAGTGAGCGGGCGGGGCTCTCGGCCCACATCTCGGCGATCGCATCCAGCCCCTGTTCGTCCGCGAGCTTGACCAGCCGTTCGGTGATCACGGGATCGTCGCTGTCGCGGCCATGGCGGACCAGTGCCTGCGCGGCAAGGTGGGCGGCCTCCGACACGCGGGCGGGATCGGCCCCGCCTGCGAAGGGCTCGAAGTCCATCGGCGCGAAGGGCTTGGGCTTATGGTGCCGGTTGCTGCCGCCGTACGGAGTGTGTCCTGCTTGCTCGCTCATGCCCCCACGCTACTCCTGTGCCGCCGCGGAAATCGAGCGTCTTCAGGGCTTGTCCGCTGGCGGCGGGAAGGCCTGGAACCGTGGGGTGGAAAGGTTCGACGGCGGCGCCCGCGGCGTGTGCCAAGTGGCTGGAACCATGGGTTAGAGTATTAACGTCCAGAAATGGATTGGGCCGTACGGGCAGGCACAGCGTGTTTGACCGGCCGGCAGGGGCCTTTAGCTCAGTTGGTAGAGCATCGGACTTTTAATCCGTGGGTCGTGGGTTCGAGCCCCACAGGGCCCACCCATCAGGACTACGAAGGTCCGCCGCTAGTGAACTGGTCCCCGAAAGTTGGACTCGTTAATGTGCGGGTTCCACTTTAGCGGCCAGAGATCGGCCCTTCACAGAAGTCCTCTTCCCATTGGGACGGGGGACTTCTGTCGTTGCTGGTGCAGAGCCGTCGACTGACAGAGCTACTTGGTGAATTTCTTCCCGAGGATTCTGCCCGTTCCAGTGTCAATGGATACGCGATTGAGACGGCAGCTGGCGAGACACGGCCATCTATTCCGTTCTGCGCGAGGAATGGCCATACGTGCGCAGGGGCTATTGATCAGGCGTTTGGTGACGTAGCTCGAGGAGCCCGAACGGTGAGGAGAAGCCGCAGAAGGTTCGTGACACGATCGTCGTATGACTTCATCACCACTGCCAGTTGTACGCGAGGAGCGAGGAAACGCAGCCGCGAGAGATGCTGCAGGGATCTGGGCTCGTGCTACTGCCCGTCGCGACCGACTCCCTGCGGTCCCGATGCTCGAGGACAAGCTGCCCGGTATTGAATCAGCTCTTGCCTGCGATGGGGCGCTGCTTTTGATCGCTCGCGTCGAGGGAGAAGCAAGGGCCTTTGCGCTAGTCATTCCCCGCGTCGATGTTCTGGAAGTGCTCTACTTGGCGGTTGATCCGACGGCCTGGGGCACTGGCCTCGCCCGCGAGGTCCTCGACCACCTCCGCCATCACTCAGCAAAGGAAAAGACTCCGATGGAACTTTGGGTTATCGCGGACAACAGCAGAGCGATCGCTTCCTACGAAAGTGCTGGATGGACCCGAACGACCGAAGTTAAGGTTCGTAACTCGTCAGGCCGACCGGAACGCCGCTACATCTTGACTCATTGAAGGTTGGCTAGGAGAGACCTATGCCGCAAGCGTCTGAGCCCGGTACTGTACCGGGCTCAAACCATTGAGCCTGGTGGAGATTCTTTCGGTGTTGTACCAGCGGATGTACTCGTGCAGCGCTGATGCGAGTGCGTCGGTGTTGAGGAACCCGACGCGGTGGAAGAGCTCTTCCTTGAGGTGTCCGAAGAAGTTCTCCATGACAGCGTTGTCGTAGCAGTTGGCTTTGCGGGACATCGATTGGACCGCGCCGGCGTTCGCCAAGAGCGTGCGCCAGGAGTTGTGCTGATATTGGAATCCCTGGTCGGAGTGCACGAGTGGTTTCTGCCCGTTCTCCAGCGTGGCCAAGGCGCCGCGCAGCGAGGCGTTGGCCAGCTCTAGATTGGGCGAGGTGCCAATCGCGTAGGAGATGATCTGCCGGTCGAAAAGGTCCATGATCGGTGAGAGGTAGAGTTTCCGGTCACCGACACTGAACTCGGTCACATCGGTGACCCACTTCTGGTTTGGGGCGTCCGCTTCGAACTGGCGTTTCAGCAGGTTCGGGGCCACGATGCCCTGCTCGCCCTGGTAGGAGTTGTACCGCTTCCTGCTTCGGACCTTGCAGACCAGCCGCAGGGAACGCATCAGCTTCAGTACGGTCTTCTTCGCGACCGTCCACCCTTGCTTGAGCAGTTCAACATGGATCCGGCGGTGTCCGTACCGGCCGTGGTTCCTCTTGAAAATCTCCGTGACAGCTGCCTTTAGGGAAGCCCGCGGATCGGGGGCTTGGAGGCGGGACTGGTGGTAGAAGAACGTGGACCGGGGTAGCCCGGCTACGTCCAGGAGAACTTCCAATCGATGTTCGGCCTTGAGAGCGATGACAGCACGGACCTTTAGCGCTGTTCCCCGTCCCTCAAGGCGTTTACTTTTCCCAGGAAGGCCACCTCTGCGCGCAGGCGTTCGTTCTCACGGCGCAGTTGCTCTACCTCAGACTCAGGTTTCCTTGCTGTCCCAGGATTCGTCTTCGGACGGCCTTTCGGCTTGGGGCGCAGCCCGTCCTCGCCTTCGGTCCGGTACTGACGCGCCCACTTCTCGAGCAACAGTGGAGAGGACAGCCCAAGCTCTTTCGCCAGGGCGACTTTGGGCTCACCCGCACGGTATCGCTGCACAGCATCAAGTTTGAACTCAAACGAGAACACCGGTCGTGTTGGCTTCGCCACCAGCGTCGTACCTCCGCGCGTCCGCCATCGACCATACAAGCGTTTGATGGCACCTTTACCTACTCCGAGTCGGGTCGCTACCGCCCAAGCACCCCAACCCGTTTCAAACAACGCTACCGCGGCCTCGCGCTGCTCCTCGGACAACGAACTTCTTCCATGCATAAAACTGCTCCCCGAAAGTCAGAACTGATTTCTCAGTCCAACTTTCGGGGAGCAGTTCACTAGCGCAGGCGGACCTTTCCTTTTAACCTCTTCCGGACCCCAGCTTCCATCCCGGCGGCAGCCCGCCCGAACCCCCTGATGTGTTCCGGCGGGTGCATGGTTCAGCTGGCGGGGTCGTACTGGAAAGCCCGCACCTCCTGTGCGCAGCGGCAGGCCCTGGCGATTTTCGCGGCCCACCGGGCAGCTGCGGCGCAAGGATCCATCCGGAATCGCCAGCCCATTTGCGCACGCGGGGCACCGGGGTCACAGGCACAATAGGCTCATGGCAAATACCAGCAAGGGCCGGATGCCGCGCCTGGAAGACGTGGCCAAGGTGGCCGGCGTCTCCCACCAGACCGTCTCCCGCGTGGTGAACCACCACCCCAATGTCAGCAAGGCAACCCGGGAAAAGGTGGAGGCGGCCATCGCGGAACTGGGATACCGGCGCAACACGGCAGCCCGGAGCCTGGTTACGCGGCGCTCGCAGACCATCGGCGTGCTGGCCAGTGAGCTTTCCCAGTACGGTCCGGCCAACACCCTGCTGGGCGTTGAGCATGCCGCCCGCAACGCCGGCTACTTTGTCAGCATCGCTGCACTGCGGGAGGTCAGCCGGGAAGCCATTTCCGACGCCGTAGGCCACTTTATGGACCAGGCCGTGGACGGGATCGCGGTGCTGGTGCCGCACGCGGACACCCTCGCCGTGCTGGAGCAGATGAACCTTCCGGTGCCCGTGGTGGCCGTGGGCTCTGCTGGCAGCGCGAAGGTGAGCGGGGCCATGGTGGACCAGCGTGCTGGCGCAAGGCTCGCCGTCGAGCATCTCGTCGGGGAAGGCCACCGGCAGATCGGGCACATCGCCGGGCCGCCCGACTGGACGGACGGGGCAGAACGGGCGGAGGGGTGGCGGGCCGTCCTCCGGGAGGCAGGCCTGGACGAATCCCTCCTGGTGGAGGGGGACTGGAGCGCGGGGAGCGGCTACGCGATCGGCCGCCGGCTTGCGTCCGGACTCACGGCGACAGCCATCTTCGTGGGAAACGACCAGATGGCGCTGGGCCTCCTGCGTGCGTTCACGGAGGCAGGCGTCAAGGTGCCCGACGACGTCTCCGTGGTGGGTTTCGACGACCAGCCGGAAGCCGGGTACTTCACGCCGCCGCTGACTACCGTCCGCCAGGACTTCGAGGAACTGGGACGCCGCTGCATGGACATCATGCTGGAGGAGATCGAGTCCGGGGCCGCGGTGAGCTCCACCGTGGTGCCGCCGCAACTGGTCCTCCGCGCCAGCACCGCCTCCCCGGCGTCGTCCTAGCGGCGACGGAAGCCAGGGGGCCAAAAGCCAGGGGCGCCGCAAACCCTTGGGCGGACGCAACAATTGCGGCAGGAAAAATCCAAAAAATCTCCATGAATCTGCATCCAAATTCGTGCCCGCGGCGGTAGTAGGGGTGTCAGAACAAAACGCCCGGCAGCCGGGCCTTTCAAGGAGATGGACATGCGCAAAACGATCTTCACCGCAGGTGCCGGTGCGGCAGCCATTGCAGCCGCAATCGCCCTGGCCGGTCCCGCCAATGCAGCAGAGGGAGACGCCCAGCTCTCGGTGCTGCACGGGGTCCCCGGACTGACCGTGGATGTATGGGTCAACGGCGACCGCACGCTTGATGATTTCGCCCCGGGAACCCTTGCCGGGCCGCTTGCCCTCCCGGCCGGCACCTACGAAATTGCCATCACGGCAGCCGACGCCGCGGACGCCTCCGCCCCGGCAATCGGTCCCGTCAGCGTCAACCTGGCCGCCAATGGAAACTACACTGCCGCGGCCCACCTGGGCGCGGACGGCAAGCCCACGGCGAGCCTGTTCACCAATGACGTCTCCCAAATCCCGGCGGGCAAGGGCAAGCTGACGGTCCGGCACGCCGCGGCGGCACCCGCCGTCGACGTCCTGGCAGGAGGTACCGCCGTGGTCACCAACCTGGCCAACCCGAACGAACAGACCCTTACCCTTGATCCGGGAACGGTTCCTGCCGCGGTCGCCGCCGCCGGCACCACCGCCCCGGTGATCGGCCCGGGGGACGTCACCGTGGCCGAAGGGACGCACACCATCGTCTACGCCTGGGGCAGCCTGGCGGACCAGAACCTGAAGCTCGCCGTGCAGACCATCGAAGGCCTGCACACGGCTCCGGCATCCGTGCCCGGTGCCCTTGGCGGCTCACCCGACCCCGGCAGGGCAGGCTCCGCAGTTGCCACTGCCGGGTTCAGCCTTGCAGCCCTGGCGTTGCTGGCCGGCGCTGTGGGCGTAAGCCGCGCAGTCCGTACCCGGCGTGCGGAGCTGTAAGCGGCGCCGCTGATTGACCGTCAGGCGCAGGGGCCCGGCCGCTCACCCGCGGACGGGCCTTTGCGCCGGGCCATTTCCTGTCCAGTGACATGTTCCCGGGAAGGGCGGAAGCAATGAACGCACGTACGACGCCGGCGGGTGGGTACCGCCGTCGGCATTCCTTCAGGAGCGTGGCAGCGGCGGTGGCAGTCGGGGTGCTGGCTCTTTCCGGCTGCGGTTCCCCTGGGCCGGACGGTTCCCCGCAGGTGTCGCCTCCAGCGGCTGCCCCCAGCCCGGCGGCTCCGTCGGCCTCCGCCCTGCCGCAGGCCCCCACGGGCGGAAGCGGCCCTGCGGTTGCGCCGCCAGGTGCCATTCAGGTCAGGCCGGCCACCCTGCCGGCCAGTGCCGCCGTGCCGGCGCCCACCACGCTTAGTGTGGCGGGCACCGCCATCGACATGCCGGTGGTGCCCGGGGGAGTA
Organism: Pseudarthrobacter sp. NIBRBAC000502770; assembly: GCF_006517815.1. Classification (NCBI taxonomy): domain Bacteria; kingdom Bacillati; phylum Actinomycetota; class Actinomycetes; order Micrococcales; family Micrococcaceae; genus Pseudarthrobacter; species Pseudarthrobacter sp. NIBRBAC000502770. The sequence goes on from NZ_CP041198.1 coordinate 4,070,785, forward strand.
TCCGCCGGGGGAGCGATGGAGATTCCGGACGTGTTCGACCGCGCCGCGTGGTACAGGTTCGGCCCGGCGCCCGGGGCAGCCGAAGGCGCTGCCGTTATCGCCGGCCACATCGACACAAGATCGGACCGCGCGCCGTTCTCCGCGCTGAAGTCGGTCCCGGCCGGAACCATCATCCGGGTGGGAAGGGAAGGCGCTCCCGCTGTCACCTACCGGGTGGTTGGCGTGGAACTGATGGCGAAGGACAGGCTCGACGGCGGGTCCCTTTTCAGGCGGACGGGTCCACACGAACTCAAGTTGGTTACCTGCGGCGGCACATGGCTGGACGAGCGGATGGACTACAGCGACAATGTGATTGTTACCGCAGTCCCTGCCTGAGCCGGCTCCGCCTTGAACCGGTTCGTGCCCGGCCAGTGGACCGCAATGTATCTCGTCGCCGAAGCCGGGAGGGAGCCGCCCGTGACGCTCCCCGGCAGTGACTCCCCTGGATGGGATGACGGGCTGACTGCATCCTTCCTGTCCGGCGATGAGCAGGCGCTGGCGGCGGCCTACCGCGAGTTCGCGCCACTGGTGCACACGCTGGCCCTGCGGTCCCTGGCGGACCGGGCGGCCGCAGACGACGTCACCCAGGAGGTCTTCATCCGGGTATGGCGCTCGCGGAACACCTTCAATCCGCAGGTGGCCCGGCTCCCGGCCTGGATCGTTGGAATCACCCGCAATGCCATCACGGACGCCCAGCAGTCGTCCGCCCGCGAAGCGCTCAAGGCCTATGCCGCTGCGGGCGCCGGGATGGCAACGGAGGCGGGGGCGGGGATGGAAGCGGCGGAAACGCTCGCCGACCGGCTGCTCCTGGACGGCGAACTGGAGCGGCTGGGTGAGCCCCAGGGCTCCATCATGAAGCTTGCCTTCTACGAGGACCTGACGCACGAACAGATCTCGCGGAAACTGGACCTGCCGCTTGGTACCGTCAAGAGCCACATCCGCCGCAGCCTGACGCACCTAAGAAGCAGATTGGAGGTAGACCATGCCGCATCTTGATCCGGAACAGTTGAGCCTCCTGGCGCTGTACGACGACTGGGATGACCCGGATGGCCGGCAGCACCTCCTGGTCTGCTCCCGGTGCGCCGCCGATTACGCTGCCCTGCGCCGCACCGTGGAAGCGGTAAAGACAACGCCTGACACCAGCCGGCTGTCCGTTCCCGGGCCCCAGGTCTGGGCCGGAATCCACCGCGAACTGGGCCTCGGGGAGCCCGTCCGGGAGGACCCGCTCGCGGCTGCGGCTCCCCAGGAGGCAGGCGCCGGCACGGATGGTGCGGCAACTCCCGCTGCCACGCCGGCACCCGCGGCTGGGCCGTCGTCGAACGTTGTCCGGCTGGGTGCCGGAACGAAGGGCGCGCCCACCAGGGGTGCCCGCGGCGGGACGGCATGGTGGCAGCATCCAGGCACCTGGCTGGCCACGGCGGCAGCTGCTGTCCTGGTGGTTTTCGGCACCGTCTGGGCCTTCGACCGGCCACCCCAGCCGCAGGAGCTGGCCGCAGCCCGGCTGAGCCCCCTCGCGCAGCACTCGGCGGCGGGGTCGGCCAAGGTGGTGGCGGCCGCAGACGGTTCGCGCAGCCTGTATGTGAGCCTGGACAAGGATGAGGCCAAGGGTTACCAGGAGGTTTGGCTCATTGCGCCGGATCTCTCCAAGCTGGTGAGCCTGGGGGTCATGAACACCACATCGGGAACGTTCCAGGTGCCGGCAGGCCTTGACCTCTCCCAGTACCCGGTGGTGGACGTGTCCGACGAACCCATGGACGGCAATCCGGCCCACTCCAGCGTCAGCATCGCCAGGGGCACCCTCACATCCTGAGCTGCGCCGGGGCGCCCCGGGAGTGCCCCGTCGCAGTGCGTTTGCGGGTCAGCGGCCGAAGTGCGGGTGCGGCGCACCTTCGGGCAGGCGCTCAAGGATGTCTTCGGCCACCTTGCGGACCTTGATGTTCCGGTGGCTCGAAGCCTTGGCAAGGATGGAGAAGGCCTCCTGGTAGGAGCACCTGTTCTGGGCCATGATCACTCCGCACGCCACGTTGATGGAGGTGCGGCTGTCCAGTGCCGAGCGGAGGTCGCTGGCCAGCGAGCGTGCAGTGTGCAGGTTGATGGCCATCTGGAGGCTTCTCGTGGCCAGCTGCGCGAAGCTTCGTGCTTCGGCAATGGCCTGGAGTGGGAAGGCTTTTGCGTCCTGGGCGAAGAAGGCGAGGGCAGCGCTCGACTGGCCGAGGTTGCTGGTGCCGGGGACCCCGTCGTCGGAGGGAAGATCAGCGTCCAGGCGAAGCCTGACGGCAAGGGTGCTGCCGAAGCCGGCCGCCTGCAGGTGGCTTGAGTACTGCCGCCACCGGAAATCGCCGTTGCGTTGGAGGACCGCCACGGGGTGGCCGCCGGACATCACATCGGTCACCGGCCCCTCGGCCCTTTCCCGCTCCCAGTCGAGCAACCGGACTATCTCGTCGGTGGTGCCGGTGATTACAGCCCCGCGCTTGGGCTGCAGCAGCACCAGTCCGCAGCCCACATCGATTCCGGCGGTCCGGACCACGTGGACAGCCGATGCTGCCACCAGCAGGTCCAGGGAATCTGCCAGGGTCTGGGCGCCGTTCACCAGGTCAAGAAGAAGGGCGTTGTTCCGTGGAGCCGCCCGTACTTGGCTGGCAGCGGAGGGCAGGGGGGAATGCCCGCCGCGGCGGGCCAGACGGGCCGGAGGGCCGGCGACGGCTGGGGGAGAGCCCTTGGTCTCGAAGGACTCCTCGTCGCCGGCCCCGCCTATTACCCGGGTCCGGTGGACCGGGAAGCTTGGGCCTACATGTTGTGAGTGATGCATACCAGTCTCGAACCCCCCTAGTGAGACAAGTACCGAGAGCCTGGAGGCCTTGTCTCTGTGAAAAACCTAATTGCCCTCCTGCCTCCGGTGAATGCGTAGCTGGTACCTGTTTTTCCGATTAGGTAGTACTTGGAGACTGGCTGTTCGCCGCCGATCTGGACGTTGCCGCAGGTGAGGTGCTCCTTGGCCCTCTCCTGACGCGCAGGAGCCGTTGCGTAGGATGGCCGGCGGCATCGTTGACGCTGGCAGCGGCACGGCAAATAATGTTTCTATAACGTTGTAAATTGATTGCCGAGGATACCTTCGTGACCCAGCCACAGCCCGCCGCAGCAAAAATCACCATTGATCCGTCGTTCACCGTGGGTCCCGTCCGTCGTCGTACGTTTGGCGCGTTCGTTGAGCACCTTGGCCGGTGCGTGTACACCGGGATCTTTGAGCCCGGGCACCCGGCGGCCGACCAGGACGGCTTCCGCAAGGACGTCCTGGAACTGACCCGCGAGCTGGGCGTCACCACCGTCCGCTACCCGGGCGGCAACTTCGTCTCCGGCTACCGCTGGGAGGACGGCGTGGGTCCGGTGGACCAGCGTCCCGTCCGCCTGGACCTGGCCTGGCATTCGACTGAACCCAACACCGTGGGCGTGGACGAGTTCGCCAAATGGTCCGCCAAGGCGGGCGTGGAACTGATGATGGCCGTGAACCTGGGCACCCGCGGCATCCAGGAGGCACTGGACCTCCTAGAGTACTGCAACATCGACGGCGGGACAACCCGCTCCGGACAACGCCGCGCCAACGGGGCCGCCAACGGCTACGGCGTCACCATGTGGTGCCTGGGCAACGAGATGGACGGCCCGTGGCAGATCGGCCACAAGAACGCCCTCGAATACGGCAGGCTGGCCGCGGACACCGCCCGCGGAATGCGCATGATCGACCCCGGCCTGGAGCTCGTTGCCTGCGGCAGCTCCAGCCCCGCCATGCCCACCTTTGGCGAGTGGGAGCGTGTGGTCCTCACCGAAACCTATGACCTGGTGGACCTCATTTCCGCGCACCAGTACTTCGAGGACACCGGCGACCTGCAGGAACACCTGGCCGCCGCGCACAAGATGGAAGCCTTCATCCACGACCTGGTGAGTCACATCGACCATGTGAGATCAGCCAGGAAGTCCAGCCGGCAGGTGAATATCTCCTTCGACGAATGGAACGTCTGGCACATGAGCCGCGAGGCGTCCAGGGTCCCCACCGGCAAGGACTGGCCGGTGGCACCCGCCCTGCTTGAGGACAGCTACACGGTGGCGGATGCCGTGGTGGTGGGCGACCTGCTGCTCACGCTGCTCCGGAACACCGACCGCGTCCACTCGGCCAGCCTGGCGCAGCTGGTGAACGTGATCGCACCCATCATGACCGAACCCGGCGGCCGGGCCTGGAAGCAGACCACCTTCCACCCGTTCGCCCTGACCTCGCGGCACGCATCCGGCACGGTGCTCCAGCTCGCCGTGGAATCCCCGCTGGCCAGCGGCGGGGTGACGGCGGATTTCACCGCCCTGTCCGCCGTCGCCACGTTTGACCGGGAAAAGGGCGAGGCCGTGCTGTTCGCCGTGAACCGTTCGGCGCGCCAGGCGCTCACCCTCGACGCCGCAGTGGGTGCCCTGGGTACCGTGCGCGTGCTGGAAGCGGTGACCTACGCCAACAAGGACCCCTACTGGCAGGCCAGCGCCGATGACTCCACTTCCGTCCTGCCTTCCGGAAACGCCACGGTAAAGGCCGACGGCGGGCGGCTCACCGCCGAGCTGCCGGCAGTCTCCTGGTCCATGATCCGCCTGGCTGTGGGGTCCTGACATGCCTGGACGCGATGCCGGAAGCCCTTATGACGACGACGCCCCGCAGGTGGGAGGATGGACGGCATGGAACTGCACATCACAGGGGATCCTGCTGCGGACAAATTGCTGAGTGAGGACGATTTCGCCCTCCTGACCGGCATGCTGCTGGACCAGCAGGTAACGATGGAATCCGCGTTCGCCGGGCCGGAAAAGATCCGGACACGGTTGGGGTCGCTCAAACCCGAAGCCATCGCAACGCATGATCCGGCGGCTTTCGTGGAAATGTTCAAGGAACGCCCCGCCGTGCACCGCTTCCCCGGCTCCATGGCTGCACGCGTCCAGGCGCTTGCCGCGGCGGTCCAGGACGAATGGGACGGTGAGACCGCCGCCATCTGGACCAAAGGCTCGCCGGACGGTGCCGAGGTGCTGCGCCGGCTCAAGGCCCTGCCCGGTTTCGGGGAGCAGAAGGCGAAGATCTTCCTGGCCCTGCTGGGCAAGCAGCGCGGCCTCAAGGCGTCCGGATGGCGCGAGGCGGCGGGCCACTACGGCGACGACGGCGCCTACCTCTCGGTGGCCGACATTGTGGACCCGGAATCCCTGGCCAAGGTCCGCGCCAGCAAGCAGGCTGCGAAGGCGGCGGCGAAGGCTGGAAAAGAGCGTTAATGGCAGTAACCATGAACGACGTCGCGAGGGCTGCCGGTGTGTCCCTCAAGACCGTTTCGAACGTATTGAACGACTACGAATTCATCCGTCCCGCCACCAAGCAGCGGGTGCAGGATGCCATTGCGGAGCTGGGCTACGAGGCAAACCTCACCGCCCGCAGCCTCCGGTCCGGCAAGACGTCCATGCTGGGCCTGGTGCTGTCCGACCTCTCCGCCCCCTACTACGCCGAGCTGGCATCCAGGCTGATGAAAGCCGCGGCGCGGCACGGCTACCGGGTGCTGGTGGAGCAGTCCGACGCAGAGGCCGCCGCCGAACTCGGCGCCCTCCACGGGACCTTCCGCCAGCTTACGGACGGCCTCCTGTTCACGCCGTTGGTGGTGGATGCGGAGGCCATAGCTGCGCGGGCGGGCAGGAAGCCGCTGGTGATGCTGGGTGAGCACATTGTGGATCCCCGCTTCGACCTGGTGACCATGAAGAACAGGGAAGCCGCGGACGCCCTGACCAGGCACCTGCTGGCCGGTGGCCGCCGTCGTATTGCCGTCATCGGAGCTGACCCCGGCGAGTCCGCCGGAACCGGTGGGCTGCGCCTGGACGGGTACCGGACGGCCCTGGCAGCGGCGGGCATCCCTTACGACCCCGCGCTGGTGGCACCCGCGCAATGGCGCCGCGACACCGGTGCCGCCGCCGTCGCCGGGCTGCTGGACAAGGGTGTGGAGTTCGACGCAGTGTTCGGACTGAACGACGTCCTGGCGCTGGGGGCAATGCACGAATTGCAGGTCCGGGGGGTCAAAGTCCCGCAGGACGTGGCGGTGGCAGGCTATGACGACCTCGACGAGGCGCGGTTTGCGTCCCCCTCCCTCACGACAATCGCGCCGGGCATGGACGAGATCGCGGAGCGGTCCATCGGGCTGTTGCTGGACAGGATCGCCGGCCGCGAGCCATCGGTTCAGGGGGTGCATGTGGAAGCCGGGTTCGAACTGAAGATCCGGGAATCCGCGCCCTAGGCTTCGTCCGGATGATGGACCTGAAACGTGGCGGAAACGTGCGGGGCCTACGCTGAATCCACGCTGTCCCAGGCCGTCGAAGGGAACCCCATGCATTTGTTGCCGCGTGAGCAGGAAAAACTCCTGATCGTGGTGGCTGCCGATCTCGCCCGCCGGAGGCAGTCCCGCGGCCTCAAACTGAACTATCCCGAGGCCGTGGCCATCATCAGCTACGAATTGATCGAGGGTGCGCGGGACGGCAGGACCGTGGCCGAGCTCATGAGCTACGGCACCACGCTGCTCACCCGCGACGACGTGATGGAAGGCGTGCCGGAGATGATCCATGACGTCCAGATCGAGGCCACCTTCCCGGACGGCACCAAGTTGGTCACCGTCCACAACCCCATCCGTTAAGGAGCGCGGCAATGATTCCAGGTGAGTACATCCTGCGGCCTGAGCCCGTCACCGCGAATGCGGGCAGGGAGGCAATCGAGGTCGCCGTGACCAACACTGGCGACAGGCCCGTCCAGGTGGGCTCGCATTTCCATTTTGCCGAGGCCAATTCCGCCCTGTCCTTCGACCGCGAAGCAGCTTACGGCCGGCGCCTGGACATCCCCGCAGGAACGGCGGCCAGGTTTGAGCCGGGGGATTCGCGGACGGTCCGGCTCATTGGGCTGGCCGGGAACCGGGAGGTCTACGGGCTCAGCAACGCGGTCAACGGAAGGCTCGACGGCGGGGCGCGCCAAAGCGGGCTCCTCACGGAAGGGAACGGCGAGTGAGCTTCGACATTCCGCGCCGGCAGTACGCCGACCTCTACGGACCCACCACCGGTGACAAAATCCGCCTGGCAGATACCGAACTCTTTCTGGAAATAGAAAAGGACCTCACCGTGTACGGGGAGGAAGTGGTGTTCGGCGGCGGCAAGGTGATCCGTGACGGCATGGGCCAGAACGGCCAGGCCGCCCGCGACGAGGACATCCCGGACACCGTGATCACCAACGCCGTCATCCTGGATTACACCGGAATCTACAAGGCAGACGTGGCGCTGAAGGACGGCCACATCTTCCGGATCGGCAAGGCCGGCAACCCGCAGATCACGGACGGCGTGGACATCGTGATCGGCTCAAGCACGGAAATCATCGCCGGCGAGCGGAAGATCCTCACCGCCGGCGGCATCGACACCCACATCCACTTCATCTCTCCGGACCAGATCCCGACCGCCCTGGCCAGCGGCGTGACCACCATGATCGGCGGCGGCACCGGCCCGGCTGAAGGCACCAAGGCCACCACCGTGACGCCCGGAAAGTGGCACATCCAGCGGATGCTGCAGGCGGCTGAGGCGTTCCCCATGAACATCGGCCTGTTCGGCAAGGGCCACGCGTCCGCCGTCGAACCCCTCGCCGAGCAGATACGCGCCGGGGCCATCGGGCTCAAAGTCCACGAGGACTGGGGCGCCACCACCTCCTCCATCGACACCTCGCTGAGGGTTGCTGACGAATACGACGTCCAGGTGGCCATCCACACCGACACCCTGAACGAGTGCGGGTTCGTGGAAGACACCATCCGGGCCATCAACGGGCGCGTGATCCACACCTTCCACACCGAGGGCGCCGGTGGCGGCCATGCCCCGGACATCATCAAGATCGCGGGCATGCCCAACGTCCTGCCCGCCTCCACCAACCCCACGCTGCCCTACACGCGCAACACCATCGAAGAGCACCTGGACATGCTGATGGTCTGCCACCACCTCAACCCGGACATCCCCGAGGACGTGGCCTTCGCCGATTCCCGGATCCGTGCCGAGACCATCGCCGCCGAGGACGTCCTGCAGGACCTGGGCATCTTCTCCATCACCTCCTCCGACTCCCAGGCCATGGGCCGCGTGGGCGAGGTGATCACCCGCACCTGGCAGGTGGCGGACAAGATGAAGAAGCAGCGCGGGGTGTTGGAAGACAACGACGGCGGGGCGCACGGCAGTGCGGACGGCGACAACTTCCGGCTCAAGCGCTACGTGGCCAAATACACCGTCAACCCCGCCATCGCGCAGGGGATCGCAGACACCGTAGGGTCAGTGGAAGTGGGCAAGTTCGCGGACCTGGTGTTGTGGGATCCGGCATTCTTCGGGGTCAAACCGGAACTGGTGCTCAAGGGCGGACAGATTGCCTACGCCCTGATGGGTGACTCCAACGGGTCCATTCCCACCCCCCAGCCGCGGACCATGCGGCCCATGTTCGCCACCTTCGGCAAGGCGGTTCAGCAGTCCTCCATCACCTTCCTGTCCCAGGCAGCGATCGACGCCGGCGTGCCCGGGGAATTGGGGCTGGAAAAGGTCATCCGCCCCGTCTCCGGCATCCGGAACCTCACCAAAGCCGACCTCAAATACAACGACGCGACGCCCGATATCCAGGTGGACCCGGAAACCTACCAGGTGACGGTGGACGGCGAGGACGTCACCTGCGAACCGTCCGACGTGCTGCCCATGGCGCAGCGGTACTTCCTCTTCTAGAGCCGCGAATTCAAGACCCCGAAAGCAACCACATGATCATCGACAAAGTCCTGGGCAACCTGCACGACCTGCCGGACTCCGACCTCGCCGCCTACGCCGGTCTGCACCGCGAAAAAGTCGTCCTGCCCAGTGCCCAGCTGGTCAAACGCATCCAGCGCGCCACCACGGACCACGGCAAAGAGATCGGCATCCGGCTCCCGTCCGGGTCAGGCGACCTCCGTGATGGCGACATCCTCCACGTCGCCGACGCCAACATGATCGTGGTGTCGGTGCTGCCCACCGACGTCCTGGTCATCGCACCCCGCACCGTGCACGAAATGGGCGTTACCGCACACTCCCTTGGCAACCGGCACCTCCAGGCACAGTTCTTTGACGCGTCCTCCGAATACGGGGCCGATGTCATGGTGTGCGCCTACGACCACACCGTCGAGGACTACCTCCGCCACAACTCAGTGCCCTACACCCGCCAGGAACGCGTCATGCCTGTGCCTTTCCGCCATGCTGAACACTCGCACTAGTACCAGCGTCGCGCTGCGCGCTCCAATACCGGTGGGGGCTTGGGACGCCGCGAGGGATATGGGGCCGTGCCCGCTCCGCGGTGCCCGCCACGCCGCGGCCCCATATCCCTCGCGCCGCTTGCTTGTCTCACCTTTGGCGGCGGTTCAGTGAGCGATTATCAGCTTGCTCTTCAGCAATTGGTGGACTCTGCGCTTCCTACTGGGGCTTTTGCTCACTCTTTTGGGTTTGAGACCTACATCGATCGGGAGCTCGTTCTTGATGAAGGGTCTTTCGGGCTCTGGCTCGGTGCCTTCGTCGGCCAGCAGCTGACCTATTCCGATGGGCTTGCCGTTCGGCTGTACTACGAGGGGGTTGATCTTGGGGAGCTGGATTCTTTGCTTTCTGCTTCTCTTTTGCCGCGGCAGGTTCGGGAGGCCAGTTTGAAGATGGGCGGCCGGCTTTTGGAGATTGGAGCTGAAGTGTTTCCTTCGCCCGCCCTGGACCTGTACCGGGAGCTCGTGACCACCGGCCGGGCCGCCGGGCATCAGCCGCTGGCGTTCGCCGTCGTCGCCCGCTCACTGGGCGTGCCGCTCCAGGAAGCGCTCGCCGCCTACCTCTTCGCCACCGTCACCTCCCTCACCCAGAACGCCGTCCGCGCCATCCCCCTGGGCCAGAACGCCGGGCAGCGGGTGCTGCGGAAAGCGCACGACGACGTCGCTGCCGCCATCGCCACGATCGCGCACCTGACGGCGGACGACTTCGGCGCCGTCAGCCCCGGACTGGAAATTTCGCAAATGCGGCACGAACGCCAACGTGCCCGCATGTTCATGAGCTAGCAGGAGGAAACCATGACCGAACCCATCAAAATCGGCATCGGCGGGCCCGTCGGCGCCGGTAAAACCCAGCTCGTGGAGCGGCTCACCCGGCACATGAGCGGCGACATCTCCATGGCCGCCATCACCAACGACATCTACACCATCGAGGACGCCAAAATCCTCGCCGCCAACGGCATCCTCCCCGTGGACCGGATCATCGGCGTCGAAACCGGCGGCTGCCCCCACACCGCCATCCGCGAAGACACCTCCATGAACACCGCCGCCATCGAGGAACTCAAAACCCGCCACCCCGACCTTCAAGTCATCTTCGTCGAATCCGGCGGCGACAACCTCTCCGCCACCTTCAGCCCCGAACTCGTCGACTTCTCCATCTACATCATCGACGTGGCCCAAGGCGAAAAGATCCCCCGCAAAGCCGGCCAAGGCATGATCAAGTCCGACCTCTTCATCATCAACAAAACCGACCTCGCACCCCACGTCGGGGCTGACCTGGCCATCATGGAGAGGGACTCAAAGGAGTTCCGCGGCAATAAGCCGTTCTGCTTCACGAACCTCAAGACTGACGAGGGACTCGACAAGGTCATCGACTGGATCCGGCACGACGTCCTGATGCTTGATTTGGCATGAGCACGACGGCGGAGTCCAGTTCAGCGCTTGTCTCACCGGGGCCTGCGACCGCGGGTGATAGGGGCCGTGCCCGCTCCGCGGTGCCCGCCACGCCGCGGCCCCTATCACCCGCGTCCGCTGATCGGCCCCCGATGGGCGAGCTTGAGCTTGTGGTCGCCTTGCGTGGACAGCGCACAGTTGCGGCGCATCAGTACCATCGCGGTGCTCTTCGGGTTATGCGGCCGCATTACCTCGATAACTCCGGGCAGGTTTGTTATGTCGTTGTGAATCCTGGCGGGGCCTATCTGGGGGCTGACCTGTTCTTGCTGGATGTGGAGGTGGGGGACTCGGCATCTCTGTTGTTGACCACCCAGTCCGCTACGAAGGTTTATCGGACTCCCGGGTCCTTTGCCGAGCAGCGGATGGCTGTCCGGCTGGGGGAGGGGGCTCGGCTGGAACTCATGCCGGACCAGCTCATCGCCTACCGGGAGGCCAGCTACCGGCAACGGACCTCTGTAACCTTGCGGCCGTCGTCGTCCTTGGTCATGGCCGAGGTGGTGACGCCCGGCTGGTCGCCGGACGGCGCCGCCTTCCGGTATGAGGAAGTGCGGCTGAGGAACCACATCTGCGTGGAAACCGGGGCGGGCACCGAACTGCTGGCGTTGGACAACCTGCTGATCCGGCCGCCGCTGCACCACGTAAGCGGGCTCGGTTTCATGGAAGGCTACAGCCACCTCGGATCCCTGGTGGTGGTGGATCCCCGGGTGGACCAGGCGCTCGCCGACGAACTGCACCTGCTGACCGCCGGCAGCGAAGCGCTGACCGGCATCTCACTGACGCGCCCAGTTGCGGGAACCGCCGGGCTGGTTCTGCGGAGCCTCTCCAACAGCACCGACGAACTGAACCGCCTGCTTCGGTCCTGCACCGACTTCCTGCGCAGTCGCTGGTACGGCCAAGGGCCGCTGGACCTGAGGAAGCACTGATGACCAGCATCGCCGCGCTCTACCGGGACCGGGACTCCCTGCCGCTCCGGACCCGCGCGCTGTTCACCTTTGGTGCAGTGGCCGCGCTGCACGCTGCCGCCGTCGTCCTTTTGCTTGCCGGAACCCGGCCCGGGGGCGGCGGGGCGCTCTCCTGGGGACTTGTCCTCACCGCTTACCTCGCCGGAGTGAAGCACAGCTACGACTGGGACCACCTGGCGGCCATCGACAACTCGACCCGAAAGTTCGTGGCACAGCGGCAGCATCCGGTGAGTGTGGGCTTCGCGTTCAGCCTGGGCCACAGCTCGGTGGTGACCCTGGCCGGGGTGCTGGTGATCGCCGGTGCGTCCATGGTTGGCAGCCTGATTGAGGAAGGTACGGCCGGCAACGTCGTGCTGGGGCTGATCGGCAGCGGTGTATCCGGGCTGTTCCTGCTGGCCATGGGGCTGTTCAACGGCTCGGCCTTCACCCGCTCGGCCGCTGCCTTCCGGCGCTCCCGGGCCGGAGCGGCCATCGATCCCCGCGACCTGGAACCGCAGGGACTGGTGGCGCGGCTGCTGGCCAAACCCCTCGCGAGGGTGCGCCGGCCGCGGAACATCTACGTGGTCGGCTTCCTCTTTGGGCTGGGTTTCGATACCGCAACCACCATCGGGCTGCTGATGATGACGACGGCGGCGTCCCTGGCCGGGGTACCCCCGTTCGCCCTGCTCGCCCTGCCGCTCGCCTTCGCAGCCGCAATGACGCTGTGTGATTCGGTGAACGGCATGGTGATGATGCGGATGTACCGGTCGGCACTGGCCGACCCGCGGCGGAAGCTTGGCTTCAATGCTGTGGTGACGGGCATCTCGGCTGTCTCGGCCCTGTTCATTGCCCTGATTACTTTGGCAGGCTTCATGCATGCTGCCTTCGGCCTGCATGATCCGGTGACGGCTTGGCTTTCATCGATCGACCTGGGAGAGGCCGGCCTGCTGCTGGTGGGGCTGCTGCTGGCCGTCTGGGGCGGCGCCGCGCTGGCGTGGAGGCAGGCCCGGAACGGATAGGGACGCGTCGCCGGCATCCACTGCCGGCAACGCGCCCCGTGGCTCCTAGCCGAAATCGGCCACGTAGCTGGGAACTCCGACGGCGTCCGTGGACACCGGTGCTCCGGTGTCATTGACCACGTGGTCCAGTGTCCCGGCGCCGAGATTCACGGTCAGCAGGCTGTGCAGCCTGACGCCCGGAGTCACCGGAACCTCGAAACCGCGGGTGGCGTGGATGGTGGGATCCACGTTGGTGTACACGTAGCTGCCGCCGCCCCAGAGTTCGTGGGTTTTGACGGAATCCGAGACTTTGTACCCGGCCCAGCCCAGGACCCCGTCATGCTGCCACGCTGCCTGGTTGGGGGCGTCGTAGGGCAGCTCGTTCTGGAAGAAGACGGTCTTGCCGTTTTCGCCGTTCCAGACGACGTTGTACTCCTGGTAGTGCTCCACGAACAGGCCGGTGGCAGTGACGTTGTTGCCGTTGACGATCACACCGTTCCTGCCGGTGTTGGTGGTCCAACCGACACCGTTCCCATGGTCTGCGCGCCAGGCCCAGATGTGGTCCAGGAGGACGTTGTCGCTGTTGACTTCCAGGCTGACTGAGGCCTTGCCCACGTGGGGCCCGCCGATGCGGAAGAACACATCGTGGAGCGTGGTGGGGTTGGCTGGATCGCTGAGGACGGCTGAGTTGGCTGGTCCTCCCCCTGCGCCTGGAATCGCTTTGCCGATGCGCATCAGGGCAGGGGAGTTGACCTCGCCCGCGTCCACGGTAACGGCGGCGATGTCCACGCCGGGGACGTCCGCAACTGTCAGGGGAACCGATCCGTTGACGGCGGAAAGTGTTGCCATTCCAAGTCCAAGCACCACTGTTCCTGCACGCTTGACCTCGATGCTCCGGTCAACGTCGTAGACCCCGGGAGTAAGGAGCAGGTTCTTTCCACGGGCCAGCTGCGCGTTGATGGCCTGCGCTGAATCACCGGGCTTTGCAACATAGAAATCGGACAGGGGGATGCTGCGGCCTTGGGTGGGACCGTTTTCCCACGTGGTCCCGGCCGGGTCCTTGCGGACGGAGGGCACGAACACGCTGTACTGGCCGGCCGAATCCAACGTCAGGTAGGGCTTCTCGCGGCTGATCGGAGTCTTGTCCAGCGTGGTGTACGGCGGGTTGGGGAAGGAGGCGGCGGGCGCGCCGTCCACGCCGGAGAAGACCTGGTTCCAGACCCCATTGGACCAGCTGCCGATGCTGCTGTCGCGCACCAGGTACTGCTGCTGGGAGCCATTGATGATCGCACCCGTCTTTGAGTCCGCAATGAACCCGCCGCTGGCGTACTGCGGGCCGGCGGTGCAGTAGTCCATCAGGGAGAGGTTGCCGCCGGTGATGTTGACCCGGCGCATCGGTGAAGCCTGGGAAGCCGCCCAGAAATTCGCGGAACTGCGGCAGCCTTCCAGGCCGGTGACGTTGATGGTGAGGTTGGACAGGGAGCGCCAGAAGTTGTTCAGGGCGATGCAATTGTCCGCGGTGAGGCAGCGGTTGTAGACGTCGACGTGTCCATTGATGGTGACGTCGGTGGGCGCGGCGCCCAGTCCCGCCACCTCGGTGGAGTAACCCACCTGGACGATCAGCGGCTCTTCAGGGGTGCCATAAGTCCCGGGCTTGAACAGCAGCGAGTAGCGCTTTGAGCCCATCTCATCGTCCACCTGCTGGGCCGCAATGGCGTCCACGGTGGCCTGGATCTGTGCCACCGGCATGCCGGGGTCGAAGACGTAGGTATTGGAACCGAACGGGTTTTGCGGCGTCGGTGCCGGCGGTGGCGGCGACGCCGGAGCCTGGGCTGCGGGCTGGGCTGCTGAGGGCGCCGCCTGTGCTGCGGCCGTCCCGCCGGCGGCAACAAGGCCAAGGAGAAGGGCGGTGGCGGCTGCAACAGTGCCGGCGCGGCTCCGGCGCTGCGCCGGAAGGGGTCGGGGTGCGTCTGGGCGTAAGGCTAGCGGCATTGCTGGTCCTGTCAGTGGAGGGGCTGGACGACCACGACGGCTGCGACAGGCAGCCGGGGCCGAGTGGTGGGAGCGCTCCCGTCGGGAGAGCGTAGCATCGGGATTTTGCCCCGGCAAGGGTTGACGGGAGCGCTCCCACGCTGGATCGGTGTCGTATTGTCGGTGTAATGAACGAAAAGACCAGCCGGTCCGCTCCGGAAGGGGCAGGGCGGCTCAGTCCCACGCTGGAGGACTTGGCGTCAGCGGCAGGGGTGTCCCGCTCCACAGCATCCCGTGCCATCAATGGCGGCTCAAAGGTCAGCGCGCAGGCCCAGGCGGCCGTTGACGCCGCGATCGTGGCGCTGGGCTACACTCCCAACCGTGCTGCCCGGAGCCTGGTCACCCGGCGCGCCGGATCCGTGGCACTGGTGATCCCCGAACCTGATGCCCGGGTCATGTTGGACCCGTACTTCGCCGCCGTCATTACTGGAGTCAATGAAGCACTGCGCGAGACGGACCTGCAGCTGGTACTGCTGATGTCCCGGGCCGGTGACGACTCGGCGCGGACCATCCGCTACCTGCGCGGCGGCCACGTTGACGGCGCGATCGTGGTCTCCCACCACCACGCTGATGACTGGGTGGAGACCCTTGGCGGCACCGGACTGCCCACCGTCTTCATCGGCAGGCCATGGGACACGTCGTCCGGAATTCCCTATGTGGACCTGGACAACTTCGAGGGAGGCCGGTTGGCGGCACGGCACTTGGCCGGCATCGGCCGCACCCGGCTGGCGACTGTTGCCGGCCCTCCTGACATGACGGCCGCCGTCGACCGCCTGGAAGGATGGCGGCAGGGACTCAGGGAAGCCGGCCTTGAGCCCGGACCCGTCATCCACGGGGACTTCACGACGGCGGGCGGTGCCGATGCTGCAGCCCAATTGCTGGCTACATCGCCTGACGTGGACGGAATATTCGCCGCATCGGACCTGATGGCGCTCGGCGTCGTGGACACCCTTCGCGGAAGGGGGCGGCGGGTGCCGGACGACGTGGCAGTGGTGGGCTTCGACAACCACTCCATCCAGGCGGCAAACGGCCTGGGCCTCACCACGGTGGCCCATCCCATGGTGGACATGGCAGCCGCAGCCGGAAAGCTCCTGGTGGGTGCCATCGCGAATCCCGACGGGGTTCCGGGACCAGTCATCTATCCTGCGGAACTGGTGGTGCGCGGAAGCTCCGTGCAGTAGCGGACCCAAAACCTCAGGATGTCCGCCCGACTGCCGGGTTGCACCTAGGCGGCCAGCCCGCCCTTTACCTTGCGGTGCGTCCGATGCCTGGCCGGCGCCAGGCGTGAATGGGCGCCCGCGAGGACCTCGCTGCCGTCCGGCACGGTGCTGTCCGAATCCAGGTGTGCGCCGTGCTCGATCAGGACGCTGGAGCCGATGCGCGAGTGGCTGCCAATGTGGACACGGTTGCCGATCACCGTGCCCCGGCCGATGCGCACGCCGTCGCCGATGACCGTCCTGTCACCGATGATCGCGCCGCGGTCGATCCAGCTGCCGTGTCCAATCCGGCAACCTGAACCCACCTTCGCGCCGTGCTCCACATAGGTCATGGGGCCGATCCGGGTGCTCTCAGCCACGCTGGCCCCCGGAGCGATGAGGCCGCCGCCGTTGTCGTGGCGGCTGTACCGGGTGACCTTCCCGGCGTCGTCCTCTACTGACACAAACTTCGCGGTCATACCATCCCTCGTTACCACCGCGGCTATTTACCGCTCAGTAGGTTAACGGCCGGGAGGCCGCGAGGATTCCCAGCACGCGGGCCGTGACGCGCTACGCCACCAGGTTGGCGGCAGCCGTGTTCATGTGTTCAAGGATGGTCTTCCGGGCCAGGGTGGCATCGCCGGTGTCGATGGCGCCCACGATGTCCTTGTGGCGGTCCACGCTCATGTTGCTGACGCCCTTTTCCAGTCCGGCGAACATGATGGACATCCGGATGGAGCCCTCAAGGGATTCCCAGGAGTGGAGCAGTGTTTCGTTGCCCGTAAGCCGGCAGAGGGTGCGGTGGAACTCGAGGTCGGATTCAATCCGTTCCTCAAGGCTGCCGCCGGCCGCGGCATCCATGGCATCAATGGCCTTGTGCAGCGACTCGGTGACCTGCTGCCGGTCCGGCAGTTCGCAGAGGGTCCGGGCGGCCAGCGATTCCAGGGCGGCACGGACAGCATAAATGTCCCGGATTTCCTTTTCATCCAGGTGGCGGACGGACAGGCGTCCGCGGGGGCCGGCGGACAGCAGGCCTTCCTGTTCCAGCTGGCGGAGGGCTTCGCGGAGCGTGCCGCGGCTGATCTGCAGCATCTCGGACAGTTCCGTTTCCACCAGGTGCCGGCCCGGTTCCAGCTCGCCGCTGGTGATGGCGGTCCGCAGCGCCGAGAGCGCCTGCTCACGAAGGCTCTTCTTTTCCAGTCCCAGCAGGGGTGCGCCCAATCCGGCCATGGCTTTGTCCTCAATGTCTTAAGTCGACTGCTAACAGTCGGTAGTAATTCCGATGGTACGGCAGAAAGCACGGCACCGGCCTTGACCGGTGCCGTGCTTTCCCACATGTCTTGAAATCCGTCAGCCGAGTTCGGCGAGGACCTTGGCCACGATGCGGTCCACGGATAGCCCGTAGCGCTCGTGCAGGGTGGGCAGGGCGCCGGCGTCGAGGAACTGGTCCGGCAGCCCGATGGGCACCACGCGCTTGCCTGCTCCGGCGGTGACGACGGCGGAGGCAACAGTTTCGAAAAGCCCGCCCACCACGGAGTGGTTCTCCAGGGTGACGGCGAGCCGGTCCGTGTTGATTTCCTTGAGGACGGTTTCGGCGTCGAACGGCTTGATGGTGGGGGTGTGCACGACGGCGACGTCCACGTTGTGTGCCGCAAGGGCCTTGGCTGCCTGCAGGGCACGCATGGTCATCAGTCCGGAGGAGATGAAGACGACGTCGTTGCCGCCGCGCAGCACCTTGGCCTTGCCGAGTTCGAACGTGTAGCCGTACTCGTCCAGGACGGTGGGCACGTTGCCGCGCAGCAGCCGCAGGTAGGTCGGTCCCTCGGAGGCGGCGAGCTGCGGGACGGCCTGTTCGATGTCGATCGAGTCGCAGGGGTCAACGATGGTCAGGTTGGGCATGCCGCGGAAGATCGCCATGTCCTCGGTGGCCTGGTGGCTGGGGCCGTATCCGGTGGTCAGGCCGGGCAGGCCGCCCACAATGTTGACGTTAAGGTTCGGTTCGGCGGCGTCCAGGCAGAGGAAGTCGTAGGCGCGGCGGGCTGCGAACACCGAGTAGGTGGACGCGAACGGCACCAGCCCGGTCTCGGCGAGCCCGGCGGCGGCGCCGAAGAGCAGCTGCTCGGCCATGCCCATCTGGAAGAACCGCTCCGGGTAGGCCTGGGCGAAGATGTGCATGTCCGTGTATTTGCCCAGGTCCGCGGTCAATCCCACGATCTTGTCGTTTTCCTGTGCGGCCTTGACCAGGGCGTGCCCGAACGGTGCGTTGGAGGTCTTCTGGCCCGGGTCGGCGAACGACGCGATCATCGCCGAGGTCTTCAGTTTCGGCTTGGCCGCTGCTGCGGTGTCGGGGGCCTCGGTGGTGGTGCTCATGCTGAAGCCTTTCCTTCGTATCCGGCGGTGAGCTGCTCGCGGCAGGTCTGCCATTCGTTCTCTTCGATGCGCATGAAGTGCGCCTTTTCGCGGTTTTCCAGCAGCGGAACGCCGCAGCCCACCTTGGTGTCGCACAGGATCACGGAGGGGCGTCCGACGGCGGCGGCCTGGGCGGCTGCGTTGTCGAACGCTGCCAGCAGCGCGCCGACGTCGTTCCCGTCCACGCGCTGGGTGTACCAGCCGAAGGATTCCCACTTTTCGGTGACCGGCTCGGTGCGGAGCACGGTGTCGGTCTTGCCGTCGGCCTGCAGGGCGTTGATGTCCACCATGGCGGTGAGGTTGCCCAGCTGGTGGTGGTGCGCGCCCATGGCGGCCTCCCAGGTGGAGCCTTCGTCCAGTTCGCCGTCGGAGAGGAAGTTGAACACCCGGGCGGACGAGCCTTGGTAGCGCAGGCCCAGGGCCATGCCGACGGCGATGGTCAGCCCGTGCCCCAGCGAACCGCCGGAGATTTCCATGCCGGGGGTGTAGGTGGACATCCCGGACATCGGCAGCCGCGAGTCGTCCGAGCCGTAGGTTTCCAGTTCCTCCACGGGGACGATCCCGGCTTCGGCGAGAGCGGCATAGTGGCCGATGGCGTAGTGGCCGGTGGAGAGCAGGAACCGGTCGCGGGCTTCCCAGTGCGGGTCCCCGGCGCGGAAGTTCAGCTGGTCCCCGTAGACGGTGGCGAGCATGTCCGCGGCACCCAGGGCCTGGCCAACGTACCCCTGGCCCTGGACCTCGCCCATGTTCAGGGCGTGGTGCCGGATGCGGTACGCGGCGGCGCTGATCTTCTCCAGCCGTTCGGGCGTCACTGCGGTCTGCAGTGTTTGTCCCTGCGGGGCGGCGTCCTGGACGGTATCTGTAGGCATTGCTGGCTCCGTGGTCGTTTCGTGCGCGGTGGTCATTCAGGCGTTGACGGTGTTCGGGGTGCTTTTGGTGGCCTCGTCAGCCAGTTCGCGTTCCCGCTTGCCCCAGGTTTCCCGGGTAGCGACGGCGGCCCAAAGGCCGATCAGGGCGTACGCGCCGAAGAGCAGTGCCGGGCCCATCCAGCCGAAGCTGACGAACAGCAAGGTGGTGATGAACGGCGTGAAGCCGGAAACCATGGCCGAGATCTGGTACGCGAGGCTGGCACCGGAGGCGCGGGTCTTGGCCTGGAAGAGCTCCGGGAACCAGGCACCCTGGGCGCCGGCCAAGGAGTTCTGGCAGACCGCATAGGAGATCACGATGGTGAGGATGATGGCGATGAACAGGCCGGTGTTAACCAGCAGGAACATCGGGATCGCGAACAGTGCGGCAAAAGCGGTGGACCAGACATAAAGGGGGCGGCGGCCAATGCGGTCCGTCAGTGCGGCCCAGGCCTGGGTGGCGAAGATGCCGATGGCAGACGCGATGCAGAGGGCGACCAGGGTCTGGGTCTTGTCCGCCAGGTGCTGGCTGTTGAGGTAGGAAATCATGTAGGTGATGGATACTGCGTAGCCGGCAGTCTCGGCGATGCGCAGGCCGATGCCCTTGACGATGTTGCGCCAGTCAGTCTTGATGACCTCGACGATCGGTGCCTTCACGATGGTGCCGCTGTCCTTCACCTCATCGAAGACCGGGGATTCCGGGACCTTGGACCGGATGATGAGGCCTACGACGACCAGCACGATGCTGGCCAGGAACGGGATCCGCCATGCCAGCTCACCTCCGAGGCTGGTGCTCGCCAGGAAGGTCAGGTTGGCCAGCAGCAGGCCCACGGGGAAGCCGGCCTGGACGATTCCGGTGAACTTGCCCTTTGATTTCCAGGGGGCATGCTCGTAGCTCATCAGGATGGCGCCGCCCCATTCCGCGCCGAAGGCCAGGCCCTGGACGATGCGGACGAAGACCAGCAGTGCCGGGGCCAGCAGTCCCACCGCGGCGTAGGTGGGGAGCAGGCCAATCGCGAAGGTTGCCAGGCCCATCAGGATGAGGGAGGCGACCAGGACCGGCTTGCGGCCCACCTTGTCGCCGAGGTGGCCGCCGATGATGCCGCCCAGCGGGCGGGCAGCGAAGCCGACGCCCAGGGTGGCGAAGGATGCTAGGGTCCCCGTTACGGGATCGCTGCCGGGGAAGAATGCGGTGCCGAAGTACAGTGCGGCAGCGGTGCCGAAGCCGATGAAGTCATACGTCTCGATGACGGCCCCCACGCCGGATCCGATGGCAACTCGCCGGGCGTCCTTGGTGCCGTGGACCGGCCCGCGCATGGTCAGAGCATCTTTGCTCATGGTGGTTCCCTTTCGAAAAGCGGCTGGAGGAAGTCCGCCGCTGTCGACTGTTAACAATTGATGGACACCAGTGTGACCCACATCATTATGACTGTCAACAGTCGACTTTTAGAGTTGACTGTTGACAGTTAACGAACGTATTGTGGTCCCCATCACTAAAGCCCGGCACGAACCAAAGGATCAATGATGTTCCACTCCAGACTTGGGTGCTCATCCATCAGCTTCCGGCACCAGGACCTTGGCACGGCCCTGCGCACCATGAAGGAACTGGGCTTCGAAGAAATCGATCTGGGCGCCCTGCCCGGCGTTTGCGACCACGTGCCCTACGGGCTCAACGCGGCCGCGGTGGACACTGTCTCCGCCGAGGTCAACGCGTCCGGCCTGCGGGTCCGCTCCGTGAACGGCGATGTCGGTGACCTCAACAAGGTGCTCGACGACGAGGGCCGGGCTGCGCGGGAGCGCCACCTCGACGCCCTGCTGACCCTGACGGCCAACATAGGGGCGAAGGCATTGGTCCTGCCGTGCGGCGCCCTGGACCATAACCCAGTCCGGAGCGTCGAAGAGGATCTGGACCTCGTGGCCGCCCAGCTCACCGGTGCCGGACAGCGGGCCGCGGAGTTCGGCGTCGAACTTTGGACCGAGTCCCTCCACTTCCTTCGGTTCTGTTGGAACCTGGAGCGCGCAGGACTCCTGGCCGACCGCCTCGCCGGTTCCGGCGTCGGAATCGTCATGGACTTCAGCCACATTGTGGCGTCCGGCGAAGATATCCAGGCCTACCTGGACCGGCACCAGGGCCGCATCAGCCACGTCCACCTGCGCGACGCCGTGCCGGGGAACATCAACCTCAGCATCGGCAACGGTGACGCCGACTTCGCCGGCGGCCTGAAACGCCTTGCCGCCGACGGCTACACCGGCCACTTCTCGCTTGAACTGGAAACCCGGGACGTCACCCATGACGAACGCCCGGCCGCCGCCGCCAAAGCGGCAAGCTTCATCACCGACCTCATCTGAGCCCCAAAATCAATTCAAGGAGCACCACCATGACCACCATCCAGCGCACCGCCGTCCTCACCGGAGCAACCTCGGACCGGGGCATCGGCATCACCACGGCCAGCCGTTACGCCCGTGACGGCTGGGGCATCGTCATCCTTGACCTCGACGGCGAGAAGTCCGCCAAGGTCGCGGCCGAAATCGGCAACGAGTTCAACGTCCCCGCGTTCGGCCACGAGATCGACGTCGCCAACGAAGCCTCCGTGATTGCCGCCCAGGCCGCCGTAGCCGCCGAAGTGGCCGCCGGCAACCTCCCGCCCGTTGGCGCCCTGGCCAATATCGCCGGCATCACGTCGCCCGTCCCGTTCCTGGAGACCACCCTCGAGCTGTGGCACAAGGTCATGGACGTCAACGCCACCGGTACCTACCTGGTGACCAAGGCCTTCCTGCCGGACATGATCGACAACGGCTGGGGCCGGATCGTCAACATGTCCTCCGTGTCCGCCCAGCGCGGCGGCGGCGTCTTCGGCAAGGTCCCCTATTCCGCCGCAAAGGCGGCCATCCTGGGCTTCACCAAGGCGCTGGCCCGTGAGTTGGGCACCACCGGCGTCACCGTCAACGCCATCACCCCCGGCGCCGTGGACACCAACATCCGCGTGGGCAGCACCGAGGAGCAGGAAGCAGCCATCAACGCCGGCATCCCGCTGGGCCGCAACGCCACCACCGAGGAAGTGGCCGCCGTGATCGCCTTCCTCTCCTCCGAGGACTCGGCCTACCTCACCGGCACCACCGTCGACATCAACGGCGGCAGCCACATCCACTAGCAGCCGGCCCCGGCGCCAGCCAGAAAGCTCCCTCCATGACAAAGATCTTCAATGACCCCTCCGACTTCGCCGAAGAAGCCCTCGCCGGGTTCTGCGACGTCCACTCGGACCTGGTCCGGCAGGTTCCCGGCGGTGCCGTCCGCCGCTTCCGGCCGGCAAAACCCAAGGTGGCCGTCCTGGCCGGCGGTGGCTCCGGGCACTATCCGGCGTTCGCCGGGGTGATCGGCACCGGCTTCGCGGACGGAGCGGTGGTGGGAAACATCTTCACCTCGCCTTCCGCCCAGCAGGCCTACTCGGTGGCCAAGGCCGCAGAGTCCGGCGCCGGTGTCGTCTTCACCTACGGCAACTACGCCGGCGACGTGATGAACTTCGGCATGGCCAGCGAGCGCCTGGCCGCCGAGGGCATCGCTGCGGACAACGTCCTGGTGACGGACGACATCGCCAGCGCCCCGCCGTCGGAATCCGCCAAGCGCCGCGGCATCGCCGGTGACTTCACGGTCTTCAAGGTGATGGGCGCTGCCGCCGAGAATGGCGCGAACCTGGCCGAGGTGGTCCGCCTGGGCCGCAAGGCCAACGAACGCACCCGCACCATCGGCAGCGCGTTCGCCGGCTGCACCTTCCCGGGCGCCGAATCGCCCCTGTTCACCCTGCCTGAAGGGCAGATGGGCCTGGGCCTGGGCATCCACGGCGAGCCGGGCCTGCACGACACCCACCTGCCTTCGGCCAAGGAACTGGGCCACGAACTGGTGGCCCGCGTACTCTCCGAAACCCCGCCGGACGCCGGCAGCCGCATCGCCGTCATCCTTAATGGCCTCGGCTCCACCAAGCACGAGGAGCTCTTCGTCCTCTGGGGGACCGTGGCACCGCTGCTGCGTGCCGCCGACTACACGCTGGTGATGCCCGAGGTGGGGGAGCTGGTCACCAGCCTGGACATGGCCGGCGTCTCGCTGACCGTCACCTGGCTTGATGAGGAACTGGAACCGCTGTGGGTTGCCCCTGCCGAGACTCCTGCCTACCGCCGGGGCACCGCTGCCCGGGAGACCGGGGCGCGTGGGGTCGAGGAAACGTCCGACGGCGGCGCGGCCGCTGCTGCGTTCGTTGCCACCGCATCCTCCCGCGGGTATGCCGCGGCCTGCGTAGCGGCCATCGACGCCGCCCGTTCGTCGCTGCACGACGCCGAAGAGCGGTTGGGACACATGGACGCGATCGCTGGCGACGGTGACCACGGCCGCGGCATGGTCCGTGGCGTGGATGCGGCCGCCGCAGCCGCCTCCGCCGCACTGGGCCACGGCGCCGGCGCCGGCGATGTGCTGGCTGCCGCCGGCGACGCCTGGGCGGACAAGGCAGGCGGCACCTCCGGTGTCCTGTGGGGCGCTGGACTGCGGGCTTTCGGTGAAACGGTGGGCAATGCCTCCGCACCCGCTCCCAGTGCCCTTGCGGCAGCAGTGACGGCGTTCGCGGACCGGATTGTCCAGCTGGGCAAAGCCGAAGCGGGGGACAAGACCATGGTGGACGCGCTGCTGCCGTTTGTTGCCGGGTTCAGCCGTGCGGTGGGCTACGGCGTGGAACCGGGCCGCGCCTGGGAGGACGCGGCACGCGAGGCGGTCATCGCCGCGGAAGCCACCGCGGACCTCCTGCCACTCAAGGGCCGGGCCCGGCCCCTTGCGGAAAAGAGCCTGGGCACGGCGGATCCCGGCGCCACATCGCTGGCCATGGTCTTTGCCGTCATGGGGCCGCACTTCACCGGTGCCACCGGGTCCGAAGGCAGCACCACCACCGTTGCGGCGACGGCCGCTGAGTCATGACAACGGAAGGGAACACCATGGGGCTGCGGCTCATTGTCGGCGCGGATGAAGCCGGCGTGGACTACAAGGACAAGATCCTCGCGGACCTGCGGAACGATCCGCGCGTCAGCGAGGTCATCGACATCGGCGTCAACCGGAGCGACGCCCCGAATGATTTCACCAAGCCCTACCCGTATGTGGGCATAGCGGCCGGCGAGATGATCAGGGACGGCGCCGCTGACCGGGCCATCCTGTTCTGCGGTACCGGAATCGGCGTCGCCATCGCCGCCAACAAGGTGGACGGCGTCCGCGCCACCGCCGCGCACGACTCGTTCTCGGTGGAGCGGTCCATCCTGTCCAACGACTGCCAGGTCCTCACCATGGGGCAGCGCGTGGTGGGCATCGAACTCGCCCGGCGCCTGGCAAAGGAATGGATCGGGTACACGTTCGATCCGTCGTCGGCCTCGGCGGGCAAGGTTAAGGTCCTCACCGACTTCGAGGGCTGCTAAGCCGGGTCCCGGCCCGCGGGGCGGCGGCTGTTCGGCAACACGGCTGCCGCCCCGTTGCGCGGTGCTCCTACACTGGGGTGATGATCACAGTCACCGGAAGTGTGGAAACCAACCTGTCCGCGGAGAAGGCCTTTGCCTTCATGAGTGAGTTCGAAAACACCACTAAGTGGGATCCCAACACCCCCGTGATGGACAAAATCACCCCGGGGCCCGTTGCCGTAGGCCACAAATACCACGCTGAGTCCGAGTTCCGCGGAAAGCGCCAGACGCTGGTCTACGAGGTCATCGAGCTCACGGACAACCACATAAAACTGCGCGGCGAGAACAAGACCGTCACCTCGTTCGATTCCATCGAAGTCAGGCCCAACGGGAGCGGCTCCGTGGTGACGTACACGGCCGAGTTCAGCATCCATGGGCCGGCCAAGATCATCCAGCCGCTGCTGAAGCCTGCCTTCAATTCGCTGCGTGATCCCGCGTTGAACGGGATCCGGGACACGCTTAATTCGCTGGCAGCGGCCTGACGCCTGCAAAGAATTCCCGGATCCCACTGCGCGGATCGTCCTCGACCCGGGCGCCGTCGTCCAGCATCATGGTGCGGCGCGCGTCCCCATATTCCGGCCACTCCAGCCCTGCCGTGTCCGGCGATCCAGTGCGCGCAAAGGCTGCCCAGGCCCCGCTCATGGTGTTGCTGAGGGACCGCGGCGCCGCGCTCCGGGTAAGGAACGCAGCCTCCGGCGCGTCCAGGTGCCGGAAAACGAACGGGATGTCCAGGGCATGGCAGGCGCCCAGCTTTCCGCCCATGGCCGGGCTGCGCCAGGTGAACAGGTAGGCGAAGTTTCTCCCGGCCGCGCCGTTTGGCGCGGCCAGTTGGCGCGCCGCCAAAAGACGGTTGGTGGGCTGGCGGTAGACGGAATCGGCGATGGCGGCTTCAAGGATTTCCTTGCCCCCGGGCTCCCGGGACAGTACCCGGGCCAGTGCTTCGGTGTAGCCCGGTGCCTGGGCAGACGGAACCCCTGCGGCGGCGAGGACGGCGGCGGCGCGGTCAGGATACCCTGGGTCCTCTGGGGCAGCCGGGCGCATTTCGACGGCGAAGGAGCCTTCGTTGAGGTTGGTTCCGGCCAGCAGGTCCACCCCGCTGTTGAGCCCGCGGCGGATACCGTCCAGCGGCGGCTCCGGCAGTGAGGGTGTCCCCACGGTCGGCTGGAAGGGCAGCGGGACGGCGTAAGTCTCCGTCGCGATCCGCTTTTCCAGGGCGGCCTGGGCCTCAAGCAGCCGCCCCGCGGGGAGGGTCAGCAGTTCCTTCGCGGATGGTTTGTCCAGGCCGCACAGTTCCAGGAATTGCGCGCTGATGTGCGCGGATTCGTCCGGCCGCCGGTACCGTTCCGCGGTGCCGCTCTGCATGATGGCGCGGTGGAAGAGCCCTTCCGACGACGGCATGCCCAGCAGGGTGCCGATGGCCGCGGCGCCTGCCGACTCGCCAAAAACAGTGATGTTTTCCGGGTCGCCGCCGAATGCCCCGATATTCCGGCGTACCCAGCGCAAGGCTTCCAGCTGGTCCAGCAGGGCGACGTTGGACGAGTCCTCGTACCCTGGGCCAAGCAGGTCCGCCAGATGCAGGAAGCCCAGGGCGCCCAGGCGGTAGTTGATGGACACGAGCACCACGCCCGCCGCGGCGGCCAGCCGGGCGCCGTCGTACATGGCGTCGCTGTTGGCGCCCAGCAGAAACGCGCCGCCATGGATCCACACCATCACCGGCCTTGCCGGCCCGTCCCCCGGCGGGGCCCAGATGTTCAGGTTGAGGCAGCCTTCTTCGCTCCATTTCCGCGGCCTGCTGCCCGGCGGGGCGGGGTTCTCCAGGTTTTGGGGTGCTGCGGGGCCGGCGGCGGTGCAGTCCAGGACGCCTGCCCACGGGGCTGCCGGGACCGGAGGGCGGAAGCGGTTGGCCCCCGACGGCGGTGCAGCGTAGGGGATGCCAAGGAACCGGCGGATGGTGGTCCCTTCAGCTTCGAGGGAGCTGCCGAGGATGGACCCGGCGGGGGTGGAGAGACGCGTCATGGTTGACAGGTTACGGCGTCCGCACAGGTAGGCTGGCATCACCGTTCGGCAGTGGGCGGCCACGATGCTGTGGCTCTTCATAACTGTCCGGGAGGTAAGACGCGTGCCCCACGCCGACGTCTTTGGTGCCGAAAATTTTGCTGACGTTGCCCTGCATCTTCAGGAGTCGTTCCTCCATACCCCCGAGGTCGGGGCGATCCTGCAGGATCTCGCGGCCTATGCCGTGGGCCGCCTCGGCAGCTCCGATCCCGGGTGTTCGTGCGAAATCACGGTACTGCGGCCCAAGAAACCCGTGACCACGGCCTGCAGCAACGCCGCCGCGAAGGTGATGAACCAAGTGGAGTTCAAGCACGGCGACGGTCCGGGTTTGACGGCCATGCGGACCAGCGCCACGGTCCTGGTGGCCGACCTGCGGCTGGAACAGCGGTGGCCGGACTATGTCCAAGCAGTGCAGGATCAGGGATTCCTTTCGGTGCTGAGCATCCCCGTGGAGCTAGAGGGGGACGCGCAGGGCGTGCTGACGTTCTACTGCTCGCATCCCGTCGACCCCCGCGACAACCGCGTGGATGTTGCGGAGACGTTTGTGCGGCGGGCCTCCAAGGGCCTGACGCTCTGCCTCCGCATGCTCAGGCTGGAGGAGACCAGGGACGGCATGACCGCCGCCATGCAGACCCGCACCGTGATCGACCTGGCTACGGGGGCCATCATGGCTCAAAACCGCTGCACCCAGGACGCTGCCTTCAAACTGCTTCGGGAAGCATCCAACACGCGCAACATGAAACTCCGCGATGTGGCGGCCATGGTGATCTCGTCAGTGGCCGGGGTGACGGACACCTTTACCTACTTCGACGAGTAGGGGCCCTTCCGCTCCGGATCCTGCGGCTCCGGTTGGAGGAGGAACAGGGCATAACTGCTGAGCGGGACGCGCAGGAGCAGGCCCTGGGCGGCACAGTGCTCGTTGACGGCCTGTGCCAGGGCGTCCCGCTCCTTCGGTGACAGGGTGCACTGGCCGGCGCAGTAGTCGCGGATGAGCTGTTCCGAGGCGTCGCCGCCCAAGCCGACGAACTCGAGCCACAGCTGTGCCAGATCCAGTCCGTGCTCCTTGATGACTGCGCCGGTGAGGGCCTGCTGGTCAACGGCATCCATCGTCCCGTCCTAGCCTTGGTTATGGATTCCTGCAGCTGTAGTTCGGAACGGCGGCCTGGGTGGATGGGAATGAACCGCAAATATTTCGCTGGGAGAGTGGCGCCACACCTATGCGCTGGACTCGCCCCGGCGCTGCTTCCGCCACATCCGGCGGCGGGGGACCTTCGCCCCTAGGCGGCGAACAGGCACCGGAAGTCAACTTGAGTGTCTGGAGCACGCGAGCACAACAGGAGGCAAGGACCATGGGCGCATGTGATGTCTGCGGCAGCAGCGAGGGCCGCATGTTCACCGTCAGTATGGGAAACCAGACCGGCACGTTCGACAGCTTCGAATGTGCCATCCACATGATGGCTCCGGCATGCGAGCACTGCGGCTGCCGGATCCTGGGCCATCCCGTTGAAAGCCAGGCAGGCATCTACTGCTGCCTCCATTGCGCGAAGGAAGCGGGCAACCCGCACCAGGCCGCGCATGCTGAGCATACGACGGTGGCCGTGCCGGCGGAAGGCACGTCGGGAGGGCAGCGCTAGCGTTGCCCTGAAGAAGCGACAGGAAAAGGGAGACCGTGGCGGACAGCGGGAGTTTCAGGATTGTGGTGGGCGTTGACGGGTCGGACCAGTCCAGGGCAGCTATGGACTGGGCAATTGAGGAGTCCAGGCTGCGCACGGGAGAGGTACAGGCCGTGACCGCCTGGAGCTTTCCCTATGTCAGCGATGCCCTCGGCACAGCCTGGGACTATGACATCTTCCAGAAGGACGCCCAGGCCATCCTCGAAGAAGAACTTGAACGCGTCAAGAACCAGGGCGTGACGGTCACGGGGCGCATCGTGGAGGGGAATCCCGCGTCGGCGCTCATTGAGGCCTCCCGGGACGCTGACCTGGTGGCGGTAGGTTCACGCGGCCACGGCGGCTTCACGGGGATGCTGCTGGGTTCAGTGTCGCACCAGACCATCCATCATGCGCACTGCCCCGTGCTGGTAATCCGGGAGCCCGACGCGGGATAACCACCGCGGTACCTTCGCCTTTCAGTGAATGGAAACGCCGTTCTGTGGGTCCCGCGCTGCCGCAAGGCTTGCAGCATGGACATGATTCGGGTGGAGCCCCGCTGCCGCGTGCTGATCGACAACGACTGGGCGGGTGACCCGGACGGGCTGGTGGCCCTGGCCCACCACGCCATGTCGCCCGCCAACGCGATCGTCGGCGTCACAAGTTCCCTGACCAACCCGATGTTTGGGCCGCCGGCGGGCATGGCGCAGAAGGGTGCGAACCTGGCCGGGGAACTGTTGCGCGTCCTCAAGAGCCCGGAGCCGGCAGTGGCCCACCCGGGATCCGACAGCCCCTTCACCGGACAACCCCGGGACAACCCGGCTGCCCGGGCGATCGCTGCCACCGCAGCAGCCGGCGGAGTGCTGCCCCTGGTCCTTGTCTGCGCCGGCCCGCTCACCAACGTGGCCGATGCGCTCCTGCTGGATCCCGCCGTCGCCTCCTCCCTCACCTTGGCTTGGGTTGGCGGGGCCACGGCGAATGATGAGGAATACAACTACTTCACGGACCCGGCCGCCGCAGACTTCGTGCTCGGGAACCAGGAGCTGTCCGTGTGGCAGTTCCCGGCAGAGACGTACCGGCAGGTTGTTGCCCCGGTGGCCGAACTTGACCATGCCTTCAGGAACTCGGGCGCGGCAGGCGCCTGGCTGTGGGAGCTCTTCAACAGCCTGGACGTGCCGGACTTCGTGAAATTCGGGCCGCTGTGGTGCCTGGGTGACAGCGCACCCCTGGTGGTTACCGGCCTCGACGATGCCACGTCCACCTTCACGGAAACACGCAACCATCCCTCGCGGCGGACCTACACCTCCGTGGACACGCGGCTGATCATGGCGGATTTCCTCGCAAAGCTGCGGCTGCAGCAGTAGCAGGCTAAAACAATGGCCCGGACCGCCACAGGCGGTCCGGGCCACCCGCTGCTGTCAGGCGTGCAGCGGCGCCCCCGCCGGTGCCTGCTGCCGGGCGAAGTTGCCCAGCCAGCGCGCGCTCTCCTTGGGAGTCCGTGCCTGGGTGGAACGGTCGACGGCGATCAGGCCGAACTTGGGCCCGTAGCCGAAGATCCACTCGAAGTTATCGAACGCGGTCCAGGCGATGTACCCGCGGACGTCGATGCCGTCCGCAAGGCAGGAAGCAACGCCGTTGACGGCTGTCCGCAGGTACGCCACCCGCTGCGTGTCATCCTCCGTGGCCAACCCGTTCTCGGTGACCATCACCGGGATGCCGGCAACGCGCCAGGCCTCGCGGATGGTGGCCTCCAGCGCTTGGGGATAGATTTCCTCGCCCATTTGGTTGACGGCCACGCCTTCCGGAGCCGGAGCGTGGCCGTCCGGGCCGTACACGGTGCGGCCGTAAGTCTGGATGCCCACGAAGTCGTCGCCGCGGGAGGCTTCCAGGAACCGCTCGTTGACGTCCCGGCGCACCTGGGCCGCGATTTCTTCGCCGCCGGGGACCGACTGGATGTCCGAGTTGGCCAAGGTCCAGCCCACGCGCAGATCCGGGCGGTGTGCCTTGATTGCTTCGGTGGCCGCCTTGTGCGCCGCGAGTTTAACGTTGAAGCCGGCCTCCGTGGAGCAGAACTGGAACGGGGCAACCGTGCTGGCGTCCACGCCCAGGCGCTGTGCGGCAGCCGCCCACATGGGGACCTTGCCGCGGTTCTCCGGCGCTTCCCCGCCGATGCCGAATGACTCCAGCAGCCAAGGGAGGTTGGGCTCGTTCAGGGTGCAGGCGACGCCGATCAGGTCACCCAGGTGCGCCATGACCCGGCCGCAATAGCGGGCGAACAGCTCCGGCGTGCGTTCGCCCTCCCAGCCGCCCGAACGGAGCAGCCACAGCGGTGACGCGAAATGGTGGAACGTGACCACCGGCGTCAGCCCGTGCTCCCGGCAGGCCTCGAGCACCCGCTTGTAGTGGTCCAGCGCAGCCACCGAGAAATGCCCTTCCTCCGGTTCGATCCGGGCCCATTCCACGGAGAACCGGTAGCTGGTAAAACCGAGGCCGGCGATCAGGGCAATATCCTCCCGGTACCGGTGGTAGTGGTCCACGGCATCCCCGGACGGCTCCGCGAAAATGGTGCCCGGAAGGTGTTCCAGGAACCAGACATCGCTGTTGACGTTGTTGCCTTCCACCTGGTGGCCTGCGGTGGCCACGCCCCAAAGGAAGTCCTGCGGAAACGGGTTGGTCATTGGGGTTCCTCTCATCATGGACGCACGCCGGCGTCCCAGGCCTCACTGCCTGCCTCCATCCTGTCCAACCGCGTGACCGCCGCCACAATACTTTTTCAATCAATGACATTCTCATGTTTGGTCCAGCAGGCCCCAACGGATTCTTGAAGGGAGCCGGACAGCCCCGGCCCCTCGAATTTCCTCCGTTTGTCACCGTCATAGAAGAATGCGAAGGCGCACCAGATGAAACTTATGACCTCCACCGCACGCGGCAGCGCTGCCGTCCTGACGGGTGCCCTGCTGATCGGCTCCCTGGCCGCCTGTGGCGGCGGATCCAGCCAGGCCTCCGCCAAAGCCGACACCGGCAGCATCACGCTGGCCATCGACAGCGACTCGGCCTCCTTCGGCTACGACCCGCTGCGCGTCTCCGCAGCGCAGCGCCAGTTCTTCGAAGGCCTCTACGACAGCCTCATGACCCTGCAGCCGGACGGTTCCACGGGGCCGGGCCTGGCCAAGGAGTTCAGCTACAACGCGGACAACACGGTCCTGACGCTGACACTCAAGGACGACGTCACGTTCACGGACGGTTCCAAGCTGGACGCCGCACTGGTCAAGGCCAACCTCGACCGCCGCTCCGATCCCGCACTGAGCGCGTACTCGGCCGTCGCCAAGGGTGGTGCGCAGGAAATCACCTCCGTGGATGTGGTGAGTCCCACCCAGGTATCCCTGACGTTCGCCAAGCCGCAGCCGGGATTTGAAAAGAACCTGGCCTCCACCACCGGCATGATCGTGGGCAAGAACGGTGTCACAGACACCGCCAGCCTGTCGGCAACCCCGGACGGTTCCGGCCCGTACACCCTGGACCCCTCCACCGTGAAGGGCAACAAGTACGTGATGGTGAAGAACGACAAGAGCGCCGACGCGTCCAAGTACGCCTACAAGAAGGTGGTCTTCAGCGTGGTCCAGGACCCGCAGGCCCGGGCCAACGCCCTCGTGTCCGGCCAGGCGGACGTGGCCATGCTGACCTCGAACACGGTTGACTTCGCCAAGTCGAAGGGCGTCGGGGTCACCCAGATCGGCGGCACCGTCAACACCATGATCTCCTTCGACAAGATCGGCAAGACCGCCCCGGCGTTCGCCCAGGAGAAGGTCCGGCAGGCCATCCAGTACGCCATCAACCGCCAGGCCCTGGTGGACGCCCTGCACAAGGGCGATGTCCCGGCCTGGAACGCCCTCCCCAAGGATTCAGCGGGCTTCACCAAGGACCTTGAAACCGAATTCGCGTACAACCCGGACAAGGCCAAGAGCCTGCTGGCCGAGGCCGGCTACCCCAACGGCTTCGAGTTCACCATCATCGCCAGCGCCCAGACCCAAACGGACCTGCAGGCCGTCCAGAAGGACCTCGCCGCCGTCGGCATCACCATGAACGTGAAGATGGCCGCGTCAACGGATGAAGCCTTCGCCGCCGTCGCCACCACGCCCCTGGGCTACGCGCCGCTGAACTGGGACAACCCCGTCGGCGTGATGTACGGCGTGGTCCTCAACGGCTTCACCAACGTCCAGAAGGCCACCGATGACCAGCTCAGCGCCGCCACCGGCGAACTGGCCGCCGCCAAGGACGACGCCGCCGCCAAGGCAGCCGCCACGAAGCTGAACACCCGCCTGATGGAGTCCGGCTGGATGATCCCGCTGTACGAGGCGCTTACCAACCAGGGCTACAACACCAAGAAGGTGGCTCCGGTGAAGTTCGCCGGCACCAACGCCTACCCGCTCCTTTCGTCCTACACCCCGGCCAGCTAACACCCGCACCGTCCTGCCGGGTGCTCTCCGCCACGGGAGCACCCGGCAGGACGGCCTGACCGATGGAGGTCACCATGGCACTATTCATCACCAAGCGCCTGCTGATGGCGCTGGCCACCGTGCTGGTGGTTGCGGTGCTGGCATTCCTGCTGGTGCACGCGATGCCGGGCAGCCCCGGGGCCGTGTCCCTCGGCGCCGGAGCCTCCCAGGAGGCCATCGACGAAGTCAACCAGCGGCTGGGCTGGAACGACCCGCTCCCCGCGCAGTTCTTTACCTGGCTCGGTTCCGCGGTCCAGGGCGACCTGGGCATCTCGCTCATCGATGGCCGCTCCGTCAGCGCGGACCTGGCGAGCCGGTTGCCTGTCACCGCCTCCCTTGCCGCCGGTGCCACCATCCTCAGTGCCGTCCTGGGCATCGCCCTTGGCGTCACCGCGGCCGTCCGCGGGGGAGTGCTGGACCAAGCCATCGGCGGCTTCGTCGGCCTCCTGGTGGCACTGCCCGCGTTCTGGGTGGGTGTCCTCTTCGTCTACCTTTTTGCCGTCCAGTCCTCCATCTTTCCCGCCACCGGCTACGTCCCGTTCGAGGTCTCCCCGCAGGACTGGGCGCTGTCCCTGGCGCTGCCGGTGATCACCCTGGCAGTGGGCGGTGCGGCCTTCATCGCCCGGCAGACCAGGGCCTCCATGCTCGAGGCCCTGCAGCAGGAACACATCCGCACGCTGCGCGCCACGGCCACCCCCACCTGGAAAATCCTCTACGTCCACGCCCTGCGCTACGCCAGCCTGCCCATCGTGGCCGGCATCGCCCTGCAGTTCATCGGCCTGTTCGGCGGCTCCGTCATCGCTGAGCAGCTGTTCGCCATGCCCGGCCTGGGCCAGGCCGTCCAGACCTCGGTCAGCACCCATGACGCCCCCGCCGTGCAGGGCGTGGTGGTCATCGCCACCGTGGTGGTGGTCGCCGTCAACCTGGTGCTGGAGTTGGCCACCAAGTTCCTCGACCCGAAGTTGCGTGCCTCATGATCCCTTCAATGGCTCCGGTCCCCGCAGACCAGCTGGAAACCCCGACGCCGGCAACGGCGCCCGTGCGCAATGCCGGCAAGGCCGCCATCGCCAAATTTTCCGGACACCGGCTGTTCGCGTCGCCCGGCGCCGTGGCCGGGCTCGTCTGGCTCGTGGCGATGGTCGCCGCGTCACTGACCGCGCCGCTGTGGCTGCCGTACAAAACCGAGGACCAGGACTTCACTGCCGTCCTGTCCGGCCCCACCGGCGCGCACTGGCTGGGAACGGATGAACTGGGCCGTGACATCCTCAGCCGCATCTTCGCCGCGGCGGCAGGCACCCTGGGAACGTCCATGCTCACGGTGATTGTCGGCGTCGGGCTCGGCACCATCCTGGCCATGCTTGCTGCCGGCGCCGGTGAACGGACCGAAGGCGTGATCAGCCGGGTCACCGAGGTCATGATGTCCCTGCCGGGCACGGTGATTATCCTGGCCGTGATCGGCGCGGTGGGAACCAACATCCCCGTGGTCATGGCCATCCTGGGCATCCTGATGTCCGCCGGTATCTACCGGGTGATCCTGGGCCAGGCCAAGTCGCTGCAGTCCCAGCTCTATGTGGACGCGGCCAAGGTGGACGGCGCCAGCCCGCTGCGCATCAGCCTCCGCCACGTCCTGCCCGGGCTGGCCAACACCATCGTGGTCCAGGCGGCACTCATCTTCGCCGTCGGCATGCTCATCCAGGCCGGCCTGGCTTTCATCGGCTTCGGGCCGCCCATCCCGCAGCCCAGCTGGGGCGGCATGATCCAGGGTGCCTCCCAGCATGTCTACGATGCCCCGTGGATGATGGTCCCCACCGGTGCCGTCCTGGCGCTCACGGTCCTGTCGGCCAATGCCATCGGCAACGCCCTGGGCAAGGCACCCAACGCCGCCGCACCGCACCTGCCCTCCGCCGCGGCACGCAGGCAGCGCGCAAAGGCCGTCGCCGCAATCGCCGCCGCCCCTGTCCCTACCGCGAAGGACGGCGCCCTTGTTCGGGAAACGGCCAAGGGGACGCTCAGTGTCCGCAACCTCTCCGTCGGCGTCGACAACGGCGTCCGGCTCGTCACCGACGTCTCCTTCGACGTAGAACAGGGCACGGTCCTGGGCCTGGTGGGGGAGTCCGGCTGCGGCAAGACGATGACCGCACTGTCCCTGCTCGGGTTGCTGCCCTCCGGCGTTTCCGTCACCGGCGGACAAATCCTCTGGAACGGCAGGAACCTTGCCGCGACCACGGACAAGGACATGGAATCCGTCCGCGGCCGCGAAATCGCCCTGATCAGCCAGGAACCCATGCGCGCCCTGGACCCGATGTTCACCGTCGGCTACCAGCTCACCGCCACCATCCGCCGGCTCCGCGGAATGGGCAACGCCGAGGCCCGCAAGGAAGCGCTCAGCCTGCTGGAGAAAGTGGGCATCGTTGATGCTGCCCGGATTCTGAAGACCTATCCGCACCAGATCAGCGGCGGCATGGCGCAGCGCGTGGCGATCGCCCTTGCCCTCTCCGGACAGCCCCGGCTGCTGGTGGCGGACGAACCCACCACTGCCCTGGACGTTACGGTCCAGGCCGAAATCCTTTCCCTGCTCCGTGCACTGGTGAAGGACACCGGCATGTCCGTGGTCATGGTCACCCACGACCTCGGC
The DNA here is from genome assembly GCF_006517815.1 of Pseudarthrobacter sp. NIBRBAC000502770. Lineage (NCBI taxonomy): Bacteria > Bacillati > Actinomycetota > Actinomycetes > Micrococcales > Micrococcaceae > Pseudarthrobacter > Pseudarthrobacter sp. NIBRBAC000502770. The sequence goes on from NZ_CP041198.1 coordinate 4,106,398, forward strand.
GTGGTGGCGGACATCTGCGACCAGGTGGCCGTGATGTATGCCGGGCAGGTGGTGGAAAACGGCAGGACAGCAGCCATCCTGGACAGCCCCCGACACCCGTACACGCTGGCCCTGCTGGCCGCGGACCCGCACGCCAACCATGCAAACGACATGCCGGAACGCCTCGCCACGATTCAAGGGCAGGTACCCCAGCCCAAGGACTGGCCCACCGGCTGCCGGTTCGCCGCCCGCTGCCAGTTCGCCGGCTCCGCCTGCCTCGAACCCGTCCCTCTGCTGCCCTCCGGCGCAGCAGAGGGCCTGGTGCGGTGCGTCAAAGCGGACCAGCTCGCCGTCGAAGGCATGGACTGGCTGGCCACCGACATCCCGGCCTCCCGCCTGCTCGAGGTCACCTCCAAAGAGACGCTACTCACCGAAAAGGACATGGCATGAGCACCGCAGTCACGGAGCGCCCAGGGCCCACGCCGGCCACCACCGTCCCCATGCTCGAAGTGAAGGACCTGGTGGTGCGCTACGGCCGCGGTCGCCGGGCAGCCACAGCACCTGCCGCCGTCGATCGCGTCAGCTTCAGTATCGCCCGCGGTGAAACGGTGGGCCTGGTGGGGGAATCCGGCTCTGGCAAGTCCACCATCGGCAAGGCAATCCTTGGCCTGCAGAAAGTTTCCGGCGGCACCATCAACTACCAGGGCCGGGACATCACCTCCGCCACCGCGGCCCAGCGCCGGGACCTGGGCGGGGAACTGCGGGCCGTCTTCCAGGACCCCAACTCCTCCCTGAACCCCCGGAACACCATCGGCACCTCCCTGGCCGAACCCCTGCGCCTGCGCGGCATCGCCGCTGCGGAGGCCCGGGTAAAGGCCGAGGACATGCTGGAACGTGTGGGCCTGCCCCGGGAGGCCGTGGACCGGTACCCCAGCCAGTTCTCCGGCGGCCAGCGCCAGCGCATCTCCGTGGCCCGCGCCCTGATCTGCGATCCCCAGCTGGTGGTCTGCGACGAAGCCGTCAGTGCCCTTGACCTTTCCACCCAGGCGCAGGTGCTCAACCTGCTGGCCGACCTCCGCGACGAGCGGGGCCTCAGCTACCTGTTCATCGCGCACGACATCGCCGTGGTGCAATTCCTGGCCCAGCGCGTGGTGGTGCTGTACCGCGGCCAGGTGATGGAAAGCGGTCCTGCCGCCGCCGTCACCGGGAACCCCAGGCACCCGTTCACGCAGGCGCTGGTGGCGGCCTCCCCCGTGCCGCGGCCGGCGGAGCAGGCGGCGCGTCGCGAAGGCCGCGAATCACTGGGCGTCCGTACCGGGGCCGCTGCGGTGCCCGCACCCGGCGGCTGCCCCTTCCGGCTCCGCTGCCCGCTGGCCACCGACCTGTGCGCCGCCGAACGGCCGGCGCTGCGCCGGGTGGAAACGGCCGACGTCGCCTGCCACTACGCCTGAACCTCCAGTCAGCGAAGGGGACGCCACCCCATCGCTGCAACGACAGCCTTCAACACAGAAGTGGAGCCCTGATGACAGAGCAACGACAGCGGCCGGCTCGATTCACCGACAGGATCGTCATGCTGGGAGTCAATGGTGGTCCCGTGGTGGGTCCCGACGAAGCCAAACCCGCCTTGGCGCTGGTGGTCAATGACGCGGTGTATCTGGTTGACTGCGGGCTTGATACGCCAAGACAGCTCGTCAGGGCCGGACTGGGATTCGCCGGCATTCGCAACGTGTTCATCACGCACCATCACCTGGACCACACTTCCGGGCTGCCGGGACTCCTGCTGCACGGGTGGACAGCACGCCCGCCCCTGCCGCCCGTGGATATCTGGGGCCCACCCGGGACTAAGCAAAAAGCAACGAATCTCCTCGCCGGCTTCGGGGACGAGATTGCCCTTTTCGAGTCCGGCGGTGGTTTCGGTGCCTTCATGGCACCTGATGGCCATGACATCGAGGTGCCCCCGGACAGGGCAGTCGTCCCCGTCATGGAAGACGCCAACGTCCGTGTAGATGCCACCAGGGTGTTCCATGGCCCGGAAGTGGCGAACGCCTATGCCTACCGGTTTACGGTCAAGGGCACCGGCAAGGTGGTGGTGTTTTCCGGTGACACGGCCGCCCATGACGCTAATCTTGCGGCCATCGCCAAGGGGTGTGATGTGCTCGTCCATGAAACGCAGGACAACAGCGCCATTGAGCGCATTGCAGCCGAACTTCCCTTCCCGCGTGGAGAGGAGCTGAAGAAGCATCTGTTCGAGGCACACTCCAGCGTCCTCGACCTGCCTGCTGTAGCCCTCGCTGCGCAAGCCAAGAAGCTGGTCTTCAGCCACTACACGCCTGTTGCGCAACCACCATCCACCTGGCTTGCGCTGGCGGTTCCCGCGGCCGAAGCCGTCGGCTACGAGGGGGAAATCATCGCCCCGAATGCACTGGACGTTATACCCCTTTAGCCCACCGCCCTGCTGTCACTGCCTGCACGCCTGAAACCCGCTATACAGAACGGACCCCTCCTTCCATGACTTCCACTCCTTGGCTCGCTGCCATGATTTCGCCCGGGCAGGACTTCGACGGCGCCCCGCGCCTCCGCAAGGAATTCCGGCTTGAGGAGGGCCACGGCGGCGTGGTCAAGGCGACGCTGCGGGCCACCGCCTTCGGCATCTACGAGGCCTGCATCAACGGCACGCAAGTGGGGGACGACGTCCTGAGCCCGGGCTGGAGCGCCTATGAGTGGCGGCTCCGGTACCGCAGCTATGACGTCACAACCCTGGTGACGCCCACCAGCGTGCTGGGCGTGGAACTGGGCAACGGCTGGTACCGCGGCCGGCTGGCCTGGCACGGCATGGCCAACCTCTACGGCAGTGAGCTGGGATTCTTCGGCCAGTTGGACATCGAGTTCGCGGACGGCCACGTGCAGTCGATCGCCTCCGATGCCTCCTGGCAGGCAGGCCCGTCCGCCACCACGTCTAACGACCTCTACGACGGCCAGACCATCGACGCCCGCCGCCTTCACAAGGGGTGGGCGGAGCCCGGCTATGTGCCGGGCGCTGACTGGACCGGCGTACGGGAGCTGGCGTTCGACGCCGACCGGCTTGCTGAGCCGGTCGGCCCGCCCGTGGTTCGGGCCGGCGTCGTGCGTCCCGTGGAAATCTTCACGTCTCCCTCCGGCCGTACCCTGGTGGACTTCGGCCAGAACCTGGTGGGCTGGCTCCGGTTTACCGTGCAGGGCGAGGCCGGGCAGGCCATCACCGTGCGGCACGCCGAGGTCCTCGAAGCCGGAGAGCTGGGCGTCCGGCCCCTGCGGTCAGCCAAGGCCACGGACACTTTCATCCTCTCCGGCGGCCTGGACTCCTTCGAGCCCACCAAGACCTTCCATGGCTTCCGCTACGCCGAGATCGCCGGCTGGCCGGGAACACTGACCGCGGATGACGTTGAGGCCGTGGTGGTCCACTCCGACCTGGAACGCACCGGCACCTTCGAATGCTCCAACGAGCTGGTGAACCAGTTGCACCGCAACATCGTCTGGGGCCTGCGCGGCAACTTCCTGGACCTGCCCACTGACTGCCCGCAGCGCGACGAACGGCTGGGCTGGACTGGCGACATCGCCGTGTTCGCCCCCACTGCGGCGTATCTGTACGACGTCAAGGGCTTCCTGCAGGACTGGCTCCTGGACCTTGCCGCCGAGCAGAAGGCCGCGAACGGTCTGGTGCCCATCACCGTGCCCGATGCCCTGAAATACTGCCCGCAGCCGCCCGAATTCCCGGCTCCGGAATCGTCCGCCCTGTGGAGTGAAGCCTCCGTGTGGGTGCCATGGGCACTCTGGGAGGCCTACGGGGACCTCAGCGTGCTGCGGAACCAGTACGAGTCGATGGCCTCGCACACCCGCCGGGTGGAGGGGCTGCTCTCGCCCACGGGCCTGTGGGACTCCGGCTTCCAGTTCGGCGACTGGCTGGACCCCGACGCCGCGCCGGACCAGCCATGGGCGGCCAAGGCGGACACCGGCGTGGTGGCCACCGCATGCATGTACCGCACCGCGCGCCTAACCGCCCAGGCTGCCGGGCTGCTGGGCAGGCACGACGACGAGGCCCACTTCGAGGCGCTCGCCGCCCGGGTGCGTACCGCCTTCGCCGAGAACTACGTCGCTGCCGACGGCACCATCCGCAGCGACTGCACCACGGTCTACGCGCTGGCTATCGCCTTCGACATCCTGGCCACCCCGGAGCTGCGGGAGTTCGCCGGGACCCGCCTGGCGGAACTGGTGCGGGACAACAACTACCGGGTGTCCACCGGATTCGCGGGAACGCCGTTCATCACCCACGCACTCACCGACACCGGACATGTGGACGAGGCCTACCGCCTGTTGCTGGAGGAGGGCTGCCCGTCCTGGTTGTACCCGGTGACCATGGGTGCCACCACCGTTTGGGAACGCTGGGATTCCATGCTCCCTGACGGCACCATCAACCCCGGCGAAATGACCAGCTTCAACCACTACGCCCTGGGTGCGGTGGCGGACTGGATGCACAAGGCCATTGGGGGCATCCGGCCCGCCGAACCCGGCTACGCGCGCGTACTGATCCAGCCGCGGCCGGGGGAGGGGATCAGCTGGGCCAGGACGTCCCTGAAGACCCCGCACGGTGAGGTCCGGGTGGAATGGACGCTCGACGGCGGTGCGTTCCGTCTGGAGGCGACCGTCCCTGCCGGGGTGGCGGCCGACGTCGTGCTTCCGGACGGCGAGCGGCACACGGTTGAGGGCGGCGAGTACCACTTTGCCTGCGCACCGGCACCTGTGCTCGATTACCAGGCGAGCCGCTGATGGGCCACCAGGCGACGGTCCAGCACCTGCGCCTCGACGGAATCCGGATGCGGGACCCGTTCATCCTGGAGGCCGCTCCCGGTGAGTTCGTCTTGTTCGGAACCAGCGATGAGAACGTGTGGGGCGGCCCCGCCACCGGCTTTGACTGCTACACCAGCCGCGACCTGGAGCACTGGGAAGGCCCCATCGCGGCGTTCCGGCCGCCGGCCGGCTTCTGGGCGGACACCCAGTTCTGGGCGCCGGAGGTGTATGCCCTGGACGGACGGTTCTTCATGCTCGCCACCTTGGCGACATCCTCCGGTGCACGTCCGCGCGGTGTTGCGGTACTCGCCTCTGACAACCCCACAGGCCCCTACCAGCCGTGGAGCGACGGGCCGGTCACCCCGCCAACCCAGCCGTGCCTGGACGGAACCCTGCATGTCGACGACGGCGGCGCCCGCTGGCTGGTTTACAGCCGCGGCACCGAGGGGACGCCGGCCGGACCGGGAATCCGGGACGGGGAACTGTACGCGGTCCACCTCTCAGCGGACCTGCGCTGCACCGTTGGAGAGCCGGTCCTCTTGTTCGCGGCGTCCTCGGCCAACTGGACCCGTCCCCTTCGTTTCCCGGGGGGCATGGAACCACCAAAGGGGCTCAACCTTGCCACGGACCCGTTGTTCACCGATGGCCCGTTCCTCATCGGCGGGGCCGGGGGCACCCTGCTGATGCTGTGGTCCAGCCACGGCGAGGACGGGTATGCCATGGGCCTCGCCGAATCGGCCAGCGGAACCGTCACAGGGCCCTGGATCCAACGTCCTGAACCCCTGTGGTCCAGCGACGGCGGCCACGGCATGGTCCTTCGCGCGTCCGGCGGCCGTGACTACCTGGCCTTTCACTGGCCGAACAGCACGCCCGACGAACGTGTGCGGCTGACCGAAGTGGACGTCAGCGGGGCGGGTATCCGGATCCTGTGACGCGGGCCTGCGGTGCCGGATGCAACACGGGCGCTGATCTGCAACGATGTGCCACAGGACAAAACCAGGAGGACTCATGCCGTACACCGTGGATTTCAAGAACGTCTCGACTGTTGGTTTGGAATCGTCGCCGGTTGCCGACGCGCTGGCGGGGCTGCGCGCCAACGAGGCGCGCTACTACAAGAACAAGTACGACCACGACTTCACCACCACCCCGGCGGAAGATGATCCGGAGACGCTGCAGTACATCACCAACATCCTGTCCGCGGAGCGGAATCTGGTCATCGCGTCCAAGCCCCTGGAGGTGTCATCCTTCGAGGTGGACGGCCTGCGGATGGCGTACGTCTTCTACGAATCAGGGCTGTCCATCAATGTCATGTACGGCCTCGAGGAAGGTGGCAAGCGGGCGGTTGGCTTCAAGCTTTCGGACGGCATGGAGGTGCCTGAAGAACTGGCCTCCAGCTTCAAGTTCGCCCGTCAGAAGTCCAAGCTTGCCGGCACCATCCGTGGCTCCTACTTTGTGATCAAGGGCCAGTACAACTAGGGCAGCAGCGCCGAAGAACGCCTTCCAACGATTGAAACCGGGCCCTGCCCCGGACGCTGCTGCACGGCACGATGGCGGAATGAACTCCAACCCCATCCTTTCGGGCTTCAACCCTGACCCGAGCATCGCCACCAGCCCGGAGGGCTACTACGTGGTCACTTCGTCCTTCGAATACCTGCCCGGCCTGCCGGTCTATCACAGCCCGGACTTGGAACGCTGGCAACTTGTGGGCCACGTGGCCACGAGGGAGGAGCAGGTACGGATCGCCAACGTTCCCACGCCGGGAGGCGTGTGGGCGCCGACCCTCCGCTACCGGGATGGGCTGTTCTACCTGATCGTCTCCGTCTTCCTCGGCGGGCGGGGCTGCGTGGTGTTCACGGCCACCGACCCGGCCGGCCCGTGGAGCGACGGCACCGTCATCGAAGCGGTGGACGGCATCGACCCCGACCTCGCCTGGGACGACGACGGAACTGCGTACGTGACCTTTGCCCGCCACCCTGACGCGATCCAGCAGGTCCGGGTGGACCTCGAGACCGGGGAAGCCCTCGAACAGCCGCGGGCACTGTGGTCCGGCAGCGGACTTTACTCACCCGAAGGACCGCACCTCTACCGGCGCGGTGACTGGTGGTACCTGCTGGCCGCGGAAGGCGGAACGGACCGCGGCCACGCCGTCACAGTGGCCCGCTCGCGGCACCCGGAAGGCCCGTTCGAATCCGCGCCGCATAATCCCATCCTTACCGCCGCGGGAACCGGTTCGCCCGTCCAGAACACCGGGCACGCAGACCTCGTTGACCTGCCCGACGGCGGAACGGCCATGGTCCTGCTCGGCGTCCGCCCGCTGGGGCTGGCGAAGTCTTTCTCGCCCTTGGGCCGGGAGACGTTCCTGACCGCAGTGGACTGGGCCGACGGCTGGCCGCATGCGCGGCTTCCCCGTGTGACAGGGGGCCGGCCCGAGGAGTGTGAGTATGACTTCAGCAACGGCGCCGGGCTGGAGGACCCGCAATGGATCGGCGTGCGCAGGGTACCGGCGGAGTTCTCCGCCCCCACCTCCAAGGGGCTCCTGCTCACGGGCGAAGGCAACACCATGGGCTCGGGCCGGCCTTGTTTCCTGGCCCAACGCCAGCGCCACCTCGGGATGGAATTCAGGGCCGTGCTTGACGTCGCCGCCGGCGCGGGCGGCATCGCCGTGCGGAACGCCGAGGACAACTGGTTCGGCATCGAAGCCGCCCAGGACGGCGGATCTGTCCGGATCACGGCGCGCGCCGTCGTCGCAGGCTTTGACCGCACCTGGGAAACAACGGTTCCGTCCGGAGACGTTGAACTTGCCATCGTGGCCAGCCCGCCGCCGTCGGACTTCAGCGCCGGTGCCGTGGGCGGCGACAGGATCCGCCTCCTGGTCCGGTCCTCCGGGCCCGGCCGCAACCCGGACGATGAGCTGCTCACCGAGCTCGATGGCAGGCATTGGGCTTTCGAGACCGCCAAGGGCTTCACCGGCCGGGCCTTCGGCGTCTTCGCTGTGGACGGCGAGGTCCTGGTCCGCCGGCTTTCCTACCGCGGCAAGGACTGACCCGCTACGCGGCCACGGCGCCGGCATCGGTACCCCGGGCGCCCCGCATGCGGAGGAGCGAAACGGCGGAGATGAGGAGCCACGCGGCGTTGGTGGCCACTGAGGGCCACGCTTCGTGGAAGGCGCCGTTGAGGATGAAGGCAGCGGCCCCGAGCAGGTTTGCGCTTTGGAACGCCCGGCCGGCCTTCACCCAGCCCATGGAGACCGACAGGAACGCCGTCAGAAACATGGCGGCGCCGGCCCAACCGGAGATTTCCCATACGAGTTCCATAGGTGTCCTTTCGTGAATCGTTGCCTGATGGCAATTCTGGGGGCCTGAAGACATGTAGATCAATTGCATTCTTCTGCACGCCTGGTTTAGAAATGCTTAATATGGATATGGATCCGCGCCGGCTGCTTGTGCTTCTCGCTGTTGCCCGGACGGGCGGCGTGCTGGCCGCCGCCGACGAACTGCGCCTGACGCCCTCCGCGGTGTCCCAGCAAATCACCAAGCTGGAGCGGGAAACCGGGCACGCGCTGATGGTCCGTACGCCAAAAGGGTCAGTGCTGACTCCCGCAGGCCTCGCCATGGCTGAAGCCGGCGAAGAGATTGAACGCGCCCTCAGCGTCGCCCGGACCCGGATGGAGAGCGGGGCCAACATTTCAGGCGTGGTGCGGCTGGGCGGCTTCACCAGCTTTGTCCGCACCGTGGTGATTCCCCGGCTGCCCGAGTGGCGGAGCCAGTATCCACAACTCCAGATCCACATCGTGGAGGATGATTTTCCCGCACTGATGCGGCTGCTCCGGCAGCGCCAGCTCGACGCCGTGGTGGTGGAACATGACTCCACCACCGCCGGCCAGCTTTCCCTCGGAGCCGGAATGATCGAGGAACCACTGCTGGATGAACCGTGGAGGCTGGTGGTCCCCTCCGGGGCCCTGCTCACTACCGAGAATGTTGACCTCGGCAGGCTGCCGGTTCCCTGGCTCGGAGTGAACTCATCGGCCGCCAACTCCGCGGTCCTGGGGCGGCTGCGCCATTCGACGGGCGCCACCATAGAGACGGTCCATCAGTACCAGGAGACCCTCACGGCGCTCGCGCTCGTCGCTGCCGGCGAGGGGGTTGCCATTGTGCCCACCCTGGCCCTGGCCGGAGTGGCGCATGAAGGGGTGGACATCCTTGACGTTCCCGGGCTGGGGACGCGGCGCATCGTCCTGCGGCGGTTCGAGGGGCGCCGGCGTTCCAGCACCCCGGTGGACACCGTTGCGCGGCTCCTGCGCGAATCAGCGGCGGCGTTCGACACGCGGTCCGCGTCCTGACCGGCCCTGATGCGCCTTGCGGTGCCGTTGACCGCCCGCAGGGGCATGAGTACTGTGGGCGCACAATCCGTCCGCGGCGCCGGCGAGCTGCCGATGACTGCGGCGGCCAGTGATCCGGGCGCGCCGGCAAAAGGAGGCAGGTGTCGTTCTTCCAGCTTTCGCTGATTGCCGCCGTCGCGCTCCTCGGGCCCCTGCTGGCGTTTCCCCGGACCTGGCACCTTCCCATGGTGCTGGGGCAACTGCTCGCGGGCATCGCCATCGGCCGAACCGGCCTGGGCCTGGTGGACTCCTCGGACCCGACGTTCACGTTCGTTGCGGACGTCGGATTCGCCCTCATCATGTTCGTCGCCGGAACGCATGTGCCGGTGCGGGACAAGGCCCTCCGCCCTGCCCTGGGCGGCGGCGCCCTGCGGGCCGCCATCGCAGCGGTCCTCGCGGCCGGCGTCGGAATCCTCATCGCCTTCGCCTTCGGCACCGGGCACGCACCGCTCTACATAGTGCTGCTCGCCTCCTCCTCGGCGGCCCTTGTCCTGCCCATCGTCGACTCCCTGCAGCTGACGGGACCAAAGGTCCTTACGACGACGGCGCAGGTGGCGGTGGCGGACATCGCCTGCATCGTGGCGCTTCCACTCGCCGTGGACCCGCCCAACGCGCCGAGGGCAGCGATGGGGGCCTCCGCCGTCGCAGCCTGCTCCGTGCTGCTCTTCTTCCTGCTGCGCTGGCTGGAGCGCAGCGGCACCCGCGGGCGGGTGCACGACGTGTCCGAGGAGCGGAAGTTCGCCCTGGAACTGCGGATCCAGCTTGCGCTGCTCTTCGCATTGTCCGGGCTTGCCGTCGCAGGGCACGTGTCCATCATGCTTGCCGGATTCTCCTTCGGACTGGTGGTGGCGGCGGTGGGTGAACCCCGGCGCCTGGCGCACCAGCTCTTCGCGGTCAGCGACGGTTTCCTGGGGCCGGTGTTCTTTGTGTGGCTGGGCGCATCGCTGGACCTGCGTGCGCTGGCCGGCACGCCGGGCATGGTGCTCCTCGGGATCTGCCTCGGGGCCGGCACCCTCCTGGTCCACGGCAGCCTGCGCCTGCTGGGCCAGCCGCTGCCGCTCGCCGTGCTGTCCGCATCCCAACTGGGCGTGCCCGTTGCCGCTGCCACCATCGGCTCCCAGTTGGACCTGCTGGAACCGGGGGAAGCCTCGGCGTTGATCCTGGGGGCGCTCATCACCATCGGGGCAAGTGCGGCGGCCGGTTCACGGGCTGCCCGCACCTTCGCCCGGAACGCCCCGGCGCCCGCTAAATAGCCCGCTCTACCCCCGGGAGTGGGTCCACAAGCCGGAGCTTGCCTGGGCCTGGAAGCCCATGTTCCGGGACACCGCGCGGGCGGCGGCACGGACCGCCGGGGCAAGGACGTTGGGCGGCGTGGCACCGTCCGGAACCACAATCGACAGCGAGGCCACCACGGTGCCCTGCGCATCGAAGATGGGCGAGGCCACGGAGACCGTCCGGGACGGGACGGTCCGGCGGATCATGGCGATGCCGGTCCGCCGCACGTCGGAGAGTGTCCGGCGCAGCTGCCCCTCCGGCATTTCGGGCACGCCGGGCTCGTTCTCCGGAGGGCGTTTCAGGATGGTCTCCTGGAACTGCTGGTCCGCTCCTGCGAGCAGCACCAATCCGATGGCCGTTGAGCGAAGCGGCGCCCGGCCGCCCACCCGGTAGGCGACCTCGGTGGCGTCCTTCCCGGACAGCCGCTCAATCAGCACCGCCTGCTCGTTGTCCCGGACTGCGAGCAGGACATGGTGCCGGGTGACCTCGAACAGGTCCTCAAGGTAGGGAAGCGCAATTTCCCGCACACCGTGCCCGCGCGGAGACAGGGAAGCCACTTCCCACAGCCGGACCCCCACCACGTACCGGCCGTCGTCGAGCCTTTCCAACGCGCCCCACGCCACCAACCGGGCGATCAGGCGCAGCGCAGTGGGCGCGGGCATGTCCGCGTGGCGGGCCAGCTCGGACAGGGTCAGCGCGCGGCGCCGGTCCGAGAAGACGGCGAGCAGGCTCAGCGCGCGGTCGATGACGGGTTCGCCCTGTTTGGGCCGCTTTCCGCGCGCAGGCGGGGTGTCCGTTTCCGGAGTGGCAATCATGGCAGTGGTTCCTAGCGCCGTTGGCAGTTCCTGTGGCCCACGGGGAAGGCAGTGAGCTGAACCACAATACTATTCCAACCATTGAAAGAGCTGTGTAGAGGACCAGTGGCCGGACAGGAAGCTGGAACTCCCAGCAACCGCATCCAGGAGTCCTGCCGCATGACCGTCCCAACCCGGCTTCGGGCCGAACACCTGCCGGAAGCCATGGGCTTGACCGTTAGTGCACCCCGGCTCAGCTGGACGCCGCCCGCCGGCAGCACCACCCAGGCTGCGTACCGGATCACCGCCAGCAACGGCTGGGACACCGGCAGGCAGGAATCAGCCGCGTGCGCCGCCCCGTACACCGGCCCCGCGCTGGACTCCCGCAGCCGTTTCGAATGGCGCGTCCGCACCTGGAACACCGATGAAGCCGGCAACGAAACACCTACCGGCTGGTCACAGCCCATGCCTGTGGAACTGGGACTCCTGCACGCCACCGACTGGACGGCGCAGTGGATCGGCGCCGACGAACCGGCAATGGCGCGGGCGGGGGAGCGCCCCGGCTACGCCTTCACCAAGACCTTCACGCTGGACGCCGCCCCGGAGAAGGCCCGCGCCTACGCCACCGCCCACGGCATCTACGAACTCTTCATCAACGGCCGCCGCGTGGGGGACCAGCAGCTCACCCCCGGTTCCACCAGCTACAACACCACCCTCCAGGTCCAGGCCTATGACGTCACCGGCCTGCTCCGCGAGGGTGCCAACACCATCCGGGCCATCCTCACCGACGGCTGGTACCGCGGCAGCTTCGGGTACACGCGCGACGCCGACATGTACGGTACGCAAACAGCTTTCCTTGCGCAGCTCGAGGTGGGGTCCGGGACCGCCACGCAGGTCATCGGCACCGACAGCTCCTGGCTGGTGTCCGCCACGGAGATCACCGGCGCCGACCTCATGGCGGGCCAGCGGGTCGACTTCCGGGCGCACGACGCCGGGAGCACACCTACTGGAGGCAAGGCGCCCAGGGTGCGTGCCGCCGTCGTCCGCCCCGGCAGCTTCACACAGCTGGCCGGCCCCCTGGCCCCTCCCACCCGCGTGACCGGGGAACTGGTTCCCGTTTCCATCACCCGCCTGCCAAACGGCAACCAGGTGGTGGACTTCGGCCAGAACCTCCACGGCTGGATCCGCCTTACCCAACTGGGGGCGCCGGGCGAAACCGTCGCGCTGGAGTACGGCGAGGCCCTGGGGCCGGACGGTGACGTCACCCGGGACCACCTGCGGCCGCATGATTTCCGCTCACCGGGGGCCTTCCTCGCCGCCGGCCAGGTGGACACGGTCGCCGCTTCCGGGGCCCCGGGCGAAGTCTTTGAGCCCCGGCACACCACCCACGGCTTCCGGTACGTCTCCTTGCAGGGCCTCGCCGCGGACCTGGCACCGGCGGACATCACCGCCTGCCTGGTCCGGACGGACATGGAGCGCATCGGCACCTTCAGCTGCAGCGATGAGCGGCTGAACAAGCTCCACGGGATTGTGGAGTGGAGCTTCCTGGGGAACACCTGCGACGTCCCCACCGACTGCCCGCAGCGCGAGAAGGCCGGCTGGACCGGGGACTGGCAGCTGTTCGTCCCCACCGCCGCGTACCTGTACGACGTCACCGGCTTTACCCGGAAGTGGCTCCGCGACGTCCGCGCCGACCAGTGGGAGGACGGCGTCATCGCCAACATCTCGCCGACACCCGGGCCGGAGGCCACCTCGGCCGAATTCATGGCCTTCACCAACGGCTCGGCCGGCTGGGGCGACGCGATCGTGATGGTGCCGTGGGAGGCTTATCTGGCCACCGGCGATGCCGCCATCCTCGCCGAGAACTGGGAGGCGATGAAGCGCTGGCTCGGTTTCGTCCGCACGGCCGCCGAAACCCGGCGGCATGCTGCCCGCGCAGCGCAGGCGCCGTTCCCGGCCGCCCACGAGAAGTACCTGTGGGACACGGGCTTCCACTTCGGCGAATGGATGGAGCCGGACGGCCCGGAACCGGACCTGTTTGCCGCCCGCACCGCGGACAACGGCATCGTGGCCACCGCCTACTACCGGCACACCACGGACCTGATGGCACGCATCGCCTCGATCCTGGGGCTCGCCGGGGAGGCCGCCGCGCTGGCGGAACTTTCGGCAAGCATCCGGGACGCCTGGGAAACGGAATACCTCGACGCCGCCGGGCATGTCACCCACGCCAGCCAGGCCAACTGCGTCCGCGCCCTCGCCTTCCACCTTGTCAGCCCGGTACACCGCACCACCGTCACCGCGCAGCTGGCGGAACTGATCCGTGGCGCCGGCACCCACCTCGGCACCGGCTTCCTGGCCACGCCCTATCTGCTGCCCGTCCTGGCTGACAACGGCGAACTGGACCTCGCCTACGAACTGCTCATGCAGGACTCCGAACCGTCGTGGCTGGCCATGGTGGACCGCGGCGCCACCACAGTATGGGAACTCTGGAACGGCATCGACGGCGACGGCATCCCGCACCAGTCGCTCAACCATTACAGCAAGGGCGCCGTGGTGTCCTTCCTGCACAGGTACACGGCCGGGCTTCGCCAGGCACCCGGAAGCGCAGGCTGGGACCGGGTGGTCATCGAACCCCGCCCCGGCGCCGGACTCACCTCCGCATCCACCTCCCACCAGGGGCCGCACGGCCTGATCGAAGTGCATTGGGCTGTGTCGACGGACCCGGCGGACGGCGCCGTGCTGACGCTCACTGCCACGATCCCCGCCGGCACCACCGCCGAGGTGCTGCTGCCCGGCCGGCCGGCAGCCGTCGTCGGGCCCGGACACCATACTTTCCTGGTCGCACCCGGCGGGGACAGCACCCAACCTGAGCTGATGAGGAGCACACTATGACAGTGGAAGACGCTACCGGGGTACTCGACCCGTCCCGCCCTGACGTTTCCCGCCCCGGAGGCCGGACTGTTCCGGCCTTCCCGGTCTACGATGCCCCCGGCAGGCCGGAGCGGGTGGGCGACGGTTCCCTGGCCCACCGCGAAGTGACGTACGCCCGCGCACTCGGCTTCCGGCCGCTGAAGCTGGACATCTGGCTGCCCCGCAACGCTGCCGGACCCACGCCGCTGGTGCTGTGGGTGCACGGCGGCGCGTTCCAGCTGGGCGACCGGCGGGAACTGCCGCCCACATTTGTGCCGGACTCCGTTTTCCGGCTGCTCAACCAGGCCGGCATCGCCTGCGCCACGGCCGACTACCGGCACTCCCTGGAAGCACCCTTCCCGGCGCAGCTGCACGACCTCAAGGCCGCCGTCCGGTACCTCCGCGAATTCGCCGCAGACCTCAACATCGACCCGGAACGGTTCGGGGCCTGGGGCGAATCCGCCGGCGGGCACCTGGTGGCGCTCCTGGGGCTGACCGGGAACCGCCCGGACCTGGAGGGCGGCCTCGGCGTGCAGGGGCGCTCCAGCAGCGTCAGCGCCGTCGTCGACTTCTACGGTGTTTCCTCCCTGGTGGACATCCCGCCCATGCAGCGGCCCGACGGCCTGTTTCCGGACGCGTTGACCGCCGCCGTGCCGCCGGGCATGTCCCTGCAGCCCGAACACATGCTGGTGGGCGGCTCGGATGATCCGGAGCTACTGGCCGCGGCCAGCCCGGTCAGCTACGTGGATGCCGGCGCCGCCCCGTTCCTCCTGGTCCACGGTGACTCCGACGGGCTGGTGCCGCATTCGCAGACCGACCTGCTGGCCGCGGCACTCGCGGAGGCCGGCGTGGAGCATGACGTGGTCACCATCCAAGGCGGCGACCACTGCTTCTTCGGTGCGGAGGACCAGATGGACACCATCCTGGCCACCGCCGTCGACTACTTCTCACGGAAGCTGGGCACACCATGACCCCCACCAAACGTGCAGACTCCGCCCCGGCCGCCGGCACGGGGCACGACCGCCAGGCGCCTGACGCCGGGTTCGCGGAGTACCTGGCAACCCCGGAAGGCCCGCAGTTCCTCAACCCGGACGCCGTGCGCTCGCCCGGACCCGTGGTGCCCATCCGCACGGTGGCCGCGGACGGCCGGCACGGGCCGGTAGGCATACGGATCTACGGCGAACCCGGAGCTCCGGGCAGCCCGGGCCTCGTGTGGCTGCACGGCGGCGGCTTCGTCAGCGGCAGCATTGACAGCCCCGAATCGGATTACCTGGCACGCGTGCTCGCTGCCCGGGGGACGCCGGTGTTGTCCGTGGACTACCGCCTGGCGCGCAACGGCGTGTCCTTTCCCGTTCCGCATGATGACACCCTGGCAGGGTGGTTCTGGGCCCGGAAGAACGCCGGATCCCTCGGCCTGGATCCGGACCTGCTCTGCCTGGGCGGGGCCGGCGCCGGGGGCAACCTCGCAGTAGGGGCCGCACTGTACCTCGTGGACGCCGGCAAGCCGCTGCCCGCGAAACTGCTGCTGGCCTACCCCTTCCTGGACGCCGAACTCCCAGCGCCTGCCGGGGGACTGGACGATGAGGCCATGGCCGGGCTGCCGCGGCACCTGCGGTTCACGTTGGAGGACTGCATCCGGACGGCGGAGAACTACGTGGGCGGGCCGGTCAGCATGGCGCCGTCCTATGCGATGCCCGGCTATGCGGATCCTGCCGGGCTTCCGCCCGCCGCCCTGCTTGCCTGCGAGTACGACGACGCCCGCGGCTCAACCGAGCAGTTTGCCTCGGCATTGGAGCGGGCAGGGGTTCCGGTGTCCTATTTCCTGGCCGAGGGCGCCGTGCACGGCCACCTCAACCACACGGCCGGGCTGCCGGAAGGGCAGGCGGCCCTGGAGTTCCTGGCGGGCCAGCTGGCGGCGGTGCGCCGGCCTTAGCCGCGGCCAAGGGATCAGGGCTGCCCGGAACTTTCTTCCTGGTGGCTGCTGGACCAGATGTCGCCCATTTCCTCGGTGGACTGCTCCACGATCCTGCTCATGGCCGCGAGCGCGGCTCCCGGGTCGCGGTGCTGGATGGCACTGGCCACATCCACGTGCAGCTGCAGCGCCTCGTGGTCCGGCAGATGCGGCATCAGTCCGTGCTGCGTCCGCCCGGCCAGCACTTCCGCCACGAGGTTGTGCAGCTGCGAAAACATCAGGTTGCCCGAGGCGTTCAGGACCGCGGCGTGGAACTCGATGTCCAGGCGGAGGAATTCGTCCTGGTCCCCGCGCTGCCCGACGGCCCACAGGCGGGCGGCCATGGAGACAAGGTCGCTGGCTGCATCGAGTGACGCCCGTTCAGCGGCCAGGCGGGCGGCCTGCGGTTCAATGGCGCCGCGCAATTCATTCAGGGCCCGCAGCTGCTCCAGCCGCTTGGCCGACGCCAGCCGCCACCGGATCACCTGAGGGTCGTAGAGGTTCCAGCTCGCCTCTGGCTGGACCACCGTGCCCAGGCGCCGGCGGGACTCGAGCATTCCCATGGAAGACAGGACGCGGGTGGCCTCCCGGATCACGGATCGGGACACCTTGTGCTGGGTTTCCAGTTCGTCCAGCCGCAGGATGGAGTTCGGTGCCAGTGTTCCCTCGGCAATGGCAAGCCCCAGGTTGTCGACCAGCGACGAATGCAGGTCCGGGGACAACGCCGCCTTTGGGATGGTCATGAATAAATCATATGGCGGGACGGAGAGACCGGGTATTTGTCTGTCTTATTTGTCTCTGTCCACGGAACATGGCAGACATGAAGGGGGTGGCAGGGAAGCCTTAGCCCTCCAGTACGAAGGGCCTGCTGTGCCCGGCAGCCCCGGGTGCCAGCCTCTCCGCAGCCTCCTCCGCGTAGGAACGGGCATCCTCCAGTAACGGGTTGTAGAGGGCTAATAGGATGCGGCGCGCTTCGAACAAGGGGAAATCGTGGGGCAGCAGCTCCGGGGGGAGCCCGGGGTCCTCCCAGGGGAACGCCCGCCAGGCGTCCATCACCTCGGTCCTCAGCCGAAAGGCCTCTTCCCCCGGGAGGCGTTCGCCGGCCAGGGCGTCAGTTTTCTGGCGGTAGGCGTTGATGAAGGGGGTGTACTGCCGGCGTACTTCGTCCAGGTCCCAGGCCTCCAACAACGGCCGCCCGCGCAGCCCTTCCGCGGCGGTGCGGAAGATGACGTAGTTCTCCACCCCCAGGTGGCGGCAGGAATCCTCCAGGTCGTCGGCGGTGTCCCACGCGGAAACCCACACCGCCCCATACAACGGAGCGAACCCCAGCCATTTGAGCCGGCTCCGCAGCAGCTCGCGCACTTCGCGCGAGCGCTCCGGGACACTGAAGGCCACCACGGTCCACATGCCATCCCAGGGGCGTTCCCCGGAGCCGAAGCCACTGATCTGTCTCACCCCGATCTCCAGGCGTGCCCTCGCCTCCGGGGTGAACCTGTACCGGGAAGCGCGCCCCGCACTCGACTGTTCCAGGACGGCGCGCCCTGCGAGCCGGCTGAGGGCTGTTGAGGCAGCGGAAGAGCTGAGGCCCAGGGCCGCGGCCAGGGACACAATCAGCCGGGAGGGCAGCCACCCGGTGTAGTCGCGCCAATAGTCCGCCAGCATCGTGACCACCAGGTGCTGGGTCGCCGAGCCTTTCGATGGGCGCGGGAAATTGACTTCCTCGGCGGCAACACGGGGTTCGGCGGGCCCGCCTGGGAATGGATGCGGCTTAGAAGTCACACCCCATCTTCGCAGGCAGGCAAAGCGGAGCAAATTTACTTTGCATATTTGTTGACGGTCGTCTTGATAAGCGCATAACATTTAGCCAGTGATCCGGGCCACATCCCGCGCCGGCACGCACAGTCCCCAGCAGGCGCCTGCTGACCCATCATTTCCAGGAGATCCGCAATGACCGCAGGTCCCAGCCCGGTGACGCCGTTGTCCCCGGACGCCATGTCACTTCCCGCATCCACCGAACAGGGCACGCAGAATGCCCGCCGGGCAGCAGTCGCCAGCTTCATCGGCAGCACCCTCGAGTACTACGACTTCTTCATCTACGGCTCAGCCTCGGCGCTGATCTTCAACAAGATCTTCTTCCCGGGCATCGATCCCGCCCTCGGGATGGTCTTGTCCATGGCAACCATTGGTATCGGCTACGTGGTGCGGCCCCTGGCTGCCGGCGTGATTGGCCACTTCGGCGACCGGATCGGGCGCCGGCAGATGCTGGTCCTGACGCTGGTCCTCATGGGAGTGGCCACGTTCCTGATCGGCTGCCTTCCTCCGGTGTCCGCCATCGGTGCCGCCGCGCCGGTCCTGCTGGTTCTCCTGCGCGCACTGCAGGGAGCCTCGGCGGCCGGCGAATCAGTCGGTGCCGTCACCATGACCATGGAACACGCCCCCACCCACAAACGGGCCTTTTACGCCAGCTGGGTCAACACCGGAGCCGTGGCAGGCATCATGCTGGCGTCGCTGGCATTCCTTGCAGTTTCGCTCCTGCCCCAGGACGACCTGCTCGCGTGGGGATGGCGCCTGCCGTTCCTTGCCAGCATCCTGGTTGTCGCGGTGGGCCTGTACATCCGTCTCCGCCTCCCGGAATCGGAAGTGTTCGAGGCCGCCAAGGAGGAGGACCACAAGCAGGAACTGCCCATCAAGGTGGTCCTCCGCGACCACTGGGCCACCATCCTCAAGGTGATCCTCTTCGGCCTGTGGAGCGTGGTCTCCTCGGTGTTCGCTGCCTTCGGGCTGGCCTACGCCGGCAAGCTCGGAGTCCCCGCGGCCGTCATGCTCACCGTCACCATCGTCACCGCGGCCCTGGGCATCATCGTCCAGCCGTACGCCGGCATCCTGGCGGACCGGATCGGACGTAAACCGGTGTTCATCACGGGCAACATCGTCTGCGCCGGGGCTGTCTTTGCCTTCTTCTGGTCGATCAGCGCCGGCTCCATCCCGCTGATCTTCGCCACGGCCATCCTCTTCATGACCGTCGGCTACGGCATGGTCAACCCGCTCGGCCCATCCATGACCGCGGAAATGTTCGAGACCAGGATCCGCTACACGGGAGCAGCCACTGCCTCCCAGCTGGGGCTCGTCGTCACCGGCTTCGCACCCGCCATTGCCGCCGCCATCGTCCAGCCCGGCCCTGACGGGTGGCTCCCCGTTGCCGTCTTCACGGCCGCCTGCTGCCTGGTCTCCGCCGTCGTGACCGCCGTGTGGGTCAAGGAGACCTACCGGACCAGGACCGAAGACCTCGGCAAGCGGCCCGTCCAGGCCGCCTGAGCACCAAGCCACCCCCACCCAAACGAAAGGCACGTACGTGCGCTACCCGGTCGTCGTCGACGGCGATGTTGAAGCAACCATGACCGACGGAACCATCCTCCGGTCCACCGTTTACCGGCCGGACGCGCCGGGCAGCACCTTCCCGGTGCTGCTCACGCGCACTCCCTACGGGCGGGACCTGGCGGTCAACTCGGCCTACTTCAATCCGTTGACCGTTGCGGCGGCCGGGTACGTGGTGGTGATGCAGGACTGCCGCGGCAGGTTCGGCTCGGACGGCAGGTTTGAGCCCTCGGTCAATGAAGCGTCCGACGGCGCCACAACGGTGGAGTGGGCCGCGCGCCTTCCGTGGTCCAACGGCCGCGTGGGCATGTGGGGCCGGTCCTACTTCGCGGAAACCCAGTGGCGTGCAGCCCGGTACGCCCCGGCCGGGCTAAAGGCCCTGGCCCCGGGGGTCTCGGCGGGCGGCAACGCCAACAACGGCGCGCTGTACCGGGGCGGCGCCCATGAGCTGGGCAGCCGCCTGGCCTGGGGCCATGCCTCGATTTCGCTCAATGAACTGATGCGGGAACATGCTGACGATCCCGAGCGGCGCGCGAAAGAGCTCCAGGAATGGCTTGCCCTGGACGCTGGATTTGCTGATGGTTCCTGCTACGGCGTCCTGCCGCTGCGGGACCTGGAGCCCAGAGTGGGCACCTTCCTTCGCAGCGAGGTCATTCCGTCGGCGGGGGAGGGGCCGGGGAGTGATTTCTGCCGGTTGTGGGATGCCGCTTCCGATGCGGCGGTGCCGCTGCCAACGCTGCACATCGGCGGCTGGTTCGATATCTTCGCCCCCAACACGCTGGACCAGTACCGCCGCCAGGCGGCCCTCAGCAAGACCTTCCCCGGTATGGAACCCCGCCTCATCCTGGGTCCGTGGACGCACACCAACCTCACCGGCGGGTACCCGGACATCCACTTCGGCGCGGCCGCGTCCTCCGGCATCGTCGATGGCCGTGGAGATCTGTCGTCCCTCCATACGGCCTGGTTCGACGCCGTCCTCAAGGAGGACGAAGCGGCCATCGCTGCGGTCCCCCCGGTGCTGGTGTACTTCCTGGGCGAGAACCGCTGGCGCGGCTTTGATGAACTTCCGGTTCCCTCAGGGCAGAGGTCGTGGTTCTTCTCCGCCGGCGGGGAGCTGCTGGACCAGGCGGGTGCGGACGGAAATGTTGAGTACGCCTACGATCCGCTGGACGCGGTCCCCACCATCGGGGGGCCACCATGTTGGCCGGCGCCTTTCCTGCGGGACCGGCACGGCAGGACGCCGTGGAGGCGCGGGCCGACGTCGCCGTCTTCACCACGGAGCCCTTCACCGAGGCCACCACCATTTTCGGTGCCGTCACCGCAACGTTGTTCGCATCATCCAGCGCCGTGGACACGGACTGGGTTGTCCGGCTCTGCAAGGTGTCGGCGGACGGTGTTTCCCTGGGCATTGCCGACGGCATCGTCCGGGCGTCCTGGCGCGACGCCTACGCGGAAACCGGGCTGTTCAAGGAGGGATGCCCGCCCTCTGCCATCGAGCCGGATCGGGTTTACGAGTACACCATCTCCCTCTGGGAGACGGCGTTGACTTTTGCGCCGGGGGAGCGGCTGCGCGTACAGGTCACCTCAAGCTGCCACCCGCGCTGGGACCGGAACCTTAACACCGGCAAGCTCGCCTACGAATCGGGAGTTGCCGTAACCGCCAACCAGCGCATCCATGTTGGTTCCTCCCACCCCAGCCGCCTGACGGTTGGCCTGCTGTGAGCACTCGTGTACCGCCGCCCCTGGAGTTCCTGACGGAGCTGCGTGTCATGGTGGAAACACCCATTGACGTCGGCCCGGCTCCCACGGGACACCGCAGGATCATACCGATCACCGGCGGTTCCATGACGGGGCCCGCCCTCAGCGGCACGGTGCTGCCCGGCGGCGCGGATTTCCAGACCCTCCACAGCCCGGAACTGACCGAACTCGATGCCCGCTACGTTGTTGAGGCGGAGGACGGGGCATTGATTCATGTACACAACAGCGCCCTCCGCTACGGCTCCGCGGCGGACATCGCCCGGCTGAACCGGGGTGACGCAGTGGATCCGGACGCCATCTACTTCCGCTGCTCGTTGAGGTTTTCCACCGCCTCCGAGGCGTGGGGGTGGCTGAACCATGTCGTCGCGGTGGGCACCGGCGAGCGCTACCCGGACTCGGTGAAGATCGCCGTCTTCATCGTTCGCTGACCCGGGTGCTGCGGCGTCAGTCGTGTTCAGGGTGCAGGGTTGCGTCTGCATTGGTCTCAACCCATCGGGTGAAGGTGGTCGTGAGGTTAGCCCGAGTGGGCGAGGCACAAAATGGGCCGACCTCGGCATTTACTGTTTCATCCAGAGGAGCAACGCGGACGAGCCGGAAAGACTCATCCCCGGCGCGAGCCCTGATGGTGACGGCGTTACCGGCCCTGCTCAGCCGCACTGTGATTTCCTGATTGATCCACTCAGGGACTGGTGCCACCGACCAGTCGGATACCCCGCGTGTTACGACGGCCCCAACCTGGGGAACCCCGTCGGACACCTCCACGCCGGCCTTGATCCAAACGGAGTCCGAAACGTGCAGATAGATTCCCGCCTGGTCGAACTGCTCGGTGTAATTCAGGAGGAATGAAACCTCCACGGCCCCCTCAGCGGGCAGCGGTGCCAACAGGGCATGCGCACTGTCATGGACGAAGCCGTACGAGGTGTGCCTCCACGCATCACTGTTCTCGGCTGCGGTTACCCGCAGAGTCCGACCATCAGCGATGACACGCACCGGCGGGTTGCGCCACCTTCCCCGGTCCCAGGAATCGTGTGCTTCCTTTATCAGTTGTGTCACGTCAGATTTCCTAAGTCGATCGTTCAGGCCGTAAGCCCTATTCAAGCAGCGGCACATCCAACACGACGGCTATTGCCCGTTGACCGATCCTTGAACGGACACCATAGCGTCGGATGGGCCGCGGGTTCATGGAGTACTCGCGTCTAGCGCGATTTGTCACTTCGGCTCGAGGCTCGGATCGCTTCGAAAGCTGGCCAAGAGTTGTTCGAAGCTGGAAACGTGCTTGTGGATCCTTGCTGCGTCCTGTTCAGCGTTGAGCCAGGGCTTACGCTTCCCGATCAAGAGAACGTCGCGAGGCTTACCGGCAAGGTCGAAGGGTGTCCTAAGCGGGAGAATGGCCTTCAATGCTTCCGATTCCAGTGTTTCAGGCAGCCGTGCTCGGAGCCAAGCGATCTGCTCTGTCGTGAACAGGTTGAAAGGTATCTGTAGATTTTCGAGGTCGGTAAGTTTACCAAGAGGCTGGATCCGACCATCGTCGATGCTTTTCGGAAGCAAGCTTAGGCTGAGTAATCCCGTCAGCGAGGCCAAGGGCTCCAGCGTCTCGAAAGTGGTCTTGTTCCATACCGCGTCGCCGAGGATGAGTTCCTTTAGTGCGTGTCCGGCCGAGAGGTCATCCAGCCGATGAAAGCGTGTGAAGTCCTGTACCCGTAACTCAGTCAAATGTGGCGTACGGGATAGGTTCCATAGTCGCGCGGACCGCTGATTCCAATAGAACGAGACCATCCGGAGCCCTGATAGGTCCTCAAGCGGGGTGAGGTCTTCAATTCTGGGGCACTTCCAGAACTCAATTGCTGTGAACTGTTGTCCGTAGCTGGAAACTAGTCGCTCAAACACAGCCTGGTCCAGCCCGCTGATACGAAGCGCCGTCGCTTCAGGGCGTGCCTCGATCCGCAGGAGATCTCCTGGATCAAATTTTCCACCGCCAATCTGCGGTTGGACGAGGTCAAGGAACCACACGGGCTGGGTATCTCCAGCCCACCTGAGCTCTGACAGGTTCTTGGGGCCTGGTTCCCCGATTGCACCGTCTATGGTCATAATCATCAAAACGTTAGTCGCAAGGCACCAAAAGGGCGCTGAGGTAGGATCGGCAACCGGAACAATGTCGTCTTGCGATATGCCCGTTAGCCGGTCCTTCAGCGGGCGTACTTTTGCTACGCCGCTATGCTCACGGATGTGAGCCCGGGCATGGATTCATCCCTCAGCTTCGTTGCCGACCCCTGATATGCACGTTTACCCCGAACGATGACATGCACGGTGAGGGTGCCCTAACCGCTACGCCTCAGACTGCCTCGAAACCCTTGTGACAGGCAACGTCTCAGCGGTCCTCGGACGAGTTGTCGAAGCTGCCCCTACTCGTGGGGCCACATGGTTCTGGTAACTATGTCGTATTACCCCGCGCTCGACTCGCTGCACGCTTCGTTAGTTATAGGACACCCAAAAAGCACGCTTGCGACGGACCCGCTCGGCCGGCAGCGCCTATTCGGACGCGCCCCAGAGGGCTTTGCGTAAAAGCCGCTTCAGTTCCTGCGACTCCTCCCCGGAAAGCCCGGCCAGCTGGTCCAGCTCGGCCTCGTCCATGGCAGTGCGGGCCTTCGCATGCATCCTGCGGCCCTCGGCCGTGGAGACGATGATCTTGGCGCGCCGGTCCTGCTTGCCCTGCGCCCGTTCCACCAGGCCGCGGCGTTCCAGGTCGTCCACGAGGGTGACCACCTGGCTCGGGTCCAGGCTGAGGAAATCCGCCAGTTCCCGCTGCGTAGGCTCCAGCCCGCTGCACGCCAGCGTCAGGATGGAGAAGGACCGCTCCCGCAGCCCGAAGTCAGCCAACGCCTTGTTGTTCAGCACCGAGCCGGCAGCATGCAGCTTGGCCAGCAGCAGGCCCACATCACTGCCGATCCTGGCTGCCGCAAGGCGGGGGGTCTGAACTTCGGTGCCCAAGGTGGCCATCACAACTCCGGTGTAAAAAACAATCGTTGACTTTTTCAATGATCCGTAATTTCATTGATTTCAACAAGGATCTCACACCGCAGTGGGACCACCCCAACGGCTTCGGCCGGCGCATGCGAAGGAGCAGGCCATGAGCTTGAACGGCAAGGTTGCAATCGTCACCGGCAGCGGGCAGGGCCTCGGCCTTGCCTACGCAAGGGAACTGGCCCGCCAGGGCGCCGCCGTCGTCATCAATGACGTGAACGCCGACACGGCCGCGCAGGCCGTCGCGCAGATCGAGGCCGACGGCGGCCGGGCCACCGCGGTGGTGGTTCCGGTAGGGACGACGGACGCCGCCAAGGCGCTGGTGGCCGGAGCCGTCGACACGTTCGGCCGCCTGGACATCCTGGTCACCAACGCCGGAATCCTGCGGGACAAGTCCCTGCTGAAGATGACGGACGAGGACTTCGACCTGGTCATCAACGTCCACCTCAAGGGCACCTTCACCTGCGTCCGCGAGGCCTACGCGTACTTCAAGGAGCACAACGTCGCCGGCCGCATCATCACCATCGGTTCGCCCACGGGCCAGCGCGGCAACTTCGGCCAGACCAACTACGCCGCCGCCAAGGCCGGGATCGTGGGCATGGTCCGCACCTGGGCGCTGGAAATGAAGAAGGCCGGCGTCACGGTCAACAGCGTCATCCCCGTCGCCGCCACAGCCATGACCAAGACCGTCCCCTACTTCCAGAAAGCCGTGGAGGCCGACGAACGCGGCGAGGCCATGCCGTCCTTCTTCCGCCACGACCTGGGCTTTGGAACGGCCGACGACGTCTCCGGACTGGTTGCCTTCCTCGCCTCCGACGAGGCAGCCACCATCACCGGCCAGGCCATCGGAGCCGGCGGTGACCGGCTCCAGGTCTGGACCCACCCGGAACCGGCCACCACCGAATACCGCGAGGGCGGCTGGAGCTACGAGGCGCTGCAGGAAAACGCCGGCCAGCTGTTCACGGCCGAAACCCTCCAGACTTACGGCGAGGAATTCCTCCCGCTGCCGGAGGACCTGAAGCCCGCACAGCCCGCCGAGGCCCGCTGACCATGGCCGACCGCTACGAACTGGGCATCGACCCGGCCAAACTCGACGCCATCGACATGCACGTCCACCTCGAGGTGGACAGCTGCGGCCACGGCTCCCTGCCGGAGGAACTGACCGAAGCCTCGGCCAAGTACTTCAAGGCCGAGGACCGCACCCCGTCCCTGGACCGCATCGCCGAGGTGTACCGCGAACTGAACATGGCCGCCGTCGTCTTCACGGTCGACGCCCGCACCCAGCTCAAGCACGAACCCAACAGCATCCCGGAACTCATCGCCGGCGCCGCCCGGAACAACGATGTACTGATCCCGTTCGGCAGCGTGGACCCGCGCACCGGCGAGGACGCCATCGCCGGGGCCAAGCACCAGGCCATAGAACTCGGCGCGCGCGGCTTCAAGTTCCACCCGTCCCTGCAGGGCTTCGACCCGTCCAGCGAGCGCTTCTACCCGTTGTGGGAGACCCTCCAGGAACTCGGCCTGCCCGCTATCTTCCACACCGGGCAGAACGGCATGGGCGCAGGCCTTCCCGGTGGGTACGGCATCAAGCTCGCCTACTCCAACCCCCTGCTGCTGGACGCGGTGGCCGCGGATTTCCCCGGCCTGCAGATCATCATGGCCCACCCCTCGGTGCCGTGGCAGGACGAGGCCAACTCCATCGCCACGCACAAGGCCAACGTTTTCATCGACCTCTCCGGCTGGTCGCCCAAGTACTTCCCGGAATCGCTGGTGAAGGCTTCCAACTCCTATCTCCAGGACAAGGTGCTGTTCGGCACCGACTTCCCGCTGATCACCCCGCAGAAATGGCTCGGTGCCTTCGCGGAGCTGCCCCTGAAGGACGAGGTCCGGCCCAAGATCCTCAAGGACAACGCGGTGCGGCTCCTCGGGTTGGGAGGCTGAGATGGGAACGTTGACGACGGCGAAGGCCGGCCCGGGTGCCCGGCTCTATGAGGCAGCGGATTGGTACGACGCCGAGTCCCTCCTGACGCCGGAAGAACGCCAGGTCCTGTCCCGGCTGCGGTCCTTCCTGGACGCGGAAGCCAGGCCCCTGCTGGCCGAGTACTGGGAACGCGGCGAATTTCCGGAGCAGCTCGCCCGGCCGCTGATCGACCTCGACCTGATGGAACCTGCCGGCCTCACGGCCGACGGTCCGGCCCGTGGAATTTACCAGGGCTTCCGGATCTTCGAACTTGCCCGCACCGACGCGTCCCTGGCCACCTGGTACACCGCCCAGGCCGGCCTGTTCCGGACAGCCATCCGCGTGGGTGCCTCGGCGGAACAGCAGGCCGAATGGATGCCCAAGGTCATCGACTTCTCGCTCAAGGGCGTGTTCTCGCTGACCGAACCGGAATCCGGATCGGACATCGCCGGCGGACTCTCCACCACCGCCCGGCGGCAGCCCGACGGCAGCTGGATCCTGGACGGCGCCAAACGCTGGATCGGCGGCGCCGCCACCGCGGACGTCCTCGCGGTATTCGCCCGGGACACCGCAGACGGGCAGGTCAAGGCCTTCCTCGTGGACCGGACAGCCGACGGCGTCACCCTGGAGAAGATCCACGGGAAGACGGCACTGCGGATGATGCAGAACGCCCACATCACCCTCACCGGTGTCCGCGTCCCCGAGGCCATGCGCCTGCACAACGTGAACTCCTTCAGGGACGTCGCGGCAATGCTCCGGGCCATGCGCTCGGACGTCGCCTGGATCGCCACCGGCATCGCCGCCGGCGCCTTCGAAGCCGCCCTCGCCTACGTCAACGAACGCCGTCAGTTCGGCCGCACCCTGGGTTCCTTCCAGCTGGTCCAGGAGAAACTGGCCCGCATGCTCGGCAACGTCACGGCCAGCCTGTCCCTGGTGGTCAGGCTCACCGAGCAGCAGGCCAAAGGCATCTACCGCGACCAGGACTCCGCCCTGGCCAAGATGCAGACATCCCTGTTCATGCGCGACACCGTAGCGCTGGCCCGTGAGGTGGTGGGCGGCAACGGCATCACCCTCGCCGCCGGCGTCGCCCGCTTCCACGCCGACGCCGAAGCCGTCTACTCCTACGAAGGCACCCACGAGATCAACGCCCTCATCATCGGCCGCGCCCTCACCGGCGAAAGCGCCTTCACCCGCTGAACCACTACTTCCCCAACCAACAAACAACTGCCAGGAGGCAACGATGCCCAATCTCGTCGTCGATTTCGACACCCTGCTCACCCTGTCCGGCAAGGACCTCGGCACCACCGACTACCGCCAGATCACCCAGGACCAGATCAACCAGTTCGCGGACGCCACGGACGACCAGCAGTGGATCCACACCGACCCCGAACGCGCCAAGGACGGCCCGTTCGGCGCCCCCATCGCCCACGGCTTCCTCACGCTCTCGCTGATCATCCCGTTTTGGGGGGAGCTGTTCGACGTCGAAGGCGTCACCACCAAGGTCAACTACGGCCTGGACAAGGTCCGCTTCACCTCCCCGGTCAAGGTCGGCTCCAAGGTCCGTATGCAGGCCACCATCGCCGACGTCACCGAGGTCAAGGGCGGCGCCCAGATCAAGGTCAACGCCACCATCGAGATCGAAGGCCAGGAACGCCCCGCCGTCGTGGCCGAATTCCTGGCCCGCTTCTACAAGTAAGCCGCTTCTACAAGTAAGCCACTTCCACCAGTAACAGCAGTTCCAACCCCCAGGCGGCGCCCCGGCGCCGCCGCCTCAGGCAACCCCAAAAACCCCACATTCCTCCGTCTTTAGGAACAGCCATGTCCGGACACACCACGCTCGCACCTGCGGGCACGGCCGCCAAGCGCAAGGAAGCGCGCACGGTCATCCTGTCCAGCTATCTGGGCAGCACCATCGAGTTCTACGACTTTCTGCTCTACGCCACGGCCGCAGCGGTGGCCTTCCCCAAGGTCTTCTTCGCCGGCACGGACGAATGGGTAGGCGTCGTGGCCGCCTACGCCACCTTCGCCGCCGGATACGTGGCCAGGCCGCTGGGCGGCATCATCTTCGGACACTTTGGTGACAAGGTGGGCCGCAAGGGGATGCTGATCATCTCCATGGCCATGATGGGCATCGCCTCCACCCTCATCGGCCTGATTCCCGGCGCCGGCATCATCGGGCCGTGGGGCGCCGTGATCCTGGTGCTGCTGCGGGTCTGCCAGGGCATCGCCGTCGGCGGTGAATGGGGCGGGGCGGCGCTCATGGCACTGGAGCACGCGGACCCGAAACGGCGCGGCTTCGCGGCGTCGTTCGTCAACGCCGGGGCGCCCACCGGCGCCGTGCTGGGCACCCTGGTGATGGGTGCCTTCTCGGCCCTGCCGCAGGATGCCTTCCTGGCCTGGGGCTGGCGCGTGCCGTTCCTGCTGTCCTTCGTGCTCCTGATCGTGGGCATGTTCGTGCGCCTCCGCGTTTCTGAAAGCCCCATCTTCGCCGAGGCCGTGGCCAAGGAAGAAGCACAGGGCGCCAAGCGCAAGATCCCGCTGCTGGACGTGCTCCGCCGGCCCAAGGCACTGATCATGATCATGTTCGCCGGGGCTGCCGGGTTCGGCCTGCAGGTGGTGCTGCCCACCTTCTCGGTGACCTACGCCGTGTCCAAGGGCGCACCGCAGCAGGGCGTGCTCTACGCGTTCGCCGGGGCCTCGGCCATTTCCATCGTCTTCGTCCTCCTGGGCGGCCGCCTTTCGGACCGCTTCGGCCGCCGCCCGGTGATGATCACCGGCCTGGCACTGTTCATTGCGTACCTCTTCCCGATGTTCGGGATGCTTGGCTCGGGCAACGTTGCCATGGTGTTCGTGGCCTTCACTGTGGCGCTGATCCTGCACTCCTCCCTCTACGGGCCGCTGGCAGCATTCGTGTCCGAACAGTTCGGCACCACCTCCCGCTACACCGGTGCCGCGGTGGGCTACCAGCTGGCCACCCTCATCGGCGCCGGCTTCACGCCGGGCATCATCGCCGGCCTCTACAAGGACTCCGGGCAAAGCATCCTCCCGGTGGTGGTGTTCCTGTCCGTCATGGCGCTGGTCTCGATTGTCTTCATCGCCCTGACGCGGGAATCTAAGAACAACGACCTCACCACGGTCCGTTAGGAGAACCATGGACAACAACGGAGTTGGCTCCTGGCTGCAGCGCCGCCGCCGCAAGTCGGGCGCCAAGACGGCCCTGCTGTCAGCAGCGGGCACCCTGAGCTACGAAGAGCTCGCCGAACGGACGGACCGCCTGGCCAACGCGCTCCGCGACCGCGGAGTGGCCAAGGGGGACCGGGTGGCCTACCTGGGGGAGAACCACCCTTCGTTCGTGGAAACGTTCTTCGCCTGCGGCCTCCTCGGCGCCATCTTCGTCCCGCTCAACACCCGGCTGGCACCGCCGGAGCTGCAGTTCCAGCTCCAGGATTCCGGAGCCCGGCTCCTGGTCAACGCCGGCGCCCTGGAGGCCTCCGCCTCCGCTGCCGTGCAAGGAACGGCGGTAACCCACCGCATGGTCGTAACGGCCGACGGCGGGGCGGAACCTTCCGCCGCCACGTCACCGGCCGCCGTCGAACATTCTGCAGTGGTTGTGTCTTACGGGGAGGCGCTGCAGGGGGCAGCCGGCGAACCCATCGACGTGCCGGTGGGCCACGACGACGGCGCCATGATCCTGTACACCTCCGGCACCACGGGCAAACCCAAAGGCGCCTTACTGACGCACGGGAACATCACGTGGAACTGCATCAACACCATCGTGGACATGGACTTGAACCGCAACGACGTGGCGCTGATGATTTCGCCGCTGTTCCACGTGGCGTCCCTGGACATGGGGCTGCTGCCGATGCTCCTCAAGGGGGCCACCGTGGTCCTTGAGGCGAAGTTCGATCCCGCCCGGGTCCTGGAACTCATCCGGAAACACAAGGTGACCACCCTCAACGGAGTGCCCACCACGTTCCAGCTGCTCTGCGAAGATCCGGGCTGGGCGGCGGCCGACCTCAGCTCCCTGGACAAGCTGACCTGCGGTGGCTCAGCGATTCCCCGCCGGGTCCTGGACGCGTACGAGGACCGCGGCATCGGTTTCACCAGCTGCTACGGCATGACCGAAACAGCCCCCGGCGTCACCATGCTCCCCGTGGACCGGTCGCGGGAAAAGGCGGGTTCGGCCGGACTGCCGCACTTCTTCACCGACGTCCGGATCGCCGATCCCATGGGCGGCACGGTGGAACCGGGCGAGGTGGGGGAAATCCAGATCTCCGGACCCAACGTCATCAAGGAGTACTGGAACCGGCCGGAGGCCACAGCCGCCAGCTATGCGGACGGCGCCTGGTTCCGCTCGGGCGACATGGGCTACCGCGACCAGGAAGGCTTCCTGTTCGTCTCTGACCGGCTCAAGGACATGATCATTTCCGGCGGGGAGAACATCTACCCGGCGGAGGTGGAGGCGGTCATCTCCGAGCACAGCGCTGTGGGCAGCGTCGCCGTCATCGGCGTCCCGGATGACAAATGGGGCGAGGTCCCCCAAGCGATCGTGACGCTGCGGGAGGGGGAATCGCTGACTGCGGAGCAGCTGCGCAGCTTCCTCGACGGCAGGCTTGCCCGCTACAAGATCCCCAAGTCAATGGTGGTGGTGGAGGAGATGCCGCGTACCGCCAGCGGCAAGATCCGAAAGATGGAGCTCCGGAAACAGCTCTAAGGGCGGAACCCCCTCCGGGACTGCCGCCGGTATGGTTCCGCCGTTGTTACCGTTCACGGTCATCAATTGGCGGAACCATACCAGCCGGTGCCACCATGATTGGATGCTTGAGGCAACTAAACCCCAGAATTCGGACGGGATACCCGTCAACCCCGCGCTCGAAGCGGAAAGCAAAATCGCCCGCATCGCGGTGACAGTGTTCCCCATCCTGGTGGTTGTCGCAGGCATTCTCGGGTTCCTGCTCCCCGGCCTTTTCAAGCCCATGGCCCCCAGCGTGCCCTACCTGCTCGGCATCATCATGTTCTGCATGGGCCTGACCCTGACTCCGCCGGACTTCGCCGCGGTAGCCAAGCGGCCGTGGGCCGTGGCCCTGGGGATCGTGGCGCACTACGTCATCATGCCCGGCGCCGGCTGGCTGATCGCAGGCGCCCTCAACCTTCCGCCCGAACTGGCAGTCGGCGTGATCCTGGTGGGCTGCGCCCCCTCCGGCACAGCCTCGAACGTCATGGCCTTCCTGGCCAAGGGCGATGTTGCCCTCTCCGTGGCGGTGGCCTCGGTCTCCACCCTGATCGCCCCGATCGTCACCCCGCTGCTGGTCCTGTTCCTGGCCGGCTCCTACCTGCAGATCGACGCCGCCGGCATGGTCCTGGACATCGTCAAGACCGTGCTGCTGCCGGTGGTCGCCGGCCTCCTCGCCCGGGTCTTCCTCAAGAAGCTCGTCGCCAAGGTGCTGCCCGCGCTGCCGTGGGCGTCCGCCGTCGTAATTTCCCTGATCGTGGCCATCGTGGTGGCCGGCAGCGCCAACAAGATCATCGACGCCGGGGCCATCGTGTTCCTTGCCGTGGTGCTGCACAACGGCTTCGGGCTGGGCCTTGGGTACCTGGCCGGCAAGCTGGGCCGCCTGGATGACAAGGCCCGCCGCGCCCTCGCCTTCGAAGTGGGCATGCAGAACTCCGGCCTGGCGGCGACGCTCGCCACCGCGCACTTCACCCCGCTGGCTGCACTGCCGTCCGCGGTCTTCTCGCTCTGGCACAACATCTCCGGTGCCATCGTGGCCGCCTGGCTCGCCCGGCGGCCGCTGCAGGACACGCAGGCCTAAGGGGCGCGTTTCCGGCCCGCCATTCCGGGTACAGGATCCGGTAGGGACAGCGCTGTTTCGACGCTGTCCGCCAGTTCCCGTAAGGAGATGGACAGATGGCTCGGATCGACCGGATAGCTGAACCATGGGGGACACGGACACCGTACGGCAGCGGCGGTGACTGGCCCGTCAGGGTGGACACCCACCTGGCCGAAGGAGTGGCTCCGGAGGACGTGGACCGGTGGGTCCAGACGGCCTCGCTCCTGCACTCCAACGGCGACGCCATGGACATCGCGGTCAAGGACAACAGAATCGTTGGCGTGCGGGGACGGGCCGTAGACCGCGTCAATCACGGCCGGCTGGGCCCCAAGGACCTGTACGGCTGGCAGGCGAACGCGTCCCCGGACCGGCTCACCAAACCCCTCATCCGCGAGGGCGGGAAGCTGGTGGAAACAGACTGGGACACCGCCATGCAGCGCGTCGTGGACAAGTCCAAGGCGCTGCTGGCGGAGCAGGGCCCCAGCGCCCTCGGCTTCTACACCACCGGCCAGCTCTTCTCCGAGGAGTACTACACCCTGGGCACGCTGGCGCACGGCGGCATCGGCACCAACCACGTGGACGGCAACACCCGGCTGTGCACGGCGACGGCGGGGGAGGCGCTGAAGGAATCCTTCGGCTGCGACGGGCAGCCCGGCTCCTACACGGACGTGGACCACGCCGATGTCATCGCCCTGTACGGGCACAACGTGGCCGAAACCCAGACCGTCCTCTGGACCCGGATGCTCGACCGGCTGGCCGGCGCCAACCCGCCCAAGATCATCTGCGTGGACCCGCGCATGACGCCCGTGGCCAGGGCCGCCACCGTGCACCTGGCGCCGCGGCCAGGCACCAACGTGGCCCTGATGAACGGCATCCTGCACGAGATCATCACCAACGGCTGGGTGGACCGGGAGTACATCCAGGCGCACACCGTGGGGTACTCCGAACTCGAAAATGAGGTTAAGAACTACCCGCCGGCACTCGTGGCGGAAATCTGCGGTGTCCCGGAAGAGCAGATCACCGAGGCGGCCGGCATCATCGGCCACGCGGAGCGGCTGCTGTCCACGGTGCTGCAGGGCTTCTACCAGTCCAACCAGGCCACCGCAGCAGCGGTCCAGGTCAACAACGTCAACATCATTCGCGGAATGCTCGGCAGGCCCGGTTGCGGCATCCTGCAAATGAACGGCCAGCCCACTGCCGAAAACACCCGCGAATGCGGGGCCGACGGCGACCTTGCCGCCTTCCGGAACTGGTCCAACGACGCGCACATCCAGGACCTGGCCCGGGTCTGGAACGTCGATCCCATGTCCATCCCGCATTACTCCCCGCCCACGCACGTTATGCAGATGATGCGGTACGCGGAGGACGGTTCCATCCGGATGCTGTGGGTCAGCGGGACCAACCCTGCCGTCTCGCTGCCCGAGCTGGCACGCATCCGCGGCATCCTGGAACAGGACCGCCTGTTCCTGGTGGTGCAGGATATCTTCCTCTCCGAGACGGCCCAGCTGGCCGACGTCGTCCTTCCCGCCGCCACCTGGGGCGAAAAGACCGGGACCTTCACCAACGTGGACCGCACCGTCCACCTCTCCGAGAAAGCCGTTGACCCGCCGGGCGAGGCCCGGCCGGACCTGGAGATCTTCATCGACTACGCCCACCGCATGGGCCTGCAGGACAAGGACGGGCAGCCGCTGATCAAGTGGCACGACCCCGAATCGGCCTTCGAAGCCTGGAAGGAATGCACCCGCGGCAGGCCCTGCGACTACACCGGCATCACCTACGACAAACTGCGCGGCGGCTCAGGCATCCAGTGGCCCTGCAACGAGGAGAACCCGGACGGTACGGAACGCATCTACGCTGACGGGAAGTTCTGGGCGCACCCCGGGTACTGCGAAACCTACGGCCGCGACCTCATCACCGGTGCGCCAGTGGAACCCACGGAGTACAAGGCCCTGAACCCCGAGGGCAAGGCCATCATCAAGGCCGCCGAATACATGCCGCCGCACGAGCTGCCCAGCCAGGACTTCCCGCTCCAGCTCATCACCGGCCGCACGCTCTACCAGTTCCACACCCGCACCAAGACCGGGCGGGCACCTGAGCTGCAGGCTGCCGCGCCCGACGTGTGGGTTGAGTTGTCAGCAGACGACGCCGGCGCGTACGGGATTGCCGAAGGCGACCTTGCGGAGGTGGAGACACCGCGCGGGTCCGTCCGTGCCAAGGTGCGGATCAGCGGCATCCGCAACGGCGTCCTCTTCCTGCCCTTCCATTACGGCTACTGGGACACCGATGGCGGACACCAGCCGGACGGGGCCGGCAGGGCTGCGAACGAACTGACCATCACCGACTGGGACGCGGCGTCCAAGCAGCCCATCTTCAAAACGGCGGCCGCCCGCATCACCCGCGTTTCCGGCGGCGACGGACCCGCTCCGGCGCCCACCACCACGGCATCGGCACCTGCCGGGTACTTCCCGGAAGACGCCAGGACCAAGGGCATACCCACCGCTTTGGCGGACGAGGCCACCGAAACTGGCGAGGCCACCGAAACGGCAGGAGGGGCACGATGAAATTCGGGCTGGTACTGGAGGAAATGCAC
The DNA here is from genome assembly GCF_006517815.1 of Pseudarthrobacter sp. NIBRBAC000502770. Taxonomy (NCBI): domain Bacteria; kingdom Bacillati; phylum Actinomycetota; class Actinomycetes; order Micrococcales; family Micrococcaceae; genus Pseudarthrobacter; species Pseudarthrobacter sp. NIBRBAC000502770. The sequence goes on from NZ_CP041198.1 coordinate 4,141,044, forward strand.
CGCTCCGAGAACGACCTGGCGCACCACCTGCTGGTCATCTCCGAGCGGCACAAGGTAGACCACGAGATCCACCACCTGGCCCGGGACCTGGCACGCTGGTCGCAGCAGCACGTCCGGGACATCGCGGACATCGCCAAAAACTACGGCCAAAACCTGGACCCGGAGCCCCGCGGCGAGGCAGGGCTAATGGAAACCATCAGGGAAAAGGGCAGCGAGATGGTGGGCAGGCGCCCCGAAACCGGGATGCTGCTGCTGCGCGACCTCCGCGAGCTCTACCTGAAGGCCTGCGGGGTGTCAGCCGACTGGGAACTGCTGGCCCAGGCCGCCCAGGGGATGAAGGACAAGAACCTGCTGGCCCTGGCACAGAAGTGCCACCCGCAGACCATCCGCCAGATGAAATGGGCCAACGGCAAACTGAAGGAATCCGCCACGCAGGTCCTGGTCAGCTAAGCGCCAGCTGCGGGAACCCTCAGCAGCTCCCGGGCCGCCTGCCCGTGCAACCGCCGGCGCACCCGGATCTTCCCAGCGCCCTGTTCCGGGCGAACCAGTTTCAATCAGTGAAACTGCCAGCGCGTGCATCCCTGCCCATGCCACAGAGTTGAATCCATGGATGCGGGTCCCGTTGCGGGCCCGCCCAGCCCATTCAGCAGTCCGGCCAACACAGCACAGAAACGGCGCGCCACACATGGAGTCAACGATGACGGGACGGCAGATCCTCAAGGGGATCGAGTTTGCCCGGCCACAGAACGCGGAGCCGCTGCTGCTGGACCTCTACCTTCCCACAGGAGAAACGCACCCGGGCGGCCGGCCGGCGGTGGTCCACTTCCACGGCGGCGGTTGGCGGACGGGGGAGCGGTCTTCGCTGGGCCCCGCTGTTGACGGTTTAGGGCTCAGCCCCATCGGGCAGCTGGCAGATGCCGGGTTCGTGGTGGCCTCTGCCGACTATCGCCTCAGCACGGGTGCCACGTTTCCTGCCCAGCTGGAGGACGCCAAGGCGGCCGTCCGCTGGCTCCGCAGCCACGCGGCCGAATACGGCGTGGACCCACACCGCATCTACGCCTGGGGAGACTCGGCCGGCGGCCACCTCGCCGCCCTCGTGGGCCTGACCGCGGGGGCCCCGGACTTTCCAGGCCGGGGCGGCAACGACGGGCCGGACGGTGACGACTCAGTTGCCGGCGTCGTGGCCTGGTACCCGCCCACTGACCTGCTCCGGATGGGGGGACAGGCACGGCCGGACGCCGTAGCCCGGGCGGATGACCCCGGTTCCCGCGAAGCACTGCTGATCGGCGCGCAGCCCGCCGACGCCCCGGACAAGGCCAGGGCCGCAAGCCCCCTCGGCTACGTCCACGCAGGCGCCCCGCCCTTCCTCCTCATCCATGGAACGGCGGACCGCTTCGTCCCCGTGGAGCAGTCCACCTCGCTGGCCGCGGCGCTCGAAGGCGCGGGCAACGCCGTCGAACTCCTCCTGCTGGATGGTGCGGACCACATGTGGGCCAGCCCGGACGGCAACAGCGGCGCCGCGGAACGGGCCATTGCCGCCACCATCGATTTCCTCCGCCGCCAGTCGGAACAGCACTGATTTCCCACCACCATGCGGGGGCAATACGCGCACCCCGGACCAGACCGAAAGGCCTCCCATGCAGTTCATCGGCATCACCCACCACGGCGGACCCTGGGCAGCGGCGCTGGCCGGCTCCCGCGTCCTCCCGCTCACATCGGTCGACGAATTCTGGGCCGACGCCGAGGGCTGGCAGGACAAGGCCGCAGCCCTGGTTGCCGGCGCTGCACATGCTGGAGCCTCCGACGACGACGGCTGGCTGGAGCGCGGCAGCGTCACCGAAGTCCCGCTGGTCCCGGCCTCCGCGCGGGTGATCTGCGTCGGGCTGAACTACAAGGCGCATGTGGCCGAGGGCAGCTTCAAGGACCAGGAACTTCCGCCGTACCCCACGCTGTTTGCCCGTTGGACGGCCTCCCTGTCCGTGGGCAACGTCCCGGTCCCGGTCCCGGCGGGCGAGGCAGGGCTGGACTGGGAAGGCGAAGTGGCCGCCTACATCGGCCGCCGCGTGGAGTCCGCCGGCGAGGACACCGCTGCCGATGCCGTCTTTGGCTACTCCACGTTCAACGACATCACCTCCCGCAGGGCCCAGAAGCTCACGTCGCAGTGGACCCTGGGCAAGAACGGCGATTTCAGCGGCCCCCTGGGTCCCGTGGTGAGCCGCGACGAGGTGGGCGACCTGCGCAACGGGCTCCAGGTCCGCACCCGCGTCAATGGGATCGAAGCCCAGAACGGAAACACCCGGGACATGATCTTCTCCGTCCCGGCCATCATCTCGCTCATCAGCGAAACCTTCACCCTGCACCCGGGCGACGTCATCGCCACGGGCACCCCCGAAGGCGTGGGCTACGCCCGTACCCCGCAGTGGCTCCTCCAGCCCGGCGACACCGTGGAAGTGGAGATCGAGAAGCTCGGCACCCTGACCACGCCGGTGGGCGACATCTCCCTGCGGAGCCGTGCCTGATGAACGGCTTCCATACCGCCGCGGACCTGCCGTCGGAGGTGCAGGTCCTGGTTGCCGGAGGAGGACCCAGCGGACTCTTCCTCGCCCTGGACCTCGCCTCCCGGGGGGTGCCCAGTACCGTCATCGAACCGCGGACAGCGCTGGACCACACCCGGCCGCGTGCCAAGACCACCAATGCCCGCACCATGACGCACCTGCGCCGGCTGGGCCTCGCCGAGGTCCTCCGGGACGCGGCGCCGCTGCCGGTGGAGTACGCACAGGACGTCATCTTCTGCACCGGCCTCACCGGCCCTTCTGCCCATGAGCTGCGGCGGTTCCGCAACGCCTTCCAACTGGTTCCAGGCCGGTACGGGCCGCAGCCGGAGTGCGGCCAGCAGGTGCCCCAGCCCGTCCTCGAGGAGGTGCTCCGGGCCGCCGTCGAAAGCCACCCGCTGGTGACGTTCCTGGCCGGCTGGACCGTCACTGGCGTCAGTGTCCCGGAAGGCGGGGCAGCCACGGAACCCTGCGCCGTCGTCGTCCGGGATCCTGACGGGGCCGAACGCACCACCGCCGCGGAGTACGTCATCGGGGCCGACGGCGGATCCTCCGCCGTGCGGCGCAGCCTGGGGCTGCGGCTGGAAGGCGGCTCCGCCGAGCTGTCCAACATCAGCATCCTCTTCCGCTCGGCGTCCTTGGCGTCCGCTGTGTCCTTGGCCCCGGCCGTGCAGTACTGGGTAGTGGGCTCGGAGACCGCCGGCATGGTGGGACCCATGGACCGTGACGGCATGTGGTGGGCGATCGTCCAGGGCGTGGATCCGTCCGTCAACCCCACCGCGGGGGAGGCAGCCGCGATGGTCCGCTCCCTGGTGGGCCCGGCCGTGGACATCGAGGTGGTGGCCACCGACCCCTGGACGGCCCGGATGCTGCTCGCGCCCGAATACAGCCGCGGCAACGTCTTCCTGGTGGGGGACGCCGCCCACCTCAACCCGCCCTGGGGAGGCCACGGGTTCAACACCTGCATCGGCGACGCCGCCAACCTGGCCTGGAAGCTCGCCGCCACCGTCAACGGCTGGGCCGGCCCCGGGCTGCTTGCCAGCTACGGGACAGAACGCCGCCCGGTGGCTGCGCGCACCATCCGCGACGCCGCCACCAACGGCAAGGCCCTGGCCTACCACTTCGCAGACCTGGAGCTCGTTGCGGCCGGCCCTGCGGGGGAAGCGGCCCGCCGGGCTGCGCACCGGGCACTCGCCGTGAAGCAGAGCGAGTTTGATTCCCTGGGCCTGGTGCTGGGCTACGACTACGGCGGCTCACCCGTGGTGGTGCCGGACGGTTCAGCCCTCCCCGATGAGGACCCCATCCGCTACGTTCCGTCCGCTGCTCCGGGGGCCCTGCTGCCGCACGCCTGGCTGGCGGATTCCCGTTCCCTGTACAGCGCCCTTGGTGCGGGCTTCACTTTGCTGGCCGACGCCGGATCGCTGGGCGGGGTGGACGCGGGCGGAGTTTTCGGGCCGGTCCTGGCCGCCGGTGCCCGGCAGGGCATCCCGGTGACCGTCGCCGCCGTCGGGCCTTCCGAGGACGGAACCCCCCTGTCCCAGCTGTGGGGTGCCGCCGCCGTGCTGGTCCGTCCCGACCAGCACGTGGCCTGGCGCGGCAACTCCCCGGTGGAGGCCGCCGCCGCGCTCTCCGTCGCCGCGGGCTGGGCGCCGGCTTTCCCGCCCGCACGTCCCGAAGAATCTGCACCTTCCATCCAAACCAGGAGCGCCCGTGTCGACGCCGTCATTCCGTGATTTCCTCTTTGCCCCGGACCATCCCCGCGTAGCGGACATTCGGGGGCTGGCTGCCCGCGAATACGCCGAGGCGGCCAAGGCCGATGCGTTCGCCGGGCCCATGATCGAAGGCTGGCGGAAGCTCTACCCGCAGCCGTTCACGGGCATCACCAGCGACGGCGTCCGCCGGGAGGCCCTCTATCCGCTGGTGCCTGCCCGCCCCGGGGAGGAAGCACCCACCGCGGACATGGTGGCTGCGGCGCGGAAGCTGCTTGGCGCCGCCGCCGCGGACCAGGCCGGAAAGCTTCGCTACGCCGTGGACGCGCCGGAGTGGCAGAGCTGGGCCAACCCCGAGTTCATGCAGCACGACACCGGGCTGCGGCTGGACGAGCTGGAACCACCGGTCCGCGACGCCGCCCTGGGCGTGGTGGAAGCAAGCCTGAGCGCTTCCGGATTGGAGCTGGTGCGGAACCTGATGCGCATCAACGGGTTCCTGGGTGACCTGGTGGAGCTGCCGCTGCTCATGAACGAGTTCAGCTACAACTTCGCCCTGTATGGGGAGCCGTCCGAGACGGCGCCGTGGGGGTGGCAGCTCTTCGGCCACCACGCGGCGCTGAACTGCCTGGTGGCCGGGACGCAGCTGGTGGTCTCGCCGGTGTTCATGGGCGCAGAGCCGGACATGATCGACGCCGGCCCGCATAAGGGCGTCATAGTGTTCAAGGAGCGCATCACCCTGGCCCGGCAGCTGATGGCCGCCCTGCCTGTGGACCTGCGGGACCGTGCTGTTGTTTACGCGGAGATGGTGGATCCTGCCATGCCCGAAGGCCGCCTCCACCCGGGCGACGAACGGCACCTGGGTGGCTGTTTCCAGGACAACCGGGTGATTCCGTACGAGGGCATCCGGGTGGCGGAACTGCCGGCCGGGGCCCGTGACTTGCTGGACGCGGTGGTGGAGGACTTCATCGCCTACCTGCCCGACGGTCCACGGGCCGCGCGCCGCCGGGAGATCCAGGAACACTATTCAGAGACGTTCTTCAGCTGGATCGGCGGCTGGGAGGGGGAGGAGGCCTTCTACTTCCGGGTGCAGAGCCCGGTGGTGGTGCTGGAACTGGACCACCACACCGGCGTGTTCCTCAGCAACGATGAGCCCGCCCCGTTCCACATGCACACCGTGGTCCGCACCCCCAACGGCAACGACTACGGCCGCGAACTCGTCAGGCAAGCCACCCCCTGACCCACCCTCCCACAAATACGTAAGGCCCGGATTTCCTCTCGGAAGTCCGGGCCTTACGTATTGGGTGGGGTTAGGGGATGTCCAGGGCCGCGCGGCGCTGCGGCGGAGGGCCGACGACGGTCAGGTCCATCTCGGCCTGGGCACGGCCGAAGCCCTCCATGTCCATGTACGGTTCGCCGCCCTCGGTGTACATGTAGTCCTCCGTGGGCTTGTTGAAGTACTCAAAGAACCCGTTGAACACCGACGGCGTCAGGAAACCCACCATCTGGGTGTTGTGGGCATCGAGCGCGAACGAGTGGACGGTTCCGGCGGGGGCATGCACAAAGTCGCCCTTGGTCAGGAGCATCTCCCGGCCGTTGGCGTAGAGCCACATCCGGCCCTCGGTGCAGAGGAAGTTCTCCGTGTGCTGCGAGTGGAAGTGCAGCGGAATGTAGGGGGATTTGGCGCCCTTGGTGTGCACGGCGAAGTAGTTGGAGCCGGTGTTGGCGGGCCGGGACAGGTAGGTGAACATGGTCTGGTAGCTGACCATGCGCTCACCCTCTCCGGCGCTGAGGAAGTACGGGCTCTGTGTGGGCGGCAGCCCGGCGTCGTGCTTGAACGACGGCGCCACACGCTCAACGTCGGGGAACGTGATGCCGAACTCGGCGCCCACCTCTGCCTGCTCCTGCAGGCTGGCCTTGTGGCCGGCGCGCACCGGCGGGACGTGCGAATCGATGGGCGTGCCCACCCGCTCGTAGTAAGCCTCGCCGCCGCCAGGGGTCATCCAGTTCAGGAAGCGGGTGTAGTGGCTGGCCATCCGGTAGGCGTGCGGGGTGTTGGGCGGGATGACCACCGAATCGCCGGGGGTCAGGATGCGGCTCTCGCCCGGCAGCCAGACATGCAGGATCCCGTCGAAAACGTAGAGCGTCTTGTGCTCCACCTTGTGGCTGACGAACGGGGATTCGGCTCCCATGCCGCCGGAGATGTAGGCAGCGCTGAAGATGCCCCCGGTGTCGGCGGTGCGGGCAATGACCGTGACCAACTGGCCGTTGATTTCGTAGCGCGCGCCTTCGCCCGACGCCATGTAATACGGGACTGCCTCGCCGGGCAGCGCGTTGGCCACCGGGAGCTGCGTGTTCATTTCCTCAACGCTGAGGGACATGGTTTCCTTCTTTCCAGTCGGCCGGCCTTGCCGGAGCGTGAGTTCCAGCATGGCCGTCCCACGCCCGGGCCACGAGCCCGGATTCCATTAGTTGAAATCCAAACCTGGCCGCCATTGTCCCCCTGCTAGCCTTCACATTCCTTGCAGTACTTCTTGCCGTCCTTCTCACGGGCCAACTGGCTGCGGTGGTGCACCAGGAAGCAGGACATGCACGTGAATTCGTCGGCCTGCACCGGAACCACCTGGATGAGGAGTTCCTCGTTGGAGAGATCGGCGCCGGGCAGCTCAAAGCTATCCGCGAGGTCCGTTTCATCCATGTCGGGAGCGGCCTCCCGGCGGCCGGACTTATCGGACTTCAGCTCCTCCAGGGCGACATTCGGCTCCTCCTCGGGAGCCACCCGCGGAGCGTCGTAGTCAACTGACATGTGGTGTTTTCTCCTGTCGAGCTTTAGTTGTCCAGATTGTTCTGAACAGATCGACAACGCCGGATGGGCGCAACTAATTCCCGTGCCCCGGCATCCGGCCCCCTGAGGCGGGCGCGAACGGCGTTGGTCACCGGAAGTCGTTCCCTGCCAGCCCGGCACAGGCGTCCCACAACCGCCGCCGCGCCTCCGGGTCAGAACCCATGCCGGGGGTGGGAAGCTCCTTCCGGCCTGCCCACAGCTTGCCGGTCAGCCCCGCCGTTTCGGGCGAGGTTGCCAGCCAGAGGGGCGTGTCGGCAGCTTTCTCTGCCGACTTTCCCAAGGTGTTCGTGATCCACCGGAACGGGCCGCCCACGTCCTGTAACAGCCCCGTGTTCTTCACCAGTCCGGGATGGACGGCGTTGACCACCACCCCGGTTCCACGCAGCCTGGCGGCGAATTCCTGGGTCAGGAGGACCCGGCCCAGCATGGTGGGCGGCGTGGAACGCAGGAAGCTGTATTTCCCCGTCGCTGTCTGCAGGTCATCGAAGGGGATCCGGACGTTACCGTACTTGGACGCAATATTGATGACGCGTGACGGCAGCGCGGCGGACGCTTCCTTCCTGAGGTCGTCCAGCAGGAGCCCGGTGACCAGGTAGTAGGACATCACGTTCGTGGCGAAGGTGAGTTCCAGCCCTTCGGCAGTTTCGTGGCGTTCTTTGCGGAACACGCCGGCCGCGTTCACCAGCACATCCAGCCTGCCGTGACGGGAGCGGAACTGGTCCACGGCAGAGCGAATCGAAGACTGCAGTGACAGGTCACAGGCGAGTGGCTCAAGGTCCGCTCCCGGAACGTGGGTGCGGATATCCGCCATCACCGCCTGGGCCCGCGCCACACTCCGGCCCACGACCACCACCGTTGCACCTTCGCGGGCGAGGCCGGCAGCTACTGCCCGCCCTATCCCACCGGTGGCACCGGTCACCAACGCAATACGCCCGTCCAGCCGTGCCATGCCATCGCCTCCACATCGCCAGCAGTTGACGACACTATCCCAGCACCTGTTCGGGGCGGCTGGCCAGGGTCTTCCGGACCGGAACCAGGGTACGCGGGTATTGGTGGTGCGGCGGCCCTGGCAACAGGAAGACCTCTTAGTGGTTGGCTGTTGGTGCCGTCACTAAGAGGTCTTCACTTGTTCACAACGGAATCAACGTTGTGGGACGTACCGCGAGTCCGTGATCATTTCAAGAGAGATATCCCGTCATCCCGCTCTTGGGTCTAACCAGCGAGGCCGCGGGCAGCTGGGCTTGGGGACATGGCCGCGGCCGTGAGCACGGACGTTTCCCGCTCGCTCTGCTGCACCTCGTCGAGCTCCTTGAGGGTGAACTTCCTGGTCTCCTTGGCGGTGAGGGCTGAGGCTCCTGCCAGGACCATGAACCCGAGCGCGACCATGGACGGTCCGACCCAGTCCTTCAGGTCGGGGCCGGCGAGTGCTGTCGAGAGAACGGGGCCGATGACGCCCGAGATGGCGAAGCCGACCTGGGTGCCAAGAGCGAGCCCGGAGACGCGCAGGCGGCCGGGGAACATCTCCGCGAAGAATGACGGCCAGGACGCGTTCACCATTGAGTAGAAGAGGGAGTAGTTGATGATGCCAAACAGGAAGATCAGCGACCAGTTCCCGGTCGTGATTGACCACAGGTAGGGGACCATCGTGACGCCCACGCCGCCTGTTGCGATGAGGAACATCGTCTTGCGGCCGATCTTGTCCACAAGGAATCCTGCCAGGGGCGTGATGCCGAGCGCGATTACGGCCGAGACCGTGGTCGTCAGGAGCATGGTCGGCTTATCCAGCTTGTATCCGGCGGTACCGAATGCCACCGAGAAGGTCTGCATCATGTAGCTCGTGCCCGCGATGAGGGCACAGAACACGATCCGCAGCACCGCACGCCAGTGGAAGCGCAGAAGATGCCGGAGGGGAGCAACGTTCACCTTGGCGGCCTGGGCCTTTACGAACTCCGGCGGCTCCTCGATGTGGCGGCGGATCAGGTAGGCAGCTACGACTACGAGGGCGGAGGCCCAGAACGGCAGCCGCCAACCCCAGCTCAGCAACTGCTCCGAGGGCATGGCGGCGATCGGGATGAAGACCAACAGGGTAAGCAGCGTGCCGGAGGAGGAACCCAAGGTGGTGAAGCTCGCGAGGAACCCGCGCCGGCCTTCGGAAGCATGCTCCAGGCTCATGGTGATGGCACTGGGCTGCTCACCGGAAAGGCACAGTCCCTGGATGACGCGGATCAGCACGAGCAAGACTGGAGCAAGAGGACCGATTTGGGCGTATGTGGGCAGGCACCCGATCAGGAAGGTGCAGCCGCCGATGCCGAACAGTGTGATCATCATGACGAACTTGCGGCCGCGACGATCGCCCAGCGGCCCCAGGATGAGGGAGCCGAGGGGGCGCACCGCGTAGCCGACCGCGAAGGTGATCATGGCGAGCAGTACGCTGAGGCCCTGGGGAAGCTCGGGTGAAAAGAAGAGCACGTTCAGAACCAACGCCGACGAGGTGCCGTACACCGCGAAGTCGTAGTACTCCAACGTCGTACCGATCCAGGCCGCGATTGCGGCCTTGACCGGGGTCTTCCTGGGAAGTGTGGTTTCTGTCATTTCGTCTCCGTGGGTGATGGGTGAACACCGGTTGCCGCTAAACCCGGGCTCTCGGAAAGAGATCTTGAGTGGAATGTCCTGTTGGTCCTGCTGTGAGCTCTCTCGCAAATCGTGTTTACGGCTTTGCGGACCGGCCTCAAACATCAAGTTAACGTTTGCGGTGTGGGTCACACAAAGTCCGCTTTTATGTACCTACATAGCGATTTGTTATGGCTTGGAGTAGAAGAACCGGGGACCTGGGACAACAGGAAGCTCGCCTTGGAACGGGGATGGCAGAGCGTAAGGCCGCCGGCAGGGGATCAGGCGGGACGATTACTGGGCTGAGCCACACGCAAGCCGACGCCCCTGGTCATTTTGCGGATTTCGTCGGACTTGAGACCGCTTGCCCCGGCAAGTTGGTAGTCGTCAAGGAGCCGGGACTTCCTGGCCAGGGCCAGTACCTGCGTTCGTTGTTCTTCCGCGTCACTGCGGGCGCCTTCTGCTGCCGCCAGCTCCGAAGCCAATCCCGCAATGAGGTGAAGATGCCCGCTTCGGGTTTGGCCGGACGGGTACAGCTCGCCGCGTGCCAGTGTGGCAGACCGGATACTGGCTGCCGGCTGTCCGGCGGCCTTCGCGACAGCGGCAACCTTCACGCCATCGCACACGGCCTGGGCAAGGCAATCACCCAACTCGGCGGTGAGGGCACGTACCCTGCTGGACCGAAGTGCCAGGGTCGTCCTCAGCTGGGCCAGCATGGCCAGGGCTTGTTGGGCTCGGGCCGTGGCGGGGTCCGGCTTCGGGACGCCGCGGTACCGGTACGCTGCCGCGCCGGCCGCACCCGTCCCGGTGCTGGCTGAACGCGGAGGTATCCGAACGTGAATTTCTCTGCCGGGCACCTCTGCTCCTTGTCTCCGTTAGTGTTTCACTGCCCGCGCGGCTTCCCGCCGGCAGGCGTACCCCTCCTGCGGGCCGGCCCGTCGGCCTTGGAGGCGCCGCGGGGGCCGGCGGTGTGCCTTCATTGGGCCAGTTATCCACCCTGCAGGCTACGCCTCAGGCAAGCCGGCAGGGCAATACCAAAAGTGCGTGGAGCAATAGGCGAAAGTTCTATGTGCTCCGTCATAAGGGCTGCTTATCTGTCCACGCACTTTAGGTCTTATCCAAGGGGCAGGCTCCTTCCCTAGGCTCGAATGAACCACCCTCATCCTTACCGGAAGCCTGGAAGACACCATGCCTGAATTCGTGCCCGCGTCACGCGTAACCCGTATCAAATCCTCACCCAGCGTTGCCGCGGCGGCCCGTGTCCGGGAGCTCAAGGCCGAGGGCCGCCGGATCCTGGACCTGACGGTCGGCGAGCCGGATTTCGACACGCCCCAGCACATCAAGGACGCTGCCGTCGCGGCCATCGACCGTGGTGAAACCAAGTACACATCGGTCACCGGGACGCCCGAACTGCAAAAAGCCATCCTGCAGACGCTGCACCGCAAAACCGGCCAGCAATACACCGCCGGCGAAATCACCATCGGGGGAGGCGGCAAGCAGGTCATCTTCACCGCGTTCATGGCCACTCTCGATCCGGGCGACGAGGTCGTCATTCCCGCGCCATACTGGGTCTCCTACCCGGACATGGTGCTCGCCAACGAAGGCACCCCCGTCATCGTTTCCTGTGGTGAGGACACCGGTTTCAAGCTAACCCCTGAGGCACTCGCAGGCGCACTGACGGAGCACACCAAATGGGTCATCCTCAACACGCCCTCCAATCCCACAGGAGCGGTGTACTCCCGCGAAGAACTGGCAGGCCTGGCCGCCGTCCTCATGGACCACCCTGCCGTCTATGTCCTCACCGATGAGATCTATGACGGGATTCATTTCGGCGAAGAGCCCATAACGGGTCTCGTGGCCGTTGCCCCTGGGCTCAAGGACCGTGTGCTGGTCACCAACGGGGTCTCCAAGGCCTACGCGATGACCGGATGGCGGCTGGGTTACGCCGGCGGACCGGCCCCCCTGGTGGCTGCCATCAACAAGCTGCAGTCCCAAATGTCCTCCTGCCCGTCCTCGATCAGCCAGGCAGCTGCCGCCGCGGCACTCACCGGAGACCAAGCATTCGTCCGCGAAAGTGTTGACGTGTACCGCGAGCGGCGTGACGCGGCAGTGTCCGGGCTGAACGCGGTCAACGGCCTGCAGTGCGCGACGCCGGAAGGCGCCTTTTACGCGTACGTCAACTGCGCCGGGGTCATCGGCAAGACGACGCCCGATGGCAGGCAGATCAGCAACGACGAGGACTTCACGCTGTACCTGCTGGAAGCGGCGTCTGTTGCCGTCATCCAGGGGTCGGCGTATGGACTAAGCCCCTACTTCCGGATTTCCTATGCCACCGGGCTGCCGGTGATCGAGGATGCCATCGCTGCCATCGAAAAGGCCGTCAGGGCGCTGGCCTGACCAAACCACCACGTTGCCCACGCGTTCTACAAAACAGGAGCACCTCATGATCCATGTCAAAACGAAATTCGACCGGCCTTCCGAAGATGCCGTTCAGCGACTTTCCAAGTTCTCCTCTGCCACAGTGCATGAAGCGCAGGGCCGCAAAGGTGCCCTGAATTCGAAGATCAAGCCGATTGACCGCAGCATGTCCTTCTGCGGCCCCGCCGTCACAGTGGTCTGTGCACCGCGGGACAACCTGATGCTTCAGGTGGCCATCCACTACGCCCGGAAGGGCGACGTTGTCCTGGTGGCAGCCGGTGAGTACGAGGAAGCCGGGACATTCGGCGACGTGCTGGGCAACGCCATGAAGGCGAAAGGCCTGGCCGGTATGGTCACGGATTCAGGGGTCCGCGACACCAAGGACCTGATTGAACTCGGATTGCCGGTGTTCTCCGGCAGTGTCTGCATCAAGGGGACCGTCAAGGAAACCATTGGCCCGATCAACCATCCCCTGGTGTTCGGCGACGAAATTGTCTACCCGGGCGATGTCCTGCTGGGTGATGCCGACGGTGTGGTGGTAGTCCGCAAGGATGAGATCGAGGAAGTCATCAAGCTGTCGCAGGCACGCGTGGACGCTGAGGACGACCTCATCCGCCGCTACAAGGAGGGTGGCACCACCATCGAGCTGTGCAAGCTGACTGAGGTCCTGAAGGCCAAGGGGCTGCTGGTGGAAGACGCCGAATTGGAGCCCGCGCTGTAGCTTCACGCCGATGGGGTTAAACCACAGAGGCCCGGCGTTCCTTCTGGAACTCCGGGCCTTCTCTTGGCCGCCGGCGGTGCGGTGGTTCAAGCCACCTCAGTTCATCCCGGGAAGAAGGTACGCAGGCGGCCCCACCTGGCAGTCGTCCAGGTACCACATGGTGGATCCCCGCTTGCCCGGCGGCATCATGCTGCCCTCGAAGACAAACACCGGATCCGAGGCAGCGCCGTCCTCGGCCCGCCAGAAACCATTGGTAGGGCAATGCGAACCGGTGCTGGCCTTAAGCTGGATCCTTCGTTCCGAGGATTTCCGGTATTGCAGGCTGGTGATCTTTTTCATGCTGGGCTCCAAGGGAATCATTTGTGCCGGGTAAACGCCGTTGGCGAACCTTTATGGCTTTTATCCTAGGACGCAGCAAAATCTATGGATAAGACTAATGGAGCGTGACCTGATAAGGCCCGCTTATGATGCATCCGCGCCAGCTGAGGGTGTTCCGCTGGAAAGCGGCTGGTATTTGCTGCGCAGCATTTCCTGGAGCATTTCCTTCAGTACCAGCAGAACGGCGGAACCGGCCTCGGAGAGCGGTTCGTGGTCCGGAGTGCACAGCGCGATCTTGCTCTGCAGTGCAGGTCCGGTGATCCGGAGGACCCGGAAGTCCTCCTCATGGAACAGGGCATCCGCGGCCGACTTGGGCAGGATGGTCGCACCCAGGTCGCTGCGCAGCAGCCTGGTCAGGGACGGCACGGATTCCACTTCCCCCACCAGGTGCAGCGTGAGGCCCCTGCTGTCGAAGCCCGCCTCCACCACCTGGCGCAGGGTGTGGATCCGTTCGGGCAGGAACAGGCCCAGCGTGGCCGCCGCTTCCAGGGCGATGGTGCCGGCCCCGGGGTCCACCGGAAGCTCCCGCGCGGCGTTGACCACCAAGTACAGGTCCTCGACGATGAGGGTGGTGAATTGCACACCCCGAATGGGCCCCGGTTCATAGATGAGGGCCATGTCCAGCCGCCCGTTCTTGATGGCCTCGCTGAGTACGCCGCCGTAAATCTCGGTCAGGTGCAGCACGATGTCGGGATAGCGCCGCCCTACTTCGCGGATAATCCGAGGGGTAAGGCTTGAGGCCATGCTGTAGGGGGCGATTGCTATGGAGACGCGCCCGGAAGGTGCCGCTCCTGAAGCTGCCACATCGATCCTTGCCTGCTCCACTTGGCGCAGGATGGTCTGGGCATGCCGGTAGAGGGTATGGCCCGCCGCAGTGGGCTCCACGCCCTGCTTGCTCCGGATCAGGAGCCGCTGCTTCAGGTCCGTTTCCAGCGCCGACACCTGCTGGCTCAGCGCCGGCTGGGCGACGTGGAGGGCGGCGGCCGCCTTCGTGATGCTTCCTGAGTCGACGATCTTCACGAAGTACGCCAGCTTCCGGGTGTCCATAGCGCTCCTCTTTTCCAGCCGGGGACGGCACAGCCTGCGGGGTCATACGTTGGCGCTATGGCGGGACAGGCAATACGTCTTTGTGTGATCCGAGTCTCGGGCATAGGTTAATTGCAGATGACTTTCCAATGACCAGAGCATTCTATCCCGACCTAAGCCATCGCCGGTTTTGATGCCGGCATATGTTTTGTGCATAAGCAGGGAAACAATTTATTGGAAAAGCCAGTCTTGTTGTCACGAAATAAGGGCCGTTTGCATTTTTTGGGTCACCAATAGCGCCTCTAAAGGTCATAACTGTTCCCTATAGCGTGATACCGCATTCGTCTTTGTGTGGCTCCAATCCCGATGCCACACTGATTTACACCCGCAGCACCAGCAGAGGAAGGCCCGCAATGCCCACAGTTGATCTCGTAGCGGATCTTGGTGAAGGTTTTGGCGCCTACTCGATCGGCGACGACAACGCCCTCCTGGACATCGTGTCCAGCGCCAACATCGCCTGCGGCTTCCACGCAGGGGACCCTGACATCATGGACGCCACCGTGGCTGAATGTGTCAGGACGGGAGTCGGCATCGGCGCCCATCCGAGCTTCCCGGATCTTCGCGGCTTCGGCCGCCGGGCCATGGACCTCACGGCTGACGAAGTCCGCAACGATGTCATCTACCAGCTGGGTGCCCTGTCGGCGTTTGCCGCCTACCACGGCGGTACCGTCTCCCACCTGGCTCCCCACGGCCGCCTGGGCAACCTGGTGGCCACCCGCGCGGACTACGCCCGAGCCGTAGCGGATGCCGCCGCCCGGGTGGACCCGAAACTGATCATCCTGGCGCAGGACGGTGAACTCGCCACTGCGGCGGCGGAGCGCGGCCTGCGGGTGGCCATCGTTGGCATCGCGGACCGCGCCTACCAGGATGACGGGACCCTGGTGCCGCGCAGCCGGCCCGGCGCCGTGATCCACGACCCCTCCGTCATTGTCCGGCGCACTGTGCGGATGGTGACCGAAGGACTCATCGAAACAGTCTCCGGCAGCGACATCGCCGTCCATGCCGACACGGTGCTGCTCCACGGCGACAATCCGGGCGCCGTCGAACTTGCCCGCCTGGTTCGCAGCGAACTGATCGCCGCGGGCGTCACCATTGCCCCGCTGGCGCAAGTGCTCGCCGCAAAGCAAAAGGTTTCCTGACCATGGCCGCCCCAACGACAACCAGCCGGACAATGCTGGACATCTACGAGTCGGGCGACGCCGCCCTGCGCGTGGTGGCACAGTCCGGTGACGCAGAAGCCAACTGGGCCACGGTCCACGCCCTGGCCGGCTGGCTGGCGACCGTCGGTGTCGAAGGCATCCACGGCGCCGTTCCCACCTACGACTCCGTCCTGGTCGAATACGACCCCTACCTCACCTCCGCCCGCCAGGTCAGGGCGTTCATCCTCCTGGGGATGCGCCAGCTGGACTTCGTGGGCACCACCCTGCGCGAGCCGCGCCGCTTCGAAGTACCCGTCGTCTACGGGGGCAGCTACGGGCCGGACCTGGAAAGCGTGGCAGACCACCAGGGCCTGGATGTCCAGGACGTGATCACCCGGCACACGGCCAAGACCTACGTCATCCGCTGCCTCGGAGCGCCGGCAGGCTCGCCCATGATGGACGGACCAGACTTCCCGGTCCCCGTCCCCCGGCTCAAGGACCCGCGGCTGTCCGTACCCGCCGGTGCAGTATCCGTGGCCGGACGCCAAGCCGTGATCGCGCCCGCCGTCGCACCAGGAGGCTGGTGCGTCATCGGCCAGACCCCCCTGACGGTCCTGGACGCAGCACGCGAACCCCTGGTGCCCTACGTCCCCGGCGATGAACTGCGCTTCTACCGCATTCCTCAGGAGGACTTCGGAAAGTACGAGGGGCAGTTCCTGGAGGCCCGGCCATGACCGGGTCACTCATCGTCCTTCAGCCCGGACACTCCGTCGTCACCGACCTTGGCCGGACGAAGGGTCCTGCATTCGGACTTCCCGTCAACGGCGCCCTGGACCAGTTTTCGGCCAAGGCCGCGAACATCCTGGCCGGCAACGGCGACAACGATCCGCTGCTGGAACTCACCGCCCTGGACTTCAGGATGCGCGCCACCACGGACCTGCTGATCGCCGTGACCGGCGCGCCGCTGGACCTCTCTGTGGGCGGCCGCGGCTGCCCCCAGTGGGAGCCCGTCTCCGTCCGGGCCGGCGAAACAGTGACGGTCCGCGGAATCCGCACCGGTCTCCGCGCCTACATCGCCGTCCGCGGATCCTTCACTGTCCCCACGCTGCTGGGCAGTTGCGCACCGGACACGGTGGTGGGCTTCGGACTGAAACTTGTTGAGGGCACCCGGCTTGCAACGCAAAAGACCACCGCACCCCTCACCCAGCCATACTTCGGCCTGCCCCTGTTCCGGCTGGGGCTGGCAAAGCCGGAATTCACCACCCACCCGGTCATCGACGTCACCGACGGGCCGGACGTAGCCGAATTCGGCGACACCGCAGGCCTGCTTTTCACCTCGCAGTACACCGTGAGCCCCCGAAGCAACCACATAGGACTCCGGCTCGGCGGCGCACTGCCCGAACGCCAGCTCACCTCCGAGGTCCTGTCCCGCGGTGTCCCGGTGGGGGCCATCGAGGTTCCGTCCCGGGACGAACTGCTGGTCCTGCACCGGGGACGCGGCGTTACCGCGGGCTATCCGGTCCTGGGAGTCGTTACGAGCCGCTCCCTGGATGTCCTGGCACAGTCCAGGCCTGGACACACCGTCACCTTCAGAAAGACAACCGTGGCTGAAGCAACAGCCATGCACCGCACTGCCTGCCTGGAGCTGGACAGACTCCGGAAGACGATCAACACAGTCTTCGGACTCCTCGGGGTCGGCGCCGGCGAGCGCTGGTACGAACTCAGCCCGGCGTCAGGAGCCTGAACGTCATGAATGCCCGTCCCACCGCCCAGGACCGCACCCACAAAGTGCTGCGCGATCCCTAACCCCCTGCCCACCACTGCGTCCAGCCCATTGCCGGACGCAAGAGCCTGTCCATTCCCACTTTGGAGTATCAAATGCCTTTTTCCGACTACACCACAGCCCTGGTCACCGGAGCCTCCACCGGCATGGGCGCCGCCATCGCCGAACGGCTTGCCAAGCGGGGCCTCACCGTCCACGCGGTGGCCCGCAACGAGGAACGCCTCGCCGAACTGGCCGACCGCACGGGAGCAGTCCCGCACGTGGTGGACCTGACAGACACTGCTGCGCTCGCCGCCGTCGTCCGCGACCTCAAGGTGGACGTCCTGGTGAACTGTGCCGGCGTGTCCCGGCCCGGCAACATCCTAGACTCCTCCGAACAGGACATCGACGAACTGGTGGACGTGAACCTCCGCGGGCTGCTGCAGCTCACCCGGCTGGTGCTGCCCGGAATGGTGGAGCGGGACCTGGGCCACGTGGTGAACATCAGCTCGATCGCGGGCGTGTACAACTTCTACGGCCACACCGTGTACCACGCCACCAAGGCCGCGGTGCACCAGATCTCGCGCCAGCTCCGCAACGACACCGTGGGCAAGCGCATCCGCGTCACCGAAATCTGCCCCGGCCGGGTGGAAACCGAAATCTTCGGCCGCAACATGGGTGGCAGCCCCGCAGCCATGGAAGAAGCCTGGAAGACGTTCTACGAAGGCTACGAGTCGCTCACTACCGACGACATTGTCAACGCCCTTGATTACGCCATTGAGACCCCGCGGCACGTGAATGTTGGCATGCTTGAGCTTATGCCCACGTTCCAGGTCCCGGGCGGCCTGACCTTCGACCGCCGCGAGCCCACCGCCTGACACCCGCCCCGTCCACCTACCACCAACCGATAGGTCCCCACCAATGCAGCACGTGCACACCGTCAGCTTTCCCGATTCCCAGCTCCTGGCCGACCTGTCGCCGCTTCCCGGCAGCCTGCGCGGGGTGGTCTGGGACATGAAGGAGGCACCCGGCGTGGACCTGGGCGGCATCGACGGCGTCATCCTGCCCTACCTCAACGCCGGGGCAGTGCTGGGCTCCCTGGGCAAGGTCCCGGACCTCAAGTTCGTGCAGACGCAGTCAACAGGGTACGACGGCGTCTGCGAGGCCGCCGGTCCGGGCGCCGCAGTGGCAAACGCCTCGGGCGTCCATGCAGCTGCCACCGCAGAGCTGGCCGTTGGCCTCATCCTCGCCAAGCTGCGCGGCATCGACCAGGCCGTCAGGGACCAGCAGGTTGAAAGCTGGAAGCCGCAGCGCCGCCAGTCCCTGGCCGACCGCAAGGTCCTGCTGCTGGGCATCGGCGGAATCGGCAAGGAACTGGCCCGCCGCCTGGCACCCTTCGAAGTCACCATCACCCGGGTGGGAAGCACGGCCCGCACGGACGCCGAAGGGCAGGTCCACGGCCCGGACGAACTGGTGGCCCTCGCCGCCAACCACGACATCCTGGTCTCCGTCCTGCCCCTGAACGGTAACACCCACCACCTGGTGGGCCGGGACGTCCTGGCCGCCCTGCCCGATGGTGCCTTGGTAGTGAACGTAGGCCGCGGCGCCGTCATCAGCACGGAGGCCCTGACCCGCGAAGTGGTCTCCGGCCGCCTCCAGTGCGCCATCGACGTCGTCGATCCCGAACCGCTTCCCGCCGGCCACCCGCTGTGGTCCGCCGGGAACGCCCTCATCACCCCGCATGTGGGCGGGAACGCCTCGGCCTTTGAGCCCCGGATCCTGAAACTCCTGAAACAGCAGCTTGAGGCCCTGGCGGCCGGGCAAACCCCGGCCAACCTGGTGCAGCAGGGACCCTTCGAGCAGGGCTCGGTCTAAACGGCTGCCGGGATTTAATGCATACGGCGGCACGACACAACAATGAAGAGGAAGTAACCAGGACATGACAGGGCTTTTTGATCTCACGGGGCGCGTAGCCCTGGTCACGGGTTCGAGCAGGGGCATCGGTTCGGCCCTTGCCAAGGCATTGGCCGACGCCGGTGCCACAGTAGTGCTCAACGGCGTAAACCCGGAGCGGCTCAAGGACGCCGAGACGGCCATGGCGGCAGGCTTCCCGCCCGGCCGGATCCACAGTGTGGCCTTCGACGTCACCGACGACGACGCCGCCGCCCGCAGCATCCGCTGGATCGAGGACAACGTGGGCCCGCTGGAAATCCTGGTGAACAACGCCGGCATCCAGCATCGGGTCCCCATGCTGGATCTTGATGTGGCGGACTGGGAACGCGTCCTCTCAACGGACCTCACCAGTGCCTTCCTGGTGGGCCGCGAGGCGGCCCGCCACATGATCGGCCGGGGCCGCGGAAAGATCATCAACATCTGCTCTGTGCAGACCGACCTGGCCCGCCCCACCATCGCCCCGTACATCGCGGCCAAGGGCGGGCTGCGGAACCTCACCCGGGCCATGACCGCCGAATGGGCGGCCTCCGGGCTGCAGATCAACGCCGTCGCACCCGGCTACATCCACACCGAGATGACCCAGAACCTGGTGGACGACGAGGAGTTCAACTCCTGGATCCTCGGCCGGACACCCGCCCACCGCTGGGGCACCGTGGAGGACCTCGCCGGTCCCGTGGTGTGGCTGGCCTCGGATGGCTCCAACTTCGTGAACGGACAGACCATTTTCATCGATGGCGGAATGACGGTGGTGGTCTGATGGCAACGCCCCTTGATATCGCATTGCCGGCCACGGGTCCTGCGCTGGTGGCCCACGCCGCCGGCGACCTGCGGATCGACGAGGTCCCGGTGCCCCAGCCCGCACCCGACGAAGCGGTGGTCGAGGTCCTCTACGGCGGCATCTGCGGCTCAGACCTGCACTACTGGCTGCACGGCGCGGCGGGGGAGTCCATCCTCAAAGCGCCTCTGGTCCTGGGCCACGAGATCTCCGGCACGGTGGTGCGCCAGGCCGCGGACGGCTCAGGGCCGCAGCCAGGAACCGCCGTCGCCGTCCACCCCGCAACGCCCGGTCCAGGCGCCGCCAGGTATCCCGCGGACCGTCCCAACCTCTCCCCGGGCTGCACGTACCTGGGCAGCGCCGCCCGCTACCCGCATAAGGACGGCGCCTTCAGCCGCTACGTCACGCTGCCCGTCCGGATGCTCCGCCCGCTCCCGGACAGCCTCAACCTGCGCACTGCAGCACTGATCGAACCCGCATCCGTCGCCTGGCATGCCGTGTCCAGGGCCGGGGACGTCCGCGGAAAAACCGCGCTGGTCATCGGCTCCGGCCCCATCGGCGCCCTCGCCGTCGCCGTCCTCAAGCGCGCGGGCGCAGCCCATATCACCGCCGTCGACCTCCATCCCAAACCGCTGGAAATCGCCAAGGCCGTGGGTGCGGACCAGGTGATCAACGCCGCGGACGCCGAAGCCATCGCCGCCGTGGAGGCCGACGTCGTGATCGAATCCTCCGGCAACCACCATGGGCTGGCCTCTGCCATCCGCGGCGCGGTGCGCGGGGGCACCGTGGTGATGGTGGGGCTGCTGCCCACCGGCATGCAGCCGGTGCCCATCTCCCTGGCGATCACCCGCGAACTGCAACTGCTCGGCTCGTTCCGTTTCAACGACGAGATTGATGACGTCATCGCGGCCCTCGCCGAGGGGTCCCTGCACATCGAGCCCGTCATCACGCACGAATTCCCGCTGGCCGATGCCCTCCGCGCCTTCGAGGTAGCCAAGGACTCCACCCGCTCCGGCAAAGTGCTCCTCTCCTTCGGCAACGCCGGGCAGGCCCAATAAGCGGGCAACTGCCACCCTTGGTCGTGGTGGGAGTCTCGGGTTGCGGCAAGTCCACCGCCGGCGAGCCGGCCGGGACAGGGGTTTCACGCTCGCACATTGGTAGGTAGACTGGTCTACCTACCAACGTGCGAGGAGTGAACCATGGCTGCAGCAGGCCTCCCAACCCAAGGCCTCCCGGCCCCGGCACGGCGCCCGGCCCGCGAGCTGCTGCTGGAAGCTGCCGCACGGCTTTTCTATGCCAACGGCGTCGCAGCCACCGGGATCGACACCATCACGGCCGAGGCCGGAGTGGCCAAAAAGAGCCTCTACAACAACTTCAGTTCCAAAGCGGAGTTGGTGGCCGCCTACCTGGAGGCCAGGCATGAGGAATGGCTGGGCCTGTACCGCCGGCGGCTGGAGACGGCGAAAACGCCGCGGGACCAGGCCCTGGCGGTCTTCGATGCCTACCTGGACCACGCCAACTTCGCCTACCGGCACGGCTTCCGGGGATGCGGCCTGCTCAACGCCGCCGCGGAACTCCCGGCCGGCGATCCCGGGAGGGAAGCTGTGCGCCGCCACAAGGAGGAGGTCCAGGAGCTCCTGGCCGCGCATGTGGCGGGGTTGTTGCCGGGACGGGAAGAGCTGGCCCCCGCCACCGCGGCGCACCTGGCTTTCCTGCTCGAGGGTGCCATGGCCAGGGCCGGGCTGGAAGGCGATGACGGTCCGCTGAAGGAAGCCAGGAGCATTGCCGGGCACCTGCTGGACGCCCTGTGAACGTCACGCACCACCCCAAAGCCCAACTCCGGGGAGCAATGTGCGTGGTGGCGGCCTCCGTCCTTTGGGGCACCACCGGGACCGCGGCCACCTTCGCCCCCGGCGTGAGCCCGCTCGCCATTGGCGCCGTGGCCATGGGATTGGGCGGCCTGCTGCAGGCACTCTTCGCCGCACGGCACATCGCGGCCCAGGCGGGCAGCCTGCTCGGCCGGTGGCGCCTTGCGACGCTCGGTGCCGTGGCCGTGGCCGTCTACCCCTTGGCCTTCTACAGCTCCATGCACCTCTCCGGCGTTGCAGTGGGAACGGTCGTCTCAATCGGTTCCGCCCCTGTGGCGGCAGCCCTGATTGAACGCTTCGCGGACAGGAAACGGCTGGGCCGGCAATGGATCCTTGGGGCACTGCTGGGAGTCGGCGGCGCTGCGCTGCTCTCCTTCGCCGGGCACACGCCGGCAGGGCCTGCCCCAGCAGCAGCCGCACCGGCTGCTGCGGAAGCAGCCGCGGATTGGAGTCCGACGGCGGGAATCCTCCTTGGCCTGCTGGCCGGCACAACCTACGCACTGTACTCCTGGACGGCGCACCGCCTGGCGGCCACCGGGGTCACGTCCAGGGCTGCGATGGGGAGCATTTTCGGGCTGGGCGGACTCCTGCTGATGCCCGTCCTTGCGGTGACGGGCGGCCCGCTGCTGGAGTCCTGGGGCAACGTCAGTGTGGGTGCCTACATGGCTGTGGTCCCCATGTTTGCCGGGTACCTCCTGTTCGGCTGGGGCTTGGCCCGGGTGGGGGCAAGCACCGCCACCGGCATCTCCCTGCTGGAAACCGCGGTGGCAGCCGTCCTGGCCGTGCTGGTGGTGGGCGAAAGGCTCCCGGCACCCGGGTGGCTTGGCGCCGCCGTCGTCCTGGCCAGCCTGTTCATCCTGGCGCCGCGCCCCCGCCCGGCAAAAGTTCCAGCGGGGCAGCCGCGTGCTGCAGGACCTCCGGCGGCAGAATCAACCGGTGTGCTGCCGCCGGGCGCTCCGGGCCAGTACCGTGGGCCCCAGCAGCAGGCATGCCCCCAGCCCCAGCAGCAAAATCCCTAGCACCACTGCCCCCGGCGCGGGGATCCCGGCCCCGGCGAGGATGAGCACCACGCCGATCAGGGCCGCCGCCATGCCCGGGAACAGGCCTGCAGGAAGACGACGTGCCGGATAGCCGGAGAGCAGTTCCATGGCCAGGTGGGGATCATCCACGATCAGCCCCATTTCCAGCTCCTTGAGCAGGCGTCGCTCCTCGTCGGACATTGGCATGGCAGGCCCCTGCTTCCCTGGGAGGCGGTTTCGGTATCAAACCGTAGGAGCCTTCTACCACTTAGTCAATAGTTTCAGCCGCCCCCGGGCTGCCCTCATGCCGGGACGTCGTAGCGCAGCTCATCGCCCACAACCCGGACTCCATGGGTGGGTACGTGGGGTACGGCCTTGCCGGGTGGCATGAGGTGTTTAACGGGCAGCCCGGCCAGCAGCACGCAATGATCGGCGATGAGGCGGCGGTGGCAGCGCCACCAGAGGGTTTCGCTGCACATGATCGCTGTCCGGGCCACCTGGGATCCGGCCGCCAGTTCTGCAGCTGCCGCCAGGAAGTCTTCACTGCGCATGTAGCCGGCATAGGCTCGGAAAGAGTCATTCCGGAGGGCCGTGTCCGGGGAGTCCGGGAGCAGTTTGCGGAAGCCGCCCAGCCGTTTCTCCCAGCGGTAGCCGATCCCCGCCTCCGGAAGCCACACCGACAGGCGGTCCTTTCCGAAATGCGGATACTTGCGGCTGCCCGGGCCTATCCGGACATCTACCAGGGACGTCACGCCGGCGGTCTGCAGCAGCGCTGTGAAGTCCTCCTGGGATCCAGTGCCGTGGCCGATCGTGAACAGCGTCTCCATCCCGGCCATCATAGGCAGGTGCGGCGCCGCCGTACCCGGCGCCGCCGCGTGGCGGGCGCCTGGCTCCGGGAAGCCGGCTAACGTCGTCGTAACTCCGCGAACTCGATGGATGGCACGATGGCGCCCGCGTCCCGCTCCACGAAGTTGGTACCCGGGGGCACCAGGTCGTCGATGGCGTCGAGTACCGTCTCGCCCAGCTGGACGTCGGCGGCGCGAAGGTACGCCTGGAGGTGTTCTTCGCTCCGCGGACCGATGATCACGCTGCTGATGGCGGGATGCGTCAGGGCAAACCCTACGGCCAGGTCCACCAGGGACAGCTCCAGCTTGTCTGCCAGGCGGGCCAGCGAATCCTTGGCCAGCAGCTTGCGCTCGCTGGTGGGCCCGGACATGTCGTACCGGCCGGGAAGCGTGTGCACCCGGGTGGCGGGCTGGCCGGATTCCAGGACGAAGCTGCCGGAAAGCCAGCCGCCTGCCAGGGGGCCGTACGCGAGGACACCCACGCCATACTGTTGGGCAATCGGCAGTACGTCGCGCTCGTTGCCGCGGACCAGCATGGAATACGGAACCTGGTTGCCCATCGGCGGGATCAGGTGGTTGGTGGTGGCCAGCCACTGTGCTTCCACCAGTTGGGCCGGCGTGAACACCGAGGTGCCGTAGTACAGGATCTTGCCCTGGCGGATCAGGTCGTTCAAGGTGGTGATGGTTTCCAGGACGTCGGTGTTGTAGTCAGGCCGGTGTGCCTGGTAGAGGTCGATCCGGTCTGTCTGCAGCCGGCGGAGGCTGCCTTCCACGGCCTGGGTGATCCAGCGCCGCGAGTTGCCGGAGTGGGCCGGGTTGGGGCTCATCTGGCCATGGAACTTGGTGGCCAGGAAGACGTCGTCCCTGCGTCCCCGGAGTGCCCGCCCCACCACCTGCTCCGATTCGCCCTGCGAGTAGACGTCGGCGGTATCAACCGCGGTGATGCCGGCGTCCAGCGCCGCATGGATGATCCGGATGCTTTCCTCCGCGCCGGTAGGGGCACCCTGGCCGTTGCCGGTCCCCTCGCCGAAGTTCATGGTCCCCAAAGTGAGGGGGCTGATGGGGGTTCCCGACCGCCCGAACACGCGCAGTTCACTCAGGCTCATCTCCGGTCTCCTCCATTCAGTGGCCATGCCCTGGATCGTCACGACGCTACACAGATTCGGCAGGCCGGCACAGATTTCCGTTTTAGTCCTTCTCTTTTCGTCGCACGGAGTAACCAGAGCAGCGGGGATGACGAATTGTGGCGCCCAAACAGCCGGAAACAGCGCTTATATTGAGGCATGGGCACCCTCAATAACGATGAACCGTTCGTCCAGTTGCACGACCTCATCATCGGCAGCAGCAACGTTGCTGACTTCCTGTCCGAACTCTCGGCTGTTGCCGCGTCAACGCTCAGCGATGCCGCAGGCGTCTTCATCGAATGCGGGGTTACGCTCCGCCGCCGCAAGCGCAGCGCCACCATTGCCGGCAGCAGTGAACGGGCAGCCGTGCTGGACAAACTGGAGCAGGTCCTCGGGGAGGGGCCGTGCATCGCATCCCTGGACGCCATGCAGCCAATGATCCTGTCCGACGTTGAGACCGATACCCGGTGGCCCGAATACCAGAAAGTGCTGGCTGACAACGGGTGCCGCAGCGTGCTGGGAGTTCCCCTGGCGCTGGACGCCGACCAGGCCGCCGCGCTGAACTTCTTTGCCGCGGAACCCGGCGTCTTTGCCCCCAACGTCCTCCGCACGGCGGAGGGGTTTGCCGACCTCGCCGGCAGGGCGTTGAGGCTGGCCCTGCGGATCGCCGACGCCCAAAACCTGGCGGATGACCTGAAGGCCGCCATGGCGAACCGCACCACGATCGACCTGGCGTGCGGGGTGATCATGGCGCAGAACCGGTGTACCCAGGATGAAGCCATGGCCCTGCTCACCAAGGCCTCCAGCCACCGGAACCAGAAGCTGCGGGACCTGGCCGCTGAAGTCCTTGGCCGGGTGAGCGACGGGCCGGTGACCACGCACTTCGATCCGTAGCCGGCCGGATCCGCCCTCAAGCTTTTCCCCGCCCCGCTGCATGCTGCGTGGCTTTCGCCCCTGCGCCGCCCTGCAATAATCTGAACCAACGGTTGTGCGCGGGGGTGTGAGCGCCCGGCACGACAGGCAGCACTGTAAGTTCCGGGACCATCACAGACGAGGCGGACACCCATGACGGAAGCAGACCAGCAGCACGCAGCACGGCCAACGATGCCCGAAGATCCTCCTGCCGCTGTCCCCGGGACGGTGGATCCGCACCTGCTGCAGCAGCTGGCCGACGCGCATGGCGTGGGTACGTCCTTCCAGGGCTGGGACGGCCTGCCGCACTCCGTCGCCGAGGGCACGCTGATCAAGGTACTTGCCGCGCTGGGGGTGGAGGCCCACACCAACCAGCACATCGAAGCCGCCCTCGCCGAGGTGGAACTGGCGCCCTGGCGGCGGATGCTGCCGGCCGCCGTCGTCATCAAGCAGGGCGAACCGGCCCAGGTTCCGGTCCACGTGCGGGACGGTGCCACCGCGAGCCTCACCATCACCCTTGAAGGGGGAACCGGATCGCGGGAGGCGCTCCAGCAGGACATCTGGATCCAGCCCCGGGAGGTGGACGGCGTTTCCACCGGGCGTGCCACGTTCTCCCTGCCCGAGGACCTGCCTTTGGGGTGGCACACCCTGCACGCGGAGTCGGAGGGTGCCGCGGCCACTGCCGCGCTGGTGGTCACGCCTGCCAGGCTGGACACGACCAAGCCCCTTGAGGACCGCCGCGGCTGGGGGCTGGCCACGCAGCTTTATTCGGTCCGGTCCAAGCGGTCATGGGGCATCGGCGACTTTGCGGATCTTGCGGACCTGGCGGCCGTCAGCGGCGCACGCGGGGCCGACTATGTGCTGGTCAACCCGCTGCACGCCGCGGAGCCCGTCCCGCCCGTCCAGCCCTCGCCCTACTCGCCGTCCACCCGCCGGTTCTTCAACCCCCTCTACATCCGGATCGAGGCTATCCCCGAGCTGGCATACCTCCGGCCACGGAAGCGCGCGGCCCTGGAAAAGCTGCACGAGGAGGTGGCCGGCCTGAACAGGGACGGCACCCGGCTGGACCGTGACGCCGTCTACGCGGCCAAGCTGCAGGCACTGGAGATGCTCTACCACACCCGGCGTTCGCCCTCCCGGCAGGCCGCCTTCGAGGAGTTTTGCCGCGTCTCCGGCCCCGGCCTGGACGATTTTGCGCTCTGGTCCGCCATCCGCGAAGACCTTGCTCCCGCCGATCCGTTGTGGACGGATCCGGAGTGCGCCATCGGAACACCGGCCGCGGAGGCATTGCGGGAGCAATTGGCGGACCGGATCGGGTTCCACCGCTGGCTGCAGTGGATCTGCGACGAGCAGCTGGAAAGCGCGCAGCAGGCGGCGCTCCGCTCCGGCATGCGGCTGGGCGTGGTGCACGACCTCGCAGTCGGCGTGGACCACAACAGTGCCGACGCGTGGACACTGGGCCGTGTACTGGCCCCAAACACCAGCGTGGGCGCGCCGCCGGACATGTACAACCAACAGGGCCAGGACTGGGGCCAGCCGCCGTGGCACCCGGCCCGCCTGGCCGAAGCCGGCTACGAACCGTTCCGCAACATGCTGTCCAACGTGCTGCGCCACGCCGGCGGCATCCGCGTGGACCACATCCTGGGCCTGTTCCGGCTGTGGTGGATCCCCATCGGAAATGCGCCGGGGGACGGTGCCTACGTCCGGTACGACCACGAGGCCCTGATCGGCATCCTGGCCCTTGAGGCGCACCGTGCCGGCGCCGTGGTGATCGGGGAGGACCTGGGCACCTTCGAGCCCTGGGTGCGTGACTACCTCGCGGACCGCGGCATCCTGGGCACGTCCATCCTATGGTTCGAGTACGACGGCGATTCGCCCCTTGCGCCGGAAAAGTACCGTACACAGGCGCTCGCCAGCGTAAATACCCATGATCTTCCGCCCACGGCCGGCTACCTTGCCGGCGACCATGTGGGCCTGCGGAGCCGTCTTGGCCTGCTCGAGCGGTCCGAAGAGGAAGAGCGGGCCGAGCACAACGCATCCCTGGAGAAAATGTTCGCCATGCTGCGTGAACGGGGCTACCTCTCCGAGGGGACTGCTGCCGGGGCCGGCCAGCAGTCCGCGGAGGAGCACACCATCGAGGCGCTGCACCTCCTGCTGGCCCAGTCGCCGTCGGTATTGCTGGGCGTGGCGTTGGTGGACGCGGTGGGGGAGCGGCGGCTCCAGAACCAGCCCGGTACCACGGAAGCCCTGTATCCCAACTGGCAGGTTCCGCTGGGCGGCCCGGACGGCAGGCCGGTTTACCTTGACGACCTTCCCGGCAACAAGCGGTTCAACGCGCTGCTCGCCGCGGTGGAGGGATCCCTGCACGGATCCTGAGCAGCTGGTCAGGGAACGATGGCCCCGCCACTTCCTCAAGCGGCGGGGCCATGGTGCTTTTTCCGCTGGCCTAGCCTGCGGTGATCACGTGGGTGACGTGGTCGTACCGGAAGGTGACCGGGCCGCCGTCGTGCTCAAACACGATGTTGGCCCCTGGCGTTGCGCCGCCGGCCCCGTAACTGGCGTCCCAGGACTTGTTGAGGGCCGCCTTGAACTCGTAGCTCCCTGCCGGCAGGTCCGGTACGGTGAGCTTCCAGACGAGGTCTGCCGGGTCCAGGGCCAGCTGGGCTTGCTGGCAGGCCGGCTCCCAGTCGGTGGCGCAGCCCAGCTCGCTGTCCATGCTTCCCGCCGCCGCCACGGCGGACGGCTGCTGTGAGGCGTAGACGGCGCTGAGCAGGTGCGTGCTGTTGTCGTAGCGGAAGGTGACTGGTCCGCCGGGATGGTCCAGCACGATGTTCTGGCCATTGAACTGGCCGTCGGCACCGTAGTTTTCGTCCCAGCCGCCGTTGAGCGCTGCCTTGTATTCGTACTTCCCGGCCGGCAGGTCGGCGGTCAGCCGCCAGATGCGGTCCGCCGGGTCCAGGACCATCTTTGCCTGCTGGCATGTGGGATCCCACTGCGCCGTACAGCCCATGGCCTGGTTCAGTGATCCGGCCACAGTGACCGAATCGGGTTGCGGGGCCTGGCCCACGGTGACGGTCCGGGTGCCGCTGGTGACGTTGAAGCCCGTGCCGGCCATGACGGCCCGGTATTGGACTTTCGTGCCGTCAGCCAGCGCGGAGACATCGTCGGTTGCCGAGTACACGGGCGACGACGAATCCGTGCCCACCGCCTTCCAGTTCCCGCCATTGACGCTGCGCTCGAAGGACACGACGTTGCTCGCCTTCTCGGGATCGGCGGTGGCGCTCAGCTCAACTTTGCCTTCCACGCTGGTGCCTTCGGCGGGCTTCTGCAGGGTCAGGACGGGCGCGGGGACGCTGGCTTGGCGGCTCTGGCTGGTGGCGGTGTGGCCGCCGTTGTCCAGCACAGTGGCGCGGTACTCCAGGGGAGTGCCGGCGTCCAGGGCCGCGACGTCGTGGAACACCTGGTACGGGGCGGTGTCATCCGTGCCGATCGGCTGCCATTGGCCGCCGGCCGTCCGTGCTTCGAAGGTGACCTCATTGAACGAAGAACCGTCGACGTCGGCCGTCACGTTGATGCGCCCGTTGTCGCCCGGGGCTGCGGCCGGCTGCTGGAGGGCGACGGCGGGCGCAGCCTTCGAGTGCGGGATCCGGCCTGCGGATTCGTAGACGACGGCGGAGAGCGGCGGCACGGTGACCGTCAGCTTGGCATCCTCCGAGGTTTTGGCCTCGTCGGGTCCTTCGCCGTAGATCCGCGTGTAGCTGCGCTTGGCGATGTAGGTGGGGATGGGGGCTGTCTGCGGCTGGGCGCTGTTGTTCAGCGCGACAACGTATTCGCGCTGGTCCTGGGCGTCCGTGCGGGAGAAGGCGTAGATACCGGGGCCATCCGAGGCGTAGCGGTGCTGGTGGGCGCCGTTCCGCAGTGCGGGGTGCTCCTTGGTCAGGGCAGCCAGCTCACGGATTTTGGCGTACAGCGGGTGGCTCGGGTTGAAGTTGTCCGTGGCGTGTGTGGCATCGGTGCCCAGCAGGTCGTCGTCAAGGTACTCCGGCACCTTGCTGGCGAAGAGCGTCTGGCGGGCGTCCTGGTCCCCGCCGGGGCCGGTGAAGCCCTGTTCATCGCCGTAGTAGACCACCGGGTTGCCGCGGGAGAAGTACATCAGCTCGTGGGCCAGTTCGTCGCGGGCAACCTTCTCGGCGTCGCTGGCTGCCGGGTTGTCCTGGCTGATGAAGCTGCCGATGCGGCCCATGTCATGGTTGCCCAGGAAAGTGGGGAGCTCGTAGACGTTTGAGTCGGCGTCGGTGTACCAGTCGTCTCCGGCGAAGAAGGTTTGCAGGGCCCCCGCGTCCTGGCTCTTGGATGCGAAGTTGCGGGCCGCGTCCTGGAAGGGGAAATCCAGGACTGCCTGCATCTTGTTGCGGGTGGTGAACTGCGAGGTGAAGCTCTTGCTTGTATCGAAGACCTCGCCGAACATGAAGAAATCGTCCTTGCCGTGCTCCTTGGCGTAGGTGAGGACATTGGGGCCGAATTCCTGCCAAAACTCGTTGTTCACATGCTTCATGGTGTCGATGCGGAAGCCGTCCACGCCGAAATCGCCGATCCAGGACTTGTAGATGTCCTCCATGCCGTGCACCACTTTGGGGTTTTCGGTGAACAGGTCATCGAGGCCGAAGAAGTCCCCGTACATGGAGTCCTCGCCGGTAAAGGTGGTGTCGCCACGGTTGTGGTACAGGGTGGGGTCGTTCAGCCAGGCCGGGACTTTGAGGTTTTCTTCGCCCGGTGCCAGGACGGGCCTGTAGGGGAACGAGGTGTTCGCGTCCAGTTGGGGGAAGGCACCGGTGCCGGCGTAATCGCGGTCGTCGAAGGGTTCGCCGGAAGCTGTTTTGTAGGGGACGGTGTCCTTGGACACGTAGCCCTTGCGGTCGCCTTCCTGGTAGCCGATGACGTCAGCGGTGTGGTTGGTGATGATGTCGAAGTACACCTTCATGCCGCGTGCATGGGCCTCGTTGATGAGGCCCTTCAGTTCGTCATTGGTTCCCAGGTGCGGATCGATCTGGGTGAAGTCGGTGACCCAGTAGCCGTGGTAGCCGGCAGACTTGTCCTCCGGCTGGACTGCCTTGTTCTTGAAGCTGGGGGTCAGCCAGATCGATGTGGTGCCCAGGCCCTGGATGTAGTCGATCTTATTGCGGAGGCCGGCCAGGTCGCCGCCGTTGTAGAAGCCCTTCTTCGTGGGATCGAAACCGGAGACCATGGGGTCGGGTCCCAGGCCGCCCTGGTCGTTTGCGGTGCTGCCGTTGCTGAAGCGGTCCGCCATGACGAAGTAGAAGTTTTCGTCGGTAACGGGACCGCGGAGCGAATGCAGGGCTCCTGCAGAGCCTTGGTTCTTGGTGCCGGGGTCCTTGGAACCCGGGCCGTTAGGGGCGGCATGGGCGGGGAGGACTGCAGCGGAGACGGCGACGGCGGCTGCAAGAAGACCGGCCGCGGAGCGGGATGCAACGCGTTTCCGGGTTGGCTTGGTTGTTGAGGGGTGCATTGTTCCGGCTGGACTGGCTGGCTGGTGGGCGCGTGGGGGAGCGCCGGTAGGGGTGCGGAATAGCAAGGGTGAGACCTTCCTGGGAAGCAGCGCTGCTGTACAGGCTTGCCGTTGACATGGGGATGCGGCAGGAGGGTTCGAAGGACAGCATGCTGCCCTGTGAACCGAGTCACAACTGTAAGCGCTTGCACTGAATTACTCCAGTGTTTAGGGAAGGGGCCTTTGGGTGGATCCGCCGGGGCAGAAGCGCTATCCCGCGGCTACCACTGCGGTGGGCGACGGGACGTGAACGGTGTGCCTGATTGGTCCGGGGAGGCCGGTGATGGGATCCAGCTCAAACGTGGCGATGTTGTGTGAGCGTTCATGCGCCACGTGGAGCAAGTTCCCGCGGATCATGTGGTGGCGCGGCCAGTTCCCGCCGCTGTCAAAGTCCTTGACGGGAATCAGTTCGGTGCCGTCCCCGGCGACTTCCAGGACACTGATGAGGTTGGACCCGCGCACGCCGGCATAGGCGAAGGTTCCTTGCGGGCCCAGGCAGATCTCGGCTGCGGAGTCGCCTTGCTGGCTTCCGCCCGCCGTCGCGGGTCCGCGGAATACCAGCTCGTAGGTGCCGGCCTCGGGGCGGACTACGAAGACTTCCACGGAGTACTCCGAAACTATGAAGACGTTCCCGTTCGGGTGCTGCACCAGGTGCCGCGGGCCACTGCCATAGGGGAGGACGACCTCGTGGTCCGCCACCAGTCCGGCGCCTGCCTGGTAGGTCCAGATACGGAGGGTGTCGTGGCCCAGGTCGGTGGTCATGATGCGTCCGTCCAACAGCATCAGGCTGGCGTGGGCACGGCTTTGCCTGGGGCTTCCGGGCGGGAGGGCGGCGTGGGGATCAACCGATGGTGCGGCGGGAAACCGCCGGGTCATGCCGCCGTCGGAATCCAGCTCGTAGAGGAGGACCTGCCCGTCGCGCCAGCAGGCGGCAGTAACAAAGCGGCCGTGCGGGTCAACGGCAACATGGCAGGTCGCCTCGCCGGCAAGCTGCGGTTCCCCGTGGGCCTCCAAAGCGGCTTCGCCCTGCCGGCGGTACGCCTGGACCTTCCCGCGCTGTTCGGCCGCCGCGTACACCACCGGCAGGGTTGGGTGTACGGCAACGAACGACGGCGATTGTGCTTCGACGGCCGTTCCCAACCATTCCAGGCTGCCGTCCAGGTGCGCGCGGACGGCGCCGATACCGTCCGCGCGGCCGCCGCCGTCGGGCGTGTACGCGCCGATCCACAGGATATTGGTGGCTGGACTGTTGTTGGCTGCGCCGTTGGTCATGGTCCAATCCTGCCAAGGTTTCACCCCCTATTCCCGTACCCCGGGCGGCCGATTAGCATGGGGTTTCCGGCAGTGTAAGAGCGGAGGCGGGCGTGGTTCAGGCTGAATTGATGTCGATTGTCCGCACCGGGCGCTCTCCGGAGCCCTGGGCCTGACCGGCGTGGAGGTGACCATGGGCTGCCCGGAGGGCGGTGTTCAGCCTCCTCCCGGCTCGCGCGCTGTCCATGGCCAGTCCGCGCCGCTGGGCTTCAACCAGATCGTGTCCCGGTTGCGGTCTGCCGGCTGTGTGTTCGCCGAAGATGAGGCCCGGCTCCTCCTCGCTGGGCGCGCCGGCCCCGCGGAACTTTCACTCAGTGTCCAGCGGCGGGTGGAAGGCGTCCCCTTGGAGCACATCCTTGGATGGGCTGAGTTTGCCGGCGGCCGTGTTGTGGTTGAGCCCGGCGTTTTCGTGCCGCGGCGACGCACGGAACTTCTGGTCAGCGAGGCCCTGGATCTGCTGCTTGGCGAGGCCTTGGGCCTGCCGCCGGACGCCGCACTGCCGGCGCCTCCGGTAGTGGTGGATCTCTGTTGTGGATCCGGGGCCGTGGGAACGGCCATCCTGCGAAGCGCCCCGCACGTGGAACTGCATGCAGCGGATATCGAGCCTGCTGCCGTAAGGTGCGCCCGGCGGAACCTGGAGCCCCTGGGTGGCCAGGTTCATGCGGGTGACCTGTTCGCAGCCCTGCCGCGTGAACTGCGTGGCCGAATCCGGGTGCTCGTGGTCAATGCTCCCTACGTGCCCACGGAGGCAATCCGAACCATGCCCCCCGAAGCGCGGTTGTACGAACCTGCGGCATCCCTCGATGGCGGTCCTGACGGACTGGACTTCCACCGACGCGTCGCCGCCGGGGGCATTGGATGGCTGGCTGCCGGCGGGCACCTGATCATCGAAACCAGCCAGCGGCAAGCTGCCGGCACCTCCGCAATCCTGGCCGCCGCCGGGTTCGGCACACGGACAGTCCATTCGGAGGAAGTGGACGGCACCGTGGTCGTCGGGCGCGTGGCGGCAGGAACCCACTGACACCGTCCTCCCCCTCCCCAGTATCCGGCCTGCCGCCTGGAGGATCGAGCCAACCAGGCACAGCAGCCGTGGACCGCACGTAGCGATCCTTCTAAACCGTCCGGAAAACCCCAGTTCGCCAGGCTGCGCCCTACCAGGCTGCGTTCCCTATTCGTGTTGATGGGGTGGTGGTGGGGGTTTGAAGTAGTGGTTTTGTTGGGGTTTTTGGGTGGGGTCGAGGTGGCGTGGGGGGATGAAGGCGGGTGTGCCGGTGGTGGTGATGGTCCATTGTTCTTTGTGGATGAGGTGGTGGTGGTGGCTGCAGAGCAGGACGCCGTTGTGGGTGGTGGTGGGTCCGCCGTGTGACCAGTAGGTGATGTGGTGGGCTTCGCACCAGGGTGCGGGGATGGTGCAGTTGGGGAAGGCGCAGCCTTGGTCGCGGGCGGTGAGGGCGGTGCGTTGGGCGGGGGTGAAGAGGCGGGTTTTGCGGCCGAGGTCGAGGATTTCGCCGTTGGTGCCCAGGAGGGCGGGGATGATGTCGGCGTCGCAGGCGATTTTGCGCAGGGTGGCCGCGGCGACGGGGCCGGTGAACGCGAAGGTTCCTGTCCCTGTTTCCGCGCTGTGGTCTTTTCTTGCGGAGGTGGCGGCGTGGGTGGGGAAGAGGTCCCGGTAGTGGATGGTGGCGATGATTTGGGGTCGGTTGCCGCCGGTGGTGGGCAGGGTGTTGGTGGCGAGGGCGGTTTTGGCGGCGGTGATGAGGCCGTCGAGTTGTTGTTGGGCGCGGGTGCGCCGGTCCAGGTCAGGCAGGTCGGGCAGGGCTGCTGTTTCGGCTGTTCGCCTGCTGTGTTCGGTGCCGGTGCCGGGCGAGTCGCCGGTGCTGGTGGCTGGGGTGGTGGTGCGGGGGTTGGTGGCGGTGTTCATGACGGTGAGGAGGTGTTCGTATTGGTCGGTGGTGGCGAAGATTTCGAGGTGGTGCAGGCCGTGGCGGGGTTTGCGGATGAAGGCGCCTTGGGTGTTGCGGAGGGCTTCTTCGGTGGGTTCGGTGCCGTCGGCGTCGATGGTGTCGGTCCAGCGTTGGGCCAGGCGGGTGAGGAAGTCGGGGTCGGTGGTGGTGGCTGCGGTGGTGAGGTGCTCTTCGATCCGGTCCAGGGTCTCTGGGGTGGTGTGGTGTTGGAGCCGGTCCAGGGTGGCGGTGATGAGGGTCGCGTCGTGGGAGGACACGGCGGTGCCCTGAATCATCCGGGAAGGGTCGATGGAGTCCGTGCCGGGTGTGAGGGCGGCGGCGAGGTGGGGCCGGGGTGGTGGGAGTGGTTCGCCGGTCAGTGTGGTGCCGGGGAGGGTGTGCTGTGCGAGGGTGAGTCGGCGGCGGGCTTCGCGGATGGGGATCCGAAGCCGGAGGCGGAGGAACTCTGCGGTGTTCCGGCACCCGTCATCGGCCGGTGAGGGCACGGTAGCGTGGGTGGTCCGGGCCGCGGCCTGGGTGATGGCCTGGGTACGGGTCCGCTCCACGGCACCGGCGGCCAGGAGCTGAAGATACTCCACGGTGCGGGCCAGTTCCTCGGCGTGGCCGGCGTAATCGGCCGCCTCGCTGTAGGTGGCGATGGCCAGCAGGCCGGGGGCGGCCAGGGCGGCGGTGGCGAGTTCTTCGGCAAGCGCCCCGAGGATGGCAGGGCCGGATCCCTCCCCGCCGGGGACGGCGCGAAGGCGGGCCGGACCCGTCCGCCGGCTGCCGGCGTCGTCCGCGTTCCCGCTGAACAGCCCGCCGTACAACACACCGAACGACTCATCCAGCTGCTCCCCAACTGCCTCCATGACCACACTGCCAGCCGCCACTGACAATGAAGAGACCCCACAACCCCTATGTGGAAAACGGGGAAACTGCGATGGGTGTGCCAGTTAAAAACCGCCGGCCGCCGCGTCCCCCAAGGATCGCGACGGCCGGCAAGGCGATTCAGTTGTAGCACAAAGGCTGGTCATTCCCATGTCATGCGGCGGGACCAGCGTCATGGATGACCGGTGAAGCGTCGATTAGGACTTCGTGGCGGTCCCATCGGAGGTACCAAAGTTGGTGGTCTCCGGGTGGGTGCTGTGGGCGGGGATGTGGTCTTCGCCCAGGGCGTCGGCGGTGCCGGTACCCGTTGAAGGCCCGGCAGAAGTGCCTGCTGCAGCATGGCCCGCAGAAGTGTCGCGGTGCATTGCAGAGCCGATCACTGTGCCTGCCCTGCGGGCGGCTTCCCCAAGCTGGTCGGCCACTTCAGGTGCTTTTTCCTTGATGGTTTCCGTCGCTACCGAGACCTTGTCCTGCACCGGCTTGCTGTCCCAGATGCCAGCCGCGCGGGCCTTCAGCTTGTCGTAGGCAGCACGGCCTGACCGCGATCCGAGGACGTAGCCCACGGCAACGCCTACACCCAAAAGAAGCTTGTTTTTCACGATGATCTCCTGCTCTGCGAGAAGGTTGTCAGTCCCGGCAAGGGGCGTGACGCCAGTTGCCGGGGAAAATGAAAGCCGGCCCGGGGATGATGTCCCCAGGCCGGCTTCCTGGCGTGCCCGTGCAGTTATCCGCGGGCGCTGCGCTTGGTGACCATGCCGTAAATGGCAAGGACGATCAGCGAGCCGACGATCGCCAGCAGCCACGTCTGGATCGAGAAGAACTCCTGCAGTCCACTGCCGAAGATCATCCCGCCCAGCCAGCCACCGAGGAAAGCGCCGACGACGCCCAGCACCATGGTGATGATCCAGC
This sequence comes from Pseudarthrobacter sp. NIBRBAC000502770, assembly GCF_006517815.1. Taxonomy (NCBI): domain Bacteria; kingdom Bacillati; phylum Actinomycetota; class Actinomycetes; order Micrococcales; family Micrococcaceae; genus Pseudarthrobacter; species Pseudarthrobacter sp. NIBRBAC000502770. The sequence continues at coordinate 4,177,374 of NZ_CP041198.1, forward strand.
CGCCACCCTGGCGTCCCGGGAGGATCGCCTTAGCGATCGCACCGGCAATAAGTCCGAGAATCAGAAATGCAATAAATCCCATTTGAAGCTCTCTTCCTAAGTAAAGGAGGCCTCCGGGTCCCGGAGGCACTTCATCCTTCTGGCTCAATAGTAATCATGCTTACTATCTTTTTGCCAACCCCGTTTCTGGAAAAAAGTGCAGTTCAGGACGGTTTTAGTGCCCCGTCGTGTCCGAGTCATTGCCTGCCCCTGGGCCCTCGTCCAGGGCCGCTAAATCAGCGAGATCCTGCGGGTCAAGGACGAAATCGAACACGTCCAGATTGTCGGCCATCCGGGTGGGGGAAGCCGTCTTGGGAATCGTTACCAATCCGTTTTGTACGTGCCACCGCAGGACCACTTGGCCAGGGGCTTTGCCATGCTTTTCCGCCAGCCGGGAGAGGATGGGAGCAGCCAATAAACCTGCCCCCGACCCGCCCAGCGGACTGTAGGACTCTGTCACAATGCCATGCCGGTCATGGAATTCCCGTTCCGCGCGCCGCGTGATAGCCGGGCTCAGCTGGATCTGGTTCACCGCCGGCACCACGTCAGTCTCCGCCATCAGTCGTTCCAGGTGCGCCGGCTTGAAGTTGGACACGCCGATGGAGCGGACCTTCCCTTCAGCCTGCAGGCGTTCGAACGTCTGCCACGTGGAAACATACTGGTCCCTGCCGGGAAGCGGCCAGTGGATCAACAACAGGTCCACGTAATCCAGGCCCAGGCGCCCCAGTGACCCTTCCAGGCCGGCCACCGCGCGGTCGAGGCCCTGAAACTCGCCGTCGAGCTTGGTGGTGATGAAGAGCTCGCCACGATCCACGCCGCAGGCCCGGATGCCGTTCCCCACGCCGCGCTCGTTGCCGTACTTCACGGCCGTGTCGATGTGCCGGTACCCGGCTTCAACAGCCTGCAAGACGGCGGCGGCCACCTGTTCGTCGTCCAGCGGCCAGGTGCCAAGCCCCAGCTGCGGAATCCTGTTGCCGTCATTGAGGTCGATGAGCGGTGCAAGTGTCATGCGACCAGTCTGCCCCCTGCGGGCCGTCCCGGCTCCCGGTGCCCGCGATTCGGGACGGCCCGCAGGTTACTGCCGGTGGAGCCTAAACCGGTTCCTCCGCCAGTTTCCGCTTCAGGATCTTGCCGCTGGGCCCCAGCGGGAGTTCGGAAAGTATCCTGACCACGCGCGGGTACTTGTAGGCCGCGAGCCGGGCGCTGGCGAAGTCCATCAGCTCGGTCTCGGTGACTGTCGCCCCCGCGTCCAGGACGATGGCGGCCGCGATTTCCTGGCCGTGGACGTCGTGCGGGACGCCGTACACGGCCGCGCTGACCACGGCGGGATGGGTCAGCAGGACTTCCTCCACCTCCCGCGGGTACACGTTGTAGCCGTTCCGGATGATCATGTCCTTCTTGCGGTCCACGATGGTGAGGTAGCCGTCGTCGTCCTTGGTGCCAAGGTCGCCGCTGCGGAACCAGCCGTCCACCACGGCCTCGGCGGTGGCATCGGGCCGGTTGAGGTAGCCCTTCATCAGCAGGTGCCCCCGGATTACCAGCTCGCCGAGTTCCCCGTTGGGCAGCAGCTCGATCCGCTCGGTCACCTCGGGACGGGCGATCTCGATGTCGACGCCCCAAATGGGAATCCCGATGGTGCCCGGCCTCGGCTGCATGCCCACGTGGTTGAAGGCCGCCACCGGCGAAGTTTCCGTCAGGCCATACCCTTCATGGATTTCCACGCCGAAGACGTCGCGGAAACGGTCCATCACGGCGAGTGGAAGGGATGCGCCGCCGGAGATGCCGTACCGCAGCGCGGTGGGCCGTTCCGCCACGGTCTTGGCAGCTTCCAGGAGCGCCACATACATGGTGGGCACGCCAAGGAAGATGTTGACGTTGTGCCGTGCCAGCAGCTTCAGGGCATCCGGGCCCGTGAACCGGGGCATCAGGACGATGGTGGCCCCGGCGCGCAGGCCCGTGTTCAGCACCACCGTCTGGCCGAAGGTGTGGAAGAGCGGCAGCCCGCCGAAGAGGGTGTCGCCCGGCCGGAAGTCCATCACGCTGGTCAGCAGGACCGACGTCTGCTCCACCAGGGCGAAGTGCGTCCCCAGCGCACCCTTCGGTTTGCCGGTAGTGCCGGACGTGTACAGGATGGTGGCCGTGTCCGATGGGCGGCAGGGTTCGTACGTCCGGATCGGCTCCGCGGCGGCCGCCTCCGCTTCCAGCCGTGGAAACCCGCCGTCGTCGGGCGCCATGACCGTCAGCACATCGACCCCGCTGGCCGAAGCACCGGCAGCGCCCTCCGTGAGCAGGGGAGCGGCGCAGATGAGCAGCCGGGCGCCACTGTCCTGCAGGACGTATTCGATTTCGCGGGCCTTCAGCAGGGCGTGCACCGGGACGACGATGGCGCCGAGCGAGAGGATGGCGTAATACACCCGCGCGAAGTCCGGCACATTGGGGATCAGGACGGCGACGGCGTCTCCCGGACCAACGCCGCGGGCGCGCAGCGCACCGGCGTAGGCGCGGGTCTGGCGCCAGAGGTCGCCGTAGCTGACCTGGTCTTCACCGACAACCAGGGCGATGCTGCCGGGAGTCCTCTTGGCTGATTCAGCGAGGATCGCTGCGACGGAGATGGTGGCGAAGCCGTCGGCGGAGTTGGTGTTGGTCATGTCCTGCTTCTTCGTTGGGATGGTTACGCGGTGAGGATGAGGGCGTCGCCTTGGCCGCCGCCCCCGCAGAGGGCCACGACGCCGATGCCTCCGCCGCGGCGTTTCAGCGCCAGCGCCTGGTGCAGCACCAGGCGCGCGCCCGAGGCGCCCACGGGGTGGCCCAGCGCAATGGCGCCCCCTTCGGCGTTGACGGTTTCGGCGTCGATGCCGAGATCGTTGGCGGACTGGATGAGGACTGACGCGAAGGCCTCGTTGATTTCCACCAGGTCCAGCTCCTGGACGGTCAGCCCCTGGTCCTTGAGCGCGCGTTCGATGGCCCGCGCCGGCTGGGAGTGCAGGGAGCCGTCGGGGCCTGCGGTCTGGCCGTGGGCGCCGATCTCGGCAATCCACTCCAGGCCTGCTGCTTCCGCGGCTGCCTTGCTGGCAATGACCAGCGCCGCGGCGCCGTCGGAAAGGGGCGACGACGACCCTGCCGTGATGGTGGCGGTGTCGGCCTTGGAGAACGCAGGGCGGAGTTGGGCCAGGGATTCCGCTGTCGTGTCCGGACGGATGCCCTCGTCGTGTTCGAGCGTCACGGCAGGTCCCTTGCGCTGCGGGATGTCGATTGGTGCGATCTCCTCCGCCATGATCCCGGCCGCGCGGGCGGCTTCGGCGCGCTGGTGGGACCGGGCCGCCACGGCGTCCTGTTCTTCGCGCGTGATTCCGCGTTCGGCGTTGCCGGAATCGGTGGCCTCACCCATCAGCTTCCCGCTGACCGGGTCCTGCAGTCCGTCGTGGTTCAGGGAGTCAAGCATGGGGGCATCGCCGATGACGACGCCGGCGCGCAGCCCGGGGACCAGGTGCGGTGCGTTGGTCATCGATTCCTGGCCGGCGGCTACGATGAAGTCGGCTTCCCCCGTGCGGATCATCCGGGCAGCGTCGATGACGGCGGTGAGTCCGGACAGGCAGAGCTTGTTGATGGTGATGGTGGGGACGTCCCAACCGATTCCGGCGGCCAGGCTGGCTTGGCGTGCGGGGCCCTGGCCCGCCCCGGCCTGGATCACCTGGCCGACGATGACGGCCCCGATCTGCTCCGGCGCCACGCCCGTGCGTTCCAGCGCAGCACGGATGGCATGGGCGCCCAGTTCGCTGGAGGAAAAGGGTGTGAGGCCGCCGCGGAACCTGCCGAACGGGGTGCGGGCGCCGCCCAGGATGACGGGGATGTTGGCGTTCTGGTTCAAGAACAGTCCTTTCGGGGGGATGGCGGGTGGCGGAGCCGGGTGGTCAAGGCTCAGGCGAAGGCGGAGGTACCGGTGATGCCGCGGCCGATGATGAGCGCCTGCATGGTTTCGGTGCCTTCGTAGGTGTGGATGGCTTCAATGTCGGCAAGGTGCCTGGCAACCCGGTTTTCCAGCAGGATGCCGTTGCCGCCCAGCAGGTCACGGGCGTTGGAGGCGATACCGCGCGCGGTCCGGGTGCAGGTGTACTTCACCAGCGATGCCTGCTCGGGCGTGAGCGTCCCGGCCTCATCCAGGCGCGTCATCTGCACCACCATCAGCTGCATGGTTGCCAGTTCGCTGAGCATCCGGGCCAGCCGTTCCTGGACGATCTGGGACGCGGCCAGCGGACGGCCGAACTGCTTGCGTTGCCTGGCGTACTGGACGGCCGTTTCGTAGCAGGCCGTGGCGTGGCCGACGGCGGACCAGGCGACGCCCAGGCGGGTCGCCAGCAGGACCCGGGCTGTGTCTTTGAAGGTACGTGCGCCCGGCAGGACGTTTTCTTCCGGGACGAAGACGGCCTCCAGGCGGATGTGGGCCTGCCAGATGGCGCGGAGGGCAAGTTTGCCCTCGATTTTCCTGGCGGTGTAGCCGGGGGAGTCCTGTGGAACCAGGTAGCCGTGGACCTGGCCGTCGTCGCCCCGGGCCCAGACGACGCTGACGCCGCCCACGGAACCATTGCCGATCCATTTCTTTTCGCCGTTGAGCAGGAAGCCGCCCTCCGTGCGGGTGGCAGTGGTTTCCAGGGCCACCGAGTCGGAGCCATGGGTTGGTTCCGTGAGGGCGAACGCCGCGTATTCCGTGCCTTTGGCGATCGCGGGCAGCCAACGCTCCTGCTGTGCCGCGGATCCGCACTCGGCAACCGACCGAAGGGCCAGGCCGCCCTGGACCGCAATCATGGTGGCCACGGATCCGTCGCCCCGGCTGATTTCCATGTTCACCAGGCCGGCGGCCATGCTGCTCATGGGCGCGAAGCCCTCCACCGTGATGCCGTCGCGGAGCAGGTCCAGTTCGCCCAGGCGGCGGAGGAGGTGCAGCGGGTATTCCCCGCGCTCCCAGTAGCCGTCAATGACAGGGAGGACCTCATCCTGGACGAAGCTGCGGGCTCGGTCCCAGTACCTGCGGTCCTCGTCGCTGACGCCGGCCAGGATGGATGCGGGGTCCGTCCCGAGGGCTTCGGTCAGGACATACTCCGGCTCTACCGTCCCGGACGGGAAGCCGGCAGGGTCTCCGGTGCCGGTGGGCGCGAGGCTGGGTGACGACGTCGTCATGTATCTGCATCCTTTGAATCAGCGGCGGCGCTGGGGCCGGGGCCGTGTGGCGTGCACCACACGGTTCAAGGATGCTATGAAACGCAGTTCCACGTCAAGAAACTGAGTACCACGGCGGCGGCAGCGAGCTAGGGAAGGGCGTCGAGGACGGCCTGGGCGATCGCTTCCCTGCCGGCCTGGCCCGGGAGAACGGTGACGACGACGGTCGGCGTGGGTTGTGCGGCGGCGGCGGCACCAAGGAGTGCGGGCCGGAAGGTTTCTGCCAGGGTACGAAGTTCGGCGGCGAGGGCTGCGGCCCTTTTCCGGTCCCCATCCCCAGCATCCGCGGGGTCGGGCGAGGCGCGGAGCCATTGCCGGAGGAAGGCATTATGCACGGCTACCACGGCTGCGGCGAAGGCCACGGCCTTGTACCCGCTCCGCCCGTCCTGCGGCAGCCGTTCGTTCAGGTATTGCAGGAATGCCCGCTCGTACCGGTGCGACGTGACCAGTTCCCGGTCCCTGAGGGCCGGAACCGCCTGCAGGAGCCCATACCGGGCCCGGGACGTATCGCGGTTCCGCACATGGTGTTCGAAGACCAGCAGTGCCGCGTCCGCGACGGCGGCCAGGGGCTCGAGCCTGGATTCCGCGAGCCGGTCATTCACCTGGCGCAGGATCCGTTCGTGGTCGGCGAAGACCACGTCCTCCTTTGACCCGAAGCGTCGGAAGAACGTGCTGCGGCTCATGCCCGAGGCTTCGGCAAGTTCCTCAACGGACGTTGCATCGAAACCCTGGCCGGCCAGGAGCGCGATGGCGGCGGCGACAGGTTTGTCGACGGGCTGTTCTGAAGGGGGCAACGTCATGCGCCGAAATTAGCACAGCCGGCAGGCGCCGCCGGGCCACCGCTGGATGCGGGAGGACCCAGCGGTGACTGCAGCGCAGGCTCAGGCGCCCTGCCGCGCCCAGCCGGTGAGCTTGTCCGAGAGCTGCATGAAGGCCTCGTTGACCTGCTGCAGCTCCGGGTGGCTGTCGTACCACTCAACAATCTCCCGTGCACCGTCCGCGAACGGGATCGTGGCCGTGTAGTCCGGGACCAGGGACTTGATCTTGGCGTTATCGAAGACCACCGAATGGGACCGGTCGCCCAGGAGGTTGGAACCCAGTTCGGAGTCGTGGGCGGCGATGGTTTCGGACGCCACGTGGACCAGTTCGGGTTCCTTGGCGCCGGCCGCCCTCGCGAAGAGCCGGTAGATCTGGTTCCAGGGCAGGTACTCGTCGGAGGTGATGGTGTAGCTTTCACCGACTGCCTGCGGCCGGCCGAGCAGGCCCACGAACGCCTTGGCGAAGTCCCTGCTGTGCGTCAGCGTCCACAGGGAAGTGCCGTCGCCGTGGACCATGACCGGCAGCCCGGCGCGCATCCGGTGAATGTCAGTCCAGCCGCCCACCATGGCGATCTTGGTGCGGTCGTAGGTGTGCGACGGACGCACCACCGTCAGCGGAAAGTCGTCCTCCCGGTAGGCCCTGAAGAGTAGCTCCTCGCACGCGATCTTGTCCCGGGAGTATTGCCAGAAGGGGTTCTTCAAAGGCGTGGACTCGAGGATCGGGAGCCTGGTGGGCGGCTTCTGGTATGCGGAGGCCGAACTGATGAACACGTACTGGCCCGTCCGCTCCCGGAACAACTCCATGCTGGTTTGCGCCTGGTCCGGAGTGTAGGAGATGAAGTCCGCCACGGCGTCGAACTCCCTCCCGCCCAGCACCTCCCGCACAGCCGCTGCGTCACGGACGTCCGCGTGCAGCACTTCCGCGCCTTCAGGGGCAGGCCTGCCTGACTGGCCGCGGTTCAAAATTGTCAGCCGGTGGCCCAGCGTGGCGGCGCGTTCTGCCGCCGCCGCGCTGATGACCCCGGTGCCGCCGATGAAGAGGATGCTCCTCGGCGCCACCGTCTCCGTGGCGGTTGGGCTCACCATGCGTAGTCTTCCGGTGCCGTACGGTGCCCGGGGAAGATGTCGTCCAACCGCTTGAGGGCGTCGGCGCCAAGGGTGACATCCAGTGCGCGGATGGCGGCGTCCAACTGTTCCTGCGTGCGTGGGCCCACGATCGGCGCCGTCACCGCGGGTTGGTGCAGGAGCCACGCCAGGGCCACGTCGCCGGGTTCGTGGCCCAGTTCGTCCGCGAAGTCCTCGTACTCGCGGATCTGGCCCTCATGCTTCTTCAGCGTTTCCGCGGCCCGTCCTTCGGTGCGGCGGACGCCCTGGCGTTCCTTCTTCAGTACCCCGCCCAGCAGTCCGCCCTGCAGCGGCGACCAGGGAATGAGGCCCAGCCCGTACTGCTGTGCCGCCGGGATGACTTCCAGTTCCACCTGGCGCATGAACAGGTTGTAGATGGACTGCTCGCTGACCAGGCCGGTGTAGTTACGTCGGCGCGCTGCTTCCTGGGCCTGGGCGATGTGCCAGCCGGCGAAGTTGCTGCTCCCCGAGTACAGGATCTTGCCCTGCTGCACTGCCACCTCGATGGCTTGCCAGATCTCATCCCACGGGGTGTCGCGGTCAATGTGGTGGAACTGGTAGACATCGATGTAGTCAGTCTGCAGGCGCTTGAGGCTGGCATCGAGGGCGCGGCGGATGTTCAGCGCGGAGAGCTTCGACTCATTGGGGCGGTCCGTCATGGTGCCGTAGAGCTTGGTGGCCAGGACGGTGTGCTCCCGGCGCTCGCCGCCCTTGGCGAACCACCGCCCGATGATTTCTTCGGTCCAGCCGCGGTGGTCGGCTCCGACGTAGACGTTGGCGGTGTCGAAGAAGTTGATGCCTGCTTCATGGGCCGAGTCCATGATGCTGTGGGCGTCCGCTTCCTCCGTCTGCGGTCCGAAGTTCATGGTGCCCAGGCAGAGGCGGGAGACTTTCAGGCCGGAGCGGCCCAGATGGGTGTACTGCATGGAAAATCCTTTCAACGGGTAAGCCTGCCAAGCCGGTGGTTGGGCAGGCTGGAACCTACATCTGGGTGAAGGAGGCGACGGCGGGATCGGAGCCAATGCGCGCGCCGGTCTCCAGTGCGGTGATGGCGGAGATTTCGTCCGCGGACAGCTTCAGGGACGAAGCCGCGAAGTTTTCCCGGATGCGGGCAGGGTTCGCGGACTTGGGAATGACGATGTTGCCGCTGGCCAGGTGCCAGGCGAGCACCACCTGGGCGGTGGTGGCATCGTGGGCGGCGGCGATCGCGGTGACGGCGTTTCCATTGAGGTCCCCGCCCTGCCCCAGGGGGCTGTACGCCTCGACGGCGATTCCCAAATCGCGGCATTTGGCGGCAAGGTCTGCCTGCTGGTAGCTGGGGTGCAGCTCGAATTGGTTGACGGCCGGCACGGTTTCGGTGGATTGCAGCAGGGTGTCCAGGTGGTCGGAGAGGAAGTTGGAGACTCCGATGGCGCGGATTTCCTTGTTCTCGTAAAGCCGTTCCATCTCCTTCCATGCCTGGACGAAGAGGCCCTGCGACGGAACCGGCCAGTGGATGAGGTAGAGGTCGATGAAGTCCAGGCCCAGTGCCTTGCGGCTGTTCTGGAATGCCTCCTGCGCCCTGCCCTGTTCGCCGTTGCGCAACTTGGTGGTGACGAAGATGTCCTCGCGTGCGATGCCTGTGGCGGCGAGGGCTGCCCCGACTCCTGCTTCGTTCCGGTAGGCGGCTGCGGTATCGATGTGGCGGTAGCCCGCTTCCAGGGCGTCCTCCACGGTCCGCTGGGTATCTTCCGGCGGGACCTGGAAAACACCGAAGCCAAGCTGGGGGATGGTGACGCCGTTGTTGAGTGTCAGCTCTGACATGGGAGTGCTCCTTTTGGAAGGTGGTGCCGGAGTTTGCTGCCGGCTGCCCCGCGGAAGAGAAATCGGTTTCCACTGGCTCATTCCTGAGCCTATGCATTTCGGTCCAGCAAGTCAGCAGGCAAGGCTGTTCCTGTTTTTCCTAGGACTGCCAGTCCTACCTTCGTGGTAGAGCGCGCCGTCCCACGCAGGCACAATGGTCTGCATGGGTCAAAGCGCCGAGTTCGGAAAATTCCTCAAAGCCATGCGGTCCCGGCTGAGCCCGGATGTCGCCGGGACGGGACCCACCACAGGGGCACGCAGGGTTCCGGGCCTGCGGCGGGAGGAAGTGGCGCGGCTTGCCGGCGTCAGCACCGACTACTACGTCCGGCTGGAGCAAGGCCGGAACATCCACCCGTCCCGCACGGTCCTGGACGCCGTAGCCAGGGCCCTCCGGCTGGACAGCAGCGAGCACGCGCACATGCTGGACCTGCTCGAGAACTGCGCCGGTGCTCCCCGCGAGCCCGGTGCCAACGCTGCTCAGGGTGTCCGGCCCGCGCTGCGCCAGCTCCTGGACGCGGTGGGGGAGGTTCCCGCCATGGTGCTGGGCCGCCGGAACGATGTCCTGGCCGGCAACCGGATGGCCTTCCTCCTGTTCACCGACTTCCCTTCGTTGCCCCCCGCAGAGCGCAACCTGACCCGCTGGACCATCCTGGACCCCGCGGCGCGGGAGCTGTTCAGGGACTGGAAGACGGTTGCCGCCGAAGCGGCAGGATCCCTGCGGCTGGACGTGGGCCGGCACCCCAATGATCCCCAGGCCAGCCATCTGGTGGGCGAACTGGCTGTCCACAGCGAACACTTCCGCCAGTGGTGGGCGGGGCACCGTGTGGCCACGCGGGCTGCCGGGACCATCCGGCTGCATCATCCGTCCGTGGGGGACCTGGAACTGAACTTTGAAAACCTGGTCCTGCCGGAGGATCCCGACCAGACGCTGAGGGTGTATTCCGCCCGGCCGGGGTCGCCGTCGTCGGACGCGCTGGCCCTGCTGGGAAGCCTCGGCGCCGGGCCGGACCTGGACCCGGAACGGGACGCCGCTGCCGCCACCCAGGCCGAAGCCGCGGGCTGAGCGGTCCGTCCTGGCGGGACCCGGGTGTGGGCCACTGTACATTCGTCCATCGAAGTGGGTTGATTCTGGCCAGCCGCCCATTGGTGGGCGGCCGGCCTTTTCCTAGGGTGGGAGTACATGCTTACCCACGCCCATTTTTTACACCCAGGATGGTCTCAACGATGAAACGCATCGCCCTGCTGAAGGAACGCCAGGCATCCGCCGGCGCCGCGTCCACCGCTACCGGTTCGCACTGCCCGGCTTCGGGTCTTTGGAGCCCGGACCTGGACCCACACACCGTCCTGTCCTTCTTCGAAGGCCATGTCTTTCCGGCGTTTGACGGCGTGCCCACCGTATGGCGGCGGCGCAGCCCGGGCACCGCGAACTAGGGGCGCCTGAAACAGGACTGACCCGCAGCCGGCGCTGGAAAGGTGCCGGCTGCGGGTCAGTTTGCGTGGCCTAGTGTTCTTCCAGCCGGAAACCGATTTTGATGGTCACCTGCCAGTCCGCGATCTTCCCGTCCTCAAGGTGGCCGCGGACCTCCTTCACCTCGAACCAGTCGAGGTTCCGCAAGGTCTTGGAGGCTTGGGCAATCCCGTTGCGGACGGCGTCGTCCACTCCCTGGGTAGAGGTGCCGACAATTTCAGAAATGCTGTAAGTGTGGTTGGACAACTTCGCTCCTCGTGATCGTCGATGCTCCCGGTTGCGGGCCGTCCCTGAAGCCTAGTGGGCCTGCGGGAGCGTTGAACAGGGTCCCATGGCAACGGGAACCGCGGGCACAGCGGCTACTTGGCGTCCAGGACCAGCTGCTTCAGGTCATCGAGCGTTTGCTGCATGTGCGCATCCATGGCCTGGCGTGAGCGGGCGGCATCGCGGGACTCCAGCGCTTCGGCGATGTTCTGGTGGTGGCCGATTGCGTGCTCCTGGATTGCCGGAACGGCGGAGGTCTCGGCCCTGCGCTTTTCCAGGACGCGGTGCAGCGGCTCGAAGAGGACAGAGACGAACACGTTGCCGGAGGCGCGCAGGATGACGTCGTGGAAGGCGAGGTCGGCTTCCACGAAGGCTGCGACGTCGTTAATGCCATGGGCGGCCTTCATCGCCGCAATGTAGTTGAAGAGGGATGTGATGTCCTCCTCGACAATCCGTCCGGCCGCCAGTTCGCAGGCGCCCGTTTCGAGCATCCTGCGCAGCTCGATGAGCTGGATGGAGGCATCGGCGTCGTTCTTGCCCTCCGACGCGGCCCGGAGTACGGCTTCCAGCGAGGCCCAGCGGCTCAAGGGATTGACGAAGGTACCCCTGCCCCGCTCCACGCTGAGGATGCGCTGGGCCTGCAGTGTCTTCATGGCCTCGCGCACGGTCATGCGGCTGACTTCGTGGCGGGCGCTCAGCTCATGCTCGCCGGGAACGACGGAACCGGGCGGAAACTCGCCTTCGATGATGCGGTCCAGCAGCTCATCGGCCACCACGCCCACCAGCGACTTCCTTGCCATGTTCCCCCCGATCACTCTGTCCGGCCGACTCCTGGCGGATATGTCAGACAAGTGTACTTGCGCGTCCGTATGCCGTGTGCCACACTAATTTTCGAATGCAAGATGTCTGACATCTTACAGTTTTCTTTACATCAGGATCCGCGAGCCGGATCGCTACACAACGGAGTGCACTGTGACGCATGAAGCAGACGTTCTGGCCGCCTATCCGGCAGACCTCGAGATTCCCGCCGGGCTGGTTGCTGCCACGCTGGCCGCTTCCAACGCGGACGTTCCCCGCGTCCTGGTAGTGCTCGACGACGACCCCACAGGCACGCAGTCCGTGGCTGACCTGCCGGTACTCACCCGCTGGGACGTGGAAGATTTCACCTGGGCCTTCGGCCAGGGCAAGCCCGCCGTGTATGTCCTGACCAACACCCGCAGCCTCGACCCGGCCGAGGCTGCAGCCCGCAACGAGGAAGTGGTCCGCAACGCGCTTGAAGCGGCAGGTTCGGCGGAGTCCGCCGGTTCCGGTCTTCGGCTGGGATTCGTCAGCCGGAGCGATTCCACCCTCCGCGGCCACTTCCCCCTGGAGCCGGACGTCATCGCAGCCACGGTTGCCGAAGTCAGCGGCGAAAAGACCGACGGCGTCGTCCTGGTCCCCGCCTTCCCCGACGCCGGCCGGCTCACCATTGGCGGCGTCCATTACATGCGCGGCACCGGTGACGCGGCGGGAACCCTGGTCCCCGTCTCCGAGACGGAGTTCGCCAAGGACGCCTCCTTCGGCTTCACTACGTCCGTCATGGCCGACTACATCGCAGAGAAGTCACAGGGCCGGTTCCCGGCAGACTCCGTGATCGTCCTGGACCTGAACATCATCCGTGCAGGTGCCTCCGCGCAGGACCCGGCCATCTCCGCCAAGGCGATCGCCGATGCCATCGAGCCGGCCACCGATTCCACCCCCATCGTCGCGGACATTGTCACCGAGAACGACTTCCGCGCGCTGGCCCTGGGCCTGGAAGAAGCCGAGCGCCGCGGGAAGAAGCTCCTGTACCGCGTTGGCCCGCCGTTCGTCCGCGGCCGCATCGGCCAGGAAGTACGCACCGCACTCACGGCCGGGGAGGCCTACGCCGGCAACACCCCGTCCGGGGCCGGCGGCCTGATCGTGGTGGGCTCGCACGTCGGCGTCACCACGCGCCAGCTCAACGTCCTCACCGCGGAGCACGGCTCCGCGCGGATCATTGAGATCGACGTCGAGAAGCTCCTCGGTGCCGAACCGGACGCTAAAGCCCACCTGGACCAGACCGTGGACGCCGTCGTCGAGGCCCTCCACGCCGGGGACGTCATCGTCCACACCAGCCGCCTGCTGATCAAGACCGACGACCCCGCCGAAAGCCTGCGGATCGCCCGTACGGTGTCCGCCGCCGTCGTCGCCGTGGTCAACCGGACCCTGAAGACCTTCCCGCCGCGGTTCGTCATCGCCAAGGGCGGCATCACGTCCTCGGACGTCGCAGCCCACGGACTGGAAATCCGCCACGCGATCGTGCGCGGACCCATGCTGCCCGGCATCGTCAGCCTCTGGGAGCCCGTGGACGGTCCCGCCAAGGGCATCCCGTACATCGTCTTCGCCGGCAACGTGGGCGACGACGATTCCCTGGCCCAGGTCACCCGCAAGCTCAGCAGTACTTTCTAGAAGCCCCGCAAGAATTCAATGGAGAACACCATGACCAGCAACTACACCGTCACCGTCCTAGGCCTCGGGGCCATGGGCCTGCCCATGGCCACCCGCCTGGCTTCCCAGCTGACCGTCCACGGCTTCGACATCGCCGAGCCCCGCCTGGAGCTGGCCCGGGAAGCCGGGATTGCCACCTTCACCACAGCCCGGGAAGCCGCCAAGGGTGCCGACGCCGTCCTCCTGGCAGTCCGCAACGGCGAGCAGCTCAACGACGTCCTCTTCGGCGAGAACGGCGTGGCCTCCGTGCTGGAGCCCGGCGCCGTGGTGATCCTTGGCAGCACGGTGGGCACCGACGCCATCCCCGCCACCGTGGCCAAGCTGGCCGAATACGGCGTGGACCTGGTGGATGCCCCGCTCTCCGGCGGTCCCAAGCGCGCCGGTGAAGGCGACCTGCTGATCGTCGTGGGTGCTTCCCCCGAAGCCCGGGAAAAGGCCGCGCCCGCCCTGGACCTGCTCGCCTCCACGCTTACCGTGGTGGGCGACAACCCCGGCGACGGCCAAGCGCTGAAGACGGTCAACCAGCTCCTGTGCGGCGTCCACATTGCCGCCGCTGCCGAGGCCCTGGCCCTTGCCGACGCCCTGGGGCTGGACCAGGCCAAGACCCTCGCCGCCCTGGAAGCAGGCGCGGCAGGTTCCTTCATGCTCTCCAACCGCGGCCCGCGCATCCTCGAGGCCTACGACGAGGAAGGCGCCGAGGTGCTGTCCCGCCTGGACATCTTCGTCAAGGACATGGGCATCGTGGGCAAGGCCACCCGCGCCGCAGGCCTGGCAGCCCCCGTTGCCGCCGCCGCCGAACAGCTCTACCTGCTGGGCCAGGCCCAGGGCCTCGCCGCCGCCGATGACTCCGCCGTCATCAAGGTGGTCGCGCCGGCAAAGCGCACCAAGTAGCCCAGCGCACCTGATAAGCCACCCTCCTGCCCTTGCGGCAAAAGGTACGACGACGGCGGTCCCCCCTCCGCCGTCGTCGTCCCTCCCAGCGCTGCCGGCGCAGTCCCGCAACGTTTATCCCCACCCCACCATTCCCTGATGCCGCCCTGCCCCGGGACCGGCACGTCAAAGGAGACATCCCCCTGTGAACCACCTGATGAACCCGCTGCTGCAGCGGGCGGCCGATGCCCCGGCCATCAAGCCCGCCGTTGAGCTGGGCACCCCGGTACTGCTCACCATCGCAGCGGTGGGCATCGCCATCCTGCTGGTGATGATCATCCGCTTCAAGGTCCAGGCCTTCGTGGCCCTGCTGACGGTCAGCATTCTGGTGGCCGTCGCCGCCACCATTCCGCTGCAGGACATCTTCACTGTGGTCTCCAGCGGTGTGGGCAGCACCATGGGCAAGGTCGCCATCCTGATTGCGCTCGGCGCAGTACTGGGCCGCATGATCGAGGTGTCCGGCGGTGTCCAGTCCCTCGCCGACCATTTCACCCGCAAGCTCGGGGCCCGCCGCGTGGCCGTGGCGCTGACCGCCGTCGGCTTCCTGGTGGCCATTCCCGTCTTCTTCGAGGTGGGCATCATCGTGCTGGTGCCTATCGTGTACGCCTTCGCCAAGATCGCCAAGGTGCACCCGGTCAAGTTTGGGCTGCCCATGGCCGGCATCATGCTCTCCATCCACGTGGCTGTCCCGCCGCACCCGGGAATCGTTGCCGGCGCGGGCGTCCTCGGCGCCGACATCGGACTGATCGCGCTGATCTCGCTCCTGATCTGCGTGCCGCTGGGCTTCCTGTCCTACTGGGTGGCTTCCATCATGAACCGCAAGGACTACGAACTGCTGCCCGCGGTGAAGACCCAGATTGAAGAGTTCGGTTCCAAGTCACTGGTCAAGGTAGGCCACGACGGTCCCGGCGCCGCCGCCGTCGCACCGCCGCGCCCCGGCCTGATTATCTTCCTGATCGCAGCGCCCATCGTGCAGATCCTGCTTGGCACCGTGGGCACGCTCGTCATCCCCAAGTCCGATCCGCTGTACGGCCTCGCTTCCTTCATCGGCAACCCCTTCCTGGCCCTGCTGGTGGCCGTGGCGCTGTCCTTCTTCCTGCTGGCTGTCCGCCGCGGCTGGTCCTTCAAGGAAACCGGCGAAATCTTCGAGGGCTCCCTGCCCCCCATCGCCTCGATCCTGATGGTGGTGGCCGCCGGCGGCGTGTTCGGCAACGTCCTGCAGGTTTCCGGCATCGGCGGCGCCCTCTCCAAGACCCTGGACACCCTCGGTGTGCCGCTGCTGCTCCTTGGCTTCATCATCTCGCTGGCCCTTCGCGCTGCCCAGGGTTCAGCCACCGTGGCCATCGTGACCACCACCGGCCTGCTGTCCGCCGCGGTCAGCGGCGGGGGCTACAGCCCGGCCCAGATCGCCGTGATCGTCATCGCCATCGGTTTCGGTGCCCTTGGCCTGTCCCATGTGACGGACGCCGGCTTCTGGGTCGTAGTCCGGTACTACGGCCTGACGGTGTCCGACGGCCTCAAGACCTGGACCGTCCTGACCACCATCCTGGGCCTGGCCGGCTTCGCGCTGACCTTCGTGGCCTGGATCCTGGTGGGAGGCCTGGGCGCCTGATGCATACCCGACTGGACCACTTGGTCACCTCCGCCCTCCAGCAGGGCTCCGCCGTGCCGGCCTTCACCTGCTACGACTTCACCACCGCGCTGGCAGTGGTGGCCGCCGCCGAGGAATCCGGCCGGGGCGTGATCCTGCTGGTGGCCCCCAAGACTGCCGCCACCCCGAATGGACTCCGCCTTATTGCCGCCCTCCGGGGCCTGGCGGATTCTGCCGCCGTGCCGGTCGCCTTGCAGCTGGACCACGCTTCAGACCTGAAAGTCATGGCCGAAGCCGTCGCGGCAGGGGCGGATTCCGTCCTCGCCGACGGTTCGTCCCTCCCGTATGAGGACAACATTGCGCTGGTCCGGGCGGCCCGGGCCCTCCTGGGCGCAGACGTGGTGCTCGAGGCGGAGCTGGGCGGCCTGGCAGGGGACGAGGACCGTGCTTTCGAGCCCGGCCAGTCCGGCGTCGACGTGGCGGGCCTGACCGACTCCGCGCAGGTGGAGGACTTCGTGTCCCGCACCGGCGCGGAACTGCTGGCCGTCGCCGTGGGCAACGTCCATGGCAAGTACAAGGGCGAGCCCAGGCTGCGCTGGGACGTTCTGCAGGACATCGCGGCGCGGATCCACATCCCGCTGGTGCTGCACGGTGCCTCCGGCATCCCGGCCGAAGAACTGGTCAAAGCCGCGGCCATGAACGTGGGCAAGGTCAACTTCAACACCGAACTGCGGACCGGCGTGCTGGCCACCCTCCAGGACCAGCTTCCCGCCCACCGCGCCGACGGTGAAAACCTCCAGGGCCTGCTGGCGCTGTGGAACCAGTCGGCGAAGGGGTTTGCCGGCACCACGCTGGCCACGCTGGCGCGATAGGACAGTCGCGGTGAGGGGGGAGGCTAGGATCGAGCCATGATCCTGGCCTCCCTTCTTTTTGCCTTCCTCGCCGGCGCGCTGCACGTCTTCATCTTCACCATGGAGTCCCTCACCTGGACCCGGCCCGCCACGTGGAAACGGTTCGGGGTCGCCTCCCAGCCGGACGCCGAAACCACCAAGTCCCTGGCGTACAACCAAGGCTTCTACAACCTGTTCCTGGCCATTGGGGCCTTGACCGGCGTGGGCCTTGTGGCTTTCGCCGGTGCCGGATCGGCGCAGGCCGTGGCAGGCTGGACCCTCATCTTCAGCTGCTGCGGCTCCATGCTGCTGGCGGCCGCCGTCCTGGCGCTCACCGGACGCAAGTACCTCCGCGCGGCCGCAACCCAAGGCACCACGCCGCTGCTCGCCGTCGTACTCGGACTGCTGGCAGTGCTGCAATAGCGGCAGAAGGGACGGAAGTCCTCAAACCGGGCAGGTAACGGGGGCACAATAGAGCCGTGGGCAGCGTCGAATCGTTGCAGGTCCCATGCGCAGCACCGTAGGGCGGGGGACAGGAACCGGGGCGGACACGGCGGACCGTGATCCGGCGATCGACCTTGTCCGCTTCGTCTGCCTGGCATTGGTGGTGGTGGGGCATTCCATGATGGTCAGTCCGGTCCTCCACCCGGACGGGACCGTGACAACGGAGAACACCCTTGGCGACCAGGACTGGTTTGTCCCGGTCATCTGGATCTTCATGGTGATGCCCCTGTTCTTCGTTACCGGGGGTGTGACCGGGCTGCAGTCCTGGCGCCGGCTGAAGGCGCGGGGCGGGACGGCGGCCCAGTTCCTCCGTGCACGGCTCCTGCGCCTGGTCCGTCCGGCCACTGCGCTGCTCGCGGCGATGGTCCTGGGACTGTCCTTGGCCCGTGCCCTCGGGGTGGACCAGCAGGTGGTCCAGCTCATGGCCACCGGCGCCGGCATGCCGCTGTGGTTCCTGGCGGCGTACCTCGCGGCGCAGTTGAACATTCCGGTCCTGGCGGCGCTCCATGCGCGTTCCCCCTGGCTGGCGCTCGGTCTGCTCCTCGGCCTCGTGGTTGCCGTGGATTGCCTCCGGGAGGCGCTGCCGAACCTTGCCTACGCGAACCTGGTGTTCGTCTGGTGCGCAGTGCAGCAACTGGGCTTCCTGGCGGCCGACGGCTGGACGGCCCGGCTTTCCCGTTCCGGCCTGCTGGCCATCGCGCTGGCAGCAAACCTTGCGTTGGGCTTAGTGACGGGGCTGGGGCTGTACACCGGCAACATGCTGGTGAACCTCAATCCACCCAACCTCACCCTGGTCCTCTTGGGCGTTTCCCAGCTGGCCGTGATGGAACTGGCACGGCCTGTCCTGGCGGCGCTCGCCGAGGTCCGCTGGATTGGCCGCCTCGTGGCCATGGCGGGCAGCCGGTCCCTGACGGTGTACCTGTGGCACCTGCCGTTGCTGGGCGCAATGTCGGGGTTGCTGCTCCTGGTGCCGTTTCCCAAGCCCGGCGCCGGCACCGCCGCATGGTGGTGGTCACGGCCCCTGGTGGTGCTGGCGCTGGTCATCCTGCTCCTGCCGGTGGCCGTAGCCTTCGGCCGCCTGGAGGACCGGACGACGCCGGCCGCCACCATCCGCTGCCGGCCCGCCATGGCGGGGGCCGCCGTCGTGGTGGTCTTCATCCCGGTGGCCGATGCCGCGCTCAGCGGACTGTCGCTGGGACTGCTGGCAGCCGGAACAGTGTGTTTCTCGGTGGCCCTCCTGTTGCTGCGGGGTTCACCGCTGGGCCGCCGGCGGGCATTCCGGCGCCGCCATGGCCGATGGACCATTGCCAGCGGACTGAAGTAGTGCCAGTGTCGAAGCATGACCGAGAACACCACGTCCGCGGAGGACAAGTTCACCGCCAACGTCTCGCTGAGGCGCAACGACGAGCAGCATTGGTACGAGCTCCTGGTGGACGGACAGCTCGCGGTGCAGGCCTTCTTCCACGACCTTCCAGGGCACATCGACTTCACCCACACCGAAACCGGCCGGGAGTTTGAGGGCCAGGGGCTGGGAAAGGTCCTGGCGCACTTTGCCCTGGATGACGTGGTGGCCACGGGCAAGCGGATCATCCCGCACTGCCCGTTTATTTCCAGCTACCTTCGCAAGCACGAAGGCTACGAGCAGTTTGTCGACTGGCCGGAGGGATGATCCCAGGACGCCGGCATGAGTGCCGGCGGTGGTCAGCTTGCCAGGGCCTGGTCGCTGACTGCCGCTACGGTTCCCGGATCGTCAATGGTGAAGCCGCACGCGCAACGGTAGGTGACGATGCTCTCCGGCACGGAGCCGGGACGCAGGGCAACGACGGTGTTGCCGTCCACGTAGACGGGCTGCCGGACCGGAAGTTCGTCCGGATCGACGCGCTGCATCGGTGTACGGCAGTGCATGCGCGAGTTCAAGGTCATCAGCAGGCCGGCGTCCACGGGTACGGTGGTGGACAAGGCCGGGCCAGCTGTTTGGGTGCCTTCCCCGGACGCCGTCAGCTGGTGTTCCATTGCGGTGGTCATTATGTTCTTCCTTGGGCTTCTTCACGGAACCGCCGGCGGTGGCAGTCCCGCCGCGAACTGCTTGCGGAGGTTCATCTGTCACCATAAGCAAAGCATGCTTATTATTTGGTGCACAAGTCAGGGCCTCATCTCCGGTTCCAGCCCCGCCGGCGCTGCCAAGTCCAGGCGTGCCAGAACAGCAGGGCAATCAGGACGGCAATCCCGCCGGAAATCCCCTGCGGGGCAAAGGCGAACACGAGATAGTCGAACGTGGCCCGGTCTCCCATGGACACGGACATGGGGTTGTTCAGCAGCGCCGACGCTCCGCCGGCAATCATTGCGGCGCACAGCAGCCACAGCGCCACGATGAACGGGTTGGGCGCCGGCCATGACCTTGGCGTCCCTGCCGGCTCAGCACCGTCTGCTTCAGGCGCTACGGGTTGTCCGTGTGTGTCCACTTCGCGGAATCCGAGCGCCCCGGAGTGTTGCTGTTCCATGTTTCCCCCTCACGGCAGCAGCCCGGCCGGCTGCCGGCGGTACCAGCCTAGCGGCCCACAGCATGCTCCCGCTGGCTAGGCTTGCAGCATGACGCCAACCAGCACCCGAACCACAGCACTCGTCACCGGCGCCAGCGCCGGCCTGGGCCACGAATTCGCAAAGCAACTCGCCGCGCAGGGGCATGACGTGGTGCTGGTGGCGCGCAACGCCTCCCGGCTTGCGGCAACGGCGGAGGAATTCCAGCGCAGCTATGGCATCTCAGCTGAGGTGCTCGCCGCGGACCTGACGAAGGATGACGACGTCGCCGCCGTCGTCGAACGCCTGAAGGACCCTGCGCGGCCGGTGGGGATCCTGGTGAACAACGCCGGGATCGGCCTGCTGCACAACTTCGAGGACAACCACCCGGCGGAGGAGGCGAGCCACCTCAAGCTGCACGCGGAAACGTCCATGGTACTTACCCACGCGGCCCTCAAGGGCATGCTGGAACGCGGGGACGGCAGGATCATCAATGTGGCCAGCGTGGCGGCATTCCTGCCGCGCGGCACCTACTCGGCTGCGAAGGCGTGGCTGGTGAGTTTCAGCCGGTGGGCAAACCTGGCCTACCGCAAGCGCGGCGTCAAGGTCACCGCTGTCTGCCCTGGGTTCACCCACACCGAATTCCACGACCGGATGGGGATGGACAAATCGGTGGCCCCGTCCTGGACGTGGCTGCGGGCGGAGCGGGTGGTCCGGGAAGGCCTGGCGGACAACGAGCGCGGCAAGGCGGTGTCCATCCCGTCCAAGCGCTACAAAGTGGTGGCAGCGGTGGCCAAGGTGGCTCCGGCGCGGCTAATGGCCGGGCCGGCGCGGAAGCCGAAGTAGGCCGGAGGTCCTGCCTCGAAGCCGGGGAATCCCCTTCTGCGGCCTCGAACCGGACCTGCGGACGGCCACCACCACCAGGATCCCCAGCAGCGCGCCCACCAGCGTCTCCACGGCCCGCTCAAGGATCAGGACCCTCGGTCCAATGGGGGAGGCCAGCTGGGTCATCAGCAGGATGACAGGGGTGAACCAGACCATGGCCAGGCCGTAGTGCCGGGTCATGAACAGTTCAGTGGCGAACTGGAAGAGGATCACCAGCAGGGCCAGCACCACACCCCGGTGCACCGGCTCCTGCAGGGCCGGGTACAGCGCGGACAGGGTCCACGGCCCGGGAATGAGGACGACGGCGGTGACGCCCAGCCCAATGAACGTCCCCACGATGCGGTGGACACCCCGCCGGACGCTGCTGGGGAGGTCTGCACCGGCGAGCGGTACGGCGGCTGCGGCCATGGCCCAGTGCGGGTGGCCGCTGCCGCTGATGACGCCCACCGTCCCGGCAGCACCCACCGCCAGGACGTACCGGGCGGCGTGCACCGACAACTCCCGGCGCCCCGCCGCCGAACGGCGCGGAACGCTCCGGGTGGCCCCTGGCTCCCAGGACCGCCGCCGCACCCAGCCGCTGAATCCAACCAGGATGGAAAACACCGACGATCCCGCTGCGATAAGCAGGGCGGCGTACCAGGGGACCGCGGTGGGAACGGAAGCGCAGGCACCCAGGGCGAGGATCCCGAAGAAGGGCCCGTTAGGTTTCAGCCGCACCCTGTCCGCGTAGACCGAGCCTACGCCGGCCAGTGTGGCTTCCACGGCCACCAGCCACCAGGAATGGATGTGGTTGATGGACAGGGTTACGCCCACGGCCACGCCGGTGAGCAGTACCAGGGCACCTTGGCCCTGGTGGCGGAGCCGCAGCTGGTGCGGTTCCTGCCGGCCGTACATGCCGGTCAGCGCGCCGAAGACGGCGTAGATGATGAGGTCCGCGCGGCCCAGGGCCAGCAGGAGCAACGAGGGGACAGCCACGCTGATGGCCACGCGGAGGGCGGCAAGGTGGTCTCCGTTGGCGGGTTCGAGCCGGTGCAGTGCGCGCACCTGCTCCTTGACGCGCTTCATGGTCGACCTGTCCTGTTTTGGTGGGGGCACAGCAGCCCGGGGGCCCTTGTGAAAGTACCACCGCGCCGCGGGCACCGTCATATGCGGTCAGTCATAAGGGGACATCAGGCGGGCACGCAAAGGCCCGTCCCGCGTGGTTCCCCAAGGAACCACGCGGGACGGGCCTGTGAGCGTGGGCTACAAGAATGCCCGGCCGGCCGGCGGGACTACGCCCTGGCCGGGACCCCGCGGTGGGAGTGAGGGTCGGTGCCGTCATGGGTGTCGAACGGCAGCTCGTCCAGGTTGATCAGCGGGTTCTCGTCCTGGGTGGCCACCAGTTCCTTCGCCTCGGCCTGGGTGTCGACGCTGGGCATCGATCCCGGGAGCGGGCGGTTGGCGGATTCCTTCAGGAAGTAGATGGCGATGGCACCGGCCAGGGACGTGGCCATCAGGTAGTATGCGGGCATCATGTCGTTGCCGGTGGCGCCGATCAGCGCGGCCACGATGAACGGGGTAGTGCCGCCGAAGATGGCTACCGCGAAGTTGTAGGCGATGCCCATGGCACCGTACCGGCTGGACGTGGGGAACTGGGCCGGGAGCGCCGAGGCCAGGTTGGCCACGTAGAAGGTCACGGGGAACGCAATGAGCGCCAGTCCGGCAAGGGTGGACCAGATCTGTCCAATACCGATCAGCATGAAGGCCGGAATGGCCAGGACGATGGTGCTGACCGCGCCGATCCAGAGCACGGGCCGGCGGCCGATCCGGTCGGAGAGCTTGCCGGTCAGCGGGATGCAGAGGCTCATGACCACCAGCACGGGGATGGTCAGCAGCGTGCCGTGAACTTCGTCGTAGCCCTTGGAGTCCGTCAGGTACGTGGGCATGTAGGACGTCAGCGCGTAACCTGCCGTGTTGGCGGCGGCAACAACCACCATGGCGACGATGATGGGGCGCCAGTGGGCCTTGATGATACCGACGGGGCCCTTGGCCTGTGCGGTTTCACCTTCGGACGCGGTCCGGGCATGCTCTTCCTGGGCATCAAGGGTGGCCTGGAACTGCGGCGATTCCTCGATCTTGCTCCGGAAGTACACGGCGATGATGCCCAGCGGGCCGGCCACGAGGAACGGGATGCGCCATCCCCACTCCTCCATGGTGCCCTGGCCCAGGGTCAGCTGCAGGACTGATACCAGGGCGGCGCCGATGGCGAAGCCCAGGTAGCTGCCCAGGTCCAGGAAGCTGGCAAAGAAGCCGCGGCGTTTGTCGGCGGCATATTCACTGACGAACGTGGTGGCGCCGGCGTACTCGCCGCCGGTGGAGAAGCCCTGGATGACCTTGAGGAGGACCAGGAGCGCCGCAGCCCAGAGGCCGATCTGGGCGTATCCGGGAAGGAGGCCGACGGCGAACGTGCTGGCCGCCATGATCATCAGCGTGGTGGCCAGGATCTTTTGGCGGCCGATCTTGTCGCCCAGCCAGCCGAAGATCACGCCGCCCAGCGGACGGGCGATGAAGGTGGCGGCAAAGGTCCCCAGCAGGAACAGCGTCTGGGTGGTGGGATCGGATTCGGGGAGGAAGACCGGGCCCATGGTGGTGATGAGGTAGCCGAAAACGCCTACGTCGTACCATTCCATGGTGTTGCCAACAATGGTTCCGCCGAGTGCTTTTTTCAGCATCGGCTGGTCAACCACGTTGACATCGGATTCCTTAAGCCGGCGCCGCGGCAGCAGCCTGGGCTTCTTGGCAGCCGTGGGGGCTGCCGGGTCGGTTCCGCGGGCGTTCCCAACGCCGGCTGGAGAGTGGATACTGCTTCGGTCTGTGGGCATTTGGGCAACTCCTGTGGAGGTCATTTGCTTGCGACTTGTAGCTGCCCCGCTCCGGGCAGGCCTTCAATTTTACGGGAAATCAGTACCGTTGGCTCGCCGGATGGCCTAGGATTCGCCCGTTTGAACCTCTGGATCGGGGGTGATCCGAAGATTTTTCCGGCGGTTTTCCCGCGTGATCATTGGGAAGCAGGCTGACGAAGCGGATTGTTACCGAATTTTTTCGTCGACAGCCGGTTCCGGGGCAGTTTTGGCCGGTGATGCCGCACTAAAAGTGACCGCCGCCACCGCCTGTGGAGGGGGTTCACAGGAGCCTTTGACGTGCCTATGGTAGAGCGATGAACACACTTCTTTCCGGGCGGTAGTCCACGCGCCCGGGCGCTTTGGTTGGCGTTTCGTTTCAAGGAAGAACGAGGGAAAGAAGGAAAGCAGACCATGGAAGAATCCAGCCAGTTCCACATCAAGCCTGAGGTCGCGGACCACCTTGCCGCAGCCATGGACGCACCGGTGGCCCCCGGACCCGCAGCAACCGGGGCGGGCATCCCCTTGGCAGGGCAGGGCGGTTGGCCGGACGGCTACGGGAAGCGGCAGCACCCGAAGGACCGCAACGCGGGGCATGGGCGGATGGGCCACGAGGCCGCCGTGGTGGCGGTCCACCGGACCGGCCGGCCGCAGATGCCGCACTCCTCGTAGGCGACACCTGGAACCACTCTCGACACGCAAATTACCTGGCGCCCCCGAAATTTGGCGGGCGCCAGGTAATTTGCGCGTCGTGGGATGGTTGGCGCGTCGAAAACCCGGGTCAGCTTTCCCGCACCACGTCCGACGGGTCCTTGTCCACGCGCCAGCCCCGCCAGCGAGGATGCCGAAGCCTGCCGGGCCCCGTCCATTCGCTGTAGGTTACTTCGCCTACCAGCTCCGGTGACACCCAGTGGGCATCGGCGGAATCCGGGCGGGGCACGTCGTGGAAGGGCGACGTCTTCCGGCCAAGGCGTTCCACCGTCTGCCGCAGTTCCGTAAGCTCCCGGCTGCTGAAACCAGAACCCACGCGGCCCACGTACTGCAGCTTGCCGCCGTCGGGAATTCCCACCAGCAGCGACCCCACGGTGTCCTGGCGGCCGCCCTTTCCCGGCCGCCAGCCACCCACCACCACCTCCTGGGTTTGCTCCGTCTTGAGCTTGATCCAGGTCCTGGTCCGCTGCCCGCTCACGTAGCGGCTGTCCGTCCGCTTGGCCATCACCCCTTCAAGGCCAAGCTCCCGGGCGCTGTCGAGGAGGAGGTCCACGGATTCCTCGAGCACCATGGACAGGTCCACCGGGCAGCCGGAGGGCGCAAAAAAGTCCTCCAGCCGCTGCCTCCGTGTGCTGAGGGGCAGCCGCCGGAGGTCCTCTCCGTTGTGGAACAGGAGATCGAACAGCATCAGCTGGACCGGGATGGCCGTACGGGCTTTGGCGACGTCGGCCGCCCGGGTGAGTTTCATCCGCCCCTGCAGCAGGCCAAAGTCAGGCCTTCCGCCAGGCCCGACGGCGATAATCTCACCATCAGCCACGAACGGCTGCTCCGGCCAGCAGGCCCGGTCCGTGAACTCGGGGTAGGTCCTGGTGACATCATTGCCGTTGCGGGAGAAGATCCGGATCTTTTCGGTGTCCGCTACCAGAAGGGCCCGGACACCGTCCCACTTGAGCTCGTACTGCCACGCACTTCCCTGAAGGTCTGCCGCCGTCCCGGCGGTAGCCATCATAGGTGCGTAATCCAGGGGGTCCGCGGACGCGCTGATGGCTGGTGCCGGGGCAACGGCAGGCTCTTTTCCGCTGGTGTCCCGGGACGGTTCCTGTGCCGCCGGAGCCGCATGCCGCCGTCGTCCACCCTGCTTTTCCTGGTCCATCAGGTGGATGAGCCACTGGCCGCCGTCGTCCGTGCCCTGGCCGCGTCCGGTGTGGATGAGCGCCACTTTCTTCCTGCCGCCCAGGCCGCCGCCTTCGGATCCGTCCAGCGTGACGATGACTTCCTTGCCGTTGATCCACTTGTGCAGCTGGTATGTGCCGGTGTCCCAGATAGTCATCTCACCTGCCCCGTACTGCCCCTTGGGAATGGTCCCGTGGAAGGTGAGGTAGTCCATGGGATGGTCCTCGGTCTGGACCGCCAGGTGGTTTTTGTCCCCGGCCTCGGGAATGCCTTTGGGCAGCGCCCATGACGCCAGGACGCCTTCGTGTTCCAGCCGCAGGTCCCAGTGCAGCCGGCTGGCGTGGTGCTCCTGGATGACAAAGCTGTTGCCGCCGGAGGGGATCCCCGCAAATGGTTCGGGTGTTTCCCGCGGGTCCCGCATGGAGCGGTACCTGCCCAGGCGCGGGTCGCCGTCGTGCGTGTCCTCCTGGCCGGCGGCACCTGCCGCAGCGTTGACGACGGCGGCGAACGGGTCCTTGCCGTCGCTCACCCGGCGCAGCACCTCCTGGTAGTCCAGGTGCTTGAGCTTCGGCGACTGGATTTCCCGCCACGTCCGCGGGGCTGCCACCATGGGCGTAGGCCTGCCGCGCAGCGAGTAGGGGACCACGGTGGTTTTCGCGGCATTGTTCTGGCTCCAGTCCACCAGCACCTTGCCTTTTCGCAGGGTTTTCTTCATGTCGCTGACGGCAAGGTCCGGGTGGTCCGCTTCAAGGGCGCGTGCCAGTTCCCGGGCAAAGGCGGAGATCTGTTCCGAGGTCTGGGTCCCGTCCAGCGCCGCGTAGAGGTGGATGCCCTTGCTGCCGCTGGTGACCGGCACCGGGTCCAGCCCCACATCCTCCAGGATGGCCCGCGCCAGCAGGGCCACCTCCCGGCATTCCGGCAGTCCGGCGCCCTCTCCCGGGTCCAGGTCCAGCACCAGCCGGTCCGGGTTGAGCTGGTTGCCGTGCGAATCCACCCGCCACTGGGGCACATGGATTTCGAGCGAATTGATCTGGCCGAACCACGTCAGCGTTGCGGCGTCATTGACCAGCGGGTAATGGATGGTCCGGTCCTTGTGGGTAATCGCCGCCCGCGGCAACCAGCCGGGCGCCGAATCCTCCAGGTCCTTCTGGAAGAACACCTCGCCGGGTTTGTCCGCGGTGCCCACTCCGTTGACCCACCGCTTGCGGGTGGCCGGACGGTTGGCCGCGGCCGGGATCAGGACGTGGGCCACCGCGGCATAGTAGGCCAGCACGTCGGCCTTGGTGGTGCCGGTCTCCGGATAGATGATTTTGTCCAGGTTGGTGAGCGTTAATTCGCGTCCCGCCACCCGGACACGTTCCCTACTGCCGGCCACGGGTCTTCACCTCCGGCCCGCACTGATGTTGACTGTATGAATGAGAGCCATCTGGAAAGGTGCCATCGCGTTCGGGCTGGTCAACGTGCCCGTGAAGGTCTACAGCGCCACTGAAGATCATGACATCAGTCTGCACCAGGTCCACAACGCCGACGGCGGCAGGATCCGTTACCAGCGCCGGTGCGAGGTCTGCGGGGAGGTGGTGGACTACTCGGACATCGAGAAGGCGTTCGAGGAGGACGGCCGCACGGTGGTGCTGTCCAAGGACGAGCTCAAGTCCATTCCCGCCGAGAACAGCCACGAAATCGAGGTGGTGCAGTTCGTGCCATCCGAGCAGCTCGAACCCATGATGTTCGAGAAGAGCTATTACCTGGAGCCCGATTCCAAGTCGCCCAAGGCCTACGTGCTGCTCCGGCGGGCCCTGGAGGACACGGACCGGGTGGCCATTGTCCAGTTTGCGCTGCGGGAGAAGACGCGGCTGGGTGCCCTGCGGATCAAGGACGATGTGCTGGTGCTGCAGTCCCTGCTCTGGCCGGATGAGGTTCGCCAGGCAAGCTTCCCGTCACTGGAGGCGGACATCAGGATTTCCGCGCAGGAACGTGACATGTCCGCGGCCCTGGTGGAATCCATGGCTGCCGACTTCGAGCCCGGGTCCTTCACCGACGAGTACCAGGTGCAGCTCCGCCAACTGATCGAGGCCAAGCTGGAACAGGGCGAATCGCTGGATACGGAGGAGACTTTCGGCGTCGAGGCCGGCGAGGGGGCAAGGGCGAGGTCATCGACCTCATGGAGGCCCTCAAACGCAGCCTGGACCGAAAGCGCGGCGGTGGCGAGGCCGCCTCGGCTGATGGCGCGTCCGACGACGAGGCGGACGCCGGGGACGAAGAGGCTGGGCCCGCCAAACCGGCACGCAGGACCTCCGGCACCAAGGCGGCCGCGTCCAGGACGGCGGCCGTGAAAACCGGGACGGACGACGCAAAACCTGCCCGGTCATCTGCCAAATCGACCTCCGCTTCCGCCAAGTCCACGGCATCGAAGTCTGTTGCGGCCAAGTCAACGGCGTCCAAGTCCGCCGGAGGGAAATCGACGGGCACCAAAACGTCCGGGACGAAGGACGCAGCCAAGCCCGCCGCCAAGACCACCAGGGCCCGCAAGCCGGCGTGACCGGCTGCGCTGGACGGGGTTGCCTGCCGCCCGGCAACAGCGCCTTTACAGCAGCCTTCATCGCGTCCACAATGAGTCGCATCACGGCCTCCGCTGTGCCAACAGCGTGCTGTCACCGATGAACCGGACACGTAGAGGGGCACGGACATGAGCCAGCAGACCGATGCAGTGGAGGCGGACCGGGAGCTAAAGAAAAAGCACCGGGCCATGTGGGCGTCGGGGGACTACCCCGCCCTGGCGGACGAGATGCTCCTGGAACTGGGAGCCGTCCTGGTGGAGGCCTGCGGCATCAGATCGCGCCAACGTGTCCTTGACGTAGCGGCAGGAACCGGCAACGCGGCCATTCCGGCGGCCATGATGGGCGCCAAAGTGGTGGCCAGCGACCTCACCCCGGAGCTTTTCGAGGCGGGACGGCGGGAAGCGGCCAACCGGGGCGTCAGCCTGGAGTGGCAGGAAGGGGATGCCGAGGCCCTGCCGTTCGGCGATGCGGAATTCGACGCTGTGATGTCCTGCATCGGCGTCATGTTCGCGCCGCACCACCAGGCGGCGGCCGACGAGCTGCTCCGGGTGTGCAAGCCGGGAGGGTCCATAGGGCTGCTGTGTTGGACGCCGGAAGGATTCATCGGGCAGATGTTCGCCGTCCTGAAGCCGTTCGCTCCGCCGCCCCCGCCGGGCGCGCTTCCGGCCACGCTGTGGGGGAGCGAAGAGCACGTCCGGGAACTGCTGGGCGGGAGGATTACGGACGTCCGCATCCGTAAGCAGAACCTGGCCGTCAGGAGCTTCCACCAGCCCGGGGACTTCGTCAGGTACTTCAAGTCGCACTACGGACCCATCATCTCCGTGTACAAGTCGCTCGCCGAGGACCAGGAAAAGGCCAAGGCCCTGGACAAGGCCCTGACCGACCTTGCCGATTCCTTCGGTGATGCTCACGGCGATTCCCCGTTCCAGATGGAGTGGGAGTACCTGCTCTTCACGGCAAGAAAGGCTGCAGCATGAGCGAAAACCATGTAGCAACGTCCGTCACCACCATCGACGCCGCGCCGGAGCGTGTGTGGGAGGTGATCACCGACCCCGCCGCCGTGAAGGAGTTCATGTTCGGGGCCACCCTGCACACTGACTGGAGGGTTGGCAGCCCGATCACCTGGGAGGGTGAGTGGGAGGGGAAGCCCTTCCAGGACAAGGGCAGGATCCTGGCGGTCGAGCCGGGCCGGAAACTGGTGTACACCCACTTCAGCCCGTTGTCCGGCCAGGCGGACCAGCCGGAGAACTACCACACGCTCGAATGGACACTGGAGGACCAGGACCGTGCCACAAAGCTTTCGCTGTCGCAGGACAACAACCCCAGCGAGGAAGCTGCCGCGCACTCCAAGGGCATGTGGGACAAGCTCGTGGCGGACGTAAAGGCGCTCGCCGAGCGCGGCTGACCCACGCCGCCCCGCCGGGGTGTTTAAGGCTTAAAGCCAAGCGGCCGTCGTCGGACGTTTCCCTTTCGGAGGAAAGCCCGACGGCGGCCGCTCGCGTTGCGCTGCCTGAGGCAGCATGGCTGCTACTCGGCGTCGTGGTCCGTTTCCAGGATCTGCACCAGGCGGTCCAGCGCGTCCTCCGCGCCGGCACCTTCGGCGCGGAGGACCACCACGTCGCCGTGCGAGGCGCCCAGGCTCATGAGGGACAGGATGCTGGCAGCATCCATGGCCTCATCGGCCGGCTCGCCTTCACGGGCAATGGTGATGTCCAGGTCGAATTCTCCGGCTGCCTCGGCAAAGATGGCGGCCGGGCGGGCGTGCAGGCCCACGCGGCTGGCAACGGTTGCGGTGCGTTCTGGCATTTTTGCTCCTTTTAGTCTTTCGGCGTGCTGATGGTTCAGCGCCGGGAAGGTATGTGGCTAAACCGGATCAGACGGTTACGGGAACCGGTTCAACCGTATCAACGGTCTTCTTGACTGCCCAGCGCTTCAGGGCGATGACCGAGAGGGCGGTGATTACCGTACCGACGGCGATCGATACGACGAACATCAGGAAGTTGTCGATGGCGAAGAAGACGAACAGGCCGCCGTGCGGTGCCTTGGATCCGACGCCGGCAGCCATGGAGATGGCGCCGGTCACCGCGCCGCCCAGCATGCTGGCGGGGATGACGCGCAGCGGGTCTGCGGCGGCGAACGGGATGGCGCCTTCGGAGATGAAGGACGCACCCAGCAGCCAGGCTGCCTTGCCGTTCTCCTGCTCCGCCAGGCTGAAGAGCTTCTTGTTCAGGACAGTGGAAGCCAGCGCCATGGCGAGCGGCGGAACCATGCCCGAAGCCATGACGGCGGCCATGATCTGCCACGGTGCCTGGTTGTCGATGGTTGCTGCACCGAGGCCGGCGACGGCGAAGGAGTAGGCAACCTTGTTGACGGGACCGCCGAGGTCGAAGCACATCATCAGGCCCAGGATCACGCCGAGCGCAATGGCGCCGGCACCGGTCAGGCCGGACAGCCAGGCGTTCAGGCCCTTGGTGATGGCAACGATCGGGCCGCCCAGGATCAGGAACATCAGGCCGGACGCCACCAGCGATGCCAGCAGCGGGATGATCACCACGGGCATCAGGCCACGCAGCCAGCGGGCTACCTGCAGGCGCCCCACCACGTGGGCGATGTAACCGGCGAGCAGGCCGCCGACGATGCCGCCGAGGAAGCCGGCTCCCATGAATCCGGCCACGGCACCGGCGACGAAGCCGGGGGCGATGCCCGGGCGGTCAGCGATTGCATAGGCGATGTAGCCGGCAAGTGCAGGGACCAGGAACCCGAGTGACAGGGCGCCGATCTTGAACAGCACCGCACCCAGGTAGGCGCCCAGCGGACCCCACGCGTTGTCCGGGAACTCGGTGGGCAGGTTGAACAGGCTGTTCTGGACCACGATGTTGTCCGCGTACTTGGTGATCAGGTAGCCGCCCATGAGGAAGCCGAGGGCGATCAGGAGGCCGCCACCTGCCACGAACGGGATCATGTAGCTGACGCCGGTGAGCAGGGCCTTCTTGAGCTTCTGGCCGATGTGCTCGCCCTTCTCCTCAGCCTCGTGCTCGGCCTGCTCCTCCGCGCCGAAGTGCGGGACGCGGCGGGCGTGGGGGTTGTCGGCTGCGGCGAGTGCTTCCTGGACCATCTTGTCCGGCTCGTCGATGCCGCGCTTCACGGGGGCGTTGATGACGGGCTTGCCGGCGAAGCGTTCCTTTCCGCGTACGTCAACGTCCACGGCGAAGATCACGGCGTCGGCGGCCGCGATGACGGCGGGGTCCAGTGCCTTGGCGCCGGAGGATCCCTGGGTTTCCACCTGCAGGTCGACGCCCACTTCCTTGGCGGCTGCCACCAGGGAGTCGGCCGCCATGTAGGTGTGGGCGATGCCGGTGGGGCATGCGGTCACGGCCACGAGGCGCTTGGATCCGCGGCCTGCGGAAGCTGCCGGGGCACCTGAATGGGCGCTGCCGGCGGCGGCACCAACAGCTGCGCCGGCGCCCACGGGCACTGCGTCAGCCGGGGCAGCTGCAGCGTGCGCGGCAGGCTTGTCCGCCAGTGCGCCGTCCACGAGCTCCACGATCTCCGCCTCGGAGGACGCGTTGCGGAGGGCCGCGGTGAAGTCCTTCTTGATGAGGGAACGGGCCAGCTTGGAGAGCAGCTTGAGGTGCTCCTGGTCCGCCCCGTCCGGAGCGGCGATGAAGAACACCAGGTCAGCGGGCCCGTCCTTGGCGCCGAAGTCCACCTTCGGATTCAGGCGGGCCATGGCCAGGGTGGGTACGGTGACGGCGGCGGAGCGGCAGTGCGGGATGGCGATGCCGCCGGGGATGCCCGTGGCGGTCTTCTGCTCGCGGGCGAACGCATCGGCGAAGAGGCCTTCGACTTCTGATGCGCGTCCGGTGGCAGCTACCTTGCTTGCCAGATGCCGGATCACCGTCTCGGGGGCGTTGCCCAGGTTCTGGTCGAGCTCGACCAGGTCCGTGGTGATGAGCTGGGTCACTGTCAATCCTTTCGAAGGGCCGTGATGGTTACGGCATCCGGGGTGGTTTGGTTTACTGCCGGAACAGTGGAACCCGGCAGCGAGGCAGCGGCGGCACCGTGGGCCACCGCCTGGCGAAGGCAGTCGGCGGGGGCGGCGCCCCGGCCGTGGGCAAGCAGGTAGCCGGCAAGCGCGGAGTCGCCCGCGCCTACCGTGCTGACTGCGGCGACCGGCGGATGCGTGGCCAACCACGCGCCGTCGGCCGTGACGAGGACAGCTCCCTTGGAACCGAGAGTTGCCAGCACAGCACCCACACCGGAACGTACGACGGCGGCTGCGGCGGCTGCGGCAGCCGTTGGGTCCGCTTCCAGTTCGTCACCGGATGCCGGGGGGAAGCCGGCAGCTGCGGCCAGCTCAGCCAGTTCCTCGGCGTTGGGCTTCAGGAGGTCCGGCATGCCCTCCGCGCCGCCGGTGAGGGCGGCAGCGAGGGGCAGTCCGGACGAGTCGACGGCGATGCGGGGGGCGGCGCCGTCGGCGGAGGAGCGCAGGCGGTGGGCTACCGTCGCGTAGAAGTCTGCAGGGAATCCGGGCGGCAGCGAGCCGGCAAGGACCACCCAGCCGGCACCGCGGGAGCTTTCCACCAGGAGCTTGATGAGGGCTTCCTGCTGGTTCCCATCCAGCGCAGGGCCGGGCTCGTTGATCTTGGTGGTTACGCCGCCGGGCTCGGTGAGGGCCACGTTGGTGCGCAGCGGCTCGTCGATTGGAAGCGAAACGAAGGGTACCGCGCTTTCGCGCAGGCCGGCCAGGACGGGGTCGCTGTCCGCGCCGGGGAGGACGGCCAGGGATTCCAGTCCGGAGGCCACCAGGGCACGGGAGACGTTGACGCCCTTGCCGCCGGACTCCTGCCGCACGGAGACGGCCCGCTGGACCTCGCCGCGTTCAAGCGGGCCGGGGAGGGCTACGGTGCGGTCAAGGCTGGGGTTGGCCGTGAAGGTGACGATCATGCGACCACCACATCAACGCCGGCCTCTTCCAGGGCTGCTGCGAGTTCAGGTCCGGGTTCACTGTCTGTAATCAAGGTGTCCAGATCTTTCAGGGAGGCGAACTGGACCAGGGTTTCCGTGTCCAGCTTGGAGGAGTCGGCCAGCACCACAATGCGGCGTGCCGACTGGACGAAGGCTGCCTTCACGGCGGCTTCTTCAGGATCGGGAGTGCTGACGCCGAAGGTGGCGTGGATGCCGTTGGTCCCGATGAACGCGATATCAGGGCGGATCCGGGCGGCGGCGTTGACCGTTGCCTGCCCTACGGCCACCTGGGTGAGTCCGCGGACCCGGCCGCCCAGGATCTGCAGGGCAACACCGGGAACGTTGGAGAGTTTGCTGGCAATGGGTACAGCGTGGGTGATGACCACCAGTTCGTGCCGGGGGCCCGTTCCCTCGGAGGGCTCGACGGCGGCGCGGCGGGCCAGCAGGTCGGCAAGCACCTCTGTGGTGGTTCCGCCGTCCATCAGGACGCTGGCGGATGAGTTCCGGGGTATGAGGGCGAGTGCTGCCTCGGCGATGCGGACCTTCTGGTCCGGCCGCTGGATGGCCCGTTCGGTGACGCTTTCTTCCGTGGTGCTGAAGCGGTCCGCCGCGACGGCTCCGCCGTGGACGCGGCGCACCGTGCCGGCGTTTTCCAGGGCGGCGAGGTCCCTGCGCACCGTTTCGGTGGTGATACGGAAGCGCTCAGCCAGCAGGGTCACGCTGACCCGGCCGCTGCCGGCGACAAGCTCGGCAATCTGTTGCTGGCGCTCTTCGGCGAACACGTACCCTCCGTTGCGTAGGTCCTGCTGGGTGCCCGCCTCTTCCGTTCCCGGAGTCGGCGTGACTGGCATCACATTGATGTTGAGTTACTTGACTTTATCTTTGGTTCTGTTGGTTTGTCAATGGAAACCAACATGAAACAAGATCCGGTGGAATCTTTGCGGGGGCATGGAAAAGCCGGGTTGGACACGTGGTGGTCCAACCCGGCTTTTCGGGTTCATCAGTGGTGGCCCGGATCCCGTCCTCCGTGGCGGCGTCGTTAGATACCGCCGTCCCGGCTTTCGTGGCGGGTGATGCGTTCGCCCGTGTTGGGATCGATGACGGAACGCGATTCGCTGACCCGGCGGCTGCGGCCGGGGGAGGCAAGGATCAGCGATGCGATCAGTCCGATCACGCCCACGGCCATCAGGATGTATCCCACCAGTTGCTGGTCCACAAAGGGGATCAGTCCGGGGGCTACCGCCCAGGCAAGGATGGCGCCGAGGGCGATGAGGAAGATTGATGAGCCGATTCTCATGACTTGCTCCTTACGGCCGCGGCCTGCGCGGCGCTGGTAGGGCGATACGGGAGGGTGGTGCGTACACTGCCAAAAGCTAAGCCTGCTGTCCGTCAAGCGTCACGCTACCGTCCGGTCGTTGCGGATTCAATGATCCGGGCGGGGCGTCGGCTTCCGCGTGGTTAGGCTTGACCAGTGGAAACAGTTGTGTGGTCCAGGCCGGAAGGCCAGCGAGCCGGCACTCCCTTGCTGGTGATGATGCACGGTTACGGCACGGATGAGTCGCGGATGGTGCGCCTGTTCGAATACTTGCCACAGGAGTTCACCTTCGCCGCGCTGCGGGCCCCTATGCCCATCGGTGACCACTGGGGCTGGTTCCTGCTCGACTACTTCCTGGCAAACGATTTTGCTGATGTCATCTCCGCAGCAACTGCGGTCCGGACCTGGATCAACGGAGTGAGGGACCAGCACAGCAGCGTCACCCTGATGGGGTATTCGCAGGGCATGGCCATGGCCAGCACGCTCCTGCGGCTGCACCCGGACGACTATAAAGCGGTTGTGGGACTGTCCGGCTTCGTGCTCAACAACGAGCTCCTGTCCGCGATGCACTCCTTCGACACCAAGCCGCCGTTCTTCTGGGGACGGGACAAGGCGGACCTGGTGATTAACGAAGACGCCGTTGCCTACACTGCCGGGTGGCTGGCTGCGAACACCTTGCTGACGGCCCGGACCTACCCGGGCATGGGGCACGCCATGTCCAAGGCCGAAATGGTGGACGTCAGCGCCTTCCTCCGCCACTACGTGCTGCGCTGACCGTGTGCCTGCCCCACGGGTGGGTACGAAAAAACAGTTGCCAGCGAAATTTGCAAGCGCTTACACTCGTCTACGGCCATGATCGGTCCTGCAGTGGGCGGACAAGGAAGTGATGCTGCGCGCATGAGGCGCAGCAGTACCTTCCCTAAGGCTGTCCCGGCAGGTCCGGCTGTCCACGAACCGAAAGGACACCGCACTGCCGATGACACTGGAAACTGCAGCCAAGCCCGCCGACTGGACCGGCGCGGCGGCAATCCTGTTTGACCTGGACGGGGTCCTGACCCCGACGGCCACCGTCCACGAGCGTGCTTGGCAGGAATTGTTCAACGGCTACCTTGCCTCGTACCCGGAGGTTCCCGGGTACCGGGAAAGCGACTACTTTGACCATATCGACGGCAAACCCCGCTTTGACGGAGTCCGTGATTTCCTGGCGTCCCGGGGAATCGCGCTGCCGGAAGGCCCCCTCGACGACGATCCGGCCAACGAAACCGTCCAGGGCCTGGGCAACCGCAAGAATGCCATCTTCAATGACATCGTGAGCGCCGGCGTCGAACCGTTCGAAGGCTCGGTGCGCTTCCTCGAAGCCGCGCTTGCCCGCGGCCTCAAGGTCGCCGTCGTCTCCTCATCCCGCAATGCCCCCGCCGTCCTGGAAGCCGCCGGCCTCAGCCGCCACTTCCCGGTCGTGGTGGACGGCGTGGTGGCCGCGGAGCAGGGGCTGCCCGGCAAGCCGAGCCCCGCCACGTACGAGTACGCAGCCAAACTGCTGGACCTCTCCAGTCCGGAGTGCGTGGTGGTGGAGGACGCAGTGTCAGGGGTCCAGGCCGGACGCGCGGGCTCCTTCCACTCCGTCATCGGCGTGGACCGGGGCGCGGGCCGCCAGACGCTCCTCGACGCCGGCGCCACCCTGGTGGTCAGCGACCTCCAGGAACTCATCCCCTAAAATCCGCAGGACCCCCGTTGCCTTCCCCGGGGCAACACCGCTGCTTCCCCGGCAGCGCCCATCCCAGTACCGCCCTTCCCCCGAATACTTCGTGCCGGCCAGTCCGGCACCACAGCAAGGCCAAAAGGACCCCCAACCATGGCACTGATTTCCGCGGACCGCGACCGGTTCCCCGATACTCCCTGGCAGATCGTCGAAACGCGCTACGAAGCCGATGCGGCGGGAACCCTGGAGACCCTGTTTGCCCTGGGCAACGGGCACCTGGGCATCCGGGGCGCCCACTGGGCAGTGGCCGATGCCGAACTGCCGGGCAGCTTCATCAATGGCCTGCACGAGATCTGGGACATCAAGCACGCCGAAAATGCCTTTGGCTTTGCCCGGACGGGGCAGCGCATCCTCTACATCCCGGACGCCAACAACTTCGCGGTGGTGGTGGATGGCGAAAGCCTGACCCTCGCCGAATCGGAGGTGCAGGAATACCGGCGCAGCGTCGACTTCTCCACCGGGATCTACGAGTGCCGCATCACGTGGCAGTGCCGGTCCGGGGCCACGGTGACCACCACCGAACGCCGCGCCGTTGGTTATGAGTCCCGTGGCAGCCTGGGCATCTCGCTGGAGGTGGCCGCGGACCGGCAAATCTCCCTGGACGTCACCTCTGCCGTGATCAACCGCCAGGACCAGCCGGTGGAAGACCACTCCGTGCACGATCCCCGCCGGGCCGGACGCCACGCCGGCAGGGTGCTGCTCCCTGTGCGGCTCGACGGCGGCGACGGGTCGCTGCGTTTGTCCTGGGAAGCGGCTGAATCCAAGCAGCGCGTTGGCCTGGCAGTGGACCACTGGACCTCCGCCGGGCAGCAGCCCTTTGAAACCGTGGTGGACCAGGACCACAGCACTGTCCGGTACGTCCTGGCGGTTGATGCCGGCGAGCCGTTCCGGCTGGAGAAGAGCGTCAGCTACGTGGCCGGGCGCAGCATCCAGGACCCGGACGTGGATGCGGCCGCGGTGGCTGAGGAGGCCCTCAGCCCGGTGGACAGCATCTTTGCCGAGAGCATGGCCCACTACCGCGCCTACTGGGCTACCTCCGACATCGTGGTGGAGGGCGGCCGGCCCGGGCTGCAGCAGGCCATCCGCTGGAACCTGTTCCAGCTTGCCCAGGCCACGGCGCGTGCCGATGTGGCCGGTATCCCCGCCAAGGGCGTGACGGGCTCAGGCTATGAAGGGCACTACTTCTGGGACCAGGAGGTGTACCTGCTGCCGTACCTCACCTACACCAACCCCGACGGAGCCCGGCAGGTCCTCGAGTTCCGCCACGGCATGCTTCCCGAGGCCAGGATCCGGGCGAAGGAACTGAGTGTGGACGGCGCCCTCTTCCCGTGGCGCACCATCAACGGGCTCGAGGCCAGCGCCTACTACGCGGCCAGTACCGCACAGTTCCACATCGCCGCCGCCATCGCCTTCGCCACCAACAGGTACCTCTGGGCTACCGGGGATGCCGCGTTCCGGGACGGCATGGGTGCGGAACTGCTGATCGAGACGGCCCGCATGTGGATCTCCCTGGGCTTCTTTGGCAAGGACGGGCTCTTCCATATCCACGGCGTCACCGGCCCTGATGAGTACACGGCCGTGGTGAACGACAACCTGTACACCAACGTCATGGCCCGCTTCAACCTGCGTGCTGCCGCGGCGCTCGAGCATGCCGGCATCACCCAGGAGGAGCGCCAGCTGTGGGAGGCTGCCGCCAACCGCATGCAACTGCCGTTCGATGACCGGATGCAGGTGCACTCGCAGGACAACGACTTCATGACCCTGGAAGCCTGGGACTGGACCACGCCCCGGTCGAAGTATCCGCTGCTCCTGCACTTCCACCCGCTGGTGATCTACCGGCACCAGGTCCTGAAGCAGGCAGACACCGTCCTGGCCATGTTCCTGCAGTGGCAGGACTTCACCGCAGGGGAAAAGCAGCGGGCCTTCGACTTCTACGACCCCATCACCACCGGTGACTCAACGCTTTCCGCCTGCGTCCAGGGGATCATGGCGGCAGAAGTGGGCTATTCGAGGGAGGCGCTGGAGCACTTCACCAGTGCCGCGTTAATCGACTTGGATGACACGCATGGCAATACGATCGACGGCGTGCACATCGCCTCCAGCGGGGGAGTGTGGAGTTCGCTGGTATGCGGGTTCGCGGGAATGCGGGACCAAGGCCCGGTCCCGTACTTCGATCCCCGCCTGCCCGCGGAGTGGGAAAGTCTGGCCTTCCACCTGAAGATCCGGGGCCGCCTGCTGTTGGTCCAGCTCGCCTCCGGATCCATCACCTTGACGGTCCAGGACGGCGCCCCGCTGGAGGTGGATGTCCGCGGCCGGCGGGTGACGGTGGGCAACACGCCCGTGCAGCTGCCGTTGGAGCCAGTCGCAGAGCCGGAACCCACGGTGTTCCCCAGCGGGCTGCCGACGGCGAGTATCCCCGTGGTGCGCGGCAACAGCTGAGCGGGTTGCCCCGCAGCGCCCCGGGAGCCTTGCGGGGCCGTGCTGACTTTCCTGCCGACGTCCGGCCTGGTGCCCCCAAAACAGCACCAGGCCGGCCCGCCGTCATTCAGCCGGCGAGGAGGGTGGCGGCTTCCTGGCGGGTGGTGCCGGAGTCCTGGATGCCTTCTGCGATGTGGGCGAGTTCGG
Organism: Pseudarthrobacter sp. NIBRBAC000502770; assembly: GCF_006517815.1. Lineage (NCBI taxonomy): Bacteria > Bacillati > Actinomycetota > Actinomycetes > Micrococcales > Micrococcaceae > Pseudarthrobacter > Pseudarthrobacter sp. NIBRBAC000502770. The sequence goes on from NZ_CP041198.1 coordinate 4,215,957, forward strand.
CGGGGATGTCGCGGCCTTTTTTGCGCATGGCGGTGGCCCAGAGGCGGCCGGCGCGGTAGGAGGAGCGGACCAGGGGTCCGGACATGACGCCGAGGAAGCCGATTTCTTCGGCTTCGTGCTGGAGGTCCACGAATTCCTGGGGTTTGACCCAGCGGTCCACGGGCAGGTGCCGTTCGGAGGGGCGGAGGTATTGGGTGATGGTGATCAGGTCGCAGCCGGCCTGGTGGAGGTCGCGGAGGGCTTCGCTGATTTCTTCGCGGGTTTCGCCCATGCCCAGGATGAGGTTGGATTTGGTGACCATGCCCAGGTTCCGGCCCTGGGTGATGACGTCCAGGGAGCGTTCGTAGCGGAACGCGGGGCGGATCCGTTTGAAGATCCGGGGGACGGTTTCGACGTTGTGGGCGAAGACTTCGGGGGCGGAGTCGCAGATCGCCTTGATGTGGTCGGGGTTGCCGGAGAAGTCGGGGATGAGCAGTTCGACGCCGGTGCCGGGGTTCAGTTCGTGGATCTTGCGGACGGTTTCGGCGTAGAGCCAGACGCCTTCGTCTTCGAGGTCGTCGCGGGCCACGCCGGTGACGGTGGCGTAGCGCAGCTGCATGGATTGGACGGAGCGGGCCACCTTGGTGGGTTCGAACAGGTCCACGGGGGAGGGTTTGCCGGTGTCGATCTGGCAGAAGTCGCAGCGGCGGGTGCATTCGGAGCCGCCGATCAGGAAGGTCGCTTCCTTGTCTTCCCAGCATTCGAAGATGTTGGGGCAGCCGGCTTCTTCGCAGACGGTGTGCAGGCCTTCTTTTTTGACCAGGTTCTTCAGTCCGACGAACTCGGGGCCCATCTGGACCTTGGCCTTGATCCACTCCGGCTTGCGCTCCACCGGGACCGCAGCGTTGCGCTGCTCGATCCGCAGCATCTTCCGGCCTTCAGGTGCCAGGGTCATGATCGTGTTTCCTTTGTCTTCTGGGGGAGTCGGAGTGTGCCGGGTGTCAGCATTCAACGACGTTGACGGCGAGGCCGCCCATGGCGGTTTCCTTGTATTTGTCGCTCATGTCCTTGCCGGTTTCGCGCATGGTGATGATGACTTCGTCGAGGGAGACGCGGTGGGTGCCGTCGCCCCAGAGCGCCATTTTCGCGGCGTTGATCGCTTTCGCGGCCGCGATCGCGTTCCGTTCGATGCAGGGGACCTGGACCAGCCCGCCGATCGGGTCACAGGTCAGGCCCAGGTTGTGTTCCATCGCGATTTCCGCGGCGTTCTCCACCTGGGCGGGGGTGCCGCCCATGACTTCGGCCAGGCCCGCGGCGGCCATCGAGGACGCGGAGCCGACCTCGCCCTGGCAGCCGACCTCGGCCCCGGAGATCGAGGCCTGTTCCTTGTAAAGCACCCCCACGGCGCCGGCCGCGAGCAGGAACCGCACCACCACATCATCCCGGTCCGCCTGCGTTGCCTGGTCCATGCCCGGGGCGAAATGCAGGGCGTAGAACAACACCGCGGGGATGATCCCGGCCGCCCCGTTCGTGGGCGCGGTGACCACCCGGCCGCCGGAGGCGTTTTCCTCGTTCACGGCCAACGCCACCAAGTTAACCCACTCCTGCCAGTACCGTGGGTCGTAGTGGTCCTGCCCGTCCTGCCCGTCCTGGCCGGTGTCTTCGGGGCGGGCGGTTTCCTTCTTCAACCGCTCGTACCAGTCAGGGGCGCGGCGGCGGACCTTCAACCCGCCCGGCAGCACCCCTTCGCGTTTGAGCGAGGTCTGCACGCAGTTCTCCATCACGGACCAGATGTGCAGCAGCCCCGCACGGATCTCCTCCCCCGAGCGGGAGGCCAACTCGTTCGTGAACATCACGTCGGCGATGCCCAGCCCGGTCACCGCGCAGTGCGCCAACAACTCCGCCGCGGTCCGGAACGGCAGCGGCAGCCCGTCCTTGGACGCGTCCAGTTCCTGCTGCGCCGCGTCCTCCTCCCCCTCCCGGACGATGAACCCGCCACCGACCGAGAAGAACGTCGCCGCGTGCACCACCGAACCCTGCGCGTCGGTGACCGTGAACGTCATCCCGTTCGTGTGCCGCGGCAGCACCGTCAACGGCCGCAACACCATGTCCTTCACCCCATACGGCAGCGCCACCGACCCGGCCAGGTTCAGGACCCCGGTCTCCGCGATCGAGGCCAGCCGCTCCTCGACCTCTTCGGGCAGGATCAACTCCGGATGGAACCCCTCCAAGCCCAGCAGGACCGCCGTCATCGTCCCATGCCCGTGCCCCGTCGCTGCCAACGACCCATACAAATCCACCCGCAACCCCGCCACCGCAGCCAGTTTCCCCGAGGCCTTGAGCTCCTCAGCGAACACAGCAGCAGCCCGCATCGGCCCCACAGTATGCGAAGACGACGGGCCAATCCCGATCGAAAAAAGATCAAAGACTCCGACTGCCATAACTAAATCCTTACTGAAACTGTGGTTCGGTTGGTGTGGCCGGGCTGGGGTGGAGCGGGCAGGACATCCTCTGCGTGCTCGGTCGCGAAGACGCCCGCTAAGCGGACGTGACGCTCCCTTAGACGCACGCTGCCGGATGCCCCGCCCACTCCGAGGGTCTGTCACCAAGGCGACATGCCCACGAGGGGACGGCGGAGCCGGACTTTTCGAAAGCCTGCGTCAAAGCGACGAAGGAGCAGCAGGCGTGAAAATGTCCGGTCCGCCGGGCCCGTTAGCGATCACGATCCCTTAGGACAGGGGTGCCACGCCCGGGTAGAGCGGGTGGGCTGCTGCGAGTGCTTCGACGCGGTGACGGAGCCCCGAAAGGTCCGCGTCGGCGTCGGCAATCAAGGCCTCGGCGATGATGTCGGCTACCTCGCGGAAGGCAGCCTCACCGAAGCCACGGGTGGCCAGGGCGGGGGTGCCGATGCGCAGGCCCGATGTCACCATCGGCGGACGCGGATCGAACGGGACGGCGTTGCGGTTGACCGTGATGTCGATCGCGGCGAGGCGGTCTTCCGCCTGCTGGCCGTCGAGTTCGCAGTTGCGCAGGTCCACCAGGACCAGGTGAACGTCCGTCCCGCCGGACACCACGCTGATGCCCTTTGCGGTGACGTCCGGCTGGACCAGGCGCTCGGCGAGGATGGATGCGCCGAGCAGGACGCGTTCCTGCCTCTCCTTGAACTCGGGGGACGCTGCGATCTTGAACGCCACGGCCTTGCCGGCAATGACGTGCTCCAGGGGGCCGCCCTGCTGGCCGGGGAAGACAGCCGAGTTGATCTTCTTGGCGATGTCGGCGTCGTTGGAGAGGATGATGCCGCCGCGCGGACCGGCGAGGGTCTTGTGCGTGGTGGACGTTACTACGTGGGCGTGCGGCACCGGGCTGGGGTGCAGTCCGGCTGCCACGAGGCCGGCGAAGTGCGCCATGTCCACCATGAGGTAGGCGCCCACAAGGTCGGCGATGCGGCGGAACTCCGCGAAGTCCAGCTGGCGGGCGTAAGCCGACCAGCCGGCAACGATGAGCTGCGGCTTCGTTTCCAGCGCCAGCCGTTCCACTTCTGCCATGTCGATCGTGTGGGTGTCTTCGCGGACCTGGTATGGGACCACGTTGTAGAGCTTGCCGGAAAAGTTGATCCGCATGCCGTGGGTCAGATGGCCGCCGTGGGCCAGGTTCAGGCCCATGATGGTGTCGCCGGGCTTGATCAGCGCGTGCATCACCGAGGCGTTGGCCTGGGCGCCGGAGTGCGGCTGCACGTTGGCGAACCCGGCGCCGAAGAGCGCCTTGACCCGGTCGATGGCGAGCTGCTCGGTGACGTCCACGTGCTCGCAGCCACCGTAGTAGCGCTTGCCCGGGTAGCCTTCGGCGTACTTGTTGGTCAGGACGGAGCCCTGCGCCTGCATCACGGCCACGGCGGTGTGGTTCTCCGAGGCGATCATTTCCAGGCCCTCACGCTGGCGGCCCAATTCGTCGTCGATCTTGGCGGCGATTTCGGGGTCCAACGCGGACAGGTCCGCGTTGAGGCTGGGGGAGACTACCTGCTCGAACACTGCGGTGTCAGCGGGGGCACTCACAGTTCGCCGCCGTTCGCTTCGGCGTATTCCTCTGCGGACAGCAGCGGGCCCTCTTCGGTGACGGTGACCTTGAAGAGCCAGCCGGCGCCGTACGGATCGTTGTTGATCACGGCAGGGTCGCTGACGACGTCGTCGTTGACTTCCGTGACCTCGCCCGTGACGGGGGAGTACAGGTCCGAGACGGACTTGGTGGACTCGATCTCGCCACAGGTCTCGCCGGCCGTCACGGTGGAGCCAACCTCGGGCAGGTCAACGTAGACGATGTCGCCCAGTGCTTCGGCGGCGACAGCGGACACGCCAACCACGGACGGGCCGGAGCCGTCAGCGGCGATCCATTCGTGCTCGGCGGAATACTTCAGTTCGGCGGCAACTTTAGCCATGGTGTTTTTCCTTAAGTTTGGGGTTCAAGAGTGGGGAAGCGCGAAGCTACTTTTGGCGCTTGTAGAACGGCAGGGCGACAACCTCGAAGGGCTCGGCCTTGCCGCGCAGGTCCACGTCCAGGGGGGTGCCCAGCCCGGCGTGCTCGACGTCGACGTAGGCCAGTGCTACAGGGTAGCCGAGGGTGGGGCTGGGCTGGCCGGAGGTCACCTCGCCCACCACGTTGCCGTCCTTGAGGACCGGGTAGCCGCCACGGCCGGCGCGGCGGCCGAGGCCCTTCAGGCCCACGAGCTTCCGCTTGGAACCGGCTTCCTTCGCAGCTTCCAGGGCGGAGCGGCCCACGAAGTCGCCTTCCTTGGACTTGAGCGCCACGACGGGGCCCAGGCCGGCGTCGAACGGTGAACGTTCCAGGGACAGCTCATTGCCATAGAGCGGCATGCCGGCCTCGAGGCGGAGTGAGTCGCGGGACGCAAGACCGCACGGGATGATGCCAAACTCTTCGCCGGCTTCGGCCACCTTGGCCCACAGGTTCGCGGCGTCGGCGTTCGGAATGAACAGTTCGAAGCCGTCCTCGCCGGTGTAGCCCGTCCGGGCCAGGATGACATTGTGGCCGGCGATGGTCAGCTCGTTGAACGCGTAGTACTTCAGGCCGGTGACCAGGGCGTGCTGGGATTCATCCGTGAGCTTGAGCAGGATGGCCTCGGCGTTGGGTCCCTGGACTGCGACGAGGGAGGTGGCCGACGAAGCGTCCTCCACCTTGACGTCGAAGTTAACTGCCCGTTCGGCGAGGGCTGCCGCCACGGTGGGGGCGTTGCCGGCGTTGGGGACCACCAGGTATTTTTCGTCGCCGAAACGGTAAGTGATGAGGTCGTCGATGATGCCGCCGTCCTCGTTGCAGATCAGCGAGTACTTGGCCTTGCCATCCGCGATGGCGGACAACTTGCCCACCAGGGCGTAATCCAGGAAGGCGCCGGCTTCGGGGCCGGTGACCCAGACTTCGCCCATGTGGGAGAGATCGAACAGGCCCGCAGCTTTGCGGACGGCGTGGTGCTCGGCCAGTTCGGAGCTGTACTTGAGCGGCATCTGCCAGCCGCCGAAGTCGGTGAAGGAAGCGCCCAGGTTCTTGTGCTCTTCGTAGAGAGCCGTGTAGTTCTCAGTCATTGGGGGATCCTTAGTTTTCGAACTCGGACAGCGGCGGGCAGGAGCAGATCAGGTTCCGGTCTCCACCGGCGCCGTCGATCCGGCCCACCGGCGGGAAGTACTTGTCCTGCTTGAGGTGGTGGACGGGGAAGACAGCCTGTTCGCGGCTGTACTGCCGGGTCCATTCGGAGTTCACGACGGCGGACGCGGTGTGGGGTGCGTTGCGCAGCGGGGAGTCCTGGACAGAGAAGTCGCCGTTGGCCACCTGGTCAATTTCCTTGCGGATGGTGATCATGGCCTCGATGAAGCGGTCGATCTCGGCCAGGTCCTCGGACTCGGTGGGCTCCACCATCAGCGTGCCGGCCACCGGGAACGCCAGGGTGGGGGCGTGGAAACCGTAGTCGATGAGGCGCTTGGCCACATCCTCGGCGGTGACGCCGGTCTTGGCCGTGAGTTCGCGCAGGTCCAGGATGCATTCGTGCGCCACGAGGCCACCTTCGCCGGTGTAGAGGACCGGGAAGTAGTCGTTCAGGCGCACGGCGACGTAGTTCGCAGCGAGCAATGCTGCCTTGGTGGCCTCGGTCAGGCCTTCCCCGCCCATGAGCTTAACGTAGGCCCAGGAGATCGGGAGGACTCCGGCGGAGCCGAAGTTCGAGGCGCTGATGGCCACGCCGTGGCCTCCCTCATGCGCTGCCTTGTTGGCGTCGCCGGGCATGAACGGTGCCAGGTGGGCCTTCGCTGCCACGGGGCCGACGCCGGGTCCGCCGCCGCCGTGCGGGATGCAGAAGGTCTTGTGCAGGTTCAGGTGGGACACATCCCCGCCGAACTTGCCCGGCTGGGCCAGGCCGACCAGGGCGTTCAGGTTGGCTCCGTCAACGTAGACCTGGCCGCCGGCAGCATGGACGGCCTCGCAGATCTCGGTCACGTCCGCATCGTAGACGCCGTGGGTGGATGGGTAGGTGATCATGATCGCCGAGAGGACGTCCTTGTTCGCCTCGATCTTTGCGTACAGGTCCTCGTGGTCAATCGTTCCATCCGCGGCCGTGGCAACGACGACGACCTTCATGCCGGCCAGGACGGCGGAGGCGGCGTTGGTGCCGTGGGCCGAGGCCGGGATCAGGCAGACGTTGCGCTGGGTGTCGCCGTTCGCGCGGTGGTAGCCGCGGATGGCCAGCAGGCCGGCGAGCTCGCCCTGGGACCCGGCGTTGGGCTGGAGGGACACCTGGTCGTAGCCGGTGATTTCCGCCAAGTCGGCTTCCAGGCCACTGATCAGTTCACGCCAGCCTTCGGTCTGGGAGTCCGGGGCGAAGGGGTGGATGGAGGCGAACTCCGGCCAGGAGATGGCTTCCATCTCGGCGGTGGCATTCAGCTTCATGGTGCACGAGCCCAGCGGGATCATGGTGCGGTCCAGCGCGAGGTCCCGGTCAGAGAGCTTGCGGATGTAGCGCAGGAGCTGGGTTTCGGACCGGTGGGTGTTGAACACCGGGTGCTGCATGTACTCGGAGGTGCGGAGCACCTCTGCGGGCAGTTCGAAGCCCTCGGCGTCCACCACGGGGCCGGCACCGAAGGCGACGGCGATCGCGGACAGGATTTCCGGCGTCGTGGTTTCATCCACGGACACGCCGATGGTGTCGGCATCAATATGCCGCAGGTTGATCCCGCGTGCTTCAGCAGCGGTGATGACCTTGGCGGCCTTGCCGGGAACGGAGACAGTGACCGTGTCGAAGAACGTCTCAGTGGCCAGTTCCCGGCCTGCGACCTTGAGGGTGGTGGCCAGGGCGCGGGAGTTGTTGTGGACGCGCTCGGCGATGGCCTTCAGTCCGTCCGGGCCGTGGTAGACGGCGTAGAAGGAGGACACGATGGCCAGCAGGGCCTGCGCGGTGCAGATGTTGGACGTGGCCTTTTCGCGGCGGATGTGCTGCTCGCGCGTCTGCAGCGCCAGGCGGTAGGCCGGGAGGCCGGCGTCGTCCTTGGAGACGCCCACCAGGCGGCCGGGCATGGAACGCTCCAGGCCCTTGGCCACGGCCATGTAGGCGGCGTGCGGGCCGCCGAAGAACAGCGGCACACCGAAACGCTGGGTGGAGCCGACGGCGATGTCGGCGCCCTGCTCGCCCGGAGGCGTGATCAGGGTCAGTGCCAGCAGGTCGGCAGCGACGGTAACCAGTGCGCCGCGTTCCTTGGCCTCGGCGATGACGCCTGCGTGGTTGAAGACGCGGCCGGAGGCGCCGGGCTGCTGGAGCACGATGCCGTTGATGTCGCCGTCGGGCAGGCCGTTGGACAGGTCGGCGACCTCAACCTCGAAGCCGAGCGCCTCGGCGCGGCCTTTGACGATGGCGATGGTCTGCGGCAGCACGTCGGCGTCCAGGACGGTCTTGCCGTCGCGGGCGTCCTTGTTCTTGTTGGCGCGGCGCATCATCAGCACGGCTTCGGCCACGGCGGTGGCTTCATCCAGCAGCGAGGCGTTGGCGATGGGCAGGCCCACGAGATCCTGGACCATGGTCTGGAAGTTCAGCAGCGCCTCGAGCCGGCCCTGGGAAATCTCGGGCTGGTACGGCGTGTAGGCGGTGTACCAGGCCGGGGCTTCCAGCACGTTCCGGCGGATCACTGCAGGCGTGACGGTGTCGTAGTAGCCCTGCCCGATCATCTGGACAGCGGTCTTGTTCTTGGCGGCGAGCCTGCGCAGTTCCGCAAGCACCTCAACCTCGCTCAGGGCGCCCTTGAGCGCGAGCGGCTTGGACTGGCGGATCGAATTGGGGACAGCGATGTCCACCAAACCGTCAACGCTGTCGTAGCCAACGGCCTTGAGCATGGTGTCGACGTCAGCCTGGCGGCGCGCACCAATGTGCCGGTCCGCGAAGGCAGACGGTTGGGATTGAATCGTCATGAGGAACTCCAGGATTGGCCGGCCACGAGTGGCTCGGCATGGATCGGGTCCCTCCCCGCTCTGTATTGGACCTGAGAGATTCCGCAAACCCAGCAAAGGCCTGCTTGCACCGTCGGTGAGTGCCGCCGGAGCAGCACTGCTTTCCAGAGTCGCCTCGCCGTGACGGTACATGGGCCTGAGAGATTCCTGGGGAGGATTTGCTCCTACGGCGCCTGCCCGGTGATGGCCGGGAGAACTCTCCCGCCACAGCTCGAAAGGCTTATTGAAATGTGGGTGATTCGGCTCACAAGTTACAGGATGGCGGCCCCGGGGAGCAAATCGGTCCGTCATGAAGCACGCAGGCGGGACCGTTAGGCAGATGCTGTCATGGCGGGCTTGACTTTTGTTCGTGACGGACACCACACTGAACCCCGTGATCCGGCCGGGCAGCGGAACTGGCCCAAAGAGCGCTGGGCGCTCCGTCGCCGGCTGTGATTACCGGAGGCCCAAAAATGCGCCGTGCGGCTGGAAAGCCCGCAGCGGATGCACTCCGATAACTGAACACTGATTTACCAATCAACGCTTTTGACCTGCGGCGGGAGAGCCCTGCCGGTACGTTCAGCAGGCGCCGTAGGAGCAAACCCTCCCCAGGAAACTCTCAGGCCCACGTACCGCCGCGGTGAGGCAACTCTGGAAAGCAGCCAGGCCCTGTCCTGGCTCACCGACGGTGCAAGCACGCCATCCCGGCGAGTGGAAACTCTCAGGTCCAAGACAGAGCGGGGAGGAAATCCAATCTTTGCGACACCCCGGGTGCCGCTCGAACGATGGAGTTCCTCAATGACGACCCATTCCCCGACGTCCCCCGGCGGCGGAGCCCCGCACCTGGAGCGGCAGCTCAGCAACCGCCACATCCAACTGATCGCCATCGGCGGCGCAATCGGCACTGGCCTGTTCATGGGTTCCGGCAAGACCATCTCGGCAGCCGGCCCCTCGGTGATCTTCGTATACATGATCATCGGTTTCATGCTGTTCTTCGTCATGCGTGCCATGGGTGAACTGCTGCTCAGCAACCTCAACTACAAGTCCTTCAGCGATTTCGCCGCAGACCTGCTGGGCCCGTGGGCCGGCTTCTTTACGGGCTGGACCTACTGGTTCTGCTGGGTCATCACCGGCATCGCCGATGTCATCGCCATCGCCGGCTACTCCCGGGAACTGTGGCCCGGGGTGCCCCTGTGGATCCCCGGCCTGGCCACCGTAGCCATCCTTCTCCTGCTGAACCTCACCACCGTCAAGGCCTTTGGCGAGACGGAGTTCTGGTTCGCGCTCATCAAGATCATTGCCATTGCTGCGCTGATCATCGTTGGCCTGTTCATGATCTTCACCGGTTTCCAGTCCGACGCCGGTCCTGCCACCTTCACCAACCTGTGGAGCCACGGCGGATTCTTCCCGAACGAGTTCATGGGCTTCGTGGCGGGCTTCCAGATCGCCGTCTTCGCCTTCGTGGGAATCGAACTGGTGGGCACCACCGCCGCCGAGGCCAAGAACCCGGAGCGGAACCTGCCCAAGGCCATCAACTCCATCCCCATCCGCGTGCTCCTCTTCTACGTAGGCGCCCTCATCATCCTGATGGCAGTCACCCCCTGGACCGAGTTCAGGGCCGGCCACAGCCCCTTCATCGCCATGTTCTCCCTGGCAGGCCTGGGCGCCGCAGCCACCATCGTCAACCTCGTGGTGCTTAGCTCCGCGATGTCCTCCGCGAACTCCGGCATCTACTCGACCTCCCGCATGGTCTTCGGCCTTGCCCAGGAAGGCGACGCTCCCGACGTCTTTGGCAAACTGTCCCGGCGGAAGGTGCCCCAGAACGCACTGTTCCTCTCCTGCGTGCTGCTGCTGTCCGGCGTCGTCCTCATGTATGCCGGCCAGGACGTGGGCAAGGCCTTCGACATGGTTACCACCGTCTCAGCTGTCTGCTTCGTCTTTGTCTGGTCGATCATCCTGGCCAGCTACATCGCCTTCCGCCGCCGCCGGCCGCACCTGCATGAAGCATCGAAGTTCAAGATGCCCGGCGGTGTTGCCATGGTCTGGGTGGTCTTCGCCTTCTTCGCTTTCGTGATCTGGACCCTCACCACCCAGCCGGACACCCTGCTGGCCCTGCTGGTCACGCCGGTCTGGTTCATCCTGCTGGGCGCCGCATGGTTCGTCCTCCGCCGCCGGCCCGCACACCAGGCCCGATTCGCCGCGTTCCAGGCTGAACTGCAGGCAGACCAGGACTTCACCGACGCCGCATCCGGCCAGGCCGCCCGTCAGGTTGCCGCCGCAGAAGCGGGGGAAGAGCGGGTCAAGCGGTGATCGGCACGGAAGCCCGCATGTCGCAGGGCAGCACGGCCGCGGCCGGGCAGCGCCAGGCCGTGGCTCCGGAAACGGGCAAGGAATTCGTCCTGACATTCCATTGCCCGGATGCGCTCGGCATCGTCCAGGCGGTGGCGGCCTACCTGCTCGAGCAGGTATGCTACATCGTGGACATCAAGCAGTTCGGGGACCGCGCGAGCGGCAGGTTCTTCATGCGGATCCACGTCACCGCCCAGGTAGAGCTGGAACTCGACCACCTCCGGACCGGTTTCGAGCAGGTGGCCCGGGAGTGGCAGATGGACTGGCGCCTCGAACGCCACGGCCGCAAGCAGCCCATCCTGGTCATGGTGTCCAAATACGACCACTGCCTCAACGACCTCCTGTTCCGCGCCCGCAGCGGTGAGTTGCCCGTCCGGATTGCCGCCGTGGTGTCCAACCACCCGGACCTGGAACCCCTTGCCGCGTGGCACGGTGTCCCGTTCCACCACATCCCGGTCACGCCCGATACCAAGGCGGAAGCTGAGGGGCGCCTGCTGGAACTGGTGGACCAGTACGCAGTGGAACTGGTGGTGCTGGCCCGCTACATGCAGGTGCTCAGCGATGAAGCCACTACGCGCCTCAGCGGCAAGGCCATCAACATCCACCACTCGTTCCTGCCCAGCTTCAAGGGCGCAAAGCCGTACCACCAGGCGTACGAACGCGGCGTCAAGACAGTGGGCGCCACTGCCCACTACGTGAACTCGGAGCTGGACGAGGGGCCCATCATTTCGCAGCAGGTCATCGAGGTGGACCACACGTATTCCGCTTCAGACCTGGTCACGGTTGGCCGCGACGCCGAATGCAAGGCGCTCACGAATGCCGTCCGCTGGCACGCTGAAGGGCGGATAGTCCTCTCCGGCAACCGGACGGTCATCCTCCGCTAGTTGCAGGCCCATCCACGCGGCCGGCGCTGCACTCCTCCCAGGCGGAGGGGCAGGCGCCGGCCGCCGTGGCACCACATTTGAATACAGCCTTTCGAGCTGTGGCGGGAGAGTTCTCCCGGCCATCACCGGGCAGGCGCCGTAGGAGCAAATCCTCCCCAGGAATCTCTCAGGCCCATGTACCGTCACGGCGAGGCGACTCTGGAAAGCAGTGCTGCTCCGGCAGTACTCACCGACGGTGCAAGCAGGCCCTGGCTGGGTTTGCGGAATCTCTCAGGTCCAATACAGAGCGGGGAGGGACCCGATCCATGCCGAGCCACCCGTGGCCGGCCAATCCTGGAGTTCCTCATGACGATTCAATCCCTCATGGCACCAGCCGCCGCATCGATCCCCGCGGCAGGACAGGCCTCCGGTTCCGGGGCAGCGCTGCCCGTCCGGATGCAGATCAATCCCACCGAGGATGTTGCCGCCCTCGTCCAGGCACACGCTCCCGCCGGCACGGCCCTGACGGTGACCTGCCTGCCGCGCCAAGGTGTGGGGCCGACCATCCGGACAGCCATCGAGCTTGCCTACCTCGGCTTCGAGGTTGTCCCGCACCTGGCCGCACGGAGCATCGAAAGCCGTGGGCAGCTGGCCGGTGTGGTCCGGAACTGCCACGATGCCGGGATCACCGAAGTATTCGCCGTCGGCGGTGACGCAGGGGAGCCCGCCGGGCCCTATGACAGCAGCCTTCCGCTGCTGGAGGACCTCGCCGAGCTGTCCGGCGGCACCATCCGGGCCGGTGTGGCGGGCTACCCGGAAGGCCATCCCGGCCACGGCGAGCTGCACATGCTTGATGCGTTGCTGGAAAAGCAGCATCTGGCCTCATCCGTGGTGACGCAGCTGTGCTTCTCGGCCTCCCGCATCCAGTGGTACGCAGAAATGCTCCGCCGGGAAGGGGTGCGGCTCCCTGTCTGGGCCGGAGTTCCCGGCGCCGTTCCCCGGGAGCAGCTCATCCGCGCCGCACTGAAAATCGGGGTGGGCCCCTCCCTCAAATTCCTGAATCGCAGGGGCCCGCTCGGCCGCCGCCTGCTCAAGGGCGGCCTCTACTCACCGCAGGCGATCCTTGCGGAGCTGGAGGGCGGCGGGGTGGTGGAGGGGGTGCACCTGTACACGTTCAACAACCTGGCGGGCACCGGCAGCTAGGGAAGAGCGGCGGGGAAGAACCAAGTGCCGGCCGGAAAGTTCAGCATGCTTAGTGTTTGTCCACATAGGATGGATAAGCACGGCAGCCCACCCGCTGCAGGTCGATTTGAATGAAGGTGACCATGGCCAGGCGCAGCAATCCCGCAGTACGAATCGCACAGGAAACCGCCCATAACGCAATGTTCGATGCCGAGGGCAAGCCCAAGCCCGGCGTCCACAACATGCTCCTGAAGGCAGTGCAGATCCAGCGGCCCTTGGTGGTGGCCTATATCCGCCGGCTCCAGAAGAAGCATCCGCGGGCTACCGCAGCGCAGCTCGCAGACATCGCGGAGCGTGACTACCTTAGGGCGGTGGCCGGCGGAGGTGCCTTGGTGGGCGCCACCGCCGTCGTCCCGGGCGTGGGTACCGTCGCGTCGCTGGGACTATCTGCGGCCGCGACGGTTGGCTTCCTGGAGGCGACAGCCCTCTATGCGACGTCGCTGGCCGAGCTCCACGGCATTCGCCTCACCAACCCGGAGAAAGCCGGCACCATGGTCATGGCCATCATGCTGGGCGAGGAAGGAACTGCCCTGCTGGGAACCCTGAGCGGTCAGGCGGCCGGCGGAGCAAAGCCCGCGGACGTCTGGGGAAACGTGCTGTCCAGGTCCTCGATCCCGGGATTCGGCAGCGTCCGGAAGCGGATCCAGAACGCCTTCCTCAAGAACCTGCTCAAGCGGCAGGGCACCGCGCTGTTCGGACGGGCCTTGCCCTTCGGCATAGGGGCGGTTGTGGGCGGAGCCGGTAACCTCGTGATGGGCCGTGCAGTGGCCAAGAACGCCCGGGAGGCGTTCGGACCCATGCCGGACACCATCCCCGGGGAGCTGACCGCGGCTGCCGGGCCGGACAACCTGACCCTGGAAGGCAACATCCTTGGATCTCAACGCTGACGTAGGCCAATCATTCGGTTCCTGGACCACGGGAGGCGATCCGGCGATGTTCCAGCTGGCCACCAGCGCCAACGTCGCGTGCGGCCTCCACGCGGGCGACCCCGTCACCATGCTGGACAGTTGCCGGGCCGCCTACGAACTGGACGTCACCGTGGGTGCGCACCTCGGCTACCGCGACATGGCCGGTTTTGGCCGCCGCTCGCTGGACATGAGCTTTGACGAGCTTTTCGGCGACGTGCTGTACCAGCTGGGCGCGCTCGACGGCGTCGCGCACGCCGTGGGTGCCTCGGTGGACTACGTGAAACCGCACGGTGCGCTGTATGACGCGGTGATCCACGACGCCGAGCAGGCTTCCGCGCTCGTGGCGGCCGTGAACGCCTATGATCCGGGGCTGCCCATCCTCGGATTCCCCCGCTCGGAGCTGTTGAAGCAGGCCAAGGAGGCCGGCCACCCTGTTTTCACCGAGGCCTACGCCGACCGTGCCTACTTTGCAGACGGAACCTTGGTGCCGCTGTCCGGGGAAGACGCCGTGTTGAACGACGTCGACACGATCGTTGAGCGGGCCGTGCGGTTGGCAACAAAAGGCGAAGTGGTGGCGGTTGACGGTTCGGTGGTCCGGATCCAGCCGGACTCCCTGCGGCTGCCCGGCGGCAGCCCCGCAGCCTTGGAGGCGGCGTCCCGCATCCGGGCAGGTCTTGAGGCCGTAGGCGTGGAGCTGGAGGCCTTCGCGTAGAAGGCGGAGTTGCGCTTCTCACCCAGCGATTCAGGACCCAACGACTTCTAGCTCAGGCAGTGGTTAATCAAGGACTGCCGACCGTTGGACCAGGGGCCCACTGATTACCGACCGTTGTACTGTCCAGGGCTCGCATCATCCCGACGGCACTAATGGCGTCGCGAGGAGTTCGGCCCAGAGTGGATCGTCGGGGGAGAGGTCGCTGGGGTCTATTGACGCTTCGTCGTCGGGTTCCTACTGCGGGAGGTTCTCGAGGCTGGCCGCCCGGCCCGGCATTCACCGGGCACGGCCCATTGAAGTGGCGGTGGCAGGCTTCCCGGTGGCCAGTGGGTTGGTTCTGAATCCTGCTGGTCGGGGTTGTAGTGGCGCCCGGTGGGTGAGGTCCAGCCCGGTGGGTCCTTGCTTGTGGCCCGGCCGGGGGTCCATTGGCTGTGGTGTTTGAGCCGATGATGCTTACGGCAGAGCTGGGCCAGGTTGCTGACGTTGGTGGTGCCACCGTGTTCCCAGGCGGTGAGGTGGTCTGTCTCGTTGTCGGGGGTCTTGTTGGTGCAGCCGGGGAACGTGCATTGGGCATCGCGCAGCCTGATCCAGTGTTTGATGGACCTCGTCAGCCGGTAGTTTTTCCTGCCGATTTCCAGGGGCGCCCCGTCCCGCGGGTCGACGAGGACCCGGTAGAACGACTCCGCCCCACCAGCGACGAGTTTCCGGGCCATGGACGCCGGGATCGGGCCGAAACCATCGACGACTGCTGGTTCGTCGGTGAGGCCGAGAAGCGCGAATACCGGCACGGTGACCAGCACGTCGGCCCGCGGGGTGGGGACCTTACCGATCCCTGTGACAGCTTGTGTGACCGAACCCTGTGTGCCCGGGGCGCTGGGATCGAGCACGTCTTCGCCGGCGCCGGCGGCGGTTTCCTCGGCGCTGGGCGTCATACCGGCGCCGAGGAGGAGGCTGGCGGCGATGTCGGGGCGGAGCTGGGTGAGCGTGCGGGGTTCGTTGGGGCCCTGGAGGCCGCGGGCGGTGGCGGTGGTCCGGTTCCAGATGGCGCACGCGGTATCGCCGGGAAGGTAGAGGGAGATCCAGGCCATGCCGTCCCGGTCCGGGGTGTACTCCATCCGACGATCCGCCAAACCCTTGACATGGCGCTTCTCGATCGATTCCGGATGATGGCGTTCCCGCCAGCCCCGGACCTTGGCCCGGAACCGGGACGGGACCAGGTCACCGGGGGCCGCGCCACGGGCCGGGTTTGGGGCGTCAGGGTCGAAGAAATGCGCCACCAAACCTGCAGCTCCGGCAGAGGTCAACCCCTCGGTCTCGTCCGCTACGACCTTCGCGTGTTGCCACGACACCGCACCTCCAGCCAAGGCCTCGAACACCGGCGGCAGGGAACAGATCCGCCGGGACTGGTCCACGAACGCGGCCGCGGCCCCGGAGCTGATGGTCAAAACCCCGGCAATTTCCTCCACGGCCGACATCTCCGCGTAGGTGCGGTCCTCCACGGACGCGTCAGCCGGGGTCATGGCCTCCTGAAACCCGACGGCCTCGGCAGCGTACCGCGCTTTCATCGCCGCCAGCTGCGCCTCCAGGCAAGCAGTGAGCTCCAGCCGTTCCAACCGGATCTCATACCGCCGCTGCAACACGTCAACACCAGCACCAACGCCGACCCCGGTAGCCAGGAAAGCGTCCTCCCGCTCCAGCGCATCCAGGGCAGCAACAGAGACGCCAATACCTTCCGATATCGCTGCCCGGTCCGTGCTGTTTCCCATACCGACATCATCGCGCGACCCACTGACATTCTGACCGGCTGCCAGTGAGCACCAAAGCCGCGTGCCGTCGTCGTACGCATTCCCGCTGCGCAGGCTCCTCCCCGCACCCCGAATATGCGGCACGAAAAGGAATTTGCGCAGCGAAAGATCCCGAAGGGGCTACCCAAAAATCAGTTGCGCCACCGTGAAGATCGCCAGCCCGGCCAGGGACCCCACCACGGTGCCGTTAATGCGGATGAACTGCAGGTCCTTGCCTACCTGGAGCTCGATCTTCTGCGAGGTTTCCTCGGCATCCCACCGCGCCACGGTGTCCGTAATAACGCCGGCGATGTCCGAACGGTAGGTGCGGACCAAGTACCCGGCGGCGTCACCGATCCATGCGTTGACCTTCCCGGCCAGTTCGGGGTCGTCCACGAGCCGTGACCCAAAGTCGCGCACCGCGGCCTTGAACTTGATGGTGAGTTCGCTGTCCGGATCATCCACGGCACCCAGCAGCGCGTTCTTGACCGTGCCCCAGGTCCGGGAAGCGAGCTCGCGCACCTCGGGATCACCCAACACCTGCGCCTTGATGTCCTCCGCGCGGGCAATCATCGCCGGATCGTGCTGCAGGTCCTGGGCGAGGTCGTTCAGGTATTTGTCGATCGACTGGCGCACCTGGTGGCGGGGATCGGCCTGTACCGCGCGCACGAACTTGAGGATTTCGAGGTAGACCTTGTCGCCCACCAGGCCGTCCACGAACTGCGGAACCCAGGTGGGGGAGCGGTCGGACACCAGACGGGTGACGGTCTCGTGGTTGTCATCCACCCAGTCCGCGGCGCGGTCCACCAGCAGGTCCACCAGCGTGTGGTGGTGCCCGTCGTGGAAGACCCGCTCCGCCAGCCTGCCCACCGGCGGCCCCCACGGCGGAGCGAGGAGATGCTTGCGGACCATGCCCTCAATGACGGCCTGGACGTCGTCGTCATTCAAAACCTTGAACGCGCCACGGATCACCGCGGCACCTTCCTTGGCCACCCGGTCGGCGCCACCGGGCGCTGCCAGCCAAACACCTGCCCGGCGGGCAATGTTGACGCTGGCCAGCTTGTCCTGGACCACCTGCTCGGAGAGGAAGTTGGTCTCCACGAACTCGCCCAGGGAGGCGCCGATCTGGTCCTTGCGGCGCGGAATGATGGCGGTGTGCGGAATCTTGATGCCCATGGGGTACTTGAACAGGGCCGTCACAGCGAACCAGTCGGCCAGTGCGCCCACCATGCCGCCCTCAGCCGCCGCACGAACGTACTGCAGCCACGGATACTCCTTCTGCAGGGCGAACGCGAAGACAAAGATCACGGCCATGGCGATCAGCAGGCCTAGCGCCAGCAACTTCATTTTCCGCAGCGCTGCCACCTTTTCGGCGTCACCGGCACCAAGCTGGCGGCTTACGACGGCGCCTGCCGCCATAGTGCCCGGCCGCGGCTCCCGCGCTGGTTCGGCGGGTGCTTCCTGCGTGGTTGGCCCAGTGGTTGCCTCAGAGTTCACCTGCATGTGCCAAGCCTAGCCCTGAAGGCGGGGACCAGTCGGCTACCGTGTGTCCATGACAATTGACGAGTCAGTGCCGCAGCGGCCGCTGGTCTTTGCCCACCGCGGTTCCAGCGGCACGTATGCCGAACACACCCGCGCCGCCTACCTCCAGGCCCTGGCCGACGGCGCGGACGGAGTGGAGTGCGACGTCCACCTGACGCGCGACCAGCACGTGGTCCTGCTCCATGACGCCAACCTGGACCGCACGTCGGACGGCACAGGTCCGGTGGCCGAGCGGACGCTGGAGGAGTTGCGCCAGCTGGACTTCTCGTCCTGGAAAGGCGTCCGGATCCCCGAAACGTTCGGGGCACGCTCCGAACAGCTCCTGACCCTTCCGGAACTGCTGGACATCCTTCGCGGCGCGGGCCGGCCCATAAAACTCGCCATCGAGCTCAAGCATCCCAGCCCGTACCAGCTCAAACTGGAGGACCGGGTCCTGGAGGTGCTCCGCAGCGAGGGCTGGGAACCGCAAAGCTCAACCGTGGACAACGTGGCCGTGACCTTCATGAGCTTCAGCCCGGATTCAGTCCGCCACCTGCTCCTCTCCGTACCGCCGCAATATATTTGCCAGCTGGTGGACGACCTCACCATCCATGAAATCCGTGGCGGCCTGGGGGTTGGGCCGATTACCGGCGGGGCCATCGCGAACCTGATGAAAGCCACCCAGTTGGAGGGCGAACGGATCCTGGATGACTGCGAGGTGGGCATGGCCGGCCCCGGCATCGAATACGTCAGGGAACGCCCTGAAACAGTCCGCCGCTGGCTGGACTCCGGCCGCCGCTTCAGGGTGTGGACCGTGGACTCCCCTGAGGACGTGTCGCTCTGCCGGGAATTGGGCATCCAGGAGATCACCTCAAACGTGCCGGCGCGTGTCTTGGAACAGCTCCACGCGGCCGCACCGCAGGGAAAGTAGCGCGGACATGGGCGCCCGCGGCATGCCCGCCGCGCCCCGGTGGTGGGCGGGGAAGCTCGACGTCGAAGGCTTGGCGCTGCAGTCGGTGGAAGCCGCGGCCCAGGCGCTGAACCTGTACTCAGGGATGCCGGGCCGTTTCAGCACCACAACCGAACTGACAGCGGCCGCCTTCGATTCCTTCGGGCACCTCCGGATTGCGGGGCGCAAGCCGCAGGGCTTCGCGCCCCTGTCCGGCTTCCGGAAGACCGCTGACGGCTGGATCCGGCTTCACGCCAACTACCCCCACCATGAGCAGCGGCTCCTGCACGCGCTGGCTGCCACTGGCGCGGAGGATGTGGACAGGAAACTCCGCTCCATGGCCGCGCTGGACGCCGAGGCCGCAATCCAGGAACAGGGAGGGATAGCCGCGGCCGTCCGGACCCGCAGTGAATGGCTCGCAACCGACATGGGTCGGGCGGCCGGCTCGGGACCATGGATTGCGGTGGAGCATGCGGACGGCACCACCGGTGGCTTGGGACTGCGGGAAGCTGCAGAAGGAGCAGGCGCCGCTTCCGGGGCGGGACGCGGCGCCAGGGACCTGCCGCTGGCCGGGCTGCGGGTGCTGGACCTGACGCGGGTCATCGCCGGCCCAGTCGCTACCCGGCTGCTGGCCGCGCTCGGGGCAGACGTCCTGCGGATCGACCCGCCTGCCTTTCCCGAGATCCAGGACCAGTTCGTGGACACGGCGTTCGGAAAGCGCAGTGCCGTACTCGACCTGGGGCAGGCGGCAAGCCAGGGAAACCTCCAGCAACTCCTGGCCGGCGCGGATGCCGTGGTCACCGGCTACCGGCACGGTGCCCTGGACCGTTTTGGCCTCAGCGGGCGGGAGCTGCTGGCAGCCCGTCCGGAACTGGTAGTGGTCACCTTGGACAGTTGGGGAAGCGCGGGGCCCTGGAGCGGCCTGCGCGGCTTCGACAGTATTGTCCAGGCCGCCTGCGGAATCGCCAGCACTTACGGCATGGAGGACGACGGCGGGTGGCGCCCGGGTGCGCTGCCGGTCCAGGCGCTGGACCATGCCACCGGCTATGGGGTGGCGGCGGCCGCAGTCCGCCTCCTGGCCGCCCGCCGCCGGACCGGGTTGGGCGGTGCCGCGCACCTGTCGCTGGTGCGTACCGCGGACGAGCTGTTTTCCCTGGCCGGTGGGCAAGACCCTGACAGCATGAGTGGCCCAACCAGCACGGAAAGCCCTGCTGGACTGCGCACCCCAGAATACCGGTCCGTGGCCAGCAGCTATGGGGAGCTGAGCTACGTTGGGCCGCCCCTGCTTGACGCGGGACACCCCCTGGATTTTCAGTCACCGCCGCCACCATATGGCAGCTCGCAGCCTGCCTGGCTGGAAGGCCGGGCAGCGCAGCCGTGAGGCCGTCGCCGCTGTGCCCTAGCGCCGGTTTCCGGGCCGCGCTGTGGCTGTGGTTGAGTGGTTCCATGTCTTTTCCCAGGTCCGGCACCGCTGCTAAGGGCTTGTCCGGTCCGTTCCGATCCATCCACGTCCCGGCCCTGCGGCATCTGTCCGCAGCGGCCATGGGAGCCCTTCTCCTGGCCAGCGCAGGCAAGCATTTCCGGGACCCAGGTTTTTACCGGGACGTCGTTCCCGGGTACCTGTGCCGGCAGGACGCGGTGCCGGGCGAACCCCGCAGCAGCACAGCCCAGCGTCCTTGGGCCGTCCTGTCCCGGGATGAATGGATCGCCCTGAGCGGTCTGCTGGAGCTCGCCGCCGCCGTCGGAATCCTGCTCCCACCCACCCGAAAGCCCACAGCCACTGCCCTCACCGCCATGTTCACGGCATTCCTGGCCGGGCATGTTGATGCCCTCCTGGGGGCGTACGGGCCGCAGGGCACACCCCGCCGGCGGAAGATCCATGCCGTGCGGCTTCCCCTCCAGGCGCCGCTGATCATGTGGGCCTGGAGCCTGCGAAAAGCCGCCGTGCCCGCGGTCAACCCGGGAAGCCGGGGGTGAAGCTGCTGGCTTCGCCGGCGGTGAAGGTGGGCATCTCCATCAGTATTGCCACCGGTCTTTACGGCGTATCGTTCGGCGCGCTGGCGGTCACGTCCGGGCTCAACTTCTGGCAGACCATGGCGCTGAGCCTGCTCCTCTTCAGTGGCGGCTCCCAGTTCGCGTTCATCGGGGTGGTGTCCGGGGGCGGTTCAGGCGTTGCGGCGATGAGCGCGGCCACCCTCCTGGGCATGCGCAACGGCATCTACGGCATGCAGTTGAACGCGCTGCTCCGGCCCACCGGCTGGCGCAAGTACATCGGAGCGCAGCTGACCATCGACGAATCCACGGCCACCAGCACGGGCCAGACGGACCCGGACGAACAGCGCCGCGGCTTCTGGACCGCAGGCGTAGGGGTCTACCTACTGTGGAACATCTTCACGGCCGTGGGCGCGCTGGCCGGCAGCGGGTTGGGCGACCCCATGCAGTGGGGCCTTGACGGGGCCGCCGTCGCCGCCTTCCTGGCACTGCTCTGGCCCCGGCTCAAAGGACGCGAGCCGATCGCCATCGCGGTGGTTTGTGCAGTGGCCACGGTGGTTGCTGTCCCCTTTGTCCCGGCGGGCGTGCCCATCCTGGTGGCTGCGGTCGTTGCCGCGGTGGTGGGCTGGTTCAGCCACGGCCGCCGCGACGAAGGCCTTGAGCCGGACGTCGAACCCTACGGCGACCACGGCCATCACCCGGGCGGCGCCCATCTCCGGGGCAGGAGCGTCCGCAGGGAAGCCGGCCGCAGGGGAGCTGCGGACCCGGAGGAGGGCAGGTGACTTTGTGGATCTGGCTGCTCATCGCCTGCGTGCTCGGCTACGCCTGGAAACTGGTGGGCTACTTCGTCCCCGCCAAATTCCTTGAGGATCCGCGCACCTCACGTGTCGCGGGAACAATGACTATCGGCCTGCTGGCCTCGCTGACGGTGGTGAACGCGGTGGTGTCGGGGCAGGGACTCGCCGCGGATGCCAGGCTGGGAGCGCTGGCCGCGGCCGCGATCGCCCTGGTACTGCGGGCTCCATTCCTGGTGGTGGTGATCGCCGGTGCCGGCACGGCGGCGCTGCTGAGGATGCTGGGGTGGAGCTGAGCTGTTGAATCCACTCCGGGGCATGGTGACGTGGGTCACTTCGCCGGCGGGGTGCCAGTTGTACTATGGGATCGGCTTATGCAGTTGGCCATGGAATTCCTTATTGAACGGCACCCATGGAAAATCAGCTGCACCCTGCGGGCGGCTTGGCGGGCAGAATCCGCCAAAAGAACGCCCGACGGCGGGCGGGCCTTCCCGCCAAACGGTTCTTCAGGCGCTTTTCCGGACTTTCGGACGTGCCGGAAGAGGAACTGGAAATTCTCTGCCAACGGCTCCGGGCGGCACTCGACCTGGATCCGTCGTCGTCCGTTCCGGCCCTTCAGGCCCTGCTGCGGGAGGAAATGCGCAGGCGGGCAGATGCAGCCCAGGCCTAGTGGCCCAACATTCCGGCAGCCATCTGTGATGCACTGGATGAGAGGCAGCCCACACCCAGGCGGCCACCGAAGGAGGATTCGAGATGGACGAACAGTCACGGCCTGTTGAGCCGCATGGCGGCCAGGGCACCGAGGATACCGGCAGGAACGCCAAGGACGAACAAGGCGCGGGGGTACCGGCAGAACAGTCTGCGAAGTCGCGGGCCACCTATTTGGACCCCCGCGGCTCGGAATCAACGCGCGAGCTGCGAGACACCGCCAGGCGTCGGCGGGATGCGGAGGAGAAGCTCCAGCAGCACCTGATGGAAGCGAAGGACCACGTTCCCAACGAGTTCCATGAACACCCCGGCCACGGCTACCAGGGACACGGGCACGCCGAACACGGGCACCTGGGCGCTGGGCACGCGGACGGGCCATCCGCGCAGGAGCAGCCCGGCCACGCAGACCCAGGGTCGCAGCACCAGGAAACCCCGCCGGCTGGACAACGGGCCGGCGGAGATGCCCACGCCGGGGACAGCGCCGCCGGCGAACCCGGTGCGGAGAAGCGCTGACACAGTTAGGGGAATCGGGACGAACGGGTAGCTAGGCTACCCCGTGCGCCGCGCCGTCAGGGGAGACGGACCGGCGGCCGCATTCCTCCACGCCCATCTCGTACCAGACCTGTGCGCCAAACTCGGGTTCGGGGGTATCGAGGTTCTGGTACAGCGCGTCGAGCAACTCGACCAGCTCGCCGGCGTTCAGCTCGGGAAGGACTTCCTCCGGCCCGCGCGGATCCGTCAGGTAGTGGAGAAGCTTTGAGTGGTTCATGGCAGTGCGGCCGTTGTCTGGGGGGCAGGCGCAAAGTGCATGGGGTTGCTCCAACGTGGAAGTGCCGAGGCTGGCTGCCTAACCCCACCTCCGAGTTTATTGCACGTACCTGCAGGTAACAATGGGGCCCGACTGGTGACCTGACTCCCTCGGCGGAACAGCCCGGCAGCGGGATTCCGGCACCGGAGCTGCGTACGCCGGCCTCGCCCGGCATGGACTGGCCGGCAGGCTGACTGCATGTTATTCAGCCCGGCTGGCCCGGCGTGGTGGCGGTGAACCCAGGGGCGGCGGGGACGGGGACGAACACCGGAAGCGGTCGGGATGGCCGGACTGTGCGGATGGCGTCCTCCACCAGCGCAAGCGGCCTGCGCCAGGCATCGGACCCCGGTTCCATGGTGTCCACCACACCGATCAGCATGGCCAGCAGCCGAAACATGTCCGTCATGGAAATGTCAGGGCGCAGGCTTCCCTGGCCCTGCCCGCGGACCAGAAGCACTCCCATGGATTCCATCAGCGATCCGGTGATCCCGGTGAGGAGCTCGCGCCGGCCCGCCACCGCACACAGCAGGTTGGCGTCGTCGCTCGCTGCGGCCATCAGGGCTTCGAGGACACGCAACATGCCTGCGGCAGCATCGATATCGGCGAGGGCGCCGTCCATGACGGGGTCCACGGTGAGCCGGAGCTGCCGGTTGAGCGCCGCCAGTACCAGTTCTTCCTTGTCAGCGAAGTTTCGGAATAGGGTTGCCGGGCCAACGCCGGCCGTGGCTGCGATGGTCTGGAGCGGTACCTCCGGGCCGAACTCGCGGAAGCACTGGCGCGCCGCAGTAATGATCTTGTCCACGTTCCGCGCTGCGTCTGCGCGGAGGGGCTTTCGGGCGACTGCGAGGCTCATGCCAAAAAGGGTAACAACGGAGACTGCCGCCACCATGGTTACTTCGGGGTAGCCGCTTATGTGACGCAGCCGACCGGCGCCCCGGCCCTGCGGCTGCCCGCGGGCACGTGGGAGACTGGTGAGCATGTTGCTTGCATTTTCTGTTGCTCCGTCAGGCGTTCCCACCGAGGGCTCCAGGCCCAACGACGCGTCAGTGCACGACGCCGTTGCTGCCGCAGTGAAGATCGTCCGCGAGTCCGGGCTGCCCAATCAGACGGATTCCATGTTCACCACCATCGAAGGCGAGTGGGACGAAGTGTTCGACGTGGTCAAGCGCGCCACCGAAGCCGTGGGCCGGTACGGCAGCCGCGTTTCACTGGTGATCAAGGCGGACATCAGGCCCGGGTACAGCGGCGAACTGACAGCGAAGGTTGACCGCCTGGAGACCGCACTGGCGCAGGAGCCCTAAGCGTCCTTTGAGGGGCCGGATTGTCTGGACCGCCGGGGCGCCGCGTGCCAAACTGTGGCAATGTTCGAGCACAAACCACGGCCGGAATGGGTTGCCACCGAGGAGTTCCTGTCCGACACCGTGGTGCATCCGGACGGTGCCGTCCAGCAGGCCATCCGCGCCGCCGCGGAGGCCGGGATGCCCCCCATCGAGGTGGCGCCGAACGCAGGAAAGCTCCTCAAGCTCCTGGTCCAGCTCTCGGGTGCGCGGCGCATCCTGGAGATTGGGACCCTCGCGGGCTACAGCACCATCTGGATGGGCAGGGGACTTCCACACAACGGCACACTGGTTACCTGCGAATACCTGCCCCAGCATGCGGAGGTGGCCTGGGCCAATATTGATGCGGCCGGCCTGGGGGAGCGGGTGGAAATCCGGCTGGGCCCTGCGCTGGAAACCCTGGCTGCCCTCGAGGAAGAGGAGCGGGAGCCGTTCGATTTCATCTTCATCGACGCGGACAAGGAAAACAACAGCCGCTACCTGGACTGGGCTGTCCGGCTTGGCAGGCCCGGAGCGGCAGTGGTCCTGGACAACACCATCTGGGAGGGCGCCGTCCTGGACCCGGAGCTCGACCCCGTCAACGCGCCTGGAATCATCGACGCCCTCAAGCTGCTGGGCGACCACCCGCGGCTGGACGCCACGGTAATCCAGACGGTGGGCTCCAAGGGCTGGGACGGATTCGCCCTGGCGCGCATCCTGCCGAAAAATAGTAAGTAAGCTGTTGAGATGCGTCCGGTGCCACCGGACACCTTTCATGGAGGACGTACTTGCCAGCGACAACTACTCCTGTGCTCCTGGGCTCCACTCCCGCCGGGCTCTCCCCGTGGTTTCCAATCCTTGACTCAGCCGGCGGTACTGCCGGTGACGTGCCCGCCCTGCTGGACCTTGCCGTGGACGCCGGGCACACCTGGCCACGGCCTGGTGAGGGGCGCACCATGGTGTTGTGGGAGCTCCTCGCCTCCGTGGCCGCCGTCGATGTGGCGGCCGCAAGGGTGTTCGAGCCGCACCTCGACGCCGTCGCCATCCTCGCCCAGGCCGCCAATTCTTCCCCGGTGGACCAGCCCATGCCTGCAGGTGCCGCCGACGCATCCTGGGGCGTCTTCGCCGCAGAGGCGCCCAATGCCAGGCTCGAGGCGCGCTCCGAAGGCACCGGGGTGGTCCTCAACGGGACCAAGCCCTGGTGTTCACTTGCAGGCAGGCTGGACTGCGCCATCGTCACTGCCCATACGGACGACGGCGGCAGGGCGGCTTTCGCTGTCAGCCTTCGCCACCCAGGGGTGCAATGCGAGGAACCGGCCTGGATCGCACGCGGGCTCCGGGAGATACCCAGCGGAAGCGTGCACTTCGACCAGGTCCCGGCAACACCTGTGGGAGGTACCGGCTGGTACCACAGCCGGCCCGGTTTCGCCTGGGGCGGGATGGGCGTCGCCGCCTGCTGGCTGGGCGGCGCCGTGGGGGTTGCGCGGGACTTCCGGGACGGGCTGCTCGCCGGTGCCGGAGCCGGACGGGAACCGGACCAGCTGGCGCTCGCGGCTTTGGGTGAGGTGGACCGGACCATCGCAGCCGCCCTCCAGTACCTTGCCCGCACCGCAGCCCGCATTGATGACGGATCGCTCGGTGCTGACGGGAACCAAAGCACCTGGAGCGAGGCCCAGCGTGTCCGGGGGACTGTTGCCGCCGCCGTCGAACGTGTCCTTCACCTGGTGGGCTCCAACCGCGGGCCCGGGCCGCTCGCCTTTGACGAAAAGTACGCCAAGAGGATGGCGGACCTGGCCCTCTACGTCCGGCAGCATCACGGTGCGCGGGATGATGCCCAGCTGGGCCGGCTCGCGCTCAAGGGGGACTGCCCGTGGTGACCTTTTCGCACACGGACGATGGCACCAGTGAAGCAGCCTGGACCCGGAGCGGCCTGGCTGTGGCCCCTGAGCTGCCGCTCAATCCGGCCGAATTGTCGGGCATGCGGTTCGTTGTCCTGGCGGCGCATCCGGATGACGAAACTCTTGGTGCCGGTGGGCTGATGGCCACGTTGGCGGCCCTGGGAGCCGGGGTGGAAGTCGTGCTCTGCACTGCGGGGGAGGGGTCACATCCGGACTCACCCAGCACCACCCCCGAGCAGCTGGCTGCCGTCCGGCTTGCCGAATTTTCCGCGGCCCTGGACGCCCTTGGCCTGGCGGACCGCTGGACGTTCATCGGTCTGCCGGACCGGGGACTGGCCGGCCATGCGGAAGCGGTTGCCGGCGCCATCCGGGACGCCGTTCGGCGGCTCCCCGGCCGCCCGGACCAGCTGGCCATCGTTGCTCCGTACCGGGCCGACGGCCACGGTGACCACGACGCGCTGGGGGCGGCAGCGGCAGAGGTTGCCCGCCGCGACGGCCACGCCCTCCTGGAATATCCAATCTGGTTTTGGCACTGGGCCACGCCGGGCGACCTGGACCGGCAGCAGTGGGTCCGCTTCCATCTCGATGAACGCGCCCGGCGGGCCAAAAAGCGCGCCATGGAGGAGCACGCAACCCAGGTGCAGCCGCTTTCGCCCCTCCCCGGGGACGAAACCCTGCTCAGCGCCGCTTTCCTGGAGCACTTCGGGCGAGGCTATGAAGTCTTCGCCTGGACCCCGGCGCCCGGTTCACCCGGCCCGTTGCATTCCAGCGCGGACGCAGAGGCGGTATTCGACGGCGTCCACGACCATTCCAAGGATCCCTGGAACTACGGCAGGAGTTGGTACGAGCGCCGCAAACGGGCCCTCACCCTGGCCGCCCTCCCGGAGGAAGGCTATGAGCGCGGGCTGGAAGTGGGCTGCTCCATCGGAACACTGACGGCCGAGCTGGCTGCCCGCTGCCACAACCTGTTGGCGGTGGACGCCAGCGGAACCGCCGTGCGCCGCGCCGAAGACCTGCTGGCGGGCACGCCGGGGGTCCGGGTCGAACAACGCGTGCTGCCTGGATCCTGGCCCGGAGGAACGTACGACCTGGTGGTGGTCTCGGAAGTGGGCTACTACCTGGCCCCTGCCGAGCTGGCCCGGCTGTGGGACAGGGTGGAGGCATCCCTGGAACCTGGCGGAACCCTGCTCTTGTGCCACTGGCGGCATCCCATCGAAGGGTGGGAGCTCGACGGGGACACCGTCCACACCCTGGCCCGGCAGCGGCTTGGTTGGCGGACTTCCGGGCTGTACCAGGAGCGCGACTTTGTGCTGGAAGTCCTGGTGGCTCCGGACCGGGAGCCGGGATGACCAGGACTGTCCCGGGCAACGGTGGTCCAACGACGCCGGGTGGCCAGGCAAACCACGGCATCCGGCACGTGGCAGTGGTCATTCCGGCCCACAACGAGGAGCAGCACCTGGAACGGGCTCTCACCGCCGTCAGGCACGCGGCCGACCGGGTCGAGTCGGAAGTGCCGGATGTTGCCGTGCAGGTGGTCGTCGTCCTGGATGGTTGCACGGACCGGTCCCCGGCGGTGGCCGCCGACGCAGTTGCGGGCGATCCGCGGTGCGTGCTGCTTTCGGCGAACTTCGGGAGCGTGGGTAAGAGCCGGCAGGCCGGTGTGCGGGCGGCGTTGGAGAACGCCGGCGGTCCTGCGCAGTCCGGTGCGCCGGCAGATCCAATGCGGGGAATCTGGCTGGCCAACACAGATGCGGATTCCTGTGTTCCCGGGCACTGGCTGCTGCGGCAATTGGAACTGGCCGCCGGAGGCACCGATGTTGTCCTGGGCACCGTTCAGCCGGACCCCCACGGCATGCACCACGAGCTCCTGGCCCGCTGGCACGCCCGGCACGCCAGCACCGAGAACCACCCCCATGTCTACGGTGCCAACCTGGGGGTCCGGGCGTCGTCCTACCTTGCGGCCGGAGGCTTTCCCGGCGTCGATTTCGATGAAGACCAGGCCCTGGTGGCCCGGCTTCGGCACAGCGGCGCACGCATCGTCGCCACGGACACCACCCGGGTCCTCACATCAGGACGGACTGCGGGACGGGCACCGCAGGGGTTCGCCGCTTATCTCCTGGCACTCGCCCGGCCTTAGCTGCAACGCGCTGACGGCGGGGGTGGTATCCCTGTCAGACCAGGTCCGGGGCGCTGGCAACGATGTAGTCAGCGGCGGCCGGTCCTGTCATGGAAAGGTTGTTGCTGTCCGGGTTGATGCCGGCGTTGTGCAGGGCGTCCCAAAGGGCTGCCGGCGGCTGGAGTTCCGCTTTATGCAGGAGGCACCAGCTTGTGTAGAGACCGTATAGCTCGTCGCGTCGGAGACCCAGTCCGGGCTCCCTGTCCGCAACGACTGCTTCGGCAAGAAACTGTTCAAAATGGATAGCAGGCATGTCCGCTCACAAATGGTTGACAGTAATCCCGCCGACTGCTTCAGCGGCCTTGCCGGTCTTCCGGGGAATCCCGGCGAGGTATTCACGAAAGTATTGCAGTTCCGCGTGCTTGTCCAGTTGGTTCCGGGCCGGTTGGGCCTGTGGGGAGGGGCCCGTGTACAGTGGCGCGGCGTCGCCGCGAACGGGGTGCACGGGCGGGCCTGAGGGGGCCGACGGCGACTGGGGGGACTGGCCTCGGTCTCAGAAGAGGCCATCTCACCGCCGACCCCGTATTGCCCCGGGGGTGCTGCCGCCCGGGAAAACCAAACAGGACCTCTAGGATGAATTTTCCTCCATCCCGAAGGTCCTGCCTAGTCCCTCTGCGCCGCGGTTGCGCCTGCCTGCTTAAGCGCTCCCGCCCCGCCGGATTCCGTCGTCGGACTCCCCGCTTTCGGCACGGTGCTGCACCTTGTCGCGGACCCTGTCGCGGTGCCGCTCACCTGGCCGGTCCGCGTCCCGGCCGTTGCGGGCAGGCTGCCTGTCCCGGTCCTCGCCGGAGCCCTGCCGGCCACTCTCCGCGGCGTACTTTTCCCGGAGGTCACGGCCATGCTTGATGTCTTCTTCGACCTGCTTCTGCAGCTTCTCGCTCTTCTTCGTGTCCCGCGGCGGCAGCTGGATGGTTTCCTCGGCCTTGATCCCGGCCTGCAGTTCGCGGCCGCGTTCCACTTCCGCGTCAAACTCGGCGCCGAAAAGAAGCGACATGTTCAGGATCCAGAGCCACAGCAGCATGATGATGACACTGCCCAACGCCCCGTACGTCTTGTTGTAGTTGCCGAAGTTCCCCACGTAGAAACCGAATCCCAGTGAGGCGATCAGGAAGACCACCAGGGCAATCCCGGACCCCATGCTCATCCACCGGAATTTCGGCTGCTTGACGTTGGGAGTGGCGTAATACAGCACGGCAATGATGGCGATGATCAGGGCGATCATCACCGGCCACTTGGCGATGTTCCAGACCATGAGGAACGGCCCGCTGAGGCCGATCAGGCCGCCCACGGCCTCGGAAACCGGGCCGCTGAGGACCAGCATGCCGGCCAGCATGGCCACGATGACCACAGCCAGGAGCGTGACGCCGAGCATGGTTCCACGGAGCTTCACGAAAGCCCGGCCCTCATCCACCTCGTAGACCCTGTTCATGGCCCGGCCAAAGGCTCCGACATAACCGGAGGCGGACCACAGCGCGGTTACGAGGCCAATAACAAGGGTGAATCCGGCCGCCGGGGCGCTGGTCAGTTCCGAAACCGGCCCGCTGATGGTATTCACGGTTTCCGCCGGAGCGAAGCCGCGCACGATTTCCAGCAGTGCATTGGTGGTCTTCTGCGGGTCCCCAAACAGGCCAAGGAGCGATACCAGTGCCAGCAGGGCCGGGAACAGCGAGAGAACCGCGTAATACGTCAGGGCCGCTGCGAGGTCGGGGCACTGGTCCTTGCTGAATTCCCGGAGCGTCTTCCTGGCGATGTATTTCCAGGACGGTTTATCCAGGTCCCTGGGGCTGGCAGGTTTCCTCGAGTCATCGGGGGCCGGAGCCTGGCCCGCCTTGGCGGTACTGGTCTCGGATGTGTCGTGAGTGGCCATGGGGTGTCCTCTCAATCAGGGGGCCAAGGGGACAGGCCGGCCCGCGGATCGCGGTGCCGGCCTGCCGATCAAACTGTTGCCTTACAGTGCCGCGGGGGGGGGGGCTAGGTGTTTTGGATGTTGTCTTTGGCGTCTGTGGCGCGGTCTTTGACGTCGGTGGCGGCGTTTTGGCCTTCGGTTTTGACGTTGTGGGCGGCGTCGGTGGCGGTGGCTTTGACGTTGTCCATGGCTTCCTGGGCGGGTTCCTTGAGGTCCTGGGCCATGGTTTTGGCGGCGTCGGTGACCTGGGTTGCCAGGGGCTGGGCGGCGGTTTTGAGTTGGTCCGCGGCTTCGCGTTCCTTCTCGCTGGCGGGGATCAGGGAGGAGATGAGCATGCCGGCGCCGAACGCGATGAGCCCGGCGGCCAGGGGGTTCCCGGCGGTTTTGGCTTTGACCTGGTCCGGGGCGTTGGAGACGGCCTGGCCGGCGTCGGAGAGTTTCGCGGAGACCGCGTCTCCTGCCTGGTGGAGGTTGTCGCCGGCGGTGTTTAGGGCGTTGGTGGTGTGTCCGGTCCCGGTGGCGGTGGTGTCGTGAACCTTGGTGGTGGCGTGGTCTGCTGCGCCCATGATTTTCTCCTTCACCCCGGTCACGGCGTCGCGGACCTTGTCGGTTTGGCGGTGGACGATGTTGGACGGAGTGACTTTGTCGGCCACGGCGTCGACGTTGGTGCCCAGGCGGGCCCGGGTGGCTTCTATGTCTGCGCGGATGGCATCGGGGTTTTCGCTCATCGGTTTACCTCACCTGGTTTTAGGGTTGGGGGTATTTCTGCGAGGGTTTCCCCGGTTTGGGGCAGGCCCTTGATCTGTTTGAGTTCCTTCCGGCCGATGGAGGCCAGGACGGCGGCGATGATGGCCCAGAGCACGGCGACGATCAGCGCCGCCCAGCCCAGGGCCATGACGGCGCCGAGGGCGAACATCAGGGCCAGGGAGAGGAAGACCAGGACGAAGTGGCCGCCCACGCCGGCGCCGGCGAGCATGCCGGCGCCTTTGCCCGCGCGGGAGGTGGATTGTTTGAGTTCGGCCTTGGCCAGTTCCACTTCCTGGCGCATCAGGGTGGACAGGTCACGGGTCACGTCCCCGAGGAGTTCACCGATCGAGGCGTTATCCGCTTTCACATGCGCCGCGCTGGGCGGCGGCTCCGGTATCTGGCTGCTCATCACAAACCACCCGCCTGGCCGCCCGGGGTGCGGTCCTGGGTGAGGGGATCGTTGGCCATGGGATCGTCGGCGAGGGCGCGGTCACGGAGCGGATCGTCCGAGAGTTGGTTACCGGACCATGGCTCTTCCACGAGTTGCGGACTGTCCAGCCCGCTCGCCGCCCCCGCTGATTCAGGGTAGCTGCTGCCGGGAGCGCCGCCGTCGTATCCTGCCGTGGTGGTGGCCGGGCCGGGAAGCTGGACCGGCGGAGGAGGAACTGTCCCGCCCGCTACCGGGTACGACTGGTTGTACTGGTCGCCGTAGGTGCTGCCCGCGTATTGGCCGCCAACACCGGTGCCGGCAGCAGTGGACGCCGATGCTTCGGGCGGGCCTGCGGTGAGGCCGCGGGTGAGGCGGCCGGCCAGGACGCCGGCGCCGGCGGCGAGGAGCAGGAAGGTCCCGGGCTTGTTCCGGGCGAAGCGCTGGACCTCGTTCAGGAGGTCACCCGGTTCCCGGTTTTCCAGCCAGGTGGCCATCGAGGAGGTGCGCTCCGCTGCCTGGCGGACCAGGTCACTGGCCATGCCCTGCTGGTCCGGGGCGCTGGCCATGCTGTGCAGCTGGGTGGAGATGTTGCGGATGCCCTCGGCAGCCTTCTGCTGCTGCGTGCCTGCCTGGCTGGTCAGGCCTGACTTCGCCTGTCCCAGCAGGTCCTGCGCATTTGCCTTCGCCTCATGCGAAACGTTCGCAGCCTCGTCCTTCGCCGTCCGGGCCACATTCTGCGCGGACCCTGCTGCGGTACGGGCTACGTCGGCAGCTTCGTCCTTGGCTGCGTCCTTGCGGGAGGAGCCGTAGGTGTCACCAGCCTGGCTGTCGCCCTCAAGGGGAGCGGCGGTGGAGGGGAAGGTGGCGGGCGGCCGCTCGCCGGGAATTCCTGTATTGGCCGGCGGAGCCGTGTAGGCGGGGTCCTGGGGCCATTGGTTCTCTGTCATCTTCGCTCTCTTTCCAAGAAGGCCGGTTGTTGATCAAGAACCAGCAATACTGGCCGTAAAATGATAAGCATGATTACTAATGAAAGGTAAGTACCCTTGCTAAACGAGTTATAACCGTTCCAAAAATGTCAGCCGGAAGGCGAGGGCCTGCCCGGTCACAACGAAGTGGAAAGTGGTGGGAAACGTGGACACAGCTCCATGGGTATGGGTTGTAGTTGCCGTTGTTGTGGTGGCGCTGATCGTGCTGCTGCTCCTGGCCGGAGGCAGGCGCCGGAAGGCAATGCAGGAAAAGCGGGACCAGGAACACCGGGAGAAGGCGGCCGAGATCCGGCGCGAAGCCGAGAACATGGAAATCGATGCCCGCGAGCGTGAAGCGAAGGCCATCCGGGCCCGTGCGGATGCGGAGCAGGCCAAGGTAGATGCAGCGCGGCTGCAAAAAGAGGCTGAACAGCGCAGCAAGGAAGCCCAGTCCCTTCGGGGCGACGTTGCCAGCCGCGCCCGGAAGGCAGACGAGCTTGATCCCGACGTCGGCCCGGACGGCAGCCGGCAGGACCGCCGCGTGGTGCAGGACGCCCGGGAGGAGCGGGGCGGAGTGGATGCCGGGCACGATCGTCACGATGTCCACGACGCCGGGCAGGATCGACCCCAGGGGTATGGCGCCGGTTCGGAGCGTCCGCAAACGCACGACGCCGGGACGGATCGTCGCGTAATACACGACGCCCGGCAGGACCGCACCGAAGCCTATGGCGCCAGGCATGATGCAAACGAAGGGCTGGGCCACGCCGGACGCAGTGCCTCCCAGTCAGGTTCCGCCGCAGATGTTGGGGCTGGTTCGCGGGGGGAGCCGGGCTATGTTGACGATGGGCGCGACGACGCTGGACGGGGCCTTGGCGGGGACCGCGAATTTCCCGCTGCCGGTGCAGGCGACAGGGCGCCGGAGGCCGAGCCGGGACGGAGGCGCCATGCAGAGACCAGGGATGCCGCCGCGGGCGAAGACGTGCGAAGCGACCGGGGCGGCGACCAGGGCGCCGGCATCTAATCGACGCTTCAATCAATGGCGCCGGCACAGATGCTCCCGGCATCCCCTGGCCAGGGTACCAGGGCTGACGCATAGGCGCCGGAGCAGCCGGCCGGCCGCTCCTGCGCCTAGCGGGCGCGGGGTTTGAGGGCGGGGAGGGACTGACTCCTTCCCCCGTTCCCATGCCCACAAGCAGCTCCTTGACGGCATCGATCGATGCCACTTTCGGCT
This sequence comes from Pseudarthrobacter sp. NIBRBAC000502770, assembly GCF_006517815.1. NCBI lineage: Bacteria > Bacillati > Actinomycetota > Actinomycetes > Micrococcales > Micrococcaceae > Pseudarthrobacter > Pseudarthrobacter sp. NIBRBAC000502770. The sequence goes on from NZ_CP041198.1 coordinate 4,249,707, forward strand.
CCCAGGCCAGGATGCGTTCCGCGCGGCTGGTGTCCATGATCGGGGCGCCGGCAGCCATCTCCACCCATCCGGCGTCTGTGGGCTGCAGCCGGGCCCGCCACGTCAGGTCCACCAGTGCGTGGAGCAGCCGCATGGGGATGGGCAGGATCCTCTTCGCGCCGAAGATGCGGCCCAGTTCCTGGGGCGTGAGGACCGGCTCGGCGGCAATATTGAAGGCTCCGCTGGCGCGCTGGTCGACTGCCCGCCAATAGGCCTCCGCAACGTCGTCCGCATGGACTGCCTGGAAAACCAGGTTGTCAGGGACCGGGAGGATGGGCAGCCATGGCCTGGGTGGTACCAGCCGGGACAAGACGCGGCCAAGGAAGTACCTGCCAATTTCAGCCCCGGCCTGTCCTTGGAAGATCAGCGCAGGGCGCAGCCGCGCGACGGCGATGTCCGGGTGTGCGGCCATGAATCCGTCCAGGAGCTTCTCCTGCTCTGCCTTGTGCCGGCTGTAATGCGAGCCTGCCATGCCATCTGCCGGCCATGACTCGTCCCGCCGCTGGTCCTTGCCGGACGCCTTGTACGCGCCCACCGAGGAAGCGCAGACAACCTGCTTGACTCCCGCGCGTGCAGCCGCCTTCAGGACATTTCCGGTCCCCGTGACATTGGTCCGGTGCAGAAGATCCAGATCGCGGTTCGGCTGGATCTGCCATGCCAAATGGACCACTGCATCGACCCCGGCCAGCGCTTTTTCCAACAGGGGCATGTCCCGCTCCAGGCCCACATCCAGGGTGTGCCACTGCACGCCGCTGTAGGGTTCCCCGGACGTATCGGGAAGCCTGCGGCTGATTCCCACCAGTTGCAGGCTGCCGGGCTTCCTGGCCAGCTGGCGCTGCAGGTTGCGCAGCAGTGCTGTCCCCGCGTTTCCGCTGGCTCCCGTAATGGCGATGCGCATACCTAAGACTCCTTGGCGGCTCGATCCAGTTCCCCCTACTTTCAGAGCTTATAGCGGAGGAGCATTGTTTTATAAGCAAGCTTATGATTTCCTACTTCTAAGTCTTGCCGCAGGCTTTCGGAACCAGACCGAGGGAAATCAACACTCATGCCCGAATCCTTTGCCGCATTTGCCGTCGACGCTGCGCCCGTCCACCGCCGGCAGCCGGTACCAGCACAAAACCACACTCCGCCCGCCACCTCCGGGCGGCTTCGCGAGACGTTCGAAAACGATTTGGTCCTCAAATACCTGGACCTTGCAGAAGCCTTGGCTGCGCGCTTCGAAGCCCGCGGCAGGGAGCGGGCAGACCTGAACCAGGTTGCCTATCTGGGCCTGGTCAAGGCAGCCCGTGGCTTCGACCAGGCCAAGGGGGAAAGTTTCCCCGCCTACGCTGCGCCCACCATCACCGGCGAACTCAAGCGGTACCTCCGCGACCGGACCTGGGTGGTCCGCCCGCCGCGCCACATCCAGGACCTGAGGACCCGGCTGTTCCGGGCAGAGCCGGAGTTGACCCAGTCGCTGGGAAGGAATCCCAGCGTGATGGAGCTGGCCAGCGAACTGGGGAGCGATCCGGCCGAGGTGCAGGAGGCCATGTCGGCGTCCAGCAGCATGCACCCCGATTCCCTGGACGCGGTCAACCCCAACTCGGATGCACCATCCATCGGCGAGGTGCTGGCGTGCCCCGAGACACCGCTGGAGCGCCTTGAAGAACTGTCCTGCCTGCGCGACGCCATGCAGGACCTGAACGACTCGGACCGCGAGCTCCTGTACCGCCGCTACTTCTGCGAGGAAACCCAGGTGCAGCTGGGGAAGCGGTTGGGCATGTCCCAGATGCAGGTTTCCCGCCGCCTGGCCAAGGTGCTGGTGGAACTGCATCGCAGGCTGGAGGAAGGCGCCCGTGCCGGAGCAGTGGACGGGGCCCTCGGCGATGCAACGCCGGGCGGCGCAGGCCGGCGGGGCCACCCTGCCAACACGGTTGCGCCCTTCCACCGGCCGCTGAGGGCCGGACACTCCACCGCCGCGAAGCGGGCGGACCGGCGCCACGGCGGCACGGGGGCCAGGTAGCGGCCGCACTGCACGCTCCGGCGGGCACCGCTGCGGGTACCGGTACGCAGCAGAAGTGGCTGTTGCTGCGCAGAGCTGCATCGCCGGCACGGCGTAGCAGTCCCAACGCCTGCGCGGCGCACTCCTTATCTTGCCTGTTCAAGGTGGGTACCGGTACGCCGCGGATGCGGCCAAAAGGCACGGGGCCTTGTTTAGGAGCAACAGCAGAAGGGAACTGGTTGGCTATGGGAAGCTCTGAAATGTCCACGCTCCGGGCTGTCCTGTTCGACAGGGACGGAACCCTGGTTGTCGATGTGCCCTACAACGGGGATCCCGGCAAGGTACGGCCGATGGCCGGCGCGAAAGAGGTGCTGGATGGCCTGCGGGCGGCAGGAATTGCCACTGGGGTTGTCAGTAACCAGTCGGGCATCGCCCGCGGCCTGATCACGGCCGACGACGTGGCAAAAGTCAATGCCCGGGTGGAAGAACTCCTGGGGCCGTTCGATGTGTGGGAGGTCTGCCCCCACGCGGAACAGGACAGCTGTTCCTGCCGCAAGCCGGCTCCCGGCATGGTGCACAGCGCCTGCCGCAAACTTGGGATCCACGAATCGGAAGCCGCCCTTATCGGGGACATTGGCGCCGACGTGGGGGCCGCCGAAGCTGCCGGCGCCACCGGGGTCCTGGTCCCCACGCCCGTGACCCGCGCCGAGGAGGTGGCCGCGGCGCGGCTGGTCGCCTCCGACCTGTCCTTAGCCGTGGGCCTGCTGCAGGAGCTGCCCTGATGGGGCGCGTCCTGGTGGCCCGGCTGGACAGCATGGGCGATGTCCTCCTCTCCGGCCCGGCCGTCCGCGCGGTGGCCAACGGCCGCGCCCAGCACGGCGGCAGCACCAACCACGTGGTGATGCTGTGCGGCCGGCAGGGTGAAGCCGCCGCTGCCATGCTCCCGGGCGTCGATGACGTCTACAGCTGGGACAGCCCGTGGATCATGAACCCGGCGCCGCGGATGACGGGCCCGCATGCGGACCGCCTGATCGAATACGTGCGCAATTCCCGCATCACCGAAGCCGTCATCCTCACTTCCTTCCACCAATCGCCCCTGCCGCTGGCTCTCCTGCTGCGCCTGGCAGGCGTGGAGCGCATCACCGGTGCCTCCACGGATTACGCTGGCTCGCTGCTCGATGTCCGCCTGAAACCGGGGGAGGACTTCCCCGAGGACCAGCCCGAAGCGGAACGGGCGCTGGGCATCGCGGAAGCCGCCGGCTTCCGGCTCCCGGCGGGCGACGACGGAAAGCTGCGCATCAACTCCGTGGCCGAAGTGGCTGCCCTCGTAGGTACCGGACCCTACGTCGTGGTCCACCCCGGCGCGGCCGTCCCGGCAAGGGCGTGGCCTCCGCTGCACCATGCTGCCGCCGTCGAACTCCTCCAGGGGGCCGGGTACCGCGTGGTGGTGACCGGCGGTCCCGGCGAGACGTCGCTCACGGCCACGGTGGCAGGCCCCTCCGCCTTGGACCTGGGCGGCCGCACCGACCTTGCCACTATGGCGGGCGTCATGGCCGGGGCCGATGCGGTCATCAGCGGCAACACCGGCCCGGCCCACCTGGCGGCCGCGGTGGGCACGCCTGTCGCTTGCCTGTTTTCCCCCGTGGTCCCTGCGATCCGCTGGGCACCCTACGGCGTGCCGCTGGAACTCCTCGGAGACCAAAATGCGCCGTGCCGCATGACCCGGGCCCGGATTTGCCCGGTACCGGGCCACCCGTGCCTCGATTCGGTGTCGCCGGAGGAAGTGGTGGCAGCGGTGGAGCGCCTGGTAAGTGGAGTGAGCTCCTTCAGCACGCACGTCAGCACCCGTAGAAAGGCCCGCAACAGATGAGGATCCTGCTCTGGCACGTCCACGGTTCCTGGACGGATGCCTTTGTCCGCGGTCGCCACGAGTACCTGCTTCCCGTCCTGCCCGGAGGCGGCGCGTGGGGACTGGGCCGCGCCGGCAGGGACTGGCCGGAATCAGTGCGGGAGGTGGACCTGGCCACGCTCGACGCTGACGCCGTGGACGCCGTCGTCCTCCAACGCCCGGAAGAGATCGATGAAGTGGTACGAAACCTGGGACGGAAGCCCGGCGTCGACCTGCCGGCCGTGTTCGTGGAGCACAACACCCCCAAGGGAAATTTCCCGAACACCAGCCACCCGCTCGCCGGCCAGGACCGCATCCCGGTGGTCCACGTAACCCATTTCAACCGCCTGGCCTGGGACAACGGCTCCGCTCCCATCACCGTGATCGAGCACGGAATCCCGGACCCCGGACAGCTATACACCGGTGAGCTGCCGGAACTGGGGGTAGTGGTCAACGAACCTGTGCGGCGGGGCCGGGTCACAGGAACGGACTTGCTGCCGGCCTTCGCTTCGGTGGCTCCGCTGCAAGTGTTCGGCATGAAGACGGAAGGCCTGGCGGCAGCCACCGGAATCGAGGCTTCACGCGTGACGGCCCGGGGCGACCTGAAGACACGGGACCTGCACCGGGAACTTGCCCGCTGCCGCGTCTACGTCCATCCCATGCGCTGGACCTCGCTGGGGCTGTCCCTCCTGGAAGCCATGCACCTGGGCATGCCGGTGGTGGTGCTTGCCACCACTGAGGCCCCACGTGCCGTGCCGCAGGAAGCCGGCGTGGTCTCTGCCGACGTCGACGAGCTGCTCCGCTGTGCGGCGCGGCTGGTGGCCAATCCGGATGAAGCCCGACGGCGGGGACTCGCCGCCCGGGAGGCGGCGCTGGAGCGTTACGGCCTGGGCAAGTTCCAGGACCGCTGGGATGGGCTCCTGGCGGACCTGCGGAACCGGCCCCGGCACCCCGTTAACGAGCGGCCGGACGAGCGGATCCTCGTTCCGGCACGGGAGAGGAAGACACCATGAAGATCGCCATGATTTCCGAGCACGCCAGTCCGCTGGCGGCACTGGGCGGCGTGGACGCAGGCGGGCAGAACGTCCATGTTGCCGCGCTGTCCGAGGCCCTTGCCAAGCGCGGCCACCACGTCACCGTCTACACCCGCAGGGACGCAACGGAGCTTCCCGCACGGGTCCGGGTGGGGCGCCGGTTCGACGTGGTCCACGTGGACGCCGGGCCCGCCCGCCACGTGCCCAAGGACCAGCTGCTGCCCTACATGGGCGACCTCGCGGACGGCGTGGCCAGGGACTGGGGGCAGCGGCCGCCGGACGTGGTGCACGGCCACTTCTGGATGTCCGGCCTGGCAGCCTTGGAGGCGGCCAGGCGGCCCGACGCCGGGTACCGCGTGCCCATGCTGCAGACGTTCCATGCGCTGGGTACCGTCAAGCGGAGGCACCAGGGCGCGGAGGACACCAGCCCGGAGGCACGCCGCTGGCTGGAACCCGGCGTGGGACGCGCTGCCGACCGGATCATCGCTACCTGCTCAGACGAGGTCTTCGAGCTCAAGGCCATGGGCATCGCCACCGGCAAGATCTCCATTGCGCCCTGTGGGGTGGACCTGGGCTTCTTCTCGGCAAATGGGCCGGTGGCCGAAAGAAAGCGCCGCTACCGGATCCTGTCGGTGGGGCGGCTGGTGCCACGCAAGGGCGTTGACCTGGTGATCCGATCACTCCCGTACCTCAAGGCGGCGGGATTCGACGACGTCGAACTCCTGATCGTGGGCGGCGGGGGGGACACCAACGTCATGCACTCCGACCCCGAGATCCGGCGCCTGCTGGACCTTGCCGCCGGGCTGGGCGTGTCTGAACACGTGACCCTGCAGGGGCAGGTGGCCCGGACGGAGATGCCCGGCATCTTCCGCAGTGCCGATGCCGTGGTCTGCGCACCCTGGTACGAACCGTTCGGCATCGTCCCGCTCGAGGTGATGGCCTGCGGCGTCCCGGTAGTAGCAGCAGCCGTGGGCGGCCTCCGGGACACGGTGGTTGACCATGCCACGGGCCTGCACGTCCCGCCACGGGACCCCGAGGCCATCGCCTCGGCACTGTCACTGCTGCTGGAAGACCCCGCCCTCAGGACAAAACTCGGCCAGGCCGGGGAGCGGCGCGCACGCACCCGTTACTCCTGGGACCGGGTGGCAGCGGAAACCGAAAAGGCCTACCAGCTGGCCATGGCCGGTGCCCCGGCCAGCGTTCCGGCCGGGAACGTACCGATGGAAGGAGCTGCCCTGTGACTGCCGAATCGTCCCTGCGCGAAGCAGACCTCCGTACCCTCACCGGAGCACCGCCGCTGCCCGCGGTGCTCCCAGGCGCCACATTCGTGGACCCCGCCAGCGCCGAGGCCGTCCGCACCCACCTGGACAATGTCATTCCGGCCCTTGATTCGCTCCGCAGCCAGTCCGGCCGGCTGGCCGCCTGGGGCGTGGAGCTTGCCCAGCGCCTGCTGCGCGGGCAGCGGATCCTGGCCGCGGGCAACGGCGGCTCAGCCGCGGAGGCGCAGCACCTCACCGCCGAACTGGTGGGCCGGTTCGACAGCGAACGGGTCCCGTTCTCCGCCATCTCCCTGCACGCGGAGTCGTCGGCGGTCACCGCCATCGCCAACGACTACGGGTACGACGAGGTCTTTTCCCGGCAGGTCCGCGCCCACGGCCGTTCCGGCGACGTGCTGATGCTGCTGTCCACCAGCGGCAAGAGCCCCAACCTGCTGCGCGCCGCAGAAGCGGCGGCCCGGCTCAACGTAACCACGTGGGCGCTCACCGGCTCCGGCCCCAATCCGCTGGCGGACGTCTGCGACCAGGCCGTCATGATCGACGCCCTGAACGCCAACGCCCAGGAAGGGCACCTGATCGCCCTGCATGCCATCTGCCGTGCCTTCGATCTTGAGGTTGCCCGGCACACCCCGTCCGTAGTGGCCGGGTTCCCGAGAGGGGGCCGGGCATGAGGATCGTCGTCGTGGGAGACGTGATGCTCGACGTCGACCTTTCAGGTGAGGCCACCAGGCTCAGCCCGGATGCCCCCGTTCCCGTGGTGGACATTTCGGGTGTCCGACGCCGCGCCGGCGGCGCAGGCCTGGTGGCGCGCATGCTGGCCCAGGACGGCTGGCCCGTCACCCTGGTGACGGTCCTTGGCAATGACGACGCCGGCAGCCAGTTGCGTGCACACCTGGCCGGGGTGCAGCTCGTCGCGGGCACCAGTGGCTATCCCTCGCCCGTCAAAACCCGGGTCCGGGCGGGTTCGCATCCGGTGGTCCGCTTCGACCAGGGTTGTGAAAAATCGCCGGTTCCGGACGTGAGCCCGGCGATGCTCCGCGCCGTGGAACAGGCCGGCGTGGTCATCGTCGCCGACTACGGCAGGGGGCTGGCGGCCAACCCCCGGCTCCGCGCGCTGCTGGGCCGGCTGGCGGGTGAGGTCCCCATCGTGTGGGACCCGCACCCTTCAGGGCCGGAACCGGTGCCCGGGGTTGCCGTGGTGACACCGAACATTTCTGAAGCAACCAAAGCCGTCCAAGCTGGTTCCGGAAGCGCTGCAGGCTCGGCAGACACCGTGGCGGAAATTCTGCTCCAGCGGTGGCGCAGCCGGGCCGTGCTGGTGACCAGGGGCGAGGAAGGGGCGGTCCTGCTGCGGCAGGGTGATACCTCTGCCCGGGCCGTCCCCGCGCCAAGGGTGGAAGCCGGCGACCCCTGCGGGGCCGGCGACCGCCTGGCAGCCAGCCTCGCCGTGCACCTCCTGGCCGGCAGCGACCTTCCGGAAGCTGCCGCGCTGGCAGTCCACGATGCCGCCGACTTCCTGGCGGCCGGGGGCGTCTCGGCCCTGCCGGACACTGCAGGGGCCGACGCTGCCGCCGGACATCCGGCGCCGGCTGCCGGCCGGCGCACCACCGAACCCTTGCTCCTGGCCCGTTCCGTGCGCGAGCGCGGCGGGACGGTGGTGGCCACCGGCGGCTGCTTCGACCTGATCCACGCCGGCCACGTCCGGTCACTCACCGCAGCCCGCGGGTTGGGGGACTGCCTCATCGTTTGCCTGAACTCGGATGACTCGGTGCGGCGGCTCAAAGGCCCGCAGCGTCCCATTATCGGCCAGCACGACAGGGCCGAACTGCTCCTTGCCATGGAATGCGTGGACGCGGTGATGGTCTTCGATGAGGACACCCCGGAAGCCGCCCTGGACCGGCTCCGCCCCGATATCTGGGTCAAGGGCGGCGACTACAAGGGAGCCCGCCTGCCCGAGGCCGACCTCGTGGAAAGGTGGGGCGGCCGCTGCCTCACCGTTCCCTTCCACCCGGCCCGCTCCACCACCGGCCTGGCTGACGCGCTCGCCAAGGTCAGCTGAACCACTTCCCTTTTCTGTCTTGTTTTCCCACTGAAAGGAACACCATGACCGCAGAACCAACCGCAACTGCTGCCACCACGCCCGGACGCGTCCTGGTCACCGGAGGTGCCTCCGGACTGGGGGCCGCCGTCGTCGAAGCAGTCCTCCGCTCCGGTGGCACTCCGGTGGTCCTGGACCGCGACATCAGTACCGTCTCGGGCGTCAAGGCGTTCGAAGTGGACGTCGCAGACCGTGCTGCCGTGGAGCACGCAGTCCGGGAAGCCGCGGAAACCCTCGGCGGCCTCGACGCGGTGGTTACCGCGGCAGGGATCGACCGCTGCGGCAAGCTCGCCGACGTCGAAGCCACCGAGTGGGAAAAGGTCATCGGGGTCAATCTGATGGGCACGGTTTCCACCGTGCGCGCCGCCCTGCCGTACCTGAAGGAAAGCCACGGGCGCGTGGTCACCGTAGCCTCCACCCTGGGCAAACGCGCCGTGGCTGATGCCACCGCGTACTGCGCCTCCAAGTTCGGCGTGGTGGGATTCAGCCACGCGCTGGCCGCGGAAACCGGAGGGGAAATCGGCGTGACCACCATGATTCCGGGCGGCATGAAGACCCGGTTCTTCGATGACCGGACCGAGCAGTACAAACCGCAGGACGATTCCCGGCTCAACGATCCCGCCAACACCGCACAGGCCATCCTGTTCGCCTTGAACCAGCCCACCGGCTGCGAGGTCAGGGAAATGCTGATCTGCCACGAGGAAGAGGGCTCCTGGCCCTAAACCGGGCACAGGCCGCCACACCCTGGCGGCACAGCCGGACCACCAGCACACGACATACCAGCACCGAAAGGCGGGAGGAACACCATGCCCACCACAGCCACTGAAACAACCGCAGGCAAGGAAACAGTCGAGGGCGCCGGCATCACCATCCAGGACCCGCGGACCGGTGAAGTGCTCTGGACGGTGCCCCAGGCGGGCCCGGACGCAGTAAATGATGCCGTGGACGTGGCCCGCAGAGCTGCGCCCGGCTGGGCGGCGACAGCTCCGGCCGAGCGCGGCGCGGCCCTTCGCGCCGCCGCCAAGGCGCTGGATGCTGCCGCCCGGGAGCTCGCAGGGCTGAATGCCAGCGAAACCGGGCGGCCCGAAGAAGAAGCGCTGGCCGGAATCGCCGCCGCCGTATCCACCCTTGAGCAGTATGCCGAACTGGGCCCGGTGCACCGCGGCCACAGCCTCCGCGGGAGCCGGCTCGCCTCCGACTACACCATCGCCGAGCCGCGCGGCGTGGCCGTCCTGCTGACCCCCTGGAATGACCCGGTGGCAGTAGCCTGCGGCATGATCGGGGCCGCGTTGGTGACGGGCAACGCGGTCATCCACAAGCCCAGCGAGCGCTGCCCCCGGCTGGGGGAGGCGCTGGGCGAAGTCCTGGCACCGGCCTTTCCCGCCGGCGTCTTCCTGACCCTCTCCGGCGGCGCAGGGGTGGGGGAAGCCCTGTCCCGGGCGGACGTGGACGTGCTCGCCCACGTCGGTTCCAGCGCCTCAGGTGCCCGGATCGCGGAGGCAGGAGCCCGTACCGGTGCCCACGTCATCCGCGAAAACGGCGGCAACGATCCCTTGGTGGTGGACCGCGACGTGGACCCGGCGTGGGCTGCGGAACAGGCCGCCATCGGCGCCTTCAGCAACAGCGGCCAGATCTGCACCGCCGTGGAACGCATCTACGTCCATCAAGACATCGCCGAGGCGTTCTGCAGCGCACTCGAAGCCGAGGCTGCCCTCCGGAACAGCAACGGATCCGTGGCGCCGCTGGTTGACCTACGGATGCGCGACGCCGTCCACGGGCATGTTGCGGAGGCCCTGGACCGCGGCGCCCGCGCCGTGGAAGGCGGTGCACTGCCGGACGGGCCCGGATCCTTCTACCCCGCCACCGTCCTGCTCGGCTGCACCGAAGGAATGCAGGTTATGGCGGAGGAAACGTTCGGCCCGGTGGCCCCGGTCCAGGTGGTGGACACGTTCGACGACGGCCTGCGCCTGGCGTGCAGCGGCAGGTACGGCCTGGCCGCCACCGTCCTGAGCAGCAACCTTGCGCACATCCAGCAGGCCGTGGCCGCGCTGCCGGTGGGAACGGTCAAGGTCAACGCGGTCTTTGGCGGCGCTCCGGGCGGGGCAGCCCAGCCCCGCGGGGAGAGCGGCGCCGGGTTCGGCTACGGGCCCGAGCTGCTGGACGAATTCACGCAGGTCAAGGTGGTGCACATCGAAGCTCCGCCGGCCTATGCACGGGCCGGCCGTGCCGAAGTGGACCAGCCATGAACGCGTCCCCGGACTCCATCGACCTCTCAACCCAGCGGGCGCTGTCTGACTGGCTGCCGGGAAGGCTGGCCGCCGAAAACCCCTCCATCCTGGTGATCGGCGACGTGATGCTCGATGGCTGGTGGAGCGGCAGCATCGAACGGCTCTGCCGGGAAGCTCCCGCCCCCGTCGTGGACATCCAAACCCGCGAATCGGTTCCCGGTGGGGCGGCCAACACCGCCATGAACCTTGCGGCCCTGGGAGCGAAGGTGGCAGTGGCCGGCATCATCGGCACTGACGACGCCGGCGAGGACCTGCGCGGGCAGCTTGCCGCCGCCGGCATCGACGTCCGGCACCTCCACACCCACCCGGATATGGTCACCACCACCAAGATTCGGATCAGCAGCGGCGGCCAGGTGATGCTGCGCCTCGACGACTCGGCCGGCACTGTCCCGGCCGAGGCCCTGGCCGCGCTCGCCGCCTCGGTGCGGGCCGCCGTCGAACGCCAGGACGCCGTGCTGGTCTGCGACTACGGGACCGGTGTGGTGGCAGGCCCCGTCCGCGCCGCACTGGCGGGAACCCTGGGGAACTGGACCGGGGAAGGCCGGCCACTGGTGGTGGTTGACGCCCACGACCCGCGGCCGTGGGCGGCCCTGCAGCCGGACCTGGTGACGCCGAATGCCCAGGAAACCGCACGGCTGCTCGACCGCAGGCTGCCGGAGGGGCAGGGCAGGGTGGACGCCGTAGGCGGTGCTGCTGCAGACCTGCTGGCCAGCACCGGCGCGCGTGCGGTGGTGGTCACCCTGGACCGGGACGGAACCGTCCTGCTGACGCCCGACGGCGTGCGGCACCGGACGTGGGCGCGGCCGGCTGCCGAAAAGCAGGCGTCCGGGGCAGGCGATACGTTCGTGGCGGCCCTGACGCTGGCCCGTGCCGCAGGCCTCCCGCTGACGGCCAGCCTGGACCTGGCACAGTCGGCCGCCGACGTGGTGGTCCACCAGCCCGGCACTTCGGTGTGCAGTACCGCCCAGCTCAGCCGGTACCTGGAGGCGTTCGCCGATACGGCCTTGAGCGAGGAGGAACTGGAGCGCCAACTGGAGCTGCACCGCGCCCAGGGGCAGCGGATCGTGCTGACCAACGGCTGCTTCGACGTCCTGCACAGTGGCCACACCCGGTACCTCAACCAGGCCAAGCAGCTGGGCGACATCCTGGTGGTGGCGCTGAACAGCGACGATTCCGTCCGCCGGCTCAAGGGATCCGGCCGGCCCATCAACACCATGGCGGACCGGGCAGCGGTGGTGGCGGCGCTGAGCTGCGTGGACTACGTGACAGTGTTCGACACCCCCACGGCCGCCCCGCTGATCCGCCTGCTCCGGCCCGAGGTGTACGCCAAGGGCGGGGACTACACGCCCGAAATGCTGGCCGAGACGCCCGCGGTGGAAGAATACGGCGGCCGCGTGGCCATCCTGGACTACGTGGCTGAACGGTCCACCACTGCCGTGGTGAATCGGATCCGCGACGGCCAGGGGGCTGCCACGGCACCGTAGCAGTGGGCCCGTCCCGGCGGCAGCCGAGGGACGAAGCCGAGGCGCGGCCCGACGTCGTCGCGCCCCCCGCTTTCGGTAACTGACCCTCCAGCCCCCTCGGGGCCTCGCCTCAGCTGTACAGGTGGCTGTCCAGGACCGAACGGGGTTTTTCTGCCGGATCCGGGTGGGTGACGATGACGCGGATACCGTCGGGATCCCGGCCTTCGACGACGGTAACGCCGCCCTTTGCGCGGGTTTCCGTGTAACGCCCCAGGTCTTTCAGCGCCCGCTCGAAGTACGCCAGGCCCTCAGCGGTGTCTGTCGCCCACATCAGCAGGTGCTGCCCCAGGCCACCCGAGTAGTGCTCCTCACGGGGGCCGCGTTCAATGAGGTAGAGCTCGAAGCCTCCGGGCGCCAGGAGGAGGGCCGCGTCGGCCGAGCGTATGGTTTCCACGCAGTTGAACAGGTCCCGGTAGAAGGTCACGGACCTGTCCAGCTCCGAGACGAACTGGACGGATGAAGCCACCCTCGCTGTGTATTCCATCCTGTCATTGTTGACCCCGCCGCCGCAGACCACCAGCCTTCCATCAGGCGGTGCGGGCTTCCGGGACCGTTGCCCCGCTTCAGCTCCAATGGCGGGCAACAACTAGGGTTGACCCTGTACAACTCACACGGACTGAAGCGGGGCAACGGGCAATGGCGAAACGCGGACGGTCGGCGAACCGGGCCGGACGCCCGGCAGCCGGTGTGGTTGAGGTTCCCAAGGGGGCTGTGGTGAACGGTCCGGCAGAGGGCGTCTACTACATCGATACGGGCGACTGTGAACTCATCGCCGACCAGGACAACTCCACCGGCTGGCTCCTGAAGATCAACGGCGTCATGAGCTCGCACATTGACCTGGCCGACCCGTTGTTCCTGGACTTTGAGTACATGCGGTGGATGGCGGCGCTCATTGAGTCGCGGTGGCCGCCGTCGGACGTCTCCGCAGCAAAGCTGCGCGGGCTGCACCTGGGCGGCGGTGCCTGCTCCCTGGCCCGCTACTTCTCCGCCGCCTACCCCGATGCGCGGCAGGTGGTGGTGGAGCTGGACGGGAAGCTCGCCGAGTACGTGCGCGGCTGGTTCGACCTTCCCAAGGCGCCCCTGCTGCGGATCCGCGTGGGGGAGGCCCGTGCCGTGACCGAAACCCTCACGGAGCACACCAGGGACTTCATTATCCGCGACGTCTTCGCGGGAGCATTCACCCCCCGGCCCCTCACCACCGCCGAATTCAACCAGCACGCCAAGCGGGTCCTGGCGCCGGGCGGCCTGTATGTTGCCAATTCCGGTGACGCCCCGGACCTGAAGAACGCCCGGGAGGACGCGGCCACCATTGCGGCCGCCTTCAAGCACACGGTGATCATTGCCGATCCCGCCATGCTGAAGGGCCGGCGGTACGGAAACATGGTGATGGCCGGCAGCGACGTGCCCTTCGGGGACGATCCGCAGCTTCGCCGCCGGCTCCTCGGCGGGGCCGTCCCGGCGCACCTGTGGGATGACGACCAGGTGCGGGCATTCGCGGCGGGGGCTCCGGTCCGCCACGACGCACCCGCACCCTGACCCCGCAAGCACGGCCAGGGAACCCGGCGGGCGTGGGCCCACGCAGTTATCGTCTTCAGCGGCCCAGGAGTGCATCGCGGTGCTCGGACATCCGTTCCCTGAGGGCCTGCACGACGGCGGCCACCGCAGGGCGGCGGAGTGAGTCCGGACGCAGGACCATCCAGTAGGGGAGCAGTTCGCCGATCTTTTCGGGCAGCAGGCGGACCAGGTCGTCGTGGAGGTCGGCCATGAAGCACGGCAGGAAGCCGACGCCGGCGCCGGCACGGGTGGCCTCGACATGGACGAACACGTTGGTGGAGGTCAGGCCGTCCTTCATGGCGGGAACGAGCCGCCGCGGCGCATCGAGGTCGTCCACCTGGAGCATCGAGTCCACGAAGTAGACCAGCGGATGCCCGTTGAGTTCGGCCACGGTGGCGGGTGTCCCATACTCTGCAAGGTAGGCGCGGGAGGCATACATGCCCAGCCGGTAATCGCCCAGGCGGATGGCCTCCGCGCGGTGCACCTGCGGCTCGCCCACCACCACTTCGATGTCCAGCCCTGACCGCTGCTGCAGCGCCCGGCGGGTCATGGTGACCACCTCCACGCTCAGGCCCGGATGGTCCCGGCGCAGCCGTGCCACGGCAGGGGCGGCAATGTAGGCGCTGAAGCCATCCGTCGCGGTCATGCGCACGACGCCGGCAATCGGGTCGGGTGCCTGGCCGCCCGGTCCCAGCGTGCCCAGCACCGCCTCCACCTGTTCGGCCGCCCGCACGGCGCGTTCGCCAAGCTCCGTGAGTTCCCAGCCGCCCGCGGCACGGGACAGGACCCGGCCGCCCAGGGACTTCTCGAGCGCGGCGATCCTGCGCGAGACGGTGGTGTGGTTCAGGCCCAAGGCTTGGGCCGCCGTCGTGAACCTGGCGGAGCGGGACACCGCCAGGAGCACCAGCAGGTCATCGGGGTTCGCGTTCATATCTGCAATTGTGCACACGTTGACTGCCTCTTTGGCCATTGAAGAGCCGGACCTGTGCAGCAATACTCATCTGAGTCACTTGTGCTGGAGATCACAGCACGTGTCAATGTGGACACTGAGGAGAACCATGAGCATTGAGCAAGGCCTGGCGAACGACGCCGGGCATGCACCCAAGGGAACGGGCCTGAAGAAGATTGTCGCCGCCTCCATGGTGGGCACGGTGGTGGAATGGTACGAATTCTTCCTGTACGCCACCGCGGCCACGCTGGTCTTCGGCAAGTACTTCTTCCCCGCCACAGGCAACGACCTGGACGGGATCATCCAGGCGTTCCTGACCTATGCCGTGGGCTTCATCGCCCGCCCGCTGGGCGGCATCGTCTTTGGCCAGATCGGCGACAAGCTGGGCCGGAAGCCCACGCTGCAGCTCACCATCATCATCATCGGTGTTTCCACGTTCCTGATGGGCTGCCTGCCGGGCTTCGCCGACATCGGGTACCTGGCCCCTGCGCTGCTAGTGGCCTTGCGCTTCATCCAGGGCTTCGCGCTGGGCGGCGAATGGGGCGGTGCCGTGCTCCTGGTGGCCGAACACAGCCCCAACAAGACCCGCGCCTTCTGGTCCAGCTGGCCCCAGGCGGCCGTCCCGGTGGGCAACCTCCTGGCCACCCTGGTGCTGTACATCATGTCCACCACCCTGAGCAGCGAGGCCTTCCTCGGTTGGGGCTGGCGCGTGGCGTTCTGGCTCTCCGCAGTGATCGTCTTCGTGGGCTACTACATCCGCACCAACGTCAGCGAATCGCCCATCTTCCTCGAAGCCAAGGAACTGGTGGAGAAGGAACAGGCCGTCAGCTACGGCGTCTTCGAGGTCCTGCGCAAGTACCCCAAGGGCATCTTCCAGGCCATGGGCCTGCGGTTCGCGGAAAACATCATGTATTACCTGGTGGTCAGCTTCGCGATCGTGTACCTCAAGAGCGTGCACAAGTACGACACTTCCTCGCTCCTGCTGGCGCTGCTGATCGCGCACCTTATCCACTTCGCCATCATTCCGCAGTACGGCCGCCTCGCGGACCGGATTGGCCGCA
Source organism: Pseudarthrobacter sp. NIBRBAC000502770 (assembly GCF_006517815.1). Lineage (NCBI taxonomy): Bacteria > Bacillati > Actinomycetota > Actinomycetes > Micrococcales > Micrococcaceae > Pseudarthrobacter > Pseudarthrobacter sp. NIBRBAC000502770. The sequence goes on from NZ_CP041198.1 coordinate 4,265,399, forward strand.
AGCCCGTTTACCTGGCCGGCGCCATCCTGGGTGCCACCTGGCCGTTCTTCGCCTTCCCGATGTTCGATACCAGGAACGCCGTCGTCATCGTCCTGGCCGTGACCATCGGCCTGTGCCTGCACGGCCTGATGTATGCGGGCCAGCCCGCCATCATGGCCGAGATGTTCCCCACCCGCATGCGGTACTCCGGCGCATCCCTCGGCTCGCAGGTGACGTCCATCTTCGCCGGTTCGCTGGCGCCGCTGCTGGCCACCCAGTGGCTGAAGGACACGGGTTCGTGGCTGCCCACCGCCATCTACCTGGTGGTGGCCTGTGCCATCACCACGGTGGCCGTGCTAAGCCTGAAGGAGACCAAGGGCATTGCCCTGGAGGACGTGGACCAGGAAGACGCGGCCCGCGAGGGGCTGCTGACCGCTGGACGCCGCTGACCTGGCTGTTGGGTTGACCCGGCCGCTGGACCGTCCGGGCGCGCAAGTCGTTGGCTGTACACAAGGAGAACTGGAATGGACAACACGTTGAATGGACGCAAGGCGCTGGTCACCGGCGGTGCCAGCGGAATCGGGGCCGCCTGCGTGCGCGCACTGGCGGCGCGCGGAGCGAAAGTGGTGGTGGCCGACGTCGATGCCGCCGCCGCAACGTCCCTCGCCGATGAGGTGGGCGGCAGCGCCTGGGAAGTGGACCTGTTGGACGTCGACGCCCTGGCCGGGCTGAGCCTTGACTGCGACATCCTGGTCAACAACGCCGGCATCCAGCGCATCAACCCCATCGAGGAGTTCGATCCCGCAGACTTTCGCAGGCTTATCAGCCTGATGCTGGAGGCCCCGTTCCTGCTCATCCGGGCTGCCCTGCCGCACATGTACGCCAACAAGTTCGGCCGCGTCATCAACGTGTCCTCGGTTCATGGACTGCGCGCCTCTCCGTTCAAAAGCGCGTACGTCTCGGCCAAGCACGGCCTGGAAGGGCTCAGCAAGGTGACCGCGCTTGAAGGGGGACCGCACGGTGTTACGTCGAACTGCGTCAACCCCGGATACGTGCGCACGCCTTTGGTGGAGAAGCAGCTCGCGGACCAGGCCAAGATGCACGGCATCCCGGAGTCCGAGGTCCTGGCGAAGGTGATGCTCACCGAAGCCGCCATCAAGCGCCTGGTGGAGCCGGACGAGGTGGCGTCCCTGGTGGCCTGGCTGGCGTCCCCGGACGCCGGCATGGTCACCGGCGCCAGCTACACCATGGACGGTGGCTGGTCGGCCCGTTAGTACTTCAGTCCAGGGGTTTGACCAGCCGGTGGTCAAAGAAGAAGACGCCGTACGGGGTCTTCACTCCCACTGACCGGCGGTCCTGCCACACGACGACCCCTTCGCGCCTGCCGCTGAAGGGGTCGTCGCCTATGACGGTGTCCCCTACCCGGTAAGGGCAGCGGGGTCCGAAAGCCGTCAACGTGCGGCCCCATGCCCCGGAAAGGGCGGACCCCAGGCTGACGGGCCGGCCCATGCCGGAAAGATCCTGTGCGTAGTCCCTGGCCATGTGACCAACTCCTTCAAGCGGCAACCTGCCGCCTGCTAACGGTGCTGGTTGGCGGAATGCTCCCAGCGGAGGATGGTCCTCCCATTCCGGCCGCCACCGTACGGCTACGCTAAGCGCTATTCACACCAGCCACAGCAGTAACAGGTACTCATTTTCCGGTGCTGCGACTACTTGGCCGGGACGGCCCCGTTGATGATCTCTTCGGCGTGGTCAAAAGCCCAGGCTGCCAGAGGCACCAGCAGCGCACTCAGTTCGTAGCCCCGGTCGGTGAGGCTGTAGTCCACCCGGGGCGGAATGACAGGCTGGGCTTTCCTGCTGACCAGGCCGTCGCGCTCCAGGGTCTTCAGCGTTTGTGCCAGCATCTTCTCGCTGATGCCCTCGGCCCGCCGCCGCAGGTCGCTCCACCGCTGTTCGCCCTCCGACAGGGCAATGAGGAGCAGGACGCCCCATTTGCTGGTGACGTGGTCGAGCAGTGTCCGGCTGGGGCACCCGGCCGGGAACACGCCGTCGTCAAAGGCCATGGGCAGGGGGCGGCTCGCATGCCACAAGCTTACTCCAAGGTCAGTACCTTACTTCAAAGTGCGTACTCACTTTTGGGAAGTTATCCGCCGACGGGCCGGTTGTGCCCTTCGACAGAGCAAAATCCCGAAAGGAATCATCGTGAGCATTGTTGTTACAGGCGCCACTGGCCAGTTGGGCCGCCACGTTCTTGAAGCACTCCTGGAGCGTGGGGTGGCGGCCGGGAATATTGTCGCGGCCGGCCGGTCCGTGGCGAAGCTGGCGGACTTCGTGGAGCGCGGGGTACGCGTACAGCCGATGGACTACGCCGACGCCGGATCGGTTGCCGCTGCCTTGAAGGGTGCCACGCGGGTGCTCCTGATCTCCGGCAGCGAAGTGGGACAGCGGGTTGACCAGCACCGCACCGTTATCGAAGCGGCCAAGGCCGAGGGCGTGGAGCTGCTGGCCTACACCAGCATCGCCAACGCGGACACCACGTCCATGTTGCTGGCCGACGAGCACAAGGCCACCGAGGCGCTGCTGCGTGAGTCCGGGGTTCCGTTCGTGCTGCTGCGCAACGGCTGGTACCTGGAAAACTACACGGAGCAGCTGCCCGGAACGCTTGCGCAGGGCGCTGTTGCGGGAAGCGCCGGTGACGGCAAGGTCAGCGCCGCTGCCCGGGCCGACTATGCCCACGCGGCTGCCGCGGTTTTGGTGGCCGACGGCCAGGCCGGCAAGGTTTACGAGCTTGGCGGCGACAAGGCCTTCAGCATGGCGGACCTCGCTGCGGAGATCAGCGCGGCCACCGGGAAGGCCGTCAGCTACAACGACCTGCCCGCGGGGACTATGCGGAACTGCTCGCGTCCGTGGGTGTGCCGGAAGCCTTTGCGGAGATCCTGGCGGATTCCGACATGGGCATTGCCCGCGGCGACCTCCTGGTCAGCACCGGCGACCTCCGGCGGCTGATCGGCCGCCCGACGACGTCCCTTGGCCAGGCGGTGCGGGCCGCCGCTGCTGCCGCGTAGGACAGCCGAACTGAAAGGTGCCCGTCCCCATATAGGGGCCGGGCACCTTTTTCTCTGTCTCTTAGGCGGGCTGGGACGTTGTTCGCTGCGCCGGTTGTGCTTCCCTCGGGTTACTTAACCAGGTCGTTGGTGTACGTATCGGCAAGCTTGATGTCCTTGTTTCCCACGTCAGGGTTGGCCACCTGCTGGGTCTTCAGGACTGCCTGGACGCCGTCGTCGGTAAAAGTGCCGTCCTTGCTCAAAGTGTTCTTGAGGTCATCGATGACCTTAGCGTAGAGATCCTTGTCGCCGCCGGCGAAGTTTTCCGGCATCTTGGCCGCGATTTCTGCCCCCGAATGCCCGTTGATGTACTCCAGGGTCCGCTTGATGGCCTTGGCCAGCTTGGTGGCGGTGTCCTTGTTCTGGTTGAGCCAGTCAGTCTTGGCGTACAGGCAGGCGGAAGGCCAGGAATCGGTGGCGAACACTTCCTTCAGGCCCTCGGAGCTGCGGACATCCTCCAGGACCACTGGGTTGTGGCCGATGCGCTTGGTAAGCACTGAGACGTCCGGTTCGAGCATCACTGCGGCGTCAACCTGGCCCTGCTCAACAGCGGCAACGGCAGATGAGCCGGCGCCGATGGCGGAAACAGCTGCATCAGACTGCTGCATGTTGTTCTTGGCCAGCAGGAACTTCACGAACATGTCGGTGGAAGAACCCGGAGCTGTGACGCCCACATTCTTGCCCTTCAGGTCCGCGATGGACTTGATCTGGCCTTCGTTCTTCGGGGACACCAGCAGGGCCAGGCCGGATGACTGGCCCATGTCCACGAACGCTTTGATCTGCTGGTTCTTGGCCTGCATCTGGATGGTGTGCTCGTAGTACCCGCTGGTCACGTTGGTGCTGCCGCCGATCATGGCGGTCAGGGCCTTGGAGCCGCCCTGGAGGTCCTGGAGCTCAACATCCACGCCCTCATCCTTGTAGTACCCAAGTTGCTGGGCCAACGTGGTCGGGAGGTAGGTCAGGAGGGTCTGTCCGCCGACGCCAATCACCACCTTGCCACCGCCCCCGCCGCCGGCAGTGGCCGATCCGCTTTGGCCGGGAGGGGCCGCCGCGGGTGCGCCGCAGGCTGAGAGCGCCAGGGCAACTGACGCAATGAGGGTCAGTGGCCGGAGGAGGACCCGGCCACGGCGCCGGGTTGCTTTCTGTGTCATGAGTGTCCCTTTCAGGCGGGTTGTTGAGTTTCTGCGCAGGTAAAGCAGCTCTTGGGCCGGGCGGGGTCAGGGGTCAGGAAGACCGTACCGGGCGCCACCTGAGCAGGTGCCGCTCCAGGCGGTTGACGAGGAGGTCGATGATCAGGACGACGATCATGAGGATGAACATCCCGGCAAACACGCCCTTGGTGTCGAACACGCCCTGGGCCTGGGCGATGGCATATCCGACGCCTCCCGACGCGCCAAGGTACTCGCCCACCACTGCGCCGGTAATGGCGAAGCCGACGCTGATATGCAGGCTGGAGAAGATCCAGGTCAGGGCGCTGGGGATGAAGACGTGGCGCAGGAGCTGCTTTTCGCTGGCCCCCAGCATCCTGGCGTTGTCCACCAGGACCCGGTCCACGCTCTTGACCCCTTCCAGGGTGTTAAAGAAGACAATGAAGAACACCAGGGTGAAGCCGAAGGCGACCTTGGACCAGATGCCAAGGCCGAACCACAGCAGGAAAATCGGAGCCAGGACCACGCGCGGGAGCGCATTGAACATCTGGAGGAAGGGGTCCAGCAGCCGCTCAAGGATTCGGACGCGGGCGAGGATAAAGCCCAGGAGGAGTCCGACGGCGGCTCCCACCAGGAAGGCGAGGATGGCTTCCTGCATGGTCACCCAAAGGTGGGGGAATACGAACCCTGAGGACACCCAGAGCCATACGGTCTGGAAGATGTCCGAAGGGAGGGGGAAGAAGAATTCGTCGATCACCCCGGCCCGTCCCAGGACCTCCCACGCTCCCAGGACGAGAACCGTGAGGAGGAGCTGGATGCTCCGCATGGCCAAGGGTGACATTTCTCCCCGGCGGGCCGGGCGGCTGGCGGGCCTGCGGTCCTGGGTGCCGCCGGGAGAGCCGTTCCCGCGGGACCCGGGCCTCCGTGAACCGAGTATGGTCACGCCGCTTCACCTTCCTCCGCCATAGCGTTTTCGTAGGTCTTTGAAACTTCGACTTTCAGGCGGCCCCAGATCTCGCGGTGCAGCACCACAAACCGGGGGTCGTCACGGATATCCAGCAGGTCGCGCGGGCGGGGGATGTCGATTTGGTAGCTTCCCACCACCGTGCTCCCGGGCCGGCTCCCAGAATGACCACTTCATCGGACAATGCGATCGCTTCGTCGAGGTCGTGGGTAATGAAGACCACTGCCTTGCCGGATTCCTGCCAAAGCTGCAGGAGTTCGTTTTCCATGATCTGGCGGGTCTGGACGTCGAGGGCTGAAAATGGCTCGTCCATGAGGAGGATGTCCGGGTTAACTATCCAGGCCTGTGCGATGGCCGTGCGCTTGCGCATGCCGCCGCTGAGCTGGTGCGGATAGCGGTCCGCGAAGTTCTTGAGGCCCACCTTTTCGAGCCAGCGCCGCGATTCCGAGTGGGCCTCCGCCTTGGAGACGCCGGCCATGGTCAGGCCCAGGCTGACGTTGTCGATGACCGTTTTCCACGGCAGCAGGGCGTCCTGCTGGAACATGTAGGACGCCCGGCGGTTCACTCCCGCCACCGGCTCTCCGAAGCTCTTGACCTCTCCGAAGCTGGGAGTCAGAAGCCCTGCTGCCATGTTCAGGATGGTGGACTTGCCTGATCCCGTCGGGCCGACGATCGAGACGAAGCGGCCGGGTTCCACCTTCAGGTCAATGTCGCGGACTGCGAAGTAGGTCTCGCCCCCGGATGCTGGAAATTGTTTGGTGCACCCGGTGAGCTCCACGGCATATCCGGACGTGGCTGGCTGTGCAGCTGGCATCTTTGCCTCTTCCCGGCCAACTCCGGCCGTTTGTTTCCCCCTGTTGGTCCACGCTGTCGGAACGAAAGTGGTGCATCGGTCCGCGTCCGGAGACCTGCGTGCGGCCTCTGGTGGTGTTACTCGTCGGCAGGTCCTTCCTGCCACATCGTGGGTTCGCCATCATGATGTGGACCTGATGCTAACAGTTACTTCGGTCACACTCAATGACCCCTCGGCTCATACACTTTCCCCATGAGCTCCAGCGAAACGTCGGCCACGCCCCTGTTGGTCCTGCGGAAGATCACTGCCATCCTCGATGCTTTCTCCCTCGCGCAGCCCGAGCTGTCGCTGGCCGAGATCCGTTCCAGCACCGGGGTACCGCACTCCACCGTCCAGCGCCTTGTGGCGAACATGGTGCAGGAAGGGATTCTAGACAGGCACGGAGACCGGTACCGGGTGGGGGTCCGGATGGCCCACTGGGCGGCACCCGCAACCCAGGGGCTGGATTTCCTGGAGCTGCTGACGCCCGTGCTGCGAAGGCTTCGTGACGAACTGGGCGAGACCGCCTGCATCTTTCGCGAATCCCAAGGGAAACGGGTTTGCATCGCCCTTGCCGAGACCCGCCGCATGCTCCGGCGGGCGGTAAGTGTCGGTGAAATCATGCCGCTCCACGTGGGTGCGGCGGGGCGGGTCCTGCTGGCCTGGAATCCGGAAGTTGCCGAGCGGGTGTACCGGTCGGGCCTGGCATCACTGACCGACCAGACCATCACCGATGCCGCGAGCCTGGAAGAATCGGTCGCCAAAGCCCGCGCGGACGGCTTCGCCATCACCACCGGTGAGCGCGTGTCCGGCGCCAGCGGCATCTCGGCGCCGATTTTCGGCCCACAGGGCGAACTCTTCGGCGCTCTTACGGTGATGGGGCCGGCCCTGAGGATGCCCTTCGACGTCTGCGCGTCCTGGGTGGAACAGGTGCTGGCGGCCGCGGAAGAGGGTACCAGGGTCATCGGCGGCACCATCCCGCAGTAGCGACGATTTCACCTCCCTCTATCCACATTGTGAATTTAGGTCCACAATATGAGTTGTCGTGCCAACGATGCTTCGCGATCCCACGGCAGGCCGGGCAACGCGGCCCGGGCACCGGTTGCCGTCAGAACAGGAGTCCCAAAGATGGTGGAAACTTCCCAGACCGCACCCCCTGACGGCATGCGCGCCGGGCAGAACGCAGACGCTGGACCTGGCAGACGGTCGTGGACAGGGCCCGGCGCTGCACCTGCCCCTGGCGCTGCCATGGAAAAGGCCGGCGGCCCGTTGACCGGCGTGCGTGTCCTGGAGCTCGGATCACTTATCGCAGGCCCGTTTGCAGGACGGCAGCTCGCAGACTTCGGCGCGGAAGTCATCAAGATCGAGTCTCCCGACCGTCCCGACCCCATGCGGGAATGGGGGCGGGCCCGGGTGCATGGCCACACGCTCTGGTGGTCGGTCCAGTCCAGGGGGAAGAAATGCGTGACGCTGGACCTCAAGTCGCCCCGCGGACGTGAACTGTTCCTGGAACTCTGCAGGGAAGCCGACGTCATCCTCGAGAATTTCCGCCCTGGAACACTCGAGAAACTGGGGCTCGCCCCCGATGTGCTTTGGCAAAGCAACCCAGGCCTGGTCATCGCCAGGGTTTCCGGCTACGGCCAGACCGGACCTGATGCCAACAAGCCGGGTTACGCGTCCGTGGCAGAGGCCCGCGGCGGCCTGCGCCACCTCAACGGCTACCCGGACCAGGCTCCGCCACGGACGGGCATTTCGCTGGGGGACAGCCTGGCGTCGCTCTATGCGCTGCAGGGAATACTGCTGGCCTTGTATTGGCGGGATGCCAGGGGAGGGACGGGGCAGGTCGTGGACGTGTCCCTTGTTGAGGCATGCTTTTCCCTCCTGGAAAGTGCCGTTCCCGATTATGCGGCTCAAGGTATTGTGCCCGGCCCCAGCGGTTCCGGGCTGAAGGGCATAGCGCCGTCGAATATCTTCCGCTCCAGCGACGGAAAGTGGGTGGTGATCGCTGCCAACCAGGACTCTGTGTTCGTGCGGCTGGCTGCTGCAATGGGCACCCCGGAGCTGGCTTCCGACCCCTCTACAGCAACCATGCTTCCCGGGGAGTCAACCAGGAGGCGTTGGAACAACTGATCGCCGAATGGGCGGCAGGCTTCATCCACTCGGAACTGGTGGCGTGCCTTGACCGGCACGCTGTTCCCAACAGCACTGTGAGTACCATCGAGGACATCTTCGAAGACCCCCAGCTCCGGGCGCGCGGGATGCTGGTTGAAGTTCCCGATGAACAGTTGGGGGCGGTGGTCCAGCCGGGCGTCATCCCCAAGCTGTCCCGGACCAGCGGCGGCATCGCGTGGAACGGGCCGCTGTCACCTGGCTCCCACAACAGCGACGTCTACGGGGGTCTGCTCAAACTGAACGACGAAGAACTGCAGCATGCCAAGGACGAAGGTGCCATCTGATGAACGGAATTGCGGGAACCGGTACTCGCGGAGATTCAGTCTCCATCGTTGACGTCAGTCCCCGGGATGGGCTGCAGAATGAAAAGATTCCGGTCAGCACCCACGACAAGCTGCGCCTAATCAACGATCTGATTGCCCTGGGCGCCAGGCGGATTGAAGCCGTGAGCTTCGTCAACCCCAAAAAAGTTCCGCAAATGGCGGATGCCGATGCCGTCATGGCCGGGGTGCCACGGGATGCCGGCGCCAGCTACATCGGCCTGGTTCTGAACACCCGCGGTGCGCACAGGGCCGTGGACGCGGGTGTGGACGAGATCAACTACGTCCTGCCCGTGACCGATGCCTTCGCCGCAGCCAACCAGAACACGACTGTCGCCGCCGCCCTGGACGCGCTGGAAGAAGTATCCGGAATCGCCGGCGTTGCCGCCATTCCCGTCACGGTTACGGCCGCCGTAGCTTTCGGTTGTCCGTATCAGGGTGACGTGCCTGGAGAGCAAGCTCTTTCGGTGGTCCGCAGGGCACTGCAACGAGGTCAGCTGGCCGAGGTTGCCTTGGCGGACACCATCGGCTGCGCCGTCCCATGGCAGGTCAACGAGGTCTTTGCTGCCCTGGCATCCGAAACGGGTGTGCCGCTGAGGGCCCACCTGCACGAAACGCGACACACTGCACTGGCAAACACCTATGCGGCCATGGCAGCCGGCGTCAGGGTCTTTGACAGTGCCGTGGGAGGCCTGGGCGGATGCCCGTTCGCCCCCGGCGCGGCCGGCAATATCTCCACGGAAGACTTGGTGTGGATGTTGGAACGGGCAGGGTTTGCCACGTCGATGGATCCGCTGGCAGCCACCGAACTGGGGCGCTGGATCTGCGCCAAAGTGGAGACGGCCCCGCGCTCAGGGCTCGCCGGCGCAGGAGTGTTCCCCAAGGCTGCCTAGGCCCGGGGGAACACTCTGCGCCAAACGCCGCAACGGCGGAGTTGCAGTGACGCTTTCCTCAGCCCCGCCTGCTTCCGGCCGAAGCCTTTGTCCCTGCGGTCCCGACCACCTGCAGCGGCGGGGTCTCGTCCTCAAGGTGGGGCCGCCGTCGTCCGTCACCCTTGGTCCACAGGCGGTAGGCCAGGACCAGCAGCCCCAGCCACACGGCGCCCACGTACAGCGCGATCCGGGTGTCCTCGAAGGCGCCCAGGACGGCGATCACCAGCGCCATGAACGCGATGGTCAGGACTGACGCGGCCGGCCACCACGGCGAGGGGAATTCCGACGCCGGCAGTCCCTTCGTTGCGATTTCCCGCTTCATGGCCACATGGGACGCCAGGATCATCACCCACACCCAGACGGTGGCGAAGGTGGCGATGGAGGCAATAACGAGGAACACGTCTTCGGGGATGACGGCGTTGAGGACCACGCCCACCAGCAGGATCCCGGCCATCATGACCACGGTCATCCAGGGGACACCGTGCCGCGAGACTTTCCCGAAGGCGGCGGGCGCGTGGCCCTGGTTGGAGAGTCCGAAGAGGATGCGGCCCGCGCCGAAGATGTCGCTGTTGATCGCCGACAGCGCGGCCGTGATGACCACGGCGTTGAGGATGTGCGGTGCTGCGGGAATGCCCAGGCTGCTGAAGATCTGCACGAAGGGGCTGCCGCTGGTGCCTACCTGGTCCCACGGGAAGAGGCTCATCAGGACGCCCAGGGTGAGGACGTAGAACAGCAGCACGCGCACCGGGACGGTATTGACGGCCTTTGGGATGACCTTCTTGGGGTCGGCTGCCTCGCCGGCCGTGATGCCCAGGGTCTCGATCCCGCCGAAGGCGAACATCACTACGGCGAAGGATGCCAGCAGCCCGTCGAAGCCGTTGGGGAACAGCCCGCCGTGCCCAGCCAGGTTGCCAAGACCGGGCGCCACGGTGGAGTCCGCGGCCTGGAAACCGAACACGATGATGGCCGCGCCGCCGGCGATCATGGCGACGATGGCCGCTACCTTGACCAGCGAGAACCAGAACTCCAGCTCGCCGAAGACCTTGACGCTGAGCAGGTTTAGCGCGGCCAGGAAGCAGATGACGGCCAGGATCCAGATCCAGCGGTCAACCTGCGGGAACCAGAATCCCATATAGATGCTGAACGCGGTGACGTCGGCAATAGCGACAATGGCCATCTCGAACACGTACGTCCAGCCGGTTACGAACCCGGCGAGGGGCCCAAGGTAGCGGCCTGCGTACTGGCTGAAGGAGCCCGACACCGGGTGCCGCACCGCCATCTCGCCCAGGGCCCGCATCACCATGAACACCGCGGCGCCGCCGATAATGTAGGCCAGCAGGACGGCCGGTCCTGCTTTCTGGATGGCGGAGGCGGAGCCGTAGAAGAGGCCCGTGCCGATGGCCGAGCCCAAGGCCATAAAGCGGATGTGCCGGACATTGAGGCCCCTGTTGAGGACTTGTCCGACGACGGCTGCCGGCTTTTGCGTTTCCACCGGAGTTTGCGTCCGGGTTGGGGTGGGTTGCATAGAGTTACCTTCTCGTCTTTGGGAGGGAGCCGCTAACCAGCAGACCATTTCCAGGCCCTTCGTGATGAGGCTCACGGAGGCTTGGTGTCTTCGGTTCCAGACTGTCCGCAGTGCAATTACGCGTCGGATAGGTTCTTGCGCTGCGCAGGTTCCTTTTCGCGCGGGGTATTAGGGGTGCGAAAAGTAGGTTGCGCAGCGGATACGCGTACGACGGCGGCACGCGGGCTTTTACGGGTGGGCCACCGTGGCGCCGGGTGGCTTTGGCGGCTAATGGCTCCGGTTTGAATGTCAGTGGGTCGCGCGATGATGTCGGTATGGGAAACAGCGCAGACCGGGCAACGACGTCGGAAGGTATTGGCGTCTTTGTTGCTGCCCTGGATTCGCTGGACCGTGAGGACGCCGTCCTGGCCGCCGGGGTCGGCGGTGGTGCTGATGTTGACGTGTTGCAGCGGCGGTATGAGCTCCGGCTGGAACGGCTGGAGCTCGTTGCCCGGTTGGAGGCGCAGCTCGCTGCGGTGAAAGCACGAGATGCTGCCGACGCGGTTGGGTTCCAGGAAGCGATGACCCCGCCGGACGCGTCCGTGGATGACCGCACCTACGCGCAGATGTCGGTGGTGGAGGAGATCGCCGGGGTCCTCACCATCAGCTCCGCGGCCGCCGGGGCGTTCGTGGACCAGTCGCGCCGGATCTGTTCCCTACCGCCGGTGTTCGCTGCCCTGTCCGCCGGGGCCATGTCCTGGCAGCACGCGAAGATCGTTGCGGACGAAACCGAGAGCCTCACCGCTGAGGATGCGGCGTCTTTGGTGGCGCATTTCTTCGACCCTGCCGCGCCCAATGCTGACCGGGGTGCCGCCCCCGGTGAGCTGGCCCCGTCCCGGTTCCGGGCCAAGGTCCGGGGCTGGCGGGAGCGCCATCATCCGGAATCGATCGAGAAGCGCCATGTCAAGGGTTTGGCGGACCGTCGGATGGAATACACCCCGGACAAGGATGGCATGGCCTGGGTCTCCCTCTACCTTCCCGGGGACACCGCGTGCGCAATCTGGAACCGGACCACCGCGACCGCCCGCGGCCTCCAGTGCCCAGACGAACCCCGCACGCTTAGCCAGCTCCGCCCCGACATCGCCGCATCCCTGCTGCTCGGCGCCGGCAATGCTCTTGGCGGGGAGAGTGGCGCGGGACCCGCAGGAGTCACCGCCATCGGGAAAGTCCCCACGCCGAGGGCCGATGTCCTGGTCACCGTGCCGGTGTTCGCCCTCCTCGGGCTCACCGACGAACCCGCAACCCTCGATGGTTTCGGCCCGATCCCTGCATCGATGGCCCGCAGACTCGTCGCCGGTGGGGCGGAGTCGTTCTACCGGGTCCTGGTCGACCCGCGGGACGGTGCGCCGCTGGAGATCGGCAGGAAGAACTACCGGCTCACCCCGGCCATCAAACGCTGGATCAGGCTGCGCGATGCCCAATGCACGTTCCCCGGGTGCACCAACCGCACTCCCGACAACGAAACAGACCACCTCCAAGCGTGGGAACACGGCGGCACCACCAACGTCAGCAACCTGGCACAGCTCTGCCGTAAGCACCACCGGCTCAAACATCACAGCCAATGGATCCCCGACCCGGCCACCAAGGATGAGCCGCCAGGCTGGACCTCACCCACAGGGCGCCACTACAACCCCGAACAGCAGGACTCAGAACCAGCCCGCTGGCCGCAATGGCTCCCGGCTTCGTTCCGCGGCGCCTCGGAACGCGAAACCTCAATAGGAGCAACCGAGGCGGCGGACGTGTGCGCGCTTGAAGACATCGGCTTTGTTGAGGAGCTTGGTGTCCCCGACGACCCCGGCCCACTGGAAGGTCAGCTTCCTGCCGACCCTTTTCCGGAGTGGAACCTGTTTTTGGACTTCGTAGAGCTGGAAGCGCCCGTTCTCTCGTGCTGAAGCGCGGAGGCGGGCTAGGGGACGACGCCTGGTGCCGGTGTTCAACATTGCCGGCTCGCTGGGACGCGCCATGTCTGGTATCCGAGACACAACGAAGGGCAATGGATAGCAAACGGCGCCACCCAGGGCGCAAGCTTAAGTACGGGATACCGGACACAGCTATCGAGAAGGACCGTTCCTGCTTATGAGCACTGCACTAAGCACCGATTCGTCGGAACCCCGCGCCGCGGCCAAGGTGCCTTCAAAGGTTCCTGCAGCGGAAAACACCCTGCGCATCCTCAAGTTGCTGGCTTCCAGGCGCGGACCGATGGCGGCGTCGCAGATTGCCTCCAGCCTGGACCTGCCCCGCTCCAGTGTGTACCACCTGCTGGGGGTCATGGAGGCGAATGGCTTTGTCCTTCACCTCCACGAGGAGCAGCGCTACGGCCTGGGCATCAGCGCCTTCGAACTCAGTTCCGCCTACTCCCGCCAGGAACCGCTGTCCCGGCTGGGCCGACCCCTGCTCGCGAGCCTGGTGGACGCCATCGGCGAAAGCGCGCACCTTGCCGTGCTCCATGGAAGGGACGTGTTGTACATCGTGGAGGAGCGGGCCAAGAACCGCCCCTCCCTGGTGACCGACGTCGGCGTCCGGCTTCCCAGCCATCTCACGGCCAGCGGCAGGGCCATCCTTGCAGCGCTGCCCAAGTCGCAGGTCCGTGCGCTCTACCCGAACGCCGCCGCCTTCAGTGCCCGGCATGAGGTGGAGGGCGCCATCATGAAGTACTCGTCGCTCTCCTCGCACCTGGACCGGGTGCGGCAGCGTGGATACGCTACCGAACACGGTGAGGTCACCCCCGGCTTCGGATCCATCGCCGCCGCCGTCACCGACCACACGGGCTGGCCCACCGCCGCTGTCGCGGTCACCTTCCTGGAAGACAAGCTGGCCCCGGAGGAATGGCCGGCGCTGGCAGCCCGGGTCCAGAAGGCGGCGGACGAACTTTCGGTCCGGATCCACGGACGCCCCACCAAGTAACGCCGTGAACCGCGATCCGGGCAACAGGCCCGGATCGCGTCTGGCATCCCGGACAGCTCCCCGCCAAAAGCCCTGTGAAGGGCGTTTCCAAAGGGCTTTAGTGGATACAGAACTTCTTTCCTCCAACAGACAACACAAGAAGGAGCCCACCATGGCACCCGCCGATTTCACCACCGGTGCCCGCCCGGTCAAAGCAGCCCGCGGCACCGAGCTCACCGCCAAGTCCTGGCAGACCGAAGCGCCCCTGCGCATGCTGATGAACAACCTGGACCCCGAGGTCGCCGAGCGTCCGGATGACCTGGTGGTCTACGGCGGCACGGGCCGGGCCGTCCGCTCCTGGGCCGCGTTCGACGCCATCACCCGCACGCTGGAATCCATGGACAAGGACGAAACCCTGCTGGTCCAGTCCGGCAAGCCCGTGGGTGTTTTCCGGACCAACGAGTGGGCGCCCCGCGTGCTGCTGGCGAACTCCAACCTGGTGGGCGACTGGGCCACCTGGCCGGAATTCCGCCGGCTCGAGGCCGAGGGCTTGATGATGTACGGCCAGATGACCGCCGGTTCCTGGATCTACATCGGCACCCAGGGCATCCTGCAGGGCACGTTCGAAACCTTCGCCGCGATAGCCCGCAAACTCACCGGCGACGAGAACGGCACCCTCGCCGGCACCCTGACCCTGACCGGCGGCTGTGGCGGCATGGGCGGCGCGCAGCCGCTCGCCGTCACCCTCAACGACGGCGCCTGCCTGATCGTCGACGTCGACGAGTCCCGCCTGCGCCGCCGCGCCGGCAAGCGCTACCTGGACGAGGTGGAAACCGACCTCGACGCCGCCATCGCCAAGGTGCTCAAGGCCAAGGAGGAGCGCCGCGGCTGGTCCGTGGGCTACGTGGGCAACGCGGCTGAGGTCTTCCCTGAGATCCTGCGCCGCCACAACGCAGGCGAGCTCACCGTGGACATCGTCACCGACCAGACCTCGGCACATGATCCGCTGTCCTACCTTCCCGAGGGCATCACGGTGGACGAGTGGCACCGCGAGGCTGAGGCGGACCCGGAAGGCTTCACCAAGAAGGCCCAGGCCTCCATGGCCCGCCATGTCCAGGCCATGGTCGAATTCCAGGATGCCGGCGCCGAGGTCTTCGACTACGGCAACTCCATCCGCGACGAAGCCCGCAAGGGCGGCTACACCCGGGCCTTCGAGTTCCCCGGCTTCGTCCCGGCCTACATCCGGCCGCTGTTCTGCGAGGGCCTGGGCCCGTTCCGCTGGGTGGCCCTCTCCGGCGACCCGGAGGATATCCGGGTCACGGACCAGGCAATCAAGGAACTCTTCCCCGAGAACAAGCACCTGCACCGCTGGATCGACGCCGCCCAGGAGCGGGTGGAATTCGAGGGCCTACCGGCCCGCATCTGCTGGCTCGGTTACGGCGAACGCGCCAAGGCCGGCCTGCTGTTCAACCAGCTGGTCAAGGAGGGCAAGGTCAAGGCGCCCATCGTGATCGGCCGCGACCACCTGGACTCCGGCTCCGTCGCCTCCCCGTACCGCGAGACCGAGGCCATGGCTGACGGCTCGGACGCGATCGCCGACTGGCCGCTGCTGAACGCGCTGCTCAACACCGCGTCCGGCGCCACCTGGGTCTCCCTCCACCACGGCGGCGGCGTCGGCATCGGCCGCTCCATCCACGCCGGCCAGGTCTCGGTCGCCGACGGCACAGACCTCGCCGCGCAGAAGCTCGAGCGCCTCCTCACCAACGACCCCGGCATGGGCGTCATCCGCCACGCCGACGCCGGCTACGACCGCGCCGTCGAAGTCGCCAAGGAACGCGGCGTCCGCATCCCCATGAACGAAGGCAACTAATCATGACCACGATTACCCACGAACCGCTCACTGTCACCCTCGGGTCGGCCGGCGTCACGCCCCAGGATGTTCTCGCCGTCGCGCGCCACGACGCAAAGGTCACCATCGCCCCGGATGCACTCGAAACCGTGGCCAAAGTCCGTGCCCACATCGACAGCCTGGCCTCCAGCGACACGCCTGCCTACGGCATCTCCACCGGCTTCGGCGCTTTGGCCAACCGCCACATCCCGGGCGGGCTGCGCACCCAGCTGCAGAAATCGCTGATCCGCAGCCACGCGGCAGGCATGGGCCCGGCAGTTGAACGGGAAGTGGTCCGCGGCATCATGTTCCTGCGCGCCAAGACCCTCGCCTCCGGCCGCACCGGCGTCCGCCCCGTGGTCCTGCAGACCATGGTGGACGTCCTCAACGCCGGCATCACCCCGGTGGTCCGCGAATTCGGCTCGCTCGGCTGCTCGGGCGACCTCGCGCCTCTGTCGCACTGCGCCCTGGTCCTCATGGGTGAGGGTGAAGCGGCAGGGCCCGACGGCGTCACGTACGGCGGGCGCCGCGAGCGGCCCGTCGCCGAGCTGCTTGCAGAGCATGGCATCGAACCGGTCACCCTGGCTGAGAAGGAAGGGCTGGCGCTGGTGAACGGCACCGAGGGCATGCTGGGGATGCTCCTCATGGCCATCGCGGACCTGCGCCAGCTGCTGGCGACGGCGGACATCACCGCCGCGCTGAGCGTGGAGGCACTGCTCGGCACCGACCAGGTGTTCCTGCCCGAGCTGCACGCCGCGCTGCGGCCGCACCCGGGCCAGGCGGCCAGTGCGGACAACATGCTGCGTGTGCTCTCGGATTCGCCCATTGTGGCCTCCCACAAAGTGGGGGATTCAAGGGTCCAGGACGCCTACTCCCTGCGCTGCGCCCCCCAGGTGGCCGGCGCCGTCCGCGACACCGTGGACCATGCCGAGCTGGTGGCCACCCGGGAACTGGCGGCAGCCATCGACAACCCGGTGGTGCTCCCGGACGGCCGCGTCAGCTCCAACGGCAACTTCCACGGCGCACCCGTGGCATACGTCCTGGATTACCTGGCCATCGCCGTCGCGGACCTCAGCTCCATGGCCGAACGCCGCACCGACCGGATGCTGGATCCTGCCCGCTCGCACGGCTTGCCGGCGTTCCTGGCCGCGGATCCCGGCGTGGACTCGGGCCTGATGATCGCCCAGTACACCCAGGCCGGGCTGGTCTCGGACAACAAGCGGCTGGCCGTTCCGGCATCCGTGGACTCCATTCCGAGCTCGGCCATGCAGGAGGACCACGTGTCCATGGGCTGGCACGCGGCGCGGAAGCTGCGCAAAGCCGTGGAGAACCTCCGGCGCGTCCTGGCCATCGAACTGGTGACCTCGGCCCGGGCCCTGGACATCCGCACCCAGCTCTCCGGCGGCGTGCTGACCCCAGGGCCAGCCGGAACCGCCGTGGTGGCAGCGCTCCGCGAGGTGGTGGAAGGGCCGGGCACGGACCGTTTCCTGTCCCCGGAACTGGAGGCGGCTGACCGGCTGGTCGCCTCAGGTGACGTTCGTGCGGCGGCCGAATCCGCCGTCGGGCCGCTTGCCTGAAACCGAAGGATCTTCAGGGCCTGCTGCGCCCGCGTCCGCAGTGCGGAATATCCGGCGCCACGGCACGCCTTGGCTCCGGGAGTGTAGTAGAACTGAAGATGTAGTGAAAGTCACATCAACGAGGCTGTGGCGGCAGAACGATACAAAGGGGTAGAAGTTCAAATGAAAGCACGTGGGGCAGTCCTGTCGAGGCGCAATGCCCATTCCGCCGCGGTTTCCAACTGGAGGGCCCTCCAGGCCGGGGACCGTGTCGAGATCATCAAGCATGCGCATGTGGTGGCTGCGGGGGAGGTGGAAGAGGTGTCGCAGAGCGGCAACGTCCTCTGGCTGGTGCCGGCGGGCCCGTCAGGTCCGGCGGAGAAGCAGCTTTTCCTGAAATCCGACGGCGTGCAGGTCCGCCGCGGCTGACGGTCCGGCCGGGCAGAACCCAAGGCAACAAAAAATCCCCGCACTCCCAATGGGAGGGCGGGGATTCTTTTGGCCTTGGTCAGGCGGCGATGGACTCGTAGGTTTCGCCGAAGGGGACCGATTCGTCCAGGGCCACCGTGTAGCGTCCCGGGTGCAGCCTGGTGACCAGGATTCCGCAGGCAGCGTCCTTGGCTGCAACTTCGATCAGTTCTGCCACCGCCTCTTCGAGTCCGGCGTGGACCTCGCCGGCGGTGGAAAACTCCAGGCTGATGGACCGGGGGGCAGGTCCTTCGGCGGTCTGGGCGGCGGGAACGCGCTCCAAGAGGGCTGTAGTCATGTACCGAACTTTCTGTGTTTCGTGCCGGTGTGGCTTCACCATTCTACCGACTGAGGACGCTATATGTCAGATGACTGCTCTTTGGCCGGCCGCTGAAACGGTCACAAAAGGTTCCGTTCCGGACGCGGGTCCTTATCGAGGACCATGGAAGTGGGTGTCCGGAGGGCCCGGAGATCCCATCGACACAGCTGAGGAGAACACGGTATGAAGATCATGCGCCTGGGTGAAAGCGGCCACGAGCAGCCCGCCGTGCTGGTAACCTCCCCGGAAGGCCCTGACCGGTACTTCAGCCTGCTGCCCCTCACTGCCGACGTGGACGGCGCCTTCCTTGCTGACGGCGGCCTGGAAAAGGCCCGGAAGGCGCTCGAAGCAGGGGAGCTGCCGGTCCTGGACGCTGCTGCTGCGCTGCGGGTTGGTTCCCCCGTGGCCCGGCCCGGCTCAGTGGTCGGCATCGGGATGAACTACGCCGCCCACGCCGCGGAATCGGGAGCGGAGCCGCCCACCATTCCCGTGGTCTTCCTCAAGCCGAGCAACACCGTCACGGGCCCGTTCGACCCGGCCCCGCTTCCGCCCCGCTCCACGCAATACGACTGGGAGGTGGAACTGGGGATCGTGATCGGCAAGGAGGCAAGCTACCTTGGCTCGCCGGACGAAGCTGCCGGCTGCGTAGCCGGCTACGTCACTGCCAATGACTTTTCCGAAAGGGAGTACCAGCTGCCGGGCGCTGCCGGCCAGTGGACCAAAGGCAAATCGCTGCCCGGATCCACGCCCCTGGGTCCGTGGCTGGTACCGGCGGACCGGATCGACGGCGGCAACCTGAGGCTGCGCAGTTGGGTGAACGGTGAGCCGCGGCAGGACTCAACGTCGGCGGAGCTCATTTTCGATGTGCCCACCCTGATCCACCACTGCAGCCAGTACATGCGGCTCGAACCGGGCGACGTGATCCTCACCGGAACTCCGCAGGGGGTGGCCTTAAGCGGCCGTTTCCCCTATCTCCAGCCCGGCGACGTGGTGGAGGTAGAGGTGGAGGGCCTGGGCCGCCAGCGCCAGGAGCTGTTCCGGACGCGGGCGGCCTTCACGGCTTAGTCCGCCTTTACGGCCAGGACAGGGCAGTCCGCTTCCAGCAGGATGCGCTGGGACGTGCTGCCCATGATCAGCTTGCCTACCGGGGTGCGGCGGCGCAGGCCGATCACAATCAGGTCGGCGTTGTGTTCCTCGGCGGCATCCAGCACCTCAGCTGCGGCGTCGTGGCCGCGGACCGGACGTTTGACCAGGTACTGGATCCCCTGGCTGGCCAGCCGCTGCTCGATGTCCTGGATGTCCCGGTCCTGGGCGAAGCGGGTGTCCACCGTAGTCTCGCCCTTGGAGGAGTTGATCAGCACCAGGGTGCTGTTGCTCTTCCGGGCTTCGGTGATGGCCTGGGTCAGGGCAGCTTCGCCCTCGGGGGTCGGGACGTATCCCACAACGACCGTCATGGTGTCTCCTTGCTTCTGCTCGATGTGCGTGGATGGCTTTGGTGCGGCTGCTTAGTCACTGTAATCCGCTGCACCCGAGTTGGCCGGGAGCAGCGGCCTGCGCTCCGGACGGTTGCGGCGGTACACCTTGTAGGCAAAGGGCCAGAGCAGGATGAGGCCAATAATGACATAGATGCCGACGGCGATCGGCTCACCCATGAGCCCTGCCGGGTCGCCTGCGCTCAGCTGCAGGGTCTTGCGGAGCTGCCCTTCGATCCGCGGACCCAGGATCACGCCCAGGATCAGCGGCAGCACGGGAAGCCCGAAGCGCCGCATCATGAAGCCGAGTGCGCCCAGGACCAGCAGGATCACCAGGTCGAACGCCTGCAGGTTGACCGAGTAGGCGCCCAGCGTGGCGAAGAACAGGATGCCCGCGTACAGGTACGGGCGTGGCAGCTGCAGCAGCTTGGCCCACAGCGGTGCCAGCGGCAGGTTGATGATCAGGAGCAGCAGGTTGCCGATGAACAGGCTGGCGATCAAGGCCCACACCAGGGGCCCCTGGCTTTCGAAGAGCTGTGGACCCGGCTGGATCCCGTAGCTGGTGAAGGCGGCCAGCATCACGGCTGCGGTGGCATTCGTGGGCAGTCCCAGCGCCAGCATGGGGGTCAGCGTCCCGGCGGCCGCAGCGTTGTTGGCTGCTTCCGGACCGGCCACGCCTTCAATGGCGCCCTTGCCGAACTCTTCCGGGTGCTTGCTGAGGCGCTTTTCCGTCACGTAGGACAGGAACGTGGGGATCTCTGCGCCACCGGCTGGCAGGGCGCCGAACGGGAAGCCGAAGGCGGTGCCGCGCAGCCACGGCTTCCAGGACCGCTTCCAGTCGGACTTGCCCATCCAGGGCTGGCCCACCGGGATGGCGTGCAGGGGAGTGCGGCGCAGGTGTGCCGCCACCCAGAGGGCCTCGCCCACGGCGAAGATGGCCACGGCCACCACCACGATGTCCAGGCCGTCCGCAAGGAGCGGCTGGCCGAACGTCAGGCGGCGCTGGCCGGTGACGGAATCCATCCCTACCAGGCCGATGGCCAGGCCGAGGCCCAGGGAGGCGAATCCGCGCAGCCGGGACGAGCCGAGCACGGCGGTGACGGCCAGGAGGGCCAGGACCATGATGGCGAAGTAGCTGGGGGCGCCCAGGCTGACGGCGAACTTCACCACGACCGGTGCGCAGACGGCCAGCAGGGCCGTGCCAATGGTGCCGGCCACGAACGAGCCGATTGCCGCCGTCGCCAGTGCCTGCGCCGCCCGGCCCGCCTTGGCCATCTTGTTGCCTTCGATGGCCGTGACCACCGACGACGATTCACCAGGGGTGTTGAGCAGGATCGAGGTGGTGGAGCCGCCGTACATGCCGCCGTAGTAGATGCCGGCGAACATGATGAAGGCGCTGGTGGGTTCCAGGGCGTAGGTGACGGGGAGCAGCAGGGCCACGGTCATGGCCGGGCCCAGGCCCGGGAGGACGCCGACGGCGGTACCCAGGATGACGCCGATGACGGCGTACAGGAAGTTCATGGGGGTGAGGGCGGTGCCGAAACCGTCCATCAGGGAGGACCAGACGTCCATTTAGAGGATTCCTTCCAGGAGGCCGGCCGGCAGCGCGATGCCCAGGCCGAGGTAGAAGCCGTAGAAGGTCAACAGGGACAGGGCAACGGAGATCAACCCGTCCCGGACAAAGTGGCGGCTGCCCAAGGCAAGGACGCTGCCCCAGAACAGGACCGTTCCGGAGACCACCCACCCGGCCCAGTCGATGAGCAGGATGTTCAGGATGAAGGCTCCGGCCAGCGGCAGGACGGTCTTCCAGTCGGCGGGGTGCGCCAGGTCGACGTCCTCGCCGCCCTCGGCCTCACCCTTGCCGCCGCGCAGGACGTTGATGGCCAGCAGGACGGCGCAGACTACCAGCATCCCGGCCACGATGAACGGGACGGTTTTGGGCCCAACCGGATCAGACTTCGAATACGGGGTTGCCAGGCCGTTGGCGTCAAGGAAGACCAGGACGCCGGCCGCCCCGAGCAGGAGTGCGACCCCCAGCTCGGAGCGGCCTTTAAGGCCTGTGGTCAGCGACGTCACGCCAACCCAAGCTTGGTCAGGACATCCGCCACCCGCTTGTCCTGCTCGCTGAGGAAGGTTTTGAACTGGTCGCCGGTGATGAAGGCGTCGGTCCAGCTGTGGGTCTTCAGCGCTTCCTTCCAACCCGCAGTGCCGTGCATCTTCTCCAGGGCTGCGATCAGTGCCGCCTTGTCCTTGTCACTGATTCCCGGAGGGGCCACCACGCCGCGCCAGTTGGTGAACACCAGGTCGATGTTGGATTCCTTGAGCGTGGGTGCGTCCACGCCGTCAAGGCGCTTCTCGCCACTGGTGGCCAGGACACGGACCTCGCCGGATTCGATCTGCTTCAGGTACTCGCCGGCGCCGGAGGCGGCGAAGCCGAGCTTGTTGCCAAGGATCGCGGGGAGAAGGTCGCCGCCGCCGTCGTAGGAGACGAAGTTGACTTTCGTGGCGTCGATGCCCACGGCGCCCGCCAGCTGCATGGGCAGCAGGTGGTCCGGACCGCCGGGGGAGGAGCCGCCGCCTACAGCGATGGAACCGGGATCGGCCTTCCAGGCCTTCACCAGGTCGTCGATGGTCTTGTAGGGCGAATCCTTGCCCACCATGATGGCGCCGGGCTCTTCGATGAGCCGGGCCAGCGGGGTGGTGTCCGTCAGCTTGGACTCGGACTTGTTGGTGTAGCTGGCGCCCACAACGCCCAGGCCCATGAGCATGGCAAGGTCGCCGTTGCCCTTCTCGTTGACAATGCGGGCAAGGCCAACGGTGCCGCCGGCACCGGCGAGGTTGAAGACCTCGGTGTTGGTGGAGATCTTCTCGTCGTCGAGGACCTTGGCGGCGGCGCGGGCGGTGGTGTCGTAACCGCCGCCGGGGGTGTTGGGGACCATGATCTGCAGGCCGGTGATGGGTCCTGCGGCGGCGCCGGAGCTTTCCGGGCCCGTGGAGCTCTTGCTGGTGGCACCGCAACCGGTGGCCAGCAGGGCGATGCCGGCAGCAACGGCGGCAACTCGCAATGCGCGGATCTGGCGCATGTGTTCCTCTTCTCTCGAACAAATCTGACCGGCATCGGCTGACTCGTGGTTCCGATGCCTTGTGGTTCCGATGCTAGGGGCGGCAGTGACGCCGATCACTCTTGTGTACGCAGAGAAAGTTGTGTTCATTGCGTTCACGTTTCCGGCATCCCACAGCCGCCCTGCCGCTGGCTTTGGGATATAGTTCCCGGTACACCACCCCAGGCCCTGCGCCCACATCCTGTGTGGCGCTGCGGCCTGCCACTGGCCCCGGGCCTCCGGTTCCCTGCCCGCACATACCAGGAAGACCATTGTGACTCGACGACGAGGAATGTCCCTTGCGGGGCAGTACCTGCTGCTGCAGTTGCTCATCGTCCTGGCCGTACTGGTGGGCGTCGTGGCCATCTCCCTGGCGCAGTCCGCGGCGGCCTTTGAACGGATTGAGGGCCGGCGCGCCCTGTCCGCAGCGGAAGCCTTGGGCGGCAACCCCGTGGTGCGTGAGCTCCTGCCGGAGACGGAACCGCGCGGCGGGGCAGTACTGCCGGCGGTGGCGGAGTCCGTCAGGATCGTTTCCGGCTCATCCCGGGTGGCGCTGGCACGCATCGACCGCACGGTGGTGGCGTCCTCGGATCCCAGCCTGCTGGGCCTGCCGCTGGAGCTTGGTGCCAGCAGGGTCATGGAGGGCCGTGCCTGGACGGGAGTGGTGGGCGGGACCCCTGCGCCGTTGCTGTCCGCGCACGTCCCCGTCCTGGATGACACTGGGCGCATGATCGGGATTGCCTCCATCAGCCGCAACTATCCAACGGTGCTCGAACGCCTGGGCGACGCCGTGCCCAACCTCCTGACCTACCTGGGCGTGGCGAGTGTCCTGGGCATCGCCGGGTCCTTTTTGCTGTCGCGCCGGGTAAAGCGGCAAACCCTTGGCATGGAGCCCAGTGAGATCACCAGCCTGGTGGAAAACCGCGAGGCCATGCTGCACGGCCTCAAGGAGGGCGTCGTGGCGCTGGACCTGCATGAGCGGATCACCGTGGCCAACCACAGCGCGCGTGCCCTGCTGGGCCTCCCGCCTGACTGCGTGGGCAAGCGCGTGGCGGCGCTCGCCGTCGAACCCGCCCTCAAGGAAGTCCTCACCCGCGAGCAGCCCGGGCCCGACCAGTTGGTGCTGGTGGGGGACCGGCTGGTGGTGATGAACCGGGTACCGTTCCAGTCCCGCGGCCGGGTGATCGGCTCGGTGACAACCCTGCGCGACCGGACCGAGCTCTCCGAACTGGAGCATGAGCTTGGCACCACCCGCACCGCCACGGACACCCTCCGCGCCCAGGCGCACGAGTTCGCCAACCAGCTCCACGTCATCTCCGGCCTGATCCAGATCGGCGAGTACGATTCCGTGGTCCAGTTCGTCAACGGCGCCACCGTGGACCGGACCCGGCTCAACGACGAAGTGTCGGCCCGCATCAAGGACCCCGCGCTCGCCGCCCTGCTGATCGCTAAGTCGAGCCTCGCCACCGAACGGGGCGCGGCCCTGCAGCTGGACCCGGACTCCGTGCTGGACAGCGTCGATGACGGGCTGTCCCGGGACCTCACCACCGTGGTGGGGAACCTGGTGGACAATGCGTTCGACGCCGTCACCGGGCTTCCGCAGGCAGCCGTCAGGGTGCTGGTGGAGGGCAACGGGGCGGGAGACGTGGTGGTGACTGTCCGCGATAACGGTCCCGGTGTCCCCGGGGGTGCCACTGACCGGATCTTCCGCCAGGGCTTCACCACGAAGGACCCCGGCCCGGCCGGCAGCCGCGGCTTCGGATTGGCGTTGTCGCGGGCCGTGTGCCGCCGCAGCGGCGGGAACCTGACGGTGGCGAACGATAATGGTGCAGTCTTTACCGCTGTGCTGAAACGAGGGAGTAGCCGGCCGTGATCAAGGTTTTGATCGTCGATGACGATTTCATGGTTGCCAAGGTGCATGCCGGCTTCATCCAGCGCACGCCTGGCTTCACCGTGGTGGGGGCCGCCCATACCGGGGCGCAGGCCGTCGCGGAAACCGGGCGGCTCCAGCCGGACCTGGTGCTGCTGGACATCCACCTGCCGGACATCAACGGCCTGGACCTGATGCAACGCCTCCGCGCTGTCGCTCCGGAGCTGGACGTGCTGGTCATCAGTGCCGCGCGCGAGGTTGAGACCGTCCGTAAAGCGCTGCGCGGCGGCATTGTCCATTACCTGATCAAACCCTTTTCGCAAACGGACCTGCAGGAGCGGCTGGAGCACTACCGGAATGCGTACCAGGGCCTGGATGCGTCCAAGGACGTGGCCGAACAGTCGGATGTGAATCGGGTTTTCGGCCTGGACCGCGCCGAACGGCCGCTGCCAAAGGGCTGCAGCATAGAGACGCTGAAGCTGGTGGAGGCAGCGTTGAACGCCGCCACCGGCGACGTGTCGGCGGCCGAAGTGGCCGAGGAACTTGGAACCTCCCGTGTCAGCGCCCGCCGCTACCTTGAGTACCTGCACGATGAAGGAACGCTGGACGTGCGGCTCAAATACGGGGTGGGACGGCCCGAACGGCGGTACGTCCTGAAGGCCTGACGGGACCCCGCCGGAACGCCACCGGGGGACCAGCCCTCAGCGCAGCAGCGTGTCAATCAGCCGGGCGGCGGTCCTGGCCGTCCGGCCGTCAATGTCGAACGCGGGATTCAGCTCCGCCACGTCCAGGTGCAGCAGCTTCCCGCTCCGGGCCACCTGCCGGCAGACGGCCGAAATGACGGGTAGCTCGACACCGTAGGCTGCCGGCGCACTGACCCCGGGTGCCACCGCGGCGGGCAGCACGTCAAGGTCGATGGTCAGGTACAGCACGTCAATGTCGGCCAGGAAGCCCGCCACGAAGTCCCGGGTCCGGTCCGCGTCGCAGTCCTCGTCCAGCAGGTAGCGGACCCCCAGTTTGTCCGCGGTGTCGAACAGGACCCGGGTGTTGTTCGGCTCCGAGATGCCGGCGACGGCGTAGCGGAATTCGCGTCCGGCGTCCGCTTCCGCGCGGGCCATCTGCAGGAACGGCGTGCCGGAGCTGGCCACCGGCTCCTCGCGGAGATCGAAGTGCGCATCCAGGTTCAGGACCCCGAGGCGCTGCCCGCTGTGGACCGCGGCTGATGCGCTGACGCCGAGGTAGCTGGCATAGGCGGTTTCGTGTCCGCCGCCCAGCACCACGGTTTGGTGGCCGGCATCCAGCAGTTCCGCCAGAACCTGGCCAAGCCGTTCCTGGCCCGCCTCGAGGTCTTCCCCGGACACCACCACATCGCCTGCGTCGGCCACGGTACGGTCCAGGTGGAAGGCCAGCGGACCCAGTGCTTTCCGCAGCGCCGCCGGCGCCGCCGCCGCGCCGGTCCTGCCCTTGTTGCGGCGCACCCCCTCATCGCTGGAAAAGCCCAGCAGGGCCACCGGCTGCCGGCTGGATGATGCCACCAGCGGTTCTCCATCCCGTTCCAACGCAGCCCCACCGGCCGCCGACGGACTCTCATGGTTCACCGCCTGCCACCAGCGGCGGTGGGCCGGCCCGTCGCCGTCGAACCTGCCGGTCCAGGGCTGGGGCGGGACGTCAACGGAGGGAAGCTGGAGGGACATGCTCCAAGCTCACCGCACGCTTGGCGCGAAAGCCAGCACGCCCGCCGTCGTCCTGTCCGGAATCCGAGAATCAGGAGGCGCCGGGCATTCGTGGAACGTCCCGCCGTGGTACGGGGGATAGGGTGGGACCGGGCCGCTCCGCAGGCGCAGGCAATGGCTGCGGGCCGGCAACGAAACACTTCCAGGCTGGAGAGCCCATGTTTGAAGCCCCCGACATCCTTTTTGCCGCGGCCGGCGTGGCCGTCTTCGTCGCGGCGGTCCTGCCCAAGCTGCTGCGCAACATGCCGCTGTCCATGCCCATGGTCTTCCTGGGCGCCGGGATGGCAGCCTTCGCGCTGATCCCCTCGCTGCCAAGTCCCAACCCGGTGGAGCACAGCGACTTTGTCATGCACCTTGCCGAGGTGTGCGTGATCATCTCGCTGATGGGCGCCGGGCTTGCCCTGGACCGCCCCGTTGGACGCCGGCGGTGGTCCACAACGTGGCGCCTCCTGGGTATTGCCATGCCGCTGTGCATCCTCGGGCTGACCCTGCTGGGGATGTGGCTCCTGGGCCTGGGGCTCGGCGCAGCGCTGCTGGTGGCCGCCAGCCTGGCCCCCACGGACCCTGTCCTGGCATCCGAGGTCCAGGTGGGAGAACCCGCGGACCAGGACGACCACACCGACAAAGAGGACGAGGTCCGGTTCGGCTTGACGTCGGAGGCCGGACTCAATGACGGGCTGGCGTTTCCGTTCGTCTACCTTGCCATTGCCATCAGCGTTGCCGGGGCGGACCCCGCAGGCTGGTTCGGCGAATGGTTCGGACTGGACGTGGTGTGGCGGCTGGCTGTCGGGCTGGTGGTGGGGTTCCTCACCGGAAAGCTGCTCGCCAGGCTGTTCTTCTCCGCCCGCGCGGAGAGCTTCAGGCTGTCCAACCACTCGGAGGGCTTTGTGGCCCTGGCCGCGACGTTCCTGGCCTACGGGCTGACGCAGATGGTGGAGGGCTACGGGTTCATTGCGGTGTTTGTGTGTGCCGTGACCATCCGCGCCGCAGAACGCACCAACGGCTACCACCGGGTGCTGCACTCCTACGTGGAGCAGCTGGAGCGGCTCCTGACGGTGGTGATCCTGGTCCTGCTCGGCGGTGCCATCGCCCGGGGGCTGCTGGCAGGGATCGGGCTGCCGGAACTGCTGGTGGCCCTTGCCTTCCTGCTGGTGGTCCGGCCGCTGGCAGGCTGGCTGGGCCTGCTGGGAGGCAAGACCGGTCCGCGGGAACGCGTGGCACTGTCATTCTTCGGCATCCGCGGAATCGGCTCCCTGTACTACCTGGCCTTTGCGTTGGGGGAAGGACACTTCACCGGCCAGGGACGCTGGCTCTGGTCTTTTATCGGGCTGGTGGTGGCCCTGTCCATCGTGATCCACGGAGCCACCACCTCGCCCCTGATGAACCGGCTGGACCGGCTGCGGCAACGGAAGGCGCTGGCCGTGTCCGGCGACGAGGGGCTCGCCCCCAACACCCCGGTGTAGGCGCACCGCCAGGGAAACCCGGGCAAAGTAAAAGGGCTGGTGCGGCGGACGCCGCACCAGCCCTTTCCCGGGACAGGGGTTACTTCATCCCCAGGGCCGCCTCGATGGGGCCGATGGCGAAGAACAGCGCGAACGCTGCGGCCACGGCCCACATCAGCGGATGGATGTCCTTGATCCTGCCCTGGACGGTGCGGATCAGGACGTAGGCAATGAAACCTGCGCCCAGGCCGTTGGCGATGGAGTAGGTGAAGGGCATCAGGGTGAAGGTGAGGAACGCGGGGATGGCGATGCCCCAGTCCTGCCAGTCGATCTTGCCCACCTGGGAGACCATCATGAAGCCCACCACCACCAGTGCGGGGGCTACGGCCTCGAACGGGACCAGGTTGATCAGCGGAGTGAAGAACATGGCCACCAGGAACAGCAGGCCGGTGACGATGGACGCCACGCCCGTGCGGGCGCCCTCGCCGATGCCGGCGCCGGCTTCCACGTAGATCTGGTTGGAGGAGACGGAGGCGCCGCCGCCGATGATGGCGCCGAGGGCGTCCACCTGGAGCACGCGGTCGACGTCGGGAATGTTGCCGTTCTCGTCCACCGTGCCGGCTTCGTTGGCCAGGCCCACCATGGTGCCCATGGCGTCGAAGAAGATGCTGAGCAGGATGACGAAGGCCAGCAGGGTGGCTGCCACGAAGCCAAGGTGCTCGAAGGCGCCGAACGGGTTGGCCTTGCCGATCAGCGACAGGTCCGGGGCAGCCCAGCCGGAAAATGCCGGGGCAACCAGGGACCAGCCCTGCGGGTTGAAGTTCTTGCCGTCGAAGCTGGGGCCGATGTGCAGGGTCATCTCAAGGATGACGGACAGCACGGTGGAGGTGATGATGCCGATCAGGATGGCGCCCTTGACCTTGCGCACCACCAGGGCGATGGTCAGGATCAGGCCGAACACGAACACGGCGGTAGGCCAGCCCAGGAGTTTGCCTTCGAAGCCCAGGCCCACCGGTACGGTGGTTCCCGCAACGTCCGGGATGCGCCGCACAAACCCGGCGTTGACCAGGCCGATCAGGGCGATGAACAGGCCGATGCCCACCACGATGGCCGTTTTGAGTCCGTCCGGAACGGCTTTGAAAACGGCGGTGCGGAAGCCGGTCAGGACCAGGATCAGCATGGTGACGCCGGACAGGACCACCAGGCCCATCATGTCCGGCCAGGTGAGGCCGGGGTTGGTGGCCACGGTGACAGCCACGAAGGCGTTGACGCCAAGGCCGGTGGCCAGGGCGAAGGGATGCCGTCCCCAGGCCCCCATGAGGATGGTGAGGACGCCGGCCACCAGTGCGGTTACGGCGGCGACGGCGGTGAAGCCCAGGGTGGTGCCGTTGGAGTCCGCGCCGGACAGGATGAGGGGGTTCAGCACCACGATGTAGCTCATGGCGAAGAACGTGGCGAACCCGCCGCGGATCTCGCGGGAAAGGTTGGAGCCGCGCTCGGTGACCCTGAAATACCGGTCCAGGGCAGAGCCTTGCTTAAGCATTAGTCCTCCGGGGAAGTGTGTGGGGATACCTGCATCCTAAGGGAGCGGCGGGGAGGGGGCAGGCAATTTCGCCTAGTCTGTAAGGAAGCCAACACGAGGAGCAGCCCCACCATGCGCCAAGTCCCCCGCCAGTTGCTGAGCCTGGTGCTCGGTGTGTTTGTCCTGGCAGCCGCTGCACTGGGCCTGGCCGCCCCGGCCTCCGCCCATGATGCCGCTGAATCCACCAGCCCGGCGCAGGGGGCGGCACTGGCTGCTCCGCCCGCCGAGGTTTCGGTGACGTTCAGCAACAAGCCGCTGGGCATCGGGTCGTCCTTCTCCGTCAAGGATGCCGGCGGAACCGAATGGTCTGACGGCTCCGTGCAGATCGTGGACAACGTGGCCACCCAAAAGCTGCGCCCCGGCGGCCCGGCGGGAACGTACACGGTGGCGTGGCGCGTGGTCAGCTCGGACTCACACCCCATCGAGGGAACCTTCACTTTTTCTGCGGCGTCCGGCGCCGCAGCGCCAGGCGCGTCCACCGGTGGAAGTTCGACGGCGGCCGGTACGGTCCCCGGCATGGGCACCGCACAGCCGGGAACCACGGAAGAGCCGTCGGAGCCTGCGGCCGCGGGCGAGCCGTTCCAGTGGAGCATCGTGATTTTTGCGGTGGTAGCCGTCGGCCTGCTGGTAGCGCTCGGCGTCATGGCCAGGCGCAGGCTCACCGGTGACGGAGACGCCGAGTAGGACGGGAGCAGTCCCACCCGCCCCGGGCCGTTGGTTCCTGCCGCGCACCCGGCCGGCGGACCCTCAGCAGGTGAGTACCGCAAAGCCGCCGGCGGCCGGCAGGGCACCCCGGGAGGGCTGCCCGCCGCCCGCCAGTCCGCCGTCCGGGTTGACCTTGGCGGAGATGGCCTGGCCCACGGTTTTAGCCTGGCGCAGCACTTCCTTGGGTGATGGCGTGATGAGTTCGCCCACCCCCACCAGGTAGATGCCAATGGCCCGCATGGCGGCCGCCACGTTGCGGCCCACGGCAATGCCGAAATCGCTGAGCATGCGCCGCAACTGGCTGTGCGCGCAGCGGGTGAGCACAATATGGTCAGCCACCAGGATGCCCGTGGGGGTGTGTACCTGCCACTGGGGCGCCACCTGGTCCGCAGTTTCCAGCATGGTCAGCTGGACCGCCCGCGTGGTGTTCCGGACATCCACACTGTGGCTCGCGGCGTAGTTGCGCAGGTGGCGCAGGATCTCGTTGCGTTCCCGGAGGGTATCGCTGTCCGCCGCGTCGCACCGTTGCAGTGAAGTAGTGTTCGCAGGCTGCGCCTGGCCCAGGATATCGAGGCCGTCCACCACGATGGAGTCCACCCCATGGCGGCGCAGTTCGGCGGCCACGGCCAGCCCGGACAGGCCAGTGCCAATGACGACAGTGGTGGTCTGTTCGGTCCCGGCGTTCCCAGGCGTGCTTGACACTACAGTTTCCCTCCTTTGGAGCTTCGGCAGGTGCCGGCGTCCTCGCCGGCCCGCGTTCCGTTACCCCCAAGTACGGCCGCAGCGCATGGCCCGGGACCGTCCTGGCAGGAAAATGCGGTTGGCGTCCCGGACCAACAATGTCCTGAAGACTACAGACAAAACGCGGCCGTGGATAGCCCAGTGGAGAAAACATTTCCGCCCTGTGAAGGCGCTTTCCGGAAGCCATCCGAAACCCTGTGGATAACTTCGCCCACATGCCCCTGAACAGGCTTGCTAAGCACTGGGGGACGGAGAATAGTGGGGAGCAGGAGCGGTCCTGTTCCTGCCCGCGCCGGTGTTGTGCCGGGTGCACAGGAAGCGGCCCGTTTTCTGGCAGAATAGCCGCAACATCAGGCGTATCGCGAGGAGGCGGCCCCCATGGGCTCACGAGAGTTGCATCCGGACCCGGCCCGGGACGGTGGCGGTACACCTTCCGCCCCGCGGGGCATCGTGGTCGGCGTCGACGGATCGGACCATGGCCAGTGCGCCCTGGTGTGGGCCGCTCGCGAAGCCCAGCGCCGCCGGCGCCCCCTCCATATCGTCACCGCCTACTCCGTACCGATCTTCGCCGCATCGGGCCTGGACGGGGGTTACGCAACCGTGGACGACTCCGTGATCCGCGAGGGTGCCGAGGCGATTCTCCGGCAGGCACTGGAAAAGGTTGCCGCGTACGACGTCGATGTCACGTCCTCGGTGGAGAACGGCGACGCCGCAGGCGTCCTGCTGGAGATCTCCGAAACCGCTGAACTCCTGGTGGTGGGAACCCGCGGCCGCGGCGGCTTCGTAGGGCGGCTCCTTGGTTCCGTCAGCAGTGCCCTGCCCGCCCACGCGAAGTGCCCTACCGTGACGGTCCCTTTGTTCTGCTCGGACCGGCTGGGGGAGTCCACGGAGGACCGCCGCGTCAAGGCTGAACAGGCCAAGTCCGGCCACCGCACGGTTGAGAATGTGGTGGTGGTTGGTGTGGACGGCTCCGAGCAGGCCCGCGTCGCCGTCCTTGAAGCAGCCGACCAGGCCGAGCGGCTCGGGGCCTCCCTCCGCGTGGTCTGCGCCGTTCCCCAGTACAGCGGCTCGCTGGCCTGGGTTCCCGCACCCATGGACCGCAAGGCCCTCTTCGACGATATCCGCGTCACCCTGGAAGCCGGCATGGCGTGGCTCCGCAGCCACTACCCCAGGCTGCAGGCAGAGTACGAATTGAAGGACGGCTCGCCGGTGGACGTGCTCGTTGAGGAAAGCCGGCACGTTGAGCTGGTGGTGGTGGGTACGCGCGGCCACGGCGGCTTCACCGGAATGCTGCTGGGCTCGACGTCGGACGGCGTGCTCCACCATGCGAAGGGCCCAGTCATGGCTGTCCCGGACCGGGAGGACCCGCGCCTGGCGGACCGTGGACGGTTCGGCCCCATCCTGGGCGACGCCGCGTAGACCGCGACTTTACCGGGCAGCCAGCGGAAGACCACGGATATGACGCAGCGCACCCCAACCGATGACGGGTCCGGCGGGCTGGTGCTTGACCTGGCCCAGCTCAACGCCGGAATGCTGGCGCTGGTGGGTGGCAAGGCTGCGAACCTTGGAGAGCTGTTGTCTGCCGGGCTGCCGGTTCCGGAGGGGTTCTGCCTCACCACCGCTGCATACCGGCAGGCTATAGGCGCCACCGATGCATTGCTTCCGCCGCTGGCCGGGGTGTACGCCGCGCTTGGGGATGGGGATGGGGATGGGGATGGGGATGGGGCCGGCGGGGCGTCACCCGACGTGGCAGAACTCGCCGGAACCGCCCGCGCAGCAATCCTGGCGGCTCCCATTCCCGCAGGAGTTGCCCAGGCGGTGGAGCAGGCCTACACCGCCTTGGGTCCCGATGTCCCGGTGGCAGTAAGGTCTTCCGCCACGGCGGAAGACCTGCCTTTCGCCAGCTTTGCCGGCCAGCAGGACACCTACCTGAACGTGGTGGGCACCGCGGCGGTGCTGGATGCCGTCCGGCGGTGCTGGGCATCGCTGTGGACCGACCGTGCAACTGCCTACCGGGCAAGCCTCGGGATCGACCCGGCCACCGTGGCGCTCGCGGTGGTGGTCCAGCGGATGGTGGACGCGGAGACTGCGGGCGTGATGTTTACGGCGAATCCGGTCACCGGCAGCCGCCGGCAGGTGGTGATCGACGCCAGCCCGGGCCTCGGCGAGGCCGTGGTCTCCGGCGCGGTCAACCCGGACCACTTCGTGGTGGACGCCCTGACCGGGAGGGTGCTGGAAAGCAAACCCGGCGACAAGACCGTTGAGATACGTCCGGCCGCCGGCGGCGGGACTGAGCTGCGAGAGGTGCGGGGCCGCCGGGGTGCCGCCTGCCTGACGGACCGGGAAGTGGCCGGCCTGGTGCGGCTGGGGTTGCGGGCCGGGGAACATTTTGGTGCCCCGCAGGACACCGAATGGGCCGTGGACGGTGGGGGCGCCCAATGGCTGACCCAATCGAGGCCCATCACCACGCTCTATCCCGTCCCCCGGAGTAATGGTGCCGCCGGCCGGGTTCCGCCGGGTTCCACCGCCGGCGGGACCAGGGCGTACCTCTGCTTCAGCCTCGCGCAGGGACTCACCCGGCCTCTTACTCCGATGGGCCTTGCGGCCGTCCGGCTGATCGCCTCATCGGTGGCCACCGTTGCCGGGTTCCCCGTTCCCGACCCCCGGGGAGGACCGTCCCCGTACGCCGAGGCGGGGCAGCGGATCTACATCGACTTCACCACGCCCATCCGCAGCAGCGTGGGCCGCCGCCTCGTTCCCCGCGTCTTCGACATCATGGAAGCCCGGACGGCAACGGTCATGCGGCAACTGTTCGCAGACCCCGCCTTTTCGGTGACCACCAGGACGCCTTTCGGGCTGCTGCGGCACGTCGTGCCCGCGGCCGTCCGGGCAGAGGTTCCCGCCAACTTCCTCGGTGCGTTGTTCCGTCCCAGCGCGGCCTTCCGCCGGTTGGACCGTTTTATCCAGGAGTTCGACGCTTCCCTGGCTCCCGCTGAGGACGCGGCCGCACTGGCACGCCTTGACCATGCCGAGGAGCTGGTGGGCTCACGCCTGTTCCGGATCGTTCCGGCGATCCTTCCCCTTCCCGCCCTTGGCTTTGCCATGCTGGGTGTTGCCGGCAAGCTGCTGGGCGGCGATGCCTGGGCCGAGCTGCAGCCCGTGATCCGCGGCCTGCCCAACAACGTCACCACGGAAATGGACCTGGAGCTGTGGCACCTGGCACAGTCAATCCAGGAGGACGCCGAATCACGCACCGCCCTGATGGACGGCGACCCCGCAGCCCTGGCTGCAGCCTTCCAGGCCGGCCGACTGCCGGCGCGCCTGGACACCGGCCTGGCAAGGTTCCTGGACAGGTACGGCCACCGGGCAGTGGGCGAAATCGACGTCGGACTCCCGCGGTGGTCGGAGGAGCCGGCACACATCCTGGGAATCCTTGCCAACTACCTGCGGCTGGACAACCCGGCCCTGGCGCCAGACGCCCAGTTCAGCAAGGCCGCCGAGGCCGCCGAGGCGCAGGTGGCCCGGCTTGTGGCCAGGGCATCCGCACGCGGCAAGATCCGGGGACGGCTGGTGCGTGCCGCGCTCCGCAGGGCACGGCTGTTCGCCGGCCTGCGCGAGCTGCCAAAGTACCAGCTGGTGCTGGCCCTCGGGGAAGTCCGCCGCCAACTGCTCCTGGTGGGCAACGAACTGGCGCAGGCGGGAACGGTGGAAAGGCCCGACGACGTATTCTTCCTGGACTTCGCCGAGACCCGGCAGGCCTTGGCCGGAACAGCCGGGAACAGCGGAGCTGCCGTCCGGGACATGCAGACCCTCGTGGCGGCGCGGCGCCAGGACTATGCCGTGGAGCTCAGGCGCCGGCACATCCCCCGGGTCCTGCTCTCGGACGGCACGGAACCCGAAGCGGTTCGTACCGCCGTCGGACCCGCAGGAAACGGAGCCGTGCCAAACGGGACCCTGGCCGGCAGCCCGGCCTCGGCCGGGACGGTGACCGCTGCGGCACGGGTCATCCTGGATCCTGTCGGGGCGCGCCTGGAACCCGGCGAGATCCTGGTTGCCCCATCCACGGACCCGGGCTGGACACCGCTGTTCCTGACGGCGGGAGGACTGGTGATGGAGATGGGCGGGGCCAACTCCCACGGCGCCGTCGTTGCGAGGGAATACGGTATTCCCGCAGTGGTCGGAGTGCCGGACGCCACCGGCCTGATCAGTACGGGCCAAAGAATAACGGTCGACGGCGCCGCAGGAACCATCGTGCCGGAACACCCCGGCAACCCCCGGAATGGACCCGTCCCCAGGGGCACAGACCCCCCTGCGCGGGCGTAGTCTTGGTTTATGGGCTCCAACAGGCTGGATTCCAGCGGACAGTCTCAACACATCAACGCGCAACGAAGCAGCACCAGGGGCCGCAAGGCGTGGCTGCGATGGCTTCCGGCCGTCGTGGCTCCGGCGGCCATCGCCTCCGCAGCCCTGGTCGGGTCCCTTCCGGCCGGTGCCAGCAACCCTCTCCCCGCCAAGACGCCCGCCCAGGTCCTCGAGCTGGCCGCCAGCCACCGCGGGGGCACATTCTCGGGCACGGTGGAACAGTCGGCCGACCTGGGGCTGCCGGAACTTCCGGCCGCCGGGAAACCATCCGGGTCCGCGTCAGGTCCTGCGTCCGCCGGCAGTGTCGCTTCGGTGATTGAGCTCCTGACGGGCAACCACACCGCGCATATCTACGTGGACGGCAAAGACAACGCCCGTGTACAGGTGATGGACCAACTGGCCGAACGGGACGTGGTTCGCCACGGAAACGATGTCTGGTTCTACTCCTCAAAGGACAACACGGCAGCCCATCTGGCCCTGCCCCAGCGCGCCCAGGGCCCTGCCCCCACAACGGACCCCGCGCCTCCAAACGACCCGCACGGGTCACCCGGCATGCACACTCCCGCTGAACTGGCCCAACAGTTCCTGTCAAAGGTGGACCCGAGTACTGCCGTTTCCGTTGGCCCCGATGTATCCGTTGCGGGGCGTGCCGCCTACAACCTGCTGCTCGAGCCCCGCACGGACGGGACCTTGGTGGGCAAGGTGGCCATCGCCGTCGACGGTGAGAGCGGGATGCCTTTGTCCGTCCAGGTGACCGCTCGCGGCGCCGACAAGCCTGCGTTCGCTTCCGGGTTCACCAGCCTCTCGCTCGACGCGCCGGACCCGTCAGTCTTCAGCTTCAGCCCGCCCCCGGGCAGCACGGTGAAGGAGATCCCGGTCCCGGAGAATCCCCATGATCCCGCAAAGTCCCATGATCCTGCCGATGCCCATGGCCCGGGTGCCATGCACGGCGGCGCCAAGGGGAATGTTGCCGTCACCGGTACCGGCTGGGAGACGGTGGTGGGTACGGCGGCTGGCTCGGCTGCGGCGGCCGAACCACTGCTCCAGGACCCGTTGCTGTCCCAGGCCACCATCGCCGTACCCGGCGGCCGGCTGCTCTCCACCGCGCTGCTGAACGTTCTGGTGACCGACGACGGCCGGATATTCGCTGGAATGGTGCCGCCCGAGGGGCTGCAGGCCGCAGCGGCAGCGCGGTAGGCATTGGACGGACGGGGGAGTGGCGGCCGGGCCGGAGCAGGCCAGGTGACTTCGGGGCTGGCGATTGAGACCCGGGGCCTCAGCAAGCACTTTGGCCAGCAGGCCGCCGTCGACCACGTGGACCTGGCCGTCCCGCACGGGACGGTCTTCGGATTCCTCGGGCCCAACGGTTCCGGGAAGACCACCACCATCCGGATGCTGCTGGGGCTGGCTGCCGCGTCTGCAGGCACCGTGACGCTGCTGGGCCAGGAGATGCCGGACAAACTCCATGAGGTGTTGCCGCGCGTCGGCGCCCTGGTGGAGGGCCCCGCGTTCTACCCCTTTTTGTCCGGCGCCGCCAACCTCCACCGGCTCGATTCCGCCAGCCCGCACACTGTGCCTGCCACGCGCAGGGCCCGCGTGCAGCAGGCCCTGCAGCGTGTAGGCCTGGAACACGCCGCAGGGAAGCGCGTGCACGCGTACTCCCTGGGCATGAAGCAGCGGCTGGGCATCGCCAACGCACTGCTCTCGCCCCGGGACCTCCTGGTCCTGGACGAGCCCACCAACGGCCTGGATCCGCAGGGGACCCGCGAAGTCCGCAACCTGGTGCGCTCGCTGGCGCACCAGGGCACCACTGTCTTTGTCTCCAGCCATCTTCTGGCCGAGGTGGACCAGATGTGCACCCACGCTGCGGTCATGAGCGCCGGCAAGCTCGTGGCGCAGGGGCCGCTGGCCGAGCTGCGCCAGGCCGGAAGCACGCGCCTGCGGCTGGTAACACCCGACGGCGGTGCGGCGCGGCAGATCCTGGCGGGGCTGGGGCTGGTGCCCGGGCTGGGGGACGCCGAGGCGGAGCCTGCACGTTCGGGCCGTCCAAGCCCGCAGGGGCCGGAACCACGGCGCCCCCAGCCGGAGGGGGAGACCATCGTTGCGGCGTTGGATGCGAGCCTGCAACCGGCCGTGCTGCCGGAGGACGTCGTGGCGCGCCTGGTCCAGTCGGGGGTCCGTGTCCGGGGCTTCGCCGTCGAACGTGAAAGTCTCGAGGACCGCTTTGTTGCC
Organism: Pseudarthrobacter sp. NIBRBAC000502770; assembly: GCF_006517815.1. Classification (NCBI taxonomy): domain Bacteria; kingdom Bacillati; phylum Actinomycetota; class Actinomycetes; order Micrococcales; family Micrococcaceae; genus Pseudarthrobacter; species Pseudarthrobacter sp. NIBRBAC000502770. The sequence goes on from NZ_CP041198.1 coordinate 4,302,768, forward strand.
CTGACCGGGGAAGGATTCGACGTTGCCCAGTAGTGTTCCCGCGGATCTTCCGGAGGCTGCCGGAACAGCCCGGCCGGCCGCAGTGCCGCGCAGTTCCGGGCTGTCCCTGTTGGGGTCGGAGTTCAAGGTCCTTTTCGGTCGGCGGCGGACCTGGGCCCTGCTCCTGGCGCTCGCCGCCATCCCCGTACTCATTGCCGTGGCCGTGAAGGTTTCTTCCAGGGTCCCGCCGGGGCGGGGCCCTGCATTCCTCGACCGGATCACCCAGAACGGCCTGTTTGTGGCTTTCACCGCCATGCTGGTCTCGGTCCCGCTGTTCATGCCGCTAGCGGTGGGGGTGGTGGCCGGCGATACGATCGCCGGAGAGGCCAACCTGGGCACCCTCCGGTACCTGCTGGTGGCGCCGGCCGGGCGGGTGAGGCTCCTCCTGGTGAAGTACGCGGGGGCACTCGCCTTCTGCATCGCGGCTCCGTTGACCGTTGGCCTGGCAGGTGCGGCCATTGGGGCTGCGTTGTTCCCCGTAGGCCCGGTGACACTGCTCTCCGGAGGGGTAGTCCAGCCTGGCGAAGCTTTCCTGCGGATACTGCTGATCGCCGCCTACCTTGCCCTGTCCCTCGCCGGGCTCTCGGCAATCGGGCTGTTCCTGTCCACGCTGACCGTTGTTCCGGTGGGGGCGATGGCCGCCACCGTGGTGGTGTCTGTGGTGTCCGAGGTCCTGGACCAGCTTCCCCAGCTGGAGTGGCTGCACCCGTGGCTCTTCAGCCATTACTGGCTGGGTTTCGCCGACATGCTGCGCCAGCCACTGGTGTGGGACTCGTTCGGCAGCAACGCCCTGCTCCAGGCCGGCTACGTGGCGGTGTTCGGGGCGCTCGCGTATGGCAGGTTCGTCACCAAGGACATTCTGAGCTGACGACGGCGGCCGGCGCCTTCAGGACCTGCAGCCCCAGGTGGCGGCTCAGTAGCGGGCCGCGTACGGATACAGGTCCATGCCCACCATCGAACTGATGGTGGAAACGGTGATGCCCTCCTGCGGGTTCAGCGCCTGGACCACTTGGCCGTTCCCCAGGTAGATGGCCACGTGGTAGAAGTTCGGGGCGGAACCCCAGACGAGCAGGTCACCCCGGCGGGCCTGCGAAATCGGAACGTGGACGGGGGCTGCCGCGTACTGCTGGGACGCGGTGCGCGGAAGGTACGTACCGGCCGCGGCGAAGGCATTCTGCACCAGGCCCGAGCAGTCGAAACCATACGGCCCCGTGCCACCCCATTGATAGAAGTACGGTGCGCCCACCTTGCCCAAGGCGACGGAGATCGCTGCCTCGTACGTGCCCGAGCCGGCGGGAGGCGCAGGCGCCGGGGCAGGGGCCGGTGCGGCGGGGGCCGGTGCGGGTGCCGGGGCAACCGGAGCAGGGGCCGGAGCGGGTACCGGGGCGGCAGGGGCCGGTGCGGGTGCCGGGGCGGCGGGGGCAGGTGCTGCTGCAACGGGGGCCGGTGCCGCCTGCGCGGGGGCTGCCGGGGCTGACGCGGCGGGAGCCGCAGGGGCAGCCACCTGTCCGCCGCCGTTCTGTCCTGCACCGTCCTGGCGGCCGGCTTGGTCGTTGGCTGCCTTGTCCTGTGCTGCTTTATCGGCCACTGCTTTGTCGGCGGCAGCGGACAAAGCAGCAAGGCGTGCCTCTTCGCGCTGCCGGTCAAGGGCATCCACCCGCGCGGATTCGAGCGCCACGGTGGTGTTGCGGAGCTGGGCCAGCTGGTCCACCAGGACGGTCCGCTGTGCCTTGGCATCGGCGACTGCCTTTGCCTGCGCGGCGTTGGCCTGCTCCGCCTGGGACTTCCGTTGCTCGGCGGTCTTGGCGGCGTCGTCAGCAGCCTTGGTGGCATCATCCGCGGCTGCGGTCAGGGACTGGTAGGCGGTGGCTGCGCTGTCCGCGGCTTCGAACGCGCGGCTGCGGCTGGCGGATAGGGCCTCAAGGGTGGCGGCCTGCTGGAGGCTGTCGCTGCCGCTGGCCAGGGTTCCGAGGGTGGGATTCAAGCCGCCGTTGCGGTACAGGTCGCCGGCGAGCTGCCCCACCTGCTTCCGGGTCCTGTCCTGCTGGTCGCGGGCGGACGATGCTTTGGCGGCGGCAACGGAAGCCGCTTCAGTCCGCTGCTGCAGTTCCACGAGCGCTTCACTGTAGGAATTGTTGGCCTGCATGGCCACCGCGAACGCCGCCTGCTGGGCAGTGGACGCATCCGCCAGAATCCGCTCGATCGCCGCGACCTGGTCTGCCGTCGCGGACTCACTTGCCTTCGCGGCGGCGATGTCCTCCGGGGACGGGATCTCCGGTGATGCGGGACGGACCGTGGGTGCGGATGGTGCCGGCGCCGCCAGCGCGGGCGGGGCCACAGAGGCAAAGAGTACGACGGCGGCGCACAGCGCAGCGGTCCTGCGGCCGGATCCGGGTATAGCCATCTGCAGAGACCTCGCAACGGTAAGGCTGGGAGTGAGGTTCTGGATGCGGCACGACGGTGCCCCTCAGCTGCTCGCCAGCAGTCCGAGGTTACGTGACGATATGCACATTGGCAACAGCAGTCACATGAATAACATAAACCACAAAGATGTCATTCTCCACGGAATTCACCACGGTGTGTCGGGGTCAGGCGTGCTGGTGTTCCTCGTGTTCTGAGTGGCTGGCAGGCTCCAGTTGGAAGGTGCAGTGGTCGGTATCGAAGTGGGAGCCCAGACAGGTGATGAGCTTGTCCAGCAACTGGTCGGCGCCCCGGGCGTTCAGCACCCCATCCTCCACCACCACGTGCGCTGAGAAGACGGGGACGCCGGAGGTGATGGTCCAGATGTGGATGTCGTGGACGTCGGTCACACCGGCTACCGACAGGATGTGCTCGCGGATCATCTGGACTTCCACTCCCTTCGGGCTGGCCTCCAGCAGGACGTCCACCACGTCGCGCAGCAGGCTCCAGGCGCGGGGGAGGATCATCAGCGCGATAAGGACGGATGCGATGGTGTCTGCTGCCTGGAAGCCGGTGGCCAGGATCACTATGGCGGCGATGATGACGGCCACCGAGCCCAGGAGGTCGCCCAGCACCTCCAAGTAGGCGCCGCGGATGTTCAGGCTCTCCTCCTGCCCACCACGCAGGACCAGCAGCGATACCAGGTTTGCCACGGCGCCGAGGATTGCGGCGAACAGCATGATGTCCGTCTGCACCTCGGGGGGTGCGCCAAACCGGCGAATGGCCTCCGTGAAAATCACCACGGAGATCACGATCAGGATCAGCGCATTCGCCAACGCCGCGAGCACCTCTGCCCGCTGGTAGCCGTAAGTCCGCTGGTCGCTCGCCGGGCGGCCGGCGATCCAGGCGGCAAGCAGGGCGATGGTGACACCGGCCGCGTCGGAGAGCATATGCCCTGCGTCCGCCAGCAGGGACAGCGACCCGGACAGGGCCGCGCCGACGATCTGGATGACCACAACGCCGAGCGTGATCCCCAGGACCGCCACCAGCCGTTTCCGGTGCCGCCCGGTGGCAGTGATCCCGTGGCCGTGGTTGTGGTCGTGTCCCATGCTTACAAGGCTAGCCCCAGCCCAGCTCGTGCAGCCGGTCGTCGGAAATCCCGAAATGGTGGGCGATCTCATGGACCACGGTGACGGCCACTTCGTGGATCACCTCGTCCCGGGAGGCGCAGATTTCCAGGATGGGTTCGCGGAAGATGGTAATCCGGTCCGGGAGCGAGCCGGCGTCCCACCATGAATCGCGTTCGGTCAGGGGGACGCCTTCGTACAGCCCCAGCAGCACGGTGTCCGGGTCTTCCCCTGGGCCCGGCACGTAATCGTCGTCGATGAAGACTGCCACGTTATCCATGGCGCGGGCCAGCCGGTCCGGGATACTGTCCAGGGCATCCTGGACGGCTGCTTCGAATTCGTCAGGAGACATGGTGAAACCTGACGGTTCATGCGGCCCTTCGGGAATGATGGGCAGTCCCGGCGGAAGGCTGGCTGGCATACCCCGACTCTAGCCCGCCGCCCGGCCCGTCCCGATGCGGGAGGGGCGCGTCCTGCGCCGGGTCAGTCCCACTCCCACCAGGCAGACCAGCCCGCCCACCAGTCCCCAGGCTGTGGGGATCTCCCCGAGCAGCAGCCAGGAGATGAGCACCGTGGTCCCGGGCACCAGGTAGGTCGTGGCAGCCAGTTTCCCGGCTTCCACCAGCGAGAGCGCGTATGCCCAGGTTGTGAAGGCGATTGCAGTGGGAAACACACCAAGGTACACCAGCGCCCAGGTGGCCTCCGGAGGGGCGGCCCGGACTTCGGACGCCAGTTGCCCGGCGAAAGGCAGGCAGCACACCGCGCCAACGATGATGCCGAACCAGGTTGCCTGCGCCGCCGGGAACTTCCGCACCACCGGCTTCTGGATGATGACGCTGACTGCGGCGAGCACCGCCGCAAGGAGGCAAAGCGCCACGCCCGCCAGGTCCGTCGTCGAACTTTCCCCGGCGCCGCGCGGCTGTCCGGAACCCAGGGCGATCAGTGCAACTCCCGTGAACGCCACCGTGCTGCCGATGAGCAGCCAGCGGGGAAAACCCTCTTTGAGGAAGATGCCGGCCAGGATGGCCACCAGGATCGGGTTGACGTTGATCAGCAGGGCGCTGGTGCCGGCGTCAAGGATGTGTTCGGCGGCGTTCAGGGCTACGTTGTAGCCGCCGAACCACATCACGCCATAGGCGAGGATGGGCAGCCATTCGCGCCCCCTGGGCAGCATCCGGCTCCTGAGCAGTTGGGGTACCACCAGGAAAGCGAGGACGACGGCGGCGACCGCCAGCCTGCCGAGCGTAAGGGATCCGGGGGAGAAGTGCGGCCCGATGGCGCGGATGCCAACGAACGCGGAGGCCCACAGCACCACGGTAACCACCATGGCCGCCACGCCGAGAGCCTTCACTGGCGTGGGCGCTGCAGCGGGGGAAACCAGGGGCTGGCGGGCGGGACTGGTGGAAGGCATGAATCAAATGTACGGCTGCTGCAGGCACCGGACTGGCGGAAATCGGCCGTGTGGGTGACCCCGGGCCAGGGAGAAGCTGGCAGACGCCGAGTAGCGGGGTTCAGCTTCGCTGACGGTCCGAGGAGGGCCTAGCTCCGCGAAGCCCAGGCGAGCAGCTTGTCCACCGGCCACGTGGTAATGATCCGGTCTGCCGGAACGTTGTTGCGGGCCGCCCGTTCGGCACCGTACTGCAGGAAATCCAGCTGGCCGGGGGCGTGGGCATCGCTGTCAATCGAGAACAGGCACCCGGCTTCCAGGGCCAGCTGGATCAGGGCATCCGGCGGGTCCTGCCGCTCGGGGCGGGAATTGATCTCCACGGCGACGCTGTGCTCTGCGCAGGCGGCAAACACTTCCTTGGCATCGAATTCCGACGGCGGCCTGGTCCCGCGCGAGCCCTCCACCAGCCGGCCGGTGCAGTGGCCCAGGACGTTGGTCTGCGGGGCCGTAACGCCCCGAGCATCCTGGCCGTCATGGTCTTCCGGTCTGCCCGGAGTTTTGAATGGACGCTGGCCACCACGATGTCCAGCCTGTCCAGCAGTTCCGGTTCCTGGTCCAGCTCGCCGGATTCCAGGATGTCCACCTCGATGCCGGCCAGGAGCCGGGTGGGTCCGCCCTTGCCGTTGATGCCCGCCACCACGTCCAGCTGGTCGCGCAGGCGTTCGGGCGAGAGGCCGTTGGCGATGGTGAGGTTGGGGGAGTGGTCTGTCAGGGCCACATACTCCCGGCCCAGTACCTCCGCGGCCGCCACCATCAGCTCGATGGGGGAGCCGCCGTCGGACCATTCACTGTGGCTGTGAAGGTCCCCGCGCAGGGCCCCGCCGATCTCTGCACCGCCGGATGCAAGCGGCTCGGCGCCCTTTTCCCGAAGGTCTGCCAGATACTCGGGGACCTGGCCGTCCACCGCCTGCCGGATCACCGTGAAGGTCCGGTCCCCGATCCCCTTCATGGATTTGAGCCGCCCGTTCCGGGCCCGCGCGGCCACTTCCTCCGGGCCGAGCGCGCTGATGGCGGCGGCTGCCTTCCGGAAGGCCTGGACCTTGAACGTGGCCGCGCGTCCGCGCTCCAGCCAAAAAGCGATCTCGTTGAGCGCATCGACGGCATCCATCCGTCCATCTTGACCCGTCCAGGGCCCAATCGGCGGGGTTTTCCGCCGATTTTGGAATATTCCGGGTTAGCCCCTATAGTTTTAGAGTCCAGTTCGGAGAAACGCAGAGGACAAAGACGGAAAGCCCCGCTTGACGCCTTTTATTTGGTTCCGAACGGGTTCTGGCCCCCATCGTCTAGCGGCCTAGGACACCGCCCTTTCACGGCGGCGGCACGGGTTCGAATCCCGTTGGGGGTACGCAAGGAACTGGTCAAGCAGGCTAAAAAAGTCTGGTAGGCTGGAAGCCTTGAAAAAAGCGGTAGAGATACTGCAAAGCAAGAAACGCAAGGCCCTGTAGCGCAGTTGGTTAGCGCGCCGCCCTGTCACGGCGGAGGTCGCGGGTTCAAGTCCCGTCAGGGTCGCTCTGATTGTTGGAAGAAATTCCGGCTGTCATGGTGACTAGTCACCTAGGCTCTGTAGCTCAGTTGGTAGAGCGTTCGACTGAAAATCGAAAGGTCACCGGATCGACGCCGGTCGGAGCCACCACTGGGAAGCATCAGTTCTTCGGAACTGGTGCTTTTCTGCTTTAAGGCTCATCCGGTTTCCGGGCCCCATAACCCTCCAGCTTGGTCGCATACCCCTCTACCTTGTTCGCGGATCGCGACGCTGAGGGTCGTGGTACGCGCACAAGCTTCGGAGCTGGTGCGGGTATATGCGTTGGTCCCGTAAACGGGACAGCGGCGGGTCCCGCACTGTGTGGCGCAGGCAACATTCCGTCCGGCCTGGGAAAATTATTTGTCTGACTTTTGAAACATTTGACCTGCGCCAAACGGATATGGCACGCGCGCGCATTGGTTGATGTAAGCGCTTGCACTCTACTCGCTGGTAACCCGTTTTGGCGTGTGAAACAGGGTTTGAACTGTCCGTTCCACCCCGTCTACGGTGGAGCGCGGCCGGAGGACAGCATGCTTTCCATCGGCCGGCCAGGCCCTACCCAGGCCTGCCTCCACCCGCAGCACAACGGCGTCCCCGATGACGCCTGAGGTGTCGCCGGGGCCGCGGTTTGTTTCGGGATCATGGGCACACGCCCGCCTTCCACGAAATGTCACAACTCCGCGAGAAGAGCAAGAAATGCACAAGCACCCCCAACCCCGGCTGCTGCGGTGGCGCACTGCGGCCGCAGCGCTGGCGGCGACCCTGGCCGCCTCGGCCTTCCTGGCCGTCCCCGCGGCCCAGGCCAATGAGCCCTCAGATCCGCCCGCCGTCCAGCAGATGCCTGCCCCCACGCCAGGCTTCCCCTTGCCGACGCAGCACACGCAGCAGGCCTTTGACCCGGCGTCGGACTTCACCTCCAAGTGGACCCGCGCAGACGCCAAGCAGATCATGGCGCAGAGCGACTCCACCGTCTCCCCGGGCGCAAACTCCATGAGCCCTGACGTCACCATGCCGGAGATCCCGCAGGACTTCCCCACCATGAATGACGACGTCTGGGTCTGGGACACCTGGTCCCTGACAGACGAAAACGCGAACCAGATCAGCTACAAGGGGTGGGACGTCATCTTCTCCCTGGTCGCCGACCGGCACGCCGGATACGGCTTTGACCAGCGCCACTGGAACGCCCGGATCGGGTACTTCTTCCGCAAGACCAACGCTGATCCCGCCAAGGACAAGTGGAACTACGGCGGGCACCTGTTCCTGGACAACACGTCCATCGGAAACACCGAGTGGTCCGGTTCCACCCGCCTGATGCAGGGCAACCACGTGAACGTCTTCTATACCGCCACCACCTTCTACGATGTGGCGGAGCGGAACGCCGGCGGCGGCGGCATCGCCCCCGACGCCGTCATCGCCAAGGCGTTGGGAAACATCCACGCCGACCAGAACGGGGTTACCTTTGACGGGTTCGAGCACACCAAGCTGCTGGAACCGGACGGAAAGATGTACCAGACCAAGGCGCAGAACGCCGGCTTTGCGTTCCGGGACCCGTACACCTTCCAGGACCCGGCCCATCCCGGCAAGACCTACATGGTGTTCGAAGGCAACACCGCGGAAAACCGCGGCGACTACCAGTGCAAGGCCGAGGACCTGGGCTACCGCCCCGGGGACCCGCACGCAGAAAGCGTCACGGACGTCCAGAACAGCGGCGCGTTCTACCAGACGGCCAACGTTGGGCTGGCGGTCGCGGACAACAAGGATTTGACCAAGTGGTCCTTCCTCCCGCCCATCCTTTCCGGGAACTGCGTGAACGACCAGACCGAGCGCCCGCAGATCTTCATCCAGAATGAGAACGGCAAGAACAAGTACTACCTGTTCACCATCAGCCACCAGTTCACCTACGCGGCAGGGATGCGCGGTCCCGACGGCGTGTACGGGTTCGTGGGCAACGGCATCCGTTCGGACTACCAGCCCATGAACTACAGCGGCCTGGCCCTCGGCTCGCCCACGGACCTGAACCTTCCGTCCGAGTCCCCGGAGGCGCCCACGCCGAACCAGAACGGGCGGCAGTTCCAGGCATACTCGCACTACGTGCAGCCCGGCGGCCTGGTGCAGTCCTTCATAGACAACGTCAACGGAGTCCGTGGCGGTTCCCTCTCGCCGACGGTAAAGATCAACTTCCGCGACGGCGTGTCCCAGGTGGACAGGACGTTCGGCCGGAACGGGCTGGGTCCGTTCGGCTACCTGCCCACCAACGTCAGGGTCGGCGGCGAAGGCCTTTACAAGTAGGCCTGCCCACCGCGGCAGCTTCAAGCAGTACGTGAACCAGGCGGGGAGTCCCACGGCTCCCCGCCTGGTTCCTTTGACCGCTTTCCTTCAACCACTCCTGGACCCGGTCCTGTGCGGTGGCGCCGACGGGTTTCCAGCCCATCTGTCGCAGCCTGGGGATAGGGTGGAACCAACAGAAGGGGGAGTGCCTGATGGAATACCAGAACCCACAACCCGTGGTGCCCAACCGTCCTGCCGCCAGCCCGGCTCCCGGTCCGGGCCGGACAGTTATTTCCGAGACCGCCGTGGCAAAGGTCGCGGGGATCGCTGCCCGTGCGGTTCCCGGCGTCTACTCACTGGGGTCGGGCCCGTCCCGTGCCCTGGGCGCCATCCGCGACGCCGTGGGAAGCTCCGACCACGCCGCGGGTGTCCACGCGGAAGTAGGCGAAACGCAGGTAGCCGTCGATATCACCCTGGTGGCCAGCTACGGAACGCCCCTGCATGCGCTGGCCAACAGCGTCCGTGCCGCCGTTTACCGGGCGGTCGAAGAACTGGTGGGTCTGCAGGTGATCGAGGTGAACGTCGAGATCACCGACGTCTATGTCCCACCCCCGGTCAAGACCGCAGCCCCGGCCGCTTCCGAACGGGAGGCGTTGCTGTGAACCTCACCGTGGCAGGCACGGCCATAGGCGCATTCGTGGCGTTCATGTCGCTGCAGTTCGGTCTTTGGGGCTTCCTGGTTTCCCTTCTCTTCATGGCCATTGGGGCCCTCCTGGGCCGCGCCGCCGAAGGAAAGCTGGACCTGCGCGGCATTTTCGATGCCATCATCGGCCGGCGCTCGTCCTCATGAGTTCGCCCGCGCCCGTTGTGCGTGCGCAGGCGCTCAGCGGCCATAACCGGATTAGTACCCAGGCTTTGACCAGCCTTGCCAAAGCGGCGGCTGCGCAGGCGCTGGGCGTCGACGCCCAGGACATCCGTGCGGACTGGACGGACGACGACGGCCTGCTGGCTTTGTCCCTCGTCGCCCCCATCAGCATCCCGCCGTTACAGGCGGTGGCAGCGGACCGGGCGCGAATCGGCATCGTTGGAGGTTCCATCTGGGACCGCACCGTGAAGGCCAAGGAAAGCATCCTGGCGAAGGTGTCGGAACTCAGCGGTTCACAGGTGAGCCGGGTGGACATCCGCATCAGCGGGGCAAGGATCAGTACAGAAGGGCGGGTACGGTGAGCAGCAGCGTGGAGAGCCGCCGGGCCGGCAGCGGGACCCGGAGAGGCAACGGCCCGGACATGGGCAGGGTGGTCTACCGCGAGACACATTCCGGCAGGGCCGTGGTGTCGGTTGTGGCCGCCATCCTGGTGTTGGTGCTGGCCGGTTATGGCGTCCTCGAATCCGGGGTTCACGCAGTGGGGCAGCCGGCGTGGCTGGTGGAGCCGCAAGTCGCTGCCCAGCGCATCGTGGACCTTCCCGCCGGGATACCCCCGCTGCTGTTGGCGGCAATCGGCGCCGTGCTCGCGATGCTGGGATTGATCTTCCTGCTTAGTGGGATCCTCCCAGGGAAACGCGCGCGCCACGTGCTGGCCGGCGCATCCGGGGAAGGGCTCCCTGCCGTGGTGGTGGACGACGAGGTCATCGCATCCTCATTGGCCCGCCGCGCGCGCCTCGCCGCCAATGTCACCCCGGACCAGGTCATGGTGGTCGTCTCCCAGCGGCAGGTGCTGGTGAATGTCCGCCCTACCTCCGGCGTCCCGGTAAACCCGGAAAGGGTACTTGAGGCCGTCCGGGATGAGCTGGACCGGATGTTGCTGGAACCGGCACCCATCCCTCGCGTCAACGTGGCGCCATCGGGGGTGATCGGGGCATGAACGGCACCCCGGCACTGCTCAACCGCATTTTGCTTACCGTGCTGGGCCTGCTCCTGCTGGGGGCCGGACTCCTCCTGGTGCTGCTGGCCACCGTTCCCTCCTTGGGCGCCTGGTGGCACTCTTGGTCTTCCGGTGCCTGGGGCAGCATCAACCAGTTGTTCGATTCCACCCGGTTCCCGGGCCGCCCGGAAAGCTGGTTGTGGATTGTGGTGGCGCTGGCGCTGCTGGCACTGATGGGGCTCATGGTGGCGTGGATCGCGCAGCAGGGAAAGGGCAAGTCAAACCTCCTGGCACTTGACTACGATCCCGGCGAGACTCCCGGCGACGTACGCATCGGTGGCGGGGTGGCAGAACAGGCCCTCCGGCATGCCCTTGAAGGGCGCCCCGACCTCGCCGGTGCAACCGTCACCACCTACGAGGTCCAGGGAACGCCGGCCTTGAAGGTCCGGCTCCTGCCGCGCCAGGGCGTGGCCCCGCACCTGCTGGCCGCCGAGGTCACCGGCCTCGTGGACGCCCTGGAGGCCGTGGTGGGCAAGGAGTTTCCCGTCCTCATCCACATCGGCGCCGGGGCGCGGACACGCTTCAGCAGGGCTGAACGCGTCCGCTGACATGCCGCCGGCGGGCGTCCAGGCGCGCTGCGGTTACCTGCCGCCCATGAGGTACACGGTGGTGTCCACGGGAACCTCCCGCATGCCGGTCCATTCTTCGGCCGGCTCGGGACCGCTGGACAGCACCACGGCCAACCCCTCGGGTAAGGGGGCGGAAGCGAATCCCATGTTGGACAGGACCGTGACGCCTCCATTCCGGAACGCCAGCAGGCCGCTGTCCGGCGCGTGTTCATCCGTCCACTCCACACTGCCGCGGCCCAGCTGTTGTGCCGCACGAAGGGACAGGGCTGCCCGGTACAGCTCAAGGGTTGAGCCTTCCTCGCCGTCTTGAAGGTCGGCGGCCAGGGGCCCGAAGCTTTCCGGTTGGGGGAGCCATGGCTCGCGTGCCTCGCCGGACAACTCACCGGAGAACCCGTACCCGGGTTGGTCCGCAGTCCATGGCAGCGGGACCCGGCAGCCGTCGCGCCCGATTTCGGCACCATGGGTCCGGAAGAATGTGGGGTCCTGCCTCGCCTCATCGGGAAGGGTGGTGTGCTCAGGCAGGCCCAGCTCCTCGCCCTGGTAAAGGTAGGCGGAGCCCGGCAGCGCCAGCGCAACCAGCGTGGCCGCGCGGGCCCGCGCCAGGCCCAGCGCCGGGTCGGGCTGCTCGTCGGCGGCCCCGATGCCCTTTGGGAACGTGGTGGGATCCTTGAGGCCGAACCGGGTGGTGTGCCGCACCGTGTCGTGGTTGCTGAGCACCCAGGTGGACGGAGCCCCCACGGATTCTGCCGCCGCCAGGGAGGCGTCGATGGCGTCAGCCATGCGTTCGGCATCCCAGCCTGCCAGGAGGAAGTCGAAGTTGAACGCCTGCTGCATTTCATCCGGCCGGACATAGCGTGCCAGTCGCTCGGCCGGCTCCACCCATGCTTCAGCCACCATCATGCGGTCCCCGCCGTACTCCGCCAGGACTCGGTGCCAGTCCCGGTAGATGGCGTGGACGCCGTCCTGGTCGAAGAAAGGAGATGGCGGATACATGGGGGACACGGACCGGTGGGGTTCTTCGGCGTCGGTGTGGGCGTGGGGAGCGTCCCCGGGCAGATGGCTCTCCAGGCGGGGAGTGGAGGTTCCCTTCACCATGGCGGCAACACCGTCCCAGTCCGGAAGTCCTGCTTCCTTTACCAGGCCGTGGGCAACGTCCACCCGGAAGCCGTCGGCCCCGCGGTCCAGCCAGAAGCGCAGTACCGAACGCATCTCCTCCTGGACCTCCGGGTTGTCCCAGTTCAGGTCCGGTTGCTTGGTATCGAACAGATGGAGGTACCACTGGCCCGGCGAGCCGTCGGCCTCCTGCACCCGGCTCCAGGCCGGCCCGCCGAACACGGATTTCCAGTTGTTGGGGGCCCGGCCACCGTCGCCGGATCCCGGGACCTCGTCCTTGCCGTCCCTGAACATGTACCGGTCCCGCGCAGGGCTTCCCGGGGGTGCCGCCAACGCCTCCCGGAACCAGGCATGCTCGTCAGAGGTGTGGTTCGGAACCAGGTCCACGATGACTTTCAGGCCGCGCCGGTGAGCTTCCTGCAACATGGCGTCGAAATCTTCGAGGGAGCCGAAGAGCGGGTCGACCTGGCGGTAGTCGGCCACGTCGTATCCGCCGTCTGCCTGCGGCGACTTGTAGAACGGAGAGAGCCAGATGGCATCCACTCCAAGGGACTCCAGGTAGGAAAGACGGCCCGTGACGCCGCGGAGATCGCCCATGCCATCACCGTTACCATCCGCAAACGACCGGGGATAAATCTGGTAAACCACGGCGTCCGCCCACCATGCAGAAGGGGTTGGGCCCGGCACCGGAACGGCTGGATCGGTCATTTGGTTCCCCTCTGATAACTTTTTGATGTAAACGCTTGCATTACCGACAGTCACCTTACTAGTGTGATGGTCACCACAACAACCTCACCTATAAGCGTTCTGTCGACTTACTTGTCACTCAGCGAGGAGCTTCAAGCTAATGAAAACCCCGAGATTCCTGCTTCCGGCTGCCACTGCCGGCATTCTGGCCCTGACGTTGTCCGCCTGTGGCGGTGGAGGTGGAGGGGGCACCACCGGGGGCGGCGGTGGAGGCGGTGACGCCAGCGCCAACCTCGACGGCCGCGGCCCCATCACTTACGTCCAGGGCAAAGACAACAGCAACGTGGTGCGCCCCCTGGTGGACAAGTGGAACGCGGCCCACCCGAACGAAAAAGTCACTTTCAAGGAACAGACCGACCAGGCCGACCAGCAGCATGACGACCTTGTCCAGCACTTCCAGGCAAAGCAGTCGGATTACGACGTCGTGGATGTGGACGTCGTCTGGACCGCTGAATTCGCAGCCAAGGGCTGGCTGCAGCCGCTGAAGGACAAGATGGCGATCGACACGAGCGCCATGCTCAAGCCGACTGTGGACAGCGCAACCTACAAGGGCACCCTGTATGCGGCCCCGCAAACCTCGGACGGCGGCATCCTTTACTACCGGAAAGACCTGGTACCCACCCCTCCCAAGACCTGGGACGAGATGATGGGCATGTGCTCCATCGCCAAGCAGAACAACATCGGATGCTACGCGGGCCAGTTCAGCAAGTATGAGGGCCTCACGGTCAATGCGTCCGAGGCCATTAACTCCGCCGGCGGTTCCGTCCTGGACAAGGACGGCAAGCCCAACTTGAACACTGCCGAGGCCAAGGCCGGCCTGGGGAACCTGGCCAAGGCATACGCTGACGGCAACATTCCCAAGGAAGCCATAACGTACAAGGAAGAGGACAGCCGACAGGCGTTCCAGAGCGGTAAGCTCCTGTTCCTGCGCAACTGGCCCTACGCCTTCAACCTGATCACTACTGAAGGTTCGTCGGCCGTCAAGGACAAGACGGGGCTGGCTGCACTCCCGGGCAAGGATGGACCTGGGGCATCCTCACTCGGCGGCCACAACCTTGCCACCAGCGTGTACTCCAAGAACAAGGCAACTGCCCTTGACTTCATGAAGTTCATGACCTCGGCGGAGACCGAGAAGTTCTACGCTACCCAGGGCTCGTTGGCTCCGGTTCTCGGATCGCTGTATGACGACCAGGAACTCGTTGCCAAGCTGCCCTACCTGCCGGTGCTGAAGACGTCCATCCAGAATGCCGTACCGCGTCCTGTGACGCCTTTCTACCCGGCTGTTACCAAGGCAATCCAAGACAACGCCTACTCCGCTATCAAGGGAGAAAAGACAGTGGACTCCGCACTCTCTGACATGCAGAAATCCATCGAATCCGCCGGTGCGGGATCGTAGTTCTGCCATGGCAACCGAACTAGGCCCGACGCCGGTAAAGTCACCGGCGTCGGGCGGGACCCCCGTCCATCACGCGCCCAAGGGCGTAGGCGAGGACAACAGGATCGCCAGCCAGGGACGCTGGGCTTCCTGGCTGCTCGCCCCCACCATCATCGCCCTGGGCATCGTGATCGTCTACCCGATCATCAGCGCCATCGTCATGTCGTTCCAGAAGGATGCCGGCCTTGATCCCGCCACCGGTCTGTTCACCGCAGGCGGCTCGGCAGGCATCCAGAACTACGTGAACTGGCTCGCGCAGCAATGCTCGTCACCGGACGGCGGAACTGTTGCCTGCCCGCCCGGCACCCTGGGCGGCCAGTTCTGGTCCGCCACCGCTACGACATTCTTCTTCACCGTCGTCACGGTGGCATTCGAAACCGTTCTGGGTTTCTGGATGGCCATGATCATGGCCCGTGAATTCCGCGGCCGCAGCCTGGTCCGTGCAGCTGTCCTGGTGCCGTGGGCCATCCCCACCGCCGTGACGGCCAAGCTCTGGTTCTTCATCTTCGCCTTCGAGGGCATTGCCAACAAGCTGTTCAACACCACCATCCTGTGGACGGGCAGCGAATGGCCGGCCAAGTGGGCCGTTGTCATCGCGGACGTTTGGAAGACCACGCCCTTCATGGCTCTGCTGATCCTGGCGGGCCTGCAGATGATTCCGGCGGAAGTATATGAAGCCGCCAAGGTGGACGGCGCCACTGCCTGGCAGCGGTTCCGCCTGATTACCCTGCCCTTGGTCAAGCCCGCGCTGATGGTGGCAGTCCTGTTCCGTACCCTGGATGCGCTTCGCATGTTCGACCTGCCGTACATCCTCACCGGCGGTGCCAACAACACCACCACCTTGTCCATCCTGGTGATCAACCAGATCAGGCAAGGCTTCAACGCGGCAGCTGCCCTGTCCACCATCACGTTCATCATCATCTTCCTGGTCGCCTTCATCTTTGTCCGCTTCCTTGGGGCAAACGTGGTTGAGCAGAGCGGCGCCACAGGAAAGGGGAAGAAATGACCACGGCAACAGCAGACGCCTCGGCGTTGCGGGCCCGGCAGGACAAGGGCCGCAAGGCAGCCCAGAACCGGGAAAAGTGGGCACAGGGCAGGACCTACATCAGTGCGGTCATCGTGCTGCTTTGGTGCCTTGCCCCGGCCTACTGGATGGTGGTCACGGCGTTCCGTGAGGTGGGCTTCACCTACGACACCTCGATCCTCCCCACCCATGTCACCCTGGACAACTTCAAGACTGCCTTCGATACGTCCTTTGGCAACAGGTTCGGGCAGGCGCTGCTGAACAGTGTGTTCATCGGCGGCGTCGTGACGGTGGTGTCCCTGCTGATTGGTGTCTTCGCCGCGTACGCCCTGGCCCGCCTGAACTTCAAGGGCAAGTTCCTGGTCCTCGGCTTCATCCTGGGTGCCTCCATGTTCCCCGGCGTTGCCCTGATCACCCCGCTGTTCCAGCTGTTCACCAACATCGGCTGGATGGGTACGTACCAGGCGCTGATTATCCCGAACATCTCCTTCGTGCTCCCGTTGACGGTCTACACCATGACCTCGTTCTTCCGGGAAATGCCGTGGGAGCTCGAGGAATCAGCCCGCGTGGACGGCTGCACCCAGGGGCAGGCGTTCCGCAAGGTCATCATGCCGCTCGCTGCTCCGGCAATCTTCACCACCGCAATCCTGGCCTTCATTTCCTCGTGGAATGAGTTCCTGATTGCCAGCCAGCTGTCCAGCGACGCAACGCAGCCGGTGACGGTGGCCATCGCCAACTTCGCCGGTGCACAGCCCAACCAGATCCCGTACACGGCCATCATGGCCGCGGGCACCATCGTCACCATCCCGCTGGTGATCCTGGTGCTGGTCTTCCAGCGCAAGATCGTGGCCGGCCTGACGGCAGGTGCTGTTAAGTGATGGGCGCCAGTTCCCGCCCCCGGACCCCGGGGGCGGGAACCCGCAGCCGGTTGGTCCGCTCGGGTGAGGACTTCGACATCATCATCGGCTTCCTCGCATTCTGGGCGCTGGTCCTCCTGGTAGTCACTGTGTGGATGGAAGTTACAGCCCAACCCGCCCTTGGATGGGCGCTGGGCCTCCTGGCCAGCCTGCTGGCCCTGTACGGGATGGTGCGGCTGCGCCGGAAACTTCCAGCCCGACGATAGTGAAGAAGGCACCGGTTACCGGTGGCTGTGACTTTGCACGCAGCCGCCGGTCCGGTTATCACTGCCCGTCCCCGGAATGGAAAAATACAAGGCCGGGGGTAAACGCAGGGCCAGCCGGCCCTACGCCGAAAAGGAGTTAAAAGGGGGACGCGGTGGCACGGACAACGGAAAGGTCCCAGCGGGGCGGCCATAACGGCGTCAGCATCGAAGACGTGGCCGCGGCCGCCGGAGTCTCCACAGCGACCGTCTCCCGCGCGGTCCGCGGACTGCCCCGGGTTTCCCCAGCCACCAGGGAGAAGATCCTGGAAGTGGCCGGAAACCTGGGCTACGTGGCCTCGTCCTCCGCTTCCGGACTGGCCACGGGTCGCACCAAAACCATTGGCGTCCTGGCCCCGTTCGTCAGCCGATGGTTCTTTTCAAAAGCAATCGAGGGCGCGGACCGCGAACTGCACGCCCGGCACTACAACCTCTCGCTCTTCAACCTTGGGGGCCACGGAAGCAACCGCGAGCGGCTCTTCAGCAAGACCATGGTGTACAAGCAGATCGATGCCCTGCTGGTGCTCTGCATGGCCCTCAGCCATGACGAGATCGAACACCTCCAGAAGATCGACATTCCCCTGGTAGTGGTGGGAGGGCACGTCGAGGAGTGCCCCTACATTGGCATCGACGATTACGCCGCCGCGTCCACCGCGGTCCGGCACCTGATCGACCTGGGGCACCGCGACATCGCCTTGCTGCACGGCGACGACGAGACAGACCTGAACTTCGACGTTCCCCGGGTCCGCATCCTGGCATTCAAGGACGTCATGGCCGCAGCCGGTCTGCCCACCCGGCCGGAATGGGACGAATGGGGCGATTTCACCGTGCGCAGTGGCCAGGAGGCCTTCCGCCGGCTGTGGTCGGGTCCGGGACAGAAGCCGACGGCTATCTTTTGCGCCTCGGACGAAATGGCCATGGGCGTCATTTTCGAAGCCAACCGCATAGGTGTCAGTGTGCCCGGCGACCTGTCCGTGGTGGGCATCGACAACCACGACTTCGCTGCCGCCATGGGCTTGACCACTGTGGGGCAGCGCCCGGACGAACAAGCCGAACTGGCGACGAAGATGCTGCTGGATGAACTGGACGGCGAGGTCGGGGCTGTCCGCTCCGCAGTGGCGCCCCATGAACTCATCATCCGGCGCACCACAGCGCCTCCCAAGGGCTGAAACCGCCTCAGGAAGCGCGGGCCAGCTGGCGGATGGGAATCCAACGCGAGGCCAGCCGGCGGTAGGCTGCCGCGGCACCGGTCATATCTCCCTCCGCCAGGCATTCGATGCCCAGCCTGATATCCATGGGGGATTCATCCGGGTACACCTTGTCCGCCACGGCCCCGTAGTCCAGTTCCACCATGGAGTTCACGTGGAACAGCTCGAGCCATTCCGTCAGCTGGGCCAGGTCATCGAGCATGTCCAGGTCCGGGGCGGCGAGGGCAAGGTTGGCCACGGCATAGCGGGCCCGCTCCAGGGCATCGGTGATGGGCGCCCAGACGCGGACCGTGAGGATGCGGCCGGCTGCTTCCACCACGTCCTTGCGGTCGGACTCCATGAACAGCGAGAACCAGCTGAACGGGATGCCCCAGGTGGATGCACGGGTGTGGACGCGGACGGATCCGTCCCGGGCCTTCACCAGGTCGATCCGCTCCTGGTGCCGGTCGCGCTGTTCCTCAGGGATCAGCAGTTCGGCCAGCGGGCCGTGAATCCCCTCCATCAGGGCGTTGGCGGCCAGTCCGGCGCGGAGGACCAGTTGGCTGGGGCAATACAGGAGGACTGGCTCATTGCCGGCGTCAGCACCGTCGTCGGCCGTTCCACCGCCCGGTGCCGTGGTGACGCGCACCAGGTCGGTGCGTCCGGTGGGGAAAGGGTCCCCGCCGGAGCGGGTAATCCGTCCCAGCGAGGCGAGCAGTTCAGCGTTTTCGACGGCGGCGCGTGACACGGCCTGTGCGCCCGCCGCCGCGATGGCCGGACGCTGCTCTTCCGGGAAGGCCTCCAGGGGCTCGTAGACGCGCAGAGTGGAGGAGAAAGGCAGGCCGGCCTGGCCCCGGTAGAGGTTCCCCGTCACGACGGTCTCCTTGCATGGGTCCAGGGCGCGGTCATCAGTCGGCCAATTCCATCAGCACGGGGGCGTGGTCAGAGGCACCCTTGCCCTTGCGTTCCTCGCGGTCGATCAAGGCGCCGGTGACACGGGCGGCCAGGGCGGGGGAAGCGAGGATGAAGTCGATCCGCATGCCTTCCTTCTTGGGGAACCGCAGCTGGGTGTAGTCCCAGTAGGTGTAGACGCCGGGGCCGGGGGTGTAGGGGCGCACCACATCGGTGTAGCCGGCCGACTCGAAGGCGTGGAACGCTTCCCGCTCCGGCGGGCTGACGTGTGTTGCCCGGTTGGCGATGAACAGGTCGATGTCCCAGACGTCATCGTCGAAGGGCGCGATGTTCCAATCGCCCATCAAGGCCACCTGCGCCTGCGGGTTCTCCGTGACCAGCGCCTGGGCGTGCGTCTTGAGGCTTTCGAGCCACTTGAGCTTGTACGGCATGTGTTCGTCGTCCAGGGAGCGGCCGTTGGGGACGTAGAGGCTCCAGACCCGGACGCCGCCGCAGGTGGCAGCCATGGCGCGGGCTTCCTGCACCGGGTCCTTTCCGGCTTTGCCGAACGAGGGCTGGTCCAGGAACGTCCGTTCCACGTCCTCAAGCCCCACCCGGGAGGCGATGGCAACGCCGTTCCACTGGTTCACCCCGAAGTGGGCCACCTCGTAACCCATCCGTTCAAAGAGTTCCCACGGAAAGTTCTCGTCCTTGCATTTGGTCTCCTGGATGGCCAGGACGTCGCAGTCGCTGCGCTGGAGCCAGGCTTCAACGCGGTCGGCGCGGGCACGGAGCGAGTTCACATTCCAGGTAGCTATCTTCACGGTTCCTAACTTACCTTGGCGGCCGCGCGCCCGGTAAAGCCCTCGTGGGCCTGGTCCCGCCGTGCGGCCGCGGTTGGTCCCGGGCAGCAGGCGGCGGGTATATTCGCACCAGAATGGCCTGGATCACAGGCCGGCCACCACGCGAAGGAGCACCAGCCGATGACCGCAGCCACGGGCACCACAACGGACAGCACTGCAGGAAACGGCGGCGCGGAGGTGCTTTTTGGCCACCGCGGCCGGCTCGGTGTGGTCACCCTCAACCGGCCCCGGGCGGTCAATGCGCTCACCGAGGGGATGGTGGACCTGCTCCTGCGGCAGCTCACCGCGTGGGTCAAGGACGACGACGTAGCCGCCGTCCTGGTACAGGGCGCCGGGGAGCGTGGCCTGTGCGCGGGCGGTGACATCGTGGCCATCTACCGGGACATCCTTCACGGCGGAACCCGGACTGCTGACTTCTGGCAGACCGAGTACCGGGTGAACTCGCTCATCGCCCGGTACCCCAAGCCGTACGTCGCCCTTATGGACGGGTTGGTCCTTGGCGGTGGGGTGGGTATCTCGGCGCACGGGAACGTCCGCGTGGTCACCGAACGGACCAGGATGGGGATGCCTGAAACCACCATCGGGTTCGCGCCGGACGTCGGCGGCACCTTCCTGCTGTCCCGCGCACCGGGCGAGACGGGAACCCATGCGGCCCTGACCGGGGCCCACCTGGCAGCGGGGGACGCCTTGTTCCTGGGCCTTGCCGACCACTACGTCCCGTCCCAGTCGCTGCCCCGCCTGGTGGCGGAACTGGAATCTGAAACCCCGGAAGCCGTCCTCGCCCGTTATGCTGGGCAGTCCCCGCCTTCTGCCCTGGCCGGGCAGCGGGACTGGATCGATGCCTGCTACGCCACCGACGATGCCGGGGACATCGTTGCCCGGCTCCGGGCATGGACCGGCCCCGGCCGGGAAGACGCCACGGCGGCGGCGGACACCATCGAAGCCAAGTCACCCACGTCGGTCAAAGTCACCCTGGCATCACTGCGCCGGGCCGCGAAGCTGACCCTTGACGAGGCCCTTGCCCAGGAGTACCGGGCCGGGCTGCGGTTCCTTGCCGGCCCTGATTTCCGCGAAGGTATCCGTGCCCAGGTGGTGGACAAGGACAGGAACCCGCAGTGGAAGCCGGCCACGCTGGCAGAGGTGCTGCCGGGCCAGGTGGACAGGTTCTTCCAGCCGCTGGACGGCCGGGAACTGGACCTGCAACCCGGAACGGACCTGGAAGTGACGGAGGCGGACCATGCCTGAGAACGGCAGCGTGGCGTTCCTTGGCCTTGGGCACATGGGCGGTCCCATGGCCTTGAACCTGGTCCGCGCCGGTTACCGGGTGACCGGGTTCGACGTGGTGCCCGCAGCCATGGAAGCGGCACGGGTGCAGGGTGTGCCAGTGGCGGCCACCGCCGTCGAAGCACTTGCCGGCGCCGACGTGGTACTGACCATGTTCCCCAGCGGCCGGCATGTCCTGGACGCTTACCGGGGCAACCCCGGACATCCCGGGCAGCCGGGGGAGCCCGGACTCCTGGCCGCCGCGCCACCGGGAACCATGTTCCTTGACTGCTCCACCATCAACGTCGACGAAGCACGGGAAGCTGCCCGGCTGGCCATTGAAGCGGGCCACCGTTCCGTTGACGCCCCCGTTTCCGGCGGCGTGGTGGGAGCCGAGGCAGGCACTCTGACCTTCATGGCCGGCGGCGACGCGGCGGGCTTCGAGGAAGTGCTGCCGCTCCTGGAGGTGATGGGCAGGCGGGTGGTGCACTGCGGCGCCCACGGAGCCGGACAAGCCGCCAAAATCTGCAACAACATGATCCTGGGCGTCTCGATGATCGCGGTCAGCGAAGCGTTCGTGCTGGGGGAGAAGCTGGGGCTGACGCACCAGGCCCTGTTCCACGTCGCTTCCGCCGCGTCAGGCCAGTGCTGGGCGCTGACCACCAATTGCCCCGTGCCCGGACCGGTGCCCTCCAGCCCGGCCAACAGGGACTACCAGCCGGGTTTTGCCTCCGCCCTCATGGCCAAGGACCTCAACCTTGCCGTCAACGCCCTGGACAGCACCGGGGTGGCGGGACAGATGGGAGCGCTCGCTGCGCGTATTTACGATAGGTTTGCCGCGGAGGGCGGAGCGGGCCGGGACTTCTCCGCCATCATCACGGACATCCGCGGCGCATCGGAGCCGCAGGCCGGGGACGGGCCCGCAGGGGCCGGTGGCACGGAGGTGCCGGGCCGGCGTCCGGCCATAACAGCATACGACGACGGGAGTCCGGAATGACGGAGTACGCCAACATCCTGGTGGAGCAGCAGGGCAGGGTCGGACTGGTGACGCTGAACAGGCCCGCGGCACTGAATGCGCTGAACAAGGCCACCATGGAGGAGGTGGTGGCCGCCGTGACGGCGATGGATTCCGATCCCGGCGTGGGCGCGGTGGTGATCACGGGCTCCGGAAAGGCCTTCGCCGCGGGAGCCGACATCAAAGAGATGGCGGACCAAGGCTACATGGACATGTACGTCGCGGACTGGTTCCGGGGCTGGGAGGAGCTCACCCGGCTGCGGATCCCCACCATCGCGGCGGTGTCCGGCTTCGCCCTGGGCGGCGGCTGCGAACTGGCCATGATGTGCGACCTGATCATCGCCGGGGACAACGCAAAGTTCGGGCAGCCGGAAATCAACCTTGCCGTACTCCCTGGCATGGGCGGCTCGCAGCGCCTGACCAGGGCTGTGGGCAAGGCCAAGGCCATGGACATGATCCTCACCGGACGGTTCATCGACGCGGAGGAAGCGGACCGGTGCGGGCTGGTGTCCCGGGTGGTTCCGGCGGCAGAGGTGGTGTCCGAAGCACTCAAGGTGGCCGGCGTCATCGCCGAAAAGTCAAAGCCCGCGGCGATGGCGGCAAAGGAAGCCGTGAACGCCGCTTTCGAAACCGGGCTGGCCCAGGGAGTGGTGTTCGAACGGCGCCTCTTCCACTCCCTGTTCGCCACGGAGGACCAGAAGGAAGGCATGGCGGCGTTCACCGAAAAGCGCCAGCCGGAATTCAAGCACCGGTAGACCCGGCAGCTGATTCGCCCTGCCCGCAGGCGCCGCCTAGAGGTACTGTGCGGCGAAGCTGTGCAGGGCCTCCCGGACGAAGCGGGCCCCCTCAGCCCCGCCGTAATTGGCGGCGAAACGGGGGTCCTCCACGTACATGTCGGCCAGCCCGGTGACGTACCCCCGGACATCGCCGCCGCTCCCAGCGGCAGGTGTTCCCGGGATGGACTTCAGCCACGCAACATGCCGCCCTGCCAGTTCGCGCGCTTCCGGGCCGTCCGCAGGGACGCCCGCAGCCGCAGCAGCCTTCCAGTCCCGGCCAAGCTCCTCCGCGTGGGACTTCCACTCCTGTTTCTGGGCAGCCCCCATGCCGCGCCACCACTTATCGGATGCCGCGTAGGCGTCCTTGCCCCACCGTTCTTCAACTTCATCCTTGTACTGCGTGTGGTCGAAGCCCTTGAACATGTCCTGAGCCATCAGCTGGCCTCCTGCCTTTACTGTTTCGATTGTTTGCCGCACGGACTCCGCCTGCCGGGCCAGCCGCTGTTGCTCTTGGCCCAGCCATTCCAGATGCCGGCCCAGCGCTGCCACCGGATCCGCCTCGCGGTGGAAGACTTCCGCGATGGCCGGCAAACCCAGGCCCAGTTCGCGCAGCAACAGGATCCGCTGCAACTGGAGGAGGGTGGCGCCGTCGTAATAGCGGTAGCCGTTGTGGCCTACCCGGCTGGGCTTCAGCAGGCCGATGTCGTCATAGTGACGGAGCGTGCGGCTGGTGGTGCCGGCGATCCTGGCTACGTCCTGGATGGACCAGTCACTGCCGCCGGTGGTGGAAGAATCCTGCATGCTGCGAGCCTAAGGGTTGACGCTGCGTCAAGGTCAACAACAATGTCAAAACGGCGCCTGGTGTTCAGCCGGTCCGGCGGTCCCGTGGGGCCCGGTGCCTGGCCTGGGCCACAAGCCGGGTGAACGCAAAAACAAAGATGGCCTCAAAGAGCACCATGAGGCCCAGCAGGAGCCACTGCTGGCGGCTGATGAAGACGATGCATCCCGTCAGGGCCAGGACGGTTCCCAGGGCAAGCGCATAGATGGCGAAGCCTACGGCCACGCGGGCGCTGCGGACCCCGGTCCGGAACCCAAAGCCGTGCGGCTCCCCGCCGGGCTGCCCGGGGATGAGGTCCGGCGCTGCTGGGCCGAGGGAGTCGAACTCCTCCCACGGGTCCCTGTCCTGGTCCTGTCGAGTCATGAGTCAATTATCCCAAATGTGGAAAGCCGAAGAGAGGCGGCACAAGAAAGCGGCTCCCCCAACTAACGTTGGGGGAGCCGCTGAACGGGGTCCCGGCCTGTGCCGGTGGCCGCCGAAGACTTAGAGCGGGCGGATGTTCTCTGCCTGCGGGCCCTTGGGGCCCTGGGTCACATCGAATTCGACCTTCTGGTTCTCGTCCAGTGAGCGGTAGCCGCTGGTGGCGATTGCCGAGTAGTGGGCGAATACGTCAGCGGACCCGTCATCGGGGGCAATGAAGCCAAAACCCTTTTCGGCGTTGAACCATTTAACTGTGCCTGTTGCCATGGCTGCATTCCTTCATGTGACTCTGATTCTCTCCCCGGAATCGTCCCGGGGTGCGCGGGAGTTAGTCCCCCACAGTCCCCAACGTACGGGGCGCAGGCCCCGGGTGCAAGGGTAGGCGCGATAAAAAGCGCCATTAGCCTGCGCGTTTACACCGATTCCAGGACGCTGACGTAGTTGGCAATGCCCACTCCGCCCATGTTCTGCACGGCCGCCCGGCGCGGCTCCGCGAGCTGCATGTCCCCGGCTGTACCGGTGAGCTGCATGGCCGCAATGACGTGCTGGGAGACTCCAGTTGCCCCCACGGGGTGGCCCTTGGCCTTCAGGCCGCCGGAGACGTTGATGGGAAGCTTGCCGTCCTTGAATACCCAGCCTTCCTCGATAGCGCGGGCGCCCTGGCCGGGCTCTGCCAGGCCGATGGCCTCGTACATGAGCAGTTCGGCGATGGTGAAGCAGTCGTGCACCTCGGCAAAATCGAGGTCCGCCAGGCCCACGCCGGCCATCGCCATCGCCCGCTGCCAGGAGGTGCGGGTTGCGGCGAACGCGGTGGGGTCCCTGCGCTCGGCGGGGAAAAAGTCATTGGCCTGGCCGAATCCCGCGAGCCGGACCGGGGCGGTGGCGCCCCCGGTGGGGGAAACGGACAGCACGACGGCGGCCGCACCGTCGGAGACGGGCGAACAGTCGGTGCGGCGCAGGGGATCGGCCACCATGGGGTTCTTGTCCGAGACGGTCCGGCAGAACTCCTCGCCGAGGTCCTTGCGGAGCTGGGCGTAGGGGTTGTCCACGCCGTTGCGGTGGTTCTTGGCCGCGATGGTGCCCAGGACGTCGGAGACCGGCCCGTACCGCTTCTCGTAGTGCTTCGCGACCTCGGCGAAGAGCCCGGTGAAACCGGTGGTGGAGGGCTTGCCGGCCATGTCATAGTCAGCGCCGAGCAGCGCCGCGCCCACCACGTCCGCACCGGCGTGGGTCATCTTCTCGGCGCCGATCACCAGGACGGTCCGGGCAGTGCCGGCCAGCAGCGACTTGGTGCCCTGCTGGAAGGCGGCAGAGCCGGAGGCGCAGGCGTTTTCGACCCGGGTGGAGGGTACGTTGGCCAGGGCCGGAGAGACCTGCAGGGCCAGCGACGACGGGAACGCCAGCGGCATCATGCCCGAATTGAACTGGCCGATGTAGATCTCGTCGATCTGCCCGGGTTCGATTCCGGCGTTGCCGATCGCTTCGGTGGCAACCTGGACGATCAGGGACTCGAGGGTCTCCTCCGCCAGCTTGCCAAACCGGCTGTGTCCCCAGCCGGTGAGCAGGACGTCCTTGCCAAACTGTTCCTTCAGGCTCATGCTGCCACGTCCTCGTTATCAAGGCGGACCTCGAAGTCCGCTTCCGTCTTCGTACGGATCTCCTCTTCGGTGACCCCCGGTGCCAGGCGCGTCAGCGTCAGCTGCCGCCCGCCGTCGTCCGTTTTGTACAGGTCGAACACGGCGAGGTCGCTCACGATCCGGTCCACGCAGCTGAGCCCGGTCAGCGGCAGCGTGCACTCGCGGACGATCTTCGCGGTGCCGTCCTTGGCGTTGTGCTCGGTGAGGACCACCACCCGCGGGGTTCCTGCCACCAGGTCCATGGCACCGCCCATGCCCTTGACCATCTTGCCGGGGATGGTCCAGTTGGCCAGGTCCCCGTTGCCGGAGACCTGCATGGCGCCGAGGATGGCTACCTTCACGTGCCCGCCGCGGATCATGCCGAACGAGGTGGCCGAGTCGAAGATGCTGCCGCCCGGCAACACCGTGACAGTCTGCTTGCCGGCATTGATCAGGTCCGCGTCCTCTTCGCCCTCGTAGGGGAACGGGCCCATGCCCAGCAGGCCGTTCTCGCTCTGCAGGACCACCCGCACCCCCTCGGGCAGGTTGTTGGCCACCAGCGTGGGAATGCCGATCCCCAGGTTCACATAGTCGCCGTCGTTCAGTTCCGCGGCCGCGATTGCAGCCATTTCATCCCTGGTCCATCCCATGGGGTTTCTCCTTGGTCTTCTAGCTGTTCTCGTTGGATTAGTTGGGTATTACCGGCGGCACGAACTCGAACGTCATGCCCAGCAGCCACGCAAGCAGCAGCACCACCGGCAGGTGGAACAGGAATTGCTGGAACGTGAAGCCCACCAGGTCCCGGGCGCGCAGGCCCAGCACGGCAAGCAGCGGGAGCATGAAGAACGGGTTGACCAGGTTGGGCAGGGCCTCGGCCATGTTGTAGATCTGCACGGTCCAGCCAAGATTCATGTTCACGTCCGTGGCGGACTGCATGACGTACGGTGCCTCCACCAGCCACTTTCCACCGCCGGACGGGACGAACATGCCCAGGATGGCCGTGTAGATGGCGATGATGACGGCGAACGCCCCGTTGCCGCCGATGCTGGTGAAGAAGTGGGCCAGGTGCTCGGATACCGACAGGCCCCCGGCGCCGGTGGCTTTGGTCAGGATGGCGGCCATCGCGGCATACAGCGGAAACTGCACCAGGATTCCCGCCGTGGCCGGGACCGCCTTGGTGACAGACTGCAGGAATTTGCGCGGGGTTCCGTGCAGGACCAGCCCCAGCATCAGGAAGACCAGGAGGTAGCCGTTGAGTGAGCTGACCACGCTGAGGATGGGCAGGGTCAGCAGCTGGGACACCAGCCAGCCCAGGGTGAGCACGCCGGCCAGGATGGGCAGGACCCTGCTGTATTCCAGCCATTCGCCGGGCCGGGACTTTTCGGCCGGCGGTTCGGGCTGGTCATCGAGGTCCACGCCGAGATCGGCCGCCGTCTTCACGGCGCTTCCCGTCGGTGCGGAAAAGTGCGCGATCACCGTGGTGAGGACCATGAGGATGAGCAGGGTCAGCAGGGACTGCCAGGTGAATATGGTGGTGCCGAAATCCAGGACGCCGGTGACCTTGAGCAGCGCCGGGGGAATAGAGGCCTTGGTGGCCTGCAGCTGTGCGGCGGAGGAGGACATGCCCAGGGCCCAGACGGCGCCCAAACCCATGAAGGCTGCGGCGCCGAGGGCCCGGTAGTCCACGTGCAGGTCTGCCCGCCGGGCCACCGCCCGCGCCAGGAGGCCGCCGAAGATCAGGCTCAGGCCCCAGTTCACGAATGACACGGACATGGACAGGACAGCCACGAAGCTGACGGCGGTGCGCGCGGAGTTGGGCACCTGCGCCAGCCGGTCAATCAGCCTGGCCACGGGCGGCGACGTGGCCACCACATAGCCGGTCAATACCACCATGGCCATTTGGAGGGTGAACGCCGTCAGGTCCCAAAACCCGTTGCCGAAGGAATCAACGACGGCCTTGGGCGAGGCGCCGATGGCCAGCGCCGCGATGGCCACCAGCACGACGCCGGCGAGGGCGAAGATGTACGCGTCAGGGAACCACTTCTGCGTCCAGCCGGCCAGCGTTTCAGCCATCCGGGCCAAACCCTTCCGGCGGACGTCCGGGTGGTCGGTTTGCGTGGTGGTCATGAGGGTTATTTCTCCATTGAGTGCTGTGGATCAGGGGCAGGCGTGGGCCCGGTCGGGCGTGGGCCCGGTCAGGCGGAGACGAGGCCGGTTCGCTGCCGGACCGTGCGCTGCTCGATGTCCTTGATCCGTTCCGTGGCCTGCACCAGCCGCTGGACAAAGACGCCGGGCGTGGCGATGTGGTTCGGGTCCAGTTCGCCGGGCGCCACGATCACCTCGGCCTCGGCGACGGTCAGGATCCCGGCCGTGGCCACTACCGGATTGAAGTTCCGGGCCGTGAAGCGGTAGGTCAGGTTGCCGTCCGTGTCCGCGGTGTGGGCGTGGACCAGGGCGACGTCGGCAACGATGGCGCGCTCGCGGACGTACGTTTCGCCGTCGAACACCTCGTGCGGCTTGCCCTCGGCCACCAGGGTGCCGACACCTGTCTTGGTGTAGAAGGCCGGGATTCCGGCGCCGCCGGCGCGGAGGCGCTCGGCCAGGGTGCCCTGCGGGGTGAACTCGACCTCCAGCTTGCCTGCGAGGTACTGCTCGGCGAACAGCTTGTTCTCGCCCACGTAGGAGGCGACCACCTTGCGGACCTGGCCCGCTTCGATAAGGATGCCGAGTCCTTTGCCGTCCACGCCCATGTTGTTGGAGACCACCGTGAGGTCACGGACGCCGGAGTCGCGGACGGCCTCGATCAGGTCGGCCGGGATGCCGCTCAAGCCAAACCCGCCGACGGCGAGGGTGATGCCGTCCTGCAGTGCCCCCTCCAGGGCGGTGGCGGCAGAAGCCTGGAGTTTCTTCATGTCGTCTCCTCGTTGAGCGCAGTAGTCCACTTTGTGGACGGTTGGGATCTGAGTTTGGAGACTACGGCCGTCGGGGAGAACGTGTCAAGAATCACTGGAAAATGCCCTACAGTATGGACAGCAGGGCTAAAACAATCCATATTGTGGACAAGGGGACGTGATGGCATCAACGCCGGTGCAGGGCGCGCAGGTGGTGGCACGGATCGCGGGACTGCTGCGGCTGGTGGGCCGCAGCGCCGAGGGGATGCCGCTCGCGGTCCTCGTCCGGGAATCAGGCCTTACCCGGCCAACCGTCCACCGGCTCCTGGCGTCGCTCGCCGCGGAAGGCCTGCTGGACCACGATTCCGTCACTGGCAACTGGGTCCTGGGCCCGGAAATCCTGCTCATGGGATCGGTGGCATCGGCCCGGTTCCCCATGGAGGACATCGCCCGGCCCAGCCTGCGCAGGCTTGCCCAGGCCACGGGGGAGAGTGCCTTCTTCTCCATCCGCCGCGGCAATGAGACGGTGTGCCTGTTGCGTGAGGAGGGTACCTTCCCCGTCAGGTCCTTTGTCCTGCACGAAGGAGTTCGTTTCCCGTTGGGCGTCGCGTCGGCCGGGACAGCCATCCTGGCCTTCCTGCCCACGGATGAGCAGGAGGAGCTGCTGGGCCGGTGGCCGGAGCACGCCGGCGCCTTCGCGGCGAACCATACGGTCGATCTTGTCCGGAAGAACCTGGCCCGGACCAGGCTGGCCGGCTACTCGGTGAACCCGGGGCTGGTCCTGGAAGGTAGCTGGGGGATGGGCGCTGCGGTCTTCGACAGGTCAGGGCGCCCCGCCTGGGCGTTGTCGCTGACGGGCATCGAACCACGGTTCAAGCCTGAACGGCAGGAGGAGCTGGGCGGACTGCTGATGGCGGAGGCACACCGGATCACGCAGCAGCTGGGCGGGGGAGCGGACGGCGGACGGCGCACCCGCTGAGTCTCCCCGGCTTTGTCCGTGCACGACGACGGCGGGCTGCGCTTTTTGGCGCGGCCCGCCGTCGTACTCTCCGAAGGTGGGGAAAATCAGCAGGGGGCGGGGGCTACAGCCCGGCGCGGGGCTCCACGGGACCTTCGCCCTTCCACCATGTGTCAAAAATGGTCACCGGCACGGTCCGCTTGTGGCGGGTCCGGAGGTACTTCTGCTCGATGGATTCGGCCACCGCGTCCGGGACCTGGCGGCCTTCGAGGTAGTCATCAATCTGGTCGTAGCTGATGCCCAGCTCGTCCTCATCCGTGCGGCCCGGCCGGTCATCCAGCAGGTCTGCGGTGGGCACCTTCTCCCACACGCGTGCCGGTGCACCCAGTTCAGCCAGGAGGGCCCGGTTCTGCCGCTTGTTCAGGCCGAACAGGGGCAGGATGTCCGCGCCGCCGTCGCCGTACTTGGTGAAGAAGCCCGTGACCGACTCCGCGCCGTGGTCGGTGCCAATCACCAGGTAGTTGAACTCCCCGGCCAGCGCATATTGGGCGATCATCCGGGTGCGTGCCTTGGTGTTTCCCTTGTGGAAGTCGGAGATTTCCGAGCCTACGGTCTTCTCGAACTCGTCCTCAAAGCCGTCCACCGCTGCCGAAATGTTGAACGTCCATTCCGTCTTGGCCTTGATGAAGTCCAGGGCTGCCTGGGCGTCCTCCTCGTCGTGCTGCACGCCGTAGGGGAGGCGGACCGCAACGAAGTTGGCTTCCACGCCCTCGGCTCCAAGCTCATCAACCGCCAGCTGGGCAAGCCTTCCGGCGAGCGAGGAATCGAGGCCGCCGGAGATGCCCAGGACAAAGCCCTTGGTGTGGGTGGCCTTCAAGTATTCCTTGAGGAAAGTGACGCGTTTGCGCACCTCCCCTGCGGGATCGATCCGGGGCTGAACGCCCATTTCTTCAATGATCTTGGCCTGGAGTTCGCGCATGATGTCCAGCCTAGCCAGCGCTGTCAACAACCCTCAACTGTTCCGGCCGGCCCCTGCGCGGCGTAGCTTTATGGCATGGAGCGCACGGGATGTGCCGTGGTGGGCGGTGGCCCGGCAGGAATGATGCTTGGCCTGCTGCTGGCACGGGCAGGAGTGCACGTGGCGGTCCTGGAAAAGCACCGGGATTTCCTGCGCGACTTCCGCGGCGACACCGTGCACGCGTCCACCATCCGGCTGATCGACGAACTGGGCCTGGGCGCCGGATTCCGGGCACTGCCGCAAAGCCGGCTGAACAATGTCGCCGTCCCGGTTCCCGGTGCCGGGATGGTCACGCTGGCGGCTTTCGACTCCTTGAAACCCCCGTACAACTATGTGGCCATGATGCCCCAATGGGACTTCCTGGATTTCCTCGCCTCGGCCGCCGTCGCCGAACCGACGTTCACCCTGCTCATGGAGACTGAAGCCACCGGCCTGGAGTTCGACGGCGGGCGCGTCACCGGGGTGCGCTATCGCTCCACCGGAGACGCCGCCGATGACGTTGAACGCGTGCTGCCTGCCGACGTTGTGGTGGCCGCCGACGGCCGGCATTCGGTGTTGCGCCAGGCTGCCGGAATGAGGGCCAAGGAGTACCCGGTGCCCTTCGATACCTGGTGGTTCAAAATTCCCCGCCACCCCGCGGAGCAGGGCGACGTTGCGGGCGTGGTGCCCTCGCTGGGAAACCGGGACGCCATGATTGCGCTCAACCGCACCGACTACTACCAAATGGGCTACCTTGCGCCCAAGGGCTCGGACGCCAGGATCCGGGAAGGCGGCGTGGAACGGTTCCGCCAACGGGTGGCAGCACTCCGTCCCGACCTCGCCGACCGTGTCGATTCGATCCGCAGCGTGTCGGACCTGCATTGGCTGGACGTCAGGCTGAACCGGCTGCGGCGCTGGTACAGGGACGGGTTCCTGTGCATTGGCGATGCTGCGCACGCGATGTCGCCCGCGGGCGGTGTGGGCATCAACCTGGCGATCCAGGACGCCGTTGCGGCCGCGGAACGCCTGGCCCCGGACCTGCGCCAGGGGCACGTTCGGACCAGGACCCTTGCTGCGATCCAGCGCCGGCGCCGCATGCCCACGGTGGTGGTCCAAACCGTGCAGCGGATCATGCACCGTGTGGTGTTCGTTCCACTTTTCGCGGGGACCCTGTCCGGAGACATGCTGGCCGGCAGGGATGCCCGGCCCCTGTTTCCCGTCCATCGCGTCCTCTTGTTCATCCTGCGCCACAATCCTGTGGTGAAGCGCGTCCTGCCGAGGATGGTTGCCATCGGGCCCCGCCCGGAGCACGCCCCTGGCTTCGCCCGCCCGCTCACCGTCCCGCCACCCACTAAACTTGGGGCCATGACTTCGCCCACTGACACTGCGGTAGACACCGCGGCTGCCCGCGCCCGACTGCTCGAACTGATCAAGGAACTCGCCGTGGTCCGCGGCAAGGTGATCCTCTCCAGCGGAGCCGAGGCCGATTACTACATCGACCTGCGCCGCATCACCCTGCACCATGAAGCGTCCAAGCTGGTGGGGCAGGTCATGCTGGCCCTGGCAGACGACGCCGGCATCGACTTCGAGTGCGCCGGAGGCCTCACCATGGGCGCCGACCCCGTGGGCACCGCGGTCATGCACGCGGCCGTCGACGCCGGCCGGACCGTGGACGCGTTCGTGGTCCGGAAGGCCCAGAAGTCCTACGGCATGGGCCGCCAGGTGGAGGGCCCCTCCGTTGAGGGCCGCAAAGTGCTGGTCCTGGAGGACACGTCCACCACTGGCGGTTCCGCACTGACCGCGGTGGAAGGCGTCCGGAAAGCGGGCGGCAACGTCGTGGCGGTGGCCGTGATCGTGGACCGCGACACCGGCGCCAAGGAGAAGATCGAAGCCGAAACCGGCGTCCCCTACCTGTTCGCGTTCGGCAAGGACGAACTGGGGCTGGCTTAGCCCCGGAGGCCGGACGGGCCGCTGGTTTGGGCAGTGAGCTTCTGCTCCGCCCTCACGTTTTGGCCGAGATGGCTTCCTTTTCCAAAATAGTGGCGGAACGTATAGAACATGGGCTGCCAGGTTCGCACGTCCACCCGGGATGGATCGAGCGCCAGGTCATCGCGGACATGCACCTGCTGGACGCGCACCTGGACTGCGTGGAGGTCGTCCTCCAAGCACCACGAGTTGACCAGGGCCGCCTCGATGTGGACCGGGCATTGCGCAATGCGGTTGGGAGCGACCTCCACGCCAGGCATCGGGTCCCATCCTGCCAAGGCCCACTTGTCGTGCGCCGTGCGGTAGTCGCCGGCCTTCACTGCCGGGACCGGTTCGCTGCCGGTGGTCATGGAAATCCGTTCAATTGCGGGTGCCATGGAGTCCTCCGGCAAATTGAGCACCACTTCCTTGGTGCGGATCAGGTTGCGGTAGCCCTGATGATGGGAGCTGAGGCCCAGGACGTAGTGGTCCCCCAGCGACCAGGCAGAGGATATGGGCGTGATGTTGGTGGTGCCATCCGGGTTGCCGGTTGTCAGCAGGGCCACCAGGGAGCCGAAGTAGTGGACGCTGGGGGAGATGGTTGTGAACATGGGTCCATCGTTCCTGCCGGAAGGTTTGAGGACGGACAAACGATTCCCCGGGCAGGATGGATACATGACAGCGTATTGGGCGGAGGACCTTGCCATGATGGCCAAGGCCATGGGGGAACCGTCGCGGGCCCGGATCCTGGTCGCCCTCATGGATGCCCGCGCCTGGACAGCGACGGAACTTGCGGGCTGCGCGGGGATCAGCAAAGGCACAGCCACCACGCATTTGAACCACCTCGTTGATGTAGGCCTGCTGGACGAAGTGCGCCAGGGCCGGCACCGGTATGTGCGGCTGAAGAACCAAAGTGTTGCGGATGCAGTGGAAGCACTGGTCCGTCTCAGTCCTTCGTCGGGGCCGGAGTTTCCATCGACGTACCGCGGGCGCAGGCATCAGCATGAATTGCAGCACGCCCGAACCTGCTACCAGCATCTGGCCGGGGTATTGGGTGTCAACCTGTGTGTCCTGTGGCAGAGTGAGGGATTCGTCTCCTCCGGCTGGGAACTAACCTCGCAGGGTTTTGCCTGGGCGGAATCGATTGGCTTGCGCCTGCCGACCAAGCCGCCACGCCCGCTCGTGCGGCCTTGCCTTGACTGGACCGAGCGCTTAGACCATGCGGCCGGCTTGCTGCCGGATCTTTTCACCGGGCACGCACTGTCGTCCGGGTGGCTCAAGCGCGGATCGCATCCCCGCTCCGTTGTCCTGACCGAACTGGGAGCCGGGCAGCTTGCCGGCTTTGGACTGGCCGATGCGCTTGGAGCGGGCATCGGCGCTGATTTATGATGTGCGTTAACACTTTTCAGTTGCTTGGAGACCATGCATCTTGCTCCCCCCACAACAGCCTTTGAGCGCAACCGACCAGGTCCAGAACCTCATCCTGGAAAGCGCTGATTTCGAGGACTTCCTTAATGAACTGGCTCGCTTCTCCGCGCACCAGATGGCAGGCGACGGCGACGATGCCCTGTGCGGCATCACACTGCTCCGCGACCGCAAGGCAGCCACCATTGGCTGGAGCAGCGAGACTGCGCGGGAAGTGGATGAAATCCAGTACTCCCTGGCCCAGGGTCCCTGCCTGACCGCGGCAAAGGAAGAGCGCGAAGTCCACGTCCCCGACCTTTTGCAGGAGGACCGCTGGGGTCCGGACTACGCGTCTGCGGTTGCCTCCCACGGATTGCGCTCGGTGCTTTCCCTGCCGTTCAACCTGCAGGGGAGGCCAAGGCCGCACTGAACCTCTACTCCGACGCCCCGCACAAGTTTGACGGCCCCGCCGCGGACAGGGCACGGGACTTCACCCGGGAGATCTCCGAAGCCCTGCGGCTCGCTGTCAGGTTCTCGCTGCACGCCGACAGTGCATCCAATCTCCGGGCCACGCTGGAATCGCGGACCATCATCGACATCGCCATCGGCATCGTCATGGCGCAGAACCGGTGCAGCCAGGAAGCCGCCGTCGAAATCCTTACCGAGGCGTCCAGCAACAGCAATACCAAACTTCGGGACATCGCCAAGTCGCTGGTGGATTCGGTGGGCGGCTCCGGTGCGCGTACCCACTACCAGGAGCCCGGCAAAGTCAGCCAGGGTCCGCGGGCCTGAGCGGCAGGTTGTGCCGTGGCCCCGGGGAGGGTTAGGCTTGCGGAGGTTGAGCCGTCGGCCATAGAACCTCTTTTGGAGTACCTATGGACCGCGCGCTAGACGCACTCGTTAACCTCGATGTCCCGGCGGACATCGTCCGGATTGAAGTCCGGGGAGCCCTTCACCACGAATCCCGTGCTGAACTGGTCCACATCATCCGCCGTGTCCGGAGGATGGGCATCCGCTGCCGCATCTGCGTCGACCTCTCACAGGCGGAACTTGTCGAATCCTCCGCCCTGGCCGGGCTGCGCTGTGACCTGAACGCCATGGACACCAAGCTCCTGCTGGGCGTCCCGTCCGCCGGGGTGTCCCTTCAGCTCACGCCGGCGGCCCACGACTGGGCGCCAGGTGAAGCGTCCAGCCGGCGCCCGCTACTCATGGACGACGACGTCAGGGAGCTTTTTCCCGGCGGCGACTTCGCAGGCGAATTCCCCCAACTGCCGGTGATGTGGATCGAAGAGCTGTACGGCCGTCCGCTGACCGAATACACAGACCAGGAACTCCTGCTCGCCAGCGACTCCGCCTTTGCCCTGCTGGACAACCCGGAGGCACCCGACGGCGCCGACCTGCTGGGCCGCTACAACGACATCGGGCTGGAAATCCTTCGCCGCCAGCAGGAACCGCAGGCACCCTTCCCGGCTACCGAAGGCCAGGCCGCCAGCTGACCCCGGCGTCACCGAACGTTTACACGCGTTCATTGCGGTGCCGCGTTTGG
Organism: Pseudarthrobacter sp. NIBRBAC000502770; assembly: GCF_006517815.1. Lineage (NCBI taxonomy): Bacteria > Bacillati > Actinomycetota > Actinomycetes > Micrococcales > Micrococcaceae > Pseudarthrobacter > Pseudarthrobacter sp. NIBRBAC000502770. Next base: position 4,338,170 of record NZ_CP041198.1, read on the forward strand.
CTGGGCTTACGGTAGGACTGTGCCGTATGAGGGGGAGGTCCATCCGCAGAGCCGGCGTGGGGTCTCCGACGCCCGGCTGCTGGCCGAAGCCGCTGCCCTAAAACGCTTCTCACGGCGTTCATTCCTTGCCGGGGCCGGCGCGTCCGGACTGCTGGCCGCCGACATGCTGGTGACCCGTGAGGTGCAGTCTCAGCGCCGGACCACCCGGATCCTGGCCGTTGCCGATGACTTCGCCGACGCCTATTACCCGGACGCCTGCTGGTTCCTGTTCCCCGGGTACAAAACCAGCTGGGAAGAGGCGCAATGGATCCTGAACGCGCTCCGGGGGGCCCTGAACAAGCGTGCCCGGCTCGCCGCCGTCGGATATTCCAACCTGGGCCTCGACGTCACCGAAGTCGTCCGCGCGATTGCTGAGTACGTCGCGGTGGAAAAGATCACCAAACTGTTCTTCTACGGCCACAGCTTCGGCGGCATGCTGGCCACCCAGGTGGCCGCCCGGCTCCTTGCCGTGGCAGGCATCCAGGTGCAGTTCATCCTCCTGGACTCCAGCCCGAACAGCGCCCACGACGTCCTGGACCAAAGCTGGTTCGACGGCGTGGTGTTCCTCTACGAGAGCGGCGTCAGGTTTCCCTCGACCCTCCGCGGCGGGTATGAACTGGGGGAGCGGATCATCCACAAGGACGAACGGAGCTGGCGGCAGATCCTTAACCAGACACTGGAGCAGCTCTCACCGATCGCCCCGTCCAACGTGCTGGTCCAGACGGAGTCCGCCTACATCTACCACTTCGAAGGAAGGCAGTTCGCCGGGCAGCTCGGCACCGCCAAAATGGCCTACCTGGGCAACCCGAAGGACGCCACCGTGGACTACGAGACGGCGTCCGAAACCTGGGCCGTGGTGTACAAGGACAACATGGTCTCAAGCAACCTCCAGACCACCGGGGCGGTACCCGCCCACGCCAGCCCGGGCTGGAACCCGCAGGTCTACCGGCCCCTGGTCACGGGACTCCTGGACGAGTACTTCCCGCTGCCCCGGGGCGGATCCAGGGTCAGCATCTTCTAGTCCTAGATCTGGTTCTTCAGGTCCGCCACGGAGTTGAGCACCTGGTTGGGCCGGAACGGGTACGCGGCGATGTCGTCCTTGTGCGTGATGCCGCTGAGGACAAGGACGGTGTGCAGGCCGGCCTCCATGCCGGCAATGATGTCCGTGTCCATCCGGTCACCGATCATGGCGGTGGTCTCTGAGTGTGCGTCGATCTGGTTCATCGCAGACCGGAACATCATGGGGTTCGGCTTGCCCACAATGTACGGTTCGCGGCCGGTGGCCTTGGTAATCAGGGCCGCGATGGCACCCGTCGCCGGCATGGGACCGTCCTTGGAAGGGCCGGTTGCGTCCGGGTTGGTGGCAATGAACCGGGCACCGGCGAGGATCAGGCGGATGGCCATGGTGATGGCCTCGAAGGAGTACGTGCGCGTCTCGCCAAGCACCACGAAGTCCGGGTTCTGGTCGGTGAGGATGAAGCCGGCCTCATGCAGCGCCGTCGTGAGCCCCGCCTCACCGATCGTGTAGGCGCGGTTGCCGGACTCTGAGCCCCGCACCTGGTCCTTGAGGAACTGCGCCGTGGCCAGCGCCGAAGTCCAGATGTTTTCCTCCGGAATTTCCAGGCCGGAGGAACGCAGGCGGGCGGCAAGGTCGCGCGGGGTGAAGATGGAGTTGTTGGTCAGCACCAGGAACCGCTTGGACGTATCCACCCAGCGCTGGATCAGCTCGGCCGCGCCGGGAATGGGCTGGTTTTCGTGCACCAGGACGCCATCCATGTCCGTCAGCCAGCACTCGATCTCCTGGCCGCTGCGGTACACCGAAGGGTTGCCTGTTACCTCGTCTGCTTCTGCCATGCCTGCCTCCGCCTGTGATGGTTGCCCGAAGAGTCCAGTCTAGTGTTGAAGGGTGAACCAAATGCCCGGCATGACAGACGAACCCGACCACCAGCCCGGGGAGGCCGAACCCGCAAAGGCGGAGGTCGGCGTCGGGCCCTGGGAGGGGGAACTGCCCGAAGGCGACCATTGGGACCCCGACCTCCTGGCCGACGGTGACCGGCGCAATGTGCTGGACAAATACCGCTACTGGAAGCATGAGGCGATCGTGGCAGAGCTGGATTCGCGGCGGCACAACTTCCACGTGGCCATCGAAAACTGGCAGCACGACCTCAACATCGGAACAGTGGTGCGCACCGCCAACGCCTTCCTCGCCAAAGAGGTGCACATCATCGGACGACGGCGGTGGAACCGGCGCGGAGCCATGGTCACCGACCGCTACCAGCACGTCCGCCACCACCCCACGGTGGAGGATTTTGTCCAGTGGGCGCAGGGGGAGGGGCTCGCGATCATCGGCATCGACATTTTCCCGGACTCTGTGCCCCTGGAGACCTACGAGCTGCCGCGCGACTGCGTGCTGGTGTTCGGGCAGGAGGGCCCGGGCCTGACCCCGGAAGTCCATCAGGCCGCTGCCGCCACCCTTTCCATCGAGCAGTTCGGCTCCACCCGTTCGATCAACGCCGCATCCGCCGCGGCCATCGCCATGCACGCCTGGATCCGCCGGCACGTCTTCAACCAGCGCGTGTGAGTATTACCAACCCGTGACCCGAAACACCCGGGCCGCCGGGGAATGGCTAGGATGGTGCCAAGCCGTAAGCGGTCTACTTGAGGGTCATCCACCCACAGACGAAACTCAGCAGAGGAGCCAGCATGCCCATTGCAACCCCAGAGATCTACGCCGAGATGATCGACCGCGCGAAGGCGGGCGGATTTGCCTTCCCCGCCGTCAACGTCACGTCCTCGCAGACGCTGAACGCAGCGCTCCGCGGCTTCGCCGAGGCAGAGTCCGACGGCATCGTGCAGGTTTCCACCGGCGGTGCCGCCTACTGGTCCGGCGCCTCCACCAAGGACATGGTTGCCGGTTCCCTGGGCTTCGCTGCCTTCGCCCGCGAAGTGGCCAAGAACTACGGTGTGAACATCGCCCTGCACACGGACCACTGCCCCAAAGACAAGCTGGACGGCTTTGTCCTGCCGCTGCTGGAAGCTTCCGAGGCCGAGGTCAAGGCCGGCCGGAACCCGCTCTTCAACTCGCACATGTGGGACGGTTCCGCCGAGACCCTGCAGGAGAACCTGAAGATCGCCCGCGACCTGCTGGCCCGCACCGCCGCAGCCAAGATGATCCTCGAGGTGGAGATCGGCACCGTCGGCGGCGAGGAAGACGGCGTCGAGAACGCCATCAACGACAAGCTCTACACCACGGTCGAGGACGCCCTCGCCACCATCGACGCCCTGGGCGCCGGCGAAAACGGCCGCTACATCACCGCCCTGACCTTCGGCAACGTGCACGGCGTCTACAAGCCCGGCGGCGTCAAGCTGCGCCCGGAGATCCTCAAGGACATCCAGGCCCAGGTGGGTGCCAAGATCGGCAAGGACAATCCGTTCGACCTCGTGTTCCACGGCGGCTCCGGCTCCTCCGACCAGGAAATCGCCGACGCCGTTTCCTACGGCGTGATCAAGATGAACATCGACACCGACACCCAGTACGCCTACACGCGTCCGGTAGCGGACCACATGTTCAAGAACTACGACGGCGTCCTGAAGGTCGACGGCGAAGTGGGCAACAAGAAGACCTACGACCCCCGCGTCTGGGGCGCCTCCGCCGAAGCCGGCCTGGCAGCCCGCGTGGTGGAAGCCACCAAGCAGCTCGGTTCGGCCGGAAAGACCTTCTAGATGTCGGACGAGTTCCGCCGCAACCTGATGGGGCCGGAGCCCACGCTCCTGCCTGCCGAAACCGAGGTGAACGGGCAGCTGGAGGCCGGGCACGAGGCCCTGGACCTGGTGGAAAGGCACCCCACGTCCTCACTCTTGTGGGCGATCCTGGCTGAGGAAGCGTGGGCCGAGGGGCGCACCATCGACTCCTACGCCTACGCCCGGGTGGGCTACCACCGCGGACTGGACGCGCTTCGCCGCAACGGGTGGCGCGGCGTAGGCCCCATCCCGTGGGAGCACGAGCCGAACCGTGGATTCCTGCGTGCCCTCTACTCCCTGGGCCGGGCGTCCTCCGCCATCGGCGAGGCCGACGAGCCGGAGCGGATCGAAAAGTTCCTCAACGACTCGGACCCCACAGCGAAGGCAGCCATCGAGGCGAAGTAGCAAGCTTGGATTAAAGCGCGACGACGGGTGGTTACCTTTCCTGGAAAGGAAACCACCCGTGGTCGTTCGTTCGTTTATGGCTTGGCGATGCCTGTGCGGGCCATGGCATCGGCGTAGGCCGCGCGCATGTCCTCGAGGTATTCCTCCTGGCGCGCCGGGGAACCGGCGAAGGCGCGGCCGCTCAGCGACCGGACCTTGTAGGTCTTCAGGCCGCGGCGCCAGAGCAGGGGCACCTCCGTCTTCAGCAGGAGGTTAGCCAGGCGGTTGGCTTCAGTGCCGTGCGCAACGATCACGGAGGCGCGGGGGACCAGGGCGAGGAACTTCAGCAGCGGCTTCAGGCCGGCCTGGATCTGGTCCGGAGTGAACTTGCCGTTGACTTCGCCGGGGACGTGCCAGGGGTGGACGTTCCACGGCATCACGAACTCGGGGCGCAACCCCAGCTTCCACTGGAGCCCCAGCATTCGGGTCGCGGCGTCCTGGTCCCCGGCAGTGATGAACCCGGACGGGTCCGCCTCGCCGATGTTGGAGAACAGGCTGATGATGCGGCATTCCTCAACGTCGTGCATCGGGTCCACATAGGGCACCACGGTTCCGGGCTTGGCCTCCTGCAGGGAATCACACAGTCCATTGACGGCGGCAACGCTGGGTTCGTAGCGGCGGCTCATGAGCTGTTCGTGGAATGTTTCTGGGGCCAGGGCTGTCATGAAGTGCTGGTTCTCCTGCGGGGATTGATATTGCTTCCACCGGTGAAAATGGGCGCGCGGCGGCGCGGATCATCAACGGCGGTTAGTTGGGGTGGGCCGATTCCTGGTCGGCCTCTGCCAGTTTACCAAGCCCGGGGAAACGAAACGCCGGCCGCCCCTTCCGGTGATGGAAGGCACAGCCGGCGCAGCGGTACGACGGACTACCAGAGGCGGTTGGTGGCGCGGCGAGCACCCTCGCCGAGGGCCTCCAGCTTGGCGAAGGCGATCTGTGGGTGCACCCTGCCGCCCAGGCCGCAGTCGGTGGAGGCAATGACATTTTCGCGGCCCACGACGTCGGCAAAGCGGACAATGCGGTCAGCCACCAGGTCGGGGTGTTCCACCACGTTGGTGGCATGCGACACGACGCCCGGGATGATGACCTTGCCCTCGGGGAGCTTGGTGTCCTCCCATACACGCCATTCGTGTTCGTGGCGGACGTTGGCTGCCTCGAAGGAGTATGCGCCCGCGTTGACCTGCAGCACCGAGCCGATGATGTCGGCGAAAGGGATGTCCGTGGTGTGCGGGCCGTGCCAGGAACCCCAGCAGACATGCAGCCGGATCTGTTCCTGGGGCAGGTCCCGGAGGGCCCAGTTGGTGGCCTCGACGCGCAGCTGGATGAACTTCAGGTAGTCCTCCAGGCTGGGCTCGGGATTGATCTGGTCCCAGCTCTCGGCCAGGGACGGATCGTCGAGCTGCACGGTGAGGCCGGCGTCGACGATGGCCTTGTATTCCTCCCGCATGGCATCGGCACAGGCGTAGACAAGTTCCTCATCGGACTTGTAGTACTCGTTGGCCACGCGGGCGCACGAGCCGGGAGAGAGGGATGCCACGAAGCCGTCCGACAACCCGGCGGCGGCGAGGCCGGTCTTCAGGTTCTTGATGTCCGATGCCACCAGGTCCTGGCCCGTGTAGGTCAGGGGTCCGGCGATCTTGGGCTGGGTCACGCTCTTGCGGTGGGACAGGATGCCCGAGGACGGGTCGTTGTAGGCCTCGTTGAACGCCTGCCGGTCGCGCCTGTCGGGGAAGGAGGTCAGGACAATGTTGCCGGGGGAGGAGCGGTGCACCTGGGCATCGGCCCAGCGGTCCACATTGGTTGGCTCCAGGCCGCCCAGCCGTGCGAAGGAGTAGTTCCACCAGGCGCCATAGTCCACGGAGTTGGCCATCGTGTGCCCGTATTCGCCGTCGTTGGGAATGTCGATCCCGAGGTCCTTCTGGCGCCGGACCACGTCCACCACGGAGGTTTCCAGGAGGTCCAGGAATTCAGGGGTGACGCCGTCGGTTTCCTTGGCGGCATTGGCCGCGATGAGTTCCGGGGTGCGGGGCAACGATCCGGCGTGGGTGACGCGGATGTGGTCGGTGTTCAGGGGCATGCTGGAATCTTCCTTTCCATCGGTCCTGGCAGTAGCACCTTCGGTCCGGCAGGAATCCTGCTGGACCGTGGTTGCTGCGGCGTCATCGAGCCAGGTCTCTCGGCCGCTCCGGATGGTTCACTCTCACTAAATCGAGAGACCCACCTTGGGGCAAGTCCGTGCCGCTTTATGTCGCGGCCCGCTGCCCGGCTGCTTCCCTGCCCTTGCCCGGCGGGCAGCAGCATACTTACAGACTTTGTCCAGCTTGTTGACAGGTTTCGTTAAGCTTGGTTGGCTGAGGTCACATGCCACCGCCGCAACGGAGCTGGCCGGTGGCGCCCCGATGCACTCGAAAGAGGTAACGCACTGTGAAGAAATCCCTGGCAAATTTCAGGACCCTCGCCGCCTCCGGAGCCCTGGCGCTGGCCGTCGTCGCGGGTCCCGCCCCGCTGGCACACGCTGTGGGCGAAGGCCCCAATTACGACGGCAACGGCCAGATCACCACCTCCAAGCTCGCCACGTACGAACAGATGGTCTCGTTCCTGAAGGACCAGGACGCCCGCCAGCCGGCAATGGAGCTGGAGGTCATCGGGCAAACGGTCAAGGGGCGCGACATCCACCTGGTCAAGTACATTTCGGACCCCGCCAAGCCCACCATTCTGTACCTGACCCAGCAGCACGGCAACGAGCAGCTCACCACCGAGGGCGCCATGGAGTTCATCAAGCACCTGGGGGCCGGTAAATCCGCTGACATCCTCAAAGGCGTGAACATTCTGGTGGTGCCCATGCTCAATGCGGACGGGGCCATGGGGGACGTGAACTTCTCCCTGGAAAACTACCTTGCCAAGGGGGACCGCAACCTCACCCGCTACAACGCCGAGGGCGTGGACCTGAACCGCGACCATGTGGCCAAGGTCCAGCCGGAGACCCAGGCGCTGCACAACAACGTCATGCGCAAGTACCGGATCGACTACATGATCGACCTGCACCACCAGGGCACCCGGGCCGAGCGTGACGGCAAGCTGGTATCCGGCTCCATCCTGTACCCCACCACCCCCAACGCCGACCCCGCCGTCGTCGAAAAATCAAAGCAGCTTGGCGCCGTGGTCTTCAACAACGTCGACTCCACCGGCTGGGGACACCTGGGCAAGTACCAGGGCGGCAGCGCCGAAACCATCAGCCGAAACGGCATCTCCGTGGAGTACGGCATCGCCACCCTGCTCTTCGAGATGCGCGGCATGTCGGACCACTACCTGGACGGCTATGCTCTCGGGCAGCGCAGCAACGGCTACCTGATCAAGCAGACTGTCACCACGCTGACCTCCACGGCCGCAGCCATCGCGGACGGGTCCATTGCCGACGCCGACACCTCCTTCTGGAACACACTCGCCGAACAGACGTCCCGCCCCGCCGGGGAGGCTGAGGACGAATAGGCGGCACCGCCCGCCGCGGCCTTTTGGCAGAAACGGCCGCGGCGGGCCACAACAGTGGACGAAGTGCCCTATCGGCTAAACTTGGGTGGTAAGAGCCCCGGAACTCTTGCTTCGCTGCGCCGTGCTGCGGCTGTGCGAAGGCCGGTCTGTTCGGGGCATTCTCATGAACGGCGCTGCATCGGCCTGCCACCTGGTGGCCGGGCCCGGGCAGCCCGAACGAATGGGGGAGGATCCCATGCCAGCAATTGTGATCGTAGGAGCCCAGTGGGGCGACGAAGGAAAAGGCAAGGCCACCGACCTGCTGGGCGGCCGTGTTGACTACGTCGTCAAGCCCAACGGCGGCAACAACGCCGGGCACACCGTCGTCGTAGGCGGTGAAAAGTACGAACTCAAGCTTCTGCCGGCCGGCATTCTCAGCCCCAACGCCGTTCCCATCATCGGCAACGGCTGCGTGGTGAACCTGGAGGCCCTCTTCCAGGAAATCGACGGACTCCAGGCGCGTGGCGCCGACACCTCAAAGCTGCGGGTCTCCGCCAACGCCCACCTGGTGGCGCCGTACCACCAGGTGCTGGACAAGGTAACCGAACGCTTCCTGGGCAGCCGGGCCATTGGCACCACCGGCCGCGGCATCGGCCCTGCCTACATGGACAAGGTTGCCCGGCTGGGCATCCGCGTCCAGGATGTCTTTGACGAATCGATCCTCCGCCAGAAGGTGGAAGGCTCGCTGCGGCAGAAGAACGAACTCCTGGTCAAGGTCTACAACCGCCGCGGTGTGGTGGTGGACGAGATCGTGGAGTACTTCCTGTCCTTCGCCGAGCGGCTCCGCCCGCTGGTCATCGACAGCACCCTGGTCCTGAACTCCGCGCTGGATGAGGGCAAGGTAGTCCTGATGGAGGGCGGCCAGGCAACCTTCCTGGACGTGGACCACGGCACCTACCCGTTCGTGACCTCCTCCAACCCCACCGCCGGCGGCGCCTCCGTGGGCTCCGGCATCGGCCCTACCCGGATCTCCCGCTCCATCGGCATCATCAAGGCCTACACCACCCGCGTTGGTGCCGGCCCATTCCCCACGGAACTCTTCGATGAGATGGGCATGTACCTGCAGAAGACCGGCGGCGAATTTGGCGTCAACACCGGACGCCCGCGCCGCTGTGGCTGGTACGATGCGGTCCTGGCGCGGCACGCCTCCCGCGTAAACGGCTTCACTGACTACTTCGTCACCAAGCTGGACGTGCTCACCGGCATCGAGCAGATTCCGGTATGTGTCGCCTACGACGTGGACGGTGTCCGGCACGACGAAATGCCCATGACGCAGACCGAGTTCCACCACGCGAAGCCCATCTTCGAGTACTTCGACGGCTGGACCGAGGACATCACCGGAGCCCGGACGCTGGCAGACCTTCCGGAGAACGCGCGCAACTACGTGCTGGCCCTGGAAAAGCTTTCCGGAACCCGGTTCTCCGCCATCGGCGTTGGCCCGGACCGGGACCAGACCATCGTGGTGAACGACCTCATCAAGGACTAGATTTTGTGGGCCCACGCCCGCGGGGTTCCCTGGCCGCGTTTGCGGGGCTGGGGAGCGGGTGGGGACTACGACGGCGGCAGGCCACCTTCGCAGGTGGCCTGCCGCTTGTTTTTGGCAGCCGGAAAGCGAATTTACACAGGCTTAACGCGCACGGTCTTGTGAGGCTTCCGGTGCCGCCGCCAGACTCGTCTGTACCACCTGGTGCCCAAGGAAGGATCGTCATGGCCGGAAAATTTGAAGCATTCATCGACGCTGATTCGTTCTTCAGGTTCCGGCTCCTGGCTCCGGACGGGGCCGTGATCGCCGTCTCGGGCCCGTTCGAGGACAAAGCCGCCGTGGTGGCCGGGATAGCCGCGGTTCGCGAATGTGCCGGAACCGGCCTGGTCACCGATCTCTGTCCCGCGGGGGCCGTCTCCCGTTCCGCGCCTGTACCCGCTGCAGCTGCGGCCGCCATCCCGGTGGAGCTGCCCGCCGCCGTCGTACCTGTATGCAGCGAGGAGCGCACGCCCGCCCTGGCGCACGCCTTCGTGCCGGCAGGGGCACCCCGCCGGCACGCCATTGTGCCCCGGTGGACCAGGACAGCTACCCGCTGAAAATGATTTCCAACTTTTTTTGAAGAAGGCGTAACCCTCCGGGCGGCCGGAGCGATTACCTCTATGAAGCGCCGGTCTGGAACCTGTCCCCCATCACGTTCCAGACCGGCTCTTTTGTCTTTCCGCAAGGGTGGCTGCCAGGCTGCGCCCGTCGCTGGCCGCGGGCCGAGGCGCTTCTGGCTGCGCGGTTACTGGAGGGTAGACTAGGCGCAGCGTTCCGGATGTACTGAACGCTTGCCTTGCCACCGCCCTTCTTGACGGAAAGCACCACGTCAGTGACCGATGCACAGACAGACGAGGCTCCGGACCGGCCAGAGTCCGGGACCGCTGCCTTCAGCCTGGTCTATAAGGCGTATGCATCACAGGTTCTGGGCTATCTCACGGCCCGGGGAGTCGAGGATCCGGAGGCCGCCATGCAGGAAGTGTTCCTGTCCGTGTTGCCACGGCTCGGTACCGTGCGCGGAGGGGAGTCCGGGCTGCGGACCTTCATCTTCTCTGTTGCCCACGCCCGGATGGTGGATGACCACCGCCGCCAGAGCCGTACTCCGGCCAAGCTGCCCTTCGAGCCCGAGCTGGACCGGCGCGAGGACATGTCGGCGGAGAAGGAAGCACTGCAGCGCATCGCACCCCGGGAAGTCCTCAGGATGTTGGACGGGCTGCCCCGGGACCAGCGGGACGTCCTGTCGCTGCGCCTGGTGGGTGGCCTCACGGTGGAACAGACGGCGGAGACCATGGAAAAGAGCGCTGGTTCGGTCAAGCAGCTTCAGCGGCGCGCATTGCTGAAACTCCGGGAACTTGCCGCAGTGAAGGAGTACCTCGCGCCATGACGCCTGCCCCGGATAACCTTGCCGCCCTCGTCGATGACATGCTGCTGGATGTCGGCTTCGAACAGGACGCGGACCTTCGCGGCGCCCTCCATTCGCTGGGTGCCCTCGCGTCCCTTCCCACGCCCGAGCCCACCGGGGAGCTCGCTGCACTGCTCACGGCTGGCGGGCCGGCCCGGGGGGAGGCCCCCGTACCTGCCGGCGCACTCGATGCCGCAGGCAGGCAGCCTGGAGAACGCGAAGCTGACCAGGACGATGGACCGCCCGCCGATGAGCTGGCGCGCCGCCGCCGTCGCAGGCACCGCCCCACCACGCTGGGGCTGGTGCTGGTGGCCGGCATGGGGCTGGGAGTTGGCGGGGTAGCCGCCAGCTCAGCACCTCCCGGGAACAGCCCCGTGGAGCAGCTGCTGGCGGATTTGTCGCCTTGGAACAGTTCGGTGAGCGAGCCGTCGGCCGCCGGCTACGGCTACCGTGCTCCCAGGGTGGCTTCCGATGGGGAACTTGCCGCCGCCGGCCCGGAGGCCGCAGCGGGCGGGGCCACCGACGCGGCCAACCTCGCCTCCCGCCTCCTGCCGGACCAGGCCGGAACTTCCCGGCACACAGGGCATGCGCACACTGGCACGCCGCTCTGCGCCGGTCCCGTCAATCACGAAGCAGCCGGCAGGATGTGTCTGCCTGCGGGGGCAGGGCCGGCCACGCAGGGCGACGGAGCTGGCCGCGGCACGGAGAACCAAGGAACTGCGGCGGAAGAGCCGGCAGGACCGGCCGCCGCGAACCAGGGGAAGGCGGGCACACCCGCGCCGGATAATGCGCCCGCAGCGGCGGGTGCGGCCGGCGGGCCAGCGAAACCCACTGCCGGAGTGGTCCAGGGCCAGGCAGGTTCCCAGGGCACGGGGCAGGGAAACGGCCCCCGGCCCACGTCTCCGGCGAAATAGCCGAAAGACGGCAACAGCGGGCCCGTTAAACGGACCCGCTGTTGTTTTCTTCAGCGGCGGTCAGGCGATGACCTGGCGTTTGGAGGAAATCACGCCGGTATCGAAACCGGCCAGGTGGAGGCCGCCGTGGAAGCGCGCGTGCTCGATCTTCACGCAGCGGTCCATCACCACGTTGAGCCCTGCGGCTTCCGCGCCTGCCGCGACGCCTTCATGCCAGGAGCCCAGCTGCAGCCAGAGTGTTTTGGCGCCGGCGGCCACTGCCTCGTCAAGGACGCCGGGAAGGTCGTCGTGCTTGCGGAACACGTCAACGATGTCCGGGCTTTCCGGCAGGTCCGCCAGGGATGCAAACGTGGGCTGGCCCAGGATCTCCTTCACCACCGGGTTCACGAAGTACACCTTGTAGCGGGTGGAGGAGAGCAGGTACGTGGCCACGAAGTAGCTGGCCCGCGACGGTTTGTCGGAAGCCCCGACAATGGCGATGGATTTCGCCTGCCGGAGCAACGCCAGCCGCTCCGGTGCTGACGGGCCGGACCAGGTGCGTTCGGCGGTGCTCATGCGTTTGCTCCGATCGTGCAGGCGTCTGCGGGTTCTTCGACCACAATGGCGTCCCGGGCCGCGGCGTTGGAGGCTTCGGCGAGTGCCTGGTCCAGGTCCCACAGGATGTCCTCGATGTCCTCAAGGCCCACCGAGATGCGGACCAGGTCCTCCGGCACGCCCGCGGATTCCAGCTGTGCCGCACTGAGCTGCTGGTGGGTGGTGGAGCCGGGGTGGATCACCAGGGTGCGGGAGTCACCCACGTTGGCCAGGTGGGAAGCCAGCTGCAGGGATTCGATGAACTTCTGCCCCGCGGCGCGCCCACCCTTCACCCCGAAGGAGAAGACTGATCCGGGGCCCAGCGGCAGGTACTTCTTGGCCCGCTCGAAGTGCGGGTGGGAGGGCAGGCCGGAGTAGTTGACATAGGCCACCCGGTCATCGTTTGCCAGCCACTCGGCCACGGCCCGGGCGTTCTTCAGGTGCTCGTCGAGCCGCTGCGGCAGTGTCTCAACGCCTTGGAGCAGCTGGAACGCGGACTGCGGCGACAGCGCCGGGCCGATGTCGCGCAGCTGCTCGCTGCGCAGCTTGGTGAGGAAGCCGTACTCGCCGAAGTTGCCCCACCAGGAGACGTTGCCGTAGGAAGCCACGGGCTCGGTCATGGTGGGGAACTTGCCGTTGCCCCAGTTGAAGCGGCCGCTTTCCACCACCACGCCGCCCAGGGTGGTGCCGTGGCCGCCCAGGAACTTCGTGGCGGAATGGATCACGATGTCGGCGCCGTGCTCGATGGGCCGCACCAGGTACGGCGTGCTCAAGGTGGCGTCGACCACCAGGGGGATGCCGGCGTCGCGTGCCACCTTGGCCAGCCCCGCCAGGTCCTGGACCTCCGACGACGGGTTGGCCACCACCTCCACGAAGATGGCCTTGGTGTTGTCCCGGACCGCCGCGGCGTAGTCTGCAGGGTCGGTCCCGGTGACGAAGGTGGTGTCGACGCCGAACCGGCGAAGGGTGACATCGAGCTGGGTCACGGTGCCGCCATACAGCTGGGAGGCTGCCACGATGTGGTCGCCGGCCTGGGTGAGGGCGGCGAACGTGATGAACTCAGCGGCCATGCCCGAGGACGTGGCCACTGCGCCGATGCCGCCTTCGAGGGATGCGATGCGCTCCTCGAACGCCGCGACCGTGGGGTTGCCGATGCGGGAGTAGATGTTGCCGTACTTCTGGAGGGCGAACAGGTTGGCGGCGTCGTTGGTGTCCTTGAAGACGAAGGACGTGGTCTGGTAGATGGGTACGGCGCGGGCGCCGTGCTCGGCGTCGGGGGTGCCCCCGGCGTGCAGGGCGCGGGTGCGGAAACCGAAGGCGCGTTCAGCCATCAGACAGCCACCGCTTCGGCGGCAACCGGGGTTCCGGACAGGTCCAATTCGGTGCCGTTCTTCCGCGCCAGGTCGGCCTCCAGTTCGCGCACGATCGGGAGGATGTCGCGTCCGAACGCCGCCACCTCCTCCTGGAAGTGCAGGTAGCCCGTGAGGAACAGGTTCACGCCGATCTTCTTGTACTCCACGATGCGCCCGGCAATCTGCTCGGGGGTGCCGATGAGCTGGGTCTTGAACCCGTCGTTGTACTGGACCAGGTCCTCGAAGGTGGAGTCAGCCCACATGCCCTTGCCGTCCTTGGTGGAGGCGCCGGCTTCCTGCACGGCGTCGCGGAAGCCCTGGACGGCGGGTTTGTGCGCTTTTTCCACGATCTCGCGCAGGGTGTCCCGGGCTTCCTTTTCGGAGTCGCGGGCGATGACGAACCCGTTGAGGCCGAATCGGGGAGCGGCCAGCGGGCCTCCGGCGCCGCGGCCGGTTTCGCCGGCAGCGGCCACCACTCCGGCGATGTTGTCCTTGAAACCCTCGAGGTCTTTGCCGTTGGAGAAGTACCAGTCCGCCACGCGGCCCGCGGTGGCCTGGGCCGCCGTCGAGTTTCCGCCGAAGAAGATCTCCGGGTGGGCGCGGCCCGGGACGTCCACAGGGGCGGGGTTCAGGGTGAAATCGGTGATGTTGTAGTACTTGCCGGACTGGCTGTACTCCTTTTCGGTCCACAACCCGCGCAGGACGTTGATGAATTCCTCGGTGCGGACGTAGCGCTCGTCGTGCTCCAGCCACTCCAGGCCGAAGTTGGTGAACTCGCTCTTCAGCCAGCCGGAGACGATGTTCACGGCGGCGCGGCCGTTGGAGATGTGGTCGGCTGTGATGATGTACTTCGCCAGCACGCCGGGGTGCCACATTCCCGGGTGGACTGCGGCGATGACCTTCAGTCGCTCCGTGGCGGCCAGCAGTGCAAGGCTGAACGAGGTGGCCTCGTGCTGCTTGTCCGCGCCGTAGGAGGCGGCGTACCGGGTCTGGGTCAGGGCGTATTCGAAGCCGGATTCCTCGGCGATGCGCGCCAGCTTCTTGTTGTAGTCAAAGTCCCAGCCGGTGCGCTGCTCGATGGTGGATACCACCAGGCCGCCGGAAACGTTGGGCACCCAGTAGGCGAACTTGAGGGGCTCGGAGAGACGTGCGACGCTGCTGATGTCTGTCATGATTCTTCCTTCGTTAGGGCCCGCTGGCGCAGGACGTCCTGAATGCCGGCGATGGCCGGTTCGTTCTGGAGTGAGGTGGTGTCGCCCAGGGTTGTTCCTTCGAACAGTTGGGTGAGCAGCCGGCGCATGATTTTGCCGCTGCGGGTCTTGGGAACATCGGGAACCACGACGACGTCGCGCGGCTTGGCGATGGGGCCGATCTCCTTGGCGACGTGGTTCCGGAGCTCGTCGAGGCAGTCGGCCGGGGCCCCGGCCTTCAGGACGACGAAGGCAACCACGGCGTGGCCGGTCTTCGGATCCGCTACCGGGCAGACGCCGGCCTCCACGACGTCCGGGTGCGATACCAGGGCGGATTCGATCTCGATGGTGGAGAGCAGGTGTCCGGAGACGTTCAGGGTGTCATCCACGCGGCCCAGGATCCAAATGTCACCGTCGGCATCGTACTTGGCGCCGTCGCCGGCCAGGAACCAGCCCCGGTCCGCGTACTTGCTCCAGTAGGAATCGAAGTAGCGCCGTGGGTTTCCCCAGACGGTGCGGGCAATGGCGGGCCCGGGGGAGTCAACCACGATGTTTCCCTGGACGCCCGGGGCCACGTTATTGCCGCCGTCGTCCACGATCCTGGTGCTTACCCCCGGCAGCGGGCGTGCGGCGCAGCCGGGCTTGAAACTGGTGTCCGTGGGCGCGGGGGAGAGGATGGTGGCGCCGGTTTCGGACTGCCACCACGTGTCCACCACGGGTGCGGTGCCGGCGCCCACGTTCTGCCGCAGCCAGCGCCAGGCCTCCGGGTTGACCGCTTCGCCCACGGTGCCGAGCAGGCGGATGGAGGACAGGTCATAGGTGTCCGGCACGCCGTCCGGGAACCAGCCCATAAGGGACCTGACCAGCGTGGGCGCGGTGTAGTACTGCGTCACGCCGTAGCGTTCGATGATTTCGAAATGCCGGCCCGGGTGTGGCGTGTTCGGGGTGCCCTCGAAGATGACCTGCGTGGCGCCGTTGGACAGCGGCCCGTAGATCTCGTAAGTGTGCGCCGTAACCCAGGCGAGATCGGCCGTGCACCAGTGCACGTCGCGGTCCCGGAGCGCGGGGTCCGGGTTGCTGAACAGGTGCTCGAAACTCCACGACGCCTGCGTCAGGTAGCCGCCGGAGGTGTGCACCAGGCCCTTGGGCTTCCCGGTGGTCCCGGACGTGTACATGATGAACAGCGGCGTCTCGGCGTCGAACGCCTCCGGTTCGTGGACGTCCGGGGAGCTCCCGACGGCGTCATGCCACCAGACGTCGCGGCCTTCCGTCATGGGCACGGTTGTGAGTTGGCCGGCAGGGGTGGTGCGGTTGACCACCAGGACGTGTTCGATGGCATTGTCCCCGGCGACGGCTGCGTCCGCGTTGTCCTTCACGGGAACGGCCACGCCGCGGCGGAACTGGCCGTCCGTGGTGACCAGGAGCTTGGCACCCGTGTCCTCCACCCGGAACTTCAGTGCTTCGGCGGAAAAACCACCAAACACCAGGGAGTGGATGGCGCCGATCCGGGCCACGGCGAGCGTGATGATGACGGTCTCGGGGATGACCGGGAGGTAGATGACCACGCGGTCGCCCTTGGTGATGCCCAGGGCCAGGAGGGCATTGGCGGCCTTGGCCACCTCTCGTTGGAGTTCGGCGTACGTGATGGATCTTCGGTCGCCCGGCTCGCCTTCGAAGTGGAGGGCCACCTTGTTTCCGCGGCCGGCCGCGACGTGGCGGTCCACGCAGTTGGCTGCCACGTTGAGCCGTCCGCCTTCAAACCAGGTGATTTCCGGTCCGCGGCCGGCTTCAGGGTCCGCCGGATTCCAGCGGTGCGCCGTGTGCCACGGGGTATCCCAGTCCAGGCGCAGCGCCTGCTGTTCCCAGAAGGCAACGTTGTCCGGGTGCACTCCCGCGTTCAGGTGCATCGTTTCGGTGGTGCTCACGCCCATCGTTTCACTCCATCGGTCCTGGCGGTAGCACCCTGTGGAGGCAGCCCTCCGGAGCGGTCAGCTCCAGGTACCCGCGGCTGCGGTCTTTGCTATCGCCGCGGCATTGGGGGCCGTCCGGCGACCAGGATTGCTGCGGCGTCATCGATCCAGGTCTCTCGGCCGCTCGGGATGGTCAAAGACCACTACACTCCAGTGAATCGGCAGGAGCAAACCCTTGCGTCCGCCGCGTAATATTCGTTCATGACGTCCACTAGTGCCGTGAATCATTCTCTTATTCGACGCGCTGTGACTTCGGGCAGGGAGCGTAGTCTGAACCCATGGGCCACACGAACGATCCTGCAGTCATTGAACGGCTTATGCGAACCAAGGGCCGATGGGCCATTGTGGGCCTGACCACCAATGAGTGGCGCTCAGCCTATGATGTTTCGCTGTTGATCCGCGACCGGCTGGGCATGGACATCATCCCCGTCAACCTGCCAGGGGATCCGGTCCACGGCGAACCGGGGTACCGCACCCTGGCGGACATTCCGGCGGAAAAGCGGCCCATCGACGTCGTGGATTGCTTTGTGAATTCACAGAAGGTGGGCAGCGTGGTTGACCAGGCTATTGCTGTGGGTGCCAAGGCTGTGTGGCTGCAACTGGGCGTTATTGACGAAGCGGCGGCGGAGCGCGCCAAGGCGGCCGGCCTCGATGTGGTGATGAACGCCTGCCCCGCCCAGGTTGCCTGGAAATACGGGCTTTAGGGCTCCCCCGGCTGCTTCAGCAATTCCGGATAATGCCGCTCGGTAACGTCCGGGTGCGCGCGCATGCGCCCCTTCAGCATGTTCAGGCCGAAGGATGCCAGCAGCGGGTTGGCGGGATCGTCCGTGATGCCGCGGGCCGCCGCTTTCAGTCCAGGCGCAAGGGGAACGGGCTCGATGACAGCGTCCAGCCGTGGTGACCAGAAGAACGGCACCGAGTAGCGGTCCACGCCCGGCGGTGGGGCCTGGACACGGTGGATGGTGGCCGCCAGGTAACCCTCGGTGGCCACTTCCAGCATCTCACCCAGGTTCACCACCAGCGCACCCGGCAGGGGCTCCACCGGCAGCCATTCGCTGGTACCGGGCGGCAGGACCTCAAGGCCGCCTACGCCGTCCTGCAGCAGGAGCGTCACGAACCCGTAATCGGCGTGGGAGCCGACGCCCTGGTCGCCGGCTTCTTCCACGACACCACCCACGTAGTGCACCAGCTTGCCCATCCACGCCGGGGTGTCCCGGAAGGGTTCATCAAAGTAGTCCTCCGGCAACTGGAGCGAAACCGCGATGGCCCGCAGCAGTTCCATCCCTACCTCTGACATGAGGTCAGCCCATTCCATGGCGGCGGGCTTGAGTGGGGGGAACGCTTCGTCGGGCCAGAGGTTTGGCCCCTGCAGCAGCCAGTAGGGCTGGTCCTCCGGGAAGTCCGGCACCGGTTCGCGCTCGGGGGAGTAGTCGATCTGCTCCCGCGCGTCCGCCCGGCCCTGGGTCACTTCGGTGCCCATGCGGGTGTAGCCGCGGAAGTGCGGGGACAGGCGGTTGTCCAGCTTCATCCGCTCGGCAAGGGGAAGGTTGAAGAACTGCCGCACAAGGTCCAGCAACTCTTCAGCCTGGCCGGGTCGCCCGCCGTAGCCGGTGATTTGGAAGAAGCCCACGTCATGGGTGGCATGCCGCAGCTGCTCGATGAATTCCGGGCTGAAGGATCCGTAGGGCTGCCGTGCGGAACTCAGATCCAGAACAGGAATGGCTCCCTGGTCGCGTGACATCCTCGCAGACTAGCACCGTACCCGCCTGCTTTATAGGCTTCCTTCATGGACCCCAACGCGCTGCGGACAATCTGCCTTTCGTTTCCCGGCGCCTACGAGGATTTTCCGTTCGGACCGGAAACGTCGGTCTTCAAAGTGCGGTCCCGCATCGCCGGGGGCGCCCGCCACGAGGCGAAGCTGTTTGCCCTGTCATCCATGGACGAGGACGACTTCTACGTGAACCTGAAGTGCGAACCGGCCCTTGCCGTGCAGCTGCGGGCAGTGCATCCGGCGATTACCGGCGCGTGGCACATGAACAAGACCCACTGGAACGGTGTCCGCCTTGACGGATCGCTGCCGGACGGGATGGTCCGGGACATGGTGGAGGACTCGTACGACCTGGTGGTGGCAGGCTTGAGCCGGAAGCAGCAGGAGCAACTGGGGTGGGCACGCCTCGGGAAGGCAGGCAGCAGTGACTGACAAGGCAACTGCCCGGCTCGAATACCCGGGAGTGGGAAGCACCGAAGAAGGGAGTGCCCCCGAAGGATACGACCGTGTCCTGCAGGAGGTCCGCCTGGGCACCGGGCTGGATACCTACCGGCGCGTGGCGGACGGCATCCTCGCCTGGGAACTGCAGCGGCGGGCGGGGCTCCGGGTCCGGGCCGACTCGCCCCGGGCCGTGCCGGGGGCACACGTGGTGAGCGGATTCGGCGTCGGGCCCTTCCGCCTGCCGGCACCCTGCCAGGTCGTGTGGGTCCATGATCCGGTGCCAGGCGGCATCCCGCAGTCCGCCGGTTTCGGCTATGGCACTTTGCCCGGCCACCCTGCCCGCGGGGAGGAATCCTTTGAAGTGGGGATCGACGGCCAGGCGGAGGTGTGGCTGCGGATCCAGGCCTTCAGCAGGCCCGCCAACTGGTTCTACGCCGCCGGCGGACTGGTGACCCGCGCGGCGCAGCGCTACGTTACTTCCCGGTACATTGAAGGGGCACGCAGTCTCGCCGCGGAAGGAAAATCCCAGTGATCTTTATTGTCGTCAAGTTCAAGGTCAAGCCCGAGTGGTCCGAGCGCTGGCCGGAGCTCGTGGCAGACTTCACCGAAGCCACCCGCAAGGAACCGGGCAATCTCTGGTTCGACTGGTCCCGCAGCCTGGATGACCCCAACGAATACGTCCTGGTGGAAGCTTTCCAGGATGACGCCGCCGGCGACCACGTGAACAGCGACCACTTCAAGAAAGCCATGGCGGACATGCCCCAGGCCCTCGTTGAGACGCCGAAGATCATCAGCCGGCAGCTCGACGGCGAAGGCTGGGACCTCATGGGCGAACTCACCATCGGCTAGGGACTGCGATGTGGATCGGCTGGACCGAGTTCGACATCCTCCTTGGCGATGTGCACAGCCTCAAGGAGAAACGTTCCGTGGTCCGGCCGCTCCTGGCCGAACTCAAGCGCCGGTTCGAGGTGTCCGTAGCGGAGGTGGGGGACCACAGCCAGTACCGGCGCACCCGGCTTGGCGTTGGCCTGGTGGCAGCGGACCGGGCGCACGTCGTAGAGGTGCTCGCCGCCGTCGAACGCTTCGTGGCCGGCCGCCCGGAGATCGAGCTGCTCAGTGCCCGCCAGCGCGAGTTCCACAGCGAGGACTGAACCGGTCCTTAAATGCGGACGGACACCCAAAGCCCTCTCTCTGGGCTCGAGTGTCCGTCCGCGTTCCGTGGGGCCTAGCCGAAGTACTTCGGCAGCGTCCCCTCGTGGGCTTCGCGGAGGGCGTCCAGGGACAGGCTCTCCACGCCATTGATGTCCAGGGTGCCGCTCGCCGCGTCCACCACACCAATGCGGGTGTGCGCGAAGCCACGGGCGGTGCACATGTCCGTGAAGCGGATCTCCTCCGACCTCGGGACACCCACGATGGCGCGGCCCTGGGACTCGGAGAAGAGCGCCGTGAACAGGTCCACGCCGTCCCGGTCAACAACATCCTGAAGGGCAATCCGGGCACCCACGCCGTAGCGCAGCGAGGACTCCACCAGCGCAGCCGCCAGGCCGCCCTCGGAGAGGTCGTGCGCAGCGTCGATCATGCCGTCGCGGGAAGCGTTGATGAGGATCTCGCCCAGGGCGCGTTCTGCCTCGAGGTCCACCTTCGGCGGCTGGCCGCCCAGGTGGCCGCGCATGTTGGCCCACTCGGAACCGTCCAGTTCGGCGCCCGTGGTGCCCAGCAGGTAGATGGCCTGGCCGTCCTCGCGCCAGCCCGACGGCGTGCGCCGCGCGACGTCGTCGAGCTTACCCAGCACCGCCACCACGGGGGAGGGGTGGATGGGCGTGGTGCCCGTCTGGTTGTACAGCGAGACGTTGCCGCCGGTGACGGGGATGCCCAGCACCATGCAGGCGTCGGACAGGCCGCGGATGGCCTCGGCGAGCTGCCACATGACGTCCGGGTCCTCGGGGGAGCCGAAGTTCAGGCAGTCGCTGACGGCCATGGGGATGGCGCCCGCGGTGGCGACGTTACGGTAGGCCTCGGCCAGTGCCAGCTGCGCGCCGTGGTACGGGTCCAGGTAGGTGTAGCGGCCGTTGGCATCGGTGGCCAGGGCAACGCCCAGGCCTGACTCCTCGTCAACGCGGACCACGCCGGCGTCGTCGGGGAACGCCATGGAGGTGTTGCCGCCGACGTAGCGGTCGTACTGGTTGGTGATCCAGGCCTTGGAGCACATGTTCGGCGAGGCCACGAGCTCGGTGACGGCCGCGGCGAGCTCAGCAGGGGCGGCCGGACGGCCGGCGTCCTGCACCGAGCCAGTGAAGGTGTCCGCCTGCACGGCGTCCTGCCACTCGGGGCGGGCGAACGGGCGGTCGTAGACCGGGCCGTCGTGCGCCACGGTGCGGGGATCGACGTCGACAATCACGTCGCCTTCCCACGTGATGATCAGGCGGCCGGTGTCGGTCACCTCGCCCAGCCAGGAGTACTCCACGGCCCACTTGTCCATGACGGCCTCGAACGCTTCCACGTTCTCCGGCGTGACCACGGCCATCATGCGCTCCTGCGACTCGGACATCAGGATCTCGCCCGGGGTCAGCGTGGGGTCGCGGAGCAGGACGGAGGTCAGCTCAACCTGCATGCCGCCGTCGCCATTGGATGCAAGCTCCGACGTGGCGCAGGAGATGCCTGCGGCGCCGAGGTCCTGGATGCCTTCCACCAGGGAGCCCTTGAAGAGCTCCAGGCAGCACTCGATGAGCACCTTCTCCGCGAAGGGATCGCCCACCTGGACGGCGGGGCGCTTGGAGGGCTTGGTGTCATCGAAGGACTCGGAGGCCAGCACGGAGGCGCCGCCGATTCCGTCGCCGCCGGTGCGTGCACCGAACAAAACCACCTTGTTGCCCTTGCCGGAGGCGTTGGCCAGGCGGATATCCTCGTGGCGCATGACGCCGACAGCCAGGGCGTTGACCAGCGGGTTGCCCTGGTAGACGGAGTCGAACACCATCTCGCCGCCGATGTTCGGCAGGCCCAGCGAGTTGCCGTAGCCGCCGATGCCCGCCACGGCGCCGTGCATGACGCGGGCGGTGTCCGGGTGGTCGATGGCGCCGAAGCGCAGCGGGTCCATGACGGCGACGGGACGGGCGCCCATGGAGATGATGTCGCGGACAATGCCGCCGATGCCGGTCGCGGCGCCCTGGTAGGGCTCAACGAACGACGGCGAGTTGTGCGATTCGATCTTGAAGGTCACGGCCCAGCCGTCCCCCAGGTTGGTCACGCCGGCGTTTTCGCCGATGCCCACCAGCATGTCCTTCTTCATTTCCTCGGTGACCTTCTGCCCGAACTGGCGCAGGTGGTTCTTGGAGGACTTGTAGGAGCAGTGCTCGCTCCACATGACGGAGTACATGGCCAGTTCGGCGCCGGTGGGGCGGCGGCCAAGGACCTTGACGATCTCGTCGAACTCGTTCTGCTTCAGGCCAAGTTCCGCCCAGGGCAGCTCGGTGTCCGGAGTCTTGGCAGCGTTCTCGACGGTGTCGATGTTGAACTTCTTGGTGGTTTCGGTGGTCACTTGTCGCCTCCCACAATCTTGTTCAGGACGGAGGTGAAGAAGCCGAGGCCGTCGGTGTCGGAACCGCCGATGCCATCGAGCGATTCGGGGCCGAAGCCCGGTTCCACGGCGTGCTCGGGGTGCGGCATGAGGCCCACCACGTTGCCTGCTGCGTTGGAGATACCGGCGATGTCGCGGCGGGAGCCGTTCGGGTTGAAGCCCACATAACGGAAGACGACGCGGCCCTCGGCCTCAAGGGCGTCCAGGGTTTTCTCGTCAGCGATGTACTGGCCGTCCTGGTTCTTCAGCGGGATGGTGATTTCCTGGCCGGCCTGGTAGTCCAGCGTCCACGCGGTGTTGGTGTTCTCCACGCGCAGCACCTGGTCGCGGCAGAGGAACTTCAGGTGGTCGTTCTTGATCATCGAGCCGGGCAGCAGGTGCGATTCGGTGAGGATCTGGAACCCGTTGCAGATGCCCAGGACGGGCAGCTTGGCGTCGGAGTTGGCGGCGTCGATGATCCTGGACATCAGCGGCGCGAAGCGGGCAATGGCGCCGGCGCGGAGGTAATCGCCGTAGGAGAAGCCGCCGGGAATCACGACGGCGTCCACGTCACCAAGTTCGGTGTCGCCGTGCCAGAGTTCGACGGCGGTGGCACCGGCGAGGCGCACGGCGCGGGCAGCGTCCCGGTCGTCAAGGGTGCCGGGGAAGGTGACGACGCCGATGCGGGCGCCGGCGAGGCGCGGTTCCGCCGCGACAGCGACAGCTTCGCCGATCAGGGGAAGTTCAGTCATCTCAGGCCTCGACGACCTCGACGTTGACGACGTCCTCGATCACGGGGTTGGACAGGAGGGTTTCGGCGGCGTCACGGGCCTGGGCCAGGATTTCCTCGGTCACCTCGCCGTCGACCGTCAGTTCGAAACGCTTGCCCTGGCGGACAGAGCTGAAGCTGGTGAAGCCCAGCCGGGGGAGAGCGCCAACGATTGCCTTCCCCTGGGGGTCCAGAATCTCGGGCTTGGGCATGACGTCAACAACGATCCGGGGCATCCGGCAACTCCTGTGCGTGAGCTTGGGTAAGGGCGCAGCGGAGTGGTGCCGTCTCACGCCGTACCGGTGTGTCGGGGGACATGGTGGACGGGCGCTCCGCGAGCTTGCCCTATCATTCTACCGGCACGGGCGCATCGCTCTGAATCCCCGCGGCCCCGGTGGGGGTGCCGCACAAAACGCTGGAACATTCGAGGCGTATGGAGGTCTGGTTCTGGAGTTGCCGCAGGGCCTTCACTAGGATTGCTGGATGGCTGAGAATTCGAAGTCCGTGTTGTTGCCGATGGTCGCTGCTGCCGTGTTCGCCGGCCTGGGCCGCATGGTGTTCCAGAAGGTCAAGGCTGACCGCCTGGCCCGCGAGACGCGGGTGGCGGGCCCGGTGGATGAGAAGACCAGGCAGTGGATCAGTGACGTGGTGCGGACTCCGCGGCATTAGCCCGCAGGCATCCTCCCACTTTGTTGCAGGGCGTCCTTCGGGGCGCCCTTTTGCGTGCCTGAGGTTACTGAGGCTTTTGGCCGTCGTATGACAGGCGAAAATTTTTCAAATGTGCTCTATGTCATATCGCGCTCTCAGTCTGTACCCTGTGAACAGTCTGGTCTCAGCTAATTACAAAACCTGTAATTCCCTCTGCAGTGCCAGTCATTCGGGGCGCCCACCACTCTGGGCGGCACATCGTGAAAGGGTTGCACGTGAAATCAACTGGAAAGAGCCCCTTGCGGGCTGGGGGACTCCGGAAGGCGGCCGCCCTGGCCGTCGGGTTGCCCCTGATCCTTAGCTCGCTGGCAGAGGGGCCCGCTTCGGCGGCGCCTGACGTCCAGGGCGCCGGACACGCTTCATCCGCCGCCAAGGACGGCCAGTTCAGGGACGGCAGGTACATCGTGGTACTCGCCGGCCCGGCTGCCGCGGCCTATGAAGGGGGAACTGACGGGCTGGGCGCTACCAAGCCGCAGCAGGGCAGGAAGCTCGACGCGGGCAGTCCCAACTACAAGGCCTACGACGCCCATCTGCGCAAGCAGCAGCGCGACGTTGCAGCTGCGCAGGGGGTCACTCCCGCCAAGCAGTACACCGCGGCCCTGAACGGGTTTACGGCGGAACTGACCGCGGCGCAGGCGGGAGCCCTGTCCAAGGACAAGCGCGTCCTGGTGGTTGCGCCCGACGTCGAGAACAAACCCGATTACACCACCACCGACTTCCTCAAGCTCACCGGTCCTGATGGGACCTGGGCCAAGCAGTTCGGGGGCGAAGCCAACGCCGGCAAGGGCGTAGTGGTGGGCGTTATCGATTCGGGCTATGCCCCGGACAACCCCTTCCTTCAAGGGGAACCGGTGAAGGCCCTGCAGGGTGAGGCGCAGGTTGGCGTCCCCTACCGCACCGGCGACGGCAAAATTGCCATGCTCAAAGCGGACGGCACCACTTTCGAGGGTGAATGCCAGAAAGGACAGGGAACGGGGGCATCCTTCGACGGATCACTCTGCAATTCCAAGGTCATCGGGGCCCGGTACTTCGCGGATTCCTTCCTGCAGTACGTAACACCCGGCAACCGCGCCCCCGAAGAGCAGATCTCCCCCGTGGACGTGGGAAGCCACGGCACCCACACGGCCACCACTGCCGCCGGCAACGCCAATATCGAGCAGGTGATCGACGGGGCCAGCTTCGGCAAGAGCTCCGGCGTGGCGCCGGCCGCCAAGGTTTCGGTCTACAAGGTCTGCTGGGAAGACACGAACCCGGACACCGGCGGCTGCTACTCCTCCGCTTCGGTTGAGGCCGTGGACGCAGCCATCAAGGACGGCGTCGACGTCTTGAACTACTCCATTTCCGGAAACAACAACAGCACCACCGATCCCGTGGCGCTGGCCTTCCTGAACGCCGCCGCCGCCGGCATTTTTGTTTCTGCCTCGGCAGGAAATTCCGGTCCCACGGCCTCCACCGTCAACCACGCCTCGCCATGGCTGACCACGGTGGCCGCCGCAACCTTCCCCAGTGACCTGGTGGGCACGGTCAAGGTATCCGACGGATCGCTGTACCGCGGCGCATCCATCATGAAGTCCGAGCCGGCGGACAAGCCTGTGGTCCTGGCTGCTGCTGCCGCCGCGGCCGGTGCGGCCAACCCCAACCTCTGCGGCCCGGGAACCCTTGACGCCGCCAAGGTGGCCGGCAAGGTTGTTGTCTGCGACCGCGGCGTGGTGGACCGGACCGCCAAGAGCCAGGAAGTCCTGGACAAGGGCGGCGTGGGCATGATCCTGGTGAACCTCACCAGCAGCTCCGAGGACGCCGACAACCACGCTGTTCCCACCGTCCACGTCAACGCGCCCAAGAGCCTGGAGCTGAAGGCCAAGCTCGAAGCGAATCCGGCACTGACGGTAAGCCTGGTCAAGGGCGACCTGACCGGACTTCCCCCGGCGCCGGCGCCCCAGATCGCGGGCTTCTCGTCCCGCGGGCCCACCCTCGCGTCCGGCGGTGACCTGCTCAAGCCTGATATCTCGGCCCCGGGCGTGAACGTCCTTGCCGGCGTCTCCACGATCGGCAACCATGGCGACCAGTTCGGATTCATGTCCGGCACGTCCATGGCCGCGCCGCACATCGCCGGTTTCGGTGCCCTGGTGCTCGGCAAGCAGCCGAAATGGTCGCCCGCCATGGTGAAGTCCGCCATGATGACCACCGCCTACCCGCTGGTGAACGCCGACGGCACGCCCAATACCGATCCCTTCCAGGGCGGTGCCGGCCACATCGACTCCACCCGTGTCCTTGATCCCGGGCTGGTCTACGATTCAGGCATCCAGGACTGGCTCGGCTTCCTCAACGGACAGGGCGTGGAAACGGGAGCGCCGCAGGCGGGCACCATCGCTGCCCGCGACCTCAATGTTCCCTCGGTTGCCCTGGGCAGCCTGGTGGGTGAGGTCCAGGTCAAGCGCAAGCTGACCGCGCTGGTCCCGGGCATGTACCGCCCCGAAGTGGACATGCCGGGCTTCAACGTCAACGTCGAACCCAAGGCATTGAACTTCGCCAAGGCCGGGCAGACCCGTGAAGTGACCCTCACCATCCGGAACGTCAGCGGCCCAGTGGGCAAGTTCAGCACCGGCAGCCTCACCTGGAAGGGCCCCCGGACGGTGAGCTCACCGATCGCCATCCGGCCCGTTGACGCCCAGATCGCCCCGTCGTTCACCTTCAGCTCGCCCACGGGCACCGGCAGTGGATCGATGAACCTCGTATCCGGCTCGGACAGCCCCATCGCCGTCGGAGTAGAGGGGCTGGCACCCCTGAGCCAGACCGCCATCACCAAGACCCCGGGAGCGTACGCAGCCACGAACGACGCGCACAACGCCCTGCTCCAGGTGAAGGTGCCGGCCGGCGCCACGTTTGCCCGGCTGGGCATCCAGGCGCAGTCGAACGACGTCGACTGGGACATGGTGGTCTACGCACCGAACGGATCCGGGGGCCTCACAGCCACCCAGGTGGCAACGGCATCGGCCAGTGAGTTCCTGGACCTCGAATCACCGCGTCCCGGGACCTACTACGTGGTGGCGAACCTGTACGCCACCCCGGACAACGGGCCTGCCACTGCTGCGGTCCAGGCCGTCTCCTTTGCCGGTGACGCAGGCAACCTGACGGTTAATCCCAACCCCATCGTGGCGCCGAACGGGACCGCCACCTCGGCCACGCTCAATTGGACGGGACTTTCCGAAGGGTCGTACCTCTCCCGGCTGAGCCTGGGCAGCAACGGCATCAAGACCTGGGTCAACGTGCAGGTAGGTTCCGGCTCTGCCCCGGCTCCGGCCGGCGCTCCCCAGATGGGCATGGCCCAGGCTGTTCCCGCAGCCTGACCATCAACTATGCATGGGGGGAGGGTCCCGGACGATACGTCCGGGACCCTTTTTCGTGCCGGGCCCCCGGAGGTCAGGCGCCGTTGCCACCCAGCAGGGGAGCCATGGCCTTCCACCGGGCGATCTCGCAGCCATCCGTCCGGGTGAAGACCGAATGGACCGCCCGGCCATGGAACGTGCCGGAAACGACGGCCACCTGTGGTCCCCCGTACTGCTGGGTGCACAGCCTGGGTGGCCCGGGCCGGGGAAAGAAGATGTCTTCCCCGAATTCCTCCACAGCCGCCAGCGCAGCCTCCGGTGCCGGTAGGGTGGTCCCGGGCGCCGGAGTCCCGTCCTCCGCCACAAGCCGGAACACATACTCGGGAGCCTCCGGGGCCTCCCGGACGCTGATGGCCAGGTCGATCACTTCTGCACTCCATCTGCGAGGGCACCAAGGTCCAGGGCAACTCTCTCCCGCAGCGCGGTTGCCTCCGCGGCAAAATTGCGCTGGTGCTCAACGTAGGAAGCCTTGCCCTGTGGGGTTTCGATGGGAATGGCTGGGTAGCCCCACTCGGCGAGGTCGTATGGGGAAGCCTGCATGTCCATGGCCCGGATGCGCCAGGAGAGTTCGAAACAGTCCATGACCAGTTCGCTGGACAGTGCCGGCAACAGTTTGTATGCCCACTTGTAGAGGTCCATGTTGGCGTGCAGGCAGCCCGGCTGCTCCATGTGGCGCTGCGACTCCCGGCTGGGTGAAAACTCGTTGAGCGGGATGGCATCCGGGGTGTAGAACCGGAACGCGTCAAAGTGGGTGCACCGGATCCTGTTGTCCTCCACCACCTTGTCCGTACCCGCTGACCCAAGCCGCAGCTGCAGGTATTCGTGGCGGAGGTCGAACTTGTCCTGCCGGTAGACCATGGCCCATTCATGCAGGCCGAAGCAACCGAACTGGGCAGGCCGGGCCGCCGTGCCCCGAAGGATCACCCCGGCGAACGCCACTGCTTCCTTGCGGTCCGCAAGGAAGGCGGCCCGGTCGAAGGTGGCCGCCGTGCTTCCCGCAGGCAAGCCCAGGAAACCAAGCTCGCCGCCGTCGAGCCTCCGGTAATGCTTCCAGCCCAGCCGCTCGGCTGCCTGGGCGCCGGTGAGGACCGCGCCGGCGCCCGGGTGCCAGCGCTTCAACTGCCCCGGTTTCTGCGTGTAGTAGGTGAAAAGGAAATCCTCCACCGGGTGCTTTTGTCCTGCGGACCGGCGGGCCAGGTAAGGATCGGCGTAGCGGCTGACGCGCTGCAGGTGGGCTTCCCCCCGTGCCTGGGCGCTGTCCTCCGCCAGCAGGCTAAGAGGCTCCACCGGCGGCACCGAGCACATCCCCGGCAGCGTCCCATGCGCTGATCTCGCATCCGTTGGTCCGCGCAAATTTGGAATCCACGGCCACGCCGTCCACCATGCCCGTGACGGTAGCTGTTTGGGGGCCGCCGTACTGTTGGGTGCAGGGCCGCGACGTCCCTGCCGGGGCCGGGGCCAGGATGCCTGGGTTCGCTTTCAGCGCGGCGCAGGCGGCAGCGGCGTTGGGATGGCTGCTTTCGGCGGCGGGGGTGCCCGCGGAACAAACCAGGGTGTAGTCGACTTCGGGTGCGCCCGGGGACGGAACCACGGTGATGGCGAGCTCGGCATTTCCCTGTCCCGGGCCCTCGGCTGGCCGCGACGTGGCGGGGGCGGGCGCCGGTACCGAGGTTTCTGTGTCCGGAGAGGGGGCCGCAGTGCCGGCCGGGGAGCCTGCCGATGCGGTGGAGGGCGCTGTGGACGCGGATGTGCCATTGCCGGGAGTGCCGCTGCAGCCCGAGACCAGGCCGGCGGCAACGGCAAGGAATGCTGCGAGCATCCGGAACTTCCGCATCAGGCCACCTTCCCTTCGTCCAGCAATTCTAGTCGCTTGGCATGGGGCAGGCAGGCCGTCGCCCTCCGGGCAGTCACTGGGAGGTGGCGGCGATCAGCCCCATCATGGAGGCATGCAGTTCGGTGACCTGGTCACGGGTCAACCCCAGCCGTTCCATCATGGTTCCCGGTACCTGGAGCGCCCGTTCCCGCAGGGCAGTGCCTTTGGGAGTCAGCTCCACGGCCAGGGCGCGCTCGTTGCCGTCCACACGGCGCCGAGTGATCAGTTCCGCCGCTTCGAGCCGGCGCAGGAGCGGAGAGATGGTGGCCGGCTCCTGGGCCAGGGCTGTACTGATGTTCCGGAGGGTGCGCGGGCTGTCCTCCCAAAGGCAGAGCATCACCAGGTACTGCGGATGCGTGAGGTTGAGCTTCTCGAGTACGGGTTTATAGGCGCCCACCACGCTGCGGGCGGCCACCGTCAGCGCAAAGCAGAGCTGATGTTCAAGCAGCAGGTCTTCGTCGTGTGCCGGGTCTGTTGCTTGTGAGTCCGTTGCAGTCATTGGGCCTCCGATTGTTAGTGCACTAATCATTAGTGTACATTTGTTATAGCCGGTATTGAGTGGAAGGAACCTCTTCATGGGCAAGGACAGGTCCGCGGACAAGGGCAACGCCTCCCAGCGCTTCATGCGCGCCACCGGTAAGCTGCGGGCCGTTTTCGGGCCTGCCAACCGAAGCGCCCTGGCACATGACATGACTGAAGAGAACCGCCGCCTGCTGGCCCAGCGCCAGGCGGAAACCCAGCAGTGGGAGACCGTCACCAGGCCGGACGGCAGCACCTACGTGGTGCCGAAGAACCCCGAGGACCGCTCCCTCCGGTAGCAATTCCGCCACCCCTGGGCCGGAGCCTTTTTGCTGTCCCGGGCATAAAATTAGGGCACTGGCTCCTGACGGAGCCAGGCGGCACTTTCGCCCGATATCCGGGAAGGGGGTGGAAAACAGTGGCACATGTCCTCACCAGTTTCATGGGCCTGACCGAGCGGCTCCGCTTTGTCTTTGGTCCCGCCACCCGACTGGACGCCGATGCGCCCGTGGTGCACAAACACGACGAATTTGAACAGGCTTCCGAAGAGGACCTTTCTCACTTCGTGGTGGAGACCGATTCAACCGGCCACCATTACGCGGTGCGCCGCGAAGATCTGGAACGCGAAACCTGATCCTTCCCGGATGCTTCCAAGCACGGAAAAGCCGGGCCGCCCTTCTCCCTTCAAGGGGAGGGGCGGCCCGGCTTTTCGTTGGCGCCTACCGGCCGGTGCCGCCGTAGACCGTCGCTTCGCTTTCGGTGTCGAGCCCGAACGCCTTGTGGATTACGCGAACTGCTTCGTCCAGCAGATCGGCGTGCGTCACCACTGAGATACGGATCTCCGAGGTGGAGATCATGTTGATGTTGATGCCCGCGTCTGACAAGGCCTTGAAGAACGTGGCGGAGACGCCGGGGTGGGACCGCATGCCGGCGCCGATCAGCGACAGCTTGCCGATCTTCTCGTTGTATTCGATGGCCTCGAACCCAATCTGGTCCTGCGCAGCCTTCAGGGCGGCCAGGGCTTCGGCGCCTTCCACGATGGGCAGCGTGAAGGAAATGTCGGTCTTGCCCGTGCCGTGCGTGGACACGTTCTGGACGATCATGTCGATGTTCGAGTGGGCGTCGGCGATCACCTGGAAGATCGCGGCGGCCTTGCCGGGGATGTCGGGGACGCCGACCACGGTGACCTTCGCTTCGGAACGGTCATGCGCAACGCCGGAGATGATTGGCTGCTCCAAGGCAACTCCCTCTTGAGTGGTGATCTTGTCGTCGGCGCTGGGGATGACCCAGGTGCCTTCATGCTGGCTGAATGAGGAACGGACGTGGAGCGGGACGCCGAACCGGCGGGCGTATTCCACGCAGCGCAGGTGGAGGATCTTGGCGCCGGACGCCGCGAGTTCCAGCATCTCTTCGCTGGAGATCGTGTCGATCTTCTGGGCTGACGGGACAACGCGCGGATCGGCGGTAAAAATACCGTCCACATCTGTATAGATCTCGCAGACGTCCGCTTCGAGGGCTGCCGCCAGCGCCACGGCCGTGGTGTCCGAACCACCGCGGCCTAGCGTCGTGATCTCGTTGGTTGTCCGGGACATGCCCTGGAAACCTGCCACGATGGCGATGTGGCCTTTGTCCAGGGCGGTGCGGATGCGGTGGGGGTCGACGTCGATGATCCGGGCCTTGCCGTGGATGCCGTCGGTAATCATGCCTGCCTGCGACCCGGTGAAGGACTGGGCGGACGCGCCGAGCTTATTGATGGCCATGGCCAGGAGCGCCATGGAAATCCGCTCACCGGCAGAAAGGAGCATGTCCATTTCGCGGGCGGGGGCGGAATCGGTCACCTGTGCGGCGAGGTCCAGGAGTTCGTCCGTGGTGTCACCCATCGCAGAGACAACCACCACCACCTCGTTGCCGGCAGCCTGTGCATCCACCACCCGCTTCGCGACGCGCTTGACGCCGTCAGCATCAGCAACGGAGGAGCCACCGAACTTCTGCACAATGAGTTGTTTGGTCACCGCGCCGGAGGCGGTGGCTGCCAGCGGCTGTGTTGCGTGGTGCACTTCGGTGGTGGGCGTACTCATGCGCGTACCTTCATCGGATCAATTGGAGTTCTGGAGGCCAGGCAGCCTGACGCTTGACGGCGCGGCAATCCTTGGGACAGTTTATCGCCGCGCCCGGAGGGACGTTGAATTGTGACCACATTCCGGCCACGGACCACCGGGGCCGCAGCCTTCGCCGGCAGGGGCGGCAGGTCCGGCCAGGGGGGAGGTCCGACGGCGGGTGGCCGCCGCGTGCCTTAGCCCAGGGCGTTCCGGCGGCCCTCGAAGGCGCGGCCAAGGGTGACCTCGTCGGCGTACTCCAAATCACCACCAACGGGAAGGCCGGACGCCAGGCGGGTGACTGCGATACCGATCGTCTTGAGCATGCGGGCCAGGTAGGTGGCCGTTGCCTCACCCTCCAGGTTGGGGTCGGTGGCGATGATGACTTCCTGGATTTCGCCGTCGTTCAGCCGGGTGAGCAGTTCACGGATCCGCAATTGTTCCGGCCCCACACCGGCGATGGGATTGATGGCGCCGCCCAGCACGTGGTACCGGCCGCGGAACGAACGGGTGCGCTCCACGGCCAGGACATCCTTTGACTCCTCCACGACGCAGATGACCGCGGGGTCGCGGCGTGGATCGCGGCAGATGTTGCACAACTCCTGTTCCGTGACGTTGCCGCAGACGGTGCAGAACTTCACCCGTTCCTTGACGGTGGTGATCGCCTCGACCAGCCGCTTCATGTCCTGGGGATCGGCTTCAAGGATGTGGAAAGCCAGCCGCTGCGCGGACTTGGGGCCCACGCCCGGAAGGCGTCCGAGCTCATCGATCAGCTCCTGGACGGCACCTTCGTACACTTTTTCCTCTTTAGCTTCGTGTGGATAGCGGATGGATCAGTCAGTTGGCCATGCGGGGCCGGCACTCCTCAGCCGTCAATAGCGTGGCGTCACAGGGCTTCCGTCCAGGGACCGCTCCTCGATCAGTTTTCCGCCCAAAATGCGTTCGACGGCGGCCCGGCCGAATACGCCCGATTCCTCGATGGTTTCATCGTCGGCGCTCGGGATGTCCTGGACGTACGCGCTCGGGGCGGCGGCGGCCCTGGCCGGCGCCTTCGCGCGTCCAGCCTCGGCTTCAGGGCTGTTGGACAGCCGCTGGTAGAGGCTTTGCCGGGTTTGGGTTGGTCCGGCGGCAGGGGTAGGAACCGGCGCGCCAGCCGCTGGCCGGGGAGGGGCGGGTGCCGCGGCCGGTGCCACCGAAGCCGGGGCAACGGCGGCGCGGGCAGTTGCGGCCTGCGTAACAGGGGACGGGGCTGCAGCCGCCATGGCGAATTCGGGTACCGCAGCGCGGTCGGGGGACGGCGACTGGTAGGTTCCCGAAGCCGGGTCAGCATGGCCGGAGCCGGAGCCGGAGCCGGAGCCGGAGCCGGAACCCGGAGCCCAGGATGGCACCGTTACGGCAGGGGCCACGGGTATGGAGGGCGGCACCTGGGCGGTTGCGGGTTCGTAATGCGGGACATCGGCCGATGCCCCGATGTTGTCATTTGCCGGGCCTGAGGCAGGTGCGGCACCAACGTTGCTCTTGTCGCCAACCACCCATACGCCGGGCGCCTGCTCCACCGCCCTGGTCCAGGGATCGTGGGCGGCGTCCGCCCGCGGGGCATCAGATTGGGACGCGGTACTCGAGCCCGGGGCGCCGGAGGGAGTGCCTTGGGTACGCGCGGCAGCGCCGGCTGCCGGCTGCGGGACACCAGTGGCAGGGGAGGGTGATGCCGTCCGGCCGTCCGGACGTGCCGAGGGCTCCCAGTCCATGGGGGGCTCCTCATCCAGTGGGGGAGCATCCTCATCCCGGGGCGGGCCCCAGTCGTCATCGGAATAGGAGTAGTCACCACCTGCCGATGGGTAGGTGGGCGGGGCGGCGTCCGTGGCGGATGGCTGGGCAGCAGCGCCGTTGACGGATGCGCGGCCGGACACTGGCCCCCGGGTGGCGGAGGCGGTGGCGACTTCCGTGGGACGGCCCCCGGCCGGGGCAGCAGCAGGGGGAACGACGGCGGATGCCGCGGCCGGGCTGGCGGCAACGGCGGAACTGCCCGAGCGGGCAGCAGGGGCGGTGGTCCCGGCGTTGGAGCCTCCGGCGCCGTCCGGGTTCTCCGCATTCCCGCCAAGCGGCGTGCCGGGGACGGCCGCGGTTGCAGGAGCATGCGCAGCGGGTGCTGCCCCCGCAGGGGCCCCGGCAGGCGCAGGAGCCAGCCCCCAGGCAACGTCAGCTGAGGTGGCCGGAACCACCGGACTGGCGGGTACTTTTGGGTTTGGCTCAGAGCTCGCCTGGTTGGCGCCACCGGCAACCGCCTGGATCTGGCAGTCGATACCGACAGTCTTGAGGATGGCCTGCCGCAGGTTGTCCGAGTGGTCTGCCCTGCCGAAGGCGCCGGCAAGCCCCGATGTGGTGAAGGACAGCGTCAGGACACTGCCGTCGAACGCCTGGACCTGCGCATTGGGCTCAACAAGGGCCCAGGTGCTGCGCTTGATTTTGGACAGTGCCTGCAGGACGTCCGGCCACGCCCGGCGAAGGACCTCCACGTCTCCCATGGCCGGGGGAGCAGACGGGACGGACGCGCCGGGTGCCTGCTGGTTCGCCGCCGGGACCTGGCGGGCAGGTGACTGCGGTGCAGCATCGGGTTGCGGCGCTGCGTTGGCCGGCGCCGCAGCGGGGGGTAGCTGCGCAGCAGTGGGGGCCCCTGGAGCGGCGGCGTTCTGGGGCGCCCGGCCGCGGACAGGTTCCTCGACGGGCCAGTCGCTGGTGCTGACCCGCGGTGGCGTAAGCGGGCTGCGGGCGCCGTCAACGGCTGGAGTATCCTGCCCGTGCCCGGAAGTGGGCAGGGACGGAGCTGCCGGAACAGGGCGTTCGTGCCTGCCCCGGGCATGCTGGGCTGCGGCAGGCGAACCGTCCCCGGCCTGCGCTGGAGAGTCCTGCGCTGGAGAGTCTTGGGCGGCCGGCTCCTGTGCTCGATGGGAGTCCGAGGGGGTGTCCACGCGGGCGGCGGCCGGAGCCGCTGTTTGGGGCGCCGGTGCTGCTCCCGCGGGCTGGGAGGGCGTTGCCGTTGCGGGGACACTGACGTCGGTCCCTGCGTAGTTCAGCCGCCTCTCCACGCGGTCGATCCGTGCGGCCATGCCCCGTTCGTTCTGCTCGGAGCTGGGGAGCAGGATCCGGGCGCACAGCAACTCCAGGTGCAGCCGGGGTGAGGTGGCCCCCGTCATTTCAGTCAGGGCCGTGTTGGTGACATCGGCAGCCCGGGAAAGTTCGGCGGCGCCAAGGTTGTGGGACTGGTTCTGCAGGCGGGCGATCTGGTCCGCCGGCATCCCGCGCAGGATGGCGTGGGCGCTTTCGGGCATGGCCTGGACGATGATCAGGTCGCGGAAGCGCTCCAGCAGGTCCTCAACGAACCTTCGGGGATCGTGGCCAGTCTGGATGACCCGGTCCACGGCGCGGAACACGGTGGCGGCGTCGGAAGCGGCCACGGCCTCCACGACGTCGTCCAGGAGCGAGGCGTGCGTGTAGCCGAGCAGCGCCACTGCGAGCTCGTAATCCAGCCCGTTGGGTCCGGCACCTGCCATGAGCTGGTCCAGGACTGAGAGGGAATCACGGACGGAACCGCCTCCCGCGCGGATCACCAGTGACAGGACCCCAGGGGCCACGGGAACGTTTTCCTGGCGACACAGGAGCTCAAGGTAGGCCATCAGTGGCTCGGGCGGTACCAGCCGGAACGGGTAATGGTGGGTCCGGGAACGGATGGTTCCGATGACCTTGTCCGGCTCCGTGGTGGCGAAGATGAACTTGATGTGTTCCGGCGGCTCTTCCACGATCTTCAGCAGGGCGTTGAACCCGGCCGAGGTGACCATGTGGGCTTCGTCGATGATGAAAATCTTGTAGCGGTCCCGCACCGGGGCGTAGGTGGCCCGCTCACGGAGGTCACGGGCGTCGTCCACGCCGCCATGGCTTGCGGCGTCGATCTCGATGACGTCGAGGGAACCCGGGCCGCCACGGGCCAGTTCCACACAGCTGGGGCAGGTTCCGCAGGGGGTGTCAGTGGGGCCCTGGGCGCAGTTGAGGCAGCGCGCCAGGATCCGGGCGGAGGTGGTTTTGCCGCAGCCCCTGGGGCCGGAGAAAAGGTAGGCGTGGTTGACGCGGTTCTTGCGCAAAGCCGTCATCAGGGGCTCGGTGACGTGCTCCTGCCCGATAACGTCAGCGAACGAGTCGGGACGGTATCTGCGGTACAGGGCGGTAGTAACTGTCACGAAGAAAACCCTACCAATCCGGGCTGACATCATGCCGCCCTGTGGGGGAATAGTAAAGACCCCCCATGCACCCGCCAGAGCCCGTCTACCCTTGCTACCTTCCGGTCCTGGGGGAGTTCAACAGGATGACGCCACATGAGGGGCCGTCAGATACTTTACCCGAACATGGAGCACGACTCGAATCGGCGCCCGCCACTGCCTTCCGACCCCCGCACGGCCGGTGCGGGGCCGGTGCGGGACCGGAAGGAAACAGGCATGTATCTCCATTGCGCATCTCTGCCCCACCCGCGATCATGTGTATGTACACCGATTGGGGCAATCTCAAGGTTGTGAGCTGCGTGGCCTGGCGTAACGGAACGGACCCGGCAGCTCAACGGTGCACAGGGAATGGGCGCATTGGGGGCGTCCATTTCCAGGCGAAAAGGCAACCCGGCACCCGTTCAGCGGGGAGGCGGGCGGCGGCCCAAAACCCGCGCCGGAGGAGCCAATTGGGCGATGCGGAAAACTTCAGGTAATCTAGTACCTGCTTTTGATTCAGAAGCAGTTGGAGAATTCGCCTAGCGGCCTATGGCGCACGCCTGGAACGCGTGTTGGGTTAACGCCCTCGGGGGTTCAAATCCCCCATTCTCCGCCAGAAAGGCCCCTACATCACGCCGATGTAGGGGCCTTTTTCTTTGCGTGTTGACGAGAATCCTGTTTTTGTTGACAAGGAACTACCTTAATTGCGCGTGCGCAAGTTAGACTTGCGGTATGACAATTAACTCAGGCACCCAAAAAGCGGGGCCGCAGCGCCACATCGCGGTGGCCTTCGAGCGCGGAACGTACGGCCACGACGGCAGCCAGAATGGCTTCGCTGCGCGCTGCGAAACCTGCGGCGCCGTCACCTTCGGCGGCTTCCGCACCAAGACCGACGCCAAGGCTGCGCTGGAGCACAAGGCGGTGGGCTCGTGAGCTGGACGAGTGAGAACTACCCGAAGGTGCGCGAGCACCTTGCCGACGGCGCCCGCCAAGTCTTCGACCGGATGGCCAACGAGGGCCTGCGCATAGGGGAGGCGGCGAACGGGTGGCCCACCGACTGGCTCCTGCGCTGCTGGCACCACGCCTGCCAGGAAGCA
Source organism: Pseudarthrobacter sp. NIBRBAC000502770 (assembly GCF_006517815.1). NCBI lineage: Bacteria > Bacillati > Actinomycetota > Actinomycetes > Micrococcales > Micrococcaceae > Pseudarthrobacter > Pseudarthrobacter sp. NIBRBAC000502770. Next base: position 4,375,302 of record NZ_CP041198.1, read on the forward strand.
GGGACAACGGCGCCGTCCTGCCACACGCTCCGGCTCGACCACAACATCGCGCTGCTGGGAGGTGGACAGTGAACGTGTACGCGAGCGAGACGACGGTCGATAGCAGCAGGTCCCGCGCCGAGATCGAGCGCACGCTGTCACGCTACGGCGCAACAGCGTTTTCTTACGGCTGGGAGGCCGGTCGTGCCGCCATCGCTTTCGTCGCGGACGGGCGACAGATTCGGTTTGTACTTCCGCTGCCGGATAAGAACCTGCGCGAGTTCACCCACACGCCGTCTACCAAGAGGCCGCGCACGCCGCAGCAGGTCGAGGCTGAATACGAGAAGGCGGTTCGGCAGCGATGGCGCGCCCTGGCCCTCGTGGTCAAAGCCAAGTTGGAAGCTGTCAACGCCGGCATCGTGACCTTCGAGCAGGAGTTCTACGCCCATACCGTTCTGCCCAATGGACGGACTGTGTACGAGCACACCCATGAGGTAGTGGAGAACGCCTACCTCACGGGCAGCGTCGCGCCACTGCTTGCCATCACCGCGGAGGTCGGCCGTGGCTAGCATTCGAGAACGTGCGAAGGCGGACGGCAGCGTTGCGTACGCGGTGCTGTGGCGCGACTCCGACACCGGGAAGCAGACCAGCTACAACCTGCAAAGCAAAACGGAAGCCGAGCGCTTCAAGCGCCTGGTCGAGGCCAACGGCAACTCGCTCAACGCCGTCGAGCGGATCCTTGAAAAGGTCGTCGTCGGCGGGCCGACGGTGGCCGAGAACATGACCCGGCATGTCGAGATGCTCACGCGCGCCGGGGAAGACCAGATCAAGCGGTACACCAACGCCATCAAGAACTACTTCGGCGGCCGGCTGGGCAAGCTGCCCGTCGCGGCCGTCGAGCATGAAGACGTGGTGCTGTGGGTAAAGGAGATGCAAGCCACCAAGTACAAGGGCAAGCCACTGTCCGCGAAAACCATCGCGAATCACCATGGCCTGCTGTCCGCGTCGATGGAGACGGCCGTCCGGCTGCGGCTCCGAGGCGACAATCCTTGCAGGGGCGTCCAGCTGCCCCGCGACGACTCCATCAAAGAGAAGATGCACTTCATGACGGCCGCCGAATCGCTCGCCGTCGTCATGGCGCACCCTCCCCGGTACCGGCCGCTCATGGCGTTCCTCCGCGGCACCGGCGCCCGCTTCGGCGAGGCCACCGCGCTGCTCGGCCGGGACTTCCAGCTGGACGTCCCACAGCCAACCGTGCGGATCGAGAAAGCCTGGAAGCGCGACAAGAACGACCGGTTCTACGTCGGCCCGCCCAAGACCAAGAAATCCCGCCGAACCGTCAGTCTGTCGCCGTCGCTCGTCGCCGCCGTCCGGCCATGGGTGGAAGCCGCGGGCCCGGAAGGGTTGGTGTTCACCACGACCTACGGTGGCCCCATCCGGCACTCCACCTTCTATGAGTTCTGGGAAGATGCCCTGACGTCGCTCGGCTACGGCAAATCAGGGGAGCGGCCCAGGATCCACGACATGCGGCACACTCACGCGTCGCTGATGCTCGGCGCCGGCATGAGCCCCTTCGAACTCTCCCGACGCCTGGGCCACGAGTCTATCCAGACAACCGTGGACCGGTACTCCCACCTCGTCCCCGACGCGCAGTTCCGCGCCGCCGAGATGGCCGAGCGCGCACTGGAGGCGTAACGGTCCGGGTGAAATGAGCGACACTAGTGTTCACTAACTAGGCCGGGGAGGTTTCCCATGCGTAATATTGTGCCGACGGAGCTGTGGAAAATATCTTCGATTCTGTGGAAAAAGTTGTGGACGGGGGTGCTGTAGATGCTGGTCAAAGATGCCGCTAAGCAGGCCGCAATGAAGACTCTGGCCGAGCACTGGGACCTTGAGTTTCCGGTCGATCCGGTTGCCATAGCCCAGGCGAAGGGCCTTGAAGTCAGGTTCGCCGAGCTAAAGAACAAGATCTCCGGCGCGATCGTCGTTGAGATCGGGAAGACCCCACAGATCCTTGTGGAGGCCCGGGAGAACTACGGCCGACAGATGTTCACGGTTGCGCATGAGCTCGGGCATTATGCCGAGCGCGAAGATGCCGGCGACCACGAGTATTCGTTCGTGGAATCGCGGGGCCGCAAGTACGATCTGCACGAATTCTATGCTGATGAATTCGCCGGGAACCTCCTCATGCCTGAGGCTGAGTTCAAGGCCCAGTACAAGCGACTGAAGTCCATCAACATGGTTGCAGCATTCTTCGCCGTGTCCCCTTCGGCGGTGGAGAAGAGGGCGGACCGGCTTGGCGTCTGAAGTAGGAACATCTGATTTTGACAGCAAGACCGTCGAGAACCTACTGGACGACGTCGAACTCGAGGTTGATTCAGTGGACCTCGTTACGGGGCCTCCATCATCTGGCGGCCCTTCTTCCATTGAGGATTACGATCGCCAACTGCTCATGGCCGAGTTGGAGCGCCTCAACCAGCAGTCCAAACTTCGGTCCACGTTTTTTTGGGTGGCATCTGGCCTGGCAAGCTTCGTGATTCTCGCGAGCACTGCTGGCGTCGGGCTCTACGTCATTCTGTCCGGAGCTGGTACGGACCCGGCGGTTCTCATTACGTGGATGACCGCAGTGGTCGTTGAGCTGCTAGGAATCCTCAAAATTATCGCCGTCTACCTCTACCCCAACGGCGGCAAAAAAGAGTAGGCGCGGCAGGGCCCGTTCCCGTTTGTCAGTTCCCGCACGTAGGGTCTACGTTCGTGCTCACCGATAGACAGAAAGCCATGCTCGACCTCGCGGGCGAGACGTTCAAGTATGCCGGCTCGCTCGACTCGGCTGCCCGGGAACGCTTCGAACTCTCACCGACGCGCTACTGGCAGGAGGTCAGCGTCCTCCTGCGAACTCCGGAAGCCGCGGCGTACCGGCCCGCGCTCGTCGCCAGGCTCAACAACAGGCGCCGGACGTACTCCCGGCCCATCCAGCGGATCCTGACCCGTCAGAACTGAACGTAGCGGCCGCGCCACTCGCCTTCGGCAGGACGCCGGACATCGGCGGCCGGCACCCAGCATGTCAGGTGCTGGAACACGTCGTCCGTCCAAGCGACGTTTACCCAGTCCTGGTTGTAGTGGGTCGCATAGCCGTGGACCTCGACGGTTCCGCCGCCGGCCAGCGGGACTTGCGCAATGATCTTGGGCTCTCCGCCGTAGACGAACCTGCGGACGCTCCCAGGTGCCAGCTCCGGCCGCGGATCCGCATGGTCGTACTCCGCGCCGTCCTGCACGAACTTGGTCTGGTCATCGAAGAGTCCCACGCGTCCACTTAACCACCGAAAGCGCCCCACCTCCGAAGAGACGGGGCACTAGGGTGGAGCCGTGAAAGTTATTGGCGTCCTACGCTCCACTGAAATAGGGACCATCGAGGTCGAAGCCGCCTCCTATGAGGAAGGCCGCGCCCAGCTCGACGCCCAGGTGCCCGAGGGTTGGCAGCTGCAGGCCGTCCGGACGGAGAAGTAGTGCTCGAGTCGATCGGCAACTTCTTCAGTACCTTCCAGCCCAAAGACTGGGTCACGTTCATGCTCGCCGTTATCGCTGCCATGATCTCTTTGGGCGCGCTCTTGCGGACCTACCTGAATCATGCTCAAGCGCTCCTGAAGGACCAGGCACAATTCGAGTTGGTTTGGAAGGCTCCACATAGCATCAGCAACTGGTCGGTGCTTTTTGTAAAGAACATTGGGACTGCGGATGCCTTCGACGTGTCCCTTCAGTTCAATGTTGACCCGCAACGGCTGCTTGGGCTCACGGATACGGTTGCTGGCCCCTTCAAGCCAAAGCAGTTCATGCGATCACTCCTCAAGACCAACGCCGTGCTCTTCACCCATTCCCTCGGCATCGATTCTGAACGGGCAAAGAACCTCCGCCTGATCATCGAATGGACCGACGCCTTCGGGGTGCGACGGCGCCAGGAAACCCTCATGTCAGCCATGGGTATTGAGCAAGTGTCGGCGGAGATGACTGAGGCATACAATACTGGCCCAGAAGGGTTCGAGTTGGCCGGTGGTGGGGAGATTGGGTCAACCGTACGCTTTGACCCTCGATTCACCCTTCGAGGCTTCATGTGGCGGCCGCGTTCCCGGAAGCCTCCGAAAGCGTCCAGGGCGAAGGGAACTTAACCGGTCTTATTGGCCCTAAACTTGGTCCATAACTGTTGGGGGAGAAGTGGCAGATGACGTCACCACGAGGAATTTACGTCGAGGTAGTTATGCGGCGGTCGCCTCGTCCATAACCCTCGGCCTGATTGCATTCTTAGTTCCTGGCGCATCCTTTTGGGCTGGATGCAGTGCAGTTGGGCTACTTGCGCCGGCTGCCACCATGTTTATGTTCAGCGACCCCGAGCCAAGCGAGCGCCAGGAGGCGCCACAGTCAAGATAGAATCGGCGCATGACTTTGGGGGCGCTGGAGCAGATCCAGGACGAAACACTGACCATTCTTTCCGGCCTGCTGGTGCGCGGACAGCATGTCGCGCTGGTGGATTTCCCGAACCACGAGAACTCTGGCGATGCCCTGATTTTTCTGGGCCAGATGCGCTACCTCGACAAGCTCGGCGTACACGTCGATTACATCGCCGACGGAAGCCGCTACAACCCGGAACACTTACGAGCCCTGGTTCCTAACGGACCCATCCTGATTCAGGGCGGCGGGAACTTCGGAGACCGCTGGGAGTACATGCAGGCCCTGCGCGAGCGGGTCATCAGTGACTTCCCAGACCGTGACATCATCCAGTTGCCTCAAGGGATCGACTTTCAGGACGGCACGCGTTTGGAGCAGGCCCAGCAGGTGCTGGGCGCCCACCCCTCACTGACACTTCTCATCCGTGACCATGCCGGCGTGGAGCGCACCCGCGAACTGTTCCCGACCGCGAACGTGATTTTCTGCCCCGACATGGCTTTCGGCTATGGGGAGGTCAGCGCTGGTGAAGCGCCTTTGGACGCCGTCGTTCTCCGTCGCAATGACTCCGAATCCTTGGAAAGCACTGAGCGATTCGAGATGCACCCTATGGAGCGATACGTTGATCTGGATTGGGGCCTGACGGGATTCAGGAAGGCCTTAGACAAGGTGATGCATGTACCCGGCGCCGTCACTAAGAGAATCCCCGCCCTCGCGGTTGCGCTGTACCCCATCCAGCGGCGGGCGTACATGGCAATCGCCGAGAATAACGTCCGCCAGGCAGTGAGCATCCTCAACCGCGGGCGACTCGTCGTCACCAATCGCCTCCACGCCACGGTTCTGGCCGCACTGATGGGCAAGCCCGTGGTGGCGATGGATAACGCCAACGGCAAAATCTCCGCCATCATAGGCGACTACTTGGGGCGCATGCCCGGCGTGCGATACGCCCCGAGCATCAAGGAAGCCGAAGCTGCCGTGGACTCCTACTTCAACTAAACATTCGCGGACCAGTTGGCCCGTAGAGCCGATGATCAGACCACCGAGTAGCGATTGTCCTGAAGGTTAGCATGCTCGTACTCGGCGTCGTCCTGCACGAACTTGGTCTGGTCATCGAAGAGTCCGACGACACCCACTTAGCCGCCGAAAGCGCCCCACCTCCGGAGAGATGGGGCGCTCGAGGAAAAGCTGCGACACAGAGGATGCGCTTACGGGCTACTCAAGCCGGCCGCAGCAGTGATGTCCTTTGCTAGGTAGGGGCCGAGGGTCTTGCTGTAGGTGCCAGTTATGTGCGAGATGCCGTCTCGGTACACGATTACGTTGCCGATCACCGCGGGGCATTCGTTCTCAACGCAGAAGTATTTGACGGTGCTCACGACTGCGGTGTTTGGGACCTTGGCGGCAGCAAGGGAGGCGGCATCTCGCACCTTGAACGCTGCTTCCTGGCTGATCCTGCAGTCGTTGTTTTTTACATCGAAGGTCACTCGCTGCATGCATTCGAGCGCCGGCCCGATGTCGTTCGGAACGTCTTCCACAACCACCACCTTGGAGCCATTGGAGGCCACTGGTCGCCATTGTGCCGCGAAGGCTTCAGCCTGGTCCTCTTTGGACTGGGTGCCAGTTCCACGGTACGCGGTGGTTATGACCATGTCGTAGCGGCTTTGAAGCAGCTTCGCCTGAATGTCCGGCATAGCGGAGCAAGTGTTGGTCGACCAGAGGCAGCCAACACCAACGTACGTATCCAACTTCCAGCCCTGTCCGCTGGCCTGCTCGGTCAAGCCCGGAAGGAGCGCTGCCGCGTGGCTGTCTCCTACGAGTGCGACCCGCTTGGTCCCACCTCCGTATGAGCATGACTTCAGCGGCTTATCTTTGCCAAAGAAGCAGTCGTAAGAGTTGCCGTTGTCATCTGCGAACGAACGAAGAGACGGCATGATGTCACTGCCAAGCTCACGGTCACAATCGGCTGCAGGATCAAGGGATGCTGCACCAAAGCACTTCACTTTTGTGACGGAAACTCCGCCGGATTTGGCGAGTGGCATCGATACCGCGCTGGCAGGAGCCTCTCGCGGCATCAACGCCGCGACTACAACAACAGCAGTCACAGCAGTCAGTATTCCGAGGCCGACCAACTTGGACCTGTCGCTTAGGACTATCCCGGAAGCGCCACGCTTTGACTTTGCTGGCCATTCGAAATGCCGTGCGGGGTTCTCTACGAGGTGGAAGCTCAGCACTGAGAGTACGAGTATCGCGAGCAGACCAACTCCGATGTACTCCGGACTGCCTCCCGGGTAAATGCTCAAAAGCAGGATCGTCACAGGGAAATGCCAGAGGTACAACGAATAGGAAATGTCGCCCACATAGCGAGACACAGGATTGGTCAAGGGCCACAATAGGCTCCGTCGCGTACCCGTTCCCCCTGTGATCAGCAGCGCGGCTGCTAGGACTGGGAAGGCAGCCGACGGGCCAGGGAATGCGATGGTGTCGGTCATAACAAAGACTGACGCGACAATGCCTGCAAGCCCGATTATTGAAAGGACATGCCTGATCATTCCAGGAATGCGTGCAATCAGGGGTGCGTAGACGGCGACTGCTGCACCAATGCCAAGCTCCCAAGCCCGCGAAAATGTAGAGAAGTAAGCCACGGAAGCCGTTGCTTGTGTTTCCCAAACGGACCAAGCGAATGACGCAACCGTGAGGACAACGATGGTTATCCCGATGATCCGACGGGCGTGCCCAGCTGAAGTGTCACGCTTGCGATTAACGAGCCAGTAGATCAGGAGCATGAGCCAGGGCCACACGAAGTAGAACTGTTCCTCGACGGCCAGCGACCAGTAGTGCTGGAGTGGGGATATAGCTCCGCCGAGCTGGAAATAGTCCGTCCCGAGGATCGCGAAGCGCCAGTTCGCTCCAAAGAGTGTGGCCCAAACTCCATCCCATACCGTTGCGTTGAACCGTGTGCTGTTCAGCAGAAGATACGACGCCCCAACAGTGGCGAGAATAACCAAGAGGGCAGCAGGCATGATGCGTTTTGCTCTTCGCAGGTAGAAACCCACAAAGGAGATCGTTCCGGTTCTCTCATGTTCCCGCAACAACAACGCGGTGATCAGGAAACCCGAGATCACGAAGAAGACATCAACGCCGACGAATCCACCGGTCGGCCAGCCGAGGAAATGATCTGCAATAACAGCCACAACGGCCAGAGCGCGTAAACCCTGGATGTCTGGACGGAACCCAGCGGATTTCGGCTTGGCTGCCGCTTGCCTTGAATGCCGGAGTTGTGAGACGGCCATAGTTCCCCCGATTTATTTGTGAAAGACCGTGGCTGATTCTATTGCACGCGGGCGTTCGAGTTGGAAACAGAGGGTACGCTGGCCCGGTGACTGATTACGAGTGCGTCGGCGGCCCCCTCGATGGCGAGCACCTCACCCTTGCCGAACACCCGAAAGTTCACCCGATCGAGATGAATGGCTGGGGTTACGTGCTGGATGGGGAGACCCTGGTGTGGAGGCGACTGTCTTCATGAGCCCTATACTTGCCCCATGACTTCTGGGGGATTGACCATGCGCCGGTTCGCTTTCTGGGCGGCCGTTACTTTTTTCGTCATCGCGATGCTTTGCGCGATCGAGTCGAAGACGGGCGGTGACGACGTCTATCGGGGCCTCGCCCTGCTCGCACTGGTCTTTGGTACAGTCAGTGCAGTTGGGGTCTGGGCTTGCGGCCTGCCCAAGAGCGAGAACCCCGAAGACGCCGAGTGGATGGACGTTGTCAAGTAGCTAGACTGCTACCCACGCCGCCCCTTTGTATACGAACTGATTGCTGGCCTGGGAAGCCGCGAGACTTTGCACGAAGCTTCTGACGCCTGCGGCAATTCGAGGTGAAACTTCGTGTTGGTTCACATAGCCCCAAGGGTGCGTTCCATCCTTTGAGTCGGCCGAGGCCCACCAGCCCGTGGTGTCCACCCATTTCACTCTGCCGGGCGTTGTGCAGGCAGCGATTCCGGCTTGAATTGCGGCTGCCTTGGACCCCTTGAGGTTCCGGACCACCACGATGCCGGTGGTTGCCGGAGTAGCAGCGAGCATCGCGTTCAGCCAAGCCGTTGTTTCTGCCGTAACCAGGGCGTCGGTGGCGCCGCCATCGTTGGTCCCGGGCATTGTGATTATGACGTCGGGAGCCTGAGTCATGTCAGCTGGCGTGCTTCCCCAGAGCATGTTCCAGCTGCTGCCAAACTTTGGCACCCCACCATCGCCGGCTACCGTGAGCCCAACGCCGCCATGGCCGCGCACACCCACCTCACAGCCGAGCGCGTCCGCAAGCGGGTAGGCCCATCCGAAGCTCGCGTCGTTACCGGTGGTGCCATTCACCGTCAGGATGCCCATAGCCAAGGAATCCCCAACCGCGAGCGCACTTAGGGGACGGGGCCATACTTTGCGGGTGGAAATTGTGCTGCTAGAGCTGAAGCCCGCAAACTGGATAACACCATTGGGTGGGTCTGTCCATATTTCAGCATCCCCGCCCCGGACAGCTACGCGCATTTCCACCGTGTGCACCGGCCAGTTGGGGTTGATGGTCAAGGGAATGATTGCTCCGTTCCCTGTCCAATACCTGACCCACGGGCCATCATCTGTCTTATGCCAGATAACCCCCTTATTTGAACTCAGCCCTGTGAAGTCCAGCAGCAACGACAGGTCAGCGGGACTGCCCTGGATCGTTGCCCGCAGGTATGCTCCGGAGTTGAGCGTGCGGGCGCGGGTGGCATCTACCTTCCACGTGTACGGGGAGTACAGGATGTTGGAGTCGTTAGGGGCAATGGTCGTCACGCCTTGATCCACCTATCTCGGTTCAGCATGTCGGTTGGGGTGGTCAGGCCAACATAGGTGACCATTCCGGCTGGCGCAGTGGCAGGCCGGGTTTCATATCCCATGGCTCCGGGCGAGCCCGGCTTGGTGGCCGCCAGCGAATCCAGCGGGGCCAGCAAGATGGCACTGGCGTCCAAGGTCGCCGCAGTACTGGGTGTGGCAAAGGTATCCGTGGTGTACCGGGCCTCGGTTCCAAACGACACGCGGAGGTCGTCGAAAATGACGTTTCGCGCCTCGCTTCCTGCCGATGCGTGGAACCCGCCGATGCTCCAGTTGTACCAAGCCGACTGAGCTGCGGATGCGCCCTGTGCGACGATCCGCGTGCCGTCCACCCAGACTCCAGTGATTACCCGACTGGTTGCCGCCACACGCCGGTAACCAACTGCAATGTGGTGCCAGACGCCGTTGCAGATGTTCGGTCCCGTTACTGCGGCGGGATCCGTTAGGTACAACTGCCCCGCCGCACCCAAGCCCAGATAGAACCCCGGCACGTCCAGAAGAACCTTGTTGAAGCCCGGGGCTGTCGCCAAGTTGAACCAAAACTCGATCGTGTAGTCGCCAGACTGGTCAGTGAACGGCGGCAGGGTAAGGGTGGCGCCCTTCTCGGCGTTGCCAAACTTGCCAGCCACATATGTGGGAGTCCCACTGAAGACGGTAAGTGGCGCCGAAGCCGGCGTAGCCGGTGCAGGACGTTCGACCAGCGTGATCGATAGATTCTTCTGCACGAGGGCATTCGTCACGGCAGCGGCAGCGGCAGCGGCAACGTCCGGGTTCACAGCTACTGCTGTGGCGACCTGCCCGGGGATGTCGGCTCGCTCAATCCGATCCTCAATCTGTTCATCTGTGGGACCCAGCGCCAACTCGGCTGATGCTGCCGCCGCCAGGGCGCTTTGATTCGCTTCGGAGGCTGCGGCCTCGGCCGCTCCCCTTGCCGCGATGGCCTCATCCCTGAGTCCCTTGTAGGAGTTGAACACGCCGGAGAAAGCGCCGGACTTCCAAAGGCACTGAGGTACAGGGGCGATCCGGCGCCCGATAACCCCGTACTCGTTGGAGGTCATGGGGTTTGAAATCGGGTTGCCGGAGGTGTCCTTCAGTGCCAGCAGGGTGGTGCCTTCGAGGTCCGTTGCGTCGTAGACCTCGATCAAGCCGCCCCGGACGATGTTGTTGGGGTTGTCCGGGTCGAAGCAGATGTCGAGGTCGTAGAGGTAGTCAGTCACCTGTCGTCGCCTCCTTGAGGTTCTTGGGGGTTACCTTCAGCCGAAGCAGGTAAGAGCCCAGCGCGGTCATGAATGACTTGGTGACGAGGATCAGCAGGCTGATCCAGAACGCCTGTGTAGTGACCTCGTGCTGGAGCAGGAGGTTGGCGATGCCCCCGCCGATGAGGACGAGGGCATCGAGGATGAAACCGGTGTAGAGGGTGCGCCAGGCGCGGACCAGAGCGTCTGTGTGCAGAGACCACCATGGCTTGTCCGGCACGGCTTCGTACTTGCCCATGTGGGCCTCCTTACGCGAGGTTGATGCGCCAGCCGGATTCGATGTAGTCCGGGTTCGTGATCCAGGGGTTTTTCGTCAAGATGAAGTCCACGGAGACGCCGTACTGGTGGGCGATGCTTCCGAGGGAGTCGCCGGGATCGACTGTGCAGTACGGGGGTAGTCCCGCCCCTGCGGGCGTACCTCCGAGAGACGCGAGGTTGGCTCCCACGGGAAGGGTCAGAATGTCTCCGGCGTGGATGATGTATGGCTCCCCGATGCCGTTCAGGCGGGCAATGTCCTCCCAAGCGACACCAACTTGCGCGCCGATGGATGAGAGCGAATCACCCTCGGAGACAGTGCACTGCCCCCCAGACACGGGGGCGTCCTCCGCAGGGTCTGCCGGAGCATCCTCATATGCGCCGGCTGGCAGGTTCAGGACGTCCCCGATGCCGATGACGTTGGGGTCGGTGATCTGGGGGTTCACGCCAAGCAGTTCGGCCAGTCCGACGTGGTACTGGGCTGCGATACGAGAGAGGGAGTCGTCGGGATCGACGATGCACTCCTCGTAGCCTCCGGGTCGTGCCGTGTCCAGGGTGGACTGGTACCGGACCGGCTGGACGGCGGCGGGGAGCGCAACCGGAGCGCCGTTGAGGATTGCGTTGACGGTGTCGCGCAGGCCGTCGCAGTCGCCGGGCCAGCCGGCGGGGTCGATCTTGCCCTGGGAGGAGTACTCCTTATGCCCAAGCTGTGGGCGGTCGTCCTCGGCCTGGTCGAACAGGTATGCCCGCTCCAGGGCGGCACCGATGAGGGGCACTGCGGCGAGCTGGGCGTCGGTCCAGTCGAACGGGGCCACGCCTGAGGACTCCATCTCGATACCGATGAAGTAGTAGTTGCCGGCGTCCGTTGGGATGCCTGGCGCGGATCCGGCGCCTGCATGGTTCGCGAGGCCAGCGGCAGTGATGTAGGCGGTGCCGGAGCGGCCGAGAACGATGTGGCAGAGCGGGCCTGCAAGGTCGGAGCGGCCGTAGGTGCAGATGTTTAGGCTGGGCGCGTCGTCGTAGGAGAACGAGCCTCGGCCGGCGGCGGTGTGGTGCCAGAGGACGCCGCGTACGTCGGCCAGATCTCGGCCGAAGTAGCCGCGGTTCTGCCAGCCGTCAATTTCCACGACGCTGATGCCGGCTGCACGGAGGACGTTTGCAAGATTCGAGAGCAACATTCTGTGGCCCCTTTCCCGGGCATGAGAAAGGCCCCGGGTTCCGGGGCCTTTCAGGGGTGGTTTAGTTTTTGACGCGGTGCGAGGGGTGGTCTGCAATCACGACACCTTCGGGAGGATCCGGCAGCATGTCGATGCCGCCGAGCTCCCGGACGACGCGTACGGCGGCGTAGATCCAGTCGGTGAGGATGCGGTTGGCGTTGGCTGCCTTTTCGGCAATGGCACGCACTTCCTTGACCTCAGCCACTAGCCCGTCGATGCGTTTGTCCCGCTCTTCCAAGAGCTTCTCGAAGCGGGCCAGGAGCCTCTCATCCGCTTCAATTCCGATCCTGCGGTCTTCCCGGTCGTCGGCTGGGGTCCGCCATTTCTTGCTGAGGGCCGCAATGATCGCGGTGAATACTGCCGTCGCCAAGCTCACTAGCCCCAGCAGCAGTGGCAATGGCATGGGCAGCTCGGCCTCAGTCACCCGGGCCCTCCTTCTTTTCGAGGTACCGGTAGATCACCGTTCTGGATTTGGCCGCGGTCTTGATCATCACCATGCGGGCCACAATGGCCGACGCGATGACGTAGCAAAGGGCAATGGCCACGCCCTTGTCTTGTCCAGTGTCGATCCAGATCCCGGCTTGGACGCCTATGAAAACGAGCGGCCCAGCGAGCATGAGGCATAGTCCCGTCATCTCCACCCGGAAGCCTGTACGCCTGGTCTCGTGCTGCTGTGCCGAGAGCACCAGCCCCACGACGCTGACCCCGAAGCCCAGCCACGTCACGATCAGCCAGACGACGATAAACCACAGCGTGACAGTGTTCTTCACGGATCCCAGCTGGGTCAAGGGAAGCATCAGCATGATGCCGAGGGCTGCCTTGAAATGCAGGAACGCCCAGTCCACTCGGGTCAGCCGGCCAAAGGCTCGCTTCAGATCTCTCAGCCTGCTCACTTGAGGGCCGCCAATCCATTGAGCTGGCAAATGCTCCCCTGAGGAAACGGCCCCACTGCGATGCCGCCCCCATAGACGGTGTAGAAGGTGCCGGAGCGGTAGCCGTTGGTGGTGCCGGTAACGAAGGTGTGCTCCTTGGGGATCATTCCGCCGGGCAGCTTGGCTATGATCCAGCCCTCGTAGATTGACGAGTACACGCCGTTGGGGGCGTACCTGACGTCTGCTTGGACGTGCAGGAACGCACCTCGGCCCACCAGTCTCGCGCGGGCTGTGCTGGCCCCATTGTTGGCCCAGCCGGCTTCAAGGGTGAGATTCACCCAAGGGCCAGATCCGTCCTCGTTCACCCAGTCCGCCTCGGTAGCGGATAGCCGCTCGTAGGACCAGACTTCCCCCGCGATCTTGACCTTGGTGCCGATCTTGTTGAGGTACTGCCGCGCGAGTTGGTCAACGGCGAACATCCCGGCGTTGTTGGACCACACCCGCAGGTCGCGGAACTCGACCGGCGCGGACGTGCCGCCCTGCCACTTCACCAGGAAGATAGGCTGGTCATCCTCGACGCCCGGACCAACCAGGCGAGTGTCCGGGATTCTCGCTTCGGTACCGGCTTCAATGACTTCCAGTGTGGATGGGCCACCAAGCTCTGGCTGCCAATTGCGGCGAATCACGATAAGGTCCCAGCGAACGCCAGAAGACAATGGTGGGCAATTGACCACCTGGTCCTCTGCGGCTTCATCCGTGACGCCGTGACCGTGGGCCCGTCCCTTTTTCACCAGCACGGCATACGGGATGGAGGGGTGGGCCATGACCCTGAAGTCCTCGTTGCCGTAGACGCCATACTCGGCTCCCCCGGCGAGATTCTTGGCGCGGTCTGACTCGGTTACCGGGCCGTCATAGTAGGTGCTAATCAAAGCCATCAGCGGGCCATCCTGTCTGTGTCGCCGCGCTCCAGGGCGCGGAGCTTCTTAGCTAGTCGCGTGTCGGTGTCATCACTGCGTTCGCCCAGCACCGGAGTTGCTACAGCCCCGTCCTTGCCCCACGAGAGACGGACCTCGCGCAGGACGTCAGTGAAGAGTTGGCCGTCAAGTTCTGCCGTAACTCTGTCTCCCACCCGAAGCCCATCGCCGCCGTAGCGAAAGTGGGGCGTCTCGGACAGTTCGAGGGAGAGTCCGGCCATGGCAGCACCTGTAGCTAGCGCTTCGTCAGCCCGAGCTTGGTAGATGTCGCCTTCTGCCGTATCCCGTGCGTCCTGCAGAGTCTCGATGATGTCGTTCCATTCGGATTCCCGGCTGGCGTCCGAGAACGCCTGGAACTCGCGCAGGACGCCTTCGCCCTGGCCGCCCACCACAACACGAGTGGTACTTGGCGCAGTGAGGGAGAACGAACCGCCCACAACGGTCCCGTCGTCCGGTGAAAGCAGGTGGGGATAGTCCCGTGGTTCGTAGCAGTCGAGCAGCAGACCCTTGCCCTCTTGCCGAACTGTCACGCCGATGCCCGCTTGATCAACCGCCGGGAAAAGCCGGTCATAGATGGGGTGGAACCGGAAGGTGTACGTCCCGACGGCGCCCCGTCCTTGGTCGGGCGCCACGGCGAGCGGGTACCCAAGCCGGGCCGCGTTCTCGGCCATCACGGTCTTCACCACCGTCTCGGCCGGGCCGGTGATGGTCCGGTACTCGACAGTCTGCCCGCCGCTGATTGGAGCGGTCGGCACGGGCCAGCCAAGCCAGTTGTTGACCACCCGGAAGTCGCTCTCGACGCTGAAGGTCAGGTCCGGGCCAAGGGTGAACGGGCCGGCGGTCTGCCGTATTGGCCCGCTCATCTCGAGGGCGCCGTGCTTGTAGATCATCACGCGCGCGCCTGGTTCCTTCAGCGCTGCTGCCCGGCGGTGGTCGGCGTCAACGCGGAAGGTGGCCGTTGACTTGACGTTGTGTCGGATGACCGGCTGGACGTCCAGGGGACGCCCTACCCAGCCGACGAAATCGAAGGCGCGGTCGTAGACGAGGATCTCGTACGGTATCTCGGGGTCCATTACCAAGCCCTCCGATACTTGTTGCGCACCTCAGCCATGACCGTTCCGGTGCCCGTCATTGTGATGGTGAGCGGGCGGTTCTGCCCTCGAGGGATGGAGACACTGACAGCGGAGGTCGGGTCCATTTCCTTGGTCCGGTCCACTGGGGACTTGATGACTTTGGCGACGCCGTCCCACTCGCCGTACCAGAGCACCTGGCCGTCGGTAGGGTCAGTGTCGAATTGGACGGCGTGCCCTGCTGGGATTTCGAACGGGACTTTGATCTGCCTGCCAGACAAGCCGAAGGACACATCCGTGGTGGGGCCGATGACGGTCCACACGGCGAAGGCCGGCACGTCCCCATCGTTGGTGATGGTGGCAGTGCCGAGCTTGCCGCCCGAGGATAGGTAGTGGATGACGTCCGGCGCGTAGCCGTAGGTGTTCCGGTCTTCTTCCGTGACGTAGTAGTTCCGCAGGTCGCCCTGGTTCCACGACCGGCGAATGGTTTCGCCCACCCACAGGGGCTTGTCTGCCAGCAGGTTGATCGCGTACTGCGCCCAGCCCCGCTGAATGGGATCGTGCTGCATGTTGTCGTCGGAACCCGACAGTCGCAGAGCCAAGGTGCGCTGGCCCCTGCCGGGAACTCTGGCCGTCCAAGTCCCCTCCATGTCAGGATCGAGGCTGCCCCAGAACAGCCGGTCCCTCGCCACGAATCCGTCGGAGCTGGAATCGTTGTAGAGATAGAGGGGCCAGAAGACCTCGCGGTCCTTGGTGCGGGTGCCCCGGTGGCGGGAGCCCGCGACCATCGGCGACTCGCTGGACTGCCGCTCGAAGGGCGGCAGGTGCAGGCCCCTGACGCCCGGCCTCAGGAACAATCCTGAGGCCGGGCGGGTCAGTGGCCATTCGCTGCCGTCCCAGCCCGTCCATGTGAGGTCCAGACCTCGAAAGGGCCGCTCCGGCGCTGCGGGCGGCCGGTACGGCACCGCGAAGGCAATGCCCATGTGAACCCCCTAGATTCCGAAGGCCGCGAACGTGTCCCGGCGCTTCGTTTCGATTTGGTCTGCGACTTCGTACGGGTCCCATCCGACGTTGCCCTTGAAGATGACGTCGCCGCGTCCGGTGCCCTGCTGGGCGCCGCGGGATGCCAGGGTTTGGAGCGCCCGGTTCTGTTCGAAGTTGTAAATCGCCTCCGGCTTGCGGGTGCGGTTCAGAACTGCGGTCAGTCCGGGGTTCAGTACCCCGCCGTTGTCGTGCAGGTATGGCAGCCCCGTGGAGCCGATACCGTCGTCCTTGCCGCCGTTGCCGGTGACGAATCCGACGGCGCCGTCCAGCAGCTTCTTGCCGGCGCCGATGGCGAGGTCCGCGATGAACCCTGCCGCCGGGAATGCCTTCTTGAAGCTGCCAACCAGCCCGTCCACGATGTCGGCGATTGGGTTCCAGCCCCGGCCGCCGGCTTCGCCTCCGCCGTCCAAGTAGTCGGCGGGGTTGACGTAGCTCGGCCAGCCGCCCTTCAGCACCATGTAGTGCAGGTGGGGGCCGGTGCTGTTGCCCGTTGATCCAACGGTGCCGATCCGCGAACCGGCCGAGACCATGTCGCCCATCTTCACCGCGAAGGAGTTGAGGTGGGCGTACCAGGTCTGCAAGCCGTTCGGGTGGTCGATGTGGATCTCATTGCCGCCGCCGTAGGAGGACCAGCCAGCCGAGGACACGCGGCCCGGCCCCGCCGCGACAACCGGCGTCCCGGTGGCGGCGGCGAAGTCGATGCCGTTGTGCGTCCCGCTGAAAGGCTGCGATATGGTGGCATCCCGCACTGGGCGGACGAGTCCGCCCTTGGCGTACCCTGCCAAGGACTTCGCCAAGGCGTACAGGTTCGCGACCCCGGCGTTGCGGGTCTGCTCCTTCGTGAAGACGAACTCCCCGGCGTGGACGATGCCCGCCGGCTCGTACTTGCCTCCGTCGCCCGTGTAGCCGCCGTCGGCAAATCCCTTGGGCAAATCCACCCGCGGGAGCTTCGGCAGACCGAGGAAACCGCCAATGTTGTTCAGCCCATTGATCAGACCGTCGTTGATTACGGTATCGACCACGAACCGGACTGGCGCCTTCGCGATTTCCTGCAGCTTGTCCCAGGCGGTCTTGATGAAGTTGACCCCGTCCTCAAAGGCTTTCGGGATCGTCTTCGTTATGAAATCCGCCAGGGTGTTGAAGACAGGCTGCAGGACGTTCTCCCACATCCACTTCCCAGCCGCACCGATGTTGTCGAAAGCTGGCTTTATGACGTTCGAGTAAAGCCAACTCACGGCCGGACCGAGGACGTTCTGGAAGAGGAACACCCACGCGTTGAAGTACGGCAGCAGGACGTTATTCCACAGCCAGCCCGCTACGGTAGCGATGCCTTGGAAAATCGGCTGGACGACCTTTTCGTACAGCCAAGTGAAGA
Source organism: Pseudarthrobacter sp. NIBRBAC000502770 (assembly GCF_006517815.1). Lineage (NCBI taxonomy): Bacteria > Bacillati > Actinomycetota > Actinomycetes > Micrococcales > Micrococcaceae > Pseudarthrobacter > Pseudarthrobacter sp. NIBRBAC000502770. Next base: position 4,392,634 of record NZ_CP041198.1, read on the forward strand.
CAGCGCCCATCACGGCGAGCCCGGTTTGGATTGCCGGGATGGCGGTGTTGACGAACCAGTCGGCAACGGCGACTATGGCCGCCTGTATGGCACCCCAGACGTTTTGGACGATTTGCTGCCCAAGTTCGGTCTGCGTGAAGAACCAGACGAGGCCGGCCACGACAGCAGCGATCCCGGTGACGATGAGGAAGACCGGGAAAGCCGCCGTTGCCGCGTTCAACAGCCACTGGGCTACGGCAGCAATTTCGGCCCGGGCACCCCAGAGTGCCATCGCGCCTTGCACTATGCCGATCGCTGCCGACATCCCGCTCAGCGCGACGCTTGCAAGGACCACGCCAGCGATCAGCAGGCCGATGAGTTCCGGGCTGCTTGCCAGCCCGGTCAGCATGGGCTGCAAAAACGAGATCACGTTGCCGAGTCCGTCCGCGAGCCCGGTTAGCACCTCAACCAGGGTGGGGCCGAGCTGCTCAACGATAGGCCCGAGGGCTGTGAGCAGTTTGCCGAAGGCCTCGGTTAGTCCTGGCAGGAGAGGTGCTACCGCCTCGACTCCGCGCTGCAGCCCACCCATGAAGGAGTTCAGCCCGGCCCCGAAAGCGGGGTCGGACAGTGCGGTGAAAACGCCGCCAATGAAGGTCCCGGCGATCTCGCCGCCGAGCTTGAGGAACTCGGCCATGGCCGGGGCTCCGCGCACGAAGGCATCACCAATTGGTCCGAGAGCTGAGAGTAGGCCCTGAGCACCTGCCTCCGCCCCGGAGAACAAGGTGGCCATGGTGGTTTGGAAGGCATCGCCCTTCATCGCTGCGTCGATGTCCCGCAGCCCGGCCGCAAGCCCGCCGAGGGTGGATACAGCACCACCCGCTTCGGCCGCCTTATTCAGGGAGTCGAAGATCCCCACCACGGACTTCACGATGGACCAGAGATCCTGCAGCCCTTGGACGCCGCCATCGATCCATGCCTTCAGGCTTCCGTCGGCTGCTGCCTTCTGGATGAAGTCATTGAACTGGGTAGCGATGTCGGTAATCAGCTGGGCGATCTGGGGCATGTACTGCATGCCCACGGTGCCCAGCGTGACGAAGGACTGGACCATGGGATCGATGCCCTGATTCAGGATGCCGATGCTGTCCGCCACGCCCATCAGCAGCGACTCGAGAACGCCGTTGCCAAAGGCCTTCTCCAGCGAGCCCATGAAGATCTGCGCCCCGGCACCGAAGGCGGACGCGATTGCGCCCACCCCGGTTGCCAGCTGTGGCATGACTGTGTTCGCGAGGGATTCCAGTGGGCCCGAGAGTCCAGTGAAGAAATTCTCCTGAGCGATCTTCCGGATTTCCCCCAGCTGGCCGTAGACGCCCAGCAGAGCGGCTACGGCGAGTTGGGCGGCCGGCGTCAGCTTGCCCATGGCGTCCGCTGCCTTCTGACCCGCTGATGCCGCCTGATCTGCCTGCTGCAGCTGGACCCGCTCCAGTGCCCGGTGGGCGTCGGCAACGCTTTCCGCGGCGTCCCGCTGGGTCTTGGCTGCCTGAGCGGTCGCGTCGGCGATGGCCTGCTGCGCTTCGATGACCCGCTGCGCGCTGTCGCGCTCCACCTTGGCGGCTTCCTTGACGGCGTCTTCGCGGGCCTGCACAGACTCCGCTGCGGCGTCCCGGGCATCCGCGAGGGACTGCTCCGCTTTGATGACCTGCTTGTTTCCCTGGACGCCGTCCTTGGCTGCCTGCTCCTGCTCCTGCCGGAGCGCCTCCGCCTCTTCCTTGGCGGTCTTCAGGCCCAGCGCAGCCTGGTCGAGGTCCAGCTGCAGCCGCTTCATCCCGTGTGAAGACGAGGAGGCGCCAGATGCGACCCCGGAATTGAAGGCCGCGAGCGCCTCGTCATAGCGGAGGGCGGCTTCGCGTTCGGACAAGCCTGCCCGCTCCAGCGAGTTCGACAGATCCTCGACGCGCTTGAGGGCTTCTGCCCGGGCATCGTTCAGTGCCTGCTGCGACTCGGTGACCCGGCGGTTCGCCCGTTCGACGTCCTTCTCGGCGTCGGCGACACGCCGGACTGCGGCTGCCTGCTGGGCGGCGTTCTGCTCAATGACGGACGCGAGGTTCTTTTTGGCGTCCTCGACCTGGCGGGCGGACTGGACCTGCGAGTCGGCCGCGTTCTGCTCGGCCCTGGTGATGTTCCGGGCAGCGTCCTCCAGCGCCATCGCGTTCAGCTTCGCGTTGCCGACTACCTTGCCCGACTGCTCGGTGGAGGTCTTCAGTGCCTCGCCCACGCCGGAGAATGCCGTGACCAGCACGCCCGCCCCAGCGCCGACGGACATCAGCCCGGCCGGGACCAGGGCAGCAATGCCAGCCAGCGAGGTCAGCGATGCTGCCAAGGTCACAACGTTCCCGGCGGCGCTGAGGGCTCCTGCTCCTGCGGCGCCGGCTGCGGGGGCGATACCTGACAATCCGCCAACGACCAGGCCGAATCCCTTGGCGAAGGCCATGCCGCCCTTGGCGCTTTCCTTTGACATGTCCGAGGACAGTTTCCGCAGGTCAACGCGGACGCGGTCCGAGTCTCCGCTCAACTTGGCGGCGAGGTCTGCCAGGGGACTCTCACCGAAAGAGCCCCTCAGCATGTTGCTGAAACGGCCGGTCTTCCGCTCGGAGTTCTCCGCTTCGTCCCCCAGACGCTTCATGTGGGCTTCAAGCTTGGAGGCAGCCTCGGCAGAACCATGCTGGGCGGCGCTCAAGTTGCTGGTTGCCCTGGTGAGGGAGCTCTCGGCCGACTCCCGCTTCGCCGTGGCATCGGCCGCCTTCTGGCGGACGACGTCGAGCCGCTCCTCCGCGGCAGCGATCTGAGATGCCTTGGCCCGCGAGTTCTCCCGGATCTCCTGCAGCTTCAGTTCGCCTACACGGAGGTCACCCAGAGCCTTGGACTCAGCGGCCGATGCCGTAGCCATCTTGGCCTTGGCAGCCGTGATGTCCTTTTCTGCCTGCGCAACGGACCGGCTGTACTTCGATACCTCGAGTTCAAGCCCTGCAGTCTCTGCGGAGAAGGCAGAGGCCATGCTCTTGCCCATCTTCGAACCCGCATCGCTGCCAGCCTTGTCGGCTGCGGGGCTGAACACCTTGGAGATCTTCCGTTGGGTCCCGGTGAAGACCGGCTCCACGAGAACTTCAGCGATGCCGACGACTGGCATAGGGCACCTCAATCTCTATTCAGATGTCAGCGGCATCAAATCCGAACCGGGTCACGAATGACTCCGCCCACTGCCGTTCGAGGGCCGCGATGGCGCGGTCCACCTCAGTGCTTGGGGCGGGGAAGGGCTTGATTTCGCTGGGCTTACCACCGGCGGCGCCGATGGTGATCTGTCCGTTTTGTTGGACCGCGTGAAGAATTTCGCGCAGCAGATGGACCTTGAGGTCGAACTCCGCGACTCGCGGCGACCACTCGGTGTCTGGCTTGGGCATCTTCGCGATCACGGCCGCGGCGTCCGGGTCGTTCACGATTGCCTCGTTGAGCCTGCAAGCGGCGGGCAGGCCGTCGATCAGATCGAGTAGCCCTACCCACCGGCCCGCCACGTACCACTCCGCCAGGTCCACGCCGTACACCGATAGGAGGTCGGCGCGGACCTGGGGGCGGTAGCGCGTGATCAGCTCGCGGAGGCGATGCCTTCCCCCGCGGTGCCGTAGTGGTCCTGGTAGTACTTCGAGGCGGCTTTCATCACGTGGACCAGCTCGGCACGGGTGAGCTTCTCGGCCCGCAGCGCTTCGGCGTCTTCAGGCGACAGCCACTCGTTGAGGACCTCCCAGTTCCTCCGGCCGGATTCGATCTTCTCCAGCAGGTCGTCTGATGCTTCAGACTCCATGGCGTTGAGGTCCGGGAAGGTGATGATCTTCGAGTTGCTCAGCGCGATAGCGAACGGATCGGGCCGATCGATTTCCTTGCGGAGCGCGGTCAGTGATGCGTGGACGGTGGGCTTGTCTTTGGCGGGTGCCATGGTGTTACCTCCGGGTGTTGAGGGTTGGGATTTACTTGGGCTTTGGTGCTGCAGCGTCGGATGCTGCCTTGTCCGCCGGCTGCGCAGCTGTGACAGCGTTGGCGGCATCCGTAGCGCGGACTTCCTTCGTTCGGGCCTTGAACTCGGTGAAGCCCTGGGCGCGCAGCTGCACGGCTTCGCGAGCGTTCGAGGTTTCGACGGGCGCGAGGCCGTCCTTTTCGAAGCGTGGCATTCTGACTCCTTAGAGCTAGTCGGGTGTTGTGAGGTTGAAGCTGGGGCGCCGCACACCCGGAGACGGCGCCCCAACAGTCAGTGAGGGCTACGGAGTAGCCTGGGTGAAGCCGAGTACGTCCTTGTGCGTCACGGCGCCGGTACCGGCCATGAAGTGGCGCACGGGAGTACCGACCTCGTCGTCCGTGGAGATGTCCAGGGTGATCTGCGAGGCGATGGCGCCGGACTGGCCCCAGACCTCTTCAGCCGTGGAAGCGAGCTTCACGCTGCCGAAGCCCTTGCCGAGGATCCAGTTCTCAGCGGCCGGGCCGTCATCGCCCAGCACGAGCAGCCGGTACTCCGCATTGACAGGCAGGTCCGGCTCGTCGATGACGATCTCGCCCGTGGTCGGGTCCTGGGTGACGCCGGACAGGTCCATGCCAAGCTGAAGCTCCAGCATGTGCCGGCGGCCCTTCTCCAAGGGCGTGAAGGTCACGCTGCGGGCCACCTTGGTGGTGTCAGAGCGGACCGGCGACGCGTAGCCAAGGGCGTCGATATCTTCCTTGGAAATGTCCCGGCCGAAGCTCCAGCCGTCGGGCGAGATGATGCCCACGGGCAGGAAGCCCTCAGCTTTGAGATCAATGAGCGAACCTGCGTTGTAAAGCGAGGTGGGAAGGTCGACGGTCTTCGGTGCCAGGAAACCGATGGCCCGCTGAATCTTACGGATGAGTGCGCGCTCGTCGGCGGCAGCCATCTGGGTTGCGAATGTAGGCATAGCGAGTAACCCCTTTCAAGGGCTCATGGTTTTGTGATGAATCCCCGGGAGGGGCTAGTTGATCGGCCGCGTCGTGACCAGAAAGGTTGCCGTGGCCTTGTTGAGTGTGTCGGACTGGTAGGGGATGTCCTCCGGCGATGTCTCGCACGAGATCTCATCGAGATAGGCAGATGGAGTCTCGATCGCGGCGCCGCAGATAAATGCGGTGATGGATTCGAGGACGTTCACCGCCTGTTCCCCCGGGGCGTAGACATCGATGACACGCCGGTCCACCCGGTCGATGTAACCGATGGTTCCGCCCGGCGCGCCATAGATGTGAGCGATGGGGAAGGGCGCCTGAAGGCTTCCGTACTCGTCGGCCGGCAGGTGGTAGACCGCTCTGACCGTTTCGCCCTCGTGGGTCGAGTCGTCGATCAGGTCAAAGAGTGCGCCTCGGGTGTCCGGGAAGACAAGCGCGTCGCTCATTTCTTCCTCACTTTCATGGCCGCGGCCACTCGCAGCAGGATCGAATCCCGCCAGTCGCGCCAATGAGGTTCGGACTCGCGGACGACGGCGCCGGATCGCTTCTCGTTGGCCCAGCCGGCGGTGACCGTCCGGTTTTCTGCTTCGTATTTCGAGTCGCCAACTGCTTGCGCGTTCCCGGCCATTCGCTTGGCGACCGCCAACGTCGCGTCTCCCATGCCCTGGGACTGGCCCAGCTTCCGCAGACCGTAGTCGTCGGGCTTGTACCGGCTCACGACCGCACCAGCCCGACCTCGACGCCCAGCGGCCACTCTCCAGGGCGGCCGTCAACCGACCATTCCCCGGCCATGCGCGCGCCTGTGGGCACGCGCACACGATCCGTGGGCCGGAAGGAGAAGTCCGGATCCGGGTCGCGGTACAGGACGGCCTTGCTGTCCACGAGGTCCGAACGGTCCACAGGATCGCTCGTAGCTCGCGGACCGATGATGCAGTCCTTGACTGCTACCTCTGATGGCGGCAGGGGGTTACCCTTGGCGTCGCGGCCGCCGCCGCGAACAACGGTGACGTCAACGCGCCAACTCTTCGGGAACATTCTCACGATGCCCATGTCAGCCTCCCGGGTGGATCGTCCAGGCTTGTCGCTTGGAACGCGAGTTGCCGAGCAGCCGCTTGTCGGCAGCCGAGAGGTACACATTGCCGTCAGGGTTGTGCACCTTGCCGCCCACCGTGAATGGGCCAGTGCCGAACTGCATCGACTCAAAGCCCGCCGTCGGGGCGTCCTCGCTGACATCCAGCGCGCGCTTTACCATCCGGCAAACAACGAGCTTCGGGATCTCAGGGTCCAAGCTGCCGGAACCGATGCGAGCGTCGAGGTCCGGGTAATTGCCCCGGACCTCGACGGATGCTTCGTGAAGCTTCTGCGTCGCGTCAGCTTCATCCTCGGCCGGCAGCTTGGACCAATGCAGCTTGAGGTCGGCCAGGTCCGCGTAGTCGCCGGCCACGAGGGCTACTGCTTCCGGGTGCGGCCGCGGCGCGCCGGGGCAGGCGCGGTGAAGTCTGGCTGGTCATCGGCCGGCGGAGGGGTGGAGTCCTCGCCGTCGCTGTCGTCGTCCTTATCGCCGTCCGGGTCGTTCTCGTCGCCTGTTCCCGGATCCTGATCCTGTGCGCCGGAATCAGCGGGAGTGCCGGGGTCTTCGGATTCGGCCTTTTCCTCGGGTACGAGGACATGGTCCCCGACCTGCTCGAGAGCCCATTCCGGAACCTCGTCGCCGGGTGCGAAGCTGTGCGAAGTCAGCCCGTCATGGACGAATGTGTGTGCTGCGAATTTTGGCATTCTTGCTCCTTTACAGCGCTGCCGGGACGCGGCTGTGCGCATCCCGGCAGCAATGCGGGCTAAAGAACCTTGGCCACGAAGGACAGGTTCGCGTTGGCCAGTATGGGAAGGCCGATCGCGTCGGACTCGACCTGCGCGATCATCGGGATGCTCTCGGAGCGGGTGGCGCCCACAACAATGCCCGGCTGATCCACTTCGGCGATGCCGTAGCTCTCGTCCATCGAGGTCAGGGTCTGACCCCAGTAGGAGGCGCCGAGCTCGTTGGCCTCTTCGGCGGTGGGCTCGCCCGGTTCGGGCAGCAGCAGCAGGCGATCATCCGGGATGATCAGGCCGGCACTGGTCCGGCGGTCGTACAGTTCGATGTCCGGCAGACCTGCACCGGAGATCACTGCACGGACCTGCTCATCGGTGGCACGACGGCTGGAACCGTTGGCGAGGATCGTCGCGAACTCGTCACCTGCGGCCAGGGCGCGGAAGACGCGCTTGGACATCAGGATCGCGCCGGGCTCGCGGCCGTTCGTGTCGACATAGGCGTCAACCCACGCCTCAAGGTCGCGGAGGCGGGACACCGTGGACGAGGTCCACAGGCTCGCGGCCGTTACGTTGTGGCCCGGGTCGCGGCCGAAGTCGTCGTCCGACTTGAACCGCCGATCATTGATGGTCGACTTGCCGGTGTTCAGGGCGACGCCGCGCTGGCGTTCCATGCGCGACACGATTGCCTGGGCGACAGCCTTGGCGTGCTTCACGATGGAAGCGCGCATGACCCCGTCGCCAGCGTTGCGGTTCCGCAGCTGCTGGTATTCGGAGATGGGCCGCTTCTGGCCGAGGGCCGGCAGTTCGATGATGAAGGATTCGCCGCCACGGGAGCCAGCGATCTCCGGTTCCGCGTCGTAAGCGCGGAACTGGGCTTCCTCAATCAGGCCGTTCTCGCCCTTGACCACCTTGATGGAAATGTCGGCCACTTCCACGCTGGGCAGCCAGCGCGCCAGGGAACCCTTCTGGGCCTCCAGCTCATCGGCGGCGATACGGGCTTCCTGCGTCAGTTCGACAGGATCAATCAGGTCAGTCCAAAGAGGCATGATTCCCCTTTCCTTACTCAAAGATGAAGCCCGGCGCGGATGCGGGGGCAGTGAAGTTACCGGGGACATTGGCGGCAATCACTGCGCCGTGGCGCAGGATGGCAGCCGGAGTGACTTCGCCGCCTTCGACCGGGAGGTCAAACAGCACGAAGCCGAGCTTCAGCGCGGGGGACCCGGCGGCCGGAGCGGTGTACGGCACAACGGCGCCGAGGTCGGTCACGTCGACCGGGGTGCCGGACGGGATGTAGCCGTCGGGGTAGTGGGTGGCTGCGGTGAACTCAGCCAGATCCAGCGTCCCGGTGGGAGCGTTGGAGATCCCATGGGTAGAGGCGAGCCAAGTCTGGTCGCCGCTGCCGTAAGTCTCACGACGGAGCTTTGGCATGGTGGTTCCTTCCTAAGATTTGTGTCGGTTTTCCGCCGCTTTCCGCCGGGCAGCATTGATGCCCCCGCCGGTTGCGTCGTTGTCGGTGGAGCGGTCGCCCGACCGGGGGACCGGATCAGGCTTTGGAGCCTTTCCCTCAGCAGCAGCAGCGAGTTCGGAGATGGCCTTCGCGGACTCGGTGTAGCTGGTCGCGTCCGTGCCGGTCACCAGATGCCGGTACTTTTCGGGAACGGGGTGATTCGTCAGCGCGGAGAGGCGCCAGTTCTCTCGCTCGAGCTTCTGCACGTTGGCAGTAGCGTCGTCGCGTTCCTTCTGGGCCCGCTGGATGTCGGACAGCTCGCCGTCCTTGATCTTCTGCAGCTGCGCCCGCGCATCGGCAAGGTCCTTCTCGGCTTTGGTGCGAGCGTCGCGCTCAGCCTGCAAAGCCTTGATGCCGCCTTCGCCGAGGGGCTTGTCGTCGCCGCCCTTGGGCTTGTCGCCCTGTTCGGCGTTCTGCTGCTGGCCGCCGCGGCCCTGACCGCCGTCGTTACCGCCGGTGCCTTCCTCCATGACGGCATCCCCGAAGGTCAGCCGGTGGAAGTCCATGAGGGCGGTGACGCCGCCCGGCGCGGTGATGTCGATGCCATGGGGGAATCGCTTGTTCAAGGGAAATGCTCCTTCGGTGAATGCCGCATCGCACGGCGAAAAACCCCTGCCGCATCGCACGGAAGGGAAACTAGTGCGCGTGAACGCCGTCCTTGAGCTGATCGGGGAACTCGCGGCGCATCGCGAAAGCGACGCCCTTGATCAGCCGGTTTGGGTCGTGCGGGTCCAGCGAGTCCATGAAGGCAATGACTTCCGGATCCGTGCGCGTCGCGTCGTGGCCAACTCGGTACATGTCGTAGTAGTCGTCGGGGAGGTATCCGGGCGGGTAGTCCTCGCCCGGCCCGATCCGCACTACCTCGCAGTCGCAATGACCGTGGTAGTCGTCCCCGAAGCCCGTGCCATCAACGTCGCCGGCCGACTCGCGGGAGTAGTAGACGGCGCTGCGGCTCGCCTGCACAAGGCAGAACGCGCACGTGATAGCACCAGTTGGCACCCTCGCGTAGCCCGCGCCTTCTTGCCCCGCATTCCACGAGATCGTGTCGCGGCCGAACTGCTTCACGTACTTGTCCGACGCCGTGGACAGCCCGGCCAGCATCTTCTCCGGCTCCGGAGTCCACAACTGCGCGGCAAGGTAGCGGACCTTCGCTTCGACGCGCTCAGGCGTGACCGAGGGCGCCGGGGGAGCAGTGACCAGGAAGCGTGCCGTGGCTCCCGACTCGAAGCGCAGCTGCTCATACCACTCGATAGCCAGCGACTGCGCGACCTGCCCGTACTCGGAGATCAGCAGCGGCATGAAGTCCAGCAGGGCATTCCGGACAGGCTCCGGGCGGGACAGGTCGAGCGCTGCGAAATATGCGGCCAACTCGGTGGCCACCAACTCCGAAAGGTCGGCGGCTGCCGCCCGATGCTGCTCAATCGAATCCCGGGAAACCACTACTGCACGCCCGCGCTCTGATCAGGGGCGCTGAACACCGGGTTGGCGGAAGACCTCGCAGCAGCAACCATCGCGGCCAGCTTGTTCGCGCCTTCCTTCTTCGCCCGGTAAGCGTTCATCCGCTCGATCTTCGACTTGTCCAGCCCGTAGACCTCCATGGCGACCTCAGGATCGCCGTCGGGGAAGGTCTGCGTGAACTTCAGGCCGGCATCAGCCTGGGCGGCCTTCGACGTCGTGCCTGGGTCCATGAAGTGCGCGGAGAGGCCGCGCAACTCAGCCTCCATGGCGGGCGTCCATTCCCCGTGCTTCACGGCCAGTACGTTCCGGGCGAGGTCCACGCGGGACATCCCGATGCTGGGCAGTTCCGCTTCCACAACAGAGACGAGGTCCGACTCGTTGGCGCGGATGGCATCTGCCGAGGAAGGGTTGTCGTGGATGATGCCGAGGTAGCCGACCGGGATGGACGTTTCGCTGGACACCATCAGGCCGATGCTCTTGAGCATCTCGCCGTGCGGCTGAAAGGTCGCCTGCGTCAGCTGCTGCAGCGTCGGCTTGACCAAGTCGCCCGTTTCCTCGTCGCGGGTGTTGGGCAGGGCCCAGACGCCGCCGATGAGCGCGTCCAGCGGGGAGATCCGCTTGCCGGTCGCGTCAAGGAAGTGCTCTTCCTCGGCACCAAGCAGGGCCCGCTGCGGAGCGCCGTAGAACTCCGCGTTGACCTCCTGCCGGAGCATGGTGCGTACGGCCATGTCCGTGAAGCCCATGAGTGGGCGCGTGATGCGCGAGTACCCAAAAGGGCGTTCAAGCGATCGGCCCCACACGTACGGGGTGCAGGTGACGCGGTTCTTGACGCCCGTGTAGACCGCTGTGACCATCCACTCGCTGCGGAGGTACTGAAGCCGCAGAGTCTCGCCCGGGAGGTAGAGCAGGGCCTCCCAGCGTCCGACCAGTTCTAGGGCTTTGGTTACGCGGTTCGTGCGCGTGTCAATCTCGGCCGTTGCTTCCAGTGCGGTGCGTGCGGCCACGATGATCTCCGGCTCGCCGGCGTCGGTGTCGCCGGGAGTCACGAAGACGAATGACACGGAGTGCTGCAGGGATGCTTCGATGGCCATGCGCTCGACGGCCGCGAAGTAGTTCTCCCCAAAGACCTCTTCGAGCTCGGCCAGCATCGTGGACTGGCGGGGAAGCGTGAAGCCGTCGGGACGGACCCTGCGAGCCGGGACCTTTACGGCCTTGTTAGGCCAGCCCAGCACAACAGCGAAGTCCTGCATGTGCGGGGGGATCGAGAACCCGATCTTGTCCAGCCGCTTTTTCGCGTCGTGATACGACGTGCGCAGCTGGTTCCGTTCACGCTTCCTCCGAACGAGCCGGAGCATCGCCAAGAACGACCGGGATTCGTCCTCGGTGAGGGGGCGGGCTACATCGAGTACAGCCAAGCAGGC